>AP017424.1:2400000-3600000 GCA_002355495.1 Streptomyces laurentii
CGGTGGCGTCGGCGATGGCGAACGGCACGTTGAGCATCCGGGCCAGGGTCTGCGCGAGCAGCGTCTTGCCGGAGCCGGTCGGGCCGAGCAGCAGGATGTTGGACTTCGCCAGTTCGATGGCGTCGTCCCGGCCCTGCGCGCCGCCGTTCTCGCCGGCCTGGACGCGCTTGTAGTGGTTGTAGACCGCGACCGAGAGGGCCTTCTTCGCGGGCTCCTGCCCGACGACGTACCCCTCGAGGAACTCGTAGATCTCGCGGGGCTTGGGGAGTTCCTCCCAGCGCACCTCGCTCGTCTCCGCGAGTTCTTCCTCGATGATCTCGTTGCAGAGGTCGATGCACTCGTCGCAGATGTACACACCGGGCCCCGCGATGAGCTTCTTCACCTGCTTCTGGCTCTTACCGCAGAACGAGCACTTGAGCAGATCGCCGCCATCACCGATGCGTGCCACGAGGTGCTTCCCCTTCGCCTGGGAGCGCTTGGTTCAGCGACTCCTGGTGCCTCATATTCGACGGTACCTTGCCGGGCCCTTCACCCGGGCCCCCCTTGACGCGGTTGACAGGGGCGGAATCCGGCCATGCCGTGTTCCGGAATGCCCCCGTTCACCGCGTCAAGGGAAGGTCGGGCGTCAGACTGCCGCGGCGGCCGTGCTCTTGCGGGTCGAGACGATCTGGTCGATCAGACCGTACGCGAGGGCGTCCTCGGCGGTCAGGATCTTGTCGCGCTCGATGTCGTCGCGGATCTTCTCGATCGGCGTCGAGGAGTGCTTGGCCAGCATCTCCTCGAGCTGGCTGCGCATCCGCAGGATCTCGTTGGCCGCGATCTCCAGGTCGGAGAGCTGCTCGCGGCCGGTGCCACCGGAGGGCTGGTGGATCAGGACACGGGCGTTCGGCAGGGCCATCCGCTTGCCGGGGGTGCCGGCGGCGAGCAGCACGGCCGCGGCGGAGGCCGCCTGGCCCATGCAGACCGTCTGGATGTCCGGCTTGACGAACTGCATCGTGTCGTAGATGGCGGTCAGCGCGGTGAACGAGCCACCGGGGCTGTTGATGTAGATCGAGATGTCCCGGTCCGGGTCCATCGACTCCAGGCACAGCAGCTGCGCCATGACGTCGTTGGCGGAGGCGTCGTCGATCTGCACGCCGAGGAAGATCACGCGCTCCTCGAAGAGCTTCGCGTACGGGTCGTACTCGCGCACACCCTGCGAGGTGCGCTCGACGAAGCGCGGGACGACGTAACGGTTGTCCACCTGCGGGCCGGTGTAGAGGCCGCTCGCGGAGAAGTTCGGGGTCATGGGGCTGTTCACCATCCAGAGGGCGATCGGTGGGCTGGGGCTTCGGTACGGGCCGCCCGGGCTCAGGCGCCCGTGCCGCCGCCGCCCGGAACACCCGCGGCGTGGGTGATGATGTCGTCGATGAGGCCGTAGTCCTTGGCCTCCTCGGCGGTGAACCAGCGGTCGCGGTCACCGTCACGGATGATCGCCTCGACCGTCTGGCCCGAGTGCTGAGCGGTGATCTCGGCCATGCGCTTCTTCGTACGGAGCAGGTACTCGGCCTGGATCTTGATGTCCGAGGCGGTGCCGCCGATGCCGGCGGAGCCCTGGTGCATCAGGATGTCGGTGTTCGGCAGCGCGAAGCGCTTGCCGGCGGAGCCGCCGGTGAGCAGGAACTGGCCCATCGAGGCCGCCATGCCCATGCCGATGGTGACGATGTCGTTGGGGATGTACTGCATGGTGTCGTAGATCGCCATGCCGGCCGTCACCGAGCCACCGGGGCTGTTGATGTAGAGGAAGATGTCCTTCTCCGGGTCGGCGGCCAGGAGGAGCATCTGCGCGGTGATCTTGTTCGCGATCTCGTCGTCGACCTGCTGGCCGAGGAAGATGATCCGCTCGCCGAGAAGCCGGTTGTAGACGTGGTCGCCGAGACCACCACCGATGGACGGCTCACCCGCGGCGTAAGGCTTCAGATTCGTCACGTATCCACCTGCTCGTCTCCGACGGCCCCGTGCCGTCTCGCGTCTCGTTCTGAGGGCAGTGCCCCCGTATTCATGGACCCTAACGCGCTGGTAGGCGGGCGCCATCCCGGTTCCCGAACTGTTCGCTCGGAGCGCAAGGTAGGCGGCGCGCGCATGAAAGGCCGGTGTACGTCACGGGCCCGGGCGCACGACAGTGCGTCCGGGCCCGTGGCGCGGGTTCAGCGGGCTTCGCCGGGCGGACGGGCCGCCCGGGGAGCCTTACTTGTCCTCGGAGACCTCGGCGTCGCCGGTGACGGCCTCGACGGTCTCGGCGGCCTGGTCCTCGTCCTCGTCGGACAGGTCGACCACGTTGCCGTTGGTGTCGACGACCTTGGCGGCCTCGACGACGACCGCGAGGGCCTTGCCGCGGGCGACCTCGCCGACGAGCATCGGCACCTGGCCGCCCTGGACGACGGCCTGGGCGAACTGGTCGGGGGACATGCCGGAGGAGGCGGCGCGGCGCATGAGGTGCTCGGTGAGCTCCTCCTGCTCCACGTTCAGCTTCTCCTGGTTGACCAGCTCGTCGAGCAGGAACTGGGTCTTGATGCCCTTGACCGCCTGCTCCTTGGTCTCGGCGTCGAACTCTTCCTCGGTCTTGCCCTGGAACTCCAGGTACTTCGCGAGGTCGAGGCCCATCTGGCCGAGCTGGTGGTGCTCCAGGTTGTGCTTGCGGGTGTTGATCTCCTCCTCGAGCAGCTTCTCGGGGACGGGGATCTCCGCCAGCTCCAGGAACTTCTCCAGGACGCGCTCCTGGGCCTGGGTGGCCTGGTCGAACTGCTTCATGTTCTCGAGGCGCTTGCGGCTGTCGGCCTTGAGCTCGTCGAGGGTGTCGAACTCCGACGCCATCTGCGCGAACTCGTCGTCCAGCTCCGGCAGCTCACGGGCGGCGACGGTGGTGACCTTGACGGTGACCTCGGCGTCCTTGCCCGCGGCGGAGCCGCCCTTCAGCTGCGAGGTGAAGGTGGCCTCGCCACCGGCCTCCAGGCCGGTCACGGCCTCGTCGATGCCTTCGAGCAGCTCGCCCGAGCCGATGGTGTACGAGACACCGTCGGCGACACCGTCGGCCAGAACCTCGCCGTCGACCTTCGCCTCGAGGTCGATGGTGACGACGTCACCCTCGACCGCGGCGCGCTCGACCGGGTTGGTGGACGCGAAGCGGTCGCGCAGCTGCTCGACCGACTTCTCGATGTCCTCGTCGGTGACCTCGATGGCGTCGACCTCGACCTCGATGCCGGAGTAGTCCGGGATCTCGATGGTCGGGCGGATGTCGACCTCGGCGGTGAAGGCCAGCAGCTCGCCGTCCTTCAGCTCCGTGATGTCGATCTCGGGCTGGCCGAGCGGGTTCACCTCGGCCTCGTTGACCGCCTCGGTGTAGTACTTCGGAAGCGCGTCGTTGACGGCCTCCTCCAGCACGGCGCCGCGGCCGAACCGCTGGTCGATGACACGCGCGGGGATCTTGCCCTTGCGGAAGCCCTTGACCGTGACCTGCTGGTTGATCTTCTTGTACGCCGCGTCGAGGCTGTCCTTGAGCTCCTCGAAGGGCACCTCGACAGTGAGCCGAACCCGGGTCGGGTTCAGGGTCTCCACGGCGCTCTTCACGGTTCGGTCTCCTTGGTGGCTGATTCCTGGTTTCCGGCGGTCCCACCGAGGTGGTTCCGGCCGATCGGCCCGGTCCAGAGAGACACACGGGCACGCAGCTTGCATAGTAACCGCAAGCGACGGGCGCCCCACAATGTGATCTTGGCTGGTCGGGGTGGCGGGATTTGAACCCACGGCCTTCCGCTCCCAAAGCGGACGCGCTACCAAGCTGCGCCACACCCCGTCGGTGCGACACGTAGGGTACATGGACGAGAACGGTGCGACGTCCTCACTTTTCGAGGCGTGTGCGGGGACCCTCCGGAACCCGCTACGATGGCGTCCGTGCCGCGGCCCAGCCGGCGGCACACCGTTGTACTTGCGGGCGTAGCTCAATGGTAGAGCCCTAGTCTTCCAAACTAGCTACGCGGGTTCGATTCCCGTCGCCCGCTCTGATCGGCCGAAGGCCCCGTGGACATGGTCCGCGGGGCCTTCGCCGTATGCGCGTACACGGGTGCGGGGACGCGGAGTTGCCGGAGTGCGGGGTCACGCGCCGGGCCGTGCGCGTCGCCGCGGCCCGGGCCTCCCTCTCCACGTCGCGGGCGCCGGCCCGCCGCCGCTCAGAACTTGATGGCGCTGATCGAGGCCGATATCGAGTTCAGGAAGCGCTGGATGTCGTCGGACATGCCGGTGAAGGCGAGGAAGAAGCCGAAGAGCACGGCGACGAGGGCAGGGCCCGGTTTGAGGCTCTTGCCGCGGATCAGGACCACCAGGATGATCGCCAGCAGCAGCACCACGGACAGTGAAACGGCCATTACTGATCACACCTTCGGTCGGTCCCGCGTTACCGCCGGGAGCGCCCGTCACACAGGCCCCCCGTCGCATCCATCGTGCCATCAACTGTCTGCCCACACCCGATGGGTGACGAATCGTCGGGAGGGAAATCAGGCCAACGTGACGTATTTCATGTCGCCTGTCTCGTCGCCATTCATGTCACGTTCCCGTCGGTGCGCAAGGGCCCGCAGAGCCCCAACAGGGCCCGCATCCGGGCGTATTTGGCCGTGAGCCGGTCCCGGGTCGCCGGGTCGAGGACGGCGAGGCGGGCCGGGTCGGCGTTGTGCGCCAGGTCGGCCTCCTTCACGAGCAGGGCGCCCGGGGTGGCGAGGATCCGCCGGGCGTACGCCTCCGGTTCCTCGCCGGGCCGCTTGGTGAGGGCCAGGACCATCGCCTTGACGGGCTCGGGCAGCGCGGCCGCCGCGAGCCCTGCCTCGGACAGGGCGTCGTCCTCGACGGAGTCGTGCAGCCACCCGGCCGCGATCTGCTCCGTACTCCCGCCCCGCGCGCGTACCCCCTCGGCGACGGCCCGCAGATGCTCCGCGTAGGGCCGGCCCGCCTTGTCGGTCTGTCCGGCGTGCGCGGCGACGGCGAGCGCTTCTGTCTCGGCGAGGGTGAGGTACGGGCCCGGGCCCGGGGCTGTGGTCATGCGGGCCAGGCTACGGACGGGGCGCGCGCAGTGCCGCCCGGGCCGGGAGGGCGGTCGCGGCGAGGCCGAGGGCGACGATCGCGGCGGCGAACGAGCCGTAGACGAGCGGCGGGATGTACGGCCCCTCCCCCGTCAGGGCGCGGGTCATGGGGACGAGTGTGGCCAGGGCGATCAGGCTGCCCAGGGCGGTGCCCGCGAGGGTGACGAGCAGGGACTCCCAGCGGATCATGCGCAGCACCTGGCGGCGGGTGGTGCCGACGAGGCGGAGGGTGTGCAGTTCGCGGCGGCGGTCGAGGACGGTCATCACCAGGGTGTTCGCGGCGGCGATGGCCGCGAATCCGCCGAGGACGGCGGCCATCGTGGTGTTGGCCCAGGCGTTGAGCTCCCGGTCCCGGTCGCGCGCGGCGGCCCGGCCGGCGGCGTCGGTGACGGTGACCTTCCCGAGGGCGGCGAGGTCGGCGGCGCGGCCGCCGCGGACCAGCAGTTCGTCGGCGTACGGGCTGGAGACGTGCCCGGCCAGGTCGGCGGCGGGCAGGGTGACCTCGGACAGGCCGAGGCCGCGGCCGTAGGTGGCGACGACCCGCGGAGTGGCCCGGGTGCCGTCGGGCAGCCGCAGGGCGAAGCGTTCGCCGGTACGGACGCCGGCCGTGTCGGCGAGGTTCGCGTCGAGGGCGACGGTGCCGGGGCCGAGGTCGGCGAGCGAGCCGGTGCGGACGTCGAGGTCGAGCACCGGGGTGGGGTCGGCCGAGACTCCCTGCGCGGCGACGGGGAAGAAGCCCATGGTGTCGTCGGGGACGAGGACGCCGGTGCGCTGCACGGTCACGGCGGCGGTGACGCCGGGGACGCGGGCGGCGCGGCGGGCGGTGCCATCGGGCAGCGGTCCGGCCGGAGCGGTGACGACGTGGTCGGCGACGACGCCGTCGCGCTGCTGGTGCCGCGTGGCCCGCTCGGTGCTGGTCTGGAGGAAGACCAGGGTGGAGGTGAAGGCCAGGGCGAGCACGATGGGGGTGAGGGCGGAGGCGAGCCGGCGGGCGTTCGTACGGGAGTTGGCGGCGGCGAGGTGGCCGGAGGCACCGGAGCGGCCCAGCGGCAGGCCGAGCAGGGTGGCGCAGATCCGGGCGATCCACGGGCCGAGCAGGGCGACGGCCAGCATGAACAGCATGACGACGCCGAGGGCCGCGTTGGCGGCGTCCATGCCGGACTGGGTGGTGGCGACCCCGCTGAGGGCCAGACCGCCGGCCACGGCCACCAGGCCGAACACGGTACGGACGCGTCCGGCGCCGGAGCGTTCGGTCTGCGCCTCGGCGAGCGCGCTGCCGGGCGCGATGCGGGAGGGTCGGCGGGCGGCGGTCAGACCGGCGAGCAGCGCGGTGAGGACGACCGCGGCGACGGCCGCGAGGAACGGCAGCGGGCCGGTGTCGAGCCCGATGCCGTCGGCGATCGCGCCCCTCTCCTGGAGTTCTCCGAACCACCAGTGGGCGAGGGCGAGGCCGGGCAGGCAGCCGAGGGCGCCGGCGAGCGGGGCGAGCAGCAGGGACTCGGTGGCGATCGAGCGGCGCAGCTGGCGCGGGGTGGCGCCGATGGCCCGCAGCAGGGCGAACTCGCGGGAGCGCTGGCCTACGGAGAGGGCGACGGTGCCGGCGGCGGTGAAGACGGCGACCAGGGTGGCGGTGCCGCCGAAGGAGCCGCCGAGTCCGGTGAGGAGCTCTCGGGTGGCGGACAGCCCGGCGTCTTCGGCGAGGCTGCGGTCGTCGCCGGTGTGGACCAGGGCCTTGCCGCGCAGGGCGTCGCCGAGGCGGGCGGCGAGGGCGGCGGGGTCGGTGCCGGCCTCGGGCAGGACGGCGATGGCGTCCACGGTGCGGGGGTGGCCGGACAGGGCGAGCGCCTGGGCGTCGGAGAACCAGACGCCGGGGGTGTCGGTGGTGCCCGAGACGGTGAAGGTACGCGGGCCGGCCGGGGTGTCGAGGGTGAGGCGCTCTCCGGTCCGGGCCAGGCCCGCGCCGACGACGGCCTCGTCCGGGCCCGGGGCGCTGCCGGAGGTCGTACGGACACCGGTGAAGGCGGTGGAGCCCCAGCCGGTGGCGGCGAGCGGCACGCCGGAGTCCTCGGCGCCGGCCCGGACCGGGTAGCCGACGTCGCCGATGGCGCGGGCGGCGCCGGGGGTGCCGGCGGCGGCACGGACCAGGGAGGCGTCGAGGCGGGCCCGGTCGGGCACGGCGGTGGACTCGGTCTCGGGCTCGGGGCCGCGGTGGACGACGGTGTGCACCTGCTGGTCGGCGGCGACGACCACGGGGGCGCCGGCGTAGCGGGTGGGCGGGACGGAGGCGGTCAGGCCGGTCTGGAGCAGCAGTCCGCAGCCGGAGACGACGGCGGCGGCGAGCAGCAGGGCGACGAAGGTGCCGACGAAGGACGACGGCTTGAAGCGGACCGCCGCGCGGGCGAGACCGTTGGCGCGGAGCATCAGGCGACCGCCCCGGCGTACTGCCCGGCGTGCCCGGCGGCGGGGGCGGCGAGCTGCGTCATCCGGGCGCCGATGGCGGCGGGGGTGCTGCGCGGGAGGGTGGCCACGAGCCGGCCGTCCGCCAGGAAGACCACCCGGTCGGCGTAGCCGGCGGCGACAGGGTCGTGGGTGACCATGACGACGGTGGCGCCGAGCTGGTCGACGGCGTCGCGCAGCAGGGTCAGCACCTCGGCGGCGGTGGTGGTGTCGAGGGCGCCGGTCGGCTCGTCGCCGAAGATCACGTCGGGCCGGGTGACCAGGGCCCGGGCGATGGCCACCCGCTGCTGCTGGCCGCCGGACAGCTCGCCGGGGCGGCGGGCGCCCTTGTCACCGAGGCCGACCCGGCCGAGGACCTCGGCGGCGCGCCGCCGGTCGGGGCGGTGTCCGGCGAGCCGCAGCGGCAGCAGGACGTTCTGCTCGACGGTGAGCGAGGGCAGCAGGTTGAACGCCTGGAAGACGAAGCCGAGGCGGCTTCGGCGCAGCTCGGTGAGCCGGTTCTCGCCGAGGCCGGTGATCTCGGTGCCGCCGAGCCGGATGGATCCGGCGGTGGGGCGGTCGAGTCCGGCGGCGCACTGGAGGAAGGTCGACTTGCCGGATCCGGACGGTCCCATGACGGCGGTGAAGCTGCCGTGCGGGAGGCTGAGGTCGATGCCGCGCAGGGCGTGGACGGCGCGGTCGCCCTTGCCGTACTGGCGTCGCACTCCGATGAGTTCGACGGCTGCCGTGTCGGGGCCCATACATTCCTCCGTACGTTCGTGTTCGTCCTCTCGAACGTACGGATAAGGGCAGGTCAGGGACCATCACGCAGGCCGGTGGAACGGTGGTGGGGAAATCCCCACCCCGGCCGGGTACGCGGTGGTGGTTCAGCCCTTGCGGCTGATGAGGAGGAGTGCGCGGTCGTCGTTGACGTCCTTGGCGCAGGCCTCGATGAGGTGCCAGGCGGCGCCCTCGAAGCCGCCGGGGACGTGCCGGTCGGCCTCGCCGGTGAGCCGGTCGATGCCTTCGGCGATGTCGCGTTCGGCGCTCTCGACGAGGCCGTCGGTGAAGAGCATGAGGACGTCGCCGGGGCGCAGGGAGCCCTTGACCGGGTGGAACTCGGCGCCGTCGTAGACGCCGAGCAGCGGCCCGTCCGCGGACTTCTCCTCCCAGCTGCCGCGGCCCGCGTGGAGCTGGAGGGCGGGCAGGTGGCCGGCGGAGAAGAGTTCGTAGTCGCCGGAGTCCAGGTCGAGGACGAGGTGGATGGAGGTGGCGAAGCCCTCGTCCCAGTCCTGGCGCAGCAGATAGCCGTTGGCGGCGGGCAGGAAGGCGTGCGGGGGCAGCGAGCCGACGAGGCCGCCGAACGCGCCGGAGAGCAGCAGGGCGCGGGAGCCCGCGTCCATGCCCTTGCCGGAGACGTCGGTGAGGACGACTTCGAGGGTGCGGCCGCCGTGGGTGCGGGCGGCGACGACGAAGTCGCCGGAGAAGGACTGGCCGCCGGCCGGGCGCAGCGCCATCTCGCGGTGCCAGCCGCTGGGCAGGCGGGGCAGCGCGCTCTGGACCCGGATGCGTTCGCGCAGGTCGAAGAGCATGGTGCCGCCGCGTCTCCAGGGCACGCCGACGCGGGCCCGGAACTGCGCGACGAGCAGGCCGGTGAGCCCGCAGGCGGCGACGATCAGGACGATGCCCGGGGTGACCCGGGCCGGCCCTTGTGTATAGGGGCCGAGGACGACGGACTCGACGATGAGCGCGGCGGCGGCCGTCGCGTACAGGCCGAGCAGGCTGGCGGGGCGCAGGATCAGTCCGCCGGCCACGATCGGCAGCACGAGGGCGGCCGGCGAGACCCAGACCGGGGCGAGGAGCGTGCCCCAGGCGATGGCGGGGATGGTGAGGAGGAGGCCCGCGAGGGCGATCCGGTCGGAGCCGTCGCCGCGGAAGTAGTCGACCCCGGACCGGCGCAGGCCGACGCGGACCCGGCGGGCGCTCCTGCGCAACCGGGCCGCGTATACGGGCATCGCTCCACGACGTGTCATTGAGCTGGACCTTATCCACCCGATCGGAGCTCGTGCAGGGGGACCCGGCTGACATTGCATTCGAAATGGGATGGCCGGAATCGTGGATCGGAGACGCCGGTGGCATATGACACGTGCACGTATACGGCGGCACCAGCCGGAAGAGGGCGCTGGTACGGCGTGGGGCGGCGCGGCTCCGGCGGGCTCCGGGTCCGTGCCACGTGTCCGGGCCCTGGCGGGAATTGACCGGAGCCGAACCGCCTCGCACCACCGGTGACACGCCCTGACGGGCGGGTCCGGCCCGCCGTGACGGCCGTGCGACGGGGCTGTCACGGCCGGTGACGCCGGTCGCGGGGTCCGGCGGCGGGGTCGCGGGACCCGCGCACGGCGCCATCAGGCCGAAGTGGGACTTCGCGGATGCGAACAATTGATGTTGGCGTACACCTGCCGCGGCTCGCCGGAGGGGCCGGATACGCCGCCGACGCGCCACCGGCACGCCACCGGCCGCGGCGAGCCCCGGAGGGCTGCCGCGGCCGGGTACGCCGTCGGACGGTCAGACGAGAGCCAGCCGTCCCTGGGCGGTCGTCTGTCCCTTGAACGTGTACGTGAAGGGCGTCCGCGTGCCGGAGCCGCACGCCTTCGGGGCCTGGTAGGCGTTGCCGGAGCTGATCCGGACCACGGCGCACTTGCCGTCCGCGCGGGTGTCCTCGACCCAGCCCTTCATCGTCATCGCTCCCTTCCCGCAGGTCAGGGTCCAGCCGGCGACGGCCCCGTCGATCTTGGGATCCTGCCGGTCCCCACAGCCGCCGGCGCTCGCCGGGCCCGCGGTGGCGACGAGGAGACCACCGGCGAGGAGTGCGGCCGAGACGACGGACGTGAGGGTCTTGCGGACAGCGGACATGAGTGCCCCCTTCGGGCGGATGTGCCGGGTGTGACGGATGTACGGACGGAGAAGCGAACCGGAACACGCCCCCGGGGAAAGAGCCCGCCGCGAGGGCGGGACGTGGGGAGCCGGCCGCCCTCCCAGCATGGCCCGGCCGACGGGCCCGGAAAGCCGGTGCGGACCGTCCGTTCATGCGCATCGATGCACCGCCGCCGGCATGGCCCTGAGCTGGGGTCATGCCCTCATGCGGCACCGGGGGGCCGCGGGCCGTCAACGGGCCGCGACGGGCGGCGGGCTCATGGACCGCTGGTAGTCCGGGGCCGTGGCGGGCGGAAGCTGACGCACCAGCAGGGCCAGCCAGGTCTCCTGGTTCGCCCGGCGGGTCTCCGGCAGGCCGTGGAGGCGCTGGAAGTACCCCAGGTCCGCGCCGGTCGTCGTGGTGAACGTGCCGGTGACCGGGGTGGCGCCCTGGTCCACGTTGTTGAGGAGTTCCTGCAGGGCCCGCACCTCGAACGGACCGGAGCCGGGGCCGACCTCCTTCACCAGCTCCGGCCAGGTCTGGTCGCCCACCTTGCCGTCGGCGGTCAGGTCGTTCTTCTTCTGGAAGTCCACGACGGCGTCCCGGGTGTCCTCCCGGAAGAAGCCGTCGGTCCGGACCTTGTACCCCCAGGAGCGCAGCAGGTACTGGAGGACGCGGGCCCGGGTGTACTGGTCCTCCTCCCGCATGATCAGCACCGGCCACTTGTGCCCCGTCATCCGGGTGGCGACGGCACCGGCCGCGCCGCCGGCCGGGTCCGCGCGCGGGGAGGCGGAGAACCACGCGTGGGCGACGATTCCGGCGGTGAACGCCATCACCACGGCCGACCCGACCAGCGCCGGCGGGAGCCAGGGGGAGGCGGACCGGACGGTGACGGCGGGCGTGGGGGCGGGGGCGGGGGTGGCCTCGTCCTTCCGAGGTGCGGGGTCCGCGGCCGCGGTGCGCTGCCGGCCGTTCTCCCGGAGCGCGGTCGCGCACAGGGCGCGGGCCTCGTCGATCTCCGCCGCCGGGGCGCGCAGGTGGGTGTGCAGGGCCTCGACCACGCGGAGGGGCGCGGTCGAGAGATGGCCGGGGTTCAGGTAGCGCGAGAGGGTGGTCTGGTCGACGCCGAGGCGGGCGGCGAGCGCCTGCTGGGTCGGCCGGGTGCCGCCGGACGGACCGCCGGACTCCTCCCACCAGCGGCGCAACAGCCGCGCCAGCCGTACTCCCGCGCTCTGCTCGCGCCCCTGGCTCTGGTCGTGGGTCTGGCCCTCGGACCGCTGGGTCATATGCCTGCCTCTCCCGTCGTCCCATCCGGCGCCGGGCCCGTCGCACCGCCGTCCGCTTCGCGGCGGTCATGGCGGCATAACAGCAGGTCAGATGCCCGCATCAGAGCAGGCATCGATGCATCGGGCCGTGGCGAAAGCGGATCGTAACGACGCTGTCCGCGTACCTGGCGCGGCTCCGAATGGCGTACGGCAGTCCGGTCATATGCCGAAACCGCCCTGGCCCAGGCGAAAGCCCCGGCCCGGCCGCCTCCCCGGAGCGCGCCGCTGTCACCCGTACGAGTGCGTGGCTCGCCGCTCCGCGCGCACGGCCGACTCACTCTCACGGAGGACGCGGCCTCGGCGACGGATCACGGGTGGTCACCGACCCGCGCGGTGGGTGCCCCTAGCGCTGCTGGCAGGACGGGCACCAGAAGAGGTTGCGGGCCGCCAGGTCGGCGGTGCGGATCTCGGTGCCGCAGATGTGGCAGGGCAGATGCGCCCGGCGGTAGACGTAGACCTCGCCGCCGTGGTCGTCGACGCGCGGCGGGCGGCCCATGGCCTCGGGGGTGTGCTCGGGGCGGACGGTGTCGATGCGGTTCAGCCGGACGCCCTCGCGCATCAGCGCGGCCAGGTCGTCCCAGATCGCGGTCCACTCCCCCGGGCTCAGGTCCCGGCCGGCCCGGTAGGGGTCGATGCCGTGCCGGAAGAGCACCTCGGCGCGGTAGACGTTGCCGACGCCCGCGACGATCTTCTGGTCCATCAGCAGGGCGGCGATCGTGGTGCGGGACTTCGAGATCCGCCGCCACGCCTCGGCGGGGTCGTCGTCCGCGCGCAGCGGGTCGGGGCCGAGCCGGTCGTGTATCGCCCGCTTCTCGGCGTCCGTGATGAGCGCGCAGGTGGTGGGGCCGCGCAGGTCGACGTACGCGTCGGCGGCGGCCAGTCGCAGCCGGACGGTGTCGGTGGGCGGCGGCAGAACCGGGTCGGCCGCCGCTGCGACGGGACCGCCGAAGTTCACCTTGCCGAAGAGGCCGAGGTGGATGTGGACCCACTCCTCGCCGGGGAAGCCCAGGAAGAGGTGCTTGCCGTGCGCCTCGGTGTGCGCGAGGACCGCGCCGTCGAGCAGGGCGGCCGAGTCGGCGAACTTGCCCTGTGGGCTGGAGACACGCACCGGCCGGCCGCCGAACCGTTCCCGGTAGTCGGCGGCCAGCCGGTGGATGGTGTGCCCTTCGGGCATCAGGCGGTGGGCTCCTGCGGGTGGTGGGCCGGGATGGCCGGGAGCTCGCCCGTGGTCTCGTACGCCGAGAGCATGTCGATCCGGCGGGTGTGGCGCGCGTCACCCGAGTACGGGGTCTTCAGGAAGATCTCGACGAAGGTGGTCGCCTCGTCGCGGGTGTGCATGCGGGCGCCGACGGCGACGACGTTGGCGTTGTTGTGCTCGCGGCCGAGGGCGGCGGTCTGCTCGCTCCAGGCGAGGGCGGCGCGCACTCCCTTGACCTTGTTGGCCGCGATCTGCTCGCCGTTGCCGGAACCACCGATGACGACGCCGAGGCTGCCCTCGTCGGCGGCGGTCCTCTCGGCGGCGCGCAGACAGAACGGCGGGTAGTCGTCCTGGGCGTCGTAGATGTGGGGACCGCAGTCGACGGGCTCGTGGCCGTGGGCCTTCAGCCACTCGACGAGATGGTTCTTGAGTTCGTAGCCGGCGTGGTCGGAGCCGAGGTAGACGCGCATGTTCCGAGTGTGGCACGGACGGGCCTGGGTAACCGAAAGCGGGGTCGGGACCTTGGTCCCGGACCTCCGTCCCGACCGCTCTGGGCCGTTGATGTGCCGTATGTCCGAAATCACGATCCGGAATTAGGTCTTCCGCATGGGGCCGAATGCGGGTTTTATGTCTCCAGCTCACCCGAGCGCCCCCCACACCAAAGGAAGCGTTCATGAACACGCAGCCGACCATGACGAAGGAAGGCGGGCCCACCGACGACAACGGTGGTACCTCGCAGTCCCTCGGCGCACACGGTTCCCACGGCGCGCCCGGCCAGGACGGCCTGAAGGCCGGCCTCAAGAACCGTCACCTCTCGATGATCGCCATCGGCGGCGTCATCGGCGCCGGCCTCTTCGTGGGCTCCGGCGCCGGCATCGCCGCCGCCGGTCCCGCCATCCTCCTGTCCTACGCGCTCGTCGGCGTGATGGTCGTCTTCGTGATGCGGATGCTCGGCGAGATGGCCGCCGCGCGCCCGTCCTCCGGTTCCTTCTCCGCCTACGCCGACCAGGCGCTCGGCCGCTGGGCCGGCTTCACCATCGGCTGGCTGTACTGGTTCTTCTGGGTCGTGGTGCTCGCAGTCGAGGCGACCGCCGGCGCCAAGATCCTGGAGGGCTGGATCCCGGCCGTCCCGCAGTGGGGCTGGGCCCTCATCGTGATGGTGGTGCTCACCGCGACCAACCTGGCCTCGGTCGCCTCGTACGGCGAGTTCGAGTTCTGGTTCGCGGGCATCAAGGTCGTCGCCATCGGCGCCTTCGTGGTGATCGGTCTGCTGGCCGTCTTCGGCGTGCTGCCGGGCTCGGACAACCCGGGCGCGGGCCTCGCCCACCTCACCGACTCGGGCGGGTTCTTCCCGATGGGCACGGGCGCGGTCCTCACCGGTGTGCTGATGGTCGTCTTCTCCTTCATGGGCAGCGAGATCGTCACCCTGGCCGCCGGCGAGTCCGCGGACCCGCAGCGCGCCGTGACCAAGGCGACGAACAGCGTCATCTGGCGTATCGCCGTCTTCTACCTGGGCTCGATCTTCGTCGTCCTCACGCTGCTGCGCTGGGACGACAAGGCGATCCTGGAGAAGGGCTCGTACGTCGCCGCCCTGGACTCGATCGGCATCCCCCACGCCGGCCAGATCATGAACGTGATCGTGCTGACCGCCGTTCTGTCCTGCCTGAACTCGGGCCTCTACACGGCCTCCCGCATGGCCTTCTCGCTCGGCCAGCGCGGCGACGCGCCCCGCGCCTTCGCCCGTGTCAACAAGCGCGGTGTGCCGCAGGCGGCGATCCTCTCCTCGGTGGTCTTCGGATTCGTCGCGGTCTTCTTCAACTACAAGTGGCCCGACACCGTCTTCGCCTTCCTGCTGAACTCCTCCGGTGCCGTCGCGCTCTTCGTGTGGCTGGTCATCTGTGTGACCCAGCTGCGGATGCGCGGAATGATCCTGCGCGAGCAGCCCGAGAAGCTGGTCGTGAAGATGTGGCTCTTCCCGTACCTGACCTGGGCCACCATCGCGATGATCACCTTCGTGATCGGCTACATGGTGTTCGACGGTGGCGACAACCGCCAGCAGGTCGTGCTCTCGCTGGGTGTGGCCGCGCTGGTGCTGGTGATCGGTCTCGTCAAGGACCGGGTCCAGAAGCGCTCCGCGCAGCCGGAGATCCCGGCGCAGAAGAGCTGACGCTCCTCGCCTGACCCCGCTCGGCCGACCGCTCCCCCCACGGTCACCAGAGACAACGAAAAGGCTCTCCGCACCCGAGACGATCGGGTACGGAGAGCCTTTCTCGTGCTCCGGGACGGTCGGCGGGCGCGGGTGCCGCGCCCGCCGCCGAGCGGTTCAGTCCTTGCGGCCGACGAGCTTCCAGGCGGCCGGCAGGGCGCCCATCGCGAGGGCCGCCTTGAGCGCGTCACCGATGAGGAAGGGGACGAGGCCGGCGGCGACGGCCTGGCCGAGCGTCATGCCGGTGGCCAGCGCGAGGTACGGCACGCCGACCGCGTAGATGATCGCGGAGCCGAGCGCCATCGTGCCGGCGGTCCGCAGCACGGAGCGGTCGCCGCCGCGGCGGGCGAGCGAGCCGACCACGGTGGCGGCGAGCAGCATGCCGAGGATGTAGCCGAAGGAGGCCATGGACCAGCCGGAGGCGCCCTCGGCGAACCACGGCACGCCCGCCATGCCGACGACGGCGTACAGGCCGAGGGAGAGGAAGCCGCGGCGGGCGCCGAGCGCGGTGCCGACCAGCAGGGCGGCGAATGTCTGGCCGGAGACCGGGACCGGGGAGCCGGGGACCGGGACGGCGATCTGGGCCGCGATGCCGGTCAGCGCGGCACCGCCGACGACCAGCGCGAGCTCGCGGACGCGGCTCGCCGGGATCAGGTCGGCGAGGACCGTGCCGGAACGGAGGGAGGAGACGGGGGCTGCGGTGCTCATCGGTACTCCGCGGGGGATCGGGGACAGCGGGACGGGAACTGCGGGGACAGGACCCCCCTGAGGGTCCGCCGGGGCCACAGGGGACCACGGGCGGCTACAGGGGGCCATGAGGGCCGCAAGGGGCCAGGCTCGACCGTATGCCAGGGGTGAGCGGCCGATCACCATCAGCGGCCCACAAAGCACGAACCGGCCCCTTCGTGGAGATCAAACAAAGCCCAGGATCCACACGTCGCGCCACGTGATGCTGGTCACTGGGAAGTCGTACCCTGAGGTCCCTTTTGCGTCGGGGGGCGCCGACCGGAGAGACTGTGGGGTCCCCATAAAGCGCAGCACCGCCCCGAGAGCACGAGCCCCCCACATGCACGATCCCGCCGAACCCGCCGATCCTGCCGGAACCTCGGGTTCCGACCCTTCCGCCGCCCCCTCGGGTGCCGCCACATCCGTCATGGACGACCTGCCGGCCCCGCTCTCCCACGGACTGAAGCGGCGTCATCTGACGATGCTGGGGCTCGGCGGCGTCATCGGCGCGGGACTGTTCGTCGGTTCGGGCGCGGGCATCGCGGTCGCGGGCCCGGGGATCGTCGTCTCGTATCTTCTGGCGGGCGCGCTGGCGATGCTGATCATGCGGATGCTGGGCGAGATGTCGGCGGCGATGCCGTCCTCCGGCGCGTTCTCCGTGCACGCGGAGCGGGCGCTGGGGCGCTGGGCGGGTTTCTCGGTGGGCTGGCTGTACTGGTTCCTGCTGGTGGTGGTGCTGGCGGTGGAGGCGACGGGCGCGGCCCGGATCGCGCACGGCTGGGCGCCGGCGGTGCCGCAGTGGAGCTGGGTCCTCCTCTTCATGGTGGTGTTCACGGCGGCCAACCTGTCGGCGGTGAAGAACTTCGGCGAGTTCGAGTTCTGGTTCGCCGCGTTGAAGGTCGGCGCCATCGTCCTCTTCCTGGTGCTCGGCCTGCTGGCGATCGCCGGCTGGCTGCCGGACACCCAGCCGGTGGGAATGGCGAATCTGACCGGGCAGGGCGGCTTCCTGCCGAACGGCTGGTCGGGGGTGGTCTCCGGGGTGCTCGTCGTCGCGTTCGCGTTCGGCGGCCTGGAGGTCGTGACGATCGCGGCGGCGGAGTCCGACGACCCGGTGCGCAACGTGGCGCGGGCGGTGCGCAGCGCCGTGTGGCGCATCCTCCTCTTCTACGTGGGGTCGATGCTGGTGATCGTGACCCTGCTGCCGTGGACCGCCATCGTGCCGGGCGAGTCGCCGTACGTGGCGGTGCTGGACCACATCGGGGTGCCGGCGGCCGGGCAGATCATGAACGTGGTGGTGTTCGTGGCGCTGCTCTCGGCGCTGAACGCCAATCTGTACGGGGCCTCGCGCATGGTGTTCTCGCTGGCCGAGCGCGGCGAGGCGCCGAAGGGCCTGTTGAAGGTGACGGGCGGCGGGGTGCCGCGGCGCGCGCTGCTCGCCTCGGTGGCCTTCGGTTTCGTCTCCGTCTTCCTCAACCTCAAGTGGCCTGATTCCGTCTTCCTCTATCTGTTGAACGCGGTCGGCGCGGTGCTGCTGTTCGTGTGGGCGCTGATCGCGGTCTCGGAGCTGCGGCTGCGGCGCCGGATCGAGCGCGAGGCGCCCGAGAGCCTGTCCCTCCGTATGTGGTGCTTCCCCTGGCTCACCTGGGTGGCGCTGGCCGCGATGGCGGCGGTGCTGGTCCTGATGCTGCTCGACGACGCGTCGCGGCCGCAGGTGCTGTGGTCCAGCGGGGCGACCGCGCTGGTCCTGCTGGTGGCCGGAATGCGTGAGAGGGTCATGCGCCGCACTAAGCGGAATTATTAATTCACCTTGTGTAAAGGTCGTGACCGTATAGCGGACAAGCGTTCCCTCTGAGCGGTACACGCCCCCACACTGTGGGCCACTCTCCCGTCTCGGCTAGTGAACAGAGTTCGCCCATGTCTCGGACCAACGCCCCCGCGCCGGCCGACCGTGAGGACGGCACCACGACCGCCCCTGTCGGAAGCCTGTCCCACGGCCTCAAACAGCGTCACCTGTCGATGATCGCCCTCGGCGGCGTCATCGGCGCCGGCCTCTTCGTCGGCTCCGGCGAAGGCATCGCCAAGGCCGGCCCGTCGATCGTCCTCGCCTACGCCCTCTCCGGTGTGCTCGTCATGCTGGTGATGCGCATGCTCGGCGAGATGTCGGCGGCCAACCCGGCCTCCGGTTCCTTCTCCGTCCACGCCGAGCGCGCCTTCGGCCCGTGGGCCGGCTTCACCTCGGGCTGGGCCTTCTGGTTCCTGCTCTGCGTCGCCGTCGGCCTGGAGGGCCTGGGCGCCGCGGGCATCATGAGCGGCTGGTTCCCGGGCACCCCGGAGTGGGCCTGGGTGGCCCTCTTCATGCTGGTGTTCTGCGGCACCAACCTGGCGGCCGTGAAGAACTTCGGCGAATTCGAGTTCTGGTTCGCCGCCCTCAAGATCGGCGCCATCGTCCTCTTCCTGGTCATCGGCGCGCTCGCCATCGTGGGCGTCATCCCGGCCGACGAGGCGGCCAAGGCGGCCTCCGAGACCGCCGGGGGCACGGGCGGCGGCGGGTTCCTCCCGAACGGCGTCGACGGCCTGATCTTCGGTCTGCTCGCCTCGCTCTTCGCGTACGGCGGTCTGGAGACCGTCACCATCGCCGCGGCCGAGTCCGAACACCCGGTCCAGGGTGTCGCCAAGGCCGTCCGTACGGCGATGTGGCGCATCGCGATCTTCTACATCGGCTCCATGGCCGTCATCGTCGCCATCGTGCCGTGGAACGACCCGGCGGTCGCCGAGAAGGGCCCGTACGTCGCGACCCTCGACTACCTGGGCATCCCGGCCGCCGGCCAGATCATGAACGTGGTCGTCCTCGTCGCCCTGCTCTCCGCGATGAACGCCAACATCTACGGCGCCTCCCGGATGGCCTGCTCGCTGGTCGCCCGCCGCATGGGCCCCCAGGCCATCGGCCGCACCTTCGGCGGCGTGCCGCGGCTGGCCGTCCTCGTCTCGTGCGTGCTCGGCTTCGCCTGCGTGATGCTCAGCTACTGGTCGCCGGACAAGGCGTTCATCTGGCTGCTCAACACCATCGGCGCGATCATCCTGGTCGTCTGGTTCTTCATCGCCGCCTCCCAGCTGGCCCTGCGCCGTCGCACCGAGCGCGAGACGCCGGAGAAGCTGGTCGTCCGGATGTGGCTGTTCCCCGGCCTCACCATCGTCGCGCTGGCCGGCATGGTGGCCGTCTTCATCCTGATGGCCATGGAGCCCGGCACCCGCGAACAGCTCTACTACACGGGCGGACTGACCATCGCTCTCGCGATCGTCGGCCTCGTGCTCCAGAACCGGCGCGGCGACGCGACGGCCGCCCCGGCCGCGGCGCCCGAGGCGACCCCGGTCGAGCCGGCCGCGGCCGACGGCGAGGCCGCGGACGACGACAAGAAGCCGGTGGCGGCCGACAAGGCCTGACCCGGACCTCACCCCCTTCACGGCGCCCCGCGGAGCCTTCGCTCCGCGGGGCGCCGTGCTGTGCGCGCGGCGGGCGGCCGGCCCGGCAGCGCGGGGAAACGGCTGTCACATCCGAGGGCGCTGCCCGGTCATAGGGACGACAACAGCCCACCGCGCGCGAGCACGCGCGACAGGACACGCACGGGGCTCAGCTTCCGCAGTACGCGGCCGCGCGGACGTAGCCGCCGAGGTTCTCGTCGTCCGTGCCGAGCAGCGCGTCGTCCGTGCCCGGCAGGCATTCGACCCCCTCGACCTTGTGCCCCGGGAACGTGCCGAGCACCGCCGGCCGGGCCGCCAGGGTCACCCGTACCGCGCCGCTCGCCGACACCGTCACCCGGCCCGCGTCACTGACGGCGGAGTCGAAGGACCCGTCGTCGCCCGCGTCCGAGGCCGAACCGACCAGGATCCGGCCCGAGTCGGTCACCGAGATGTCGGAGATGTGGCGGGTGCCGTCGCCCGGCGGTACACCGAGGTGTACGGGCGCTTCGTCACCGCGCCGAACTGCGGCTCGCCCCAGGACGCGAAGTTCAGCGGCGCCGCGTACAGCGTCGCGGGGCGCTCCGGCCCCTCGCCCCGGTCGGCCCACAGGGCGGCGAGCCGGCCGCCCCGGGACACCAGCGCGAAGCTCTCGTCGTTGTCGCCCTGTCCGATCGAGGGCAGCGGGGCATAGTCCAGGACGGTCGCCACCGTGCCGTCGACCCTCAGCCGGTAGACGATGCCCCGGCTGGCGAGCGCCACGTACTCGCCCGTCACTCCCGGGATCGCCTCGATGGCCTCCAGGTCGACGGGCTCGGCCCCGTCCCAGGTGAGCCGCGTGACGGCGATCGGGTCCGTCCCGTACGTGATCCGGGAGAGCCGCGGCTGCCCGGCGCGCTTGTTGTCGTGGACGATCAGCGCGGCGCCGGGGCCCTCGTGGGTGAGACCGCTGACGCCGGTGAGGGCGTCGGTGCCGACCTGCCGCCAGTCCGCGCGGGGCGCCGCGTGCGACGCGGGAGCGGTGACGAGTACGGCGCAGAACAGCGTGACCACGGCCATGGCGAGCTTCAGCGCCTGCTGAGGGAGTCTCATGCCCGCACGCTAGGGACCCGGCCCGGGGCCGCCCCAGCGGCGGTTGGACCGTTGGAGGGAGCGCGCGGAAGCACTCGCGCCCACGACTCGCGCCCTAGGACCAAGGACTGATCCACACCTGTCGCACCTACCCTTAAGCTGCACTTGCATATAGGTTGCAATAAGCATTCAGTCAGTCGAAGGGCTGGGCACCATGGCCGTCTACACGCTCCCGGAACTGCCGTACGACTACGCGGCACTGGAACCGGTGATCAACCCGCAGATCATCGAGTTGCACCACGACAAGCACCACGCCGCCTACGTCAAGGGCGCGAACGACACCCTGGAGCAGCTGGCGGAGGCCCGCGACAAGGAGCAGTGGGCGTCCCTCAACGGGCTGGAGAAGAACCTGGCGTTCCACCTCTCCGGCCACATCCTCCACTCCATCTACTGGAACAACATGAACAGCCCGAAGGACGGGGGCGGCGGCGAGCCGCTGGCCGCCGACGGCGTCGGTGAGCTCGCGGACGCGATCACCGAGTCCTTCGGCTCCTTCGCCGGGTTCAAGAACCAGCTGACCAAGGCCGCCGCGACCACCCAGGGTTCCGGCTGGGGCGTCCTCGCCTACGAGCCGGTCAGCGGCCGTCTGATCGTCGAGCAGGTCTACGACCACCAGGGCAACGTGGGCCAGGGGTCGGTACCGGTCCTGGTCTTCGACGCCTGGGAGCACGCCTTCTACCTCCAGTACAAGAACCAGAAGGTCGACTTCATCGAGGCCATGTGGCAGGTCGTGAACTGGCAGGACGTCAGCCGGCGTTACCAGGCTGCCAAGGCCTCGGTGCCGCTGATCTCCTTCTGAACCGCCTCCCGGCAGGGGCCCGGCGCCGGGCCCCTGCCGGAGACACGACGTCCTGCTCGTGATCGTCTTTTCACCCTTCACCGGGCAGGCGGTGAAAGGAGGAAACCCCCGTGATGACGTGAATCACGGGGGTTCCTCTGTGGCCGGCCGGTCGCCGGCCGCCGGGGCTACTCGAAGCTCGGCGCCGCCGTGCGGGTGCGCTTGATCTCGTAGAAGCCGGGGGTCGACGCCACCAGCAGGGTGCCGTCCCACAGCCGGGCCGCCGCGTCGCCGCGCGGGGTCGGGGTGACGACCGGGCCGAAGAAGGCGACCTCCTCGCCGTCGGCGCCGGGCACCGAGATGACCGGGGTGCCGACCTCCTGGCCCACCTTGTCGATGCCCTCCTTGTGGGAGGCGCGCAGCTCCTTGTCGTACGTGTCCTTGTCGGCGTACTCGATGAGCTCGGCCGGCAGGCCGACGTCCGCCAGCGCGCCCTCGATGGCCTCGCGGGTCGGGCCCTCGCCGTTGACGTGGAAGCGGGTGCCGAGCGCGGTGTAGAGCGGGCCGACGACCTCGTCGCCGTGCAGCTCCCGGGCGGCGATGACGACCCGCACCGGGCCCCACGCCTGGGTCTCCATCATCTCGCGGTACTGCGGGGGCATGTCGTCGAGCTTGTCCTCGTTGAGGACGGCGAGGCTCATGACCTTCCAGCGCACGTGGACGGGGCGGACCTTCTCCACCTCCAGCATCCAGCGGGAGGTCAGCCAGGCCCACGGGCACAGCGGGTCGAAGAAGAATTCGGCGGTGGTCGCGTTCTCGGACATGCGTCTCCTCAAAGGCGGTCTGCGGCGGCGGTGCGGCGGTGTGCCCGACCTGACGGAACGCCGCCGCGCCCGGCCGCATTCCCGGTGCCCGCCTTCTGGCCACGCGGGACGCATGGCAGGATCGGTCCTGTTTCGAACGCACGACGAAGGAGTGCCGGTGCCCGGTGAGAATCTGACCCGCGACGAGGCCCAGGCGCGCGCCGGGCTGCTGTCCGTCGACGGATACGAGGTCGCCCTCGACCTGCGTTCGGCGGTCGGCGAGTCCGCGCGGGACGTCCGTACCTTCCGTTCGGTGACGACGCTGCGGTTCCGTCGTACGGGTGAAGGCGACTCCACCTTCGTCGACCTGATCGCGCCCTCCGTGGACGCGGTCACCCTCAACGGCCGCGCCCTCGACCCGGCGGTCGTCTTCGACGGCACCCGGATCGCGCTCGACGGCCTCGCCGACGAGAACGTGCTGGTCGTCGATGCCCAGTGCGCCTACAGCCGCACCGGCGAGGGCATGCACCGCTTCGTCGACCCGGAGGACGGCGAGGTCTACCTCTACACGCAGTACGAGCCGGCCGACGCCCGCCGGGTGTTCGCCAACTTCGAGCAGCCCGACCTCAAGGCCCCGTACCGCTTCGAGGTGACCGCGCCCGAGGGCTGGACGGTCTGGTCGAACGGCGCGGGCGAGCAGGGCGCCGACGGCGTGTGGCGGTTCGCCGAGACGGCGCCGATCTCCACGTACATCACCTGTGTGGTGGCCGGTCCGTACCACTACGTCACGGACTCCTACACGCGCGTGCTCGGCGACGGCACCGAGCTGGAGATCCCGCTCGGCGCGATGTGCCGCAAGGGTCTCGCGAAGCACTTCGACGCGGACGACGTCTTCCTGGTCACCAAGCAGGGTCTCGACTTCTTCCACGAGAACTTCGACTACCCGTACCCCTTCGGCAAGTACGACCAGGCCTTCGTCCCCGAGTACAACCTCGGCGCGATGGAGAACCCGGGCATCGTCACCTTCCGCGAGGAGTACATCTACCGCGGCAAGGTCACGCAGGCGGCGTACGAGCGCCGGGCCAACGTGATCCTGCACGAGATGGCCCACATGTGGTTCGGCGACCTGGTCACCATGGTGTGGTGGGACGACCTGTGGCTGAAGGAGTCGTTCGCCGACTTCATGGGCTCCTTCTCGCTGGCCGAGGCCACCCGCTTCACCAACAGCTGGGTGACCTTCGCCAACAACCGCAAGGCGTGGGCGTACCGGGCCGACCAGCTGCCGTCCACCCACCCGATCACGGCCGACATCCGTGACCTGGAGGACGCCAAGCTCAACTTCGACGGCATCACGTACGCCAAGGGCGCCTCGGTGCTCAAGCAGCTCGTGGCCTATGCCGGACGGGACGCGTTCCTGGAGGGCGCGCGCCGCTACTTCAAGCGCCACGCGTACGGCAACACCCGCCTCGCCGACCTGCTGACCGTCCTGGAGGAGACCTCCGGCCGGGACATGAAGGCCTGGTCGAAGTCCTGGCTGCAGACCTCGGGCGTCAACTCCCTCACCCCCGCCGTCACCTATGACGCCGAGGGCCGGATCACCGAGCTCGCCGTCCTCCAGGAGGGCGACGAGCTGCGCCCGCACCGCGCCGCCGTGGGCCTGTACCGGCTGACCGACGGCGCTCTCGTGCGTTACGCGCGCGCGGAGGCCGACGTCACCGGCGCCCGTACGGTGGTGGCCGAGCTGGCCGGTGCCGAGCGGCCCGACCTGGTCCTGGTCAACGACGACGACCTCACCTACTGCAAGGTCCGCTTCGACGAGGAGTCGCTGGCCACCCTGCGCGGCCACCTCGGCGACATCACCGACCCGCTGGCCCGCGCGCTGTGCTGGTCGGCGCTGTGGAACCTGACCCGCGACGGCCTGATGCCGGCCCGCGACTTCGTGCGCGTGGTGCTGGAGTTCGCGGGCCGCGAGACCGACATCGGCGTCCTGCAGATGGTGCACGCCTGGGCGCAGAGCGCCGTCACCCACTACGCCGCGCCGGAGTGGCGCGCCGAGGGCGGGCGGCTGCTCGCCGAGGGCGGGCTGCGCGAGCTGCGGACCGCCGCGCCGGGCAGCGAGCACCAGCTGACCTGGGCGCGCTTCCTGGCCGCCGTGGCCGGGTCGGACGCCGACTTCCAGCTCCTGGAGGGGCTGCTCGACGGCTCGGCCGCGATCGACGGCCTGGAGGTGGACCAGGAGCTGCGCTGGGCGTTCCTGGAACCGCTGGCCACGCACGGGCGGGCCGACGAGGACCGGATCGGCGCGGAGCTGGCCCTGGACGACACGGCGACCGGCAAGCGGCACCAGGTGCGCTGCCTGGCCGCCCGCCCGTCGAAGGCCGTCAAGGCGCAGGCGTGGGCGCAGGTCGTGGAGTCGGACCAGCTCTCCAACGCGCTGGTGGAGGCGACGATCGCCGGCTTCACGCGGCCCTCGCAGCGCGAGCTGATCGCGCCGTACGCGGAGAAGTACTTCGCGGTCATCGAGCGCATCTGGGCGGAGCGGTCCATCCAGATCGGCATGGACGTGGTGCGCGGCCTGTTCCCGGGGCTCCAGGACCGGCCCGAGACCATGGCGGCGACGGACGCGTGGCTCGCGGAGCACGCGGACGCGGCGCCCGCGCTGCGCCGGCTCGTCCTGGAGGCGCGCGACGACCTGGCGCGCGCCCTGCGGGCGCAGGAGTGCGACGCGCGCGCGGTGTGAGGACGCGCGGTGTCCCTACGCGCGCGTGGTCGCGCCGTAGTGGCATATGACGTGTGAGAGCGGCCCCTGGCGAAGGTTTGTCCGTCAGGGGCCGTTCTATGTCGGCACTCGAACGCCTTTTCTTTAGGGCGGAGTTGTCCGGATTGGGCAACGAATAGGAAACGACGGTTACCCCTCCGGCCTATGACGGAAGACCGTCGTCATGAACTACGACATCCCCACCGGCACGGAGACCGGCATGGACCGGTTCCGGGCGGCCGTCCGTCACGTCCGCGGCGAGGCGATGCTCACCGGGCTCGCCGCCCTGTCCCTGCACCGACTCGCCACCGCTCCCCCGCCTGACCTGGTCGAACGGGTCGACGTGCTCGTCCCGCGCACCCGGCGGCCGCGCTCCACCGACCGGATCCGGGTGGTGCGCACGGCCCGGCCGCCGCTGCCGGTCGAGATCGACGGGCTGCCGGTGGCGCCGGTGGAACGGGCGCTCGCCGACGCGGTGGCCGAACCGGCCGACGCGGCCACGGCGCGCCGGCTGCTCACCGAGGCGGTCGGCGGCGGCTACTGCGAACCGGGGGTGGTGGTACGGGAGCTGAGCCGGGCCCGGCTGCTCGGCCGGCCGCACGTGGCGGACGCCGTGGACGCGCTGCTCACCGAGGGCCGGGCCGTCGCCGAGCGGCGGCTGTACGCGATGGTGCGCGGCTGCGGGCTGCCGGAGCCGCTGTGGAACGTGGACCTGCGGCTGCCGGGCGGCCCGCACCTGGGTGCCCTGGACGCCTACTGGCCGGTGCAGGCCGTGGCGGTCGAGCTGGACACCCGGGCGGCCCGGCGGGACGAGGACGCCCTGGACACCGCGTACACCCGCAAGCGCGAGCATCTGGAGCGGCTGGGCATCACGGTCGTCCGGCTCGGACCGCGGGGGCTGCGCGAGGCGAGGGACCAGCAGGCGACCGTGGTCCGTACGGCCCTGATGGCCGCGGCGGACCGGCCGCCGGCCGCCCACGTGGTCGTCCTGCCCCGCTGACCGGCCGACGTGTCAGTTCTTCACGCCGAAGGCGGCGAGCGAGTCGGCCATGGTGGCCTTGGCGGTCTTCGCTGTCTTGTCGGTCTTCGCGGCCTTGTCGGGCTTGGCGTTCGTACCGCAGAACTCGGCCTCGACCGGGGCGCCGATGTCGCCCGTCCAGTCGGCGTTGAAGTTGGCCGCGAGCGAGTGCCGGCCGTCCTCGGTGACCCGGGCCTCGGTGTGGGAGCCGTGGATGCCGCCGCTGTGGCCCCAGACGACGGTGCCGCAGCTCAGTTCCGTGCGCATGAGCCCGAGGCCGTAGCGGTCCTTCGGGCTCAGGTCGGTGGCGACCGTGTCCTTCATCTCCTTCAGCGCGGCGGGCGGCAGCAGCCGGCCGGTGAGCAGGGCACGGTAGAACGTCTGGAGGTCGCCGGCGCTGGAGATCACCCCGCCCGCCGCCCCGGCGATGCTCGGGTTCAGCTCGCTCACCTCGTAGGTCGGGCCGTCGGTCTTCTCGCTGAGCTTGGAGTACGCCCCGGAGTGCGGCCCCGGCATCCGGGGATCGGTGCCGGGAACACGGGTGGCACGCAGCCCGAGCGGCTTGATGATCCGCTGTTCGACCTCGTTCTCGTACGTGTGGCCGGTCACCTTCTCGATGATCATGCCGGCCAGCACGAAGTTGGTGTTCGAGTAGTTCCAGTCGGTCCCGGGGGCGAAGTCGGGCTTGTGGCGCATCGCGACGGCGACGAGCTGCTCGTCGGTCCAGGTGTCGTAGCGGCTCTCGAGGAATCCCGGGCCGAAGACCTGCTTCTGGAAGCCCTTGTCGGCGGTGTAGCTGTAGACGCCGCTGGTGTGGTCGAGCAGCTGGCGCACCGTCACCTTGCGCCCGTCGTTGCCGTGCCCGCGCACGACCCCGGGCAGCCACTTCTCCACCGTGTCGTCGAGGTCGATCCGGCCCTCGGCCTGGAGCTGGAGCAGCACGGTGGCTGTGAAGGTCTTGGTGAGGGAGCCGACCCGGAAGCGGTCGTCGGCCCCGCGCTCGCCCGCGGTGCCGGCCCAGTGGCCCTTGCCGTCGCGGGCCGCCGCGAGCGCTCCGGGCACGCCCTCGGCGACGGCCGTGTCCAGGGACTGCTGGGTGGCCGCGTGCGCCGCCGGGGCGGGCCGGGCGGGCGTCGGCGCCGCGGCCATGGCCGGGACGGCGAGCGCGGTGGTGGCGAGGCCGGCCGCGAGGGCGGCGGCGACGGCGGTACGGAGGACGCGGACGGCGTGCATACGGGCTCCCGTGATCGTGGGTGATCGGGCGATCAGTGGTGCTCGCTGGGACAGGACCACGGGAAGGCGTACGGGGTTGAGGACGTTCGCGACGGTTGAGCCGTTTTCAGCCGTTCGCCGGATCGGAGAGCGGGGAATGGCCCAGCGGCGGCCGGTCGCGCCAGAGCTGGAGGCCGACGTCGACGAGCGCGACCCGGTCGAGGGCGGGCACCGCGTCGAGCGGGTGCCAGGCGGCGAGGTCGGTGGAACCGTTCGTCTCGGGCCGCAGCTCGCCGCCGGTGATCCGCGCCTCGTACACGATGCGCAGCCCCTGCCAGTCCCCGGCGGCGCCGAGCCGGCGCGGCCACGAGCGGCGGATGGAGTCGATGCCGAGCAGCGTGGTGGGCTCGGCCGCGTACCCGGTCTCCTCCTCGACCTCGCGCACGACGGTCTCGACCGGATCCTCGCCATGGTCCATGCCGCCGCCAGGCAGCGTCCACCGCTTGACCCCGTGGGGTGCCACCCAGCGGGCCAGGAGTATCGCCCCGTCACGTACGCACACGGCGTAGGCCGCCACCCGCAACTCGGTTCTCATCCACCGAGGTTAGGGCCCTGTCGCCCCTGGCGTGAGGTGATCGCCGACCCTCACGGACCCGGCCGGCACCACCCGCGGGGCACCTTCGGAACCCCGCACTCCGGACCTACGTCAGGCCGGCCCGACGCCGCCGTCGCGGACACGGCCCTTCGCTGGGCGCTGACGGTGGCGTGTCGACCGTTTCCCGCCTCTCAGCCGGGAAAGAGCGGACCCCGTCCTCCGAGCACCCAGGCGGCCGGACCGGGCCGCCGGCTCCGCGCACGGCTGCGGCGGCTGCCCCGCCGTGCCGGGGACGTCCGCTCCTTGGACAATGGATTGGACAAGCGATACGGGGACATACGCATCATGGAAGCGGCATCACCCGCATCACCTGCACATCCCTACGGAGGAGTCCCCGTGAAGGTCGGAATCGTCGGAGCCACCGGTCAGGTCGGCACAGTCATGCGCAGGATCCTGGCCGAGCGCGATTTCCCGGTCACGGAGCTGCGGCTCTTCGCGTCCGCCCGCTCCGCCGGCACGGTCCTGGACGGCGTCACCGTCGAGGACGCCGGCACCGCCGACTACACGGGTCTGGACATCGTGCTGTTCTCGGCCGGCGGCGCCACCTCCAAGGCGCTGGCCGAGAAGGTCGCCGCACAGGGCGCGGTCGTGATCGACAACTCCTCCGCCTGGCGCCGCGACCCCGAGGTCCCGCTGGTGGTGTCCGAGGTGAACCCGCACGCGATCAAGGACCGCCCCAAGGGCATCATCGCCAACCCGAACTGCACCACCATGGCCGCCATGCCGGTGCTCAAGCCGCTGCACCAGGAGGCGGAGCTCACCGCCCTGGTCGCCACCACCTACCAGGCCGTCTCCGGCTCCGGCCTGGCCGGTGTCGCCGAGCTGGACGGCCAGGTCAAGGCCGTCGCCGAGCGGGCGGCCGAGCTGACCCACGACGGCGAGGCCGTGGCCTTCCCGGAGCCCGGCGTCTACCGCCGCCCGATCGCCTTCAACGTGCTCCCGCTCGCCGGCAGCCTGGTCGACGACGGCTCGCACGAGACCGACGAGGAGCAGAAGCTCCGCAACGAGTCCCGCAAGATCCTGGAGATCCCGGAGCTCAAGGTCTCCGGCACCTGCGTGCGCGTCCCGGTCTTCTCCGGCCACTCGCTCCAGGTCAACGCCCGCTTCGCGCGCCCGATCAGCGTCGAGCGCGCCTACGAGCTGCTGCGGGACGCCGAGGGCGTCGAGCTGTCCGAGATCCCGACCCCGCTGCAGGCGGCCGGCAAGGACTCCTCGTACGTGGGCCGCATCCGGGTCGACGAGACCGTGGAGAACGGCCTGGCGCTGTTCGTCTCCAACGACAACCTGCGCAAGGGCGCGGCGCTCAACGCCGTGCAGATCGCGGAGCTGGTCGCGGCCGAGCTGAAGGGCTGACGCCGGCCGGAGGCACGAAGGGCGGCCACCCCCGTCGGGGTGGCCGCCCTTTCGCGTTCCCGCGTTCCCGCGTACGCGCGCGTCCGCTCCCCCGCACACCCTGCGTGTTCGCCCTGGGAAATGTTCCGTGCGCCCCCGGTCGGCCCCGTGGAAGGATGGGCCAAACATCACGAAACCGAGGAGTTGACCGGGTGCCTGGCACAAACCTGACCCGTGAAGAGGCGCAGCAGCGGGCGAAGCTGCTGACCGTGGACGCGTACGAGGTCGACCTCGACCTCACCGGTGCGCGGGAGGGCGGCACCTACCGGTCCGTCACCACCGTCCGTTTCGATTCCGCCGAGGCCGGCGCCGAGACGTTCATCGATCTCGTCGCCCCCGCCGTTCACGAGGTGGTGCTCAATGGGCACTCCCTCGACGTGGCCGCCGTCTTCCGGGACTCCCGGATCGCGCTCGCGCACCTCAAGCAGGGCGCCAACGAGCTGACGGTCGTCGCCGACTGCGCGTACACCAACACCGGTGAGGGCCTGCACCGTTTCGTCGACCCGGTCGACGGCGAGGTGTACCTGTACACGCAGTTCGAGGTGCCGGACGCCCGCCGCGTCTTCGCCTCCTTCGAGCAGCCCGACCTGAAGGCGACCTTCCGGTTCACCGTGAAGGCGCCCGAGGGCTGGACCGTGAACTCCAACAGCCCGACGCCGGAGCCGAAGGACGGCGTGTGGGAGTTCGCGCCGACGCCGCGCATCTCCACGTACATCACGGCCCTGATCGCCGGCCCGTACCACTCGGTGCACTCCACCTACGAGGGCAAGAACGGCCAGGTCGTGCCGCTGGGCATCTACTGCCGCCCGTCGCTGGCCGAGTACCTCGACGCCGACCACATCTTCGACGTCACCCGGCAGGGCTTCGACTGGTTCCAGGAGAAGTTCGACTACGACTACCCGTTCGCCAAGTACGACCAGCTCTTCGTGCCGGAGTTCAACGCGGGCGCGATGGAGAACGCGGGCGCGGTGACCATCCGCGACCAGTACGTGTTCCGCTCGAAGGTGACGGACGCGGCGTACGAGCGCCGTGCCGAGACGATCCTGCACGAGCTGGCGCACATGTGGTTCGGCGACCTGGTCACCATGGAGTGGTGGAACGACCTGTGGCTGAACGAGTCGTTCGCCACCTTCACCTCGGTCGCCTGCCAGGCCTCCGTCGAGGGCACCCGCTGGCCCAACGCCTGGACCACCTTCGCCAACGCGGAGAAGACCTGGGCCTACCGCCAGGACCAGCTGCCCTCCACGCACCCGATCATGGCGGACATCAACGACCTGGAGGACGTGCTCGTCAACTTCGACGGCATCACCTACGCGAAGGGCGCCTCGGTGCTCAAGCAGCTGGTGGCGTACGTCGGGCAGGACGAGTTCTTCCAGGGCGTGCAGGCGTACTTCAAGCGCCACGCGTACGGCAACACCCGCCTCGCCGACCTGCTGGGCGCGCTGGAGGAGACCTCCGGCCGTGACCTCAAGGCCTGGTCGAAGGCGTGGCTGGAGACCGCGGGCATCAACATCCTGCGGCCCGAGCTGGAGACCGACGAGAACGGCGCGCTGACCGCCTTCGCCGTCCGCCAGGAGGCCCCGGCGCTCCCGGCCGGCGCGAAGGGCGAGGCCGTGCTGCGCCCGCACCGGATCGCCATCGGCTTCTACGACCTCGACGAGGCCGGCAAGCTGGTCCGCACCGAGCGCCTGGAGCTGGACATCGAGGCGGCCGAGCTGACGGCCGTCCCGCAGCTGATCGGCCGCCAGCGGCCGGCGGTCGTGCTCCTCAACGACGACGACCTGTCCTATGCCAAGGTCCGCCTCGACGAGGTGTCGCTGCAGAACGTCACCGAGCACCTCGGCGACTTCACCGAGTCGCTGCCGCGCGCGCTGTGCTGGGCCTCGGCCTGGGACATGACCCGCGACGGCGAGCTGGCCACCCGCGACTACCTGGCCCTGGTCCTCTCCGGCATCGCCAAGGAGACCGACATCGGCGTGGTCCAGTCGCTCCACTCGCAGACCAAGCTGGCGATCGAGCTGTACGCGGCGCCGGAGTGGCGGGCCGAGGGCCTGGCCCGCTGGGGCGCCTTCGCGCTCGAGCAGCTGCGCGCCGCCAAGGCGGGCAGCGACCACCAGCTGGCGTGGGCGCGGGCCTTCGCGGCGACCGCCCGCGAGGACGCCGACCTCGACCTGCTCACGGCGCTGCTCGACGGCTCCGCGAGCGTCGAGGGCCTGGCCGTGGACGCCGAGCTGCGCTGGTCCCTCGTCCAGCGGCTCGCGGCGACCGGCCGGTTCGACGAGCCGGAGATCGCGGCCGAGCTGGAGCGCGACCGTACGGCGGCGGGCGAGCGGCACGCCGCGACGGCCCGCGCGGCCCGCCCCACCGAGGCCGCCAAGGCCGAGGCGTGGGCGTCGGTCGTGGAGAGCGACGCGCTGGCGAACGCCGTGCAGGAGGCCGTCATCGGCGGCTTCGTGCAGACCGACCAGCGCGAGCTGCTCGCCCCGTACACGGCGAAGTACTTCGCCTCCATCAAGCAGGTCTCCGAGACCCGCAGCCACGAGATGGTGCAGCAGATCGTGGTCGGCCTCTACCCGACGCTCCAGGTCTCCCAGGAGACGCTGGACGCGACGGACGCCTGGATCGCCGAGCACCAGCCGGTTCCGGCGCTGCGCCGCATGGTGACGGAGTGCCGCGCGGGCATCGAGCGCGCGCTGAAGGCGCAGGCGGCGGACGCGGCCGCGGCCTGATCCGTCACGCGGCATAGGACGCGCGAGACGCGCGAGACGCGTTAAAAGGACAGGGGTCCAGGCATATGCCTGGACCCCTGTCCCGCGTTCGGGACTATGCCCGGATCACTGCCTCGCGTTCGGGACTATGCCCGCATCGCTGTCCCGCGTCCGGGCCTATGCCGGCCGTCAGTCGGTCAGGCGCGCGTACGTCTCGCGCAGCTCCGCCGCGCCCGCCTCCGTCAGGCTGCCGTGCAGCCGCATCCGGGCGACGCCGCCGTCCGGGAACGCGTCGAGGCGCACGTGCGTGACGACGGCCGCCGCATCGAGCCGGAAGCGGTGCGGGGTGTCGGGCTGGAGGCGGGTGCGCGGCAGGATCTCGAACCACTCCCCCGTCTCGCCGTCGCGCCCCTGGAGCCCGATCCAGCCGGCGCTGTTGCCCTTGAGGTACGCGGTGTCGATCTCGACCGCGCGGACGGCGCCCTGCGCGGCGAGCCGGAAGCGCACCCAGTCGTTCGTGCCGCGCACCCGGCGGCGGCGGTTCTCCCAGCCGTCGTCCATCTTGCGGGAGGTGCCGGGCAGGATGATCTGGGTGGGCGAGGAGTAGAAGCGGTCCGAGGCGTCCTCGTACACGCCGCCGTTGAGTACGGAGACCAGGTCGAGGGTGCCGAGGACGTCCAGCCACGCGGGGTCGGGCACGACCTCGCCGTGCACGCGCAGACGGGCGATGCCGCCGTCGGGGTGCTGGCAGACCCGAAGGTGGGTGTAGCGGCGTTCGGCGGTGATCGCGAAGCCGTTGGCGGCGTGGCCGCGCACCGGCGTCGGCGGCAGCAGCTCCTCCCACTTGGCCTCAAGGAGTTCGGCGGGGCTCGGGCTGCCCTCGACGGCGGTGGCCTGGATGCTGACGCGCTGCGGGTAGTTGCCGCGGAAGTGGGCGGTGTCGACGATGATCCCGCGGACGACACCGGGCGCGCCGAGGCGGACGATCGCCCAGTCGTGTTCCTCGGGCGCGGGGAACGGGTGCTCGGCGTCGGCGCCCCGGCGGCGGCGGGTCTCCCAGCCGTCCATGATCTTGCCCTTGTGGCCGAAGCGCTCCGGGTCGAAGACGGCGCGCTCGCGCACCAGCAGGTTCTCGCGCTCGGCGAAGAACTCGTCGTTGGCGGCGACGACGCCGGCGCCGAGGCGGCGGTCGGCGAGGTCCACGAGCTCGGTGAACGGGAAGTCGCCGGCGCGGTAGTCGGCGTACGGGTCGCCACCGCCGTAGGGCGCGGCGTCGTTGGCGTGCGGGTCCTGGTCGTACTCCTGGGCGGCTGCGCTGTCGTCGAGGCTCATGCGTTCGACTGTGCCGTCCGCCCTCCCGCAGGTCCATCGAATGTTTTCGACAGGTCTTTTCAGTCCCGCTGAACGGTCGCGCCCGGACGGTCGTCCCCCCGCCCGGTCTCCACCGGCCGCACCTCCCCCGTCCCGGCGGCCCGCTGCAGCGTCTCGCGCCGTACGGCCGCCTGCCGCAGCGCCGCGAGGACCCGCGCCACCCCCGGCCCGTCCTCGGCCCCGCGCCGTACCGCCGCGACGACATGCCGGCGCGGCTGGTCGGCGGAGAGCACCCGCATGACGACGCCCGAGCCCACCCCCGTACGCCGTTCCGCGGCGGCCATCCGGGGCACCAGGGCGACGCCCATCCCGGCCTCGACCAGGGCGAGGATCGCGGTCCAGTCGGCGGCGCTGTGCGCCCGTTCCGGCACGAACCCGGCGGCCTCGCAGGCGGCGGTGGTGATCTCCGACCAGGGCCCGGAACTTCCGAAGATCCACGGCTCGGCGGACAGGTCGGCCAGCCGCAGCCCGGGTTCCTCGGCCAGCGCGTGCCGGACGGGCAGGGCGACGTCGAGCGGGTCGGCGAGCAGCGGAACGCGGCTGAACTGCGGGTCCCGGGCGGTCGGCGCGTGGGCCGCGAGCGAGAGCGCCAGGTCGGCCTCGCCGGCGGCGAGCAGGTCGTACGACTCAGCCGCCTCGGCCTCGCGGACCTGGACGTCGAGCCCGGGGTGGGCGGTGCGCAGGGTCTGCACGGCGGGGACGACGAGCGCGGGCACGGCGGTCGAGAACGCGGCGACCCGGACCCGCCCCGCCTCGCCCCGCACCAGCCCGTCGAGTTCGGCCTCGGCACGCTCCAGCTGGGCGAAGACGGCCTCGGCGTGCCGCAGGACCAGGTGCGCGGCCTCGGTCAGCCGGACCCGGCGGCCGTGTGCCTCCAGGAGCTGCACGCCGAGTTGCCGGGAGAGGTTGGCGAGTTGCTGGGAGACGGCCGAGGGGGTCATGCGCAGCGCCTCGGCGGTGGCGGTGACGGTGCCGCGATCACGCAGAGTGCGTAGGATCCGGAGCTTTTTTATGTCCCACTCGGTCATGAACGGCAACCTATCGGGCGGAACTGAGCGCCACTCCACCGATGATGAGCGCCATGCAGGCCACTCCGAGCAGTCCGAGCGTCTCGCCGAGCAGGGCGAAGGAGAGCAGGGCGACGCAGACGGGCTGGAGGTAGTAGACGACCCCGGCCCGGGCGGCGCCGATGAGGGAGATGGAGTGGTTCCAGGCGAAGAAGGCGACGGCGGAGGAGAAGACGCCGACGTAGACGAGCGGGCCGACGGTCTCGGGGACGAAGGCGAAGCCGCCCTGGACGACGAGGCTGGCCACGTACTCCGGCAGCAGCATCAGCGCGCCGAGCAGGAAGGTGACGAGGAGGAAGACCGCGCCGCCCACCTCGGCCGGGCAGTGCTTGAGCAGGACGCTGTACGCGGCGAAGGCGACGGCGGCCCCGAACATCCACAGGTCGCCCGCGCCGAAGTTGGTGGGGAAGCCGCCCCGGCCGACGAGGAGCAGGACGCCGGCGCAGGCGATGAGCATGCCGGTGATCCGGCGGACGCCGAGCGGGGTGCCGGTGATCCGCTCGTACACCGCCATGAGGACCGGCGAGGCCGCCATGATCATGCCCATGTTGGTGGCGGGGGTGGTGAGTCCGGCCTGGTTGACCAGGGTGTTGTAGAGCGAGATGCCGAGCAGCGAGGCGAGGACGAGATAGCCGAGGTGCCGCCGGATGAGCCGGCGCTTGCGCCAGGCGGCCCGGGCGGCGAAGGGCGCGACGACGACGATCGCGATGATCCAGCGCCAGAAGGCGTTCTGGATGGGCGGGACGGTCTCGTGCAGGGCCCGGGCGACGACGAAGCTGCCGGACCAGACGACCGTCGCGAGCAGGGCGAGCAGCACACCGAGGCCGGCGCCCTTCGGGATGATCCCCGCGGACGCCGGCCTCTCGGTGGTGGTCGTGCTCTCGGCTGCGGTCGGGCTCATACACCTACCGTCGCACCGCCGAAACCACCAGGTCCATCGATACTTCGTGAGCGTTTTCTTCAGCTGGACTGAACGTTTCCCCACCGGCTCGCTACCGCGCGCCCTCCGCGGCCCGTACGGCCCGCGCACGCTGCTCCGTGCCCTTTGAGCCGTTCGGGCGCTCGCCGCCCGTCACGCTCTTCGCGCCCCGCGGGTCCCGCGTGCCCTTCGCGTCCGTCGCGTCCGTCGCGCCCTTCGTTCCCCGCGGGCCCTTTGGAGCGGCGGGGGTACGGGGCGACAGCTGGCCGGCCAGGGTGGCGCCGAAGGCGATCAGCATGCCGGCGATCTGGACCGGGCCGAGGGCCTGACCGAGCGCGGCCCAGCCGATGACGGCGGCGGTGATCGGGGAGAGCGGGCCGAGCAGGGTGACCGAGGAGGCGCTCAGCCGCTCGATGCCGCGGAACCAGAGGAAGTAGGAGATCGCGGTGTTGCCGAAGGCGAGGTAGGCGTAGCCGGCCAGGTTGGTGCCGGTGAGGGCCGGCGGGGCGCCCTCGATCACGAAGGCGATGGGCAGGATGACCAGGCCGCCCGCGGTGAGCTGCCAGCCGGTGAGGGCGAGCGCGCCGACCCCCTCGGGACGGCCCCAGCGCTTGGTGAAGACGGTGCCGGCGGACATCGACAGCGCGGAGAGCAGACCGGCGATCACGCCGACCGTGTCGAACGCGGCTCCCGCCTTGAGGACGACGAGACTGACGCCGAACGCCGCTCCGATGGCGGTGAGCAGGGACTTCAGGGTGGGCTTGTCGCCCAGGAAGAGGGCCGCGAGGCCGACGACCAGGAGCGGGCCGACCGAGCCGACGACGGCGGCGATGCCGCCGGGCAGCCGGTAGGCGGCGAGGAAGAGGAGCGGGAAGAAGGCGCCGATGTTCAGTGCGCCGAGGACCAGCGATTTCCACCACCAGGCCCCGCTGGGGAGTTTTCGGGTGAGGGCGAGGAGCAGGAGTCCGGCGGGCAGGGCCCGCATCAGGCCCGTGAACAGCGGCCGGTCGGCCGGCAGGAACTCCGTGGTGACGAAGTAGGTGGAGCCCCAGGAGATCGGGGCCAGGGCGGTCAGGGCGACGGTGGCGACCTTGCTGGACATGACAGGTTTCCCCCCTGGGATACGGCTGCGGTGCGGCGGCGTGCGGTGCACGGCTCGTGCGGTGCGGTACGCGGCGGTCGGGCCGCCCCGCCGCCTCACCGTTCGGCTTGGCAGTAATTAACTTAGCACTAAGCTACTCACTTGCAAGTGGCTTTCTTGTCATCGACTCATCGAGAGGGGAGACTGAGGTCATGGAGAACACCACGCCCGCCCGCGGTCCCGGCCCGGAGCACGACGCCGTCGACGCCATCACCGACCAGTGGGCCGCCGTCCGCCCGGATCTCGAGACGCTGCCGATGGCCGTCTACGGCCGGATCCACCGGCTCTCGGCCGCCATCCGCGAGGAGGTCGGCAAGGCGTACAAGCAGTACGGCGGCATGTCGCTCGGCGAGTTCGACGTCCTCGCCACTCTGCGCCGCTCGGGCGCGCCGTACACGCTCTCCCCGCGCGAACTGACGTCGACGCTGATGATCACGACGGGCGGGATGACGGGCCGGCTCGACAAGCTGGAGCGGGCCGGGCTGATCACGCGCAGCCCCGACCCGAACGACCGGCGCGGGCTGCGGGTCACCCTCACCGAGGAGGCCCGGAACCTGGTCGACCAGGCCGTCGCCGCCGGTCTCGTCCGGCAGCGCGAGGCGGTGGACTCGGCGCTCACGCCGGAGGAGGCTCAGCAGCTGGCCGGGCTGTTGCGCAAGCTGCTCGCCACCACGGGCTGACACCGCTCGGAGAGCGGCTGAAGACACACGAGGGCGCCGCGCGGTACGGATGTACCTCGCGGCGCCCTGGCGCTACGGAATCGAGTGGGGCTTACGCCTGCTTCCTGGACTTGTCGAGCACCATCACCAGGCCGGCGATGACCAGGAACAGCACGATCGGCGCGGCCACGTACAGGCCGAGCGTCTCGATGACCGACAGCTTCGGGGCCGGGTCGTCGCCGTCGTCGCGGGTGTTCGCGAGCGCGGGAGACGACATGAGCAGCATCATCAGCGTCGTACCGGCCGCGACGGCACCGGCGCGCAGGGCGTTCTTCTTGTCCACGGTGCAAAAGTAGCGAACACCTAAACGGGTCGCGCGCCCGGGGGTGCCGTATGAGCCCCGAAGCGCTCCGCGAGCCCCCTCAGCAGGTCGTGCGCCCGGAGCGAGGAGGCCAGTTCCTCCAGGGTCAGCGGCTGTCCTTCGGGGTCCGCGAGGGGCAGGCGCCAGTTCGGGTACGCGTCCCAGGTCCCCGGCAGATTCTGCGGCCGGCGGTCGCCCACCGCGTCCGGCAGCCACACCCCGACCAGCCGGGCCGGGGTCGCCGCGAGGAAGCGGTGGAACGCGCGGATCTCGGCCGCCTCGTCGCCCGGCCCCTCCGGCAGGTACCCGAGCCGGGTCAGCAGCCCCAGCCACTCGGCGGTCTCGGCCGCGTCCCGGACCCGTTCGCGGGCCACGTCGCCGCCGGCCAGGCCCAGCCGGTGGCGCAGCGCCACATGGCTGCCGGTCAGCCGGGCGGCGGTGGGCGGCAGGTCGTGGGTGGTGACGGTGGCCACGCAGTCCGCCCGCCACTCCTCCGGCCGCAGCGGCCGCCCCGCGATGCCACCGGCACCGGCCCCGGCCCAGTCCCGTTCGAACCAGAGCACGGACGTCCCGAGCACCCCGCGCCGGGCCAGCTCCTCCCGTACCCCCGGCTCGACCGTCCCCAGGTCCTCGCCGACGACCGCCGCCCCGGCCCGGTGGGCCTCCAGGGCGAGGACGGCGAGCATCGCCTCGGCGTCGTAGCGCACGTACGTCCCCTGGTCCGGCGTGCCGCCCTCGGGCACCCACCAGAGCCGGAACAGGCCCATGACATGGTCGATCCGCAGCGCACCCGCGTGCCGCAGCAGGGCGCGCAGCAGTCCGCGGTACGGGGCGTAGCCCTCGGCGGCGAGCGCGTCGGGGCGCCAGGGCGGCAGGCCCCAGTCCTGTCCGCGCGCGTTGAAGGCGTCCGGCGGGGCGCCCACGGACATGCCGGCGGCGAAGACGTGCTGCTGCGCCCAGGCGTCGGAGCCGTCGGGGTGCACGCCCACGGCCAGGTCGTGCACGATCCCGACCGGCATTCCGGCGTCCCGGGCGGTCGCCGCGGCGGCGGCGAGCTGCTGGTCCGTCAGCCAGGCCAGCCGGCAGTGGAAGTCGGCCCGCTCGGCGAGCGCGGCGTCGGCGCGGACGGCCGCCTCGGCCCGGCGCGGGTCGCGGAGCCCGTCCGGCCAGCGGCGCCAGTGCGGGCCGTGCCGCTCGGCGAGCGCCTGGTAGGTGGCGTGGTCCTCCAGGGCACGGCCGTGTTCGGCGAGGAAGTCGTGGTACGCGGCCCGCCGGCCGGGCCCGAGCTCCACGGTGTGGATCAGCTCCAAGGCGCGCCGCTTGACGTCCCACACGGCGTCCCGGTCGATCAGGGCGCCCTTGCCGAGGACCCGTTCGCGCAGCTCGGCGGCGTCGGCGAGGATCCGCTCCAGCTCGCCCTGACGGGCCGGGGCGACGTACCCGAACTCGGGCACGTCCTCGATCCGCAGATGGACGGGGTCGGGGAAGCGGCGCGAGGAGGGGCGGTACGGGGAGGGGTCGGCGGGCGCCCCGGGCACAGCCGCGTGCAACGGGTTGACCTGCACGAATCCGGCGCCGTGGGTGCGGGCTGCCCAGTCGGCCAGCTCGCTCAGGTCACCGAGGTCGCCCATGCCCCAGGAACGGGCGGACAGCAGCGAGTAGAGCTGGACGAGCAGGCCGTACGAGCGGCCCGGCGGGGCGGGTACGCGCGCGGGGGCGACGATCAGGGCGGCGGTGGCGGTGCGGCCGTCGGGGGCCTGGGCGGTGAGCCGGTGCACGCCGAGCGGGAGGCCGCGCCAGTTCCGGCCGGTGACGGTGCGGCCGTCCTCGGTGGTGACGGTGATCCGGGTGCCGGACGGCAGGCGGAGGGCGTACGGGCCGCTCGGGCCAGGCGTGATACGAGCGTCTCCGGCGTCACCCCCGTGGCCGCCCCCGCCCCCGCCTCCGTCGCCCCCGTCACTCTCGTCGTCCCCGTGACCTCCGTCGCCCGGCTCTCCCGGCCACGGTGGCTTCTTCGGGTCCCTCGGGTCCCTCGGATCCGTGGGCTCCCTCCGCTCCTTCGGTTCGGCGCGCCAGCGCACGACGGCGGGCGGCAGCAGCCGGTCCCGCGCGGCCCGTTCCGCCGCGCCGAGGGCCGCGGCGAGCGCCCGCGGGGTGCTCGCGTCGACGTCCAGGGCGCGCAGGACGGCCACCACGGTGGCCTCGGGCACGGTGACCGTGACGCCCTCCGAGGGGGCGTACTCGGTGGCGACGCCGTGCAGGGCGGCGAGACGGGCCAGGGTCACGTCACACTCCGGGGGACTCCGAACCGCCCGCCGCGGCACGGACGGTGGGTTCGCTGGTGAGGGGGGTCGCCTCGACGAGAGGCGGTTCGCTGGTGAGCGGGGCGGCGTCGGCGAGGGGCGGCTCGCTGGTCAGCGGGCGGCCCTGGGCGGGGATGTGTATGCGGGCGGCGGTCGGGGCGGAGGTGCCGGCGGGGTCGGTGGCGGTCACGGGGTCTCCCGGTTCGTTCGTCAGCGCGGGCGGGGTGACGCGCGGCACTGCCCGGCGCCACCGGAGCGGCGCCGGGCAGGACAGCACAGGAAGCCCTACCCGCCGCTGCCCGTTTTACCGGCGGGATCCGGCGAAAGGGTGCCACCCCGCCGAAAGCACACCAGGCAAACCAGACAGTTCGACCAGCCGCATTGACACTCCGTCGGCCCAGGTGGTGGGCTCGTGACCGACTTGTGATCCAGGGGGGAGAGCGAGAGGAGACCGGCGTGCACCTCGGGCGCAGCAAGCGGACCGCGACAGCCGTCGCCGCGGCGATCATCGGCGGGCTGCTCGGAAGTGCCGTTCCCGGCACCGCTCAGGCCGCCCCGGCGGCCCCTTTCGCCCCCGCGCCCCCGGCCTCTCCCACCACGCCGCTCGCACCGGTCGCCGCCCCCGACCGGGCGGCCGAGGGCACCGTCCCGCCCGTCTGGCCACGCCCGCAGTCGCTCACCGCCTCTCGCGCCCCGGCGGTCCGGCTCGGCTCCGAGGTCACTCTGCTGGCCCCGCCCGGCGCCGACCCGTACGCCGTCTCCGCGCTGCGCGCGCTCCTGCGCGCCTCCGGCGTGCGCACGGTGCACGAAACGCTGCCCGGGCGCGGTCCGGTCCTCCGACTGGGTGACGACACCCGTCCGGACGCCGACGCGGCCCTGCGCGCGCTCGGCGCGTCCGAGCGGGGCGAGCTGCCCGCCGGCGGCTACCGGCTGGCCGTCGGCCGCTTCGAGGGCCGGGACACGGTGGCGCTGGCCGGCGCGGGCGCGGACGGCCTCTTCCACGCCGTGCAGACGCTGCGTCAGCTCGTCACGCGCACCGGCTCCGGTCCCCGGAGTTCCGTGCCCGCCGTCACCGTCCGCGACTGGCCCTCCTCCGCCGTCCGCGGCCTGACGGAGGGCTTCTACGGGCGTCCCTGGTCGCCCGCCGAGCGGCTCGGCCAGATCGACTTCCTGGGCCGCACCAAGCAGAACCGGTACCTCTACGCGCCCGGCGACGACCCGTACCGCGGCGCGCTGTGGCGCGAGCCCTACCCGGCGGCCGAGCGGACCGCCTTCCGCGAGCTGGCCGCGCGCGCCACCGCCAACCACGTCACGCTCGCCTGGGCCGTCTCCCCCGGCCAGGCCATGTGCCTGTCCTCGGACGACGACCTGACGGCCCTGAAGAAGAAGATCGACGACATGTGGGCGCTCGGGGCGCGCGCCTTCCAGGTCCAGTTCCAGGACGTCAGCTACAGCGAGTGGCACTGCTCCGCCGACGCCGACACCTTCGGGCGCGGCCCGGAGGCCGCCGCCCGCGCCCACGCGCGCGTGGCGAACGCCGTCTCCCGCCATCTGGCGTCCCGCCACCCGGGCGCGGCACCGGTGTCACTGATGCCGACCGAGTACTACCAGGACGGGTCCACCGACTACCGCGACGCGCTCGCCGACGCCCTGGACGCGCGCGTGGAGGTCGCGTGGACGGGTGTCGGGGTGGTGCCGCGCACCATCACCGGCGGCGAACTGGCCGGGGCGCGCGACGCCTTGCGCCACCCGCTGCTCACCATGGACAACTACCCGGTCAACGACTACGCCCAGGACCGGCTGTTCCTCGGCCCGGCGACCGGCCGCCAGCCGGCCGTGGCCGCCGGTTCCGCCGGGTATCTCGCGAACGCCATGGAGCAGGCCGCCGCCTCAAGGGTGCCGCTGTTCACCACCGCCGACTTCGCCTGGAACGCCAAGGGCTACCGCCCCGAGGAGTCCTGGCGGGCCGCCGTCGACGACCTCGCCGGCCCCGACCCGGCCGCCCGCGAGGCGCTGCGCGCCCTCGCCGGCAACGGCGCCTCCTCGCTCCTCGACCCGAACACCGAATCCGCCTACCTCCGGCCGCTCCTGGACGCCTTCTGGGCGGGCCGCGCCCGCACCGGCGAGGACGCCGGGGCCGTACGGGAGAAGGCCGGGCGCGAGCTGCGGGCCGCGTTCTCCGTGATGCGACAGGCGCCCGTACGCCTGAAGGACACGGCGGGCGGCGCGCTCGGCACCGAGGCCGCGCCGTGGCTGGACCGGCTGGCCCGGTACGGCGCGGCGGGCGAGGCGGCCGTCGACATGCTGCTGGCCCAGGCGCGCGGCGACGGCACGGGGGCGTGGCGGGCCCAGTTGGAGCTGGAGCGGCAGCGCGCCGGGCTGCGGACGGGCGGGGTGACGGTCGGCAAGGGCGTCCTGGACGCGTTCCTCGCGCGCGCGGCGAAGGAATCGGCGGCCTGGACGGGCGCCGACCGCAAGCCCGCCGGGCGCCGGGGCGACGACCACGCGACCGGAGGCCGCGACGAGGCCGCGAGCGCCGGTACGGGCCGGGACGGCGGCACGCACGAGGACGCCGTACCGGGCACGACCGTACGGACGACGGACGAGGCGTACACCCTGCGCCTCGACCGCCCCCGGCCGGTGGACACCCTGACGGTGATGACGGAGCCCGCCGAGCCCGCTGCGGACAGCGCGAAGGACACGAAGAACGACGGCAAGGGCACGGACGACGGCAAGGGCCGGAAGAGCGACGAGCCCGCCGGCTACCTGGAGGCGGAGGTACCCGGCGAGGGCTGGCGCCGGATCGCCCCGCTCGCCGCGTCCGGCTGGACCCAGGCGGACCTGAAGGGGCTGCGCGTGACGGCCCTGCGCATCGTGTGGACCGGCACGCCGGGGCGGGTGCGCTCGCTGGTGCCGTGGTTCGCCGACGAGCCGCGCGCCGGGCTCGCCCTGGGCAGCACCGGGACGGACGCCGAGTCCGGCGGCCCGGTCCAGCGGGTGGACGTCACCCTGACGGGGCGGCGCGCGGCCGAGGTGCGCGGGCCGCTCGCCGTCCGCGCGCCGAAGGGCATCACGGTGCGGCTGCCGAAGGAGCTCGCCAAGGAGGCCGTCGTGCCGCGCGGCGCGCGCACCACGGTGCCGCTGGAGGTGTCGGCGGGCGCGGACACGCCGACGGGCTCGTACGCCGTCCCCGTGTCGTTCGCGGGCCAGGAGCAGATCCTGACGGTCCGGGTCTTCCCGCGCACCGGCGGCCCGGATCTGGCCCGTACGGCCACGATCTCGGCCTCCGGCGACGAGACGCCCGACTTCCCCGCCGCGTACGCCGCGGACGGCGACCCCGCCACCCGCTGGTCCTCCCCGCTGGAGGACGACGCGTGGTGGCAGATGGAGCTGGCCGCGCCCGCCCGAGTCGGCCGGGTCGTCCTGCGCTGGCAGGACGCGTACGCCGCCCGCTACCGCGTCCAGGTCTCCGCCGACGGCCTCTCCTGGCACACGGCGGCCACGGTCGAGGGCGGCCGGGGCGGGGTGGAGACGGTCCGTCTCGACGCGGACGCGCCGGAGGCCCGTTTCGTACGGATCCAGGGCGACGCGCGCGCCACCGCGTACAGCTACTCGCTGTGGTCGGTGGAGGCATATGTCGTGACCGCGCCGGACGCCGCCGCCCCGGAGCCGGACGCGCGCTGACTGCGTGCGTACGAGGGCGGGAGGCGCACGGAAGCGCCCCGGGGCGCGCGGCCACACCCGTGCGCCCCACTTACTTCCGTACGTTCCCCCCCGACGCGAAAGGCCCGGCTCAACTCGCCGCCACGACCCCCTGTTGCTGGGGGGCGGTGACGACCGAGTCGATCCGGGCCATGGCGTCGTCCGCGCCGTAGGGCTGGAGATACGGCAGCCAGCGTGGGTCGCGATGGCCGGTGCCGATGATCCGCCAGGCCAGTCCGGCCGGCGGGGTGGGTTGGTGCCGCAGCCGCCAGCCCAGTTCGCGCAGGTGCCGGTCGGCCTTGAGGTGGTTGCAGCGGCGGCAGGCCGCCACCACGTTCTCCCAGACGTGTGTCCCCCCGCGGCTGCGCGGAATGACGTGGTCGACGCTGGTTGCGACGCCACCGCAGTACGCGCATCGCCCGCCGTCGCGGGCGAACAGAGCTCTGCGGGTCAACGGGACGGGCCCCCGGTAGGGCACCCGCACGAAACGCTTGAGCCGCACCACACTGGGCGCGGCGATCACACGGGTCTCGCTGTGCAGGAAGGCGCCGGACTCCTCCAGGCAGAGTGCCTTGTTCTCCAGGACGAGGACGAGCGCGCGGCGGAGCGGTACGACGCCGAGCGGCTCGTACGACGCGTTGAGGACCAGGACATGCGGCACGGGTGCCTCCTATGACGCCGGCGGCGCGTGGCTCGCGCCGGGACGAAACTGATCCCAGTCTCCCCTCATGCCCGCCCCGTACGCCACCACGTTGCGGGAAAGCCCCCGAGGTGTTCTCGGCCACATCCACGGGCATCAGGGAGTCGTCCCCGGCCCGCACCCGTCTCCGCTTGTACACCCCGTGTACGCCCCGTGCACGCCCCCACGCTCCCCGCACACACGGCCCCCGGCTCCCCCCATGGCCCCCGTTAGTGTGGAGGGATTGCGTACGCCTGTTTGGAGGTCCCCCTTGTCTCCCCTGTCCTGGCTCGCCGCCCCGCCGCCACCGACCGCCGACGACCAGCAGTCCGTTCCGGTGACCCTGGACGAGGCGGCCGAACGCGCCACGGACGCCGCCGGCTGGGTGGAGCAGAACTGGGCCACCTGGCTGAACACTGGCCTCAAGATCGTCCTGATCCTGATCGTCGCCCTGACCCTGCGGATGCTCGTCCGCAAGGCCCTGACCAAGCTGATAGACCGCATGAACCGGTCCGCGCAGGCCGTCGAGGGCACGGCCCTGGGCGGTCTGCTCGTCAATGTCGAACGGCGCCGCCAGCGCTCGGAGGCCATCGGCTCCGTCCTGCGCTCGGTCGCCTCGTTCCTGATCCTCGGCACCGCCGCGCTGATGATCCTCGGCGCCTTCAAGATCGACTTGGCGCCGCTGCTCGCCTCCGCCGGTGTCGCCGGTGTCGCCATCGGTTTCGGCGCGCGCAACCTGGTCACCGACTTCCTGTCCGGCGTCTTCATGATCCTGGAGGACCAGTACGGCGTCGGCGACTCCATCGACGCGGGCGTGGCGTCCGGCGAGGTCGTCGAGGTCGGCCTGCGCGTGACGAAGCTGCGCGGCGTGGACGGCGAGATCTGGTACGTCCGCAACGGCGAGATCAAGCGCATCGGCAACCTCAGCCAGGGCTGGGCCACGGCCGGCGTCGACGTGACCGTCCGCCCGACCGAGGACCTGGACCGCGTCCGCGAGCTGATCATCGAGTCGACCGAGGCGATGTCCAAGGACGAGCCGTGGAACGAGCGCCTGTGGGGCCCGGTCGAGGTGCTGGGCCTGACCGAGGTGCTGCTCGACTCGATGACCGTCCGGGTCTCCGCGAAGACCATGCCGGGCAAGAAGCTGGGCGTCGAGCGCGAGCTGCGCTGGCGCATCAAGCGCGCCCTCGACGCGGAGGGCATCCGCATCGTCGGCGGCCTCCCGCTGGAGGAGACCCCCGCCAAGGCCGACCCCACGGCCGGCATGAACGCCCCGTCGGTCTTCTCCTCCCCGTCCTCCCCGCAGTCCGCCGCCGCGACCCCGCTGCCGAAGCCGGTCAAGTAGCGGTCCCCAACCCGACCGTCGTACGCAGGAAGGGCGGCCCGCACCGATTCGGTGGGGGCCGCCCTTTCGCGTACCGGGGACGGGGCGCGCCGGGTGGTGCGGACGTCAGCCGTCGAGTCGGACGGCCTTCACACCGGCCACGAACGACGAGAACGCGGCGGCGGAAACCTCCAGCACCGGCCCGTCGACAACCTTCGAGTCACGGACGGGGACGACGCCGCGCGAGGCAACGAGGTTGGCGGCCACCTCGACGCACTGACCACCGTTGCTGCTGTGGGAGGACGTGAACCAGCGAGGGGACTCCGTCATCAGGACACTCCCTTCACACCGGCTACGAACGACGTGAAAGCAGCGGCGGAGACGTCGAGCACCGGCCCGTCGGTCATCTTCGAGTCGCGGACCGGGACGACACCACGCGAGGCGGCGAGGTTGGTCGCGACCTCGACGCAGGCGCCGCCGTTGTTGCTATACGAGGATGTGACCCAGCGGGGGGACTCCATCATCAGGACACTCCCTTCACACCGGCCACGAATGATGAGAAAGCGGCAGCGGACAACTCCAGCACCGGCCCGTCCGCGACCTTCGAATCACGGACCGGAACCACGCCACGCGAGGCGACAAGGTTGGTGGCCACCTCGACACACTGACCACCGTTGTCGCTGTAGGAGGACGTGAACCAGCGGGGGGAATCGGTCATCAAGACACTCCCTTTCGCAACCGGCCCGTCAGGGCCACGGGTTCGGCCCTCCTACGGTGACAGTCAGCCGTCGAGCCGCCCAGCCTTCATACCGGCCACGAACGAAGAGAACGCGCCGACGGAGAAGTCCAGAACAGGCCCGTCGAGGACCTTCGAGTCACGGACGGGAACGACACCGCGCGAGGCGGCGAGGTTGGCGGCGATCTCGACGCAGGCGCCACCATTTTCACTGTAGGAGGACTTGTACCAGCAGAGGGGTTCGGTCGTCACGACATGCCCTTTCGTACCTCGTCGATCATGGCCAGGGACGCCGCCTGCGAGGGGGCTTCGGCCTGAAGCTGATGGTAGCCCGTCAGTATGGGGACGACCGAGGTCGTTTCCCTTTCCAAATGGCCCTGTTGAGCGGATTCTGCATACGAGACGAGCGAGCGGTCGAGCATCGTCAGGATGTACAACGGCAGGCTGAACGGCCGCCGGTCACCCAAGGTGAACGGCGCCACCTGGAGATGAGTGTTCGGCTGCTCGGCGAACTCCATCAGGCGGTCGAACTGGCCGTCCATCACGCCGGGCCGACCAACGGGCCGCCGGATACAACTCTCGTCCAGTACCACGAAGATCAGCGGCATCGGCGTCCGAACGAGGGCTACTTGCCGGTCCGCGTTGAGGGACAGCCGCTCCTCTGCCTGCTCGGGCGTGATCGCGCCACGCCTGACGGCACCTTCAACAATCGCTTTCGTGTACTCCGCCGTCTGGAGCAGGCCGGGGATGACACCGGACTCGTAGAGCCGGATCTCCGCCGCCCGCCCCTCGTAGCGGACGTACTCGGGGAAGCCCGCGAGAAGCGATCCGTGCCGGATCGCGCGCCATTCCTGCTCGAACGAGTCGTCGGTCCCCTCCGTTCCGAAAATGCGATCCAGACTCCTCACGAAGGGAAGAGTTGGGGGCTTCCGCAGAGTTTCCACGGCCGAGACATGGGTGCCGGAGTACCCGATCCGCACCCCCAGCTCGTCCTGTGTCCACCCCCTGGCCTCGCGCACCGCGCGCAGTCGCGCGCCAAAGGCCGCCAGCGGCCCGCTTTCCGGGTTCAGCTCCTTGCGATTCACACAAGTCCCCCTTCGGACCTGACCAGTTGAAGACATCCTGACTTTACGCCAGTCTGACCACACCCGGTAGCAGATCGGCTACTCAGAGGAGTTGTGTTGTCAGATAAGAAGGCGCACCTCGACCCCCACGCGCCCCCATCACGCCCCCGCCCGCTGCCCGCCACGGGTTCGTTCGTCGTCGACACCGGCCAACGTCCGTCCCGCATCGGCATGGTGACGGCCCTCGACGACCACGGGGTCCTGTATCTGCGGCCTCCCGGCGGCGGCACCGAGTGGAACCCCGAACCCGAGGATCTGCGGCAACCCACGGAGGCCGAGTGGGACCTCATCCGGACACTCACCAGCCCCGTACGACCGAGCGGCCCGTGAAGCCCATGCCGCCCGAGACGTACGTCCTCTCGGCGGATCACGGACTCCGCGCCCGCCCCGTACCGGCCCCCGGCTGCACACTCTGCGGGCACCTCGCCCGGTGGTTCGACACCTACTCGGCCGCCGGCCCCCGGCACGACGAATCGGCCGCCGTCGACTGCGTGGTGGAGATCCGCAACCACCCGCACGACCCGCCGAAGATGACCGTCAAGGAGTTCCCCCGCCCCCGGTGATGTCCGGCAAGACCGCCCGGAGGCAGGGGACCAGTCCCCATCCGAGAACAGAGACAGGAGACAACACTATGACCGACTTGTACGAGCGGGAAATCAGCGGCCCGTTCGCCGCCCTGTGCGGCGGCGGCACGGATAACGACGGCAATATGGAGAGCTGCATCACCCTGGCCGAACTGCGCGGTGGTGGATACGCGCTGGGGGACAGCAAGCCCGAGGGGTCGGACAGGGAACTGCGGATGAGCGCGGCGGAAATCACGGCGTTCGCGCGCGCATGGCTGACCAGGGCCGAGCCGACGGCCTGACCCCGCCCGGGGCTCGTCACCTCGCGCGGTGACGAGCCCCGCTCCGCTCCCTCTCCCCGCTCCCTCAAGGACCCGCCATGCCCCTGGCCGATCTCGTGGACGATGTCCCGAGGATCCTCGAACACTGGCCGACCCGGCCCACGCTCCACCACCGTTCCCCGCGCGCGCTCGCCGCGCTGTGGTCGCTCGCCGAAGTGAACGCCCTGGTGGACAGCGAGTGTCTGCCCGCGCGCAATGTCGTCCTCCTCAAGGACGGCAAGGTGCTGGAACGGCACACCTACACCGAGGCGTCCGGCGACATGCCCCGCCCGGAGCCGTGCGGTCACATCTCGACGGCGGCGGCACCCTCTCCGTCCGTCAGCTCCAGACGGTCAAGCCGTCCCTGAGTCTCCTGCGCCGGGAGATCCAGGAGGAGACGGGCTGCCTGGTGCACGTGAACGCGTACATGACCCCGCCCGGCGCCCAGGGCCTGAAGTACCACTACGACCCGTACGTGACCCTGATCGTCCAGCTCGCCGGCCGCAAGACCTGGCCGCTCCATCCGCCGTTCGTCGAGAACCCGATGACGGAGCACGGAAACTTCCTGGAACGGGGGTTCACTCCCGCCGAACGTCACTATCTCGCCAACACTCCACCCGAACAGGCATTCACTCTGGAGCCAGGCGACGTCTTCTGGCTGCCCCGGGGATTCGTCCACTCCCCGTACACCGAAGGCGACGAGACGTCCCTGCACCTGACCTTCGCCCTGAAGGAACGGACGTTCTACTGGCTGGCGGCGGAGATGACGCGCGACATCCTTGCCCAAGCCCTGGCGGACCCCGCGCTGCGCGCCGAAATCGCGCCCACGCGGCTGTTGTCCTGCCCCGAGAAAGCCGTCCGGTGGACCCGTGAATACCTGGTGGGAGCACTCCTTCTGACAGAACCCGCGAGGATGGCCGAACTCGCGCGAAGGGCCGCATCCCGTGTCGCCGGGTGAGGGGCGCCCCCGTGGATACGCTGCGCCAGTGACGCAGCAGCACTGGCACGCGTACGCGTACACCGGCCGTTCCTAGCCGGAATCGGCGATCCGGCGGGGCGAGGCGCCCGCCGACTTTCCGCCCATCGAGATCAAGGACTGGCTCACGCGCCCGCGCGCCCAGGTACTCGGCACGTACACCGCCGTGGACGACGCGGTGTCGTGGCTGGAAGGCGAACTCACCCAGAACCCGCCGGTCGACCAGGAACACTTCCCGCTCTGGGACCGCCTCCAGCGCTCCCGCGAGACCCTGTGTCTGACCTCGGGCAACGACGTGGTCCACGGCTACTACTCGAAGGCGGGGCAGTACGTCTCACGGGCACTCATCGCCTGCCCTCGTCCGGGCATTCGACTTTGTCCGTACGGAGAGAGCTGACGCGGAGCCGTTCGCCTGGACGGCGGGCGTCGCGGCTGCGTTCGGCGCACGCACAAGCCGCACGCTCACGCCGCCGTCGCGTTGTCCCGGTCCAAGGCCGCGCGCAGCCAGGCGTCCGCCGCGCCCGGGGTCGGGTCGGGCGGGCCGGTGGCCGGGGTGCGGATCAGGGCGGCCAGTTCCCAGTAGAGGTCGAGGCGCGGTTCGGCCGCGAGCCGTACGGCCAGCAGGCGGCGGAAGTCCCGGGTGTCCCGGCGGCCGTACGCGCCGGCGTACGCCGCGACGTAGGCGTCCAGCGCCTCCCCGGGGCGCGGCTCGCGGGACCGGCGCAGGGGCGGGGCGGCCAGCTCGAACGCCTCGATGAGGCCCGGGTACAGCAGGGCCGCCCCACGGGCCCCGGCCACGCGGTGCACCTCCGGCTGGGGCTGCCGGCGGCCCGGGCAGGGGGCCGTCGTCATCGCGTACAGCCGGGCGAAGGCCAGGACTTGGGCCGGGGTCGGCTCGTCGGGCGGCTGCGGCACCGCCGCCTCCAGGAACTCCGTCGCGACCCGGGCGGGCGTCCGCGCCGGCAGCCAGGCGCGCCAGAAGCGGGCCAGCGGGGCCGTGTTCGGCGGGATGCCCGCCGCGCCCACCGCGCCCAGCAGCCGCAGCCGGTCGGCCCGCTGCTCGGGCGGGCACTCCCCCACCAGCCGCAGCGCCGCCTCCCGCCAGCGCATCGCCTTCAACTCACCGCCCAGCACCCGTAGTCGGCTCGCGACGGCGTCCTCCAGTACGCGGCCCGCCGCGTCGTCCGCGTCCTCGACGACCCGCCGTATCTCGTGCAGCGGCAGGTCGAGGGCGCGCAGGGAGCGGATCAGGCTCAGCCGGTCCAGCGCCCGGGGGCCGTAGCGGCGGTGCCCGCCGCCGCTGCGCGCCGACTCGGGCAGCAGACCCCGGTCGGAGTAGAAGCGGACGGTCTTCACGGTGACGCCCGCGCGTTCCGCGAGTTCGCCGATGCTCCAGAACCGCTCATCGGACGTGGACAGTTGAATCTCCCTCCGGGGGAGTTCCTACGGTACCGGTGCGGCGGAGCGGGCCCACGTGCCGGAGCCGCGGCCCGGGTGTGCGCGAGCGGCGCGGCACCCGGCGGACCGGAGGAGGATCCATGACGGTGTTCATCTTGGTGGCGGGGGCGTTCACCGGCGCCCAGGTGTGGCGGGAGACGGCCGCGCGGCTGGCCGCGGCGGGCCGCGAGGCACACGCGGTGGCCCTGACGGGACTTGACGCGGACAGGCCCGCCGCGCCGTCGGCCCGGGTCGGCCTTGAGACGCACATCGAGGATGTGCTGGCGTCGATCGACGCGGTGGAACCCGGCCGGGAGATCGTCCTCGTCGGTCACGACTACGGCATCCACCCGGCGCTCGGAGCCGCCGACCGGCGGGCCCGGCGGGTCGCCCGGCTCGTGTACCTGGACTGCGCGATGCCCCGGGACGGGGTACCGGCGCTGGCGGCCGTACCCGACCAGGCCCTGCGCGGGGAGCTGGCCGAACGGTACCGGCGGGAGGGTGGGGACGGCGAGCTGGCTCCGCCCGCGCGGGACGCGTGGGCGCGCTGGGGCAGTACCGCCGGGGTCTCCGACGCGGCCCTGGACCGGTTGACCGCCCTCGCCGCCCCGCAGCCGCTGGGCACCCTGTACGAACCGCTGCGACTGAGCGGGAAGGTGGCCGCCGTACCCGTCACGGGGGTGCTGTGCACCGGCAACGGCGCGAGCGTCGAACTGGTGCAGAGACTCGTCGACTTCGGCGACCCGGCGCTCGCCGTACTGGCCGATCCTGCCACCGGGTTCTTCGAACTGCCCACCGGGCACTGGCCGATGCTGTCCTGCCCGGCCGAACTCGCCACCGTCCTGCTGAGCGCGGCGGCGGGCGAAGGGCACCGGCTGCGACCGGCCAGGGGTACGGACGCGACCCCCGCGCATCTGCGGCCGTTCCCGCTGGACGTTCCCGTGCCGGCCCGGGAGCGCAGGGAGCACGTCGACCTGTACGTCCCAGACGGCGAGAAGCCGCTGCCGGCCGTGATCGTCGTCCATGGCGGACCGCTGCCCGCCGGGGCCCGGCCCACGCCCCGGGAGTGGCCGACCGTGGTGGGGTACGCCTGCCTGGCGGCGGCCGAGGGCGTGGTCGGCGCGACCGTCGACCATCGGCTGCACGACATCGCCGACTACGGACGGGCCGCCGAGGACGTGGCCGCCGCCGTGGACCTGGTGCGGGCCGATCCCCGGGTGGACGCGGACCGGATCGCCCTGTGGTTCCTGTCCGGCGGGGGGCTGCTCGCCGCGGACTGGCTGGCCGGGCCGCCGGCCTGGCTGCGCTGCCTGGCCGCCTCGTACCCGATCCTGGCGCCGCTGCCCAACTGGGGGATGACCGACAGCCGGTTCCAGCCGGCCCGGGCCGTCTCCGACGCGGGCAGGCTGCCCTTCGTACTCCTGCGGGCCGGTCTGGAGTCACCGGAAATCGCCGCCACTGTCGGCGCGTTCGTGGCTGCGGCCGAGGACGGCGGGGCGCGACTGGAGCTGATCGACCTCCCCCACGGTCACCACGGCTTCGAGACGCTCGACCCGCCCGAGGAGACCCGCCCGGCCCTGCTCCAGGGAATGCGCTCGGTGATCGCCCACCTGTGGACGTAACACCGAGGGCCGGACGGGAAGTTCACCAGCGCATGTGGACGTCCTCGGCCCACCCGAGCAGCCGCTCCACGGCGATCTCGCGTCCCTCGTCGTCGCGGATCCGGCCGGAGTAGTGGCCGAAGCACTGGTCGGTGCTGTTGGCGATCAGGCCGGCCTCGGTGCGGGTGGCGCGGCGGTGGAAGGGGGTGAAGGTGAGGTCCACGGCGGGCCGGTCGCCCGGGGAGGTGAGGGTCCACGGGGCCATGACGTCATCGGGGGTCCAGCGCCACTCCAACTCTTCCCCGAGCTTGGAGAGTCGGCCGTCCACGCAGAGGGCGTTCTCCGTGGCGCCGGTGCCCTCGGTCCAGCGTCCGCCGAACTGCAGGCCCACCGTGTGTCCGTCCGTACGGCCCGACGCGGCGCCCCAGTTCCAGTCGACCGAGCGCGGCCAGCGGCCCCGGCCATGATCGAGCACGGCCCAGGCGTCCGCGCCGAACTCCAGGACCCGGCCGCCGATCCGTACGGTCCCGGAGGCGGGGCGGGCCGTCTGCTTCGACGTGTACTGGAAGCGGCGCTCGTCCCACGGCACGACGACCGACAGGGACTCGTGGCCGGCGGGCAGAGCGGCGAGGAGGTCGACCTCCACGGTTTCCTTCGGCGAGGAAGGGGTCAGGCAGCGGGCCCGCAGCCGGGTGCCGCCGTCCTCCTCCCGTATCTCGATCCGGACCTTGCCGCCGGTGGGGCGGGGCGGGCCGACCACGACGGCGGGGGCCTCGGCCGTACCCGCGACCGCCCGCGGCAGACGGCTCCTCCGGCCTCCGGGCGGTGCTATCGCCGTCCGCTCGAACTCGCGGACGGGACCCTGCGGCCCGTACTCCAGCACGTACACCGTGTCCAAGGTCAGGAAGTCGAGATCGCTCACGGTCAGCGCGACGAGATGGGTCGGGGTGGTCACGCACCAGTACTCCCAGCGCTTGTTCCGGCCCCAGCCCCGCAGATTGGCCCGGTGCAGCGGGGTCCTGGACCATCCGGCGGCCGACGGGTTCAGCCGTCCGTCCGGCAGGCACAGATCGACGGGGGCGGTGATCTCACGCTCATGGGTGGCCATGCGCGGGAGCCTATGCCGGGACCGGCAACACGTACCCGGGCGGAATCGGCGGAATACCGTCGGGCGGTGGCGGGGCGGACTGCCCCTGGCAGCTGCGGCGCGCCCGGCTCGGTCTGCCCTCGCTGATGAAGCGGGGAGACCCGTTCGTCCGGGGTCTGTTCGACCCGCTCTGGACGATCCGTTACGGCCTGCGGATGCGCAGGCATCCGCTCCCCGACGAGGATCCGGCCGCATAGCCCGCCTGCCGCGATCCGCCGGTGTCGCCCTCTCGACGAGAATGCCGTCGACGGTTCGATGGAAAAGGCGAAGGCGGGGGACGGATGAAGTACGTCGAGGTCGAGTGGGACGACGAGTGCCGGGGGTTCCGGGTCGACCCGTACGGATACCTGGAAGAGTTGCCGCGCCTGGCACCCGAACTGCCGCCGGGGGCACGGGCGTTCGTCACCGATCCCGATCACTACCGGTTCAGCTCGCCGCGCTGCGTGAAGGACCTGGCGCTGGCCGAGGTGCGGGTGGCGACGGACAAGAGCGGGTCGCTCGTCGTGCGGTTCACGCCCAATCCGTGGAAGCACGAGGAGGAGTTGGAGATCCGGTACTCCGGCGTCGTCCACTTCTCCTTCGACTCGCCGCACGCGATCGACTGGATGGCGTCGGACACCTTCCTCCTCGACGAGGTCCTGCCGGATCCGGCGGGGTGCCGGCACGAGATCGCGCTCACCGACGCGACCCTCGTCGTCCGCTGCCGGGATCTGGACGCCGTATGGACAACCCCGTGACCTGCACGGACACATTCATGTGACCGCGTCACACAAAAGTGCCTTCTTCCGCGGCGCACCACGGACACAGACGATGACCGCTGTAACAAAAGGTGCCCCATAGGAAGGTCCTGTCATGCCCCCGTCCCCCGTGCGGGCGCGCACCTCACCCTGGCTGATCGTCGCCCTGCTCTGCGTCGGCCAGATGATGATCGTGCTCGACCAGAACATCGTGAACGTCGCCCTTCCCGCCGTACAACGCGGCCTCGGGCTCTCCTCCGGGAACCTGGTCTGGGTGGTGAACGCGTACGTCATCCCCTTCGGCGGGCTCCTGCTGCTCGCCGGGCGGCTCGGCGATCTGCTCGGGCGGAAGACGGTGTTCCTCACCGGCGTCGTGCTGTTCAGCGCCGCGTCGGTGCTGTGCGGTCTCGCGGACAGCGAGACGGCCCTGATCGCGTCCCGCTTCCTTCAGGGCATCGGCGGGGCGATCACCTCCGCCTGCCTCCTGGGCATGGTCGCGACCGTGTTCCCCGAGGGGCGGAAGCGGGCCCAGGCCATCGCCGCCTACAGCTTCGCGTCGGCGGGCGGCGGGGCGGCCGGGCCGCTGCTCGGGGGTGTCCTGACCGAATGGCTCGACTGGCACTGGATCTTCTTCATCAACGCGCCGATCGGCGCCGTCCTCGTCCTCGCCGGCGTACGGGCGCTGCCCCGGGAGCGGGGCGAGGGGCTGAGGCAGGGCCAGGGCCAGGGCATCGACCTCCTCGGCGCCCTGCTGGTCACCGGCGGCATGACGCTCCTCGTGTACGCGATCGTGGACGCCGAGCGGATCGGCTGGACGGCGGCCCGGACCCTGCTCCTCGGACCGCTCGCCCTCCTCCTGCTGATCGGCTTCGTCACCCGCCAGGCCACGGCCGCCACCCCGCTGCTGCCGCTGCGGCTGTTCCGCTCGCGGAGTCTGGCGGCGGCCAATCTCGTCCAGTTCCTCCTCATCGCCGGCATGTTCGGCCTGCTGTTCTTCGGGACGCTCTATCTCCAACGGGTCCGGGGGTACGGGGCGTTGCGGGCCGGACTCGGGTTCGCGCCCATCGCCGTCGTGATCGCGGCGGTGTCCCTCGGCCTGTCGGCCCGGCTCCTCACCCGGTTCGGCCCGCGCGCCCTGCTTCTCACGGGGCTCGGGCTCGTGACCACGGCGTTCGTCCTGCTGTCGTTCGCCCGCGCCGACGGTGTCTACGCGGTCGACTTCCTCCCGGCCGGTCTCGTCATGGGACTGGGCTTCGGGCTCGCCGCACCGGCCATGACGGGCCTCGGCATGGCCGCCGTGGCACCGGCCGAGGCCGGTATCACCTCCGGACTCTTCAACACCACCCAGCAGCTCGGCGGAGCGATCGGTCTCACGGTTCTGAGCACCCTCGCCAACGCCCGCGCGGACGCCCTCGCCGCCGCCGGGAAGAGTCGGGCGGACGCGCTGATCGGCGGCTATCACACGGCCTTCCTGACGGCCGCCGGATGCGCGCTCGCCGCCCTGCTCGTCGGCGCCGTCCTGCTCAAGGCCGCGCCGTCCGCGCACGCGGTCGAGGAGAACCCGGTGCCGCACGGAATGGACGCCGTGGCGGCCTGACGTCGCGGGCCGGGACCGGCCGGGCGCCCCGTCCGGACCGGCGGGCGGGCGCGCCGGCGGCCGAACTACCCTCGCGGGCATGGTCGAACACGAAGCCCTCCGTGCCACCCGCCAGGCCTACGACGATGTCGCCTCCACCTACGCGGACCTCTTCCGCGACTCCCTCCGCGACCTGCCCCTGGACCGCGCGATCCTGAACGCCTTCGCCGAACTCGCCCGCGCCGCGGGGGACGGCCGGGTCGCGGATCTGGGGTGCGGTCCGGGCCATGTCACCGCGTACCTGGAAGAGTCGGGGACTTCGGCCTTCGGCATCGACGCCTCGCCCGCGATGATCGAGCTGGCCCGGCGGTTCTCTCCCGGCCTGCGGTTCGAGGTCGGCTCGATGACCGCGCTAAACCTTCCCGACGACGCCCTCGGCGGAGTCCTCTCCCGGTGGTCCGTCATCCACACCCCGCCCGCCGAACTCCCGCCGATACTCGCCGAGTTCCACCGGGTCCTGGCTCCGGGCGGCCATCTGCTGATCGGCTTCTCGGCGACCGACGGCGCCGCGCACCCTACGCGGGAGTTCGATCACGCGGTCGCGCCCGCCTACCGCTGGTGGCCCGACCATCTGGCCGCGCTGCTGCGCGCGACCGGGCTGACCGAGGTGGCCCGGATGGTGCGCGAGCCCGAGCCCACCGACCTCCGGCAGTTCCAGGAGGTCCACCTGCTCGCCCGCAAGGCACCGACGGCCGCTCCCGGCGCCGACGGCTCTTGACGGCTCTCCGCCCCAATAGGAAACTTTCCTAACAGTACGGCCGCGACAGGGGCGGGGACAGGGGGACGGAGACGTCATGGCGAGTACGGCTCCGGACCGGGATCCCGGCACCGGCACCGGCGCGGGCCCGCGCACGGGCGGCGGCGGGGCCGCCACGCCCGGCACCCCGCGGACGCTGCGGGCGATGAACGACCGGGCCGCGCTCGATCTGCTGCTCGCGCACGGCCCCTTGTCACGGCCCCGGATCGGCCGGCTGACCGGCCTGTCCAAGCCCACCGCGTCCCAGCTCCTCGCCCGCCTCGAAGCCGCCGGACTCGTCGAGGCGACCGGTGTCTCGGAGGGCCGCCCCGGACCGAACGCGCGGCTGTACGCGGTGAATCCGCGCGCCGCGTACGCCGCCGGGCTCGACGTCACCGCCGACCGGATCCACGCGGCCGTCGCCGACGTGACGGGCGAGATCGTCGGGGAGTTCCGGCTGCCCGCCACGACAGCGGTGCCCGGCGGGGTCGTGGGCCGGGTGGCCGGTGCGCTGCTGGGGGCCGCCGAGGAGGCCGGGCTCGCCCTCGGAGCCGTACACCGTCTGGTCATCGGCACCCCCGGGGCCTTCGACCCGGCCACCGGGCGGCTCCGCTACGCCGCCCATCTGCCCGGCTGGCACTCCCCCACCCTGCTCGAAGAGTTGGCGGACGCGCTGCCGATGCCGGTCGCGTACGAGAACGACGTCAACCTCGTCGCCCTCGCCGAGCAGCGGACCGGCGCCGCGCGCGGGCACGAGGACTTCGTGCTGCTGTGGAACGAGACCGGCCTCGGCGCCGCGCTCGTGCTCGGCGGCCGGCTGCACCGCGGGGTCACCGGCGGCGCCGGGGAGGTCGGCCTGCTGCCGGTGCCCGGCACCCCGCTGGTCCGGCGGGTCGCGCAGGCGGGTGCGGGCGGCTTCCAGGAACTGGCGGGCGTCCGGCCGTTCCTGCGGCTCGCCGGCGCGTGCGGGATCGAGCCCGGCGGACCGCCGTACGTGCCGGCCGCCGCCCGGCTGCTCGCCGAGGCCGCCGAACGGCACGGGGAGGACGAGCGGTACGCCCGGCTTCTCGACGCGTACGCCGAGCGCCTCGCCGTCGGCGTCGCCGCCCTCGTCGCCGTCCTCGACCCCGGACTCGTCGTCCTGTCCGGCGCGGCGCTCCGTCCCGGCGGGGAGCCCCTGCTCGCCCGCGTCCAGGCACACCTCGCCGAACTCTCCGACGCACAGCCCCGGTTGGTGCTCGGTGCCGTCGAACGGCGACCCGTGCTGCGCGGCGCACTGCAATCGGCCCTCGCCGCCACCCGCGACGAAGTCTTCGACACCTCCCGCCGACCCCGCTGACCCCCCAGCCCAGCCCCGCTCCCGCCCTCTCCTCTCCCCCCACCGTCCGACCGGAGACCACCGTCATGCCGCCCGCCCCACCTCACCGGCGCGCCTTCGCCGCCCTCGCCGCCGTCGGCACCGCCCTGGCGCTGGCCCTGTCCGCCACCGCGTGCACCGGCGCCCCGCGCGGCGGAGCCGACGACGACCCCGGCGCCCGGACCACGATCACCTTCTGGCATCCCTGGTCGGCGCCCTCCGAGGTCCGGGCCATCGACGCGGACATCGCACGGTTCGAGAAGGCCCACCCCCGCATCAAGGTCGATGTCGTCGGCGGCATCGACGACGACAAGCTCAACCAGGCGCTGCGCGGCGGAGGGTCGAGGAGTCCGGACGTCGTCACCTCCTTCGAGACCGCCAACGTCGGCCGGTTCTGCTCCTCGGGCGCTCTCGCCGACCTCGCCCCGTTCATCGAGAAGTCCGGGCTCGACCTGGCGAAGACCTTCCCGAAGCCCCTGCTCGACTACACGCAGTTCCAGGGCGTGCGCTGCACGATGCCGCTGCTCACCGACGCGTACGGGCTCTACTACAACAAGGACGCCTTCAAGGCGGCCGGCATCGACGGCCCGCCGGTGACCTGGTCCGAGTTCCGCGCCGACGCCAAGGCGCTGACCAAGCCGCGCGGCGACGGATACGACCAGGTCGGCTTCCTGCCGAACTACCACGGCTACGAGAACAACATCGAGCACTATCTGGGCAGTTGGGGCCCGCGATACTTCGACTCGCACGGCAAGGCGTTCCTCGCCCTCGATCCCGCCGTCGGGGAACTGATGTTCTTCCAGCAGAAGATGGTCCGCGAACTCGGCGGCTACGAGAAGCTGGAGCGGTTCCGCACGGGTCTCGGGGACGAGTTCGGTGCCGAGCACCCCTTCCAGACCGGCCAGGTCGCCATGCAGATGGACGGCGAGTGGCGGCTCGGCATGGCCATGGACGCCAAGGTGCCGTTCGAGATCGGCGTGGCGCCGATGCCCGTCCCGGACGAGGACCGGCTCGACTACGGCAAGGGGTTCCTCTCCGGCACGGTCATGGGGGTCTCCGCGCACAGCCGGAAGCAGAACGCCGCCTGGGAGCTGGTCGAGTTCCTGACCACCGACACCGAGGCCGTCGTCGCCTTCGCCAACGACATCCGCAACGTCCCCTCCACCTTCGCCGCGCTCAAGTCCCCGGATCTGAAGCTCGATCCACGCTTCAGGACCTTCCTCGACATCGCCCGCCACAAGCGGTCCAACACGGCGCCCGGCACCCTCGACGGCGGCGCGTATCTCCGCACCCTCCAGGACTTCGCCTACCGGTTCGAGAAGGAGAAGGACACCCGCGGCCTCATCCCCGGACTCCTGCGGACGGAACGGCAGATCGACGCCGACATGGCCCAGGCCGAGCGAGGATGACCGCCACCCTCCGGACGAGACGCCGGCGCCGGGCCCTTCGCACCCTCGCCTTCCTGTCGCCGTGGCTGGTCGGCTTCGGGGCCTTCTTCGGGTACCCGCTGGCCGCGACCGTCTCCTTCTCCTTCATGAGCTACGACGGGTTCGCCGCACCGTCGTTCGCCGGACTCTCCAACTGGTCGTACGTCTTCGGCGACTCGCCGCTGTTCTGGCCCGCGCTGCGCAACACCCTGTGGCTGGTGGTCGTGACGACCGCCTGCCGGGTCGTCTTCGGGCTCGGCGTCGGCATGCTCGTCACCCGGATCAAGCGGGGCGCGGGGCTGCTGCGCACCCTGTTCTTCCTGCCGTCTCTCGCGCCGCCGGTCGCCGCGACCCTCGCCTTCGTCTTCCTCCTCAACCCCGGCACCGGGCCGGTGAACGGCCTGCTCGCGCGGGCCGGGATCGACGGGCCCGCCTGGTTCGACGACCCGGCGTGGGCCAAGCCCGCGCTCACCGTGCTCGCGGTGTGGGGCGTCGGCGACCTGATGGTGATCTTCCTGGCCGCGCTGCTCGACGTCCCGAGGGAGCAGTACGAGGCGGCGGAGCTGGACGGGGCCTCGGCGTGGCAGCGGTTCCGGTACGTGACGCTGCCGAACATCGCGCCCGTCGTCCTGTTCGCCGTGGTCACCGGCGTCATCCAGGCGACGCAGTACTACGCCGAGCCGCTGGTCGCCGGGAAGGTCGCCTCGGGCGCCGTCAGTGGCTCCGGCCGGCCCTTCGAGCCCGGCTACCCCGACCGCTCCACGCTGACCCTGTCCCAGCTCGTCTACCAGCAGGGCTTCCAGCGCTTCGACTACGGGGCGGCGAGTGTCGTCGCCCTCGTCCTGTTCGCCCTCGCCCTGGCCTTCACCGCGCTGCTGATACGGCGGCGCGGCGGCAGCGCGCTCACCGGGGCGGGTGACTGAGCGATGGGCCTTCTGTCCGACTCGTCGGAGGTACGGGAAGAGTCCGGGCCCCCGTCCCACGCGCCCCGGCGCCCCCGTACCCGAGTTCCCCGTACCCGCGCCCCCCGTACCCCCGCACCCCGTACCGCCCGCGCCGTCCGCCGAGCCGCCGTCCTGCACTGGATCGCGGTGCACGCGCTCGCCGTCGCCGCCACGCTGTTCTTCGTCCTCCCCTTCGTCTTCGTCCTCCTCACCTCGCTGATGAGCGACCAGCAGGCCCTCACCCGCGACCTCACCCCCGACACCTGGGCGTGGGGCAACTACACGGCCGTGCTCACCGACCCCGACTTCCTCCTCTGGTGGTGCAACAGCCTGCTGTACGCGGGACTCGGCACCGTCCTCACCGTGGTGTCGTCCGTCCCCGTCGCGTACGCGCTCGCCACCTTCCGCTTCCGCGGCGAACGGCTGGTCCTGACCCTGGTCGTCGCCACGATGATGCTGCCGCCGCAGGTCCTCGTCGTCCCGATGTACCTGTTCTGGGCCCGGCAGCTGGACCTGTCCGGCACCCTGTGGCCGCTGATCGTCCCGCTGGCCTTCGGCGACGCCTTCTCGATCTTCCTGCTGCGCCAGTTCCTGCTGACGATCCCCCGCGACTACCTCGACGCGGCCCGCGTCGACGGCTGCGGGGAACTGCGCGTCCTGCTCCGGATCGTGCTGCCGCTGGCGAAACCGGGCCTCGCCGCGATCGCGCTCTTCCAGTTCTTCGCCGCCTGGAACGACTACTTCGGGCCGCAGATCTACGCCTCCGAGAACCCGTCCGCGTGGACCCTGAGCTACGGCCTGGAGTCCTTCAAGGGCGTGCACCACACCGAATGGAATCTGACCATGGCCGCGACCGTCCTGGTCACGGCCCCCGTGATCCTCGTGTTCTTCCTCGCCCAGAAAGCCTTCGTCGAGGGAGTCACGCGCACCGGAGTGAAGGGTTAGCCGACTGATATGAAGCTCGCTGTCGTGGGGGGCGGCTCCACCTACACCCCCGAACTGATCGACGGGTTCGCGCGGCTGCGCGCGACCCTGCCCGTCACCGAACTCGTCCTCGTCGACCCGGCCGCCGACCGGCTCGGCCTGGTCGGCGGACTGGCCCGGCGGATCTTCGCCAAGCAGGGCCACGAGGGACGCATCGTCACCACCTCCGACCTGGACGCGGGCGTCGAGGGCGCCGACGCCGTCCTGCTCCAGCTGCGGGTCGGCGGCCAGGCCGCCCGGCAGCGGGACGAGACCTGGCCGCTGGAATGCGGCTGCGTCGGCCAGGAGACCACCGGCGCGGGCGGCCTCGCCAAGGCGCTGCGCACGGTCCCCGTGGTCCTCGACATCGCCGAACGCGTCCGCCGCACCAACCCGAACGCCTGGATCATCGACTTCACCAACCCGGTCGGCATCGTCACCCGGGCACTGCTCCAGGCCGGGCACAAGGCCGTCGGCCTGTGCAACGTGGCGATCGGCCTCCAGCGGAAGTTCGCCGCGCGGCTCGGCGTCGACCCGTCCGCCCTCCACCTCGACCACGTCGGCCTCAACCACCTGACCTGGGAGACCGGGGTACGGCTCGGCGGGCCCGGAGGCGAGAACGTGCTGCCCCGGCTGCTCGCCGAACACGGCGACGCCATCGCCGACGACCTGCGGCTGCCGCGCTCCGTCCTCGACCGGCTCGGTGTCGTCCCCTCGTACTACCTGCGCTACTTCTACTCCCACGACGCCGTCGTCGAGGAACTGCGCACCAAGCCGTCGCGGGCCGCCGAGGTCGCGGAGATGGAGCGGCGGCTCCTGGAGATGTACGGGGACCCGGCGCTCGACGAGAAGCCGGAGCTGCTCGCCAAGCGGGGCGGCGCCTTCTACTCGGAGGCGGCGGTCGACCTGGCGGCGGCGCTGCTGGGCGGGACGTCCGGCGGCCGGGCGTCCGGTGGCGGGGCGGCCGGTGGCGGGGCGGCCGGCGGCGGGGCGGCCGGCGGGGGGTCCCCGTACCAGGTGGTGAACACGTACAACAACGGCACGCTGCCCTTCCTGCCCGACGACGCCGTGGTGGAGGTGCAGGCGGCGGTCGGGCCGAAGGGCGCGGTGCCGCTGCCGGTGCCGGCCCTCGACCCGCTGTACACGGGGCTGATCGCGCACGTCACCGCCTACGAGGACCTGGCCCTGGACGCGGCGCTGCGCGGCGGCCGGGACCGGGTGTTCAAGGCCCTGCTCGCGCACCCGCTGATCGGGCAGACCGAGCGGGCGGACGGGCTGACCGACCGGCTGATCGCGCACAACCGGGAGCACCTGGCGTGGGCGTGAACCTGAACGGCGCGCTGCTCGCGATCGACGCGGGGAACAGCAAGACGGACGCGGCGGTGCTCGCACGTGACGGCACGGTCCTGGGAGAGGCGCGCGGCGGCGGGTTCCAGCCGCCGGTGGTCGGGGTCGAGGCGGCCGTCGACGTGCTCGCGGAGATCGTCGGGCGGGCGTGGGAGGCGGCGGGCGGCGGTGCTCTCCCGCCGGCCTTCGCCCGGGTCGCGGCCTGCCTCGCGAACGCCGATCTGCCGGTCGAGGAAGAGGAGTTGGCGGCGGCGCTGACGGCGCGCGGCTGGAGCCCCTCGACCCGGGTCCACAACGACACCTTCGCGCTGCTGCGCGCCGGGGTCGACGAGCCGCGCGGGGTCGCCGTGGTGTGCGGCGCCGGGATCAACTGCGCGGGGATGCTGCCGGACGGGCGGACGGCCCGGTTCCCGGCGCTCGGGAAGATATCCGGGGACTGGGGCGGGGGCGGCGGGCTGGCCGAGGAGGCGCTGTGGTTCGCCGCGCGCGCCGAGGACGGCCGGGGCGAGGCCACGGCCCTGGCCCGCGCGCTGCCCGGGCACTTCGGGCTGCCGTCGGTGTACGCGCTGATCGAGGCGCTGCACCGGGGGCGGCTGCCGGCGGAGCGCCGGCACGAGCTGACGCCAGTCCTGTTCCGTACGATCGCGGAGGGCGACCCGGTCGCGCGGTCGCTGGTGGACCGGCTCGCCGAGGAGGTCGTGGCGATGGCCGCGGTCGCGCTGGGGCGGCTCGGGCTGCTGGACGACGAGGCGCCGGTGGTGCTCGGCGGCAGCGTGCTGGCGGCGCGTCACCCGCGGCTGGACGAGGGGATCGCCGAGCGGCTGGCGGCGAAGGCCCCGAAGGCGGTGATCCGGGTGGTGACGGCGCCGCCGGTGCTGGGCGCCGGGCTGCTCGCGCTGGACGCGGAGCGGGCGGGGCCCAAGGCGGCGGCGCGGCTGCGGGCGCACTACGCGTAGGCCGGGCGGCGGGGCTCGCCTGGTGCGCCGGACGTGGTGACGGACGTGACGTACGTGCCCGGTGTGACGTGCGAAGTGAGTGAGGCGGGCGGGGCGTCACCTGGTGGCGCCCCGCACGCCTGTTCACTCCTTCGGGCGACAGCCGGGACGGAACCGAATCCGGTCCGCGGGCGTATTCAGAGTGTTGGGAGGAGCGGAGGGGTTCGCCTGCGGCAGCGGTGCGGACGTGGGGCAGGATAGGAACAAGATCGAGTCAATCCCGGTGTGGGGACCGGGACCTTGCCGCCATACTGCTGGCCGGGTCACCGTCCGCAAGCGACCGGCAGGACGGGGTCGACGTCGAAGACCGAGGGGGAGGTCACGTGACATACCCGCCGAACGCGCCCGCCGCCTCGGCGGCGCGGGGCACGAGCGGTGCGCCCGCGCAGCCGGGCGTCCAGGTGCCCGCGCAGCCGGGACCGCCGCCGCAGCCGGGCCGGACGCCCGACGCGGTGACAGCGGCCGGAGCGCACGAGACGCCCGGGCTGTGGCGGCAGGGCCGCGCCACGCTGCGCCGGGCCGCCACCACGGAGCCGGGCCGGCTGCGGATCCTGGGGACGGTACTGGCCCTGCTCGTGCTCGCGTTCGGCGCGGTCACGGCCTCCGAGGTCGCCTACCGCTCCTCGTACGCGGACGACGTGGTGGACCGCAGCCAGCCGCTGAGCGCGGACGCCGCCGACATATACCGCTCGCTCGCCGACGCGGACGCCACGGCGGCGAGTGCCTTCCTGGCCGGCCCGCAGGAGTCCGCGGACATCCGCAAGCGCTACACGGACGACATCGCCACGGCCTCCCGGCTGCTGGTGAAGGCCTCCGCGAGCACCGGCTCCGACGGCACCTCGGCCCGTGAGATCACCACCCTCAACGAGAACCTGCCGCGGTACACGGGCCTGATCGAGCGGGCCCGCGCCGCCAACCGGCAGGGCCTGCCGCTCGGCGGCGCGTATCTGCGGTACGCGAACCAGACGATGAGCCTCCAGCTGCTGCCGGCCGCCGAGCGGCTGTACGCGGCGGAGACGGCGCGGCTCCAGCAGGACGACGACGCGGCCCGCACCTGGCCGTTCCTGTCGATCGCCCTCGGAGCGATGGCGCTGACCGTGCTGTTCCGGGCGCAGCGCCGCGACTACCGGAGAACGAACCGGGTGTTCAACCAGGGTCTGCTGGCCGCGTCGGCGGCCTGCGTGGCCGCGGTGGTGTGGCTGGTGGTCGGACACGGGCTGGCCCGGGCCGGGCTCGACGACGCCCGGGCGCACGGCCAGGAGTCCCTCCAGGTGCTCAACCAGGCCCGGATCCACTCCCTGAAGGCCCGCGCCAACGAGAACCTGGCCGTGGTCGCGCGCGGCGCCGTGCTCACCGAGGACGGCAAGACCGACAAGTACGAGGCCGACTACGCCGGCAGCATGGCCGCGCTGACCTCGGACCTGAAGGACGCCGCCCGGCTCGCCGACGACGCCACCGGTGCGGACCCGCTGACCGAGGCCACGAAGCGGACCGCGGAGTGGCGCGAGCGGCACACGCGGGCCCGGAAGCTGGACGACGAGGGCGACTTCACCGGAGCGATGAACCTGATCACCGGCACCGCGCTGTCCACCGGGCAGTCCTTCGACCAGGTCGACGCGGCGCTGGGCCGGGCCCTCGCCCATGAGCAGAACGAGTTCACCCGCGCCGCCGACGGCGGCCGGGACGCGCTGACCGGGCTGCCGCTGGGGGTGGCGGCGCTGGGCGTGCTCGCCGCGGCCGGAGTGGTCGTCGGCGGCAACCGCAGACTGTCGGAGTACCGGTGAGAGGGGGAGCCATGCCGGACGATGTCGAGCAGAAGGTCGAGACGGGACGGGTGCCGGACGGCACCCCCCAAGGCGGCGCCGACGCGCGCCCGCCCCGCCCGCGCCGGGTGGCCGGCCGTGGCGCGGAGAGCGGCGCGGACGGAGGCGTTCCGGCGTACACCGGGGCCGGGGAAGCGGAGCCGGCCGGCGAGCCGGACCCGGAGCCGGTGACGGTGACCATGACCGCTCCCGTACGGGCGGACGGCCGGGGCGGCGGCGGGCGGCGCCTGGCGCGCCGGCTGCGCGGCTGGGGCGGAGTGGCCTCGATGGGAGTGGCGTGCGCGCTGACGGCGTCGCTCGCGCTCGTCGCGCTGCCGCACGCCGGTTCCGGGGCCCCGCACGGCCCGGGGCAGGGCGCCGTGGCGGGCGCGGGCACACCGCCGCGGGCGGCGGACGCCGACTCCTGCCGTGACCCCGAGGCGTCGCTGAGCCCGTCGAGCGTCGACGGCCCCTCGGTCACCCTGATCAAGGCGCGCGGCAAGCTCGTCGTCGGCGTCGACCAGTCCAGCTACAACTGGGGCTTCCGCACCCCGCCGACCGTCGCCCGGCAGCCCGACGGGGCGATCCGGGAGATCCCCGGCGAGCTGCGCGGCTTCGACATCGACCTGGCCCGGGCCATCGCCAAGGACATCCTCGGCGACGAGGACAAGATCGTCTTCCGCACCATCCCGACCAACCAGCGGATCGCCGCCCTGGAGTCCGGCAAGGTCGACCTCGTGGTGCGCACGATGACGATCAACTGCAAGCGGGCCGAGCAGGTCGCCTTCTCCACCGCCTACTTCCAGGCCGGGCAGCAGGTCCTCGCGCCCAAGTCCTCCCTGATCACCGGCTACGACCACTCGCTGGCCGGCAAGCGGGTGTGCACCGCCGAGGGCTCCACGGCCTACGAGGTGCTGGACGAGCAGTCGTTCGGCGCGGTCTACCAGGACAAGGGCGACGGCACCAAGGGCGACCCGGATCTGCTGACCGTGCCCAACCAGCTGGACTGTCTGGCCCGGCTCCAGCTGGGCGAGGTCGACGCGGTCGTCACGGACAACGCGCTGGCCGCCGGCCAGGCCGCCCAGGACCCGGCGGTCGAGCTGAAGGGCAAGCCGTTCACCACCGAGTACTACGGGGTGGCCGCCAAGCTCGGGAACGACGACCTGGTCCGCCGGGTCAACCAGGTGCTCGTGCAGTTCCGGCAGGGCCCCTGGCAGAAGGCGTACGAGACCTGGCTGAAGGCGGACCTGCCCGGGATATCCGGACCGCCCGCCCCGAAGTACAAGTAGAACGGAGAGGTGATCGATGGGCGTCACGGGACCCCCCGGGCCGGCCATGGACCGGGACGAGGTGGACCGTGCGCTGGCGCGGCTCGGCGCGGAGCACAAGGCGGTCGAGGACTCGCTCCTCGCGCTCCAGGACCACGCCGGCCGCAGGCTGCTCGAAGGCGCCGAGCTGACCGGGACGACCCGGGAGCGCTGGCAGCGCACCGAGCGGACGATCACCGTGCTGTGGGCGTGCTTCGAGGCGTACACGGCCGCCCTGCACTCCGCCCGTGAGGTGCGGTCCCGGCGACGGTGGCCCGGCAAGGAGGAACTGACCGAGCTGACCGGTCTGCTGCGCGGGGACCATGTGCAGGTGCCGGGCGGGGCGGGCGACCGGGCCGCGCTGACCGAGTCGTTCACCCTGGAGGGCCTGGTCGCGCGGATGAACGAGCTGTACGCGCGCTCGCTCGACGTGGTGGTGACGGCCGACGCCGTCTGGTCGGCGCTGCCCGCCCGGATAGACCTGCTCGCCGCCGAGCTGGGCCGGACGCGTTCGCTGGCGCACTCGGTCGGGGTGCGGCCCGGGGAGCATCCGGCCGGCGACGAGCTGGCGGAGATCACGGCCGAGCTGGCGGCGATGCGCGCCCAGGTGGTGTCGGACCCGCTGGCGTTCTGGCGTTCCGCCGGGGGCAGTTCGGCGCCCGGCGGCGGGCGGCCGGACACCGGCCGTTACGACCGGGCGGCCCTCGCCCTGGAGGACATCCGGCGCGAGATCGAGGCGGTGCTCCAGGTCCGGCAGGACTCGGAGGACCGGCTGCTGCGGCTGCGGGACGTGCTGTCGCGGGCGGACCGGACGCTCGCGGAGGCGCGGACGGCCCGGGGCGAGGTGCTGGCGAAGATCGCCGCCTCCGAGGTGCCGGCGGTCAGCGGGCCGCCGACCGCGCTCCAGGAGCGGCTGGCGACGGCCGCCGAGCACCGCCGGCACGCCCGCTGGCACCGGCTGTCGCCGCTGCTCGACGCCCTGGAGCGGGAGGCGGAGGACGAGTTGATCCGGGCCCGCGAGTCGCTGACGGCGGTCACCGCGCCGCTCGCGGTGCGCGCGGAGCTGCGCGGCCGGCTCGACGCGTACAAGGCGAAGGTGGCCCGGCTGGGCGCGGCGGAGGATCCGCTCCTTGTCGAGCGGTACGACGCGGCCCGCCGGATGCTGTGGAGCGCGCCCTGCGATCTGCGGGTCGCCGAGCAGGCGGTGCTGCGTTACCAGCGGGCCGCGGCGGACGCCCTGTCGGCGCCGCGGGATTCCGTCGAGCGCGCCGGCGGCGGGGATGGTACGGACGGCAGGGAGAGTCAGTGGTGAGCGGGGAGCCCCGAGTGAGCAGCTGTCAGCGTCCGTCGTGCGAGGGATCGTACGAGGACATGGGAGGCGGCGAGCTGTACTGCGACACCTGCGGGCTCGCCCCGGTCGTCGCGCCCAGTGGCGTGCTCGCGGCGAATCCGACGGGCGTCGCGGTGCCGGCCCGGGAGTCCGGCAGCAGTTCGGTGCGCAGCTCGCGCGCCTCGTCGCGGGCGTCGGCGCGGTCCTCGGCGTCGCGGCGGTCGGTGTCCGGGCGGCTGTCGCGGTCGCTGTCGGGGCAGAGCACGGCGCGTTCGGTGTCGGTGCGCAGCTCGGGTTCGAGCGGCGCCCAGTCGACCCGGGGCCGGCTCGGCGCGGGTCTGGTGACGATGCCGGGGGTGCCGCGCCCCGATCCGCGCGGGGCCGTGATGGCGAACCCGGAGGTCCCGGAGAGGAAGCGATTCTGCTCGCGGTCCGACTGCGGGGCCCCGGTGGGCCGTTCGCGCGGCGACCGGCCGGGCCGTACGGAGGGCTTCTGCACCAAGTGCGGCCACCCGTACTCCTTCGTGCCGAAGCTGGCCGCCGGGGACGTGGTGCACGGGCAGTACGAGGTGGTGGGCTGTCTCGCGCACGGCGGTCTCGGCTGGGTCTACCTGGCCGTCGACCGGGCGGTGTCGGACCGCTGGGTGGTGCTCAAGGGCCTGCTCGACACCGGTGACCAGGACGCCATGGCGGCGGCCATCTCGGAGCGCCGGTTCCTCGCCGAGATCGAGCACGCGAACATCGTCCGCATCTACAACTTCGTCGAGCACCTGGACCAGCGCACCGGCTCCCTGGACGGCTACATCGTCATGGAGTACGTGGGCGGCAAGTCGCTCAAGGAGATCGCCAACGAGCGCCGCACCCCCGACGGGCGGCGCGATCCGCTGCCGGTCGAGCAGGCCTGCGCGTACGGCATCGAGGCCCTGGAGGCGCTCGGCCATCTGCACAGCCGCAACCTGCTCTACTGCGACTTCAAGGTCGACAACGCGATCCAGTCCGAGGACCAGCTGAAGCTCATCGACATGGGCGCGGTCCGGCGGATGGACGACGACGAGTCGGCGATCTACGGCACGGTCGGCTACCAGGCGCCGGAGGTCGCGGAGCTGGGCCCGTCGGTGGCGAGCGACCTGTACACGGTGGCGCGCACCCTGGCCGTGCTGACCTTCGACTTCCAGGGCTACACGAACGTGTACGCGGACTCGCTGCCGGAGCCGGACGGCATCGAGGTACTGCGGACGTACGAGTCGTTCTACCGCTTCCTGGTGCGCGCCACCGATCCGGACCCAGGGCGCCGGTTCGGCTCCGCGCAGGAGATGGCCGAGCAGCTGACGGGCGTGCTGCGGGAGGTCGTGGCGCTGCAGTCGGGCCGGCCGCGGCCCGCGCTCTCGACGCAGTTCGGCGCCGAGACGCGGGTGACGGACACCGAGCTGTTCGCCGAGCAGACCGACGACGTGTCGGTCCTCGGCGTCCGGCGGACCGACGGCGGATCGCGGCGCCGGCGGCGGTCGCTGCCGACGGCGGTGAGCGGCCGGGGCGGCGCGTTCCTGCGCCCGATGGACGTGCCCGCGACGACGCTGGCGCTGCCGGTGCCGCGGGTCGACGCGGGCGACCCCAACGCGGGTTTCCTCGCCGGTCTGCTGGCCGCCGCGCCCGCCGAGCTGATCACCGCCCTGCACGCGGCGCCGGTCAGCTCGCTCGAACTGCGGCTGCGCGAGCTGCGGGCCCGTCTGGAGATGGGCGACCTGGGGGCCGCCGGGCGGTCCCTCGCCGATCTGGAGCAGGGGTACGGCGACGACTGGCGGGTGGTCTGGTACCGCGGCGTCACCTCGCTCGCGACCGGCGACCGGGAGAGCGCGGCGCTCGCGTTCGACGCGATCTACGACGCGTTCCCGGGCGAGCCGGCGCCGAAGCTGGCGCTCGGGGTGTGCGCGGAGGTGCTGGGCCAGCTGGACAACGCGGCCGAGTACTACCGCCTGGTGTGGGCGACGGACCCGAGCTATGTGAGCGCCGCGTTCGGCCTCGCCCGGGTGCGGCTCGCGGCGGGCGACCGGGCGGGCGCGGTGCGGGTCCTGGAGTCCGTACCGGAGTCGTCCATCCACTACACGGCGGCGCGGGTCGCGGCGGTCCGGGCCCGGCTCCGGCGCCGGCCCGCGAACGAGCCGCTGGGGGCGGACCTGACGGCCGCCGCAGCGCAGGTCTCGGCACTCGCGGGCTTCGGGCTCGACGCGGTGCGCCGCGAACGGCTGGCGACCGAGGTGCTGGGCACGGCGCTCGACTGGGTGCTGTCCGGCAGTCCGGGCGCGGGCCCCGAGGGCACGCTGCTGCTGGGCAGCGAACTGGACGAGCGCGGACTGCGCTTCGGCCTGGAGCGTTCGTACCGGGTGCTCGCCCGGCTCGCCCAGCGGGGCGAGGACAGGATCGAACTGGTGGAGCGGGCCAACCGTTTCCGCCCCCGGACGTGGGTGTGAGTATGTCCCTGAAGCCCAAGCCCCCGCACCCCCTGGGCAGCTGCCCCGTGTGCGCGGAACCGCTCGAGTCGGGGGACCGTTTCTGCGGGGCGTGCGGTTACGACCTGTCGGCCGCCGCGCCGCGGCCCGACCGGCCGACGGTGCCGATTCCGCTGCCCGTGGACTGGCCCGAGGCACCGCCCCGGGACGTCCAGGCGCTGTCGACGGCGACCCAGCATCCCGGGGATCTGCCGGGCACCGACTCGGGGGGCGAGGAGCTGCCGGTGATTCCGGTACGGACGGACGAGGTTCCCGAGGCGCCCGAGGCGCCGGACGCCCCGGCGTCGGAGGGCGACTTCACGCTCGCCGCGCCCGATCCGCGCGCCGCGCTCCAGTCCGACACGGCCGACGCGGGCGGCGCGGGCGACACAGCCGGCGCGGGCGCGTCGGCCGGCCCGGCCCCGGCGAGCGGTGCCGCCGCCGACACCCGGAAGGTGTGCGTGGCCTGCCGGACCGGCCGGGTGGACGCCGACGGCTACTGCGAGCACTGCGGGCACGCCCAGCCGCGCGAGCGCGACCACATGGAGCGGGAACTGCCGTCCGTGGCCGCCGTCAGCGACCGGGGCCTGCGCCACCACCGCAACGAGGACAGCTTCGCCGTCGCCGCCGCCACGCTGCCCGACGGCTCTTCCGCCGCCCTCGGCATCGTCTGCGACGGCGTCTCCTCGGCGACCCGCCCCGACGAGGCGTCCGCCGCGGCGGCCGCCGCCGCGTGCGCCGCTCTCGAAGCCGCGCTGCCGGCCGGCACCCATCCGCAGACGGCCATGCACGAGGCGATCGTGGCCGCCGCCGACGCGGTCAACGCCCTCGCGACGCCGCCCGCCGGCGACCGCGAGCACCAGAACGCCCCGGCCTGCACCATCGTCGGCTCGGTCGTCGCGGGCGGGCTGCTCATCGTCGGCTGGGTCGGCGACAGCCGGGCCTACTGGGTGCCCGACGACCGCTCGGTCCCGCCCGCCCGGCTCACCGAGGACGACTCGTGGGCCGCGCAGATGGTCGCGGCGGGCCTGATGACCGAGGCGCAGGCGTACGCGGACGAGCGGGCCCACGCCATCACCGGCTGGCTCGGCGCCGACGCGTACGAACTGGAGCCGCACACCGCCGCGTTCAAGCCGGACCGGCCGGGTGTGGTGCTGGTCTGCACCGACGGGCTGTGGAACTACGCGGAGGCCGCCGAGGACATGGCGCGGGTGCTGCCCGCCGACGCCTCGGACCGTCCGCTGCACGCCGCCCAGGTCCTGGTGGGCCACGCGCTCGACGGCGGCGGCCACGACAACATCACCGTCGCGCTGCTGCCGTTCGCGCTGCCGCCCGAGGAGGCGGAGCCCGCCGTCTGACGGATCGTCCGGCCCCCACCCCCCACACCTCTCCCGTTCTTCCTTCTCGTGAGCCGAGGAGCCGCATCTCTCATGGCCAACTTCTCCAAGCCGACCGGACCGCAGTTCTCGGTGGACGTGTACCAGAACGAGTTCCTGCCGGAGGGCGGCCGGGACGTCAACGCGATCGTCACGGTCACCGCGACCGGCGGCGGTACGTCGGGCGGTCTGCCGGGCGCCGCCGCGGGCTCCGCCGCCGTCGTCCTCATGCTCGACTGCTCGGGTTCGATGGAGTACCCGCCGACCAAGATGCGCGGGGCGCGCGAGGCGGCGGCCGCCGCCATCGACACCCTGCGCGACGGCACCGCCTTCGCGCTGGTGGCCGGTACGCACGTGGCACGCGAGGTCTACCCGGGCAACGGGAGACTCGCCGTGGCCGACGGGCGCACCCGCGCCGAGGCCAGGCAGGCGCTGCGCGCGCTGACCGCGGGCGGCGGCACCGCCATCGGCACCTGGCTGCGCCTCGCCGACCGGCTGCTGTCCGCCGCCGAGGCGCCGATCCGGCACGGCATCCTGCTCACCGACGGCCGCAACGAGCACGAGGCGCCCGCCGACCTGCGCGCCGCCCTGGAGGCCTGTACGGGCCGGTTCACCTGCGACGCGCGCGGGGTGGGCACCGACTGGGAGGTCGACGAGGTCCGGGGCATCGCCCGGACACTGCTCGGCACCGCCGACATCGTCGCCGACCCGGCCGGGCTCACGGCCGACTTCACGGCCATGATGGAGCACGTCATGGGCAAGGAGGTGGCGGACGTCGCGCTCCGCCTGTGGACCCCGGTGGGGGTGGAGATCTCCCTGGTGAAGCAGGTGGCCCCGACGGTCGAGGACCTGGCCGGCCGGCGCACCGGGGCGGGCCCGCGGGCCGGCGACTACCCGACCGGTTCCTGGGGCGACGAGTCCCGCGACTACCACGTCTCGGTCCGCGTCCCCGAGGCCGCGGTCGGCCGGGAGATGCTGGCCGCCCGGGTCTCGCTGGTCGTCCCGGACCCGGCGGGCGGGGCGCCGGCGACGCTGGGGCAGGGGCTGGTCCGGGCGGTGTGGACGGACGACATGGTCATGTCCACCGCCATCAACGCGCAGGTGGCGCACTACACCGGCCAGGCGGAACTCGCCGATGTGATCCAGCAGGGACTGGACGCCCGCAAGTCCGGTGACCACGACGGGGCGACGGCCAAACTGGGCCGGGCCGTGCAGCTCGCCGCGGCCTCCGGCAACGCCGATACCGCGAAACTGCTTTCGAAGGTGGTGGACGTGGTCGACGCCGCGACGGGTACTGTGCGTTTGAAAGCGAAGGTCGCGGAAGCGGACGAGATGACTCTTGAGACGCGCTCCACCAAGACCGTTCGTGTGAAGAAGTAGCCCGTTGCCCGGCAGGGCACGGACGACGAGAGGGGGAAGCACCGACATGCCTACCTGCCCGAACGGACACCAGTCGGTCTCCGATGACTGGTGCGAGGTCTGCGGCCACCGTATGGCGGCCGGGGCGGGTGCGCCGACGGGTGCCGTTCCGCAGCCTCCCCCGCCGCCCGCCTACGGCTACCCCGGACCGGGCGGCCCGGCGGGTCCCGGCGGCCCGGGCCCCGGCCCTGCCGTACCCGGCCCTCCCGGCATGTCCGGCCCTCCCGGTATGCCCGGTCCTGGCATGTCCGGCCCTCCCGGTATGCCCGGCCCCGGCGGACCCGGTATGCCCGGCGCGCCCGGCGGCCCCGGCCCGTACGATCCGGGCGCGACCGCCCAGGCCGAGCTGTGCCCGCAGTGCCGCACCCCGCGCGAGCCGATGGCTCCGTTCTGCGAGGAGTGCCGCTGGAACTTCCTCACGAACACGGCGACCTCGTACACCCCGATCTCTCCGAACTCCCCGAACTCCGGCCCGGCACCGGGGGGCGCCGGCCTGCCGCCGGGCTTCCAGACCCCGCCGGGACCCCCGGCCCCGCGGCCCGCGGACCCGTTCGAGTACCAGGGCTCGCGCCCCTCGCAGGTGAACCGTCCGGCGGAGCCGCTGAGCACCGACCCGACGCACCAGCAGGCACCGGCGCAGCGCCCGCCGATGGCCGGCCCGCCGGCGTCCCCGGCCCCCGGCCCGGGCCCGGCCCCCCAGCCGCCGCAGGGATTCCCGCCGCCGCAGGCACCGCAGGCGTTCCCGCCGGCCCCGCCCGCGCCGGGTCCCGGCATGCCCCCGCCGCCCGCGCCGCACGGCAACGACGACTGGCTGCTCCCTCCCCCGTCGCAGCCGGAGCCCCCGGCGCCCGCCGCGGCGCAGCCGGCCCCGCCCGCGCCGCCCGCGCCCGGCCCCGTGGCCCCGCCCCCGCTGCCCGGCCAGGGCGGCCCGGTGCCGCCGCCCGGTCCGCAGTCCTTCGGCCCCGGAGCCCCCGGCCCGCACGGTCCCGGCGCGCCCGGTCCGCATGGTCCTGGCGCCCCCGGCCCGCAGTCCTTCGGTCCCGGGCCCGGGGCTCCGCAGGGCCCCGGGATGCCGGGGATGCCCGCGCCGCAGCAGGGACCGCCCGCGCCGTTCCAGCAGCAGCAGCCCGCCCCGCCCGCCGGGTGGACCGCGGTGATCGGCCCGGACCGCGACTACTTCATGGCGATGATGCAGCGCAGCGGCCCGGAGGCGACGGGGCTCAACATGCCCGCGTACTCCCCCGAGCAGCGGATCAGCCTCCAGGGCAGCCAGGTCAGCATCGGCCGCCGCCGGCACTCCACCGGCGAGTCGCCCGACGTCGACCTGTCGGTCCCGCCGGAGGACCCGGGCGTCTCGCACCAGCACGCGGTGCTCGTGGCGCAGCCCGACGGCTCGTGGGCGGTGGTGGACCAGAACTCCACCAACGGCACCACGATCAACGGCTCGCCCGACCCGATCCAGCCCTATGTGCCGGTGCAGCTCACGGACGGCGACCGGGTGCACGTCGGCGCCTGGACGACGATCACGGTCCGCCGCGGCTGACCCGACGAAGACGTTCCGTCACGCGTAGTCCGGCAGCGGCCAGGCGTGCGGCCCCTCGGGGTCGTCCAGCCAGGCCCACTGCCGGCCGGCGCGCAAGGTCACCCCGAAGCGCTCCCGCTCCGGCCGCCCCTCGTGGTGCCAGAGCGTGAGCGCTTCGCGCGGTTCCAGGGCCTGTCCCGCGAGCCCGGCGAGGAAGCCGGCCTCGTCGTCGTACACCTCGGGGTACGGCTCCGCGGACCGCTGTCCGGGCGGGCGCGCGCCGCCGCCGCGCAGCGGGACGAAGTACGCGGAGGTGGCCAGGAACCGTCCTTCCGCGTGGTCCGGTCCGCGCACGGTGAGCAGGATCAGCCCGGTGGACAGCGGGGCGAGGATCCGCGCGCCGGGGCGGCACTGGGCGAGCCAGCCGGCCGGGATCGCGGGCATCTCGCAGGTCGCGACGATCCGGTCGTACGGGGCGCGCTCGCGGCAGCCGCGGGCGCCGTCGCCGGTGAGCACGGCGGGCCGATGGCCGGCGGCGGCCAGATGGGCCCGGGCGGATTCGGTGATCTCCTCGTCCAGGTCGACGGTGGTGACATGGCCGTCGCCGAGCCGGTGGCCGAGCAGCGCCGCGTTGTAGCCGGTGCCCGCGCCGATCTCCAGGACGTCGTGGCCGTCGCCGGGGCCGAGCGCTTCGAGCATCCGGGCCATCAGGGACGGCTGGCTGGCCGAGGAGACGAGTTCGCCGTCGCGGACCCGGGTGGCGAGGGCGGTGTCCTGGTGGGCGCCGCGCAGCCAGCGGGCGCGGCGGGCGGGGTCGGGGTCGCCGGACCAGAGGCGTTCGTAGCCGGCCGGGCCGGGGACGTAATACGCGGGGACGAAGAGATGGCGCGGCACCTCGGCGAAGGCGGCCCGCCAGGCCGGGTCGCGCAGCGCGCCGACGGCCTCGATCCGGCGCACCATCGCGCGCCGCTCCGCCGCGGCCGCCTCGGCGAACGGGTCGGGCGCGCTCCCCGTGGCCCCGGAACTCCCCGTACCCCCGGCGCCTCCCACACCTCCCGTGTCTCCCGTACCCCCGGGGCCTCCGCCACCCCGCGGGTCCTCCGTACCCCTCGTGCCCCTCATACCCCGCTCGTCTCGCATGTCTCCACTCTCCTGCCGCGGGCGCCGGCGAGCGATTCCGGCCACAGCGTCCGGACCCCCGTTCCTTCCCCGGAGCGTCTGAGACGATTGACGGGTGAACGAGATTCCGCGCGACACGCTTCAGGAGCAGACCTTCTACGAGCGGGTGGGTGGCGAGGAGACCTTCCGGCGCCTGGTCCACCGGTTCTACGAAGGAGTGGCCCAGGACCCGCTGCTGCGGCCGATGTACCCGGAGGAGGATCTGGGCCCGGCCGAGGAGCGGTTCGCGCTCTTCCTCATGCAGTACTGGGGAGGTCCGCGCACGTACAGCGAGCGCCGCGGCCATCCCCGGCTGCGGATGCGGCACATCCCGTTCACGGTGGACCGGGCCGCGCACGACGCCTGGCTGGGGCATATGCGGGTCGCGGTGGACGAGGCCGGGCTCGCGCCGGAGGACGAGCGGGAGCTGTGGGCGTACATGACGCACGCCGCCGCCGCGATGATCAACAGCGCCGGCTGACGGCCGCCGCGCCGCCCACCTCCCGCCCGCCATCCGCCCCCCCCTTTCCGGCCACCTCCGTCCCTCCCCTCTGACCGCCCGCTCCCGGACGAACACATTCCGGTGACCGAACCCCGAATAACGGTCACGATCGGATCAAGGTGGGCCCACAGGCGGTTTCCAGACCCCTCCCCCTCTGACAGCATCCGATGAACGTTCGAGACTGAACGATCATGGTGTTTCAGGGGGGAACCGGGTGACGGGCTTTGTACTTCTGCGCGTCAGAGCGCATCGGCTGCTGCTCGCCGCCGCCCTGCTCGCCGTCCTTCTGACGACATCCGTACTCGCCACACTCGCCGCCTTCTCCGGCTCGATCGGCGACGCCGCGCTCCAGGGCACCCTGAAGGGCCGCTCGGCGCCCGCCGCCGCCCTCGTCGTCACCGGCCGGGTCCCGGCCGACCACCGGGCGAGCGCCGACGCCGCCGCCCGCAAGGGCGCGAAGGAGACCTTCGCCGGGCTGCCGGTGACCGTACGGAAGCTGGAGGCGTCCGGCCCGTACGCGCTGCCCCGCGAACTCCAGCCGCCGGCCGCCCGCTCCGGCGACCCGGACCTCACCCAGTTCGCCGCGCTCGACCGCTCCCGGCTCACCCTGGTCCGCGGCGCCTGGCCCAAGGCCGGCGCCCCCGCGGGCCCCGGCGACCCGGTCGAGAGCGCGATACCGGAGGAGGCCGCCCGCCGGCTGAAGATCACCCCCGGCACCGTCCTCGACCTCGCCGACCGGCTCGGCGGCAAGCCGCTGAAGACCCGGATCACCGGCGTCTACCGGCCCGTCGACACCGCCGACCTGTACTGGCAGCTCGACCCGGCGGGCGGGCGCGGCGTGAAGACCCTGGTCTTCACGACGTACGGACCGCTGGCCGCCGACCCCGCCGCCCTCACCTCCGGCCGGCTCACCACCGGCAGCACCTCGTGGCTGGGCGCCGCCGACTACAGCGGCGTCGACACCGGCCGGATGGAGTCCCTGCACGCCTCCGCGACCGAGGCGCCGAAGGCGATCCTGGCCGACACGGCCGGCTTCGGCACCACCGTCAACGTGTACACCTCGCTGCCGACCGTCCTGGAGCAGACCGACCGGGCGCTGCTCGTGTCCCGCTCCACCCTGTCGATCGTGGCCGTGCAGCTCGTGCTGCTCGCCGCGTACGCGCTGCTCCTGGTGGCCCGACTGCTCAGCACCGAACGCTCCGGCGAGACCGAACTGCTGCGCGCCCGCGGCGCCTCGCGCGCCCGGATCACCGGACTCGCCACCGTCGAGGCGCTGCTGCTCGCGCTGCCCGCCGCCGTCGCCGCCCCGCTGCTCGCGCACCCGCTGACGCGGCTGTTCGCCGACCGCACCGCGCTCGACGCGCTCGGCCGGCTCGACGTCGTACCGTCGCCCACGGTGTGGCTGGTCGCGGCCGGCGTCGCGCTGTGCTGCGCCGCGGCCGTCGTCGCCCCGGCGCTGGCCGCCGGCGACGGCACCGCCATCTCGCTGCGCAAGGGCCGGGACGCCGCGCTGCCCGCGTCCGTCAAGGCCGGCGCCGACATCGCCCTGCTGCTCATCGCGGGCATCGCCTACTGGCAGCTGAACCGGCAGTCGGGCAGCGGAGCCGGGGCGCTGGCCGGCGACCGCTCCGGCGCTCTCGGCGTCGACCCGCTGCTCGTCGCCGCGCCCGCCCTCGCGCTGCTCGCCGGAACCGTCCTGACGCTGCGCCTGCTGCCGCCCGCCGCGAAGCTGGCCGAGCGGCGCGCCGCCGCCGGCCGCGGACTGCCCGCGGCGCTGGCCGGCTGGCAGTTCAGCCGCCGCCCGCTGCGCGGCGCCGGCCCGGTGCTGCTGCTGGTCCTCGCCGTCGCCATGGGCATGCTGGCGATCGGACAGAGCGACTCGTGGGACCGCTCGCAGCGTGACCAGGCCGACTTCAAGGCCGGCACGCCGGTACGGGTGCTGAGCGCGGGCCCCGGCGAACTCGCCGACACCGAACGCCTCGCGGCCGTGGACGGGGTCCGCGAGGTGGCGGCCGTCCACCGGGACACCACCGACCTCGCCGGCAAGCAGGCGACCCTGCTGGCCGTCGACACCCGGCGCGCCTCCGGCGGACTGCGCTTCCGCCCCGACCTCGCCGACGGCTCGCCCGGCGCCCGGCTCGCCGCCGTCACCCCGAAGCCGGAGAAGCAGGCCGGCATCCAGCTGCCCGCCGGTACCCGCGCGCTCACCCTCGACCTGCGCGACCAGGCGCCGAAGGGGACGCCGAGCACCCAGGTCACGGCCGTCCTGGAGGACGCGTACGGCATGCCGTTCCACCGGCTGATGGGCACCCTGCCGGCCGACGGACGCACGCACCGGCTCACCCTCGCGCTGCCCGAACTCGGCGACGCGCACGGCTTCTTCCTGTCCGGCCTCACCCTCGACGGCGCGGTCGACCAGGGCAGCGGCGGACAGCGGACGCTCTCCGTGGAGAAGGTCTCCTCCGTCCGTGCCGGGGGCGCCGAGCAGCCGATCGACGTCCGCGCCGCGCTGCCGGCCTGGAAGGCCGTGTACACGGTGAAGGGCGAGCCGGGCGAGGCACAGGCCACCCCGCTCCTCGGCCGGGCCACCGCCACCGCGCCGCTCACCGTCGGCTTCATGGCCGGCAGCACCAAGCGCAGCGACATGTGGGCCCGGCAGGACGCCTACACCGTGTCCCTCGACGCGCCCCGGTCCGTGCCGCCGAACCAGGTCCCGGCCATTGCGACCGACGCCTTCCTGACCGCCGTCGGCGCGAAGAAGGGCGAGGTCATCGAGGTCTCCTTCAACGGCAACACCCTCCAGGTGAAGATCGCCGACACGGTACGGGAGCTGCCCACCACCGGCCCCGGCGCCCGGTCCGTCGCCGTCACCTCGACGACCGCGACCCCGCAGGACGGCGGCGCGCTCCTGGTCGACCTGACCACCGCCAACCGGATGCTGTCCGGGCGGGACGCCGCGGCCCTCGCGCCCACCGAGTGGTGGCTGGACCCGAAGCCCGGACGTACCGACGAGGTCGTGAAGACCCTGCGGGCCCGCCCCGACACCGACCCCGCGCAGGTGGTCGTACGGGACGAGATCGCGGCCGAACTGCTCGGCGACCCGCTCGGCGCGGGCCCCAACTCGGCGCTGATGGCGGTCGCGGCAGCGGCCGCGGCGCTCGCCGCGGTCGGCTTCGCGGTCGGCTCGGCCGGCTCGATGCGGGAGCGGGCGCAGGAGTTCGGCGTGCTGCGCGCGCTGGGCGCGCCGCGCCGGCAGCTGGCCCGGCTGATCGCCGCCGAACAGGGCGTCCTGGTCGGCCTCGGCCTGGTGGTCGGTGTCGCGCTCGGCACGGTACTGACCCGGGCCGTCGTCCCGCTGATCGTCCTCACCGGACAGGCGGGCCGGCCGGTACCCGAGGTCCTGGTCGAACTCCCGGTGACGCACGTGCTGGTGCTGCTCGCGGGTGTGGCGGCGCTGCCGCTGGTCATCGTGGCGGCGATCGCGCTGCGCCGGAACGACCCGGCCGTCACCCTGCGCACGCAGGGGGACCACTGATGGCCGCCCCGGGTTCCCCCGCCCCCTCCTCGCCCGCTTCTCCCCCGTCCACTCCCGCCCGCGGAAAGGCGACCGCCATGTCCCGCAAGCCCGCCCGTGCCGTGGCGCCCTGGGTCCGGACCCGGTTGCGGACCGCGCCGGGCGCGGCGGTCTCCTTCGGGCTGCTCATCCTGGTCACGGCCTTCCTCGCCGCGGCCCTGCCGTGGACGGTCGACGCGTACGAGACGGACGGACTGCGGCACGCCATCACCGACGCGCCGCCCCGGCGCACCGCGATGACCATGACCACCAGGGCGTCGAGCAGCCTCGTCCCCGAGGCGCAGGCGACCGAACTCTCCCCGGCGAAGCTGCGCCAGCGACGCGACAAGCTGGTGCCACTGCTGCCGCAGCCGCTGCGCGTCGACCTCGCGGACTCGGCGTACGGGGCGCGCACCACGACCCGGCTGCCCACGCTCGACCCGTGGCTGCCCATGCCGGACGGCCTCCCGCCGGAGCTGGTCCTCGACGCTCCCTCCGCGCTGGCCGGCAACGCCCGGTACCTGTCCGGCCGCGCCCCCGGGGCGGGCAAGGACGGCGGCATGGAGGCCGCGGTCTCCGAGAACACCGCCAAGACACTGCACCTCAAGGCCGGTTCGGTCGTCCATGTGTCGGGCACCGACGGCAAGCCCAAGGCGATCACCATCACCGGTGTCGTCCGGCCGGTGGGCGTCAAGCGCGCGTTCTGGTCGTTCGATCCCACCCTGCACACGCCGGTCTACTCGATGAAGGGCAGCGTCGACGACCCCAAGTGGTACTGGATCGCCGCGCTGATCGTGTCGCCGGAGACCGCGCCGCAGTTCGTGAACACCCTCGGGGAGCCGGAGCAGTACTGGCGGTTCGCCCCCGAGGCGGGCCATCTCACCGCGCAGGACACCGACAAGCTCGCCGCGGCCCTCGCCTCGGTCGGCGCCGGCCCCGGTCTGGTGCGGATCCGTGACGTCCTCGGCGACAACGCCGGCTTCGGCACCGACCTGGACCTGGTGGTCGGCGGCTTCCGGGGACTGCGGGACTCCATCGCCTCGGTGGTGGCGGTCGCCGTGTTCGGGGTCGGCGCGGTCGCGGCCGTCGTCCTCCTCATGACGGGCGGCCTGTTCACCGCCCGCCGGCACCACGAACTGGCCCTGATGCGCTCCCGGGGCGCCTCCCTGGCAGGTATCGGCGGCCGGCTGCTCGGCGAGATGGCCGCCGTCGCCGTGCCCGCCGCGGTACTCGGCCTGGCGCTCGCGTTCGTGTTCACCGGCGCCTCGGCCGACCGGCTCGCACCGGGCTGCCTGGCGGCGCTCGCCGTCACCCTGATCGGCTGTCTCGTCGTCCCGCTGCGCGCGGTGTTCCTGCACCGCAGGCCGCAGCTGCACAGCGCGCGCGACGACCTGATCGTGGCCCGGCCGTCCCGGCGCCGTACGGTCGTCGAACTCACCTTCGTGGTCCTCGCGGTGGGCGCCGTCACCGCGCTGCGGCGCCGCGGCGTGGACGACACGGCCGGCGGCCCGGGCTCCGGCACCGACCCGAACGCGGTGGCCCCCTCCTCCGTCGACTACCTGGTCAGCGCGGCCCCGGTGCTCATCGCACTGATCGCCGCCTTCGTCCTCGTACGGCTGTATCCGCTGCCGCTGCGCTGGGCGGCCCGGCCCGCGCGCCGGCTGCGCGGCGCGATCGGTTTCCTGGCCCTCGCCCGGGCCGGCCGTTCCTCGGCCACCGGGGCGCTGCCGCTGCTGGCCCTCCTCGTGGCACTGACCACGGCCGCGTTCGGCGGCGCCGTGCTCACCGGCGTCGACGAGGCCCGCGACCACGCGGCCTACCTGGCGACCGGCGCGGATGCCCGGGTGAGCGGCGGCACGGGCTGGGCGCCGCTGGCCGCCGGGGTGGAGAAGACGGTCCGCGACTTCCCCGGGGTACGGGAGGTGTCGCCGGTCCAGGTCGAGCTCGGGCTCGAACTGCCGGCCCGTCCGGGCGTCGACGACACCGGCATGGGTGCCCCGCTGATCGGCGTCGAGCCCGGCTCGTACGCGCGGCTCGCGGACCGGCTCGACCTCGGGGCGTTCCCCGCCGGCCTGCTGAAGGACACCGGCACCGGCGGCCCCAAGGCGGTCGGCGACAACGAGCGGGTGGTCCCCGTGATCGCCTCGCCGAAGGTCGCCGAACGGCTCGGGGACAAGCCCCTGGAGATCATGGCGGCGGCCGGCCGGTTCCATGTGAAGGTGGTCGCCGTCCGCACGGTCACCCCGGCCCTGCCCGAGAAGGAATTCCTCCTCGTCAACGCCGCCGACCTGGTCAACCAGGCGCCCACCACGCTGCTCGTCACGGGCAAGGACGGGGCGCTCGACGGCAAGGCACTGCGCGCCGCGGTCCTCGCCAAGGACAAGTCCGGCTACGTGGGGCTGGCCTCCGAGAAGCGGGCCGGCACCGTCGAGTCGCCGCTCCAGACCGGTGCCGAACGGCTCTACCTGGTCGCCATCGCCGCCGGCGCCGGCTACGCCGTCCTCGCCCTGCTGCTCTCCCTGCTCCAGGCCGCACCCGAGCGCACCACGCTGCTCGCCCGGCTGCGCACCATGGGCCTGACCCGGAGCCAGGGCCGGCTGCTGCTCGCCCTGGAGGCGCTGCCGCAGGCACTGCCGGCGGCGGTGGGCGGCGTCGTGGTCGGCTGGGCGACGATCCAGCTGCTGTCGCCCGGCGTCGACCTGGCCCGGCTCGCGCTCGACGGCGCGACCTCGGAGGCCATGGAGCTGGGCGCGACCCTGCGGGCGGACGTGTGGTCGCTCGGTCTTCCGGCGGCCGGGGTGGTCGTGCTCGCGGCCGGGGCGGCCGTGACACAGGCCTGGTGGGCGGCCCGTAAGGGCTCGATCAAGGAACTCAGGGCAGGAGACGCACGATGACGACGACCTCGACAGCCTCGGGGGCTCCGGGAGCCTCGGACTCGAAAGCCTCGGCCGGGACCACGCTGGAGGAGCTGGAGCGGCGGGCCACCGCGCACCGCGAACGGCCCTCGTACGGCCATGACGCGCTGATCGCCTGCGACCGGCTGGTGCGCATCTTCACCACCGACGGGGTGGAGGTGCAGGCCCTCCAGGGCCTGGACCTGCTGGTGCAGAAGGGCGAGCTGATGGCCTTGGTCGGGGCGTCCGGCTCCGGCAAGTCGACCCTGATGAACATCCTGGCCGGGCTGGACATCCCGACCGCCGGCGCGGCCACCGTCGCGGGCTGCGACCTGCTCGCCATGGACGGCAAGGCGCGGCTGCGCTACCGCCGCGACGTGGTCGGCTTCGTCTGGCAGCAGACCGCGCGCAACCTGCTGCCGTATCTGACCGCCGTGCAGAACGTCGCCCTGCCCATGCAGTTGCGGGGCGGCAAGGGCGGCCGGTCCAGGGACATGGGCAAGCGGGCCGACGAGCTCCTGTCGATGCTCGGCATCGGCGACTTCCGCGACCGGCGCCCGGACCAGCTGTCCGGCGGCCAGCAGCAGCGGGTGGCCATCGCGGTCGCGCTCGCCAACGACCCGTCCGTGCTGCTGGCGGACGAGCCGACCGGTGAGCTGGACTCGGCCACCGGCGAGCAGATCTTCGCGGCGTTCCGGCGGGCGAACGAGGAGCTGGGCACGACGATCGTGATCGTCACCCACGACCAGAAGGTCGCCTCCGAGGTCCGCCGTACGGTCGCGATCCGCGACGGCCGGACCTCGTCGGAGGTGCTGCGGCGCACGGAGATCGACGCCGAGGGGCAGGAGTCGCTGGTGGCCCGGGAGTACGCGATGCTCGACCGGGCGGGCCGGCTCCAGCTGCCGGCGGAGTACACGGAGGCGCTGGAGATGCGGCACCGGGTGGCCCTGGAACTGGAGTCGGACCACATCGGGGTCTGGCCGGGCGACGACCAGGAGCGCTGATCCCCGTAACCCTGGTGCGCGCCCCCGAGTCGTCTCGGGGGCGCGTCAGGGGCGCGTGTCAGGGGCGCAGGGCCAGCAGTCCGGCGTCGGTGGGACGGAAGCCCGCGTCCGCGTAGAAGCCGGCGAGGTACGGCTCGTAGTCCACGTGCAGCCAGTGCGCGCCGCGGACGCGGGCGGCGTCGGCGGCGGCCCGGACGAGCGCGACACCGAGCCCCCGGCGGCGCTCGTCGGGGTGGACGGTGGTGTCGAGGACGAAGGCGTGGACACCGCCGTCGCCGATCACGTTGACGTATCCGACGAGCCGGCCGGCCCGGCGGGCGGTGACGTGCAGCAGCCGGCGGGCCAGGACCGGCGCGAAGTCGGTGTCCCGGTGGCCGGGCCAGGAGGCGTGGAACAGCGTGTTCAGCTCGTCGCCGGTGAGCGCGGCGTCGACCGCGAGGACCGGCGTGGAGGCCTCAGGGGCCTCCGTACCGGAGCCTCGGTCGCTCATCGGGCGTCGCCCGGGGTGACGGTCAGCGCCGTCGGGACGTCGCGCAGGGCGACCGACCCGTACGGGGTGCGCAGCCGCAGCCACGGACCGGCGGCGTACAGGGCCACCGGCAGTTCCTCGTCGGGGACGGGCGGCAGGAAGCCCAGGGACTGCGCGGCGTGCGCGGCACGCAACGGCAGGCCGGTCCCGGCGAAGGTGCGGGACCAGATCTCGCGGCCGATGCGGTCGCGTTCGGCGCGGGTGCGCCGTTCCTCGGGCAGGGCCTCGTCGCGGGACCGGAACTCGGCCACCGCCGCGCCCACCGCGCCGCGCAGCTCGGCGAGGGACGGCAGTCCCCCGACCCGCTGCCAGCCGGTACGGGGCGGCAGCACCCCGGCCCAGGGCGGGCCGGTGACGGCGGCCGGCACCAGTGCCTTGCCGGCCGACTCCTCGACGCCTTCGAGGAGTTCGCCCGCGGAGACGGTCACGTCCAGGCCGACGGAGTCGGCCAGGCGCGCCGTACGGATGGCGATCACCTCGAACGACGGCGGCCGGCCGAACACGGCGACCGCGCCCCCGCCTGCCTGGAGACGGACGGCGGCGGCGCGGTCGTAGTGCAGCAGCCGGCGCAGGAAGGCGGCGAGGCCCGCCGCCTCCCTGGGGTCGGCGAAGTGCAGTGGCGCGGACACGGTCATGCGGCGGAGGCCCGGGAGGTCATCCCGTCGTCCATGTACTCCTTGAGGAACGACTTCTCCTCGTCGCTGATGCGACGCGGACGCTGCTCCTCCAGGTTGTACGGCACCACGACCGTGGACGCCCGCACGTACGTGACGTCGGGGTCCTTGATCTCGTACGCGATCGTCAGCGACGCCGCGCCGATCCTGGTGACCCAGGACTCGACGGTGACCGGCTCGTGGCGGTGCGTCAGGGGCCGTACGTAGTCGATCTCGTGCCGGGCCACGACGGACCCGCCGGAGAAGGACGGGCTCCCGTCCCCCGGCGCCAGCCGGAACATGAAGTCGATCCGGGCCTCCTCCAGATAACGGAGGAAGACCACGTTGTTGACGTGCCCGAAGGCGTCCATGTCCGACCAGCGGAGGGGACAGGAGTAGATGTGCCTCGCCATGGGAGTCGCCGGCCTCAGCCTCGGGTCAGCTTCTTGTGCGTGGCACGGTGCGGACGGGCGGCGTCCGCACCGAGCCGCTCGACCTTGTTCTTCTCGTACGACTCGAAGTTGCCCTCGAACCAGAACCACTTGGAGTCGCCCTCGTACGCCAGGATGTGGGTGGCGACTCGGTCGAGGAACCAGCGGTCGTGGGAGACGACCACGGCGCAGCCGGGGAAGTCGAGGAGCGCGTTCTCGAGCGAGGACAGGGTCTCGACGTCGAGGTCGTTGGTCGGCTCGTCGAGGAGCAGCAGGTTGCCGCCCTGCTTGAGGGTGAGCGCCAGGTTGAGGCGGTTGCGCTCACCGCCGGAGAGCACGCCGGCCGGCTTCTGCTGGTCCGGGCCCTTGAAGCCGAACGCGGAGACGTAGGCGCGGGACGGCATCTCGACCTGGCCGACGTTGATGTAGTCGAGGCCGTCGGACACGACCTCCCACAGCGTCTTCTTCGGGTCGATGTTGGCGCGGCCCTGGTCGACGTACGAGATCTTGACGGTCTCGCCGACCTTGATGTCGCCGGAGTCCGGGGTCTCCAGACCCTGGAGCATCTTGAAGAGCGTGGTCTTGCCGGCGCCGTTCGGGCCGATCACGCCGACGATGCCGTTACGGGGCAGGGTGAAGGAGAGGTCGTCGACCAGGACCTTCTCGCCGAAGGCCTTGTTGAGGTTCTCGACCTCGACGACGATGCTGCCGAGCCGCGGGCCCGGCGGGATCTGGATCTCCTCGAAGTCCAGCTTCCGCATCTTGTCGGCCTCGGCGGCCATCTCCTCGTAGCGGGCGAGGCGGGCCTTCGACTTGGCCTGGCGGCCCTTGGCGTTGGAGCGGACCCACTCCAGCTCTTCCTTGAGGCGCTTGGCGCGCTTCGCGTCCTTCTGGCCCTCGACCTTGAGGCGGGAGGCCTTGTTCTCCAGGTACGTGGAGTAGTTGCCCTCGTAGGGGATCGCGCGGCCGCGGTCGAGCTCGAGGATCCACTCGGCGACGTTGTCGAGGAAGTACCGGTCGTGGGTGATGGCCACGACGGTGCCCTTGTACTTGGCCAGGTGCTGCTCCAGCCAGTTCACCGACTCGGCGTCGAGGTGGTTGGTGGGCTCGTCGAGGAGCAGCAGGTCGGGGGCCTCCAGGAGCAGCTTGCAGAGCGCCACACGGCGCTTCTCGCCACCGGAGAGGTTGGTGACCTGCCAGTCGCCGGGCGGGCAGCCCAGCGCGTCCATGGCCTGCTCCAGCTGGGCGTCCAGGTCCCACGCCTCGGCGTGGTCCAGGTCCTCCTGGAGCTTGCCCATCTCGTCCATGAGCTCGTCGGTGTAGTTCGTCGCCATTTCCTCGGCGATCGCGTTGAACCGGTCGAGCTTGCCCTTGATCACGGCGACGCCGTCCTGGACGTTCTCCAGGACGCTCTTCGACTCGTCGAGCTTGGGCTCCTGCATGAGGATGCCGACCGAGTAGCCCGGCGACAGGAACGCGTCACCGTTGGAGGGCTGCTCGAGACCGGCCATGATCTTCAGCACGGTGGACTTACCGGCACCGTTCGGGCCGACCACACCGATCTTCGCACCGGGCAGGAAGCTCAGCGTCACGTCATCGAGGATGACCTTGTCGCCGTGCGCCTTGCGCGTCTTGCGCATGGTGTAGATGTACTCAGCCAAGAGAAACCGTCCGGCAAGGAGTGAGTGGGCAGATGGAGTCCATCTTGCCTGACCGAGGGCCGTCGGCGGAAACCACATCCGCCGGGGCCGCCTGAGCTGCGCCTTCTCCGGGTCCGGCGGGTAGCCGGCCGGACACCGTGCGTCATACGGGTGCACACGGACGGGTTACCCGTGACCCGGCTCACGCGCGCCGCGCTCCTGTCATCAGGGCCGCTTCACGTCATCCGGGCCGCTTCACGTCCTCGATGTCCGCGTCGGCGGAGACGCCGAACGCCGTGATCGCCGTCGTGCCGCCCTTCACGCTGCCCGACAGGCACAGCGGGTCCTCGAAGAGGCGCAGATCGAGGACGAAGCGCGTCGTCCCGTCCGTGCGCTCCAGGCCGCGGACGCGCCCGTCGATGTAGCCGAGCTTGTTCAGCGCGGCTCCGACCCGCGCGGGCGTGGGGTCGGGGAGCGCGTCCAGCTCCTTGGTGATGCGCCGGACGTGCAGCCGGGCCTCGCACCGCTGGGCGGGGTCCAGCTCCACCGTGGACGCGGGACGCGCGGAGGGCGTGGCGGGCGCGGGCGGCCCGGGGGGACGCTCGTCGGTCGGCAGCGGCCCGCCCGGGGTCCGTGCGGGCTCCTCCCCCGGGGACGCGGGCGGCTCCGGGGGCTCCGTGGGGAAGTCCGGGTAGCACGGCTGTCCCACGGCGATCCTCATCTTCATGAACTCCACCTCGGGATCCGTCGCGGGAGGCACGGCGGCGGGCGTGGCCCGGACGCCGCCGGCCCCGCTCCCCGGCGCCGCCCCTCCCCCTTTCCGGTGTTCTCGGTTCCGCAGGCGACGAGCGTCCCCAGGGAGAGGGCGGTCGCGGCGGCCAAGACGGCGATGCGTGTGAGGGTCATGCGCTCAGTCTCGAAAACGCGTCCGATCCCGCGCATGAGCACGCGTACTCATCCCCACCGGCCCCGCGTACCCATGCGCGGGCACCGGGAGACGGCGAACGGCCCCGGTGCGCGGGATGCGCACCGGGGCCGTTCACTCAAGGGGCTGCCTTACTGGCCGGCCGCCTTCTTCTTGCGGAGGAAGAACATCGCCCCGCCGCCGACGACGACGAGCGCGGCGGCGATGCCGGCGATCACCGGGGTGGCGCTGGAGCCACCGGTCTCGGCGAGGTCGCCGCCACCGGTGTTGGTGCCCGGGGTGTTACCGCCGGTGGTGGTGCCACCGGGGGCCGGGGTGGTCTCGGACGGCGTCGGGCCGGGGGTGGTCTCGGACGGCGTCGGGCCGGGGGTGGCCGTCTTGCAGTCCAGGACGCCCTCGACGACCTTCTCGAAGCCGTTCGGGCCGGTGATGGTGAACTTGTACGCCTCGTCCTCGGCGACCGGGACGGTGAACGTCTCGGACTTGCCCGCGGCGACGGTGTGCTTCTCGCCCTTCAGGTCGAAGGTCCAGTCCTCGTCGCCCTTGTTGGAGGCGACGATGTCCAGGCCACCCTTGGCGCAGTTCTTCACGGCCGTGACGGAGGGCAGCGCGCCCTGCTTCGCCCAGGTCGCGGTCGCCTTGGCGGTGACGGTGGAGGTGCTGGTGCCGGCCAGGATGAGGGTCTGGCTCTTGACCTTCTTGCTGACGAACGCGCGGCCGATCGGCACGGTGGTGTTGGCCTGGACGTTCAGCTCGGCGCTGCCGTCGGCGGTGCCGGCCGGGACACCGAAGTAGATCTTGCTCTCGCCCTTGGAGACGGAGGTGATCGCCTTGCCGTCCTTGTCGACGATCTGCACACCGGCCGGGGCACCCGGCGCGAGGGAGACCGCGGCGGTGTCGGCGTTGGTGTCGACCGTGATCGGGCCGAGACGCTCGCCCGCCTTGCCGGCGACGGAGGACGGGGACAGGCTGAGCGACGCCTTCGGCTCGGCGAGGTTGGTCGCCTTGGCCTCCAGGTAGTCGGTCAGCTTGGCCGCCTCGGCGTTGACCGGGGTGGCGTCGACCTTGTCGGAGAAGTGCCAGATCGCGGCCTGGGTGGCGGCGGCGGCGGTCTTCGGGGTGAGCCCCTTGGCGCCGGCCTTGCGGGCCAGCTCGCCGAGGTCGTTCACCTGCGGGTAGGAGTTCTGCAGGATCCAGCGGATCTTGCCGGCGTCCGCGTTGTTGTGGAGGGACGACTGGTCCCAGCCGACCTCCTCGTAGTCCTGGCCCTTGAGGGCGCTGGTGTGGAAATCGATGCAGTAGGTCTGGATGGACCCCCCGGACTTCACGTCCATCTCGAAGAGACCGGCGGAGTACTTCCGCTCACTGCCCTTGATGGTGACCGTGTCGAAGATCTTCAGGTCGCCGAGCGTCGCCGTGGCACCACCGATGCCCTGGTTGCCCTCGTCCGCCGCCGCCGGTCCCGCGACGGCTATCGCGCCCGCGGCGACCAGGCCCGAGACCATGGCCGCGGCGGCAAGGCGGGCAACGCCGCGCCTGCGTACAGAAAACATGGAATTCCCCTCCGGACAGGCTGCTCCGCGTCGTCGAACGCGACGCGTGGGGGGAGCGCCTGCCTGCAGACTCACTGACCCACGGGAAGCAAACGCCTCATGAGTACCCAGAATCCTAGGGAGCGGGAAGCCCTGGATATCCCTCCGTGCGGTCTGATAACCATTCCGACTCGAAATCGTTATCAGAGCCTGTGAGTTGAGGCGGATCCGCAGGTCGCGGTATCGACAAATCCTCATAACGGAAGGTCAGGAGGCGGCCACCAGCGGTGGGTCGGCCGGGGTCCGCCAGGGGTCCGGCACAGGATCGGACACTCCGTCAAGAGTCTTGTCGGGTACGGCCGCGGGCCGGGGTACCCCCTTCCGCTCGTCCGGCGGAGCGGCGCCCTCGGCCCCCGTCCGGACCGCCCGGCGGAACGCCGCCGTCCCCCGGGTCAGATCGTGGCCCACCGCCGTCGCGTCCACGTCCACGAACGTCTTGCGCCGCCCGTCGTGCTCCTCCTCACGCACCCTCAACCGCCCGTGCACCACCAAGGGTTCCCCCACCGACACCGAGGCCGCCAGGTTCACCGCCAGCGTGCGCCACGCGGACACCGTGTAGAAGCTGGTCGGACCGTCCACCCAGGCCGCCCGCTCACGGTCCCAGCGGCGGGCCGTCACCGCGAACCGGAACCGGGCCATCCCGCCCGTCACCGTGTCCCGGTACTCCACGTTCGTCGCCACGTTGCCGACCAGGGTCACCGTCGTCTCGTTCATCTGCCGCCGTCTTCCGTCCCGTTCGGGCCCTCACGGCGAGGGCCCGCGCTCGGAACCCATACTGGCCCTCTTCCGAAAATTCCGCCCAAACCTGTGGACAGGGGGGCAGTTGTGGAAAACCCCGTCACCGAAGTGGGTGACGGGGTCCGGGGAGAGAAGGGGACGAACGCGGTCAGAACAGACCAGGACGCGGGCTCATCTGGCCCGCGCGGCACCCGCCCGCGTCGGCCCGAACCGGGTGCCCCGCGCGACGCCGCCGAACGCCGCCCCGCCGCCCCCGTGCCGCGGTCCCGCCCCCATGCCGATACCCATGGCCCGGCCGCCGACCCGCCCGGCACCCGAGGCCGTCCCGTACTGCTCGCGCACCTCCCGGTACCGCATGAGTTCCGCCGCGACCGGGTCGAGCACCCGCGCCCGGCCGCAGGCCGCCGCCGCCTCCCGCAGCCGCCGCTCGGCCTCCTGCCCGTACCGCCGCGCCGGGCCCCGTACCGCCGCCGCGCACGCCCACTCCACCAGCGGGCCGCCGACGATCCCCGCGAGCATGATCAGGGCGGGCAGCAGCAGCCCCGGGGTCAGCACCCCGGCGATCTGCCCGATCAGCCACAGCGCGCCGAAGATCTGCAACAGCGTCATCGTCACCTGGCCGAACACCGCCGCCGGCCACCACGCGGGCCGCGGCGGGCGGGCCGCCGGGTCGCCCATGGTCACCGTGAGTTCGTCGAGCGCCTCCGGCAGCCCCTCGGCCCCGCGCGCCGCCGCCTCCCGCACCGCCTGCGCCCAGGGCCCGGGCAGCCCGCGCGCGGCCTCGTCGGAGACCGCCCGCACGGCCTGCTCGACGCGCTGGCGGGCGGTCAGCTCGTCCTCGACCGGGCTGGTCAGACGCGTGTCGGTGGTGCCGTGCGCGCGGACCGACTCGTACCAGCGGTACAGCCGCAGCCACGGCGTCCCGCAGGCCTTGATGGCGGTCCGCCGCCAGACCCGCTCGGCCGCCTCCCCGGCCGCCCGCGCGCCGACCGCACCCGCGAGCCGGTCGGCGAACTCCTCCCGGGCCCGCTCGCCGAGCCCGGGCCGCCCGTCCGCCACGTACACCGGACGCAGCCGCGCGGCGGCCGCGTCGACGTCGGCGGCGAGCCGCCGCTCGGGCGCGGTCCGCTCCTGGACGAACCGGCCCAGCAGCTCGCGGAACTCCCCGACGCCCGCGCCGGTCAGCGCCGACAGGGACAGCACCGTGGCGCCCGGCTCGCCGTGCTCGCCCAGCGCCATGCCGTCGTCGTCGAGCAGCCGCCGCAGATCGTCGAGGACGAGATCGGCGGCCTCGGTGCCGAGCCGGTCGATCTGGTTGAGGACGACGAAGGTCACCTCGGCGTGCCCGGAGAGCGGCCGCAGATAGCGCTCGTGCAGGGCGGCGTCCGCGTACTTCTCCGGGTCGACCACCCAGATCACCGCGTCGACGAGGCCGAGCAGTCGGTCCACCTGGTCGCGGTGGGCGGTGACCGCCGAGTCGTGGTCGGGCAGGTCGAGGAGGACGAGCCCCTGGAGATCGCTGTCGCCGGTGCCGCCCGCGAGCGGCCGGCGCCGCTGCCGACCGGGGATGCCGAGTCGGTCGAGCAGCCCGGCGGCCCCCTCCGACCAGCACAGCGCGAGCGGCGCGGAGGTGGTGGGACGGCGCAGGCCGGTCTCGGCGACGGGGACGCCGGCGAGCGCGTTGAACAGCGTCGACTTGCCGCTGCCGGTGGCACCGGCGATGGCGACCACGGTGTGCCGGGACGACAGCCGCTGCCGGGCGGCCGCCTCGTCGAGGACCCGGCCGGCCTCGGCGAGGACCTCGCTCTCGACACGGGTCCGGGACAGGCCGACGAGTTCGTGGAGCGCGTCGAGGCGGACGCGCAGGGCGCCTCCGTAGGTGCCGCCGAGGGCGGGCAGGGCGTCGTCCTCGGGGGCGGACTCGGGCGCGGGCGCGGCCTCCGCCGCGTCCGGGTCGTCGCTCCGGGCGGGGCGGGGGCGCGGTCGGCGGCGCGGCGGGCGATCAGGCCGTCGTCCCAGCGGGGGTCGGGCCGGACGGCGTCGAGGTCGGGGTCGGCCGCCTCGGGTGTGTCACGTGCGGGGGGTCCGGTCTCCTCGGCCGCGGGCTCGGCCGGCGTCCGCGCGACGGCGGAGTCCTCGGGGCCGGCCGCCTCCTCCGTCCGCTCCTTGCTCCAGTCGTCCGCGCCTTTCGCGTCCTTCGCGTCCTTCGCGTCCTTCGCGTCCTTCGCGTCCTTCGCGTCCATGCCCATGTCGACGTCCACGGCGTCACTTCTCCTTCTGCAGTACGGAGAGCGCGGCGATCAGTTCGGCCTGCGGCTCGGGGGTCACGTCGAGGGCGTCGAGGGGCGCGAGGCACCGGTCGCGTTCGGTGTGCAGGGCGCGGTCCAGGTACGCGGCGGCCAGCTCGGCGCCCTTGTCGCGCAGCCGCAGGGCCCCCTGGGCGCCGAGGAGTTCGGCCAGCCGGTCGCCGGCGGCCCGGGTGCGCCGGCCGCCGAGGAGGACGGCGGCGAGGAGCGCGGTGAGGGTCTCGCTGTCGGGGGCGGCGGGCGCGGGCGTACGACGGGCAGCGCGGGCGGTGCGGCCGGTGCGGGCCGTACGGACGGTGGCGGGGCGCTCCATCTCCCGGACCTCCTCCTCGACCATCTCCTCCAGGACCCGCCGCCAGCGCCGTACGGTCATGGCGACCCGCTCGCCGGAGTCCGGGTCGGCGCCGAACCGGCCCGGGCGGCCGTACGGGGCGAGAGCGCCGGCGGCCGGCTCGCGGCGCCAGGCGTCGCGGACCCGCTCGTCGGCGGCGGCGACGGCGCACTGCACGAGCGCGGCGAGGGACTCCACGAGGGCGTCGAGGAGCTCGCCGGCGGAACTGTCGCGGGGGTAGCCACGCCAGCGCGTCCGGGCGTCCCCGGCGAGGGCGGCGCCGCGGCGCACCTGCTCGCGCAGCCGCCGCCCCTGTTCCTGGTACGCCGCCTCGACGGTGCCCCCGAGCCGTACCGCCGCCGCGTACTGCGCCGCCACGGCCCCGGCCAGCTCCGGCATGCGGGTGTCGAGCGAGTCGAGCACCCCGGCGGCGGTCCGGCCGACGGCCTGCTGGCGGGCGGCCGGGTCCTGGGCGCAGTGGGCGAGCCAGCCGCGCAGCGGGGCGACGGCGTTGTCGGGCAGCAGTCCGCTGCCGCCGCCGGTGGACTCGGGCAGCTCGGGGATGGTGAACCGGGGCAGGTCGCCGAATCCGGCCTTGTCGAGCAGCGCCTCGTACTGCCGGGAGACCTCGCCGATGACCTGGTGGGGAACGCGGTCGAGGACGGTGACGAGGGTCGCGTCGTACTCCTTGGCGGTCCGCAGCAGATGCCACGGCACGGCGTCGGCGTACCGGCTCGCGGTGGTGACCATGACCCAGATGTCGGCGGCGCAGATCAACTCCGCGGCGAGGAGGCAGTTCTCGACGACGAGCGAGTCGATGTCGGGCGCGTCGAGGAGCGCGAGCCCGCGCGGCAGGGTGGCGGAGGTCTCGACGCGCAGGGAGTTGTCCTCGGCGGGCTCCTCGGCGTGGTCGTCGTCCTGCTGGGGCAGCCAGACCCGGGTGAGCTGGGGCAGGACGCGCATACCGGCGAACCAGTGGTGGTCCTCGGGGTGGCAGACGAGGACGGGGGTACGGGTGGTGGGGCGCAGCACCCCGGCCTCGCTCACGCGGCGCCCGACGAGCGAGTTGACCAGCGTCGACTTCCCGGCCCCGGTGGAGCCGCCGACGACCGCGAGCAGTGGCGCGTCGGGATCTTTCAGGCGGGGCACCAGATAGTCGTCGAGCTGTGCGAGCAGCTCGGCCCGGGTCTGCCGGGCCCGGGGCGCGCCGGGGAGCGGAAGGGGGAGACGCACGGCGGCGACACGGTCGCGCAGGGCGGAGAGTGCGTCGATGAGCTGGGGCCGTTCGTCCAAGGTCACCACATGCGAAGAATGCCCAATTTGGGAGCCTTTTTGAAGCGTATGGCGGCCCTGCGCGCCGACCGAACGGATGTAGCCGGGAACGTCAGGCATAACGACTGCACAACACCCGGCCCGCGTGGCGCAAAAAGCGCTGCGTGAATCGCACCTGCCTGCGATTATCGGACCGCTTCACCGAACCTCCACATCGTGCCACGCAGGTGAAGCAGCCGGGCCAGGGCCACGGGACCCCTATCCTTGACCCCGGCCGCAACCGGCCCCCGTAGCTCAGTGGATAGAGCAGGTGCCTTCTAAGCACTTGGCCGCAGGTTCGAGTCCTGCCGGGGGCGCAAATAGACGGTGACCAGCGGAAACGCTGGTCACCGTCTTTTTTCGAGGTACGCACAGAAGGTTTTGGCCAAGTGCCCCCGCGCCTCCCGGATTCGGCGTACGGTCAGTCGCACACCCCGCAGATCCCCCTGGATCACCAAGGATCCGACAGGTCCATGTCTGCGGACGTGAACGAGGAGACGGAATGCAGTCCGACAGCAGCCGCTACGACCTGAAGCCCGAGATCGCGTCCTGGATCCGATCCTTGCGATCCCGCAACTTGGCTGAGAACACCCAGCGTGTCTACCGCCGCTCCGCCGAAGGGCTGGCCACCTACCTCCTCGACCCCGAGCACGGCTACAAGCCGGCGGCCGAGGACGGGCGCCCGGCGCCGACGGAGCTGGATGAGGTGCATCGCGAACACATTGAGGCATACATCGACCACCTCGTCACCCGAACCTCGGCGGCGACCGCGCACCAGTACTTCCGCTCGTTGCGGACGTTCTTCAACTGGCTTGTCGACGAGGAGGAGATCGACCGCTCCCCCATGCGGACGATGAAGCCGCCAGTGGTGGCGGAGAGGGAGGTCCCGGTGGTGCCCGAGGACTCATTGAAGAAGCTGTTGGCAACGTGCAAGGGGAAGGACTACAAGTCCCGACGCGACTTGGCGATCATCATGCTGTTCCTCGACACCGGGGTGCGTCTGTCCGAGTTGACCAACCGGGAGATCGAGCACATCGACCTGGACCTCATGGTGTTCGTGGTGATCGGGAAGGGCAACCGGCAGCGCTCAGTGCCGTTCGGCAGGACCACGGCCCAGGTGCTGGACCGATATATGAGGCAACTGGCGAAGCACCGGAAAAAGGCGTTGGAGTCGTCGGACGCGCTGTGGTGGAGCGTGAAGCGCGGTTCCCGAATGACGACATGGGGCGTGGCCACGATGATCGAGAACCGCTGCAAGGAGGCGGGTATCGACCACATCCACCCACACCAGTTCCGCCATACCTTCGCGCACCTTTGGAAGGTGAACGGCGGCAACGAGGACGACCTCATGAGGATCACGGGCTGGCGGTCGCGGCAGATGCTGTCCCGCTACGCCGCATCTTCGGGGGCAGAGCGGGCGCGTCAGGCGCACAGAAACCTGAGCCCCGGCGACCGACTGTAGGTCGGCCCCGGGGCATCTCAGCTTGATCAGGCGTCGGCGTGGTGAGTCACATTCATCGCGCCGGCCAGTCGGGGAAGATCCTCGCAAAGCAGTTGGAGCGCTGCAGACTCGTTGAGCCACCTGGGATCGAAGGCCATGCGGACACGTCGCCCAAAGTCCTTGAAGATCATCACCACACCGTCATCGAGGTCGGCCTCTTCGACGAGCACCTCGTTCGCCACATGACCCCCTGTCTCCACGCGTACACGGGGCACTCCCGTTCGCACACGCGTTCGATCGCTGCGAGGCATGGTCACTCTACGCCTTCATCGCGCCTCCACGCAGTGATTCAGCGGGAAACTACCTGCAGGAACACGCGCGACACCAAGGAGACCCATCACCGAGAGGAAGGGTTGCCCGGACCCTTCGATTCCTCTTCAGTCCAACTATCCACGATGGCCCGCGACTTCGGCGCGCTCGCGACATCAACCCCCGGCAGATGCACGACGGTTCCGCCCTCAAGTTCCGACCTGACATATCCGGTGTACTGGAACGCCGCGGCAGCTTGCACTCGGCGCTGATCCAGGCCGAGGCCGGCCGCGATGGCGCGGATGAGCTGGGGGCTGACCTTGACGGTCTCGGCACGCTCATGGGAAGCGAACTTCCAGACGGTGGTGCGGGACGGCTGGTAGCCAGTCTCAGGGTCGACACATCGGGGCCACAGGGTATCGACGGTATCGGGGCCGCCCTCCTGCGTGAGCGTGGCGGCTACGAGCGAGGTCAGGGTCTCGGGGCCAGCGCTGGTCATGTAGATCTCCGTCTGCCGGAACGGAGCGAGTGTGTCGGCTCCACCCGCGTTCAGTCCGCCCCTGGGCGCTGTCATTGTCCACGAACGCGGACAGCCCAGGCTATGCGGCCTGCGTAAAGAGACTTAAAACCAGCACTCGCACGGACGCTCGACCCCCGCAAGCACTGCACTGCTAGACGCAAGTCCCGCGCTGTGCTTAGCTATCCCTATCCGCAAATGCGGATGACACGGAGGTCGGACATATGCCGGAAGACCGTTACCGCCTGCGGGACGGAAGCGTACTAAGGCGGCTAATGGGATCGCCGAGACATGGACAATCCGCGCACACGGCGCAATCCCTGGCCAGGGCCTGTGGAGTATCGGCAAGCAAGATCCACAAGCTGCTACAGGAAGTACGCCCCACGGTCGGCCGCATGGTAGCCGAGCGCATCGCCTCCGCCGTAGGCACCTCCATGACCGCTCTTTTTTCGCCATCATCATCCGCATCTGCGGATGTAGACAATAGGGAGTCCCCGATGGGACCGAAGGACCCCGAGGTCCGTGCGCAGCGAGCCCGTCTCGCCGCACACAAGAGCTGGGCGAACACCCTCGACCCGGCCAGCAGGACCGCGAAGGCCCGCGCTGCCGCCGCCGGCCGGTTCGAGAAGCAGGCCCGCGAGATGCACCCGACTGCAACCGACGAGCAGATCGCGCGCGTTGCCGAGAACCTGCGCCAGGCCCACTTCGCCTCGATGCGCCTGAAGTCGGCCATGAGCCGCGCCGCGAAGAAGGCCGGCGCCGAGCGCGCCGCGGCCTGACGAACGAAATCGGGGCCGCCCCGGACCCTGCCTGGTCCGTACGCAGCCCCTCGGAGCCCCACCTACCAAGAAGGAGGTGCCCGTGAGCACACACGGTACCCAACTCCCGCAGTCCGGCGGCCTCGTCCAGGCCGCTGACGGCTCCCGCTGGCGAACGGCCGACCATGCGCCCGACGGTGAGCAGCTGTACGTCCTGAACGGCGTCAACCCCACGACCTGTGCCCGCTGGGTGAGGGCCCGCGAGTCCGAGCTCGTCGAGCTCGTCGGCGAGCTCACCCCCGTTGTCGACCTCGTCAAGGGCGGTGTCCGGTGATCGCCGCCGCCTGCGTTCTCGTCTGGGTCCTGGGCGTGCTCGCCGTACGAGTCGCCCTCGCCTTCAGCAACCGGCGGCCGCGAGGTGACCGCCGATGAGTACGCGTCTGACCACCGAGCGGCTCGCAGAGATCCGTGCGGGCCAGTACACCTACCGCACCGTCGAGCAGCTGGACCGCGACATCCGCGACCTCCTCGCGTACACGGATGACCTGCGCGCCGAGCTGGCCGAGGGGAAGGGCACCGCGGACTGCGGCGAGCCCACCCCTCTCCCGGCTCCCGGCCGCGCCCGGGCCGCCGAGGTCCGGTTCACCGTGCACGGCCTGGTGCAGCTGCTTGAACCCACGCTGCGGGACCTGGAGCCGGACCACTACGGCTACACCTACCGCCAGCTCGGTGGCTTCCTCCCAGACGAGCTGAACGTGGAACTCCCGCGCGGGACCGAGCACATGGAGCACGCGCACTTCCCGGGCCGCGTCATGCCCGCCGAGATCAACGTGCAGGTCTCGACCGCCGTGACCCGGGACGGATCCCGGTACATGTCGATCGAGTGGCGCCGTGAACGCCGGCCCGCCGCCCAGTCCTCCGGCCACCTGAGGAGGACGGCGTGAGCACCACGGTGAGGGTCAACCTGACCCGCCGCTGCTGCCAGGGCGGCACGACGAAGGGCGATACCCGGCAGGCGCGCTGGGAGATCTACGTCGTGCTGCTGGGCAACCCGGACGAATGGCCGGCCTTCCAGTGGCCGGTCTCCCGCCGGAACACGATCCCCACCCCCGACGAGCGGGCGCGCGCTCTGGCATCCCTCGGGTACCGCCCGGCCCCGGGCGCGCAATGGGAATGGGACGAGATCACGACGCCTGACTACCACGGCCACCCGTCGACCGTCGCGATGCTCGCAGGAACCGTTGCCGTTCCGCTCTCGGACGGTGAGTGATGGCTACCGACCCGAGCGACTTCTGTCCCAACCAGCGATGCGGCGGCCCCCGGGACGCCTGCGGCTGCCCCGCCGACCTCGGCACGCAGGCCCTCATGGTCTGCCTGCTGTGCGGCGGGAAGTGGCGGCGGCCCTACAACTCCGCGTCCGTCCGCTGCCCGCACCCCGGCTGCGGCCGGGACCTGTCCGTCGTGTCCGTTCCGGCCGCCTACCCGCCCGAGCGCGGCGAGGACGGAGAACTCCTCGACGCGGCCGACGCCGGCGACGAGGACGAGTGCCACGCCGAGCTGATCGACGGCTCTTGGACGAACTGCGGCTGCCCGGACTGCGAAGACCGCGAGAACGACGAAATGGAGATGTACGGATGAGCGCCGCCCCGGCCGCCGGCGACGGCATCGACCACGGCACGCCCCGCGGCTACGCCCAGCACCGCCAGCGCAAGGTGCTTCCGCCGTGTGCACAGTGCCGCGCGGCGAACTCGACGCGCGAGCGGCAGCGGAGGCAGGCCCAGAAGGCGTGGAACAACGGTGCGACCGGCACACCGATACCGGGCCGGACGGTTTCAACGGGGCAGGACTGCGCGGTGAGCGGCTGCGGCGAGCTCGCGGCAGTGCCGCGCCCGGCCGCGCGCATGGTCCGCGTGGACTGGCCCGGCTCGCGCGAGCCCGCCCGCTGGTACTGCCCCGGGGCGTGCCGCACCTACGGCCTGGCCCTCGCGGAGGTCCGCGCGATCGGGGACCGCCGTGCATGACCTGCTGCCGTGCGCGGTGCTCGTCCTCCTGGCCGTCGGGGCCGCCACCGTGGCCGTGGGCATCGTGTGCGCGGTGCTCGCGGCCGGCCGCGCCCTGCGACACCTCGTCTCCCCGCGCCCGAGGCCCGCGGCCGAACTGCCCGCGCCCCGCCGCTGCGTGTGGCTGGCGTGCCACACACCTCGGTGCGGGCACATGCAGACGCCGCACTACCCGGCCGGGCCCGGATACGTGATGTGCGACCGGTGCGGCGCGCACCGCCGCACCCCCGCACCGTGAGACGCCCGCCGCCATGCGAGATGCGCGGCCCCCACGGTCTCAAGCGCACCCGCCTGTACGTCACCGGCTGGTGCTGCGACCGCCACACCCCCGCCGCCGTCGCCGGACGTCCCGAGCCCCCGCCCGGGCCCGGCTGGCCGCCCGGCGCCTACCTCTACCTCACTCCCGACCAGCACACGCCCCGGAGCAGCCCATGAGCACCACCATCCCGACCCCCGCCGACGTCTTCCGCCGTCAGGCACACCCCCTGATCGCCCCCGGCCCCCACGACCCCGCCGCCGACGGCCCGTTCCGCGCCCTGTACGAGCGCGGCATCACCGGCTCCCGGATGATCCGGAACACCAAGCTCGTCGCGCTCACCCTCGCCTCCCACGCCGACTGGGCCACAGGCCGTATCCCGCAGGACGTGCAGCCCTACCTCGCCGGCCTCGTCCAAGAGACCGCGCTCACCACCGGCCAGGTCGTCGTTTCCCTCCAGATCCTCGAGGACCGCGGCTGGATCTCCCGCCCGTCGCGCCGCGTGCGGTGGGACGACGCCCCCATCGGCCTCACTATCCCGGCACCGATCCTGCGCCGCCTGCGCAAGGCACACCGCCAGGACTGACCGGCCCCGGGCCGGGGCCGCGCGCCCCGGCCCGCCCGGTCCCACCCGCACCGACCGAGAGGCACCCCGTGGACGTCGAGCAGCACCCGAGGACCGGCAGCGTGCCGCACACCTTCGGCAACATGCTCGCCCGCCAGTGGGCCCCCGCGCTGCCCCGGCAGCTGACCGGCGGCTTCCTCACGCTGCTGTACGCAATGCGCGCCCTGGCGTCGGCAGACGGCCGCCTGCGCTACGAACGCGACGGTAAGGCCATCACGATCCAGCAGATCGCCAAGGCATGCCGCAGCGACCAGAAGGACGTACGCGACTACCTGCGGGCTGCCATCGCCGCCGGCGTCGTCGGCATCGTCGCGGACCCGAGAGGCAGCGGCCAGACCCTGGGCCGCGCCACCACCTACACCCTGCTCCTGTGCCCCGCCCCGGACTGGGAGCGCGCCGCCGGCATCGTGTGGGTCGCCCAACAGGTGAAAGCGGAGAAGCGCGCCGCCCGGGCCGCCCGCAAGGCCGCCGCTGACACCCCGCCTGCCCCGGCGACCTCGGGGGACAGTGCCCCGACGTCCACCACGTCCTCCTCGGGGGACAGTGCCCCGACGTCCACCATGCCCTCCTCGGGGGACAGTGCCCCGACGGTGGTCGGGGGACAGTCACCCGAGGGGGTCGGGGGACAGTGCCCCGACCACCCAGGAAGTACCCATGTACTACCCCATGAGATGGCTGAGGTAGTACCTCAACCACAGGACGCACACGGGCGCGCGAGCGAGGAGACGAACCCTCAGCAGCCCGAGAAGCACCGCCGCTGCGCGGACGGATGCGGCCAGCCGGTCATCCGCCCCGACCGCACGCGGTGCACCGGATGCGAGCGCCGCGCCCAACGCGCCGCCCAGGGGCCGCAGAAGGCCGTCCAGGGCGCTTTTCTGATGGCCATACCCGCCGGTCCCGGGCCGGACTCGGCGGACGTCCCACCAGCCCGCCAGGACCCTCGTCCCCCGGCTGACCCGTTCACGCCTCTGCGGACCTGCGACTGCGGACGCCAGTACCGCGCCCCCGCGCCCGGCCGCTGCCCCGACTGCCTCGACGCCGCCGTACGCGAACAGGCCACCCGCACCGGATGAACACCCGACCCAGGAGACCGCGATGACCCAACCCCACGGCACCACGCCCTGCCCCTCGTGCGCCCTGCCCGTCCGATGGGCCGTCACCGCCGCCGGCCGCCGCCAGGCCCTCAACCCGGCCCCCGACGGCGGCGGCAACCTCGCCGCCTACACCGACGCCACCGGCCGCCTGCGCGTCCGCGCGCTCACCACCGAACGTCCCGTCCCCGACCACGTCGAGTGGCGCGCCATGCCCCATGTCGCCACCTGCGTCCGGCCCACGCACCAGAGGCAGCAGCGATGAACCACACCCCCGCCTCGATCGCCGAGAAGGCTCTCGCCCGCCTCGGCGCCCGCATCATCCGCAGCGAGGACGTGCCCGACGGCACGTTCGGCGGCGCCCCGCTCCACCCGTGCCCCGCGACCCTTCAGCCGCTCCGCGCCTGGACCACGCAGGAGCAGCACGAACACCGCCGCATCCTCGCCGACGCCCTCACCGGGTGGAGCTGGCACGACGACTACGCCGAAACTCGCCGCGCCCGTGAACGCGAGCGCTACCGCCGCACCACCACCGCCTGAAGGAGCAGCACATGGCCGGCCCGTACTACGCCGACGAGGCGGTGACCCTCCACCTCGGTGACAGCCTCGACATCCTCCCCACCCTCCCGACAGCGTCCGTCGACGCGATCGTCACGGACCCGCCCTACGAGATCGGCGTAGCCGGCCGCGCCTGGGACACCACCGGCATCGCCTACTCCGTGCCCCTGTGGGCCGAGTGCCTGCGCGTCCTCAAGCCCGGCGGAAACCTCGCCGCGTTCGGGGCGCCACGGACCTACCACCGCATGGCGTGCGCCGTCGAAGACGCTGGGTTCCGCGTCATCGACCAGCTCGATTGGATCTACACCCACGGCAAGCCCAAAGGCACCAACCTGGCCCGCGCCATCGACCGGCGCCGCGACGACCGCGAGCAGGTGCTGCAGGTCACCGCGTGGCTGAAGGCGGCCCGGGACGCCGCCGGCTGGAGCAGTGCTCAGCTGAATGACCTGTTCGGGTTCGCGGTCGGCGGGCAGGCTCAGCACTGGACCACCCAGGGCGTCGCTGCCGCTGTGCCGACCCGCAAGCAGTGGGACCGTCTCGTCGACACGCTCGACCTGGACGACTCCAACATCCGCCCCGTGGTGGAAGGCCTGTGGGCCCGGAAGGGCACGGTCGGGGAAGCGTTCGGCCGGCGCGAGGTCATCAGCGAACGGCAGGAGGCGGTGCGGGAGACCGGGCATTACAAGGGCTACTCCGGACACCGCATCAAGTCGCGTGCAGCATCCGACGAGGCCCGCCGCTGGGAGGGCTGGAATACCACCCTGAAGCCCGCCCACGACCCGATCCTCCTCGCCCGCAAGGGCACCGGGTTCGACACCCTCACCGCGTCCGTCCTCAAGCACGGCACCGGAGGGCTCAACACCACTGGCTGCCCCTCATCCGGCGGCGGCTGGCCCACCAACATCCTCTTGGGCCACGACTGCCCGCCCAGCGGCTGCCTGGCCAACTGCCCTATCCGCGAAGTCGACGCAGCAGCCCGCAGCTTCCCGATCTTCCAGCTTGCATCCCGCACCCCGGCAACCCAGCGCGTCACCGTCGACGGTACGGCCCATGACACCCCCAAGCCTCTGGGCCTCATGCGGTGGCTGATCCGCCTCATTACGCCGCCCGGCGGCCTCGTCCTCGACCCTTTCGCAGGCTCTGGTACCACCCTGCTCGCCGCTCTCGATGAAGGCGCGAGCGCGATCGGTGTCGAGCAGCACGAGCCCTACGCCCGCATCACCACCGCCCGCCTCGAAGGCCGCTACCCCAGCCTCTTCGACAACGCCTGAGCGTGGCCCTGCCCACCTGCCGCAAGTCGGCCACCCGAGAGCCCCGGGGTGGCCAGCCCAGACCCTACCCACCACCGCACGGAGCCACCATGACCACCTGCGGGCACTGCGACACCGCACTCGCGGACCGCTGCCTCTGCCCCGGCTGCACCCGGGATCTCGCCACCCGCCTCCGCCGCATGCCGCTCCTCTACCGCGCGCTCGCAGGCTTCCTCGCTCCCTCGACGGCCCGCGCGCCCGGGGGCAGCCGCACCAGCCGTGCAGAGGCCCCGCTACCGGTCTGCGAGCGCGTGCTCGACCTCCGCGGGCCCGGCGGCATCGTCGGCATCCTCGAGGACTGGGTGACTGCCATGTACCGCGACCGAGGCCAGACCGCGTCGCGCGTCCAGGGCAGCGTCGAGCAGCGCGTCACCCGCGCTGCCAGCACCCTCGCCCGCAACTGCCCGGCCCTCGCCGCCGAATGGCCCGCCATCGGCGACCTCGCCCGCGAACTCCAGGCTCTTGAGCGGGATATCGCGAGCATCACCGGCATCGTCGGCAGGCCCCGCGGGCAGCGTCTTGGGCCCTGCCCCGCCCAGTACGACGACGGCACCCTCTGCGGCGCCACCCTCCGCCTCCAGCCCGACACCACCGTCGTCACCTGCCGCTGGTGCGGAACCACCTACCCGCCGGCCACCTGGACCGACCTCCGCACCCTCATCGAGCAGACCGCCGCCTGACACACGACGGCCCCGGCAGAGCTGACATCTCCGCCGGGGCCAGCCACCCCTGACAGCACCAGGAGCAGCACATGACCGATCGTACGCACCTTCCCCAGCCCGACGACGCCCTCCGCCGCGCCCGCCACGACGAGGCCGTCCGTACCGGGCTCCTCTGGATCGCCGACCGCATCGCCGCCCGCCGCCCCCACGTCTTCATGACCGCGTCCGGCCGCGAGGCCATCGCCCTGTCCGCCGCCTACGAGCAGCACCCCGCGGACGAGACCGCCGCCGAGACCCTGGAGCGGGAACTGCTGCTCCGCATGCCGCACGTCGACAGCCCGTTCACCCGCGCCGACTACGCCCTCGTGCTGCGCCGCGCCGCCGGACGGGACGACGCCTGATGGCCACCACCGTCGACCCGCGCGCCGCCCGCCGTGAGCGCGTGCGCCAGCTGAGCGCCACCGGCGCCAGCACCCGCACCATCGCCAAGGAGCTACGCGTGAGCAAGGACACCGTCCGGCGCGACATGGCGCACCTGAAGCAGCAGCCTGACCAGCAGGAAGCGCCAGATGCGCCGACACCTACGGCGCTGGCGAACGCCCGGCGCGCCACGCTGGCGCGCCGCGAAGACGCCGGCGCAGACGCCGTGCGCCACCTCGGCGCCGCCGTGGCGCAGGTGGCGCACATCGACCTCCCCTGCATCATCGCCAGCCGTGAGGTGGGCCGGCAGTGGGCCGCCGAGCTGCGCGCCCAGGCCGCCGCGCTCGCCTCCATCGCCGACACCCTCGCCCGCTACTACCCCGACGCATCCGCCTGATTGTCAGACCGCGCCCCTACTCTGGCGCTGTCCTTCATCCACGCGACTGGCTGCTCGCTGCGACTCGGACCTGCCCCGCCGGGCGCTGTTCTGGCGGGGCACCGGAGATCACCATGAACACCCCGCTCATCGTTGACACCCACGCCGCCCACGCCGCCACCGGCACCCACCCCGGCACCATCCGCCAATGGCTCCGACGCGGACACCTGACCCACCACGGACACGACCGCGCTGGCCGCGCCCTGGTTGACCTCAACGAGCTCCGAGCACGCCTTGCAGACAAGGCAGCTTGAACCCACGCTGATCAACTGTCACACTGACCCCGTGTTCGGCATGCCCGGACACGGACAGGCCCGCCATCGTGCGGGCCTTCGCCCTTTCTCCCCCTCCCCCTGGCATGCCCGAGCCTGCGGGTACCCCCCGGGGGGGGCGGTCCCCCCACCCCCTGGGGTCTCCCCCCGCCCACCTGCCCCCGGGAGCCCCCATGCCCACCCGGCCCCCCACCCGGTGTGCTGAGCCGGGATGCCGCGCTCTCGTACCGCGCGGGCGCTGCGACGAGCACAAGCCTGTGGCCTGGGCTGGGCGCGACGACAAGGCCGCGCGCTACGGCGTCAGTTCCGGGCGATGGCGCACGCTGAAGCGACGCGTCACCGCGAGGGACAGCGGATGCTGCTACCGCTGTGGCATCGAGCAGCCCGACGCCGAAGACGATCCTGACGGCGAGCACCAGCACCAGCTCGACCACATCATGCCGATATTCGAAGGCGGAGCCGTCGAAGACCTCGGCAACCTCGGGTTGATCTGCGTCGACTGCCACGAGGCCAAGTCCAAGGCCGAGGCTGCACGAGCCAACCGGGCACGCCGCCGCTCCTGACCCGGCCCGTTCGGCGTACGGCCAACGGCCGTGCAACCGGAGCGGCAAGAGGCCGGCGCCCGGTCCGACACCGCGAGCCGACCCGCCGGCCCCTCCCCCCCCGGGGGTAGGGGAGTTCAGATTTCCAGGGTGAATTTCAGGGGGCCCGGCGCCGTCAGCTCGGCGCGTGCGTGCACAGAATCGCGAAGGGGGGTCCCCAGCATGGGCAGGACTGCGCAGCCCGCCGCCCTGAAGTTGATCAAGGGCCGGGCGCCCGGCAAGGACTCCGCCGGCCGGGACGTGAACCCGGGCCCGGCGTTCAAGCGCATCCCGCCGCAGGCCCCGAGCTGGCTGTCCGATGAGGCCCGCGCGGAGTGGGACCGCGTGCTGCCCGGTCTGTCCCGGCTGGACCTGCTGAAGCCCGAGGACCGGGCGGCGCTGGCCGCGTACTGCGAGGCGTGGGCCGTGTTCCGGGAGGCGACGGAGACCGTGCAACGCGACGGGCTGACGATCGAGGCGAAGCAGGGCACCCTGCCTCACCCGGCGGTCGGTATCGCGCGGGCGGCCGGCCGGGAACTGCGGGCATGGGCCGCTCACTTCGGCCTGACTCCCAGCACGGAGCAGGCCCTGGCGAGGGGGTCTGAGAATGAGCCGGACCCCGACAACCCCTTCAACTGACTTCCCCGCGGAGTACCTGGACGCCGACCGCCTGGCCGAGCTGAAGATCTCGCCCGAGGTCGCCTGGTACCTCGGCTCGCGCGGCATCCCGCTCCCGGACTGCCCGCCGCTGCACAAGACACCGGAGCCGCGGGACGCGCCCGGCGCCGCATTCGACCCGGACCGGGTGGACCGGGTCTTGAAGGCGTTCGACCAGCTGCGGCACACGCAGGGTGCGCTGGCCGGCCAGCCGCTGCGGCCGGACCCCTGGCAGATCGCCTACATCCTCGCCCCGATCTTCGGGTGGGTGCACTGGGACGACGACGCCGGCGGTTACGTGCGGATCATCCGCGAGGCCTACGTCGACGTGCCCCGCAAGAACGGCAAGACCACGCTCGCGGGCGGGATCGCGCTGTACATGATGGGCGGGGACGGCGAGCCCGGCGCCCAGGTCATCACGGCGGCCGTCACGAAGGAGCAGGCCGGGCTGCTGTTCAAGCCGGTCAAGGCGATCGTGGAGAAGTCGCCGGCGCTGAAGCGGGTGATGCAGCCGCTGGCCGGGGTGATCCTGCACCCGAAGAGCGACAGCTACTTCAAGCCGGTCTCCAGCCTGGCGGGCGCGCAGCACGGTCTGAACTTGCACGCGGGCATCGTCGACGAGCTGCACGAGCACAAGAGCCCTGAGCTGGTGGAGACGATCGAGTCCGGCACGGGCTCGCGCCGCCAGCCGCTCATCTTCATCATCACGACGGCCGACGCGGGCAGCCGGACATCGGTGTACCACCGCAAGCGCGAGCGCATCGAGCAGCTGGCGCGCGGGGCGTACACCGCCCCGGCCGTCTACGGCGTGGTGTTCGCCGCGCTCCGGGAAGACGACCCGTTCGCGGAGTCGACGTGGCGGAAGGCGAACCCCGGGTACGGGGTGTCGCCGACACGGGCGTACCTGCGGATGGCGGCCGACAAGGCGAAGCAGTCGCCGGCCGAGCTCGCGGTCTTCCTGCGGCTGCACCTCGGGGTGCGGACGAAGCAGCAGACCAAGTTCCTGACGCTGGAGTCGTGGACCGCGAACGGCGCCCTGGTCGACGAGGTGAAGCTCCGGGGCCGTGAGGCCTACGGCGGCCTGGACCTCGGCGCCGTCTCCGACCTGAACGCCCTGGTGTGGCTGTTCCCGACCGACGCCGACGGCAGTCTGGATCTCCTGGTGAGGTTCTGGACGCCCGAGGACAACATCACGGACCTGGACCGGCGAACGGCGGGCAACGCCTCGGTGTGGGTCCGCGAGGGCTGGCTGACCACGACGCCGGGCAACGTCACGGACTACGACGTGATCGGCAAGCAGATCCGCAAGGACCTCGACAGCTTCGACGTGAAGTCGCTCGGCTACGACCGCTGGTCGTCCACACCGCTGACGAACGACCTGGAGAACGACCGGGCCCCGCTGGTCGGTGTCGGCCAGGGCTACAAGTCCATGAGCCCCGCGCTGAAGGCAGTGCAGCGGCTGCTGCTCCAGGGGCAGCGGCAGGTCGCCGACGGCGGCCGGCCGATGCTGCGGCACGACGGCAACCCGGTCATGGCGTGGATGGTCGACAACCTCGCCGTCAGCACCGACACGGCCGGGAACGTGAAGCCGGACAAGTCCCACGGCGGCGACAAGATCGACGGCGTGTCCGCGCTGTGCGACGCGATGACGGAGATCCTCGCCCGCCCGCCCGTACGCCGGTCCGCCTACGAGGACGGCGACTTCGAAGCGATCTGAGAGAGGGGGGCGGACATGCGCTGGTGGCCGCGCCGCAAGACTGCCTCCGGGCAGGTCATCGACCAGGACGGGGTGCCCGTGCTCGCGAAGGCCGCCGAGGCCTTCGCCGATCTGAACCAGCTGGGCGGCTACCTGGCGGCGAACGGAATCCGCGTCGTCGACCCCGGGGTGCCGCTGGCCCAGTACGCGGACACGGCCGCGGCCGCGCGCGTGTGGGAGACCCAGCCGTCCGTGCGGAAGGTCGTCGACTACATCGCCCGCCAGCTGTGCACGATCCCCTGGCACGTCTACGAGCGTGTCTCGGACACCGACCGCCGCCGGGTCACCGACCACCCGCTCGCCCAACTGCTCTCGCAGCCCGCACCGCAAAGGTCGGCGTCCCGGCTGTGGCACGCCACGATGGTGGACTGGCTGATCTACGACCGCTGGTGCCAGCAGGTCCTTCCCAGCGCGGATACCGCGTCCGGCTTCGAGCTGCGCCGCAAGCCCGCCCGCCGGTTCCACATCCTGTCCGACGACGACGACCAGGCCGACGCCCTGCACCTGATCTCCTCGATGGGGCCGGCCGAGGTCGTCCGACTGCCCGCGCCCTACCTGTACGACCACGGGTACGCGACGGTCGGCGCAGACGGCACGTCACCGATGCTGACGCTGCGGCAGATCCTCGCCGAGCAGGCCGAGGCCGTCGAGTGGCGGCGCTCTGTGTGGAAGAACGGCGCCCGGGTGCCCGCGGTCATCGAACGCCCGGCGGACGCGCCCGCCTGGTCGAAGACCGCGAAGGACCGGTTCCAGGCAGCGTTCAACGCGTTCATGGGGCGTGGGGCATCCGCCGGCGGCACGCCGATCCTCGAGGACGGCATGCGTCTGGTCACGGTCAACGCGTTCAACCCGCAGGAGACGCAGGACATCGAGGGCCGCAAGCTCACGGACGCCGAGGTCGCCTCGGCGTACCACATCGCCCCAGAGCTGGTCGGCGCCCGTGAGGGCACGTTCTCCAACATCGACGCCTTCCGCCAGATGCTGTTCACCATCTCGCTCGGGCCGTACGTCACGCAGTGGCAGGACGTCCTGAACTCCATGCTGGTGCCGCTGCTGGCCCCGGGGACGAACCTGTACGTCGAGGCGAACCTCGAAGCGAAGCTGCGCGGCTCCTTCACCGAGCAGGCCGCACTCCTGCAGACCGCCGTGGGCGCGCCGTACATGCTGCGCTCCGAGGCACGCGCCGTGCAGAACCTCCCCTACGTCGACGGCACCGACGACCTGGTGGTGCCTCTCAACGTCGTTGTGGGCGGTCTCGCCTCGCCGACGGACACGGCCCCGCCGCCCGCCCTCCCAAAAGGGCTGGGCCGCCCCGCGTGAAAGCCGGGCGGCCCGACGATCTGGGCGACTTCGACACCGAGCGGGACGCCTACGCCGCGGCGCTCACCGCCTGGGCGCAGCGCCAGGCCGACGGCCTGCTGGAGCGGGCGGACGCGAAGGACGGCGGACCGCCCGACTTCCACAGCCTGTGGGCCGCGCAGTCGCCGGAGCGGCAGGCCCAGCTGGCCGCGCTGATGCTGTCCTACGGGCTGCGCCTGGCGCAGATCGGTGCCTGGTCCGTTCTCGGCGTGTGGAACCCGGAGGCGGACGGCTGGGCGCCGGAGGTGATGGAGGCCTGGCTGGCGGCGGCCGCTGCCTCGCACGCCGCTCAGTACGAGCAGGCCGCGTACACCGCCGCCGTCGCTGCGGTGAAGGACGAAGGCGACTGGCGCGACAACCTCAAGGCCGGGCTGGCGTCGTGGGTCGTGGCGGCCGGCGTGCGCGCGGTGACCGCGGCGACCGAGGCCCGCTCGTTCGGCTCGCACGACGCGGCCGGCGCGTCGGGGCTGACCCACAAGGTGTGGCGCACGGGCGGGAAGAACCCGCGCGCCTCGCACGTGCGGATGGGCGGCGATGCCGTCGAGCTCGGCAAGACCTTCGCGAACGGCCTGCGCTGGCCCGGCGACTCCAACGGCGACGCGGACGAGACCGCGAACTGCAACTGCCGCCTGGACTACGAGAGGGGGACCTGATGGCCCTGATCACGAACCGCCCCGAACCCGTGCCGATGCCCACCATCGGCCGCATCGTCCACTACGTCAGCCACGGCACTCCCGGCGGCGAGTACCCCTCGCAGTGCCGGGCCGCCATCGTCACGGCGACGGACCCGGCACCCGACGGCGTTCCCGAGCCGGGACAGGTCTTCGCAAGCCTGGCTGTGATCACCCCCGAGGGCATGTTCTTCAACCGCTTCGTCCTCCAGGACGGGAACCACACGGCCGGTACGTGGCACTGGCCCGAGCGTGAGGGGAGCTGACCGTGCCCCGCACCAAGGAAGCATCCGCCCGGATCAAGGCGGCCGGCCCCGACGATGGACTCCAGGACGGCCAGTTCCGAGCTGTCGTCTCCGTCTTCGGCAACGAGGACTCCATGGGCGATGTCATCGCCCCGGGCGCGTTCGCCCAGGTCCTCGCCGAGTGGAAGGCGACCGGCGACCCGATCCCGGTGGTCTGGTCGCACAAGTGGGGCGACCCGTTCGCCCACATCGGGTCCGTCATCGAGGCCGTCGAGACACCCGACGGCCTCGAGGTCCTCGCCCAGATCGAGGACATGGACACCAACCCGACCGCGCGCCACGTGCACCAGCTGCTCAAGGGCCGGCGCATCAAGCAGTTCAGCTTCGCCTACGACGTCGGCGAAGGCGGCTGGGTCGAAACCGACGACCTGGTCAATCACCCGTGGGGCGAGTACTACGAGATCAAACGGTTCTCCCGCCTCTACGAGGTCGGACCGTGCCTGGTCGGCGCGAACCAGGAGACGGAGCTGCTGGCCGCGAAGGCCTCCGACATCGTCCACGGGATCAAGGCCGGCCGCGTGCTGTCCCAGACGAACTACGACCGGCTGCAGTCGGCCCACGCCGCGATCGGCGAGGTACTCGACGCGGCCGAACCCCAGAAGTCTTCCCGGCCCCCCGCCGCGCTCGCGGCCACGGGCCGGACCACCCGCGAAGAGACCGGCCACCGGCCGGCCGGGACGCCCGCCGCCGCCCCCGAGGCGCCCGCGAAGGCATCCGGCCCGTCGCCCGCCCAGGTGCTCGCACGGGCCACCATCCGCAAGCACCGCCCGTAGGAGGCACCATGCCCACACTGCGCGAGCAGTACCAGGAGACCGTCGACCGGCTCGCCGAGCTCGCGGCGACGGCCAAGGCCGAGGACCGCGACTTCACCGAGGACGAGATCGCCGAGGTGACCCGGCTCGACGCCAAGGCCACCGAGCTGGACGAGAAGATCAAGGCCGCCGACGCCGCGCAGGCCGCGGCCGCCAAGCACGCCGGGAAGTCCCCGGCCGGACGCCCGGCCGGCCAGCTGCAGATGAAGGACCGCCAGGAGACCGTCGACGCCCGCAGCTTCGGCGAGCGGTTCACCAAGTCGTCGCTGTACGGCGAGTTCCGCAAGGCGCACCCGAGCGGCCTCGGGCAGGGCTCGGCCGTGGACATCGGCCGCGTCAAGGTCGGCTCGATGTCCGAGTGGATGGCCGGCCGCAAGGCCACCGCCGCGCCGCTGCAGGTCGGCCTTGGGCACGTCGAGCCGGTCCGCATGCCGATGGTCGACCAGGTCGACCGCGACAACCTGACGATCCTCGACCTCATCAGCCGAGGTCAGGCCGGCGGCCCGTTCGAGTACCTGCAGGTGACCGGCGTGACCCGCAACGCCGCCGTCGTCCCGGACGAGATCCTGCCGGGCGACGCCACGGTCAAGCCCACGTCGACGATCCAGACCGAGCTCGCCGACGCCAAGCCGTACACCTACGCGGACGGCTACGACGTCACGAACGCGCTCCTGTCGGACGCGCCGGCACTGGCGACGTACATGAACCAGGAGCTGCGCTACTCCCTCGACTCGGTCATCGAGGACAAGCTCCTCAACGGCACCGGCACCGCCGGTGACCCGAAGGGCATCCTGCACACCACCGGCGTGCAGCAGCTGACCTACACCCCGGGCACAAACGCCATGGCCCAGGTCAAGGCGATCCGCCAGGCGATCACGAAGATCACGACGCTGCCGGGCGGCAACGTCACCGCGTGCCTGATGTCGCCGGAGGACGACGAGGCGTGGGACCTGCTGCAGGACGCCAACGACCGGTTCTTCGGGCAGGGCCCGTTCGGCCAGGGCCCGAACACCTCCTGGGGACGCGCCCGGGCGCTCTCGCAGCGCCTCGCGCCCGGCACGGTCATCCTCGGCGACTGGCGGCAGGTCGCGCTCCTGGACGTCGAGGGCCTTTCCATCCTGGCGTTCAACCAGCACAAGGACTACGCGCAGCGCAACCTCGTGTACGTGCGCGCGGAGCTGCGCGCGGAGCAGGTCATCTGGAAGCCGAACCGGCTCATCGTCGTCAAGCCCGCGTAAGGAGCCCTCATGCCCGAGCACAAGATGGTCATCGTCAACGGGGTCCGGGTCCGCGCGGAGGACGAGGCGCGCTACCGACGGCGGCGCACGGTCGTGTCCGAGGGCGGGCAGGCGGCCCCGCTCACGCGCGCGCAGGCCAAGCCCAAGCAGGACGACGCGCCGGAGGCCGGCGGCGGGTTCGACCCGTCGCAGTACACCGTGCTGCAGGTCATCGCGTACCTGGCGGAGGCCGACATGGAGGAGACCGCGCGGGTCCTGGACGTCGAGGCCTCCAGTGATGCCCGTAAGGGCCTTCTGGAGCGGCGTGAGGAGTTCCTCGCCGAGGCCCGGCAGCGCGAGGCGGCGGGCGGTTTCGGTGGCGGGGCCTGACCCGTACCTCGCGGACCCGGCGGACCTTGCCGCGCTGCTGAACCGGCCGGCGGACGACCCGCAGCTGCTGGCGGCGCTGCGGGCCGCTTCCCGCCGGTTCCGTGGCCAGGTACGCCATCCGGTCAGCCTGGTCACCGAGGACACCACGCACCTGGACGGGACCGGCGAGGCGGTGCTGCATCTGCCTGCCGCGCCCATCGTGCGGGTGCGCGAGGTCCTCGTCGACGGCCAGGTCCTCGAAGGGGTGAAGGCGCGGCGGCAGGCCGGTCTGCTGCTGCACCCGGACGGCTGCTGGCCGTCCTGGTCGCAGATCACCATCACGTGGGATCACGGCCTGGACCCGGTCCCGGGTGAGGTCGCCGAGGCGGTCGTCGACCAGGCCCGGGTCATCTACCGCACCGACCCGGCGATCCAGCAGATCACCACCGGCACCGAGTCCGTCAGCTTCGCGGCGACGGCGGCCGTCGGGATCACCTCGCAGTGGGCGGCGGCCGTGGAGGCCCACCGCCTGAACCGGGGAGACGACGCCTGATGCCGCTGACCAACCCGCTGCGCCGGCACACGGTCACGGTCGTCGACCGGATCCTCGTCGGCCAGGACGACCGCGGGCAAGACGTCTACGCGGACGTCGAGCGGGACGTGACCGGCTGCAACATGCAGCCCGTCAGCTCCAGCGAGGCCAACGACGGCCGCACGCAGATCATCACCCGCTGGCGGCTGGCCGGCCCGCCCGGCATGGGCCTGACCGCGCTCTCCCGGGTCCGGTTTGGCGGGGTGCTGTACGAGGTCGAAGGCGATCCGGGCGAGCACGAGTCGTTCGCCGGGCTCCTCGACCACACCGAGGCGTTCTTGAGAGTGGTGAGCGGCTGATGTCCGGTATCCGGTTCGAGTTCGACCCCAGGTGTCTGCCCGAGGTCATGCGCTCCCAGCCTGTGCGCGCCGCGTTGCGCAAGCAGGCCGACGAGATCGCGCCGAGGGCGCGGGCGCTCGCGCGGGCGGAGATCGGCGACGAGTTCGCCGACTCCATCACCGTGGCGGAGGAGACCCGGCCCAAGGGCCGGCCGACCGCGAAGGTGGTCGCGGACCGGGTCGACGCCCAGGCGCACGAGTACGGCGACACGGACACCGAGCGCCGGCGCATCCTGGGGCGGGCCGCCCGCACCGGGGAGGGCTGATGTGGCCGGACATGGAGCTCGCCGTCATGCGCGGCATCCGCCCGCTCCTGGACGGCGTCCGCGTCACCGACGAGATCCCGCCCCGGGTGGAGACGCTCGGGGCGGTGGTCGTCATCCAGGTCGCGGGCGGCGCCGACGACCACATCAGCGACTCCCCGGTCATGGACGTCTCCACGTTCGCCGCGGACCGCTCCGCGATGTGGGCGCTCGCCGAGCGGGCCCGCCACGCCGTCCACGCGCTCGCCGCCACCGTGGCGGGCGGCGTCGTCGTCGACCGCGTGGAGACCGAGCAGCGGCCCGTCGAGGTCCCCTACGGCAACCCCGGCGTGCGCCGGGCGATCGCCACCTACCGGCTCACCACCCGCGCCAGGACCGACACCTGACGCACACCACCCTCCGCCCCCACCCGCGTGTGGGGGCTTCGTCATGGAAAGGGGGCCGCGATGCCGGCCGCTGATTTCGGAACGATCGCGGAGCTGCGCCAGTCGCTGATCCGCAAGGCCCTCAGGTACGCGGTCTTCGCGGCCGACGCCAACGCGGACGCCGTCACGGCGCCGTTCGACGAGGGCGGCATCCTGCAGACCCTGCCCGCCGGCTACCTGCCGGTCGGCTACACCACGACCGACGGCGTGACGTTCTCCGGTGACCTGTCCATGTCGGACGTCGAATCCGGGCAGTCCGCTGCCCCGACCCGCTCCGACGTCGAGACCGACACGCAGACCGCCGCCTGGGTCCCGCAGGAGACCAACGCCGCGGCGGTCGCGCTCTACGAGAACCTGCCGCTCACGGGTACGGGTGCGCTGCCGGCGCTCGGTACGGCGACGTGGACCTGGTCCCGCCCGAAGGTGGCGCCCACCCTCTACCGGCGGCTGGTGTTCATCGCCGAGGACCTCAACAAGACCACCGGCCAGCCCCTCTACATCGTCCGGCACTTCCCGAGCGCGCTGCGTACGGCGCGCGAGGACGAGCAGTGGACCCGTACGGCGGAGATCGCCCGCGGCGTCACCTACCAGGCGTACATCGACGACGAGGTCGGCACCGACGCCGTCACCTGGATCGACGGTCCCGGCTGGCGTGCCTTCGCGCCCACGACCCCGTGACGTCTTCCCGCAAGCCGGCACAGCGGCGGCGGCCGCGGGTGAGCCCCGCCGTTGCTGTGCCTCCCCCCGCTCACCCACCGGCCGCCCGGAAGCGAGACGAGAACACCATGAGCAAGCCGAACAAGAAGCGCTACAAGCTGTCCGAGGTCAAGCAGCAGTACGTCGACGCCGTCGGCGGCGAGGACGTCGAGTTCGAGCTCGACAACGGGGAGATCCTCACCTTCCCCCACCCGCTGTTCGCCCCCGACGAATGGGCCACCGCGGTGGACGCGGCGGAGAGCAACCGGGACAAGGCGCACGCCATCCTCGGCGAGGAGCAGTACGACAAGTTCGTGGCCGCCGGCCACCACGACGCCGACGTGGCGCTGCTGTTCGTGGCCGTGCAGCAGGACATGCAGGACCAGGTCAAGCGCCGCCCTACACGGTCCTAGACGTCCTCGGGCGCCATCCCGAGGCCGTCGAGGCCGACTTGTGCCACCACTATGCGCCGCGCGACCCGATCGCCGAGTTCTGGCGTGGGGAGATCTCCCTGCGCCAGCTGCGCGTCCTGGTGGAAGGCCTCCCCCCTGACGGCGCCCTCGCGCGCCGGGTCAGGGGCCATCACTGGCAGCACAACGAGTTCATGCTCGCCGACATCCGCGACCTGCTCGCCCGGCTGGGCACCGACTTCGTCAACGCCAACCGCGATCCGAAGAAGTCGGCGCCGGCCCCGTATCCGGATCCGGCGTGGCGGCCGGAGTCCCCGGCCGCGAAGCACAAGCGGCACGAGAAGACCCGCAAAGAGATCACCGAGGCCCGGTCCGGCTACATGCGGATCGTCGCCCAGGTGACTCCCCAGCACGCAGAGAAGGGGTGATCGTATGCCCCGCGCCGGTGCTGTGTGGGTGGACGTCCTGCCCAACATGAGCGGCTTCGGGCGCTCGCTCGACCAGCAGATCGGGGAGCCCGTCGCGAGGGCCTCCCGATCTGCCGGCGAGCAGGGCGGCGACGCCATGACCGGCAGCATGCAGGAGAAGCTGAAGGCCGGCGGCGTCGCCCTCGGACTCGCCCTGGGCGCGGCTGTCACCGAGTCTGCGGTCAAGCAGCTGGAGAAGGAGAAGATCGGCGACCGGCTCGCCGGGCAGCTGGGGCTGTCCGGCAAGGGCGCCGAGCAGGCCGGGAAGCTCGCCGGGAAGCTCTACAGTACGGCCGTCGTCGACTCCTTCGAAGAAGGAGCGGAGGCCGTACGGGCGGTCATGGGGTCGGGGCTGATCCCGAAGGGCGCCGCCAGCGGCGCGATCGAGGACATCACGCGCAAGGCAACGGACCTGGCCCGCACCTTCGATCAGGAGGTCGGGGCGACCGCGAACGCCGCGGCGCAGATGATCCGCACCGGGATGGCCAAGGACGGCGGCCAGGCCCTGGACATCCTCACCCGCGGGTTCCAGGGCTCGGCGAACAAGGCCGACGACCTGTTGGACACGATGAACGAATATTCGACTCAGTTCCGGCGGATCGGCCTCGACGGCGCGACGTCCATCGGCCTGATCACTCAGGCCATCCAGGCCGGCGCCCGCGACAGCGACCAGGTCGCCGACGCGATCGGGCAGTTCGGCGAGCTGGCCCTGGCCTCCGAGCAGGGTGTGAAGGACGCGTTCAAGGCCATCGGTCTGGACGCCGGGCAGATGGCCGCGATGATCGGCAAGGGCGGATCGTCGGCGACGCAGGCCCTGCAGATGACCCTGGACGCGCTGCGCGGCACGAAGGACCGCACCACCCAGCTCACCGCGGCCACCGCCCTGTTCGGCGACCCGGGCACCGTCATGGGCGACGCCCTGTTCGCGATGAATCCCGCCTCTGCGGCCGCGGCGGGCGGCATGGACAAGGCGGCAGGGTCGGCGGCCAAGCTGGGCGACACCCTGCGCGGCAATACCGCGACCCGACTGGACATCCTCCAACGGAAGTTCACCAGCGCGTTCGGGGCGGCCGTCAACGCCATCGTGCTCCCGGCCATCTCCGGTCTCATCTCCGCCGTCGGCTGGCTCGGCGGAGCCATCGGCTCGGTCGTCGACTGGTTCCGTGAGTGGGGCGCGTGGCTCGCCCCCGCAGCCATCCTGATCGGCGGCATCACCCTCGCGCTCAGCGCGCAGGCCATCGCCACCGGCATCACGATCGGCGTGATGCAGGCCTACGCCCTGGTCATCCGCGGCATCTCCGCAGTCACCCGCGCGTGGGCGGCCGCGCAGGCCCTGTTCAACTCGATCATGGCCCTGAACCCGATCACCCTGGTGGTCATCGCCCTGGTCGCCCTCGGCGCGGCCCTGGTCGTCGCCTACCAGAAGAGCGAGACGTTCCGGAACATCGTGCAAGGTGCCTGGGAGGGCATCAAGGCGGTCGCCTCGGTGGTGTGGAACACGGTCCTCAAGCCCGCTTTGGAAGGCATCTGGGCGGCGCTGCAGGCGGTCGGCGCGGCCGCGTCGTGGCTGTGGAACACGATCCTGTCGCCGGTGTTCTCCTTCATCTGGACGGCGGCCAAGGTCCTGTTCGCGATCGTCGTGACGGCCGTCCTGACACCGATCGTCATCGCCTTCAAGGCCCTGGCCGCGATCGCGTCGTGGCTCTGGGAGACCGTCCTGGGCCCCGTGTTCGGGTGGATCGGGGACAAGGCGATGTGGCTGTGGAACAAGGCGATCAAGCCCGCGTGGGACGCCATCTCGGCCGGACTGGGCTGGCTCGGCGCCAAGGTGGCCGAGCTGTGGACCAAGTACATCAGCCCCGTGTTCGGGTGGATCGGCGCCAAGGCGGCGTGGCTGTGGAACGAGAAGATCAAGCCCGCGTGGGACGCCACCAAGATCGGGATCCAGCTCCTGGGCGAGAAGGTCAAGGAGCTGTGGAACACCTACGCCAAGCCCGTCTTCGGGTGGATCGGGGACAAGGCCCGGTGGCTGTGGGAGAACGCGCTCAAGCCCGCGTTCGACGCCGGGAAGAAGGGGGTGGGCCTGCTCGGCGACGCCTTCGAGGACGCCAAGAACGCGATCGGCAAGGCCTGGGACAAGCTCCAGGGCATCGCCAAAGGCCCCGTGAACTTCATCATCGAGTGGGTCTACACCAAGGGCATCAAGGCCGTGTGGGACAAGGTCGCCGGGTTCGTCGGCCTCGGCAAGCTGCCCGTCGCGCCCAAGCTGCTGGCCACCGGCGGCCGGACCCAGGGCGGCATCCCCGGCAAGGACTCGATCCCCGCCCTGCTGATGGCAGACGAGTACGTGGTCAAGCGCAGCTCCGCCCGCTCGGTCGGGTTCGGGACGCTGGAGTACATCAACCGCACCGGCCAGCTTCCGCCGCAGCCGCAGCGGTTCGCCGACGGCGGCGTGGTCGGCTGGATCGGCAGCGCGGCGAAGTCCATCGGCGGTGCCGCCATGGACGCGGCCCGGTTCCTGTCCGACCCGAAGGCGGCGTGGGAGTCCATCACGGGATTCGTCCGGAACAAGATCGCCGAGATCGGTTCGTCGCAGATGGCGACCACCCTTGCCGGGGTGCCCCGCAAGATGCTGACCGGCCTGAAGGACAAGGTCATCAAGGCCGCGACCGCGTTCCTGGGCGGCGGCGGGAACGGTTCGTGGGCGAAGCCGGTCGCGGCCGCGCTCGGCACCCGCTACGGCGTCGCCGGGCGCATGTGGTCCTCCGGGCATCACACCGGCACCGACTTCCCCGCCCCGACCGGCACGGCCGTCAAGGCCGTCGCCGGCGGCGTGGTGCGCTCGGCGCTCTCCGGCGGCCCGTACGGCAACCACATCACCGTCCAGCACGGCGGCAACCTCGCCAGCCTGTACGCGCACTTGTCGCAGATGGGGGTCACGGCCGGGCAGTCGGTACGGCGCGGGCAGCGGATCGGCGCGGTCGGCGCGACCGGCAACGTCACCGGTCCGCACCTCCACCTCGAGGCCCGGCGCGCCGGGCGCACCATCAGCCCCGAGCCGCTCCTCGGCTACGCGCGAGGCGGCCGGCCGAAGGCCGGCGAGGTCGCCATGGTCGGCGAGCGGGGAACGGAGCTGGTGCGCTTCGGGCCCGGCGGCGGCACGGTCCTGGACCACGACTCCTCGCTCGCCGAGGTCGGCGCCGCGGTGATGCGCGGCATGACACAGGAGATCGCCCCCGTCGTTCCGGCGGGAACGCGCACGCCCGCGGTCGTGCCCGTGTCGGCGGCCGCCGCCGGGGCGGAGCGGGGCGGGGACACCTACAACCTGTACCCGCGCACCCTCGACATGAGCGTGTCCGACCTCGAGCTGCTGCAGCGTCAGCGTGACGCCCAGGCGCGCGTAAGGAGGCCCCGGTAGATGCCCCTCATCGCAAGCCCGGTCATCGCACCGCCGAAACCCCCGCCCGCGCCGCCCCCGGTGGTGGGCCTGCCGGACGTCGGCGTCGCCACGGTCACGTACACCGACCCGACGGGGAAGGTATGGCCGCTCTCGGATTCCTCGGCAGGCTGGTTCACCCGCGGGGCCGGCGTGTCCGGGCTCGGCGCGGTCGTCTACACCCACACCCGCGACGCCCAGCCCCGCGGCGGCGCGCTGCTGCGGCACGTGGCCGCTCAGCCCCGCTCCATCGTGTGGCCGCTGTACGTATACGGCCGCGATCACATGGAGTTCGTCGGGCGGTGGCGGGCGCTGGCGACGGCGTTCACGCGGACGCTGCGGCCCGGGCCGGACGGCCGGCCGGTGCCCGGTGTGCTCACGGTCGCCCGGCCGGACGGTACCGCCCGCCGCATCCACGTGTTCTACGACTCCGGGTTCGAGGGGCAGCCCAAGCGGGGCGCCGGGGTCGTCTCCGACAACGCCGTGATCACCTTCTGGTGTGAGGACCCGTACTGGCAGGACACCGTCCCGGTCACCGTGCGCCGGGAGTCGGCGGTGCCGCTGGACCACCAGGCCCCCTACCCGACGATCAGCTCCGGTCAGGTCCTCGGCGCGACCACGCTCGACGTCCCGGGCGACGTCGTCGTCTGGCCCCTCTGGCGGATCACCGGCCCGGCCACCTTGATCACCGTCACCCGCGAGGACACCGGCGAGGCCTTCACCATCGACCCCGCCAAGGTCGGGCACGGCGCCCTGGCCGCCGGGGAGCAGGTCACCGTACGCACCGACCCGCCGCAGGTGCGGGGGCCGGACGGCAGCACCTGGTCAGCCGCCCTGGACTGGCCCGGCGCGGTGCTGTGGCCCCTGGCCCCCGGCACCAACGAGGTCACTTTCCAGCTCGACGGCGCCGGCCCCGGAAGCGCGGTCGACCTCGAGTTCCACCCGCGGTACGAGACCGCGTGAGAGGGGGCCATCATGGCGGTGCAGCTGCTCATCACGGACGAGGACCTGGTGGTGCAGGGCGACCCGCTCACCGGGTGGCGCGGCCTGAGCAGCACCCGCACACGCAACGAGCCGGGGTCCGGCAGCGTGACCCTGACGGCGTGGCCGGAGGTGATGGCCCAGCTGCAGCCCGGGCACCGCCTGGTCGTCATCCGCGACGGCGTGATCTGGTCGGCCGGGCCATTGGAGATCCCCACCGACTGGGCATGGTCGGCCGCCGACTCCGACAGCGTGGGACCCGGCCGCGTCACCATCCAGTTCGCCGACGATCTGGCCCGGGTCGCGGGATACATCACCTGGCCGTCCGTATCGGCCGCGTGGACGGCGCAGCCTGCCACCGGATGGTGGCGGGTCGCCGGGGTGAGCGCCGAGGCGGCGATCCGCCAGCTGGTGAACACCAACTGCGGCCCCGGCGCCCGGGCCGAGAGGCGGATCCCGCGCTTGGCGCTCGACGCCCTGGCCGGGGTCGGCAGTGCCACCACGGTCTCAAGCCGGTTCGAACCACTGCTGGACGCCTGTCGCCGGGTCGCGCTGGCGGGCGGAGACCTCGAGTTCCGCGTACGCCAGGTGGGCGAGCAGCTGCTGTTCGGGTGCCGGGCGCCCGTCGACCGTACGGGTACCGCGCGCTTCAGCCGCGGCCTGGGAAACCTGCGCGCGGTCGCGTTCAAACGTTCCGCGCCCACGGTCACCCACGCCCTGGTCGCCGGCACCGAGGAGGAAGGTTCGACGACCAGGGCCTACGTGCAGGTCGCCGACGCGGCGGCCGCGGCCGCCTGGTACAGGGTCGAGCGGTTCGTGTCCGGGTCGCAGGCCACCGACGCGGACTTCGAGCTGACCGACGCCGGGCGCGTCGCCCTGGCCGACGGAGCCGCCCCCGTAGAGCTGTCCACGGTCACCATCGACACCCCCGGCCTGCGCGCCGGCCTCGACTTCGACCTCGGCGACCGGGTGTCCGTCGAGCTGCCGGGCGGGATCGAAGTCGCCGAGCTGGTGCGGTCGATGGAGCTGCGCGCCGAGCCGGACACCGGCGAGACCGTCACCGCGATGGTCGGCAGCCCCGACGCGACCCGCGGCCAAGACCAGGTCGCCGTCATCAACGAACTCAGCCGACGGCTGGGCAACTTGGAAGCGAGGTAGCACATGGCACAGGATTCATGGCCGGATCCGGCCCGCGCCGGCCGGTCCGTCACCGACGCGGAGTTCGACGTGCTGTCCGCGCGGAACACCGACGACGGGGTATACGGCTCTCCTGCCGATCCGGCTGTGGCGACCGCCGGTGTCGGCCTCGCGGTCACGATCCGCGCAGGCGTCGCCGCGAGCGTCCGCGGCCGCGCCTGGATGTCCGGCAGCACGGCCGTGTCCCTCCCGGTCCCCGCCAACCCGTCGAGCCAGGCCCGCACCGACCGCGTGGTCCTGCGCCTGGACCGCTCGGCCTGGACCGTCCGCGCCGTCGTCAAGGCGGGCACTCCCGGCTCCGGCGCACCGTCCGTCACCCGCGATGCCGGCACGACCGGACTGTGGGAAGTCCCCATCGGCACCGTCGCCGTACCGGCAGGCGCGACCGGCGTGCAGGTCACGCGCGGCGAACAGTACGTCGGCGCGCGGACCAGGCCCTGCACGTCGACGACCCGGCCACTGTTCCCGGTGGTCGGCGAGCAGGCATACGAGACGAACACCGGCCGCCTGCTGATGTGGACTGGCAGCACCTGGACCACGATCTACACCCCGCCCACCTGGGCCGATGCGAACTCGGCGGTCTCGGGCTGGTCGGAGAACGTGACCGCGGTCGTCGAAATGGTCGGCGGCAGCGTGCACGTGCGCCTCGGGTCGTGGACACGCAGCGGCGGCACGCTGGCCAACACCACGGACAGCCGGCTGCCCGTCCTCATCCCGGCCGCCTTCCGGCACTCCACGCGCACCCAGTACGTGGGCGCCTACGTGAACAACAACCGCAACGGCAGGCTGACGATCCACCCCGCGAACAGCGACAAGCCTGGGCAGGTGTGGCTGACCCAGAAACCAGAAATCAGAAAGGGCGACTACGTCATGGCAGATTCCATCAGTTGGGCGGCGGCCTCATGAGCAGGTACGACTACGGCGCCGGCGTCGCGGACTTCGTCGTCGCGCCCGCCGACGGCATATGGACCGTCGGCCAGAACATCCCGGTGACCTTCTGGAGCCAGCAGACCGAGGGCACCCAGTACACAGACCTGCTCGACGTCGACAACAACCCCGTGAACCACATCATCAGCAACGAGTTCGGGGCACTGCCGCGCTTCCGCGGCCCCGACGGCGTGGCCGGTATGTGGGCGGACGCCGGCGGCGGCAGCCGCGCCTGGCTCTACGCCCACGTGGGCGGACAAGGCACCCCCGGCGACCCGGGCGCGCACTGGTACTTCGGCGAAGGATCACCCGACGAAGCCGCGCTCACCCCGCCCCCAGTGCCCGGAGACCTCTACCTGGACACCAGCACCGGCGCACCGGAAGAGGGCGGCGGCGACCTCTACACGTACAACGGCGCGGTCTGGACCCTGCGGGCCAACATCCGCGGCCCCCAGGGCTCGGGAGGAGACAGCGCAGTCACGTCGGTGAACGGGCAGACCGGCGCGGTGAACCTGGCAGCCACCGACGTCGGCGCACTCGCCGCCTCGTCGGCCGGCCAGCCGTCCGGCACGGCCACGCTGGACGCCACAGGCCGCGTCCCCGCCTCCCAACTCCCGCCCGTCGCCGCGGACCTGGTGCAGTCCGTGAACGGGCAGACCGGCGCGGTGAACCTGGCAGCCGCCGACGTCGGCGCACTCGCCTCGACGGCCCGCGCCACCGCGAACGGAGTCGCCTCACTGGACGGCACGACACGTATCCCCATCGCCCAGATGCCGACCGCGGTCGCGAAGAACACGTGGACGCCGCAGGCCCTCGGGTTCCAGGCCTGGACGTGCGACCCATACACGGTCGCCAACCCCGTGGCCAAGTACCTGACCCCGCAGCGCCTGTACGTGTGCGGCGTCAACATCACCGAGTCGACGCAGGTCAACAGGATCATCATGTTCGCCCGCGGGTACGGCGGTGTCAGCGCGGACAGGTACGCCGCAGGCATCTACCGGGAGAACGGCACGAAGGTCGCCAGCACCTCGGCGCCGGTCAGTCTGGCCATGGCCACTCCGCCGTCGGGCAGCCCGCCGCAGATGGCCACCAACCACATCGGCGCGACCCCGATCAGCCTGCCGTCCACCGTCACGCTGACGCCCGGGCGGTACTGGCTGACATGGGTCCTCACCACCGGTGCCGCCACGGACTACGCCTTCTACCACGTACAGAACGAAGCCCCCGTGGCCCCGGCGAACTTCTTCTTCGGGACCCCGTTCGCCCGCGCCTGGTACCTCGCCGCCCAAGCCGACACACCCGGCAGCCTCAACCAGGCGGCCGCCGGCGTGCTCACCGACCACGACATCCCGATCATGGCCCTCGCCATGGTCTGACCCGCTCTCACCCCGCCCAGCCCCCGCCACGCCGGGGGCTTTCTCATGTCTGGAGAACCATGGCCACACCCCTCACCGCGGACCAGCTTCTTGCCGCGCTCCGCGCCGAAGGCGTCACAGTCGTCGAACACGACGGCTGGCGCACCCACAACCGCAACGCGAAGGGCGCCTGGGGGCCCGTGCAGGGGGTGATGATCCACCACACCGTCACCCAGGGCACCGACTCTTCGGTCCGGCTCTGCTACGACGGCTACGCCGCCCTGCCCGGCCCGCTGTGTCACGGCGTCATCGCCAAGGATGGCACCGTGCACCTGGTCGCGAACGGCCGCGCGAACCACGCGGGCGGCGGCGACCCGTCCGTCCTCCAGGCCGTCATCACCGAGACGTACGGCGACCGTCCCCCGGCGCCCCGCGTCCACGACGGCAGTACGGGCGCGGTCGACGGCAACGCCCGGTTCTACGGCTTCGAGTGCGTCAACCTCGGCAACGGCACCGACCCCTGGCCGGCCGCCCAGCTCGACGCCATCGAGCGGGTCTCGGCGGCACTGTGCCGGGCGCACGGCTGGGGCGCCCGGTCGGTGATCGGCCACTCCGAGTGGTCGGACTGGAAGTCGGACCCCAAGGGCCCGGGGATGCCGGGCATGCCGGACGTGCGCGGCCGCGTCCAGAAGCGTCTCGGCCAGGACCCGGCCAAGCCCGCGGCCAAGCCCACGCCGAAGCCGCCGTCCCTGGAGCCGTTCCCCGGCGCCGACTTCTTCAAGGCCGCGCCGTCCTCGCCGATCGTCACGGCGATGGGCCGCCGGCTCGTCGCGGAGGGCTGCGGCCGGTACCGGTCCGGCCCGGGCCCGCGCTGGACCGAGGCGGACCGCCAGTCGTACGCGGCCTGGCAGCGCAAGCTCGGCTACCGCGGCTCCGATGCCGACGGCTGGCCCGGCCCCGCCTCCTGGAACGCCCTCAAGATCCCCAAGACCTCCTGAAAGGAACCACCATGCTCACCACCGCCTTCTGGCAGGCCACCGCCGAGCGCGCCGTCCGCACCGCCGCGCAGACCCTCGTCGCCGCCCTCGGCCTCAACACCGCGGGCATACTCCGCGCCGACTGGGGCGACGGCCTGTCCCTCGCCGCCGGCGCCGCGGTCCTCACGGTCCTCACCGCGCTCGCCACGTCCGGCGGGACGGAGGGGCCGGGCCTGACCGAGACCGTACGGGACCGCCAGTGACCCCCGCAGAGTCGACGCAGGTCGTCCTCGAACTGGAACGTCTACGGGGCACGATGGAGGCCGGGTTCGCCCGGGTCGACGGCGCGCTCGCACTGCTCGTCCAGCGCTCCGACCAGACCGACAAGCAACTCGCCGACCACGACGCTCGCCTCGACGCGCTGGAGCGCGGCCGGTGGCCGCTCCCGTCGATCGCCGCGCTGACCGGTGTGGCGGCGCTCGGGCTCACCCTGTACGAACTGACTGCCCGCTGAACGACGATGCCCCCTCCTGCCTACGGGCAGGAGGGGGCGGTTTCGTGCGTTCTGGATCACACGAGAAGGGCCTTGCCATCTACGCTGGAAGGTGTCGAGTCTTACCAGAGAAGGGGCAAGGCCGTGCAACCTGATGCTACCCCGGACCCGTACGCAGACCCTCTGCGCTTCGGGCAGAGAACACAGATCCTCCGCGAACGTCGAGGCATGAGCCGCACCGTACTCGGCGGGCTCCTTGGTATGTCCGCCGAGTGGGTGAAGCAAGTCGAGAACGGCCGCATCCAAGCCCCCGGCCTGGACGTTGTGCTCCGGATCGCCGAGGCACTGCGGGTCCGCGACCTCTCCGACCTCACAGGACGACGAGACATGCCAGCACCGCTGTTCCAGGGCCCCGGCCACCCCCGCCTCGCCGCCGTACGCACCGCAGTCGACGCGCTGCCGCTCGTTTCCCCCGCCGCAGCCCCGCCCCGCGCCGAGCACTTGGCGGCGCGGCTTGCGGTCGCATGGAAGTCTCGGCACGAGTCCCCGAACCACCGAGAAATCGTGGGTGGTCTACTGCCTGACCTCATCCGCGACGCTCACCTCGCGGCGCAGCACGCCGAGACGCCGGCGGACTGGCGCGCCACACAGGCCGTCCTCGCCGAGGTGTACTCGCTGAGCCAGTTCTTCCTGGCCTACCAGCCGGACCCGGCCCTGCTGTGGCGTGTTGCCGAGCGGAGCATGTTCGCTGCCGCCCAGTCGACCGACCCGCACGCGATCGGCGTCTCCGCCTGGCTCCTGGCACAGGCGCACCGGGACTCCGGCCCCGGCCACTACGATGCCGCTGACACCGTCACCATGCAGGCTATCGAGCACCTCGCCCCTCTGCTCCCCGATGCCGACGATCCCGTTCTGGCGATTGCTGGCGCCCTCGAATTTGAGGCAGGTCACACCGCCGCCCGCCGCGGGCAAAAAGGCACGGCGTGGAAGCACTGGAGCAAGGCCCGGAAGATGGCCAAGAAGCTGCCCGCGAGCTATTTCCACCCCGTCACCAGCTTCTCCCAGGCCATCATGGGGGCCCATGCCGTAACTGTGGCCGTCGAACTGCACGCCGGGCCGGAGTCCGTACGGCAGGCCGCCCAGGCGGACGCCACCGTCATCCCCTCCCGCCCCCGTCGGGCCCGCCACCGGATCGAGGAGGCCCGCGGATATCAGCTCGACGGGCAGCCTGACATCGCCATCGCTACGTTGGAGAAGGCCCACGCAGCGGCTCCGGAGACCATTCGCTACAACGGCTACGCCAAGACCCTGATCCTTGAGGAGTGTCAGACGCGCGCCACCGGCCGTCGACGCCGAGCCTCCGAACTCGCCGTCAAGGTTGGCTTGCTGGCTGCCTGATGGGAGGGGGGTGGATTCCTACCCTCTGATCTCCTAAACCGCTCCTACTGTCGTGTCTTCGCAGGCCACGGCGGTAGGAGCGGAAATGGAATTGTCGGGCACTACGGGCGTTGAGCGGCTCCCGGCCGTCCGGACCAAGGCGGCCCCCCAGCCGTCGATACCGGTAGCACGCGAACAGCGGGCCGGGGAGCGGGCGACGACGCTGCGGCCGGCGCCTCGTCCCGCGCGCAACAGCTGGCCACTCGGTCGCCCCTTGAGCATGTTGAGGAGCCATCGATGAGCCAGCCCGCGAACACCACCCGCCTCCCCCTGGTCCAGGTGAAGAGCGTGCCGCCCGCCACCTGGGCCGAGATGGCTCGTGACTGCAACTTGGCCCTGACGCTCGCGGAGTACGGCAGCCCTACCGGCGCGCTCTCCGACGCGCTGCGTGACCGCCTGCGCGGATACATCACCGACCATCTCGCCGAGCCCGCTCGACAGTACGCCGCCTCGCTGACCGACGCCCACAGGCGGGCGAACGCCGAGGCCAGCGTGCAAAGCGCCCTCGGCGTCGCTGCCACGCAGGGCGGGGACCCGCAGGCTCTCCTGCGCCTCCTCGGGAAGGCCGCCGGGTTGCTGATGCGGTACGCGGGGGTGCCGCGATGACCGGCGCGAACACGACGCCGGCCGCGAGGGGGCTGGAGAGCACGGCGGTGGTGACCCGGAAGGAGCGGCGGGCGGTCGTCGCCGGATGGCTCCTCGGCGCCGCCCTCAACCGCCGGGAAGCGGTGGCCGGGTGGCAGCAGGACGACGTGGCGACACTGGCGTGCGGCAGGCTCTTCTCCGCGGTCCGGGTCCCTGCCGACCTCGTGTTCGCGGCGGCCGGGAACGGCACCCCGCCGGAGAAAGCCACCACCGCGGTGCTCGAAGCCGTCGACGTGTTCCTGTCCGGCTGGCTCGACGGCGGCGCCGTCGTCATGGACATCCCCTCCCGCCTGTACTTCTTCCTGATGCCCGCGCGGGCAGGCGATCTGTGGCCGTCGCGGCAGTACCCCGGGGTGGTGGGCCTCGGCCGTAACGCCTACCTCGGAATACCGGTCGTCGGCCGCACCCGCCCGGAGGGACGCGCGTACTGGCCCGTCGAGATGGACACCCCCGGGGACCTCTGCTGGCCGGACGAGGTCGGCGCGCTGCTCCACCGTGGGCGGGAGGCCCTAAATGTCTCGTGACCGCCGCTGCCGCACCTGCCGCTCCGCCACCAGCTCCAACGGCGCGCCCACCGTCATCGTCGTCGTCGTGAACGGCGAGGACGTTTATGCCTGCGACGTCCACCGGGCCGAGCACGCCGCTCCCGCTGGTGACCAGCTCGTCGCCCTCGCCCAGTACCAGGACATGGCCGCCCGCCCGCACCTGCTGCTGGGCTGACCCAGACCGCCCCGGCCGGCTCGTAGTCCCCCCACCTGCCGACCGGGGCCCCACACCTGCCCGTGGCCGTGGACGTAGCTCGGCCAACAGCAGGACTGGACAACCCCGGCCGAACTCCAAGTCGGTCCCGCCCGAGAACGTCTCAGGCGGGACCGACTCGCCTATCCACCTACGCTGTCATGGTCGGCCCGTGCAGCAACACGGGCTCGTGACGGAGTTCGATGCCGGTTGCCTGGGCCACGTCTCCCGCCATGCGTTGTAAGGCAGCCGTGACGCTGCTGGCCGTCGCACCGTTGCGGGCGGTCAGCGTCAACACCCGGCGCGAGGAGCAGGCCACGCCGGGCTCCACGTGGAGGCCGCGCGTGTACCCGCAGTGCTCCAGGAGCCATCCGGCGCTGGCTCGGGTCACGCCGTCTGGATCCTGGTGGACTGGGCCGCCGGCGGCCCGTACGGCAGCGGCCTGGGGCGCCGTCACCGGCGGGTTCATGAAGATGCTCCCTGCCTGTCGCACGTCGGGGCCTGTGGTCGGCAGCGTGAGGCCGCGGGCGCGCCGGTCGGCGATCACCCCGGCGGCGGCTTCCGCGAGCGGCGGCCGTGCGCCGAGGGGGACGTCGAGGGCGCGGGCAAGGTGGCTGTAGGCCACCGGCGCCGCGCGGCGGCTGCGGGTCAGGCGCAGGGTCACGGTGAGGATGGTCCACCGGCCCGGCTCGGTCTTGAACCTCGAGGACCGGTAGCGGAACCCGCACTGATCGGTGTCGAGGTGCGTGAGCTGACGGCTTGTCCAGTCGTAGGCCGTGACGTGGGTGAGGTGGTCGGCGATCTGCTGCCCGTACGCGCCGGCGTTCTGCACCGGTGCCGCTCCGACCGTGCCGGGTATCCCGCCGAGGTACTCGACGCCGGACAGTCCCTCGGCGACGCAGTACGTCACGAGTTCGGAGAGTGGTTCACCGGCCTGCACGGTGACCTCGATGGTGTCCGTGCCGACCGGGTGGGCGGTGATACCGCGCGTGGCCATACGGATCACCGTCCCCCGGTAGCCGGCGTCTGCGGCGAGAATGTTGCTGCCGCCGCCGAGGATGAACGGGCGCTCCCCTGCGGCCCGGACGGTGTCGGGCCAGCCGTCCGGGTCGTGGTGGGTGAGCAGCTGATCGGCGGGGCCGCCGAGGCGGAAGGTCGTGTAGTCGGCCAGCAGCTCACCCACGAGAGCCTCCTTCGGGTCAGACGGTGGAGATAGTCTTGAGAGCCAGGGCGCGCAGCGGGGCGATCCGGGTGCGGGCGTTGCCGTTGTAGACGGCGTTGGTGCAGATGGCGATGTAGCGGCCGGTCTCGGGCGCGAGGTAGAGGCTGGTGCCGGTGAAGCCGTGGTGGTAGGCGATCTGGCCGGGCGCGAGGATCCAGGCGAGCCCGCGGTCGAGGCCGGGCTCGATGGGGGCGTGGGGGGTGAGGCTGGCGCGCACCCAGTCACCCCGCGCGTTGTGGTCCTGCTGGTAGGCCGCGAGGAGCGTTTCGGCGTAGGTGGCGAGGTCGGCCGGGGTGGAGAACACCCCGGCGTGGCCCGCGACGCCGCCCATCAGCGCCGCGTTCTCGTCGTGGACCGAGCCCCAGATCCTCGGGGCGCCGGGCAGGCGCTGCTCGGTCGGCGCGACGGCGGGGCCGCGGCCGACCGGTCCGAAGGTGGTGGCGGCCATGCCCATCTCCCGCCACATGCTCGCCGCGAGGACGTCGAGCGGCTGTCCGTGGACGTGCGCGAGCGCCAGGCCGAGGAGGATGAACCCGCGGTTGATGTAGCGGTGCCGGCCCGGGGTGTCCTCCAGCGGCTCGCGGCACAGCAGTTCGTGCAGCGGCCGGTCGGTGCCGCGGTAGTGGTCGAGGCGGGTCGAGGCGCGAAGCCCGGAGGTGTGGGCGAGGATCTGCCGGAAGGTGACCTGACCGCTGGGCGCCTCGCCGGTCATGGCCGGCAGGACGTCTCGGACCGGGGCGTCGAGGTCGAGCAGACCGTCGGCGACCGCGCGGCCGACGAGCGGCCACGTGGCGACGACCTTCGTCAGTGACGCGATGTCGTACAAGGTGCCTTCGGCCGGGGCCTGTTCACCGGCCTCCGGGGCGATGACGCCGGCAGTGAGCGTACGGCGCCGGCCGTCGGCGGTGCCGGTGACGACGACGCCGCCGGGTGTGGCGCCGTCGTTCACGATGTCGTCGAGGGCGGCCTGGAGCCGGGCGTGATCGGCGGAGGAGAGAGGGGTCACGGGCATGGGTGTGCCTCCGGGAGGGTGGTGATGTCGGCACCCAGCGTGGCCAGATTGGTCAGCAGACGACCGTAGCCGCGCCGCAGGTGGTACATGCCGCGGATCGTAGAGGTCCCGTCGGCGGCGAGGGCGGCCAGTAGCAGAGCTGTGACAGCCCGGATGTCCTCGGCGGCGACGTCCGCCGCCCGCAGCGGAGTTACGCCGCGCACGTAGATCTCCGCCCCCTTGGAGGAGACCGCGGCTCCGAATGCCGTCAGACCTCCGATGTGGGTGTCGCGCCTCGGGTAGATCCGCTCGGCGACGATCGAAGTGCCGTGCGCCTGGGTGAGCATCGCGGCGAGCTGCGGCGCGGTGTCCGTCGGCAGGCCCGGGTGGGGGCCGGTGGCCGTCTCGACGGCGTGCAGGGGGCCCGTGAGCGCCATGCACATCCCGCCTGGCTGGTCGGCCAGCAGGATCCCGGCGTCAGCCAGAGCGGCGGTCAAACCGGTGGGCATGTGATGGGTGGTGATGCCGCCGAGCGTGACGCTGCCGCCGGTGGCGGCCGCCGCCATGATCATGGTCGCGGCCTCGATCCGGTCGCCGGCCACCCGGAAGCGCCCGCCGGCGATGTGCTCGGACCCGGTGACGTGCAGCCCGTCCCGGTCGAAGCGGATGCCGACGCCGCGCTCGTTCAAGAACCGGGCGGCCTCGGTGACCTCGGGCTCGATCGAGGGGTTGGTGATCAGGCTCGTGCCCGGGGCCCGGGCCGCGAGAAGCAGCGCGGTGACGGTGGCACCCAGGCTCGGCCCGTACGGCGTCCCGGCATCGACCGTGAACGGCCGTACCCCGGGCGCGCCGCACCGCGCGGTGAACCCGTGCTCGTCGGAGGTGACGACCGCGCCGGCCGCCTCCATCGCCGCCAGGTGCCGGTCGAACAGGCGGGCGCAGAACGCATCGCCGCCGGGCCGGGGGAACCAGACCCGGCCGTGTCGGGCAAGGACGGCGGCGGCCAGGACGCACGTCGTGCGGACGCGACGGCCGAGGTCCGGGTGGACTTCCGGGGTCACGTGCTCGGCGGGGTGCACGGTGAACTGGTCGCCGGCAACGGTGGCGTGCGCGCCGGTGTGGATGAGGATCTGCGCGCACACGTCGGTGTCGAGGATGGCGGGCACGCCCTGGAGGGTCACGGGCTCGTCGGCCACGAGGGCGGCGGCGTACAGGTGCAGGGCGATGTTCTTACTGCCCTGGACCATGACCCGGCCGGTCAGCGGGCGGCCGCCGGTCACCCGCACGACGACCTCGTCCCGCGCGTGCACGGAGTGTGTGTGGGTCATCGCGTTCACCGGACCCTCGACCCGGTGGGGAGGAACCCGCCGACCTGGTTGTGGGGGTAGATCACCGTGCCGGGTCCGATCAGGGTTCCGGGGGACAGCACGGTTCCGGCGGGCAGCGCGACCCCGTCGCCGATGACGGCACCGAACTTCGTCTGTCCGGTCCGGATGCGGTCTCCGTCGAGGATGACGGTGATCTCGTCGACCGCCGGTTCGGTCACCGGGCCGCGGTCGCAGCGCAGGCCCGTGGTGGAGCAGAACGAGCCGAGGTTGACCCGGCGGCCGATCACCGAGTCGCCGACGAAGCAGGGGTGCTTCGCGAAGCACCCTCCGGCGAGCAGGCTGCGGGTGATCTCGGCACCGAATCCGATCTGACAGCCGGGCCCGATCACGCTGTGGTCGCGGACGAGCGCTCCGGCCGCCACGGTGGCGCCCGAGCAGATCAGGACGGGTCCGACGATGCGGGCGCCGGCCTCGACGCGGGCACCCGCCTCGACGATGACCTCCCCGACGACGTCCGCACCATCCTCGATCACCCCACGGGTGGCCGACAGGCCGTACACCGCGGGCGCGTCGAGCAGCAGCGCGACGGCGGCCTTGATGTCGAAGACGGTGCCGCAGGAAGCAAGAACGCTCTCGATGCAGGGGCCGAGGCCGCCCGGCTCGATGTAGTAGCCCGGGGTCAGCCGGGCGTCTACAGCGAGGGCGGGAGCGGCCACCGGGAGCGGCGTGCGTGAGGGCGTGGAGAGCTGTTGCATCAGTACCTCCCAGGTGCTGACGGTGACGGCGGCGGGTCGGCCGCCGTGCCTCCAGAGCACCGCACACAGCCATCGCGAAACAGCCCAAGCTCGGTGTCGTGCAAGGACTTTGCATCTCATGCAAAACGGGCATGCCGGGGCTTGACCGGCCCTACGCTGGTGGACCCCACACGGCCTCGACAGCGGGACGGGGTATAGATGGCGCTTCACACATCACCGGCAGATCCCTCGGGCACGGTGCCGCCCGGCGAGATCATCCGCAGAGCCCGCAAGACGCAGGGCATGAGCCTGGCCCAGCTGGGTGAACTGACCGGATACTCCGCCTCCCAGGTCTCCCGGCTGGAGCGCGGCGAGTCCCCCCTGGCGATCCCCGTACTCCGGCGATTCGCGCAAGCCCTCGACATCCCACCGCAGGCGCTCGGCCTCGCGCCGACCCCAACCCGACACCGTTCGCGGACTCCCATGTATCCCCGCCTGCCCGCCCCTACTCTGGGCGTACGGAGTTCCGACGGGGAGGATGCGATGAGGCGAAGGGACATGCTCTCGACGCTCGCGGTCACCGCCGCCGCTGCGATGGGCGCGCCGATCGCTGGAGCCGGCGAAGCAGCGTCCGACGATACGCAGCTGGCCGACACTCTCACCGCGGGCCTGCGTGACGCGATGCTCGGCCTTGGCCGGCCCGTTCCCGATGAGCCGCTGAGCCGCCTGGCAGCCGACCTCCGCCGTGCCACCGACGATTTCGACGCGGGCGCGTACTCCCGTCTTGCCCTGCACCTGCCCCGCCTGGTCCGCGCGGGGCACCAGACGACGGGCAGCAGCGACCAGCTACGGATCCTGGCCCGCAGCTACCTCCTGGCCACCCGCACCCTCATCAAGGTCGACGAACCACAGCTCGGGTGGATGGCCGCAGACCGGGCCCGGCAGCTCGCCATCGCCGGTGGCGCGCCTATCGCGGTCGCGGAGGCCGCCCGGCAACAGGCTGTACTCGCCCGCCGATCAGGGTGGCACGACCAAGCCCTCACGCTCGCGCTCACCGCCGCCGACGATCCCGCTCTCCGCGAAGCAGGCCCCCAAGGCGAGGCACAGCGGGGTCTGCTCATCCAGTGCGCCGCGTACACCGTCGCCCACCAGCGCGACCGGACCAGCATGCGCGAACTCACCGCAGAGGCCGCCGCCATCGCCAAGAACCTCGGGCCCGGGATTCTGCGGGACACGAGCGGCGCGTTCACCACCGCCACCGTGCAGTTGCACCTCATCTCCGCCGAGACCGCCGCCGGCGACCCAGCCGCCGCCATCGCCGCCGCCGACGCCCTCCCCCCGCAGCTCCTGCCGACCGCCGAGCGCCGCTCGATGTACTTCACCGACCGGGCCAAGGCGTACGCGCAGTGGGGACGGCGGGACGACTGCATTCGCGCGCTGCTTCGGGCCGAGCGCCAGGCGCCGGAGGAGACACACGCTCGCCCGGCTGTACGGGCGCTCGTCTCGGGGCTGCTGCTGTCCGGGCGTACGACCCCCGACCTCCGCGGCCTCGCCGCTCGCACGGGCGCGCTCGCGGGCTAGCTCCGCCCTAGAGACGAGCCGCCGACCTTACAGACCGCCCCGGCCGGACTCCACCCCGGCCGGGGCTCCTGCATGTCAGACACGGCCGACGCGCTACGGCAGGTCCCGCTCTGGACTGCGCGCCCACCAGATGACGAGCTGGTAGTTCGTGTTCAGTCCAAGCCCGTCCCGGAGGAGCGACAGCTGGCGGCTGACCTCACGCTCGCTGACCCCAACGCGGGCAGCGACCTTGGCCTGGGAGTCCGCGGTCTCCATGGCCCGCAGAATGGTGCGCTGCCGCGCTGAGGTGACTGTCTCGGCGAGCGCGCGCCGCGCTTCCTGCCAGGGCGTCGCCCGCTCCCAGTAGCTGTCGAAGATCGCCCGGTGGGACGCGATCGATGGCACGTCGGTCACATGCCACCCCGAATCTTCCTCGCCGGGAACCACGTGGTTCTCGACGAAGAGGCTGCGATCGGAGATGATCATCCGTGGTGGGAGATCTCGACCCACCCTCACCTCTCCGCCAGCATTTAGGATCGCCTCGACGTATGCACGGGTGGGTGCATGGTCAAGGGCAGCAGCAGAGTAGAGGAAGCGGCAGCGTACACCGCGGGCGAGGATGCTGGTCGAGCGCTCCATCGCCTGCTGCACGACCACAGGATCGCGTTCCTCGGGTTCCCCGGGCTGCACGGTGAGCAGGTCGCCTGCCGCCCTCTCCAGGACCTCACCGATGCGGCGGTTCATCAGAGACTTGGTGGCGAGGAACTCCGACCCAGGTCCGCCGTACATGCGGGAGGGATCGTAGTGCTCGGCCAGCGCCTCCAGCGCCGCCGGGATCTGCTCCATCGCCGCGATCGCGCCCAGGAGCTTGTTGCGCTGCACGGCCATGAGCTGCTGCATGGCCACCCGCGGGTCCAGAGCGACCCGCCGGTCCCCGGCCTGATCAACCAGGCCGAGACGCACGAGCCGATCCACTGCGGCCTGGTCCGTGACCGCGCCCCCTTCGGCCACGGTCCGGTAGGCGTCCACCTCGGCCTGATCCAGCCCGAGGTCTGTGTGCTCCTCGTTCACATCAACCCCCCCTTGGCGGGATCCAGACAGGTCCGAAACCCGCAACGCGATTCCTCTGGCATACGCCTATCGCACATGCCAGCCTAAAGATCACAACAGACAGCGCACGCATGCTCAGGCTGCGATGCGTACCGAGAGAGGACGCCCGTGAGACAGAACGCGATCAAGGCGCTCGCGGCACTGCTGCTTGCCGCAGCCGGGACGGTGGCACTCTCGGCTACCGCCACCGCTGACGACCCGGGATGGGGCGCGCCGGCCACCGCAGGTGACCCGGGATGGGGCGCGCCGGCGGCCACAGGCGACCCGGCCGCAACAACGACTCCCGCCCCGACCGTAACAGCGAAGGACCCCGGCTGGGGGTGACCTAGCGTCAGGGCCCATGAACGTCCGCTGGAAACCCAGCGGCGTACGGGATCGTGGCCGGTGGTCCATGCGAGGTGCACCGCTCCGTCCAGATGGCGGAGCCACGATCCCGTAGCCGCCCTGGACTCTATGCTGAGTCCAGGGCGGTTGCCTATACCGGGTCCCTTCCGGTCAACCTGCCAAGAATGATTGGCCAAGTGCCCTTCATAAACTTGGCGAAGCGTGGCCAGGGAAAACGCAGGTAAGCACAGCACACACTGCCCGATACCTTCTAAGCACTTGGCCGCAGGTTCGAGTCCTGCCGGGGGCGCACGACGTAGACCCTCCTTCGGGAGGGTCTTTTCGCTGCTCCGGGGCGGTTTCGGGTGGAAGCGTCCCGGGTCGGGCGCACCTGCGGGATCGGCCGGGCGCGCTCGGCCGGGGCTGGCTTGAACCGGGTTCCCGCGGGTGGCCACGGAGAATAAGCGGTGACTTTTTCGGCCGCCTTCCGGGGTGTGGCGTTGCGCCGTTCCCGTCTCCATCGATCCCTCGCTTCGGCCCGGGTGGGCGCTCGTCGGCACGCCAGGCGTAAGGAGCCGGGGCCGTCAGGCGGTGCGGCGGTTGCCCCGGTCGTCGCAGGGGAGGGCGACCGCCGGGTGGTGCGCGTGGAGGTCGCGGATGGCCTGCTGTTCCACCTGGGCGATCGCGGTCGGGCCCACGTCGACGATGCCGCCGAAGGGACGGTCGACGTCCCGGATGATGACCAGGGTCGTGGTGAGCAGCGCGGTGATCACGGTGAGGGTGACGATCTGGCCGCGGTTGTTCCTGCGCGGCAGCCAGAAGCCGAGCGCCACCACCGTGATGGCCAGGGTCACGATCAGGAACAGGAAGATGGCGCCGGCGATGCTCGGGCTCGCCTGGGCCAGGCGCTCGTCGCGCGCGACGGAGCGGTCGTTGTCCGCCGAGACCAGCATGCCGAAGACCGGCTGGCCCTGCACCTGGCGGAAGGCCTGCCGGAAGTCGGTGGGCCACACGCTGGGCGCCGGGGATCCGTCGCTGTTCCCCTCGGACATGAGCGGCCATTCCTGGACGCGGACGGCGCGGGCGCAGCAGATCGCGTCGGCCTCGATCCGCGCCCGCGGAGCGCCCGGGGGAGGTACCCGGCGGTCTCCACCAGCTGGTCCACGGCGCGGGCCTCGCTGTTCGCGGAGATACCCGCGATCAGCGCCAGTGCGGCGATGACGATGACGAGGACCGTGGGCGGTCACCTCCGAGGACGGGTGAGGAGTCCTCTGCCGCGGGACGGGCGGGGGCAGAGCATCGCGATCCTGCCGCGCGAGCCGCCCCGCCTCCGGGTGGAAACGGCGTCGTTCCCGAACGGACGGCACCGGCTTCCACCAGAAGGACGCGTCCGCCGCCGGGTTCACCCGGCCCGGGACCCACGCGGCCGGTGCCCGCGTCCCTACTCGACGGCGGGCAGGGAGACCCGGACGGTGAGGCCGCCGCCCGGGTTGGGGGTCAGGTCCAAGTCCCCGTGGTGGGCTCGGACGATGCTGGCGACGATCGTCAGGCCGAGGCCGTGACCGCGGCGGGTCGGATCCTTCTCGGCGACGCGCCCGCTGCCGCGCAGGAACGGTTCGGTGAGCCGGTCGACGGCGACGGGCAGCGGCGGCCCGGTGTTGGTGACCGTCAGGAGGGTGCGGCCGGGGCGGAGCGGGTCGGGGCCGGTGGTCAGGGCGAGCGATCCGCCCGTGGGCAGGTTGTGCCGTACGGCGTTGTGGAGCAGGTTCAGGACGAGCTGGCGCAGCAGGACGTCGTTGCCGTCGACCAGGGCCGGGCGGGGGTCGGCGGACAAGGCGACGCCGCGCGTCCCGGCCTCCTCGCGGACCGTCTCGACGGCGCTCCGGGCGAGGCCGGCGAGGTCGAGCGGTTCCCGCGCGGGCGGGGTGTGGTCGAGGGCGGAGAGCTGGAGCAGGGCGTCGGTGATGTCGATGCCGCGCTGGTTGGTCTCGCGGAGCCGGGAGACGAGCCGGCCGTAGTCCTGGCCGTCGGGGTCGGCGACGGCCACGTCGAGCATGGTGCGGCTGACGGCGAGGGGCGTCCGCAGTTCGTGCGAGGCGTTGGCGGCGAACCGCTGCTGGGCGTCGAAGGACCGCTGGAGCCGGGCGAGCATGTCGTCGAAGGTGTCGGAGAGTTCGGTGAACTCGTCGCGCGGGCCGGTGAGTCCGACGCGGTGATCGAGGGAGCCGTCGGCGGCCCGCCGGGCCGCGCGGGTGATGTCCTGGAGCGGGCGCAGGACGCGGCCGGCGATCAGCCAGCCGGCCCCGAGCCCGATCAGCGCGAGCAGCAGCAGGACGACGCCCGACGCCTTGACCAGGGCCTGCAGGATGTCGGGGCGCGTGGCGACGGCGGCGGCCTGCGGGTTCAGGTCGCCCAGCGGGTAGTCGGGGACGAAGCGCAGGGCCAGGTAGACCACGACCAGGCTGAGCGAGCCGGCGACGAACACGAACAGGGCGTAGGTCAGCGTGAGTTTCATCCGGGCGGTCAGCCGCCGCGGCCGCCGGCCGGGCCGGGCGGGCACGGCGGGCATAGCGGAGGAAGCGGACGGGGGTACGGATTCGTGTCTCATCGTCCGTCACGCCCCGGCGCCGCGGACCGCCCGGCCGGCTCGTCGAGGCGGTACCCGACGCCGGACACGGTGTGGATGGCCCATGGTTCGCCGAGCCGCTTGCGCAGTGCGGACATGGTGATACGGACCGCGTTGGTGAACGGGTCGGCGTTCTCGTCCCAGGCCCGCTCCAGCAGCGTCTCCGCGCTGACGACCCCGCCCCGCGCGGTCATCAGGACCTCCAGGACGGCGAACTGCTTCCTGGTGAGCGCCACGTACCTCCCGTCCCGGAAGACCTCGCGCCGGAACGGGTCGAGCCGGATCCCCGCGCAGTCGATGACCGGGGGCGTGCCGTCCTTGGGGCGGCGGGCCAGCGAGCGGAGCCGTACGACCAGTTCCTTCAGGTCGAAGGGCTTCGTCAGGTAGTCGTCGGCGCCGATCTCGAACCCGGCGACCTTCTCGTCGATCAGCCCCGCCGCGGTCAGCATGAGTACCCGGCAGCCCAGCCTCCGTTCCACGATGATCCGGCACACGTCGTCGCCGTGGGTGCCGGGGATGTCGCGGTCGAGGACCACGATGTCGTACTCGTTCACGGCGAGGCGCTCCAGGGCGGTGTCGCCGTCCCCGGCGATGTCGGAGGCGATGGCCTCGAGCCTCAGTCCCGCCTGTACCGCCTCGGCGAGATACAGCTCGTCCTCGACTATCAGCACCCGCATACGGTCTCTCCTGCTTCGCGACGCCCGACCCGGTCTGTCCGCGCGTCCCCACTGGAAACGGTACGAGGACGGCGCAAGGACATCGAAACGGCAGAGGGATATCGAAAACGTATCGGGAAATCGAAACGGCCAGGTAACACGGCCCCCCGTTCACTCAGGGCATCGGTCCGCGGCATCACCCGCCGCCCGTCCAGACGCCCGGAGGCGACCATGCACGACGACGATCCCACCGCGAACGAGGCCGCGACGGCGGTACGCCGTTCCCCGGGCCGGACCGCGACCACCGTCGGCGCCGTGGCGGCGGTGGCGGTCGCCGCGCTGGCCGTCACGCTCTGGGGTACGGGGCCCGGGAACAAGCCCGCCGCACCGGCCGCCGGCGCTCCTCCGGGGACCTCGGCCGTCGCCCCGGAGGACGACGACGACAGTGAGCAGCCGGACGGCCGCCCGCTCACCCCGTTCGACACCCGGTACCCGGCCGTCGGCCGCCTGGACGCGGGCCTGCTGAAGGCCGTCCAGGAAGCGGCCCGGGACGCCCGCGCCGACGGCATCGAGTTCCGGGTCACGTCGGGGTGGCGTACGAAGGATCACCAGCAGCGACTGCTGGACGAGGCCGTCAAGCGGTACGGGAGCACCGAGCGGGCGCGGCAGTACGTGAGCACCCCGCAGAAGTCGGCCCACGTGACCGGGAAGGCGGTCGACATCGGCCCCACCGACGCCGACGACTGGCTCATCCGCAAGGGCGCCCGCTACGGCCTGTGCCAGGTCTACAACAACGAGATGTGGCACTTCGAGCTGCTCACCAGCCCCGGCGGCACCTGCCCGAGCCCGCTGACCGACGCGGCCGGCTGACTGCGATGCGTTCACCGCGTTCCCCGCGCGCAGCCGCCGTACCGACGCCACTCCCCTCCCCAGGACCCGCCATGCCGAAGGTGTACGAGGACCCCTACCCGGACGTGTACATCGGGGGCGGTTTCTCCGACCCCACCGCACCACCGTCCGCCGACCCTGACGACCCCGACGGCCCCGCGCCCGAGCCCGAGCCCGAGCCCGAGCCTCAGGCCGAACCCGAACCCGAACCCGCCCCCGAACCCGGCTTCCTCCCCCGCCGCCCCGCGGACCGCGTCCTCGGCGCCGTCGCGGTGGCCACCGGCCTCGTCCTGCTCGGCCACTCCCTCGTACCGAACACGCCCGGCAACCTGGGCAGCCTGCTCGACACGGCGCTCCCCTGGACCGGTCCGGCCGTACCGGCACTGCTCCTCGCCGCCCTGATCCGCAGGTCCCGGCCGGCCGGGATCGCCGCGCTCCTGCTCGGCGCCGTGTGGGCCGCCGTGTTCGCGCCGCTGTTCCTCGGCGGGAGCGCCGGCGCCGCGCCGAACCTGACCGTGGTCACCCACAACGTCGGCGCCGCCAACCCCGACCCCGCCGGGACCGTCCGGACCCTGCTGGCCGCCCGCCCCGACCTGGTGGCGCTGGAGGAGGTCACCGACGAGGCGCTGCCCGCGTACCGGAAGGCGCTGGACCGGCGGCTCCCCCACTCCGTACGCGTCGGCACCGTCGCCCTGTGGAGCCGCTTCCCGATCGCCGAGTCCCGGCGGGTCACCATCGACCCCGGCTGGAGCCGCTCCCTGCGCGCGCTGGTCCAGGGACCGGACGGGCCCCTCGCCGTCTACGTCGTCCATCTGCCGTCGGTCCGGGTCGGCGCGGCCGGTTTCGCCACGGGCCGCCGCGACGAGACGCTCGACGCGCTCGTCCGGACGCTCGACGGTGAGCGGCAGCGCAAGGTCCTGCTGCTGGGCGACCTCAACGGCTCCACCGCGGACCGTGTGTTCGCGCCCCTGACGGACCGGCTGACGCCGGTCGAGGAGGAGTCCGGCGCCGGCTTCGGTTTCAGCTGGCCGGCGGCCTTCCCGCTGGCCCGTATCGACCACATCCTCACCCGGGGCGTCACCCCCACCGACGCCTGGACCCTCCCGGCCACCGGCAGCGACCACCGCCCGGTCGCCGCGGGCCTGCGCGCCTAGCTTCGACCGCTCGCGTCCCCTCTGGGGCACAACCACACCACGCCCAATTACTCATTGCAATCCCATGATTACCCGCTGTACCCTCCTCGTGATCAACAGACCCGCACACGGTGGGTCGAACCACCACAAGGAGGTGACACGTATGGCGATCACCAAGGAGAAGCCGGCCGACCTCGGCCTCCGTTGGATCTTCCAGAGCTACTGGGGATTCGACCGTGCCCCGAGCACGACCGACTTCGAGGCCTACGGCAAGGCCCTTCTCATCTGCGCCAACGCGGATGGGGACCTCGCTCCGCAGGAGCGCGACTTCGCCGTCGGTCTGATCGCGGGCATGCACGGCCCGGACGAGCTCGTCGAGGAGCTCAAGAGCTACCCGGGCACCGACGACCTCGCGAAGGTGCTCAGCCGCGCCAAGGGCGCCAAGGAGTCCGCCGGCTGTCTCGTCTACGACACGATCCGTGTCTGTACGGCGGATGGCGTCCTCGCCGACGCGGAGCGCCGGAAGATCGAGGAGATGGCCGATCTGCTGGACGTGTCCCGCGACTCGGTGCAGGAATTGATCGCGATCTACAAGCAGGAACGGGATCTGGTCGACCGCCGGTTCCGCGTCTGCTACCCGGACCCGCAGCACCGCCCGTTCTGAACCGGGCGCCGGTGCCCCTCCGAGCAGCGGGAGGGAGGTGATCCGACATGACCGCCGAGGACTTCCTGGGCTCCCGCGAGGCCGGCGAGACCGCCACCAAGTGGTGACGGCGCCGTCCTGAGGACGAGCCATAACGGCACGGGGCCCGCCTTCACGGGGTGCCCGGACCACGCACGACGCCCTGGGCGCCGCGTCACGCGGCGTCCACGGCCCCGACTTCCCCGCCCGCCCCCTTGGACGGCCCCTCCTACCGTCCCCGAACCCCGCTCTCCCGAACCCCGCTCCCGAACCCGCTCCCGAACCCCGCCCCTGAGCCCTGACCCTGACCGAGCCCTGACCGAGCCGAGGTAAGTGCCCGTGCGTTTCGAGTTGCCCACCCTGGCCGCGCTGTCCTGTCTGGACGACGGCGCGTACGCGGACCGGCTGTCCCTCCTGGAGAAGGAACTGGCGGCGGAGCCCGCCGCACCGGAGTGCGAGGCCGTGCTCCGCAGAGGAGCGGTGGAGCACCGCGACTGGAACGTGCGCCGGCTGTGCGTCGAGCACCTGGCCGCCCGGTTCGGCGACGTGCCGGCCGCCCGTGAGGCGATCTGCGCGGCGACCCACGACGACGTCGACTGGGTCGCGTTCACGGCCATCAACGTGGTGGGGGCCCAGCGGATGCCGGAGGCGGCCCGGGACCTCATCCGGATCTCCGGCTGGCCCAGCAACTTCAGCCGGCCCGCCTACGCCCGCAAGCCCGTGGGCTGCGGCGCCGCGCTGACCAAGCGCGCGCTGTGGAACATCTTCGGGTCCACCGACGCCGACGAGCTGCGCCGTCTGGAGGACGAGCACTTCGCCGAGCTGCGCGCGCGGGTCGACGCGGACCGCCGGGAGCCCGATCTGAGCGACGCGGTCCTCGTGCCGGGCGGACCGTCGATCGTCGGCGCCCGGGCGTCCGCCGTCGGCCCGTTCCGGATGGACGACTCGGACAACCCGCTGCGGGTCGTGGAGCTGCCCGACTTCTACGTCGACCGCACCGCCGTGACCAACGAGCGCTACGCGCGCTTCCTGGCCGACGTACGGTCCGGCGACGCCGCCCGGTGGGCGCATCCGGACCAGCCGGAGGACAAGGACCACACCCCGGCGCACTGGCGCGACCCGCGCTTCAACAATCCCTCCTTCCCCGTGGTCGGCGTCGACTGGTACGACGCCTACGCGTTCGCCCGGTGGGCCGGCGGCCGGCTGCCCTCCGAGGAGCAGTGGGAGAAGGCCGCGCGCGGCACCGACGGCCGCCGCTACCCGTGGGGCGACGACTGGGACACGGACCGGGCGCGCAGCGTCGAGTCGGCCTATCCGGAGGAGAGTCCGCGCGACCTCGCCGAGCTGGAGGCGCTGCTGGTGCGCACCTCGCTGTCCTGGCCGCCGGAGCCGGTGGTGGCGGCCGACGCGCTGCCGGGCGGGGCGAGCCCGTACGGCGCGCTCAACATGGCGGGGAACGTCTGGGAGCTGACCCGCACCAACTTCTTCTCCCGGCAGGACATGGCACCGTTCTTCAAGGGCCGCAGAGGCCCCGAGTTCATGAACCGTCCCGAGGCCTTCCATGTCCTCAAGGGCGGTACGTGGACCTCTCCGGCCGTCTGCCTCACCACGTACTACCGGGGCAAGGACCTGCTGACGGACCGGCACAACGAAGTGGGCTTCCGCTGCGTCTACGACGCCTCGCCCGCCTCGCCCGCCTCGCCCGCCTCGCCCGCCGCGTCCGCCGCACCTGCCACGCCCAGCGCATCGACCGCGCCCACCGCGCCGACGGCCTGACCCCCTCCCGCCTCCCCTCTCCCCCCTCCCCCTTGCGAGGACCTGTGACGACCACCCTGACCACCGCTCTCCCCGCGGCGGACGTACGGGACGTGAAGGACCGGCTCGTCGCCGGGATCCGGCTCTTCGGAGCGCTGGGTTACGGACACGGTCTGGCCGGCTACTTCAGCGCGGCCGACCCGCGCCGCCCCGGCCACTACTGGGTCAACCCGCTGGGCGTCGACTTCACCGAGGTCCGCGCGGACGACCTGCTGCTCGTCGACCCGCTGGGCGAGGTCCGCGAAGGGCCTGGCACGCTCAACCCGTCGGTCGACGCGCTGCACGGCGAGCTGCACCGGGCCCGCCCCGATCTGACGGCCTTCGCGCACACCCATTCGCGGCTCGGCAAGGCGTGGTCGACGCTCGGCCGCCGCCTCGACCCGATCACCCAGGACGCCTGCCTCCTCTTCGGGCGGCACGAGGTGTACGAGCGCTTCGGCGGCCCGGTCACCGACCGGCAGGAGGGCAAGGAGATCGCCCGGACCCTGGGCGGGGGCTCGGCGGTCGTCCTGCAGAGCCACGGCTGGGTCACCGGCGGCCGGTCGGTCGCGGAGGCCGCCTGGCTGCACGTGGCGATGGAGCGGGCGGCCGACGTGCAGATCCTGGCCGAGTCGGTGGGCACCCCGCGCCGCATCCCGGAGGACGTCGCCCGCGCGACGGGCGCGATGCTGAGCCGACTGGAGTACGCGGAGCGGCAGTTCACCAACCTGTGCCGGTCCACCGGCGTCACCCGCGACCTCTCCGGCCCCCACCCTCTCGACCATCCCGTCGGCCACCCGGCCGGCCACGACGAGGGGCCGGCGCGATGAGGATCGGACTCAACTTCCTGCCCACGCTCGCGCCGCACGAGGTCCCGGCCGCCGAGTACTACGCGGACTGTCTCGACCTCTGCGCGGCGGCCGACCGGCTCGGCTTCTCCCACGTCAAGGCCGTCGAGCACTACTTCCACCCGTGGGGCGGCTACAGCCCGGACCCGGTGGTGTTCCTCTCCGCGGTCGCGGCGCGCACCTCGCGCGTACGGCTGGTGACGGGCGCGTGCGTCCCCGCGTTCAGCCATCCCGTCAAGCTGGCGGCGTCGCTCGCCATGCTCGACAACCTCTCGGGCGGCCGGCTGGACGCCGGCTTCGGACGGGCCTTCCTGCCCACCGAGTTCAGCGCCTTCGGGGTGCCGATGGAACAGAGCAAGGAGCGGATGCGGGAGGGCGTCGACGCCGTCGTCCGGCTGTGGTCGGACAGCGACTTCACCTGGAACGGGACCTTCCACCGCTTCGGCCCGCTGCCTCCGCTGCTGCCGCGGCCGGTGCAGCGTCCGCATCCGCCGGTGTACGTGGCGGCCACGGTCTCGGAGGACTCCTTCCGCTGGGCCGGCGAGCGCGGCTACCACCTCATGATCATCCCGATCGTCGCGTCCCACGAGCGGCTGGCCGGGCTGCTCGAAGCCCACCGCGAGGCGCGCGCGGCGCACGGCCACGCCGAGCGGGGCCGGGTCCACGTCAGCTACCACGCCTATGTGGCGGAGGACCGGGGCGAGGCGCTGGAGGAGGCCGAGCGGCACTTCGAGGACTACAAGGCCAAGCAGCTGGAGGCGTACGCGTCCTGGCGCGGCGTCGCGTCGGAGCAGTACCCCGGCTACGAGAAGATGGAGGCCGCGACCCGCGCCACCACCTTCCGGGACCTGCTGGACGCGGGCAACGTCATCGTCGGGACGCCCGCCGACGCCGCCGACGCGCTCCAGCTGGTGGCGCGGCGCTATCCGGGTGCCGAGGCCAGCCTGCACGTACGGTTCGGCGACATCTCCGCGCGCGCGGCGCTGCGTTCGGTGAACCTGCTCGGCCGGGACGTGCTCCCCAAGGTCGCGGACGCCTGAGCCATGACAACGCCCCCGGCGACGCCTTCCCCCGACCGCGCCCCGCGGGCCGACCCCGCCTGGCGGGTGTCGCGGCACGCCTCCGGTCTGGCCCCCTCGGTGATCGCGGAGGCCCTGCGCGAGGCTGCCGAAGGCGGCGCCATCTCGCTGGCCGCCGGCTGCCCCGCCGAGGAGACCCTGCCCGTGGCGGAGACCCGCGCGCTCGTCGAGCGGGTCCTCGCCCGGCCGGGCGCGCTCCAGTACGGCGACACCAACGGCCTGCCCGGGCTGCGGACCTGGATCGCCCAGGACACCGCCCGACGGACCGGCCGGTCCGTCGCCTCCGGGCAGGTCGTGATCACCCACGGCTCCCAGCAGGCCCTGGACCTGGTGTGCCGGGCGCTGCTCGATCCCGGCGACACGGTGATCGTCGACCGGCCGAGTTACAGCGGCGCGCTGCACGTCCTCGGGCTGCACCAGGCCCGGGTGCGGGCCGTGCCCATCGCCACCGACCCCGATCCAGACCTGTCGGCGCTCGAAGGCGTCCTGGCCGAGGGCCCGCCCGCGCGGCTCGTCTATGTCGTGCCGAACTTCGCCAACCCCACCGGCGCGTCCCTCACCGCCGGCCGGCGCCGGGCCCTCGCCCGCCTCGCCGACCAGTACGGATGCGTGGTCGTCGAGGACGACCCGTACCGCGACCTCGCCTTCGGGCCGGCCGGCGGTGACACCGACGAACAAGGAGAGCAGCAGGAACAGCCCGAACAGGCCCCGCCGCTGGCCGCGCTCTCCGACCGGGTCGTCACCCTCGGCAGCTTCTCGAAGGTGCTCAGCCCCGCGGCGCGCACCGGCTACCTGGTCGCGCCCGAACCGCTGGCTCCCCTGCTGCGCACCATGAAGGAGGCCGTGGACCTGGGCAATTCGGCCTTCACCCAAGCGCTCGTGCTGGCCCTGGTGACCGAGCCGGGGCTGCTGGAGCGCAGGCTGGCGACGCTGCGGTCCGTCTACCGCGACCGGCAGAAGATCATGGTCGCCGCCCTCGGCTCGTATCTGGGCGAGGAGCTGGAGTTCCAGGTGCCGGCGGGCGGGTTCTTCGTCTGGGGGCGGCTGACCGGCGGCGGGGACACCCGCGCCCTGCTCCCGCTGGCGCTGCGCGAAGGGGTGGCGTTCGTGCCGGGCGCGGCCTTCTACGCGCACGACCCGGACGTGTCGACGCTGCGGTTGTCGTACGCGGCGGCCGACCCCACCCGGCTCGGCCCGGGCTGTCTGCGTCTGGCCCGCGCCGTCGGGCGGCTGCGGGCGGGGCCGAGGCCGGGGCGGGGGGCCTGAGCCGTGGCCGCCGCCACCGTGACGTACCGCCGGGGCGCGGACGGGCGCCTGGACCTCGGCGCGGACGCGCCGTTCGACGTCCCCGGCTATCTCGCCGCGCCGCTGGTCGCCCGGCTCGCGACACGCGACCTGACGCTGCACCCGGTCTGGTACCTGTGGGAGGACCAGGCCTTCTGGGTCATCACCGGCACCTGGTCGACGCTGGAGCGGCGGCTCGCGGCGGACCCCGCCTTCACCCTGGTCGTCGACACCTGCGCGCCGGCGGACGGGCAGGTCCGGCAGGTGATCGCCCGCGGCCGGGGGACGGTGACCGGGTACGACGCCGAGCGGGCCCGCCGCAAGCTGGTCCGGTATCTCGGGCCCGACGAGGACCGCTGGGACCCGCGGTTCCACACCGACGGGCCCGCCGCCGCGGTGAGCCGCTTCGCCCGGCTCGTCCCGGACCGGCTGCGCGTCGCCGACCTCTCCTTCCGGCCCGCCGCCCGCGCCCCGCACCCTCCGCATGACCCGTGCCCCTCGACGTAAGGACGCCGCCGTGACCGCCGATTCCCTCGCCCCGGCCCCGGAGGCCCTGGCCGCCACCGACCGCGCCCGCCTGGTGCACCCGTTCCTGCCGGCGGCCCAGGACAAGCGCGTCGTCATGGTCGAGGGGGAGGGCTGCCGCCTCCGGGACGCCGAGGGCCGCACGTATCTGGACGCCACGGCCGGCATGTGGCTGTGCCAAGTGGGCCACGGCCGGGCCGAGATCGCCGAGGCCGCCGCGGCGCAGATGCGCCGTCTGGAGTACGCGACGACCTTCTGGGACTTCACGCACGACCGGGCCGTCGCGCTCGCCGACCGCCTGGTCCGGCTCTCCCGGAACGGTCAGGGGGCCGCCGAGCGCGTCCACTTCACCAGCGGCGGCTCCGAGGGTGTCGAGATCGCCCTGCGGATGGCCCGTAACTTCCACCACCGCCGCGGCCAGACCGAGCGGACCTGGATCCTCACCCGTACCGGCTCGTACCACGGCGCCGGGTACGCGAGCGGCGAGGTCTCCGACTTCCCCTGCTACACCACCGGTTTCGGTCCGCACCCCGGCCGGGTGCACCGGCTGACCGCGCCGTACCCGTACGCCATGGGGCTCGACCCCGAGCAGATCACCGACCTGCTCGTGGACGAACTGGAGGCGGCCGTCGCCTCGATCGGCGCCCACCGGATCGCCGCGATGATCGGGGAGCCGGTGCAGGCGCTGGGCGGGATGATCGCGCCGCCCGACGACTACTGGCCGCGGATCGCGGAGGTGCTGCGGCGGCACGGCATCCTGCTGGTGATGGACGAGGTGGTCACGGCGTTCGGCCGGGTCGGCCACTGGTTCGCCGCCGACCGCATGGGCGTGCGCCCCGATCTGACCGTCCTGTCCAAGGGCCTGACCTCCGGATACTTCCCGCTCGGCGCGGTTCTCATGACCGGCCGGGTCGCGGACGTGGTCACCGGCGACGGCGGGTTCCCCGTCGGCCACACCTACAGCGGCCATCCGACCGGCTGCGCGGTGGCGATGGCGAACCTCGACATCATCGAGCGCGAGGACCTGCTCGCGGCGGCCGACCGCACCGGGGCGCGGCTGGCCGCCGAGCTGGCCACGCTGCGCGGACTGCCCTCGGTGGGCGAGACCCGCCAGTACGGGCTGATGGCGGCCGTCGAGATCGTGCGGGACTCCCCCACCCGGGACCCGCTGCCCGAGGGCACGTACGCCCTGGCCGACGAGATCCGGGACCGGACGGGCGTCCTCGTCCGCGGCGGTCCGCGGGCCCTGACCCTGGCCCCGCCGCTGGTGATGTCCGACGCGGAGGTCACCGAGGCCGTCGCCGGGATCGCCGAGGTGCTGTCCGGGTTCCACCGGCGCGCGGCGGCGCCCGGGCCGGGGCCGCACGCCGGGGCGCACGCGGGGAGCGTCACGACTCCTCGTACCGAAACCACCCCGGCCGCGTCCTGAACGCCCGACGGAGATCACGGAGTCCACCGGTGGAGCACTGCCCCTTCCCCTCTTCCTCCTTCCCTTCCTCCTCCTTCCGCTTTCCCTTCCCCCGGGTACCGGCCACCTTGCCGCCCGACGCGTACGCGCGCTTCCGCCACGAGGATCCGGTGGTGCGGGTCGCCATGCCCAGCGGGGATCCGACGTATCTGATCACCCGGTACGAGGACGCGCGCCTGGTGCTCACCGACCCCCGCTTCTCCCGCAGCCTGGAACTCGCGGGGCTTCGGCTCGGCGCCGTCGGCATCGCGGACCATCTGCTGCTGTCCACGCTGGCCAACATGGACCGCCCCGAGCACCCGAGGCTGCGCCGCGTCGTCGCACCGGCGTTCAGCCGCGACCGGGTGGAGCGGCTCCGGCCCCGGATCCGGGAGGTGACCGCCCGGCACCTGGACCGGCTGGCCGAGCTGCCGCCGCCCGTCGACCTGGCGGAGGCCCTGTGCAGCCGGCTGCCCGCCGCCGTGCTCCTGGAGTATCTGGGCATCCCGCTCTCGGACCGGCAGGACCTGCTGCACTGGACGAAGGTGCTCACCGACCTCAGCGGGCACGCCCAGGAGGAGGTCGACGAGGCGCGCGGGCTGCTGCACCGGCACCTGAAGGAAGTGATCGCGGAGCGGCGCCGTCATCCCGGCGACGACGTGCTGACGGCGCTGTCCCGGTGCTGTTACGAGGACGGGGGCATCACCGAGCTGGAGCTGGAAGCCCTGGCCATGTTCCTGCTGATCGGCGGGCTGCACACGGTCGTCTACCAGCTCGGGCTCATCGTGGTCGCGCTGCTGTTGTGCCCCGAGCGGGCCGCCGAACTGGCCGCGACCGACGAGCCCGAACCGTGCGTCGAGGAACTCCTGCGCTACACCAACGCCGTCGAGTCCAGTCTGCTGCGGATCACCACCGAGGAGGTGGAGATCGCCGGGGTGACGATCCCGGCCGGCAGCGCGGTGCTGCCGGCGATCCCGGCGGCCAACCACGATCCGGCCCGGTTCGCGTGCCCGGAGACCATCGACTTCACCCGGTCCGCCACCGGCCATCTCACCTTCGGCCACGGTATGCACCGCTGCCTCGGCGCCCCCATCTCCCGGCTGATGCTCAACGTCATCGTGCCGGAACTGTTCCGCCGGCTGCCCGACCTGCGCCTCGCCGTCCCGGCCGAGGAACTGCGCTGGCTTCCGGACCGGCTGCTCACCGGGTACGCGAGCATCCCGGTCACCTGGTCGGGGCGGCCGGACACGACCGTCGACACGCGGGAGGCCCGGGTCGTCACGTCGGACGCGCGCTGACCCGGTCGTCCATCGACCGCTATCCGTCGGGGAGTTCGGCGCGCACGCGTCGGGACGGGGCGAAGGCGTAGAGGTCGAGGATGCCGGGCGGGTCGGCGAGGCCGGGGCCGCCCGCTTCGATCCAGGCGGCGATGTCGGCGGCCGCGTCCTCGTCGTCGACCAGGCCGAGCCAGACCGGCCGGCCGCCGGCGGCGCGGCCCGCCGCCGAGGGCTGGACGACGAGGACGTTGGCGCGTTCGCAGGAGTCCAGGCAGCCGGTGACCCGGACCCGCGCGCCGGCGGGCAGGGCGCGGCGCAGGGCGTCGAGCTGGGCGGGGTGGTCGACACCGGGGACCTTGGGGGTGCCGCAGCAGCAGCCGCGGCAGACGGTGACGGTGCAGGTGGGGGCGCCCGTTCGGGCAGGGGCGGTGTCCTTGCGCTTTCCGGTGCGGCGGCTCATCGGTCGCTCCCGGGGTGGGCGCGGCGCCAGGCGCCGTCGGCCAGCAGCCGCAGGCCGTTGAGGCCGACGAGGACGGTGGAGCCCTCGTGGCCGGCGACGCCGAGGGGCAGCGGCAGGGTGCCGATCAGGTCCCAGAGGACGAGGGCGGTGATGAAGGTGCCCGCGATGACGAGGTTCTGGACGACGAAGGCGCGGGCCCGGCGGGACAGGGCGACGACCGCGGGGATGGCGGCGAGTTCGTCGCGTACGACGACGGCGTCGGCGGTCTCCAGGGCGAGGTCGGAGCCGGCCCGGCCCATGGCGATGCCGGTGTGGGCGGCGGCCAGGGCGGGGGCGTCGTTGACGCCGTCGCCGACGACGAGGACCCTGGCGCCGGCCTGCTGGAGTTCGCGTACGGCGGCGACCTTGTCCTGGGGCAGCAGCCCGGCGCGGACATCGGTGATGCCGGCCTCGGCGGCGAGCCGGGCGGCGGCGCGCGGGTTGTCACCGGTGACCAGGACCGGGGCGCGGCCGGTGAGTTCGCCCAGCGCGCGGGTGGTGAGGGCGGCGTCGGGGCGGAGCCGGTCGGCGATCGCGAGCACGCCGGCCGGCCGCCCGTCGAGGGTGACGACGACGGCCGTACGGCCTTCCTCCTCCAGTTCGGCGGCGAGGACGGCGGCCGGGTGGGCCGGGCCGTGGAGGCCGTGGAGGAGACGGGCGGGGCTGCCGACGGCGACGGCCCGGCCCTCGACGGTGGCGGTCACGCCGGTGCCGGGGGTGGAGCCGAAGTCCTCGGCGGGCGGCAGGTCGAGGCCGCGGGCACGGGCGGCGGCCACGACCGCGCGGGCGAGCGGGTGCTCGCTGGGGTGTTCGGCCGCGGCCGCGTACCGGAGCAGGGTGTTCTCGTCGAGGGCCGGGCCCTCGCCGTCGGACGCGGCCAGCGGGCGCAGGTCGGTCAGGCGCGGGGTGCCCTCGGTCAGGGTGCCGGTCTTGTCCAGGGCCACGGCGTCGATCTGGCCGAGGCGTTCCATGACGATGGCGGACTTGACGAGGACGCCGTGCCGCCCGGCGTTGGCCATCGCGGAGAGCAGCGGCGGCATCGTGGCGAGCACGACGGCGCACGGCGAGGCGACGATCATGAAGGTCATCGCGCGCAGCAGGGTGGGCTGGAGCTCGGCCCCGAGGAACAGGGGGACGGCGAAGATCAGCAGTGTGGCGGCGACCATGCCGAGGCTGTAGCGCTGTTCGACCTTCTCGATGAACAGCTGGGTGGGCGCCTTGGTCTCGGCGGCCTCTTCGACCATCGCCACGATCCGGGCGATCACCGACTCCGACGGGTCGCGTTCGACCTTCACCCGCAGGGCGCCGGTGCCGTTCAGGGTGCCGGCGAAGACCTCGTCGCCGGCCTGCTTGGCCACGGGCATGGGCTCGCCGGTGATGGTGGCCTGGTCGACTTCGCTCAGGCCGTCGAGCACCCGCCCGTCGGCGCCGATCCGCTCCCCGGGCCGGACGAGGACGACGTCGCCGACGGCCAGCTCGCCGGCCGGGACCGTGGTCTCCGTACCGTCGTCGGCGAGCCGGGTCGCGGTCTCCGGCGCGAGGTCGAGCAGACCGCGTACGGAGTCGGCGGTCCGGGCGGTGGCCACGGCCTCCAGGGCGCCGGACGTGGCGAAGATGACGATCAGCAGCGCGCCGTCGAGGACCTGGCCGATCGCGGCGGCGCCGAGGGCGGCCACCACCATCAGCAGGTCCACGTCGAGCGTCTTGTCCTTCAGGGCCTTCAGGCCCTCCCAGCCGGGCTCCCAGCCGCCGGTGACGTACGTGGCCGCGAACAGCGGTCCCCACAGCCAGGCCGGCGCGTCCAGCAGGTAGAGGGGGAGGGCGGCCAGGAAGAGGACCAGCGCCGCGAGCGCCCACCGGGCCTCGGGCAGGGCCAGGATCCGGGTGCGCCGCCGGGGCGGCACCGGGCCGGTTCCGGCGGTGGTGCGGGACGGCCGCTCCAGGACAGAGGACATGACGGAGGAACCCTTCACGGGTGGGCGGGGCTGCTCCTCCACCATACAAGAACACCTGAACAGATCTTCATGTGTCGTCCGTATCATGGTCGCATGGGCCACGGAACGAACGCCGGAGACAGCGCCACCACCCGCGAGCGCCTCGACACGGTCGGCGCCGCCGATGTCGCCGCCACGCTCCAGGCCCTCGCCACGCCCTCGCGCCTGTACATCCTGGCCCGGCTGCGCGAAGGGCCGTCCTCGGTCGGCGAGCTCGCGGCGGCCGTCGGCATGGAGCCCTCGGCCTGCTCCCACCAGCTCCGTCTGCTGCGCAACCTCGGCCTCGTGACCGGCGAGCGGCACGGCCGCTCGATCGTCTACGCCCTGTACGACAACCACGTCGCCGAACTCCTCGACCAGGCGCTCTACCACGTCGAGCATCTGCGCCTGGGCGTCCGCGACCTGCCCGCCGAGCTCGCGGCGGGAGCGCCGGCCGAGTAATCGGTCGCGCTACGGGAGGAACGGCGCGGGGGGCGCGAGCACCGGGCCGGTGCCGTAGCGCAGGTCGTACTCCTCGTCGGACATGATCTCGGTGCCGCCGCCGCAGTCCTCGGCCGCCACCGCCCGCGCGACGGGACCGGCGCCGAGGGCGGCGATCGCGGCGATCAGGGGAAGGGGGGCGAGGAACGCTCGCGTCGTACGCATGGAGCGCAGCCAACCAGACGGACACCGCCTCGCCCGGCGCCACCCGGGGCACACCACCCGAACGGGGAAACCGCGCCCGGTAGCCTTCCCCCGAGAGAAAGCGAAGGTCGGTTGTCCCGCATTCCTGATTATGCTAACCAGCCGGAAGCCGGAAGCCGGAAGCCGGAAGCCGGAAGCCGGAAGCCGGACGGCCGTCGAGGTCCTGAGGGCGGCGGGTGCGCGGCCCGTGCGGACGCCGGGCGGAGGTGCGCGATGGAGCCGGTGACTCCGGCGGTTCCGGCGATTACCGCGAACCCCGTCGCTCGCGTCCTGACGCCGGTGGGTCCCGACGCGGCGCGCTGGCGGACCTTCGACGGCGAGCGGACGCTGGTCGTGGCGGCGCGGACGGTCACCTCGCTCGTACGGGCCCTGGACGTCGTCCCCGAGATCACGCACGACGATCCGCGCGTCACCGTCGTGTTCGCGTACGACCCGACGTCCGCGTTCAACGACGGCGTCCTCGATCTGCTGCGCGACCTGGGCTGCCGTACGCTCCCCTGGCCCCAGCTCGCGGAGATCACGCCCGATCTGCTGCTCTCCGCCTCCGAGAACATCAAGGTGCCGCCCGGCGACTACCCGGTGCTCGTGCTGCCGCACGGCGTCGGCTTCCACAAGCGGGTGCCCGACTCCGAGGGACCCGGCACCCGGCTGTCGGGCCTGGTCCCGGAGGAGCTGCTGGCGGCCCGCCGGGCCTGGCTCGCCGTCTCGCATCCCGACCAGGCCGCGCAGCTGGCGGCCGCCCACCCCGGCACGGCCGGGCGGACCGTCCTCGTCGGGGATCCCGTCCTCGACCGCCTCCTCGCCAGCGCCCGGCGGCGAGAGCGCTACCGGGCCGCGCTCGGGGTGCCGCCCCGTCAGCGGCTGGTCCTGGTGAGTTCGACGTGGGGCGGCGAGTCGCTGGCCGGGACCCGGCCCGGGCTTCCGGCCGAGCTGCTCGCCGAACTGCCCGCCGACGAGTTCCGGGTGGCGCTCGTCCTGCACCCCAACGTCTGGTCCGCGCACGGCGCCTGGCAGATCCGGGTCATGCAGCGATCGGCCGTGGAGGCCGGACTGATCGTCGTCGATCCCACGGACGGCTGGCAGCAGGCCCTGGTGGCGGCCGATCTGGTGATCGGCGACCACGGGTCGGTCACGCTGTACGGGGCGGCGACCGGACACCCGGTCCTGCTCGGGGCGTTCGGCTCGGAGTCCGTGCCGGGGACGGCGGGGCACGCGCTCCGTTCGGCCGCCGGGTGGCTGGACGACGACGGCGGCCCGCTGCGCCCGCGCGTGGAAGCGGCCCTGACCGGAACCGGGCACGCGCCCCGGCTCGCCGAGGTGGCGGCGCGTGCCTTCGCCGAACCCGGCACGGCCCTCCCCCGCCTGCGGGAGCTGGTCTACGAGCTCCTCCGCCTCGCCCCGCCCAAGCGGCTGCCCGCCCGCGGCCCGCGCGCCTTCCCGCTGCCGCCCCCGCACACCGCCCGGGCCCGTTCGCTGCTCGTCCGCACGACCGTCGTACGGGACGACGGCACCGCCGGTGAACTCCACGTCCACGTCGACCGTTTCCCCGCCGGACTCGCCACCGATCCGGCCGAGGACGACCACAGGTACTGGCATCTGGCCTGCGACGTCGACGAGCCGGACACCCGGCTGACGGAGAGCGCCACCGTCGTGTCCGCCGCCTCCGGCGTCTGCGCCCCGGGCGCGGCGGCCGAGGGCGTCGCGCGTCTCCTCGCCGACTTCCCCGGCGCGCGGATCGCCGCGCTGCCCCGGGAGGCCGACTGCCTGGTGGGCCTGCGCGACGGGCGTACGGTACGGGTCGCCGCCCCGGACGGCGCCGCGCTCACCGACCCCGGCACGGCCGCCGCGGCGGTGTACGCGTGTCTGCGGGCCGGCGTCCCGCCGTACGGGACGACGCTGGTTCTCCATCACGGTCCGCACCAGCGGCGGCGGCTGGAGCTGGAGCCGGGCCCGCGGGAACCCGCCCCGGCCACCGGTCCCGGACGTCAGCCGGTGGCCAGCCGCTCCAGGACCGCGGCGGCCCGCGGGCTGCCGCCCTCCTCGTAGACGGCGAGGGCGCGGCGCAGGCAGTCGCGGGCCCGCGCACTGTCGCCGGCCTGCTCCGCCAAGCCGGCGAGGTCCTCCATGATCCGCGCCTCGTAGTGGAACGCCTCGCCGCGGCGCAGGACTTCGGCGGCCTCGGTCAGATCGGCGACGGCGCCCGCCGGGTCGCCGAGGGCCGCCCGGACCCGGCCGGTGTCCGCGAGGGCGCGGGCCGCCATGCGCCGGTCGTCCAGCGCGAGGAGTGCGTCGCGGGCCCGGCCGAGGGTGGTCAGGGCGGTGCGGGAGTCGCCGGCCGCGTGCTGGGCACAGCCCAGGAAGTAGCGGGCCAGGGCCTCGCCGCGCGGCTCCCCGGCCTCGGCGTTGAGCGCGAGCGAGGCGCGGTAGGCGTCGATCGCGCGGGCGGGATCGTGCCGGTCCCAGTACCGGCCGGCGAACTCCTGGACCGACGCCTGGAGCACGACGTGCCCGGACTCCATCGCGAGTCGCTCGGCGACCGCCAGGTGCGCCCGGGCCGGCTCGTCCTGCCCGAGGTCCATCAGAGGCCGTGACAGCAGGCTGCGCAGCCGGGCCTCGGCCGCGCCCGCCCCGTCCCGCCCGGCCGCGGCGATGCCCAGTTCCAGCGACTCGCGCCAGTCGGCGAGGTGCCGGTGGTGCAGGAAGAGCACGGTGAACGCCTCCGCCGTCTGCCACACCGGGCGGTCGAATCCCAGCTCGGCGGCGGTACGGAGGACGGCGAGGATGTTGCCGCGCTCGGCCTCCAGCCAGCGCAGCGCGTCGCGGCCGGGGTCGTCGGCGCCCGCGAACGGGCCGGCGCCGTACGGGCCTTCGGGACCGTGGCCGTCGCGGTCCGCCCCGAGCACCTCGGCCGGATCGGTGATCCGCAGCCGGTCGGCGCGGACGGCGAGGTCGGCCCGTACGGTCAGGCGCAGATAGTGCCCGGCGACCCGGCCGGCCGTCTCCCGTACCGCGCCCGGCGGGTCCTGGGCCACGGACCTCTCGCGGGCGTGCAGCCGCACCAGGCCGTGCAGGGTGGAGCGGCGGTCCTCCAGGACGGTCAGCAGGCCGGCGTCCTCCAGTTCTCCGAGGGCCTCGGCGGCCGTCTCCACCGGCCAGTCGCCGGCGGCCGCCGCGACGGCGGTGTCGAAGCTGAGTGCGGGCAGCCGGCCGAGGGCCCGGTACAGCCGGGCGGCCAGGTCGGAGAGGTCGCGGTAGACGAGGTCGAGGGCGGCGGACACGGTGCGCTCCTCACGGGCTGGGGCCGGGGCCGGTGCGGGAGACCCGGGAGTCGGCGCGGGGGCTCCGGACACGGCGATACGGGCGAGGCGGCTCTGTTCGTCGGACAGCTCGTCGGCGAGTCGCGCGAGAGTGAGATGACGACGCGTCACCAGCCGTGCGGCACACAGCCGCAGGGCGAGCGGCAGTCCGCCGCACAGCTCGACGAGACGGGCCGCGGCGGCCGGTTCGTCCGCGATCCGGCGCGGTCCGCACAGGGCCGCGAGCAACTCCAGGGCGCTGTCCGCGTCGAGGACGTCGAGCGGGAGCAACGACGCCCCGTCGAGGACGAGTTCGCCGAGCTGCCAGGTGCTGGTGGCGAGCAGGGCGCTGCCGTCGCCCTGCGGCACGAGGGCGGTGACCTGGGCCGGGCGGGTCACGTCGTCCAGGACCACCAGCATCCGGCCGCGCCTGCCCGACAACTCGCGGTAGAGCGCGGCCCGTTCGGCGAAGCCGGTGGGGAGGTAGGTCTCGTGGACCCCGAGGGCGCGGAGGCAGACGGCCAGCGCCTCCGACACGTCACCGCCGACCGCCCCTGCCCCGCTGCCGCCCGGGCGCAGGGCCGTGAAGTCGACGAACAGCCGACCGCCCGGGAAGAGCCGCCGGTTGCGGTGGGCCCATTGGGTGGCGGCGGCCGTCTTGCCGATGCCGGGGAGTCCGCTGAACACTCCGATCGGGCAGTGCCCCGGGCCGCTTTCGGCGGTGCCGACGGCGAACGCCTCGTCGAGCGCGGCCAGCGGTGCGTGGCGGTCGACGAACCCGCGGGGCGGCCGGGGCACCTGGTCCGGGTGCCGGTCCCGCGCGGGCTCCGCGCCCTGGGCGGCGGCGTGGTAGTTGAACGTGATGGAGCCCTGGACGACGCCCACTTGGGCCACCGGACCCTCGACCCGGCCGGAGAGGTCGTTCCGCGTCTCGGCCGCCGGAAGACGCTCCGGCTCTGCCGGCGCGCCCCGCTCTCCCGACGCGTCCGGCTCATCCCGCCCGGTCATGGACCACCGCCTCTCGGACCGCCGCTGCCGGTCAGGAGTCACCGTACTGGACCCCGCCCGCCCGCGAGGTCCGGCGCCTCACACCGTGTCACCTCCGGGGCCCGGCACACCCCCCGTACCCCGGACGCCACCCGCACCTCGTACACCGCCCGTACGGGCCAGGGTCGCCGCCGCGCTGTCCAGGAGCATGTCGAGGGCGGTCGGGTAGGCGCTGTTCTTCATCCGGGCGATCAGCCGGGGCGCGGTCGCGGCGATGTGCGGGTGGGTGCCGGCCGGGAGGCGTGCGTACGTGGCCTGCCAGACCGCCTCGTCGGCGGCCCGGGCGGTGTGCGGGAGCGCGAGGGCGGCCGCGTCGAGGGCGGCGAAGGCGAGCGCCTGGTCGATGAAGGCGTGGTAGACGCGCACCGCTTCGGCGTCGGGCAGGCCGGCCGTGCGCAGCACGCCGATGACCGCCTCGTCGGCGGCGATCTCGTTGGCCCGGCCGCTGACCCGGCTCGCGGTGAGGATCGCCGCCTGGGGATGCGCGAGGTAGGCGGAGTGGATGCGCAGGCCCAGGTCGCGCAGGTCGTGGCGCCAGTCGCCGGTGGCCCGCCAGCCCCGCAGCGCACGGCCGACGAGTTCGTCGCCGACGGCGAGGAGGAGGTCGTCGGTGTTCCGGAAGTAGCGGTAGAGGCTGCTGGGGTCGGCGCCGAGCGCGGCGCCGAGCCGGCGCACCGTCAGTCCGTCCCGGCCGTGTTCGTGGAGCATGCGCAGGGCGGTCTCGATGTAGAGCCGCTCGGAGAGGACGACACCCGCCTTGCTGGGCTTTCTACGGCGCCGAGCCGCCTCCGACACCACTTCCTTAGGCATGACCGTCCCTTTCGCGCCCGTTTCCCAGGTTACGCCAACAGTGTTGACCCATCTCGCCCGAGAAGACTTTCATGGGCATACCCGGGAACCACTCCGACCAATGCGGATGAAAGGTATGTCTCTGTCATGCGAGTTCTGCTTGTCGGCGCCGGCGGTGTGGGCACCGCCGTCACCCGGATCGCGGCCCGCCGCTCCTTCTTCGAACACATCGTGGTCGCCGACTACGACCTGTCCCGGGCCGAGGCCGCCGTCGCCGCCCTGGGCGACGGGGAGACCCGGTTCAGCGCCGCCCGGATCGACGCGTCCGACCAGGCCGCGGTCACCGCGCTGCTCACCGGCGAGCGCTGCGACGTCCTGCTCAACGCCACCGACCCGCGCTTCGTGATGCCGCTGTTCGAGGCCGCCCTGTCCGCCGGGGCGCACTACCTCGACATGGCGATGTCGCTGTCCCGGCCGCACCCGGACCGTCCGTACGAGGAGTGCGGAGTCAAGCTGGGCGACGCGCAGTTCGAGCGGGCCGGCGCGTGGGAGGAGGCGGGGCGGCTCGCACTCGTCGGCGTCGGCGTGGAGCCCGGCCTGTCCGACGTCTTCGCCCGCTACGCGGCCGAGCGGCTCTTCGACGACATCGAGGAGATCGGCGTCCGCGACGGCGCGAACCTCACCGTCGACGGCTACGACTTCGCGCCCTCCTTCAGCATCTGGACCACCATCGAGGAATGCCTCAACCCGCCGGTGGTCTGGGAGAAGGACCGCGGCTGGTTCACCACGGCCCCGTTCAGCGAGCCCGAGGTCTTCGACTTCCCCGAGGGCATCGGCCCGGTGGAGTGCGTCAACGTCGAGCACGAGGAGGTGCTGCTGATCCCGCGCTGGGTCGACGCCCGGCGGGTCACCTTCAAGTACGGCCTCGGCGACGAGTTCATCGACACCCTCAAGACGCTGCGCAAGCTGGGCCTGGACCGTACGGAGCAGGTGGCCCTCCCCGGCGGGACGCGGGTGTCGCCGCGCGACGTCGTCGCCGCCTGTCTGCCCGACCCGGCCACGCTCGGCGAGCGGATGCACGGCAAGACCTGCGCGGGCACCTGGGTGAAGGGCACGAAGGACGGGGCGCCGCGCGAGGTGTACCTGTACCACGTGGTCGACAACCAGTGGTCGATGCGCGAGTACGGCTCGCAGGCCGTCGTCTGGCAGACCGCCATCAACCCGGTCGTCGCGCTGGAACTGCTGGCCACCGGCGTCTGGACCGGCTCCGGCGTGCGCGGCGCGGAGGCCTTCGACCCGGTCCCGTTCCTGGACCTGCTGACCGCGTACGGCTCCCCGTGGGGTCTGCGCGAGCAGTGACCGCGCGGCCCCTGGGCCGCCCTCTCCCCCGGCGCTACGGTCAACCCGGTGTGACCGGATCGCCCCCGGCTCGTTGCACGCCGTAACCGATCCGGTGGAGAGCGGGGGAGAGCGGAGGCACGACAGTGGGCGACGAACAGGCGGTGCCGGCCCGGACAGTGGCGACTCGGGCGGCCGTGCGTCAGGCGATGGCCGAGGTGGCGGCCGGGACGGATCCGGCACCGAGGGACACGGCTCTGCCGGATACGACTCCGGCGGATACGGCTCTGTCGGGTACGGGGCTGTCGGGTACGGGGCTGTCGGATACGGCCGCGGCGCGGGCCGTTCCCGGGGCGGTGGATCCGGGGTGGGCGGCCGCACGCCCGCCCACCCTCGCGGACGCCGCCGCCGTCCGGCTCGCCGCGGCCGATCTGGCCGCGGGCCGCGTGGTGGTGCACGGCTTCGCCCACGGATACGCGCTGACCGCCCGCGCCGACCGTGAGGTGATCGCGCGGGCGGGACGGCTCACCGGCCGCCCCGACGGCCGGCCCTGCGCCGTCACCACCGTCCCGTCCGCCATCCGCGGACTCTTCGACTGGTCGCGACTGCCGGCCACTTTGCCGCGGCGGCAGATCTGGGCACTGATCGACGAGTTGTACGAGCTGGGCCCGTTCGGCTTCCGGGGTCCGGCCGCGGAGCGGGTGCCCGGCCATCTGACGGCCGAGGCGGACGGAGTGCCGCGCACAGTGCGGGTGATCGCGCCGGGGCGGCACTGCCCGTCGAACGCCTTCCTCACGGCGGCCCTGACCCGGACCGGCGCCGGTCTCCTCTTCGTCACCGCGGCCCACCGCCCGGGCGAACCGCCGTACGGCTGCGGGGAGTCGGCGCGGGCGGGCTTCGGCGGCGAGCCGGACGTCCGGGTCCTGGCGCACGCGGACGACGCGGCGGCCCGGCTCCGGCATCCGTTCCACGCGCCCGCGCCCGTGCCGGTGAGCGTGATCGCGTTCCACCGCGCGGCGGGCCATGGCCGGGCGGATCTGCCCGTCCTGACGCTGGAGCGGGCCGGGTCCCTGTCGGAGGACCACATCCGGTCGCTCGCCGCCCGCAACGGCTTCGCCCTGTCCCCCGCCCCGGGTGCCGTCAGAGCAGGTGGGTGAGTTCCACGCCCAGCCACACCGCGCCGAGCCCGGCGGCGGTACTGCCGGCGACGTTCGCGGCGGCGTAGGCGCGCGCCCCGCCCTCGTACAGCTTCAACGTCTCGTAGGAGAACGTGGAGTACGTGGTCAGGGCGCCGCACAGGCCCGTGCCGACGAGTATCCCGACGCTGGTCGAGGCCACACCGGTGAGCAGGCCGAGGATGAAGGAACCGGTGACGTTGACGAGGAAGGTGCCCCACGGGAAGACGGAGTCGTGGCGGGACTGCACGGCACGGTCGGTGAGGTAGCGCAGGGGCGCGCCGACGACGGCACCCGCGACGACGAGCAGCCAGTTCACGCGGACGGCTCCCCCGCGGGACCGGCGCCCGGCTCGGGCGGCGCGCCGGCCGCCCGGCCGTCCCCGTCCCCATCCCCATTCCCGTCCCTGTCCCCGTTCCGTACGACCTCACAGGCGTCGAGCAGCACGAGGCCGTCCGTCACCAGCTCCTCGATGCCCGGCAGGAAGGCGCGGATCCGCTCCTCGGTGTCCACCACGAGGACGGACACGGGCAGGTCCTGGCCGAGCGAGAGCAGCCGGGCGGTGTGCACGTGCGAGGAGGCGCCGAAGCCCTCGATGCCGCGGAAGACGGAGGCGCCGGCCAGCCCGGCGGCGTGCGCGCGGTGGACGATCTCGGTGTAGAGCGGCCGGTGGTGCCAGGTGGCGTTCTCACTGACCAGCACGGTCAGGCGCAGCGCCCGGCCGGCCGGCACGCGCGGGGAGTGGGAAGAGTGCGGGGGGTGCGGGGTCATCCCTGCCTCCTTGCCGGTACGGCCCGGACGGCGGCCCGGGTCGCCGCGACGGCCGTGGCCACGGCGGCGAGCGCGGTGACGGTGGTCCCGGCCATGTAGAGCAGACCGCGCGGGAGATCGCCGCGGGCGAGCAGCCGCTGGAGGTCGAGCGCGTACGTGGAGAAGGTGGTGAAGCCGCCGCAGACGCCCGTGCCCAGGAAGGGGCGGAGCAGCGGGTGCGGCGGGGTGAGGGTCTCGGTGGCGAGGACCATGATCACGCCGAGGGCGGCACAGCCGACCGCGTTGACGGCGAAGATCGTCCAGGGGAACGCGCCGGGCGGGGTCGGCCAGGCCAGCGTCGCGGCGTAGCGGGCCACGGCGCCGAGCACGCCGCCCACGGCGACCACCCCGACGACCGGCAGCTGCGCGCGGAATCCCATGCGTCCAGGCTATCCGCGCCCCGGACGCCCGTACGAACCGAGGGCCGGAACGCGCACCAGGGCCGCGACGGGGCAAGGGAACCGGGAGGCGGGGCGTGGTGTGCGGTGGTGCCGGGTCGGAACGTGCGGGGCGTACGGTCACGGCCGTACGGAATGCGCGGCCGTACGGATTTCGTGGTCGTACGAATTCCGTGGTCGCGATTCGTGGCCGTGCGCGTCACGCGGGCGTACGCGTCGCGCCCACAAGGCGCACAGGCGGACCCCGGCCTGGGGCATTAACCGGAGTCCGGCCCGTGCAGCCTCGTCCTGATGGTCCGGGCACGGCGTGTGACCGTCAAAGTCCGCGCGGTGAGTCTGTCACCTCCCGGACACGGCGTTTCTCGGAGGCACGTGTCAGGGGCTCATGCCGCGCTCCCGCAGGACTCAGGCGGGACTCAGGCTGGACTCGAGCGGGACTCGAGCGGGGCTCACGCGGCCTTCCCGGAGGGTGTGGCGAGGGCCGGAACGGGGTCGCCGAGGGTCCGCTTTAAGATGGTTTCGCATTCCCCCCGGGGGTATAGGGGTGGTCCGGCCACCATCTGGGCGCCCAGACCGGTGCCGAGTCCACCTCGTGCCCGCCGCCCCGAACCGGAAGGGTGGAGGGGCAGCTGGAGGGAGCTGCGAAATCCGTAGGTCAGGAGTGCCGTGAGTACATCCGTCACCACCAGATTCAGAAGCGTCGCGCCCCCACGGGGCCCAGTCGGCGACGATCTGTACGGCGAGCTCTGCGCCGTGCTCTTCTCCGCCTTCCCACGCCGCGACCAGCGGCTGAAGGCCGAACAGTACCTGCGCGGTCTGCTGACCGCGCAGGGCCGCAAATCCATCCGCAACATCGCGGCGCAGATCGGCGGCCCGGCCGCCGAACAGAGCCTGCACCACTTCATCTCCAGTTCCACCTGGGACTGGCAGCCGATGCGGGCCGAACTCGCCCGCTTCCTGCAACGTCAGGGCACCCCGCAGGCCTGGGTGGTCCGGCCGATGCCGATACCGAAGGCCGGCCAGCACTCGGTCGGCGTGGACCGGCGGTTCGACCCGGAGCAGGGGCAGGTCTTCCGCGGGCAGCAGGCGTTCGGGGTGTGGTTCGCCGCGGACGAGACCAGCGTCCCCGTCCACTGGCGGCTCTTCCTGCCCGACCCCTGGGTGAAGGACCGCAACCGCGCGGACCGGGCCGAGGTGCCGGAGGGCGCGACCGAGGAGACGCTGGAGGAGTGCGCGGTCAACGCGGCGCTCGACATGGCCCGTTGGCCGGAGATCGCGCGCAAGCCGGTGCTGCTCGACATCCGGGGCGGCGCGGGACGGGCCGCGCTGCACCGGCTCGGGCTCGCGGGCGTGCCCGTGGTCGCCCGGATCAGCCCGAACAGCCGGCTGACCGTCGCCGACCGCTCGCTGCCGGGCTTCGGCGCCGGTCCGCTGACCGCGCTCCAGATCCTCGAAGCGCTCAAGGGGCTGCGCCGGCCGGTCAGTTGGATCGACTCGGTGGCCGGGGCCCGTACGTCCCGGACCTCGCTGGCCACCGCCGTACGGGTCACGCTGCCCGTACCGCCGGGCGAACGGCAGCGGCCGCTGCTCCTGCTCGGCGAATGGGACGACCCGCGGCGCGCGCCGGTCCGGCTGTGGATCACGGACCTGACCGGCTCGGCGGTCGGCCCGCTGCTGCGGCTCACCAAGCTGTCGCGGCGGGTGGAACGGGACCTGCGCCAGGTCGGCGAGGGCGCCGGGCTGCGGGACTTCGTCGGACGGTCGTTCCGCGGCTGGCACCGGCACATCACGCTGGCCTCGGCGGCGCACGCGGTGACCGTCCTCGGCGCCGACCGGATCGCCCCGTACTGCGAGATCCAGGCCCGCTCGGCGGGCTGACCCACCCACCGTCCGGGGATACGGACGGAGCACGAACACGGGCGGGACCCGCTGTAGGGAGCGGGTCCCAGAGGCTCGGAGGCCGACTGGGGCTTCCGGGCCTTGTTCATGTGCGGGCCTTGTTCATGTGGGCGGTGCGGCGTGGGGCGGCACGGCGTGGGGCGGGGGTCAGCCGCCCAGGGCCGGGCCGGTGCGGTCGACGGCGGAGGCGGCGGGGCGGGGCTCGGCGACGGTGACACGGCGGCGGGCGAGGACGTCGCGGGTGCGCTGGAGCCGCAGCGCGAGCTGGACTTCGAGCACCTGGCCGGGCCTCTGCCATTCCGTGCCGAGGAGTTCGCCGATGCGTTCGAGGCGGCGCGAGACGGTGTTCGGATGGACGTGCAGCGCCTCGGCGGCGTTGGTGGGGCTGCCGCCGGAGGCGAAGTACGCCTCCAGGGTGCGGATGAGGTCGGTGAACCGTTCGGCGTCGTACTCCAGGACCGGCCCGATCGCCGACTGGATGAAGCCGTCCACGTCGTGGTCGTCCGAGAGCAGCAGCCCCAGGAACCCCAGGTCGTCCACCGAGGCCGCCGTGCCCGCCCCGCCCAGCGCGCTCATCGCGTCCAGGCAGCGCAGGGCCTCCTGGTAGAGCCGGGACACACTGTCCGCGCTCCAGCCGGGCCCGGCCGCGCCCACCGACACCGGGTGGCCGAGCAGCGGGCCCAGTTCGGCGGAGACGGCCTTGGCGGCGGCCGAGGCGTCGGTGCCGGGCAGCAGCAGGACGACGCTGCCGCCCTGCACGGTCTTCAGGCCGGACATCCGGTACGCGTACGAGGACGCCCACACGACGGCACGGCCCGGCTCGCCACCCTCGGCGCGGGCGACCACGACGACGTGCGGCCGGCGCAGGTCGAGGCCGAGGCGGCGGGCGCGCTGGGTGATCTGCTGCGGAGCGTGGCGCGGCTCGGTGAGCAGGTCGTCGAGGAGCTCGTCGCGGACGGGGCCCTCGGCGACGGCGGTGGAGCGCTGCATGAGGAGCAGCAACGCGACGGACTGGGCGGCGAGTTCGAGGAGCCGCTCGTCCTCGCCGGTGAGCGGGATGGCGGCGCGGACGACGAGGACGCCCAGGTCCTCGGAACCGGCGATGACCGGGGCGACCCAGGTGCGGCGCCGGGCCGCCACGCCCTCGTCGCCTTCATGGGCGTTGTGGGCGTCGAGTCCGGCCGCGGTGTCCGCGCGGACGGGGCGGCGGCCGGCGTGGGCGTCGAGCGCGGCCTTGGCCACCGCCGCCTCGTCCAGCCCCTCGAACTCCCCGGTGGACGCGAGGACGCGGCCGCCGGGGTCGCGGATCACGACACAGGCGTCGAGCGCGTCCCCGGCGGCCTCGGCCACATGGCGCAGATCACCGCCGGCCAGGATCAGGTTCATGATCCGGCCGTGCGCCTCACCGGTGTACCGCATACGGGTCAGCGCCGTGCGGGCGCGCGAGCTGTCCTGTTCGAGTTCGGCGACCTCGGCCCGGGTCCGGTCGAGCAGTCCGGCCCGCCCGGCGGCGACCGCCGCCAGATCGGCGAGCGAGGCGACCAGGGCGACCTCGCCGGAGGTGTAGCGGCGGGCCCGGCGGTCGACCCCGTACAGCACGCCCGCGACCACGCCGCCGACGCGCAGCGGTACGGCGAGGACGGCCCGCAGGCCCTCGTTCCGGACGAACGCGTCGAGGCCGGCCGTGTGGGCGAACCGCCGGTCCTGGAGGTAGTCCTCCGTCCAGACGGGTTCGCCCCGCGCGTGCACGAGGGCGCCCAGTCCGTCCTCGTCGAGGGCGGTGGCGCAGCCGGCCTGGTCCAGTGGGGTGAGCACGCCCTCGGAGGCGTGCACGACCCGGACCTCGTGGGCGGTGCCGTAGGACAGGGCGAGACAGGCCAGATCGAGGTCGAGCAGCCGTTTGGCCCGGCGGACGACGGTCCGCAGCAGGTCTTCGAGGCCGTACGACAGGGTCAGGTCGCGCGCGGTGTCGGCGAGGGCGTCGAGGCCGGCCTCGCAGCGCTCGCGGCGGGCGAGGGCGTGGCCGACGCCGGTCGCGAGGTGGACCGCCCGGGTCAGCTCGGACAGTTCGGCGCCCTCGACGCCGGACTCCCGCGCCTGGTCGACGAGTTCGGCGAACCGCTCGGGTGGCTCCTGCCGGGACAACAACTCCAGCACGGCGAGCGCGCCGGCGCCGCCGCTTCCGGCCGCACCGCGGCGCTCCTCGCCCGCGTGCCCTTCCGTGCCGTGCTGGGTCATGCCTCAACTCCCGCTGCCAAGCGGAGGGATGCCGCAGGGGAGGCCCCGCAGACCCGTACCGCTGACCGATTTCCGTGTCCGTCGTGGATGACGGTCAACGGCGGCACGGATCTCTTCATTCCCGACCGTTGCGCTCGCGCACGGTCATCTGCTAGTGCTGCGCTATTTTTTGATGTCACGTCGGCTCGTTGTTCCGGCGGCGGGCCCGGGGGTGGGCGGGCGGCTCAGACCGTCGCGCCGGCGGCGCTCGGGACCGACAGGGGGGCCGGAATCGACGACAACGGGTGCGGAGGCACCGGGTTCGACGACCCCGCGTTCGACACCCCCGGGTTCAGCGACACCGCGGGACGCGTGGGCCGGAGGGCGCGCGGCTGAGCGGGCACCCGGCGCGGGGGCGCGTGCCGGGCGGCGAGCAGCAGGTCGCGCAGCCGGCGCAGCCGTGCCGAGGGCTCCCGGCCGCCGTCGCGCCGGAGCAGCGCGCACAGCCGGCGGTGGACCTCCAGGGCGTCCTCGACGCGGCCGGAGCGCAGCAGGGCGACGATGAACTGGGCGTTCAACGGCTCGTCCAGCGGATGCCGGGCGGCGTGCAGGGCGAGTTCGGGGATCAGCTCGGCGTGCCGGCCGAGGCCCAGATGTGCCTCGGCCCACTGGTCGAGGACGCTGAGCCGGGAGGCGCCGAGGCGCTCGGCCTCGGCGCGCAGCCGCGGCCCGGCGGCGACTCCCGCGTACGGTTCGCCGCGCCAGAGCGCGAGGGCCTGGCCGAGCCGCAGCGTGGCGCGGGTCAGGTCGCCGGCCTCCATCGCGCGGTATCCGGCCCCGGCCGCGCGCTCGAACTGCCAGACGTCGTGGGAGCCCCGGCCGGTGTCGAGCCGGTAGCCGCCGGGCTCGGCGGCGAGAATGGTCTCGACGGTGCGCCCGTCTCCGGCGCCCCGGCCCTGCGGCAGCGCGGCGGTGATCAGGAAGCGCAACTCGCCTATATACGCCTTGAGTTCGTGGCGCGCGCGGCGCGGCGCACCGGCCGGCCAGAGTTCTTCCATGAGCACGGACGCCGGGACGATCTGACCGGCGAAGGTGGCCAGCAGGGCGAGGATCTGCCGGGGCACGGCGGCTGCCGGGGTGACCGACGCCCCGTTCTCCCGTACGGAGAGTCCCCCCAGAATCCGGACGTCCACCCTTGCCCCCTCAGCTCATTCGTCTGCGCAACGGGATGCCCCGGTCGATTAGAAAAGAGACCGTCCGGCATGTCAATAAGAAACCGCAGAGTACGGAATCGGCACCTCCCCGTCGGATGCCGTTGCCCCCTTTGGGGGTTTTGTTGTCATCAACGAGGCTTCCGGACAAGGGAAAACGTACTCGCGGATCGCTCGACTCGCCCCACGGGTATGGTTTTCGGTCCGTTTTCGATCCGCCTTCGATACGTCGCCGATCCGTCGCCAATCCATCGTCGGAACCGACGAGGATACGGCCGCCGGGCGGCCCGGCTCAGCGGAAACCGGCACCGGGGCCCGGCGTCCCGGGTACTTCCGTCTCCTCGACGCCCAGGGCCCGGGCACCCCGGCCGGGCTCCAGATCGAGGGCGGTCAGGACGGCGGGGACGACGACGCTGGGCAGTACGTGGCGATAGAGCGCGGAGGCCCAGCGCTCCATGGACGACCGGTGGCCCTCCAGCGCGTGCGTCATCAGATTGAGCCCGGCGTAGGCGCCGACGAACAGCCCGGCCAGCTCCTCCGGGTCGGCGTGCGGCAGGAGTTCACCGCTCTCCTTGGCCGCGCGCAGCAGCCGCCGGTTGATGTCGGTCCACTCGCGGTACGGGCCGCTGCGGTCGAGCTCGTGCCCGCCCTGGTCGAGAGTGAGCCGCACGCTGCCGCTCAGCACCGGGTCGCGGGTCAGCCGGTGCACGAACACCATGCCGGTGTCCACGAACTCCTGCACCTTGGAGGGCTGCGGCGGCGCCGGGGGCACGACCGACACCTGCGCTTCGAGGACGGCGTGCGCGAGGTCTTCCTTGGAGTCGAAGTGGAAGTACAGCGCGCCTTTGGTCACATGGGCGAGCGCGAGGATGTCGGACAGCTTCGCCGCCTCGTAGCCTCGCTCGTCGAAGACGACGGCCGCCGCCTCCAGGATCGCCTTGCGGGTCCGGATCGCACGGTCCTGCTTCGCCACTGGGAGTCACGTCCCTCTCATCGCGCGAACCGGCATTCCGCGGCCCGGGAAAACAAACCTCCGGGTACCCATTTTCCGGCAGCTGGAAGATACCCGAAGCACTGTGCGCCGGGAACCCGCGACCGGGACATCCACCCGTCGCACCGCCCTGACCACGACTTTTGACGGTGCGACAGCTTTCCAGAACGTCAGGTCCACGATGCGGAGCGCTCCTGACCGCCCGCCGCGGTCACGCTGCGCGACGGGAAAACCGACGCGTCGGCCGCGTACCGGCCGCACCGGACGTGGTCACGCGGACGCCGGGCCGGCCGGATCGGCCAGGACCGCCGAGGCGGCCAGCAGGACGAAGGAGGCGAGGATCAGCAGGGTGCGCAGGAGGTGGAAGCGGTTCCAGCGCGCCTCGAAGGCGGCCCGCACGGTGGCGGCGGGCGTGCCCTCGGCCTCGGGCGCGGCGAGGGCGGCGTTGAGCGGGATGTTGCCGGCGACGGTGACGAGATGGTTGGCCAGAGCGGCCACGAGCCCGGCCACGACCAGCCACTTCCGGGTGTCGCTCCGCCCGTCGACGGGCACGAACAGGGCCGCCGCCGGGAGCACCGCCACGCCGAGGAAGACCAGCAGGAACACCGGCTTCGGCACGTACTCGTTGATCCGTCGCATGACGGTCACGAACTCCTCGTCGGTGAGCCGGGCGAGCGCGGGCATGATCCCCGTACGGAAGATCAGCAGGAACCCGGCGTACAGACCGGTGGACACGACGGCGAGGAAGAGCAACAGGGCGGCCATGGGCCCATGATGCCGATCATGGGGCCGCCGGGGCAGAGGGAAGAGCCCGGGAAATCCGGGCCGACGGCGGGGTCGGGAAGGGGTCGGGACGGGGACGGGAAGGGGCCGGGACGGGGACGGGACGGGGACGGGACGGGGAGGGGACGGGGAGGGACCGTCGGCCAGGAAAGAGGGCAACGGAGGGACACGGAGGGGTCAAAGCGGAAATGGCGGCGAGGGCACGCCGGTGTGGCAGGGACTCGCCATCCTTTTCAACAGGGGTTGTCACCGTGTGAAGTCGCGTGCGTACATGGAGTGGCACAGCCAGGAGGGCGGGGGTGGTCGACGGTGACGGATACCGCGGGCTCCGTGACGCTCGCCCGGTCGGCGATGGGCCGGGGCGGCCCCGAGCCCCAGCGCCCGCCCGGACGCCCGGTCCGCGGCACCCGCCGGGTCAGCGCCGCGCTGGCGGGCCTGGCCGCCTCGGTCCGGCAGGAGTTGCTGACCTTCGACGACCCGGTCGCCTCCATGACCCGCGAGATCCCCGAGCCGTTCCTGGAGCTGGCGGGAGCGTGCATGCGCGCGGCGGTGGAGCGGGCCGCGGAGGTCCGCCGTATCGTCCCGCGTCACGCCGTTCCCCATGTGGCGGGCGCGGCACGGGTCCCGGGCCGGGCTCGGGTCACCGACGCCATCCCGTTCAAGATGATCGTCGTCGACCGCGCCATCGCGGCCGTCCCGCTGGATCTGGAGATCCTCTACAACGGTCTGCTGCTCATCCGCGACCCCGTCGTGGTCCAGGCCCTGGTCCGCGCCCACCACACCTCCTGGGACACGGGCCGGGAACTCGCGGGGCTCGCCCCGCCGTCCCGCGACCTCCCCGCGCAGCTCCGCCCGGTCCTCGAAGCCCTGCTCGCCGGCCTCACCGACGAGACCGCCGCGGCCCGGCTCGGCATGTCCCCGCGGACGTACAGCCGTCGCGTCGGCGAACTGATGGCGGCCCTCGGCACGACCAGCCGCTTCCGCGCGGGCGCGGAGGCCGCCCGGCGGGGATGGGTCTGAGGAGCCGGTCCGCCGGGCGCCGCTACCCGAGGGCGATCCGGTCCAGGAGACCGCCCTCCGCCGGGTAGGGCCGCTCCTCGGGCAGCAGCCGCGCGGCCTCGTCGGTACGGCCGTCCCGGACGAGGGCGTGGATCTCGTGCGCGAGCGGTGTCACGTCGCGGATCGCGACCGTCCACTCGTCCGCGTACCGGCGCGCGGCCTCACCGCTCAGACCGAGCTGGAGCGAGCGGTGCGCGAGCGGCCGGAGGTGCAGATCCCGCTCGGGATCCCACTGCACCCGAGCCGGCGACCGCCGCAGCTCCCGCTTCCAGGCGTCGCGGTCCGGGTGCAGACCCCTCACGTAGTGCGACAGGCAGGCGTTCCGCAGCGCCCAGTCGAAACCCTCCCGGGTGATCTCGACGGCGAGCACGGTCTCCTGCCCCTCCTTCAGGCCCCAGCCGCAGCGGTAGGCCATCCACAGGAACGACGGCTTGATCCACGTCATCCGGTCCCGCTTCCACGCCTCCGGAAACCGCCCGTCCCGAGCCGCCGCCAGCCCGATCTCCGGCCGATACGCCTGATGGACGGTCACCGTGGTGCCGGTGTGAACGGCGCGGATCTGATGCTTCGGGGCGGAGACCGGGGGCGCGGGCTCGGGCATGGGTACGTACATGACCCCAAGGGTGCGTCGGGACGCACTCCGGGGGCCAGTCGATTTCGCCTACGGGCAATCAGCGCACCGCGCGAACCCGGTCAACGCGCACTCTGGTCCTTCAGCCCTCCGACGAACAGCTCCCAGGCGTTCGCCCCGAAGGCCAGTCAAGGCCCTGCGGGCCGCTTGCTGTCCCGCACGGGCACGACGCCCGGCAGATGATCCGCGACCTCGACACACTGTCCGTTACCGCTGCTGTAACTGCTGCTGCGCCACACCGGCGCGACAGATTCATGCCGCATGCCCCACACCGACCTCTCCGGTAGCTCTCTCAAGAACCGTTGCGGGCATGGAGCCCGGCCGTGAAGCATGCCCAGACGTCGGCCGCGAAATGCAGCGCCGGCCCGCAGGGCCTCTTGCTGTCACGCACGACGGCCGCACCCTCAAGGCGACCGGCTTCGACGCAGTTGCTGTTGGCTCCGCTGCGGCTCGACTTACGCCATGCAACGGAGAGAGTCGATGCGTCCGGGGTGATCACGTTCACGATCCTGCCTCTTTCTTCTTGTCCTCGATGAAGGTCAGCGACTGATCGAACGAGAGGGCCGAGGCAGTGAGCCGCTCGAATGCCTCCGTGTAGCCGTCCACATCGGCGGATTCCTCGATGTAGAGGCTGCTGTTCAAGTGTTCCAGCAGTACGACGTCCAGTCCTGGCAGCCCGAAGCCCAAAATGGCAAAGCTGCCGGCCGCGCCAGGGTGCAACGCGGCATCGGCAGGGAGTACCTGGATCGTCACCTGCGGGTACTCCGCCACGTCGAGCAAGCGCTGCAACTGGTCCCGCATGACACCTGTGCCTGGCGCACGGGCAGTGAGGGCGGCCTCGTGGATGATCGCGCGCAGCTTCAAGGGGGTGGGGCGCGTCAGAACGGACTGGCGAGCCATGCGAACTTCGACCAGCCGCGAGACTTCCTCCGGGGTCCTGGTCATGCCCACAGCACCGATGGCGGCGCGGGCATAGGCCGCCGTCTGCAACAGGCCAGGAACCAGAAGAGTCTCGTAGTTGCTGACCGAAGCGGCGTCGCCTTCCAAGCTGATCAGGTCGGCGTACACCGGAGTGATGTCGTAGGTCTGCCACCAGCCCCGCTTCCCACCGTTCTTCGCGAGCGACAGCAGGAACTCCGAGTGGGCCTCATCGGCCCCGAACAGGCCCAAGAGCAGCTCGACATCAGCCGGCCGCGCCCCTCGCGTCGCGCTCTCCAGCCGCGAGAGCTTCGAGGCACTGAGGCCGGTACGCGCTTCTACATCCTCAAGAGTGAGTCCGGCCTGATCCCGAAGTCGGCGCAGCTCCATCCCAAGTCTGCGGCGCCGCACGGTGGGTGGTGCCATGTCCGCGTACCCCCTCTGGCCCGCCGACCACTTCAGATGCCCTGGGTCCCGATGCGGGCACCATGCTCGCACAGATGGCCCGCACCCCATTCGATCGAGTTGGCAAATATGCCAACTCAGTGATTCCGCTTGCCATCACATTGGCATGTGGCCACTCTGATTCTGGATCGCAATCCGCCCCGGCTGTGTGCGATCTACCGCACAAAAACGAAGACCCCCGCGACCGTTGCACCGGTCCGGGGGCGTGGCCAACGCTTTCGAGGAGCGTCAACATGAGCAACCCTATCGTCCACCTCATCGGACTACTCGTGGGGCGGCTGTGGCCTCGCAGGGGTGCCGTCAGCCTCGCGCCGACGGCACCCGTCGGGCCCCCAGGCGCCGGCCTTCGCCCCACCGATCTCCTCCCCCGCGTGATCCGCAGTGTGGAGGTGGCCTGGTGACCCCGTCCTCCGCGGCTTCCTGCGGGAGCGACCCGATCGTCCTGAGGTGGACGCAGGGATCCAAGAGCGTCCCCATGGCCCGGCGTGAACTGCGCAAGACGTTGGCCGACTGGGGGCTCGTCGACATCGAGGACGCCGCGTCGCTCGTACTCTCCGAACTCCTGACCAACGCCGTCCGGCACGCACGCGTGCCAGGGCGGGAGATCGAGACTCGTTTCTTCCCCCTCCTCAACGGGCTCCGGATCGAGGTCCACGACTCCTCCGAGCAGCGGCCCTTGATGGCCATGCCGGAAACCGGAACCGTCGGCGGGTGGGGGCTTCCGCTGGTGGACACGCTCTCGGAGAACTGGGGCGTATCGGACCGTCAGGGTCCGGGCAAACTCGTCTGGGCCCACTTGATCAGCGATCCAGTGGACGGCATTCCCCGACATCTCTGAGCACGCCCGACAGCCCCGGCTTCCCGTCTCCTTCCTCCCGACGGTCGGCCGGGGCTTCTTCCAGCGAAGCCGCGCCTCAAACCGTGGGGCGGGGTGCCACCATGGCGGGCGTGGTGCCCTCGACGGTCAGGTTCCCGGTCCACAGCTCGTACCGGTTGCAGTAGGCAGCGCCACCGAAGTCGACGCGCCGCCCTCCGGGCTCCAGCTTCCAGCCCGCCTCGTCCCAGCGGGCGAGGAGGGCGCCGCAGATGAAGGCCCGATGGGCCTGCAGCATGATCCATTTGCCCTTGTCGGTCTCGGTGGCGGTCTCCTTGTTCAGGTCGGCCGCCAGCCGCCACAGCATGGACCAGTCCGCGCCCGGCGTCAGGGGGCCGACGACACCGACCTCCCCCAGCTTCCGTTCGTTCCAGTGGTGCGTGGCGTAGCCGAAGACGACTCCGAGCATGTGGAAGACGCAGGTGCGAGTGCGGCCTTCCGCGCCGCTGACGTGGTGCATATAGTCTACTCCGGTAACAGCGCGGCCCGGACGTCTTGTCCACGTCCGGGCCGTACCTCGTTCAAGTGAAGCAGGTCAGCAGCACGGGCCGTCGGAGCAGCACGTGGGCTCGTTGCAGTCCGCCGCGATGCCCCACAGGGACTTGTCGACCGCGAACCCGGCGGCGGTGATCGCGTCGGTGACGTCGTACATCAGGCCCCTCGTGCGGGTCTTGGAGTTCGGCGCGTGGTGCAGATAGCGGCCGAAGTGCTGCTCGCACCAGGCGGCGTACTCCTGGGTGTGCAGCATGAACGTGTGCCAGGCGGGATCCACGGCCCTACTGGGCGCCATGATGTGTTCCCGCTCGGTGGTACCGGCCACGTAGAGGAACGCCAGAGCCTCGTCCATGATCCGCGCGGCCATGCCGGCATCGAGGCTGTACTCGTCGGCGCAGAACGTCGTGAGTCTGTCGAACAGTTCGGGGGACACCAGGTCCCGGCCCTGCCGCAGAGCGGCGACCGGCCTCTCAGGTGCAACCGTCATCGGAAGTTCCTTCCATGAGGGTGATCGGCACGTGCAGCCGCCCCACCGCGCCGGCAGGCATCGGTCACAAGAGGGCGGGGCTTGGGGAAGCGGGGTCGTGCCCTCGCTCGATGGGTTGGCGTAGCCGCACCAGGTGCAGGCGTAGCGGCCGTTCACGCCGAGGACTCTGTGACCGCATTGGCCGCAGCGGTGTGCGGTGATCGCGCTTGCAGGCGGCTGACCGTGTTCGGGGGTGCCAGCCACTCCCTACCACCGTTCTCAGGGATCAGAAATGCCATGCTCTGGGGGCGTCGTTCCGAGGGCATGACGGCCGGGTCCTCGAAGTCGCGGACCACATCGCGGAGGATGCCCACGCGTCCGTGTGCGTCCTGGACGAGATTCCCGATGTCCTTCGCGGTGATCACGACGACTGGTGGCACCCGTCCCCCACTGGCTCGTATGGGCCGCGTTCCTGCTCGCTGTCCGCCGCCATGGCGCACCCTCCGCTGTCGTTCGTCGATGGAACGACGTTAGGAAGTCGGCTGGTTGGCAGTCCACGGTGTTGCATGCGGTTGCACGCATTCACCCGATCGCGGCAAGAGCCTTCCCGATCAGGTCGCGGGCCGGTGCTCCATGTACGGCCAGCTGCGACAACTGCGAGAACGCCCGGAGATACGTCTCGATCTCCCCGGGAGTGGTCACGTTGATTTCTGCCGTCAACGTCTCCACGGCTACCTGTTGATCGTCAAACGCGTAGAAAGCCTCCAGCGGCCACACCGTCCGGCGGGCTCGTGCGGGGATGATCCCGAGCGACACGTTCGGCCTCCCCATGGCAGTGAGCAAGTACTCAAGCTGCTCGGCCATGGCTGCTTCGTCACTGACCAGGTAGTAAAGAACCGTCTCCTCGATGATCAACGCGAACCGGTGATCGCCCTCACTCAGGACTCGCGATCGCCGTTGACGGGCGGCCACCGCCTCAGCCACGTCATCCGGAGTACCTTGAAACGTGGTGATGGCTTTGAGGAGCCCCGTTGTGTATCCGGCGGTCTGGAGCATGCCAGGCACGACGTTCGAGGCGTAGACGCGAAACGAGCGGGTCCGCTGGTAGAGCGGTGTCGTCTGTTCGTGGACGCGGCGCATGCCGTCGCGGTGAAGCTGGCGCCACTCCATATACATGGACTCGGCGTTTCGAGACGCGGCGATGATGTCAGCCGCGTACTCGTCGGCTCCGCAGGCCGCACACCATGCCCGGATGTCCGAGTCCGAGGGTGGGGTGAGGCCCCGCGCAACGCGAGACGACTTCGACTTGTGCCAACCGCACCGAGCGGCCAGCTCGTGCCCTGAGAGACCGGCGTCCTTCATGAGCCCTTGCAGGCGGGCGGCCACGGCTGCCCGCGCTGCTTGGGCGCTGGAAAGCGGGGAGGAAGGCATGAACTGACCGGCCAGTGATTCAGACGGTGTACTTCTCGTGCGGGACGGCGCGGTCCCAAACAGCTTCGAACGCGGCCACGCACAACTCGGTCACGGCTGGGTCGTCAGTCTGGTCGGTGTGAACCCACCTGCCGACGCCGTCGAAGATGTTGAACTGCACAAGTCGGCCATCGAAGATCCAGCAATCATTGCCGGGCAACGCCAAGTCGGATGCTTGGCGCCGGGGTAGCCAGCGGACCTGTTCGCCGGCAGCCACGTTGGTGAAAGTGCCGGAGTGCTCGAAGGCGATGTAGTCGCTGACAGGCTCAGAGACGATGCGGGCCCTTCGAATCAGCACACCCCTAGCAGTGACCTCTTGCACAAGATCGAGCCAAGGCCGCCACCATGAGGCGCAGTCATCTCGGTCGAGCCGGTGGCCTCGCTTCCAGGCGTCGAAGCCCTCGACTTCGTTTGCGACGCCGTATGTATCGCGCATCTCAAGATGCACGGCTGACACCTGCGCGGACCGGATGAGATCAGCGAAGTCAGTCAGACTCTGCGACACGGAGCGCCTCCCTGAGAAGCGGCACCATCCGCTTCGGAACCCTGATCACCGACTCATGCCCGGGGATTGACACGTCCTGAGAACTCTCGCCCGTGGTCTGGTCGTCTGCCGTCCACCCTTGGATCACAAGATCCTTCGTCTCCTGGTCCACCCACACAGCCGGTGATCCGTGATCTCCGGACTCGGGATCTTTGCCGACGAACAGTAAGGCCATGGTGTCCCTCCCTGTCGAGCACGTGGCGCTTGGTTGCACAGGCTCACTCTGGAGGAGAGTGCCGGTCAAGGAGGCCGGAACGACTAAATACCGCCTGAGGGTGGCCAGGGGAATCCGGCATGATGCCGGGCGGGGGTGGGACCCCCGCCCAGCGTGCACGGCTACTTGAGGTAGACGAGGCCGTCGGTGGTGAGGGTGGGACGGCCGCTGGTGCCGACCACGACGACCTTGACGGTGTGCTTGCCGCTGGTGGCCCAGGTCTTGGTCCAGATCGCGTCGCGGTACTTGGTGGTGCCGGACTTCAGATCGACCGTGGCGGTCTTCACGCCGTCGACGTAGATGTACGCCTGGCCCGAGGTGGCCGCGCGGGACACGACCCAGGTGGCCGAGCGGCCGGTGAACGTCCACGTCAGGGACGCGTTCTTCGAGGAGCTGCTGAGGGACTTGCCACCGAGGTAACTGGTGGACGACTTGGACGTCCACGTGCCGGACCTGGTGGCCGAGGTCTCCTGGAGGATCACCGGCGTGGCCGTGACCGACCCGCCCGCGGTGTTGCCCGCCTGGTCGTAGGCGGTCATGTTCCACGCCGTCGCGACACCGGACTTGGCGGTGTGGGCGGCGCTGGTGACGGTCGGGCCGTACGTCTTGGCGGCCGGCGCGGTCAGCCGTACCTCCTTCAGCGCCTTGTTGTCGGCGGCCTTCCAGGACAGCGTGACCGGGACGGCGGTGGTGTTCACCGTGCCGGTGCGCAGGGCCAGGGCGGGCTTGGTGGTGAACGTGGGCGCCGTGGTCTCCGCGACCACGGTCTTCGCCGCGCTGGTGGTCTTCTTGCCGGAGACGTGGGTGGCCCGCACGGCCACCGTGTGCGTGCCCGCGGCGAGGGTGGCGGACGCGGAGGTCGCGGTGCCCGCGACGGTGACCGCCGGCTTGCCGTCGACGAGCAGTTCGTACTGCTTGATCAGCGAGGCCGGGGTGGTGGCCGACCAGCCGACCGTGACGCGGGACTTGGTGTAGTACGTCGTACCGGACAGTCCGGCGCCGGTGACCGACTTCACGGTCAGGCCCGCGACGGGGCCGCCGGCCCAGGTGCGGAGGGTGGCCAGCTGCGGGTAGAACGCGTTGCCGGGGCACTGGGTGTTGTAACCGTCGCGGTGGCCATGGATGACGGGGAACGACAGCTGGGCACCCTTGGCCCAGGACTTGCCGAAGAAGTTGGTTCCCGCGTCGCCCGCCGTGAGCGTGGTCGTACCGGCCGGGTCGACTCCGTACTGGCCCAGCTTCCACGCGGCGATCCGGGCGACCGAGACCATCGCCGCCTGCGAGGGGGCGGCGTCGGTGTAGGTGCCCAGGACCGAGATGCCGGTGGTCTCGGAGTTGAAGCCGTAGGCGTGCGCGCCCTGGACGGGCTGGTCGACACCGCCCTTGCGGCCCTCGTAGACCGTGCCGCACTTGTCCACGAGGAAGTTGTAGCCGATGTCCTTCCAGCCCAGCTGCTTGACGTGGTACGCGTAGATGCCGCGCACCACCGCGGGGGCGTCCGCGCAGGTGTACGTGTTGGACTCGGCCGTGTGGTGCACGACGACCGCCTTGATCTTGCCGCCGGGCAGGTAACCGGGCTCCTCCGGGCTGATCGACTCGTCCGCGCCCCATCCGGCCCGCGACGTGATCGGCGGCCGCGGGGCGGTAGAGGGCGGCGCCGGAGGCAGGGTCGTCGCGGACGGGCTCGGGCTCGTGGTCGGCGTCGCGGTCCCGGTCGGGCCGTCCGTCGGACCGTCGGTCGGGGACGCGGAGGTGGAAGGCGTCGTGGTCGGCGGCTCGGTCCCGGTGTCCGGCGTGCTGGTCGGCGGCTCGCTCGTCGGTTCACCGGTGGCGGGCGTCTCCGGGGTGCCGGTCGCGTCCGGGCCGGGGTCCGTGGACTCGGTGCCGGACGGCGTGGGCTCCTCGGTCCCCTCGACGGCGAAGGCCGCCGGAGTCATGGACTTCACGCTCCCCTTGCCGGGGTCGACCATGTCGAGGCGCAGTCCGGCGGGCAGCCCCGCCGACGTCTTGCCGGCCGAGGTCATCCGTGCCTCGACGCCGTCGGACGGCCCGACCCAGGCCGGTTCGGTGCCGCCGCGCGCGGCACCTCGCTCGCCCTGACCGCTGTCACCGTCCAGCCGCAGCCAGGACGACCACTTCCCCGAGCCCACCGCCCGGGTACGGACCTCGACCGTGCCCTTGACGCGCGCGGTCGGGTCGGTCCACGTCACCCCGAGCATGCTGAACGGCTCGGTCTCCCGCCGCGCGAGCGAGGCGCTGCGCCCGTCCGTGCTCGCGGTCAGCGGCGCGGTCTGCCCCCGCGTACTCACCGGCCCCGTCGTACCCTCCGCTCCAGCCGGGGCATCGGCGTTGCCGGTGACCCCCTGGAAGACCAGCACACCGGTCACACCGGCGACGGCCACAGCGGCCGTTCCCCATATTCGACGCCGCTTCACGCAGCCCCACCCCTCAAGACGAACGAGAATGAACAAAGAACGGCGATGTCCGCGGCTCCCCGCGGCGGCCCGATCCCCTGTCCGACGGTGCGCGTCAATCCGACAGGTCCCGCGCACACCTGCTCCGGGCCCGCTCTACGCGGTCGATGGTACGTAAAAAGGCATATTTCCGGTGCCGCGGGACTGACCCGGCTGGTTCCCCCCTGCCGGGCCATCCCGCTCGACGAAACCTGGCGCCGCCGTCAGCCGACGATGGCGACCGGGGCGTCCCAGGCGTTGCGGTCGACGTTGATGGTGTAACCGCCGCGGGTTTCCTTGCTGTTGGCCTTGTACTGGTGACCGCGGCTGTGGTCGGTGTACAGCTTCGGGTCCCAGGGCCAGTCCTTGGTGGTGGTCTCCTGACCGTTCCACAGCGCGTACCAGAGGTTGCCCGGGAGGTCCGTACGGTCCTTGGCGGTGGCGATCGCCTTGGCGCTGGAGCTGCTGAACCCGTAGAGACCGGCCCGGTAGGTCTTGGCACGCAGGGTCTTGGTGAAGGACCTCACGTAGGTGAGGGTGGCGTCGTTGCACGCCTTGTTCGTGATGTCGTACGACTCCATGTTGAGGTAGATCGGGCTACCCGGCTTCATCCCGAGCGCCGCCGCCTTCGCGACCGCGTCGTTGGCGTTGGCGGCCCCGACCGAGGCCGCGGTGGCGGCGGTGAACCTCTCCTTGTTCCCGCTCTGCTGGCACGGCGGCTGCGCGCCGACGTACAGCGGGATGACCTTCCAGCCGAGCGTGTCGATCGACTTCACCCAGGACTTCGTCAGATTGGCCTGGGTACATCCGCGGTTCTTGCCGCCGATATAGACGGCGACACCGCTGTAGTAGCCGTCCTTCTTCCACGCCGTCATCGCGCTGAGCGAGGGCGCCGCGCAGGCGTCGAACGCCCGGCCCGTGTACGTCTTCTGCGCCGGCCACACCGTCGCGGCCATCGAGGTCTGCGCCGCGAACCCGGCACCGACGACAACGGCGACGCCCGTCGTCGCCAAGGCTATGTAACGGCCTCTCTTCGACAGCCGGTGCTTCGCCATGTCCCCACCCCATCCGGTAAACGCCCCCCGGGATCCCGGGGTTCGCACACTTTATCCAGGGGCGGCGGGCACGCGGCGGCGGGCCGGTCGCTTCCTCATGAGCGAGGGGGCGTTCTGGCGCATCATCGCTCCCGGACGTTCCGCAGACGCTGGTCACTTCCTACAGCAAACGCGACCCGGCATGCGGTTGTTCGGCGCGCCGGTGCAGCGCGAGCTCGCCGGGGCTGCACATCGAACAGTCGGCGCGAAGGCATGCAGTTCCCCTCGCGCAGGGCCGTCGACTGCGCTGCGGGCGCGCAACAGCCCCCTCCGCGCCTCGGGCCAACCACGAGACCTATCGGGCGAGTGCCGATTGGCCATTTTACGATCTTTACCTTTCCACTTCACTCGCGATTGGATCACATTTGTAATTATCATGTAATTGAGAGGTTGAGGATCAGTGAAGATGAATCCACCCGCGCCGGCGGAGCGCGGGCGCATCTGGTCAGGAAGGAGCCTGCGCTACATTGCGGGCAGCCTGTCCCTTGCCTTATCCGTTGCCCTCCTCGATGGCGTGAGTGCCACGGCCGCGGCGCCGGCTGGGCCAGTTGCCGCGCCGAAGAAGCCGGCCGCCGCGCAGGCAGCGGATATCCCCTCGGCTCGTGTGGCGGCCCGGTTGTCCGGGCAGCGGGTTGAGGCGTTGTCGGAGCGGACGGAGACGTCGACGACCTGGGCGAACAAGGATGGTTCGCTCACCACCGAGCTGGCTGCCGGTCCGGTCCGGTTCAAGGACGAGCTCAGCGGGGACTGGCGTGACGTCGATGTCGAGCTCGCAGAGCTCGGGGATGGTTCGGTCGCGGCGAAGGCGCATCCGCTGGGATTGCGGCTCGCGGGCAAGTCGGGCACTCCCGCACGTTCGCTGAAGGCGGCGCAGTCCGAGCCGGCCACGGACCTGGTCACCTTGGGACAGGGCGACGGGGCGATCACGCTGCAGTGGCGAGGGGGACTGCCCGCGCCGGCCATCGACGGAACCCGCGCGACGTACGAGAACGCGGTGCCCGGTGCGGACGTGGTGGTCGAGTCCACCCGGATGGGTTTCGAGCAGTTCGTCGAGGTCAAGGAGAAGCCCGGGAAGGACGGCTTCTCCTACACCCTGCCGCTGAGGACCAAGGGACTGAAGGCCGAGCAGCAGCCGGACGGCAGCGTGCTGTTCACCGACAAGAAGTCGAAGAAGACCGCGGTCATGCCCGCCCCAGTGATGTGGGATGCGACCGTGGACCCGGCCTCCGGTGAGCACACCCGCCGGGCCGCTGTCGCGATGAAGATCGTCAAGGTCAAGGACGGTGTGGACCTGGTCCTCACCCCGGACGCGAAGTTCCTGGCCAACCCGGCGACGAAGTACCCGGTGACGGTCGACCCTTCGGCTTCGTCGCTGTCGAACGTGTTCGACACCTATGTCCAGCAGGGTGAGACGGTCGACTGGTCGAATGATGTCGAGCTCGACCTCGGCAACCCGGGTACGAAGAACGACGCCGACGGTACCCCGCGCACGGCCCATTCCTTCATTTCCTGGAACACCACGCCGATCTCCGACGCGCTGGTGATGGACGCGAAGCTGTCGCTGTGGAACTTCCACTCCGGCAACTACACCGGCACCTCGTGCCCGAACCAGTCCTGGTCGGTGTGGTCCGCCGGCGCCGCGTCGACGTCCTCGCGGTGGACGGCCGAGCCGGCCTGGATCGCGGAGAAGGCGACGTCCACGGAGACCCGGGGCAACGCCTCCTGCACCTCGCAGCCCGATGGCTGGATCAACGCCGACGTCACCACGATGGTGCAGGAGTGGGCGTCGGCCAAGGCCGCCAAGTCCCACATGGGCCTGCGCGCTCCCGATGAGGACAACACGGGTCAGTGGAAGCGGGTCAACTCCGCCAACGCCGCGTCCAACCCGCCGAAGCTGACGGTCACCTACAACTACCGGCCACGCACGGGCACCAAGCAGGAGGCGGGTCCGCCGTTCTTCTCCTACAGCGGCGCCTACGTGGTCAACACGCTCACCCCGACGCTGCGGGATACCTTCGTCGATCCCAACGGTGACAAGGTCAACGGCACCTTCCAGATCTTCGACTCGGCCACCAACGCCCAGGTCGGCAACGTCATCGTCTCTCCCTGGGTGAACTCCGGACAGGTCGCCTCCGTGACCGTTCCGGCCGGCGTGCTCGCGAACGGCAAGACGTACAAGTTCCGCACGTCGCCGTATGACGGCACGCACTACATCACCGGCTGGTCGGAGTGGAAGACCTTCACGGTCGACACCCTCCCGCCCGTCGCGCCCACCGGCATCACGTCGACGGACTACCCGTCCACGTCCTGGGTCAAGGGCGCCGGCCAGGCCGGCACCTTCACCGTCACCCCGACCGGCACCGACCACAACTGGCTCGGTCCCTGGACGGCGTGACCTGGACCAAGGTCGCCACCAGCGGCTCGACCGCGGCCAAGGCCATCAGCGTCACCCCGCCGAAGAACGGCACCCACACCCTTCAGGTGCGGCAGGTCGACAAGGCCGACAACAAGTCCGAACCGGTCGAGTACACCTTCCACGCCGGACCTGGTGGCTTTGTCCAGCCGAGCGACGGTGAGCGCACCGCCCGCCGTCTGCCCCTCGTGGCCGAGGCCGACGGCGGCAAGTTCAACGCGGTGTCCTTCTCCTGGCGCCGCTCCGAGGCCGACCCCTGGGTGCAGATTCCGGCCGGTCAGGTCACCTCGGGCGGCACCGCGCTGACCGCGTGGCCGGTGGCCATGACGGGCGGGAAGAACAGCCCGCTCGTGTGGAACGCCACCGACACCGTCAACCCGGACGGCACCGTGCAGATCAAGGCCGATTTCACCGGCCCGAACTCCGCGACCGGCAGCACCGAGCCGCTCTCCGTCGTCGTCGACCGCAACGCCTCTGGTGCCGCGAGCGAGTCAGCCGGTCCCGGTTCGGTGAACCTGCTCACGGGTGACTACACGCTCTCCGCGGGCGATGCCTCCGCCTTTGGGCTGTCCGTGTCCCGTACGGCCGCCTCCCGCACTCCGGACAAGGGGGCCACGCAGGAGGGCCAGGCGCCGATCTTCGGCAAGGAGTGGGTCTCCGGCACCGTCGCCGAAGCGACCGAGTCCGACTACTCCCACATCCGCCGGATCTCCGACACGGCGGTCGCCATCGTCGATTCCGAGGGCGAGGAGACGCACTTCACCGCCAACGCGGCGAAGACCGGCTGGATCCCCGAGACCGGTGCCGAGGACCTGACGCTGACGGGTAGCGTCACGGGCTCGTTCACCCTGACCGACACCGAGGGCACGGTCACCCAGTTCACCAAGCCCGACGCTGCCGCCACCACCTGGCAGGTGTCCTCCACTCTGCTGGACGGGCTGTCCAACTCCACCACCACGGTCGTGTCCGAGACGGTGACCGTGGACGGCAAGAAGTTGGTCCGGCCCAAGCGTGTCATCGCCCCGACCTCGGCCGCGTCGGCCGCCACGTGCACGGCGACGCCCTCCACCAAGGGCTGCCGGGCACTGGAGTTCGTCTACGCCACCTCCACCACCGCCACCGAGGCCGTCTTCGCGGACTTCATCGGCCAGGTGAAGGAGATCCGTCTGTGGTCCACCGAGCCCGGCGCCGCCGCGGCCACGGCCAAGGCCGTGCAGACGTACGCCTACGACGCGTCCGGCCGCCTGCGCCAGACGTGGAACCCGCAGATCAGCCCGGCGCTGAAGACCGAATACGCCTACGACGCGGCGGGCAGGGTCACCGGCCTGACGCCGGCCGGGGAACTGCCCTGGACCTTCACCTACGGCAAAGCGGGAAATGCTGCCACGGCCGGTGACGGCATGCTCCTCAAGGTGTCCCGTTCCGGTCTGAAGCAGGGCGCCGCCGACGTCCAGGAAGGCACCGCCGCCACCTCGATCGTCTACGACGTGCCGCTGACCGGCACCACCGCCCCGTACAAGATGGGCGCGGCTGACGTGAGGACGTGGGGCCAGCTCGACGCTCCGACCGACGCGACCGCCGTCTTCCCCGCGGACTCCGTGCCCGCGTCCAACGCCGGCAGCGGCCTGACCGCCGCCTCCTACACACGCGCCAACGTCACCTACATGGGCGTCTCCGGACGTCCGGTCAACAGCGTCACCCCAGGCGGCCACATCTCCACCACGGAGTACGACCGCTTCGGCAACACCGTCCGCGAACTGAGCGCCGGCAACCGCGCGATCGCCCTGGGCATCAGCACCGCCGACAAGGCCGCCCAGGCCGAACTCGGCATCGCCCAGCGCACCAGCGCCGAGCGCGCCGACCTGCTCGCGACCAAGTCGGTCTACAACGACAACGGCACCCGCGAACTCGAAGAATTCGGCCCGCTGCGCCGGATCGACCTCACCGCCGACCTGAAGTCCGGCACCACCACCCTCGTCCCCACCGGCACCCCGGTGACCGCCCGTTCGTGGACGGTCAACGAGTACGACGCCGGCCGCCCCACCGACGGCACCGCCAAGGTCAAGGACCAGGTCACCAAGGTCACCACCGGCGCCCAGGTGCGTGAGCACCCGACCGTGCTCGGAGAGGCCCGGTCCACCCAGACGGTGTACGACTGGGTCAAGGGCCTGGCCACTCAGACGGTCAAGGACCCCGGTGGTGTCGCGATCACCGAGACCACCGGGTACGACGACCAGGGCCGCGTCACCAAGCAACTGCTGCCCGGTGCCACCGGCACCGACGCCGCGACCCGGGTGACCACCTACTGGTCCGCGACCGGCACCGGCGCCTGCGCCGGCCGCCCGGAGTGGGCCGACCAGGTCTGTTCCACCGGCCCGGCCGGCACGATCACCGGCGGCGGTTCGAACCCGGCCCAGCTGCCGACCACCACCACCGAGTACGACTGGTGGGGCAACCCGGCCAAGGTCACCGAGACCGCCAACTCCATTACCCGCACCACCACGACCACCTACGACAACGCCGGCCGGCCCACCAAGACCGCGCTCACCGGCGGAATAGGCCAGGCCGTCCCGGAATCCACGATTGAGTACGACCCGGCCACCGGCCAGGCCGTCAAGACGGTCTCCCCGACCGGCGGCACCATCACCAAGACGTTCGACAAGCTCGGCCGCCAGATGTCCTACACGGACGCCGACGGCGGTGTCACCACCACCGAGTACGACCTGCTCAACCGCCCGGTCAAGGCCACCGACAACGCGCCCTCGACCGTCACCTACACCTACGACCACGCAGCTGAGCCGCGCGGTTTGGCCACGAAGACCACCGACTCCGTCGCCGGCGCCTTCCAGGCCACGTACGACGAAGACGGCTCCGTGGCGAGCGAGAAGCTGCCCGGCGGCTACACCCTCACCACCACCGAGGACACCACCGGCGCCACGCTGGACCGCGCCTACAAGCGCGACAGCGACGGCACCCTCGTCTACGCGGACACCGTGACCGAGTCCATCCACGGCCAGGTCACCAGCCACGCCGGCTGGTCCGACCAGACCTACCGCTACGACACCACCGGCCGCCTCACCACCGTCGAAGACACCGCCGACACCATCTGCACCAACCGGACCTACACCTTCGACAACCGAGCCAACCGCAAGACCCGCACCACCACGGTCGGCACCCCCGGCCTCGACTGCACCACCACAGGCGGAACCACCACCAGCCACACCTACGACAGCGCCGACCGCCTCGTCGACACCGGCTACACCTACGACGCGTTCGGCCGCACCACCGCTCTGCCCGGCAGCACCCTTGGCTACTACGCCAACGACCTCGCCTACCAGCAGACCGCGAAAGGCCAGCGCCAGACCTGGCAGCTCGACGCCGCCCTGCGCTTCCGCTCCTGGAAGACCGAGACCGGCAGCGGCACCACCTGGACCCAGACCGGATCCAAGCTCAACCACTACGACAGCGACGGCGACAACCCTCGCTGGATCACCGAGGACACCGCCACCGGCACGCTGACCCGCAATGTCGAGTCCGCCAGCGGGGACCTCGCCGCCACTACCAGCAAGACCGGCGACACCACGCTCCAGCTGACCACCATCCACGGCGACGTGGCCCTCCAGCTGCCGCTGGACACGAGCAAGGCCCCGGTGGCACTGGACGCCGACGAGTACGGCAACCCCCGCACGGGCCAGCCGGTCACCCGCTACAACTGGCTCGGCGCAAAGCAACGCTCCGCCGAAACCCTCACCGGCCTCACCCTCATGGGCGCCCGCCTCTACAACCCGCAGACCGGACGCTTCCTGTCGCTCGACCCTGTCTACGGCGGCGGAGACAACCGCTACGGCTACCCAGCCGACCCCATCAACCAATTCGACCTTGATGGGAAGAACTGGTTCACGAAGGGGTGGAACCGAATCAGGAAGAACAAGGTCGTTCGCTGGGGCGGCTGGCGCACGGTCTGGAAGGTCGGCGCCATCGGCGTCGGCGTAGCCGCTGCACTTGGATGTGGTGTGTCCATCGTCTGCGGCATAGCGGCGGGGGCCGCCGTTGGAGCCATGGGCTACTGGGGAAGTTCGGGCCGGAAGACCTGGCGAGGTACGGTATCGGCGGCTGGCTGGGGAGCTGCTGGAGGCTTCTTCGGCCGCACATGGACCAATGCCATCAAGGTTGGGCGGTCTGGTAAGTTCGCTGGCTCCGCTTACCGACGGGTGAGAACTTACCGTGGCTGGCGTTCCTACAGGAACATGCGCTTGTGGCGGACCATGAACTAAGCCCTAGGAGGGGTGGGGCGTACCCCCCCGCCCCTCCCCGCGTACATCCTCAGCACCCACTGGAGTCACCATGAACCGATGGACTTCATACGGCGCAATTGCCGTAGGCATTGCGCTCCTTGCCCTGTACCTCTCCGACGTCATCGCCATGGTCCCCTACTCAATCTTTGCCATTCTTGTGGGCACAGGTCTCATCGTCGAAGGTCTTCGAAGGCTGCTTCAACACCGAAGTCCGAGGGGCCCCCAGAACCCGTAACAGCCCACGTGTAGGGCCCCGTCGCAATATCGAAGGCGGAGTTCGCGGGCCGCTTCGAGGACGAGAGAATAGGGCGGCGTCTCAGTGCCTGGGGGCCGAATAATACGTCGTGCAGCCGCAACAGATACTGCGCAGCAGTCAACCGGAACTTCGCCTGGAGGCTGTGGTACGGATACGCCCAAGCCCTGAGTAGGTTCATGTGATTGCTGTTCGCGTTGTCCTGCCCGTGGTCGCGCTCGGGTTCTACGCGCTGATCGCACTGTGGCTCGCCGCCCGCGGCATCCACCTGATCGAGGCGGAGGCGCCGACGTTCACGTCCACTCCGGATCCCGAGGTGGGGCTGACGCGCGGTGACGTGGAGCGGCACGGCTATAGGCAGCTGGCGGTGGCCGCCGCTCCGCCGTTGCTCGCCGTCGCCGCGGTGATCGGGGCGGCGGCGCGGGCTCCTCGCTGGGGCCACTGGGCGGTCAGCGGTCCGGTCGTCCTGATCGGCGGCACCCTCCTCGCGGCCCTCGTCGCGGTGTTCACCGGCTGACGGCACGACACACGAAGCGCCCGCCCTCTCCCGGGAGAGGGCGGGCGCTTCGTCGTCGACGGGCGCCGGGGAGGCTGCTGTCGTCAGGGGCGCCGGGCAGGCGGAGTGTCAGTGGTTGCGCGGGAAGCCGAGGTCGACGCCCGTCGGGGCGTCGGCCGGGTCGGGCCAGCGGGTGGTGACGACCTTGCCGCGGGTGTAGAAGTGCACGCCGTCGGTGCCGTAGATGTGGTGGTCGCCGAAGAGCGAGTCCTTCCAGCCACCGAAGGAGTGGTAGCCCACCGGGACCGGGATCGGCACGTTGACGCCGACCATGCCCGCCTGGACCTCCATCTGGAAGCGGCGGGCGGCGCCGCCGTCGCGGGTGAAGACGGCGGTGCCGTTGCCGAACGGGGAGGCGTTGATGAGGGCCAGGCCCTCCTCGTACGTCTCGGCGCGCAGCACGCACAGGACCGGGCCGAAGATCTCGTCGCGGTAGGCGGCCGCGGTGGTCGGGACGTGGTCGAGCAGGGAGAGGCCGATCCAGTGGCCGTTCTCGTGGCCGGCCCCTTCGTAGGTGTACGCCGAACCGTCGAGGACGACCTCGCAGCCCTCGGCCGCCGCGCCGTGCACGTAGGAGGCGACCTTGTCGCGGTGGACGGCCGTGATGAGCGGGCCCATCTCGGAGGTCGGGTCGTTGCCGGGGCCGATCTTGATCTTCTCGGCGCGCTCGCGGATCTTCTGGACCAGCTCGTCGCCGACCGAGCCGACGGCGACGACGGCGGAGATCGCCATGCAGCGCTCGCCGGCCGAGCCGTAGGCCGCGGAGACGGCGGCGTCGGCGGCCGCGTCGAGGTCGGCGTCGGGCAGCACCAGCATGTGGTTCTTGGCGCCGCCGAGCGCCTGAACGCGCTTGCCGTTGGCGGAGGCCGTGGTGTGGATGTAGCGGGCGATCGGGGTCGAGCCGACGAAGGAGATCGCGGAGACGTCCGGGTGCTCCAGGAGGCGGTCGACGGCGACCTTGTCACCGTGGACGACGTTGAAGACGCCGTCCGGCAGGCCGGCCTCGGCCAGCAGCTCGGCGATCTTCAGGGACGGCGACGGGTCCTTCTCGCTCGGCTTGAGCACGAAGGTGTTGCCGCACGCGATGGCGACCGGGAACATCCACATCGGCACCATGGCCGGGAAGTTGAACGGGGTGATGCCCGCCACCACGCCCACCGGCTGGCGGATCGAGGCGACGTCCACCCGGCTGGAGACCTGGGTGGACAGCTCGCCCTTGAGCTGGGTGGTGATGCCACAGGCCAGGTCGACGATCTCCAGGCCGCGGGCGACCTCGCCGAGGGCGTCGGAGTGGACCTTGCCGTGCTCGGCGACGATCAGCTCGGCGATGGCGTCGCGGTTGGCGTCGAGCAGCGCGCGGAACTTGAACAGGATCGTGGTGCGCTGGGCCAGCGAGGAAGTGCCCCAGGTCTCGAAGGCGGCCTTGGCGGCGGCGACCGCCGTGTCGACCTCCTCGGTGGACGCGAGCGCCACCCGCGTGGTGACGGCGCCGGTGGCCGGGTCGGTGACCGGGCCCCAGTTGCCCGACGTGCCCTCGACGGTCTTGCCACCGATCCAGTGGTGGACGGTCTTCGTCATGACGAGTTACTCCTTCAGAGATGGCGGCGTCGGGCGGTGACGTGCCGTTCGTACTCCTCGCGGGCCTTGACCGCCGACGGACGGGTCGACGTCGCGGCCACGGGCACATCCCACCACGCCGGGGCGGGGGGCGCGCCCGACACACTGTCTGCCGTTTCGGTCTCGACGTAGACACATGTGGGAACCGTCGCCTCCCGCGCGTCCGCGAGGGCTTCCCGCAGGTCACGCATGGTGTGGGCGCGGAGCACGCGCATCCCGAGGGAGGCGGCGTTGGCGGCCAGGTCGACGGGCAGCGGCGGGCCGGTGAAGCCGCCGTCGGGGTCGCGGCGGCGGTAGTCGGTGCCGTACCGCTCGGCGCCGACCGCCTCCGACAGGCCGCCGATGGAGGCGTAGCCGTGGTTCTGGAGGATCACCACCTTGATCGGGAGTTCCTCCTGGACGGCGGTGACGAGTTCGGTGGGGTTCATCAGGTACGTGCCGTCGCCGACGAGTGCCCAGACGGGCCGGCCGGGCGCGGCGAGGGCGACGCCGATGGCGGCCGGGATCTCGTAGCCCATGCAGGAGTAGCCGTACTCGACGTGGTACTGGTCGCTGGAGCGGACCCGCCACAGCCGGTGCAGGTCGCCGGGGAGCGAACCGGCCGCGTTGATCAGGATGTCGTCGGCGGTGACCAGGGCGTCAAGGGCGCCGAGCACCTGGATCTGGGTGGGACGGGCGCGCGGGTCGGGCGCGGCGTAGGCGGCGTCGGTCCGCTCCTGCCAGTCCTGCTTGGAGAAGGTCCACTGCACGGCATGCTGCTGGTGGTCGCCGAGGGCCTCGGTGAGCGCGGTGAGTCCTTCGCGGGCGTCGGCGACGAGCGGCAGGGTGGCGGCCTGCTTGTGGGCGTCGACGCCGGTGATGTTGAGGTTGAGGAAGCGGGTGCCGGGGCGGAAGAGGGTGCCGGAGGCGGTGGTGAAGTCGGTGTAGCGGGTGCCGACGCCGATGACGAGGTCGCTGGTGCGGGCGAGCGCGTTGGCGGTGCCGGTGCCGGTGTGGCCGATGCCGCCGGCGTCGCAGCGGTGGTCCCACGGCAGGACGCCCTTGCCGGCCTGGGTGGTGGCGACGGGCAGGCAGACCCGCTCGGCGAGGGTGCGCAGGGCGTCCTCGGCGGCGCTGTGCTTCACTCCCCCGCCCGCGATGATCATCGGGCGCCGGGCCTTCCGTACCGCCTCGGCGGCGGCGTCGAGTTCGGCGGCGTCGGGCCGGGGCCGGCGGACGGTCCAGGTCCGTTCGGCGAAGAACTCCTCCGGCCAGTCGTAGGCCTCCGCCTGTACGTCCTGCGGCAGGGCGAGGGTGACGGCGCCGGTCTCGGCCGGGTCGGTGAGGACCCGCAGGGCGGCGAGCGCGGCCGGGATCAGGGCCTCGGGGCGGGTGACGCGGTCGAAGTACTTCGAGACGGGGCGCAGACAGTCGTTGACGGACACCTCGCCCGCGTAGGGGACTTCGAGCTGCTGGAGGACGGGGTCGGCGGGGCGGGTCGCGAAGGTGTCGCCGGGAAGGAGGAGGACGGGCAGCCGGTTGACGGTGGCGAGGGCCGCGCCGGTGACGAGGTTGGTGGCGCCGGGGCCGATGGAGGTGGTCACGGCGTGCGTCCGCAGGCGGTTCGACTGGCGGGCGTAGCCGACGGCCGCGTGCACCATGGCCTGCTCGTTGCGGCCCTGGTGGTACGGCATGAGGCCGGGGTACTCGACGAGCGCCTGGCCGATCCCGGCGACGTTGCCGTGCCCGAAGATGCCCCAGGTGCCGGTGATGAAGCGGCGCCGGACGCCGTCGCGCTCGGTGTACTGCGCGGCGAGGAAGCGCACCAGGGCCTGGGCGACGGTGGAACGCGTCACTGGTATCCCTCCGTGTGGTCGGGGTGGAAGCGGATCCGCCACTCCCGCTCGGGGCCCGGTCCGGCCATGACGTTCAGGTAGTAGAGGTCGTGCCCGGGCTGGGCGATGGACGGGCCGTGCCAGCCGTCGGGGACGAGGACGGCGTCCCCCGTGCGGACTTCGGCGAGGAGTTCGGCGCCGCCCGGGCGGGACGGGCTGACGCGCTGGTAGGCGTAGCCGTGCGGCGGCCCGGCCACCTCGTAGTAGTAGATCTCCTCCAGGACGGACTCCTCGCCGGGGCGGTGCTCGTCGTGCTTGTGCGGCGGGTAGGAGGACCAGTTGCCGCCGGGGGTGATCACCTCGACGGCGATCAGCCGGTCGCAGGGGAAGACGCCCGCCGCCGCGAAGTTGCGCACCTGACGGGCGCGGTTGCCGCTGCCGCGTGTCTCGACGGGGACCTCCGGCGCGGGGCCGTAGCGGGCGGGGAGTCTTCGCTCGCACCTCGCTCCTGCCAAAGCGAAGCGGCCTCCCGCACCGGAGGCGATCTGGACACGGGAGTCCGCGGGCACGTAGGCGAAGTCCGAGACACCCTCGAACACGCTTGACCGGCCCGCGAGTTCGAAGTCTTCCCCGTCTGCGCGCACCGTACCTCTCCCGGACAGGGGAAGCACCACCCATTCACAGACACCTGTCTCGAACTCGTGCGTTCCGCCGGGCGGCAGGTCGAGTACCCGCAGCGCGCCGTACGTCCAGCCGGCCCGCGCGGGGTCGACGTCGACGGCGTACGGGCCGCGGGCGGCGCTGCCGGCCGGGAGGTGGAGGCGGTGCGGGGGCCGCGTGGTGTTCATGGTGGGGTGCCTACCCGTTGTCCCGGCGCGCTCACCGGGGGCGGCCCGGGTTCCGGGTGATCTCGGGGGCGGGGTCCGGGGCGCGCTCGGGGTCTCCCGGATCCGGGGGCTCGGGGATCGACCCGGTGCCGTCGGCCAGGGCGCGGGCGATCTCGGCGTCGTACGGCATGGCGGTGGAACAGGCGAGCCGGCCCGCGACGATCGCGCCGGCCGCGCCCGCGTACCGCAGTGTCCGTTCCAGGTCCCAGCCGGCCAGCAGACCGTGGACGAGCGCGCCGCCGAACGCGTCGCCCGCGCCGAGGCCGTTGACGACGTCGACCGGGAGCGGCGGGACCTCGGCGAAGGTGCCGTCGGCGGCGAGCACGAGGACACCCTTGGGGCCCTGTTTGACGACGGCGAGGCGCACGCCCGTGGCGAGCAGGGCACGGGCGGCGGCGTGCGGTTCGTGCTCGCCGGTGGCGACGGCGCACTCCTCCGCGTTGCCGACGGCGACCGTGGCGTACCGCAGCGCCTCCCGGTAGAGCGGGCGGGCCTGGTCGGCGGGGGTGTCGCCGTCCCAGAGGGCGGGGCGCCAGTCCAGGTCGAAGACGGTGAACGCGTCCTCGCCGGCGGCCGGGGCCCGCTCGGCCCGGGACCGCAGCGCGGTCAGGGTGGCCGTCCTGCTCGGTTCGGCGCTCAGTCCGGTGCCGGTCATCCAGAAGGCGCGGGCGGCGCCGAGGGCGGGCAGGTCGAGTTCGTGCGGGCGGATCTCCAGGTCGGGGGCCTTGGGGCGGCGGTAGAAGTGGATCGGGAAGTGGTCGGGCGGGAAGATCTCGCAGAAGGTGAGCGGCGTGGACTGCTCCGGGACCTCGGTCACCCAGCGCGGGTCCACTCCGAATCCGCACAGTTCGCGTCGGAGATACGTGCCGAACGGGTCGGCTCCGGTCCGGCTCACGAGCGCGGTGGTCCGGCCGAGCCGCGCCGCGGCGACGGCGACGTTGGCCGGGGAGCCGCCGAGGAACCGGCCGAAGGTCTCGACCCGGTCCAGGGTCACTCCGCCGCGCAGCGGATAGAGGTCGACGCCGAGCCGGCCCATCGTGATCAGGTCGTACGGCCCGTCGATCGGCCCGTCCGCCGGTCCGTCCGTCGGCCTGTCGCGCGGTACGGTCTCCGACTCGACCTCCGGCCCGGTCCCCGGCCCGGTCCCCGGCCCGGTCTCCGGTCGGTCATATGCCGGGCGCGGCCCGTCGTTCGGTGCGGCATATGACTGTTCGTACGGCTTCGACGCCATGCCCTGCCACCTCTCGCCACGGCCCCGCCTGCCCCACCGGGCCCACGCCTCCAGATCTATCCACGGCCCGGGGCCGTGTCAACGCCATCCCCTCGCTTCCGGACCCGCGCCGCCCACCTCGCCCGGTGGCCCCGCGATGCTTGACGACTCTCCGGAAACGCCGTCAAGGTGGCGTTCATGACGAACCCGACGAACCCGACGCCGCCGTCCCGCATCCGGGTCGGTTCCGCCCCGGACTCCTGGGGTGTCTGGTTCCCGGACGATCCGCGGCAGGTGCCGTGGCAGCGGTTCCTCGACGAGGTGGCGGGCGCCGGCTACCGGTGGATCGAGCTCGGCCCGTACGGCTATCTGCCCACCGACCCGGCCGTGCTCGCCGAGGAGACGGCCCACCGGGGGCTGCGGGTGTCGGCGGCGACCGTGTTCACCGGGCTGCACCACGGCCCGGACGTGTGGGACCGCACCTGGGTCCACGTGGCCGAGAACGCCGCGCTCGCCCAGGCGATGGGCGCGGAACACCTGGTCGTGATCCCCTCCTTCTGGCGCGACGACAAGACCGGCGCGGTCCTGGAGGACCGCACCCTCACGGCCGCGCAGTGGCGGCAGCTGACCGGCCTGACCGAGCGGCTCGGCCGCGAGGTCCGGGAGCGGTACGGCCTGCGGATCGTCGTCCACCCGCACGCCGACACCCATCTCGACAGCGAGGAGAACGTGACCCGGTTCCTCGACGCGACCGACTCCCGCGACGTGTCGCTGTGCCTGGACACCGGGCACTACGCCTACTGCGGCGGCGACAGCGTGAAGCTGATCGAGACGTACGGCGAGCGGATCGGCTACCTCCACCTCAAGCAGGTCGATCCGGAGGTGCTGGCCGAGGTCGTCGCCGACGAGGTGCCGTTCGGTCCGGCGGTGGCGCGGGGCGTGATGTGCGAGCCGCCGGCCGGGGTGCCGGCGCTGGAACCTGTGCTGGCCGCGGCGCGGGCCTTGGACGTGGACCTGTTCGCCATCGTCGAGCAGGACATGTACCCGTGCGAGCCGGACCGGCCGTACCCGATCGCCGAACGGACCCGCCGCTTCCTCCGCTCCTGCGGGGTCTGACGCCCGCGGCCCCCACACGGCCGCCGCGGATTCGGTCAGGCGAGTGAGATCCGTACCGCCTTCGTCACGCATGTCTCCTTTTCGCAGTGTTTCTGTCACAACCGGCCGACAGCCGCAAGCCTCCCGCCGGATGCATCCGTTCCCCGGGCACAGGCTCGGTGATCGCAAGTGATCACCAGTGACTTCCGGCGGCTTCCCCCGACGGCCTCCCCCGCCGCCGCGCCGCCGGGCAGCACGCAGGAGAGGTGCCACGCATGACGGACAGAAGGCTCTGGTCGTACAAGGACATCGCCGCGCACATCAGGGTGCAGCCGGACACCGTCCGCTCGTACCGGAAACACGGCCTGCTGCCGACGCCCGACCACGTCGAGTCGGGCAAGCCCTACTGGTACGCGGACACGATCCGCTGCTGGGTCGCGAACCGTCCCGGCAACCGCGGCCGCCGGGTGGACGGCTGACCGCCTCCCCCGCCCGCTCCCCCCCCGGGACAGGCCCGGAGCCCCGTACCGCCCACCTCGCGGTGCGGGGCTCCGCCCGTCCGCCGTACACCCGCGGCACCGGGCGCCGTCCACCCGGTGCGACAGGCCCGCCACCGGATTCCATACCCCCTAGGGGTACAGTGGGTGGTAAGTACGGCGTGCGGCCCCGCACACCGCGGGACCACGCACCACAGCGCACCGCCTCGAAGAGGAGAAGCCCATGACCGCCGAGACCCGGACCGAACTTCCGCAGGCCACCGCCTCCTGCTGCTCTCCCACCGGCGCGTGTCACGACGGCGGCGCGAAGGCGGCGGACACGGCGGACGGCATCACCACCGTCTACCAGGTCAAGGGCATGACCTGCGGCCACTGCGAGGGGGCCGTCAACAGCGAGATCTCCGAGATCGAGGGCGTCGCCTCGGTCGCCTCGGTCTCCGCCACCGGCCTGGTCACCGTGGTCTCCGCCGCCCCGCTCGACGAGGAGGCCGTCCGCGCCGCCGTCGACGAGGCCGGCTACGAGCTGGTGGGCCTCGCCTGAATCCGAGGCGTAGAGCACAGACGTCACACAGGCAGTACCTGGTCGGACCCGTCCGGCCCCGAGGCGGTCCCCGCCTCGCCTTCGCAGGGTCGTACGGTGACTACGTACGGCCCTGCTCCTGTTTGGAACCGCCATGACCTCCACGATCACCGAGCTGACGATCGGCGGGATGACCTGCGCGTCCTGCGCGGCCCGCGTCGAGAAGAAGCTCAACCGGATGGAGGGGGTGACCGCGAGTGTCAACTACGCCACCGAGAAGGCCCGCGTCGAGCACCCCGAGGACCTCCCGGTCACCGATCTGATCGCCACCGTCGTCAAGACGGGCTACACCGCCGCGGAACCCCCGCCCCCGGAACCCGAACCGGAACCGGACGCGGAGCCGGCGGAAGCGGCGGACCCCGGCCGGGACCCCGGCCGGGACCCCGACCGCGACCCCGAGGTCGACGCCCTGCGGCAGCGGCTCACCGTCTGCGCCGTCCTCGCCCTGCCGGTCGTCCTCCTCGCGATGGTCCCCGCGCTCCAGTTCGACCACTGGCAGTGGCTGAGCCTCACGCTCGCCGCGCCCGTCGTCGTCTGGGGCGGGCTGCCCTTCCACCGCGCCGCCTGGACCAATCTGCGGCACGGCGCCGCCACCATGGACACCCTCGTCTCGGTCGGCACCCTCGCCGCCTTCGGCTGGTCCCTGTGGGCGCTGTTCCTCGGCGACGCCGGCATGCCCGGCATGCGGCACGGCTTCGACCTCACCGCCTCCCGCGAGCACGCCTCCTCCACCATCTATCTGGAGGTCGCCGCCGGAGTCGTCACCTTCATCCTGCTCGGCCGCTATCTGGAGGCCCGCGCCAAGCGCCGGGCCGGCGCCGCCCTGCACGCCCTGATGCGGCTCGGCGCCAAGGACGTGGCGGTGCTGCGCGGGGGTACGGAGGTACGGATCCCGGTCGGCGCGCTGCGGGTCGGCGACCGTTTCGTGGTCCGGCCCGGCGAGAAGATCGCCACCGACGGCACCGTCACGGAGGGCGCGTCCGCCGTGGACGCGTCCATGCTCACCGGCGAGTCCGTCCCGGTCGACGTGCTGCCCGGCGACAGTGTCACCGGCGGCTGCGTCAACACCTCGGGCCGCCTCGTCGTCGAGGCCACCCGGGTCGGCGCCGACACCCAGCTCGCCCGCATGGCCAAGCTCGTTGAGGACGCCCAGAACGGCAAGGCGGAGGTGCAGCGGCTCGCCGACCGGATCTCCGCCGTGTTCGTCCCCGTCGTCATCCTCATCGCGCTGGGCACCCTGGTCGCCTGGCTCCTGCTGACCGGCGAGACCACGGCCGCCTTCACGGCCGCCGTCGCCGTCCTGATCATCGCCTGCCCCTGCGCCCTCGGCCTGGCCACCCCGACCGCCCTCATGGTCGGCACCGGCCGCGGCGCCCAGCTCGGCATCCTCATCAAGGGCCCGGAGGTCCTGGAGTCCACCCGCAAGGTCGACACCGTCGTCCTGGACAAGACCGGCACGGTCACCACCGGCCGGATGGAGCTGACCGGGACACACGTGTACGGGGGCGCGTACGGCTCCGGCGGTACGGACGAGGCGGAGCTGCTGCGCCTCGCGGGCGCCCTGGAGCACTCCTCCGAGCACCCGGTCGCCCAGGCCGTCGCGGCCGGCGCCGCCGCGGTGGTGGGCGAGCTGCCCGTACCGAAGACCTTCGAGAACGTGCCGGGCCTCGGGGTGCGCGGCTCCGTCGAGGGACATCTGGTCCTGGTCGGGCGCGCCGCGCTGCTCACGGCCGAGGGGATCGAGGTGCCGGGGCAGGCCGCCCCGGGCGTGGTGCACGTCGCCTGGGACGGGCGGGCGCGCGGCACGCTGACGGTCGCCGACGCGGTCAAGGAGACCAGCGCGGAGGCGGTCGAGCGGCTGCGCGGGCTCGGGCTGCGGCCGGTGCTGCTGACCGGGGACGCGCGGAGCGTGGCCGAGCGGGTGGCGGCGGAGGTCGGCATCGACGAGGTGATCGCCGAGGTGCTGCCGCAGGACAAGGTGGACGTGGTCCGGCGGCTCCAGGCCGAGGGCCGGGTGGTCGCGATGGTCGGCGACGGCGTGAACGACGCCGCCGCGCTGGCCACGGCCGATCTGGGCCTGGCGATGGGCACCGGGACGGACGCCGCGATCGAGGCGAGCGATCTGACCCTGGTCCGCGGGGACCTGCGGGTCGCGGCGGACGCGATCCGGCTGTCGCGACGCACGCTCGCGACGATCAAGGGGAATCTGGGCTGGGCCTTCGGCTACAACGTCGCGGCGCTGCCGCTGGCCGCGGCCGGGCTGCTCAACCCGATGATCGCGGGCCTCGCGATGGCCTTCTCGTCGGTGTTCGTGGTGACCAACAGCCTGCGGCTGCGGCGTTTCTCGTGAGCCTGCGGGGGCCGCGCGAGGGCCGCACCGGGGCCGGATCGGGGCCGTACGAGTTCGGCGGCGAACCGCCGCCGAACTTGACCCGCCCGTGACGCCACGGGACCTTCCCAAAGAGATCTAGATCACAGATATTGGGGGGTAACCATCTGGGCCGTTCGTGAGTCTAAGTGGGCGATGCCAAGAACGTCTTGGGGGACGTTCATGGGATGTCTTGGGGGACGTCCCAGGCAAGCGCGGCCGGGGCACGTGCATCGGGGAGCTTTGAGCGGCCCTCCCGTACGTACCCCGGCAGACCGCGCCGACCGGCGCCCGGCCCGGATCCCGTGGGGGGAATCCGCACCGGGGATATGGGAAGCGCCCCGTTCGTCGACCCGTGGGGGGATCGGCGGCGGGGCGCTTCCGCTTACGCGGCTCAGGCGACCGGGACAGCCCGGCGGCCTACGCGTCCGAGACAGCGTGAAGCCGGACCCGGGCGGTACGCACGGTGTCCGGCTTCGAAGCCTTGACAGAGCGGGACCGGCCGCGGCACGGCGGGCCGGGGTCCGTCAGACCTGGCTTCAGCGGGCCTCGACCGGGACGAAGTCGCGCTCGACGACGCCGGTGTAGATCTGGCGCGGGCGGCCGATGCGGGAACCCGGCTCCTTGATCATCTCGTGCCACTGGGCGATCCAGCCCGGGAGGCGGCCGAGGGCGAAGAGGACCGTGAACATCTCGGTCGGGAAGCCCATGGCGCGGTAGATCAGACCCGTGTAAAAGTCCACGTTCGGGTAGAGGTTGCGCGAGACGAAGTACTCGTCGGAGAGCGCGTGCTCCTCCAGCTTGAGCGCGATGTCCAGCAGCTCGTCGGACTTGCCGAGGGCCTTGAGGACGTCGTGCGCCGCGGCCTTGATGATCTTGGCGCGCGGGTCGAAGGACTTGTACACCCGGTGGCCGAAGCCCATCAGGCGGACGCCGTCCTCCTTGTTCTTCACCTTGGTGATGAAGGTGTCGACATCGCCGCCGTTGGCCTTGATGCCTTCGAGCATCTCCAGCACGGACTGGTTGGCGCCACCGTGCAGCGGGCCCCACAGGGCCGAGATGCCGGCGGAGACCGAGGCGAACATGTTCGCCTGCGAGGAGCCGACCAGACGCACGGTGGAGGTCGAGCAGTTCTGCTCGTGGTCCGCGTGCAGGATGAACAGCTTGTTGAGCGCGGAGACGACGACCGGGTCGAGGTCGTACTCCTGGGCCGGGACCGAGAAGGTCATGCGCAGGAAGTTCTCGACGTAGCCGAGGTCGTTACGCGGGTAGACGAACGGGTGACCGATCGACTTCTTGTACGCGTAGGCCGCGATCGTCGGCAGCTTGGCGAGCAGCCGGATCGTGGAGAGGTGACGCTGCTGCTCGTCGAACGGGTTGTGGCTGTCCTGGTAGAAGGTGGACAGCGCGGAGACCACGGAGGACAGCATGGCCATCGGGTGGGCGTCACGCGGGAAGCCGCGGAAGAAGTTCTTGACGTCCTCGTGGACCAGCGTGTGCTGGGTGATCTCGTTCTGGAAGACGGTGAGCTCGTCCTTCGTGGGCAGCTCGCCGTTGATCAGGAGGTAGGCCACCTCCAGGAAGGTCGACTGCTCGGCGAGCTGCTCGATCGGGTAGCCGCGGTACCGCAGGATGCCCTTCTCGCCGTCCAGGTAGGTGATGGCGGATTTGTAGGCGGCGGTGTTGCCGTATCCGCTGTCGAGAGTGACCAGACCGGTCTGGGCTCGGAGCTTCCCGATGTCGAAGCCCTTGTCGCCGACGGTGCTCTCGACCACCGGGTAGGTGTATTCACCGTCCGCGTACCGCAGTACTACAGAGTTGTCGCTCACGTCATCCCTCACCGACGTAGTGCCTCTTCTTCGAGGTGCCCTGACTGTCTCTACCATCCCCCATTTGGCTCAGGAGAGTGCACTCGGGGTCGACCATTGGGCCAATTGGCGGCACTCAGTGCCGCCAACCTGCTTATCCTGCCCCCTTCGCCCCGGTTCCGAAAGCCCCTCGTGATCTTTCACACGACAGCACCCCCTGTGAGCCGGTACGCGAGTGCGGTAAAGCGCCGTCCGGCCGAGACCGTGCGCACCGCCTGGGCGATCGCGCGCCGGGAGCCGACCAGCACCACGAGCTTCCGGGCACGGGTGACGGCCGTGTAGAGCAGGTTGCGCTGGAGCATCATCCAGGCACTGGTGGTGACCGGGATCACCACGGCCGGGTACTCGCTGCCCTGTGAGCGGTGGATGGTCACAGCGTAGGCATGGGCCAGCTCGTCCAGCTCGTCGAAGTCGTACGGCACCTCCTCGTCCTCGTCCGTGCGGACGACGAGCCGCTGCTCGACCGGGTCGAGGGCGGTCACGACGCCGACCGTGCCGTTGAAGACGCCGTTGGCCCCCTTCTCGTAGTTGTTGCGGATCTGGGTGACCTTGTCGCCGACCCGGAAGACCCGGCCGCCGAACCGCTTCTCGGGCAGATCGGGGCGGGCCGGGGTGATCGCCTGCTGGAGCAGTCCGTTGAGCGAGCCGGCCCCGGCGGGGCCCCGGTGCATGGGGGCGAGAACCTGCACGTCGCGGCGCGGGTCGAGGCCGAACTTCGCCGGGATCCGGCGGGCCGCGACCTCCACGGCGACCCGGGCCGCGTCCTCCGTCTCCTCCTCGGCGAACAGGAAGAAGTCCGGCAGGCCGGTCGTGACGGGCGGGACGCCCGCGTTGATCCGGTGCGCGTTGGTGACCACCCCGGACTGCTGGGCCTGCCGGAAGATCCGGGTGAGCCGGACCGCCGGGACCGGGCCGCCGGGGGCGAGCAGGTCCCCCAGGACCTCGCCGGCGCCGACCGACGGCAGCTGGTCCACGTCGCCCACGAGCAGCAGGTGGGCACCCGGTGCCACCGCCTTCACGAGCTTGTTCGCGAGCAGCAGGTCGAGCATGGACGCCTCGTCGACGACCACCAGGTCGGCGTCGAGCGGCCGGTCCCGGTCGTACGCCGCGTCCCCGCCCGGCTTCAGCTCCAGGAGCCGGTGCACGGTCGACGCCTCGGCGCCGGTCAGCTCCGCGAGACGCTTGGCGGCCCGGCCGGTGGGCGCGGCGAGCACGACCTTGGCCCGCTTGGCCCGGGCCAGCTCCACGATCGAGCGGACCGTGAACGACTTGCCGCAGCCGGGGCCGCCGGTGAGCACCGCGACCTTTTGGGTCAGCGCCAGCCGTACCGCCTCCTCCTGCTCCGGCGCGAGCGACGCCCCGGTCCGCCGCGCCAGCCAGGCCAGCGCCTTGTCCCAGTCCACGTCCCGGAACCCGGGCATCCGGTCCTCCTCCGCGCGGAGGAGCCGGCGGACCTGTCCGGCGAGGGACAGCTCGGCCCGGTGGAACGGGATCAGGTACACCGCCATGACCGGCAGCCCCTCGGGACCGGGCACCTTCTCCCGTACGACCCCTTCGGGGTCCTCCGCCAGCCGGCCCAGGCACTCGATGACCAGGCCCGTGTCCACCTGGAGCAGCTTCACCGCGTCCGCGATCAGCCGCTCCTCCGGCAGGAAGCAGTGCCCCTGGTCGGCGGACTGCGACAGCGCGTACTGGAGCCCGGCGCACACCCGGTCGGGACTGTCGTGCGGGATGCCGACGGCCTGGGCGATCCGGTCGGCGGTGAGGAAGCCGATGCCCCAGACGTCGGCGGCGAGCCGGTAGGGCTGGTTCTTGACGACGGAGATCGAGGCGTCCCCGTACTTCTTGTAGATGCGGACGGCGATGGAGGTGGAGACGCCGACGCCCTGCAGGAAGACCATCACCTCCTTGATCGCCTTCTGCTCCTCCCAGGCCGCGCCGATCAGCTTCGTGCGCTTGGGGCCGAGCCCGGGCACCTCGACGAGCCGCTTCGGCTCGGTCTCGATGACGTCGAGGGTGTCCGTGCCGAAGTGGTCGACGATGCGCTCGGCGATCCGGGGGCCGATGCCCTTGATGAGGCCGGAGCCGAGGTAGCGGCGGATGCCCTGGATGGTGGCGGGCAGGACGGTGGTGAAGTTCTCGCAGGTGAACTGCCGGCCGTACTGCGGATGCGAGCCCCAGCGGCCCTCCAGGCGCAGCGACTCCCCCGGCTGGGCGCCGAGCAGCGACCCGACGACCGTCAGCAGGTCGCCGGAGCCGCGGCCGGTGTCCACGCGGGCGACGGTGTAGCCGGTCTCCTCGTTGGCGTAGGTGATCCGCTCCAGGACCCCGGTGATCACTGTCAGGCTGGGCGTCGTCGGGTGGGACATGCACTGACGGTAGCGAAGCCCTCGGACAGCGCGCGGGGCCTGTGGACAACTCGGGGTCAGTGGGGGGATGTCCAGGGCGGGACCCAGGTGCCGGTGGTCGCGGGGCCCGGGGCCGCGGTCTCCAGATGGGCGCGGAGGGCGGTCAGGGCCGGGTGCGGGTTGTCGCGGTGCCACAGCAGCGAGTGCGGGTAGACGGGCGTGGGGTCGGTCACCGGGATCCGGCGCAGGTCGTGGCCGGTGGGCCAGACGAGACGGGTCTGCTCGCTCATGAAGGTGGCCAGGGCCGGGGTGTCGGCGATGGTGTCGAGGAGCGCGTCGGAGCCGAAGTTGGGGCCGGTCGACTCGATGGTGAGGCCGTACGCGGCGACGAGGTCGGCGTAGTAGGCGGCCCACTCGGTCCCGGGGACGACGCCGGGCATCCAGATCCGGTGCCCGGCCAGCTCGGCGAGCGGCACCGAGCGGACGTGCGCGAGGGCGTGGGCGGGGCCGGTGAGGAGCTGGAGGGGCTCGTCGAGGACGCGGACGGACACGATGTCGGCGGGGAGCGGCCGGCCGGGCTCGCCGACGGCCCGGAAGGTCGCGTCGAGGGTGCCGGAGCGGAGGGCGGCGATTGCCTCGTCGATGTCGAACAGTTTCAGGACGTCGAGCTCGATGTCGGGGTGCCGCCGGTGGAAGTCGCGCATGAGGCCCGAGGCGGCGCCGCGCAGATTGATCACGTCGACGCGCAGGGGACGGCGGCCGACGCGGACGGACGCGACCGCGCGGTCGGCGACCCGCAGCAGTTCGCGCGCGTGGGGCAGGAAAGCCCGCCCGTCGATGGTCAGCTCGGCGCCGCGCGGCGTACGGGTGAACAGCCGTACGCCGAGTCCGCGCTCCAGCGCGGCGACGCGCTTGGAGACGGCCTGCTGGCTGACCGCCAGCTCGGCGGCGGCTTCCTGGAAGCGCCCCGTGTCGGCGGCGGCGACGAAGGTCCGGACGGTGTCGAGATCCATGCGGACACTGTAGGGGCACAACTGTTGGTTGTAGCCCGGGCGCCTTTTGGTTGTTTGATCCCTGGTGGTGCCGCTCGCTTGGATGGCTCCGATCGCGGATCGGTTGTACGGGTGAGCGGCGAGAGGGGTCGTGCGTGAGCGGCGGGCAAGGGCGGGGGCCGGCGCGGGGCGGGGACCGGGACCGGGACCGGGGCCAGGGCTGGGGCGGGGGCCAGGGCTGGGGCGGCGGTTCGGGTGGCTCTGGGCGGCGTACGGGACCAGCGCGCTCGGTACGTGGCTCGCGTTCGGCGCGCTGCCGCTGATCGCCATCCAGGTGCTGGACGCCGGTCCGGCCCGGGTCGCCGCGCTGTCCTCCGTGGGGGCGGCGGTGGGCGCGGTGGTGGCGGTGCCGCTCGGCCCGTGGGTGGAGTTCCGGCGCAAGCGGCCGGTGCTGATCGGCCTGGACCTGGCGCGGTGCGCGGCGCTGCTGACGATCCCGGTCGCGTACGCGCTCGGGGTGCTCACCTTCGTCCAGCTGCTGCTGGTGTCCGTCGTCGTCGCGGCGGCCGACATCGGCTTCCGGGCCGCCTCCGGCGCGTATCTGAAGACCCTCCTTCCGGCCGGGGACCTGCTCGTCGCCAACGCCCGGTTCGAGTCCACGGCCTGGACGACCACGATCGTCGGGCCGCCGCTGGGCGGTGTGGCGATCGGGCTGCTCGGGCCGGTGGCGACGGTGGTCGCCGACGCGGTCAGCTATCTGCTCTCGGCGCTCGGCATCCGCGCGATCGGGAACGGGGACGGGAGCGGGGAGGCCCGGCCGGTGAGACGTGCCGAAGACGCACGGATGCGGGCGGGGGACCTGCTCGACGGGTGGCGGTACATCCTCGCCGACCCGACCCTGCGGCCGCTGTTCCTCCACACCGCCGTCTTCAACGGTCTGGTGATGGCCACGGAACCCCTGCTGGCCGTCCTGATGCTGGGCCGGCTCGGCTTCACCCCGTGGCAGTACGGATTCGCCTTCGCCGTGCCCGCGATCGGCGGGCTCGTCGGGGCGCGGCTCGCCCGGCCGCTGGCCGCCCGGTTCGGGCAGCACCGGGTCCTGGCCGGGTCCGGGGCGCTGCGCGCGCTCTGGCCGCTCGGCCTCGTCTTCCTGGGGCCGGGGACCGGAGGGCTGCTTCTGGTGATGGGCGTCGAACTGGGGCTGATCTTCTGCTGCGCGGTCTTCAACCCCCTCTCCGCCACCTGCCGGCTTGAACGCACCCCGGCCGACCGGGTGGCCCGCACGCTGACCGCCTGGTCGGTGACGACCAAGGCGACGATCGCGCTCCTGACGGCGGTGTGGGGCGTGCTGGGCACGCTGCTCGGCCCCCGGACCGCACTCGGGGTGGCCGGCCTGCTCGTCCTGGCGACCCCGCTGCTGCTCCCGCGCCGGGCGGCGGCCCTCCCCGTCGAGCCGGGCACCGAACCGGGTGCCGAACCAGGCACCGAACCGAGCGCGGAGCCGGGTGCCGCGCACGACCCGGCGCCGGGCCGCACCTGAGGGAAGGGGCGGCCCGGCGCCGGGAGTCGGAAGGGGTCCGCGCGCGGACCCGGCCGGTGGCGGTCAGACCGCCAGGAAGGCTCCGAGCGTCTCTTCCAGAACCTCCACGCCGTCCCGCTCCCACAGCTCGTCATTGAAGAGTTCGACCTCGACCGGGCCGGTGTAGCCCGCCTCGGCGACCCGCGCGCACCACGCCGCCAGGTCGATCGCGCCGGTGCCCAGCTGGCCGCGCCCGTTGAGCACGCCGGCCGGCAGCGGGGTGGTCCAGTCGGCGAGCTGGAAGGAGTGGATCCGGCCCGCCGCGCCCGCCCGGGCGACGGCGGCGGGGGCCCGGTCGTCCCACCACAGGTGGTACGTGTCGACGACCACGCCGACCTGGTCGGCCGGGAACTCCTCGGCGATCGCCAGCGCCTGGTCCAGGGTGGACACGGCGCAGCGGTCGGAGGCGAACATCGGGTGCAGCGGCTCGATGGCGAGCCGGACACCGCGCTGGGCCGCGTACGGGGCGAGCTCCCCGATCGCGTCGGCGATCCGGGCCCGGGCGGCGGACAGGTCACGGCTGCCGGCCGGGAGTCCGCCGGAGACCAGGACGAGGGTGTCGGTGCCGAGGACCACGCACTCGTCGATGGCTTCGCGGTTGCTCTCCAGCCACGCGTCGCCGGTGAAGAATCCGCCCCGGCACAGGGTGGTGACGGCGAGCCCGGCGTCCCGGACGAGCCGGGCAGCGGCCTCGACGCCGTACTCCTGGACCGGTTCGCGCCACAGCCCGATGCCCGGGATGCCGAGCCGGATGCAGTGGGCGGCCAGGGCGGGCAGCGGGAGCTGCTTGACGGTCATCTGGTTGATGCTGAAGCGGTCGAGGTTCACTGCGGCACTCCGTACACCGTGAGCAGGGACCGCATCCGGGCCTCGGCGAGCGACGGATCGGGGAACAGGCCGAGTCCGTCGGCGAGTCGGTACGCGTGGGCGAGGTGCGGCAGCGAGCGCGCGGACTGCAGGCCGCCGACCATCGCGAAGTGGTCCTGGTGGCCGGCGAGCCAGGCGAGGAAGACGACGCCCGTCTTGTAGAAGCGGGTCGGGGATTCGAAGAGATGACGGGAGAGCGCGACGGTCGGGTCGAGGAGTGTGCGGAAGCCCTCGATGCCCTGGGTGCCTCCGGTGTCGAGGACGCGGACCGCCTGCGCCGCCAGCGGGCCGAGCGGGTCGAAGATGCCGAGCAGCGCGTGGCTGAAGCCCTGCTCGTCGCCCGCGATCAGCTCGGGGTAGTGGAAGTCGTCGCCGGTGTAGCAGCGCACCCCGGCGGGGAGCCGGCGGCGCAGTTCGACCTCGCGGCGGGCGTCCAGCAGGGAGATCTTGATGCCGTCGACCTTGTCCGGGTGGGCGGCGATGACCTCCAGGAAGGTCTCGGTGGCGGCGTCGAGGTCGGCCGAGCCCCAGTAACCGTCGAGGGCCGGGTCGAACATCGGGCCCAGCCAGTGCAGGATCACCGGCTCGGCGGCCTGCCGCAGCAGATGGCCGTAGACCTCCAGGTAGTCCTCGGGGCCGGACGCGGCGGCGGCCAGGGCGCGCGAGGCCATGAGGATGGCCTGGGCACCGGACTCCTCGACGACGGCGAGCTGTTCCTCGTACGCCCGGCGGATCGCCGCGAGGTCGGCGGGCGCGTCGGGGCCGAGCTGGTCGGTGCCGACGCCGCAGGCGATGCGGCCGCCGACGGCCTTGGCCTCGGCGCCGGAGCGGCGGATCAGCTCGGCCGCCCCCGCCCAGTCCAGGCCCATGCCGCGCTGCGCGGTGTCCATCGCCTCGGCGACGCCGAGCCCGTGCGACCACAGGTGGTGGCGGAAGGCGAGGGTGGCGTCCCAGTCGAGGGCGGCGGGCCCGTCCGGGGCGACGTCGGCGCACGGGTCGGCGACGACGTGCGCGGCGGAGAAGACGGTACGGGAGGTCAGCGGGCCGGTCCCGGCCGGCCCGCGGGGTTCGGCGCGCGGCTCGTACGCCCGGAGGCCGGCGCCGTCCCGCTGCGGAAGGAAGAGGGTCACAGGGTCACCTCGGGGACGTCGAGACGGCGGCCCTCGGCGGCGGAGCGCAGGCCGAGTTCGGCGAGCTGCACGCCGCGGGCGCCCGCGAGCAGGTCCCAGTGGTACGACTCTCCGAGGTAGACGTGGCGCAGGAAGAGTTCCCACTGCGCCTTGAAGCCGTTGTCGAACTCGGCGTTGTCCGGCACTTCCTGCCACTGGTCGCGGAAGGATTCTCCGGCGCCGAGCGGGATGTCCGGGTTCCAGACCGGCTTGGGCGTGGCGGAGCGGTGCTGGACGCGGCAGCCGCGCAGTCCGGCGACGGCCGAGCCGTGGGTGCCGTCGACCTGGAACTCGACGAGTTCGTCGCGGTTGACGCGGACCGCCCAGGAAGAGTTGATCTGGGCGATGGCGCCGCCCTCCAGCTGGAAGATGCCGTACGCGGCGTCGTCGGCGGTCGCCTCGTACGCCTCGCCCCGCTCGTCCCAGCGGCGCGGGATGTGGGTGGCGACCTGGGCGGTGACGGAGGTGACCCGGCCGAAGAGTTCGTGGAGCACGTACTCCCAGTGCGGGAACATGTCGACGACGATGCCGCCGCCGTCCTCGGAGCGGTAGTTCCAGCTGGGGCGCTGGGCCTCCTGCCAGTCGCCCTCGAAGACCCAGTAGCCGAACTCTCCGCGCACGGAGAGGATCTCGCCGAAGAAGCCGCCGTCGATGAGCCGCTTCAGCTTGCGCAGACCCGGCAGGAAGAGCTTGTCCTGGACGACGCCGTGCCGGATCCCCTTGGCCTCGGCGAGCCGGGCGAGTTCGAGGGCGCCGGCCAGGTCGGCGGCGGTGGGCTTCTCGGTGTAGACGTGCTTGCCCGCCGCGATGGCCTTGGTGAGCGCGTCGACGCGGGCGGAGGTCACCTGCGCGTCGAAGTAGACGTCGATCGTGTCGTCGGCGAGGACGGCGTCGAGGTCGGTCGACCACTCGGTGAGCCCGTGGCGCTCGGCGAGCGCGCGCAGGGCGTGCTCGCGGCGGCCGACGAGCACCGGCTCGGGCCACAGGACCTCGCCGTTGCCGAGGTCGAGACCGCCCTGCTCGCGCAGCGCGAGGATCGAGCGGACGAGGTGCTGGCGGTAGCCCATGCGCCCGGTGACGCCGTTCATGGCGATGCGGACGGTCCTGCGAGTCACGGTGGTTCCTCTCCCCGGCGGGCGGCGCGCTCGGTCCACGACCGATAGAAAGCGCTTTCTGTCCGGCATGACGCTAGCCTGCCGACATCACCGTCGACAAGGGCCCGGAGGTTCGTACGCGATGACCGTCACCCTGGCGGAGGTGGCCGCCCGCGCGGGGGTCTCCCCCGCGACCGTCTCCCGCGTGCTCAACGGCAACTACCCGGTCGCCGCCGCCACCCGCGAGCGCGTGCTGCGCGCGGTCGACGAGCTGGACTACGTTCCCAACGGCCCGGCCAGCTCGCTCGCCGCCGCCACCTCCGACCTGGTCGGCATCCTGGTCAACGACATCGCCGACCCGTTCTTCGGGATCATGGCGGGGGCCGCGCAGAGCGCCCTGGGCGAGGACGCGGCAGGGCGGGCCGGGGGCACGGGCTCGGGGGCACCGGGGCCGGGGCCGGTTCCGGGAAACTGGCCGTGGTCTGCAACACCGGCGGCTCCCCCGAGCGCGAACTGACCTACCTCACCCTGCTCCAGCGCCAGCGCGCCGCCGCCGTGATCCTCACCGGCGGCTCCCTGGAGGACGACGCGCACCAGGCGGCGGTGACCGCCAAGCTGACGCGGCTCGCCGAGGCCGGGACCCGGGTGGTGCTGTGCGGGCGGCCCCCGCTGGGGGACGCCGCGGAGCCGGACGCCGGCGGCCCCTCGTTCGCCACGCTCGCCTTCGACAACCTGGCCGGGGCGCGCCGGCTCACCGGGCATCTGCTCGCGCTCGGACACCGGCGGATCGGTTACGTCGCGGGGCCGGCCGACCGGACGACGACCCGGCACCGCCTCGAAGGCCACCGCGCGGCCCTGCGTGCCGCCGGGATCGCCGAGGGGCCCACGGCACACGGTCCGTACGACCGCGCCTCCGGATACCGCGCCACCCTCGAACTCCTGGCCTCCGAACCGGACTTGACGGCCATCGTCGCGGCCAATGACACCGTCGCGCTCGGCGTCTGCGCGGCGCTGCGCGAGCGGGGCCTCGACATCCCGGGCGACGTCTCGGTGGCGGGCTTCGACGACCTGCCGTTCTCGGTGGACGTGGTGCCCGCGCTGACCACCGTGCGGCTGCCGCTGTACGAGGCGGGCGCGCGGGCCGGGCGGCTCGCGCTGGGCGCGGAACCGGCCCCGCCGGGCGGCCTCGCGGCGATCCCGGCGGAGCTGGTGGTACGCGGGACGACGGCGCCGCCCCGGGGGTGAGGGGACCTCGACCACCTGGGGCGGGCAACCGCGACCGCCCGCGCGCGGTCACCGGGGCCGGTAGGACGTGACCCGTACGGAGACGGTGACCCGGCCGGGCAGGAGGGCCTCCTCGCTCAGGTCCGCAGGGTTCACATGGCGTGCGCTCGGCGTCATCCCCACCAGGTCCAGCACCTCCGGCCCGGCCAACTCCAGTGCGTACTCCACCTGTTCGGTGACCGTGGCGGCGAAGCAGGGGTCCAGCGCCCGGTGCAGCCGCTGTTCCTTGGCGGGGTCGACGGAGACCATCGCGGGGACACGGCCGCGCAGTTCGGCCAGGTGGCGTTCGGTGGGGCGGACCACGATCAGCCGGCCGGCGGGACGGAGTATCCGGCGGAACTCGGCGGGATTGCGCGGGGCGAACACGTCCAGCACCACGTCGGCGACCCCGTCGGCCAGCGGGAAGGGGCGGAAGACGTCCCAGGTCGCCGCCGCGGCCCGCTCGTGAGCCCGGGCCGCCGCGCGCAGCGCGCGTGCCGACGTGTCCAGGCCCAGACCGCGAGCGCCGGGCAGCCGGTCGAGCACGCCGGCCAGGTAGTAGCCCGTGCCGCACCCGACGTCCACGACCGTGCCCCGCTCGGGCACGGCGTCGGCCGCCGGACGGGCCACGGCCCGAAGGATCGGCGCGTAACCGCCGGTGGCCAGGAAGCGCTCCCGGGCCTGGACCATGGCGGCGTCGTCGCCGCTGGTGGCGCGGGCGCCCGTCAGGAGGCCGGCGTAGCCGTGGCGGGCGAGGTCGAAGGTGTGGCCCGCCGGACAGCGCAGCGCGCCGCGGTCGGGGCGCAGACGGCGGGTCCGGCACGCCGGGCAGCGCAGCAGATCGAGGAACAGTCCGAGGGCAGGGGGGAACGACACGGGCACGAGGCACTCCTGGCAAGGCCGAAGGGAAGAGACCGTGCCTGGACGCGCGCACAGGACATCACCGCCCCGGGAAGCGACGGGCGGTGTCAGAGAGGTGATTCGCGCGGCAGGCACACCGAGGAGGGCGATGCCGTCCGGCGTCGCCCTCGATGTCTTCCGATCAGAGGAAGCAGCAGTGCGGGGTGCTCATGAATGCCACGCCAGGAGTCTACGACGCCCGGCGAAACCCCCTCGCGCGCACCGGAGCCGACCGGCCCGGGGACCCGCTCTCCTGCGACTGCTCGCCGCTTCGGCAGCCACGCTCGGCCCCCGCCCCACCCGTGGCCGCCGCCCGAGAGACCCGCTCTAGTAGTAGCGGCTCATGATCTCGGTGGCCCACGCGGGCTGGGCGGTCTCGCCCTGGGGGCCGAACTCGGCCATGTACGGCTTGAGATCGAGGACGGGGGTGCCGTCGACCGCGTCCAGGCCCTGGACATGGACGTCGAGGCCGGTGACGCGGAGCAGGCGGCAACGGGAGACGCCGAGCCGGTTCGGGCGGTTCTTCCCGCGCTGGGCGAAGATGCCGACGAGCGGCCAGTCGGTGTTGCCGCGCGGATGGCGGGCGCCGGTCTCCACCCGGTCCTCGGGCACCCGGTCGAAGTGGTAGACGACTTCGAGATGCGAGAAGGCGTCGAGGCCGGCCAGGGCCTCGGGGCCGAAGCGCTCGGCGTCGAGCCGGATGACGGCGGTGACGCCGGCCCACGCGTCGTCGCGGACCTCGGTCCGGCCGCCGACGACATGGCCGACCGGATGCGTGACGATGCCGTCGGAGTGCCGCATGGGTTCCTTCTCCTCCAAGCCGGTGGGAACGGATCGGGCCGGGACCTCAGGCCAGGCCGGTCGCGGCCAGGACCGCCGTCACGGTCTCCTCGACCGTCTGGTCCGCGTTGTCGATCCAGACGCCCTCCCCGGACAGTTCGGCGCGCATCGCCTCGTCGAGAAAGGACCAGTCGGTGGTGAGCCGCTTACTGCGGGCGTTGTTGCGTTCCCAGGCCCGCACCGGGCCCGGGGCCAGGACGACCAGGTGGAACGGGGCCGCCGCCGGGGCGTGTTCCCGGTAGAAGTCGAGGTGCGAGCGGCGGACCACCACGTCGTCGACGACCGGGACGAAGCCGGCACCGACGTAACTGCCCGCCAGCAGGCAGGCGTTGCGGGCCCGCAGCAGGATCTGCCGGTCGGCCTCCGGGTCGTCGCCGTCCGGGCCGGGCCACCGGCCGCCCCGGACGATCATCTCCTGGAGTGCGTCCACCTCGATGCGCGCGGAGCGGTCGAACCGCGCCGCGAGGGCCGCCCCCACCGTGGTCTTGCCGCTGCCCGGGATACCGGTCAGGAGCACCACGCCGGGCGCGGGCTCGGGGGTGTCGACGGCGATGCCGGCGAAGGAGAAGGTCATGCGGGGCCTTTCAGCGCCGTACGGATCAGAGGGGCTGCACGCAGTATCCGGGTTTCCCGGCGCCGGGGCTCAGATATTCCGCCCGGAGGAGGTAGTCGGACGGGCCGCAGGACGGCTCGGCGGCGACCCGGTACTCGGCGCGCGGCGAGGCGCAGTCCACCTTCAGCAGGTCCTGGTCGGGCCACTGGGCCTCGTTGCGGACGCAGTCGCCTTCCGACAGCCCGTGCGCCGCGACGGTGCCGGCGCCGCCGCCCGCTCCGTAACTCCCGTCGTCCGGCTTGTCGTTGTCCGTGAACATGCCGATCAGGATGAGCGTCGCGAGCCCGGCCACGACCAGGGCCATGGGCGCGAGGATCACCATGGCGGGCCAGCGGTGCAGGACGCGCCGGCCGGGGTCGAGGGGCGGGCGCTGGGCGCCGTACGGCTCGGGCAGCCGCTTCAGGGCGACGCGGGGGGCCAGGACGTTGGTGAGCACGATGAAGGGCGTGATGAAGAGCGAGAACGGGCCCCACCAGCCGGCCACCAGCGTCGCGGAGGTCATCTGCCGGTAGACGGCGAGGCCGCACGTCCGGCAGAGGATGGCCCGCCGGGTGAGCGTGCGCATCACGATGAGCATGCCCTGGTGCCCGCGGACGGTCACCCGGGTCGCGGGCTGCGCGCCGCACGCCTCGCACCACAGGGGCGGGGCGCCGTGCGGGGCACCCGCGTGCGGCGGGAAGGGCTGCTGCCCGTACGGCTGACCCTGCGGCGGCTGGGGCTGCGGCTGGGGCTGCGGGGGCCCGAACGCCTGTGGTGGGTAAGGCTGTTGGGGCGGATAGGGCTGCTGCGGTGGGTACGGCTGGGGCGGCTGGGTCATGCGGTGGGTTCCCCGTTCGACGTCGGAACCAGCACCCTAGCTTCCCGCTCCTCCTGGACGTCCCGGACCTCCCCTCGCCGCTCGACCTCCGTGCGCCGCACGGAGGTCAGGGCCACGCCGCCGACGAGCAGGGCCGCCGCGCACCAGCGCAGCGGGCTGATCGACTCGCCCAGGAACAGCGCGGCCGAGGACATGCCGAAGACCGGGACGAGGAGCGAGAACGGCGCCACGGACGAGGCCGGGTGGCGGCGCAGCAGCCAGCCCCAGGCGCCGAAGCCGAAGACGGTGGTGATCCAGGCGACATAGACGATGACGCCGGCTCCGGTCCAGTCGAGCGCCCGCAGCGCGTCGAGGTCCCGCTCCGGTCCTTCGAGCAGCAGCGAGAGGCCGAGCAGCGGCAGGACGGGCACGGTGCTGACCCACACCATGAAGTTGAGCGAGTCCGGCGGGGCGGCCTTGCGGGTGAGGACGTTGGAGACGCCCCAGCACACGGCGGCGGCGATGACGAGGACGAAGCCGGTGAGGGCGCCCGACGCGCCGCCGGTGGCGGAGGCCTCGTCGACGGCGGCGACGGTGATGCCGGCCAGGGCGACGCCCATGCCGATCAGCTTGATCCGGCCGGGGCGCTCGCCGAGGGCGACGAAGGCGAACAGGGCGGTGAAGACCGCCTGGACCTGGAGGACCAGGGAGGACAGGCCTGCCGGGGCGCCCAGGTCCATGCCGGTGAAGAGCAGCCCGAACTTGGCGACGCCGAGGGCGAGTCCGACGCCCACGATCCACTTCCAGGCGACCTTGGGGCGGCCGACGAAGAAGACGGCGGGCAGGGCCGCGACGAGGAAGCGGAGGGCGGAGAAGAGCAGCGGCGGGAAGTGGGCGAGGCCGACCTCGATGACGACGAAATTGACTCCCCAGACGGCGGTGACCAGGGCGGCGAGAGCGATATGGGCGGGGCGCATACGGAGAGGATCACCCGGCGTGACCGTGTAGCACCAGCACGGATTCCTTCATGATTGGATGAAGCATCGCTACATCGTGACCGAGAGGAAGAGGGGCGTACGGTGCTGGATCTGGGACGACTTCGAGCGCTGCACGCCGTGGCCGTGCACGGGACGGTCGGCGCCGCCGCCACCGCGCTCGGCTACACCCCGTCGGCGGTCTCGCAGCAGATCGCCAAGCTGGAACGGGAGACCCGCACGACCCTCCTGGAACGCGAGGGCCGGGGCGTCCGGCTGACCGACGAGGCGCGTCAACTCGCCGACACCGCCGAGCGGTTGCTCGCGCTGGTCGAGGAGGCGGAGGTACGCCTGGAGGAGCGGCGCGGGCTGCCGGCCGGGCGGCTGCGGATCGGCTGCTTCGCGAGTGGCGCGCGCGGCCTGATGCCCCGGGTGCTCGCGGAACTGGCCGCCCGGCACCCGGCGTTGGACGCCCGCCTGTCGGAGGTGGACCCGCATCTGTCGGTGGACCTGGTGGCGCGGGGCGTGCTGGATCTGGCCGTGGCGCACGACTGGGACATCGCGCCGCTGCCGGTGCCGCCGGAGGTGGAGCAGGCGGTGATCGGGCCGGACCGGTGCGACATCCTCGTCCCGCGCGGCCACCGGCTCGCGGGGCGGGACGCCGTACGCCGGGAGGAGCTGGCGGAGGAGCGGTGGATCACCCAGCCGCCGGGCACGGTGTGCCACGACTGGCTGATCCGGACGCTGCGGGCGACCGGATACGAGCCGCTCGTCGCCCACCAGGCCGAGGAGAACCACACCCAGGTCGCCCTGGTCGCGGCCGGACTCGGGATCGCGCTCGTGCCGCGGCTCGGGCGCGGGGCGCTGCCGCCGGAGGTGGTGCCGCTGCGGCTCGACCCGGTCCCCACGCGGTGGCTGCGGGCGCTGTGGCGGACGGGCGCGGCCCGCCGGCCGGCGATCACGGAGACGGTGCGCACGCTCCGGGAGCTGTGGCCGGAGGTCGCGGAGGTCCACTCCTCCGACCTGCCGCCCGAGTGAGGCACGTCGAAGAATCGCCTCCGCGCGCCCGCGGCGCACGGGCCACGCCGCGCCTCCTCCGTACCGCTGCCGCCGGACTCTGACGCGGCTCTGCCATGACTCTGCCGCGACTCTCCGGCCGCTCACCGCCGGAAGGATCATTCTTCTTCGGATCCGGATCATTCTTGTGCGGATCCTTGACCTGGCAGTTACTTTCCGGCTATCCGTGCACCTTGGAAGTTTCTTTCATGGAAGGAGCACGAGTGCAGCACCGCGCCCCATCCCCCTCCAGACGCACCCTCCTCACGGCGTCCGCCGCCGCGGCGGCCGCGGCCGTCACGGGTGTGACCGCCCCGGCCGCCTTCGCCGACACCCCCACCGCCGCCGCCCCCACCGACCGCTCGCTGAGGACCCTCATCTCCCGCATGTCGCTGGAGGAGAAGGTCGGCCAGCTGTTCGTCATGCGGGTCTACGGCCATTCGGCCACCACGCCCGACCAGGCCGACATCGACGCCAACGTCAAGGAGATCGGCGTCCGCACCGCCGCCGAACTCGTCGAGCGCTACCACGTCGGCGGCATCATCTACTTCGTGTGGGCGCACAACACCCGCGACCCACACCAGATCGCCGACCTGTCCAACGGCATCCAGCGGGCCGGCCTCGCCAAGGCCACTCCCCTGCCGGTGCTGATCGCCACCGACCAGGAGCACGGCATCGTCTGCCGCGTCGGCAAGCCCGCCACCCTCATGCCCGGCGCGATGGCGCTCGGCGCGGGCGGCTCGCACGCCGACGCCCGCAAGGCGGCGCAGATCGCGGGCGCCGAACTGGCCGCGCTCGGCATCCGGCAGAACTACGCCCCGGACGCCGACGTCAACGTCAACCCGGCCAACCCGGTCATCGGCGTCCGCTCCTTCGGGTCCGAGCCCGACGCCGTGTCCGCGATGGTGTCCGCCCAGGTCAAGGGCTATCAGCAGGGCGGCGTCGCGGCGACCGCGAAGCACTTCCCGGGCCACGGGGACACCGCCACCGACAGCCACTACGGCCTGCCGACCATCACCCACACCCGGGAGCAGTGGGGCGCGCTGGACGCGCCGCCGTTCCGGGCCGCGATCGCCGCCGGCATCGACTCGATCATGACGGCGCACATCGTCGTGCCCGCCCTCGACCCGAGCGAGGATCCGGCGACCCTCTCCCGCCCGATCCTCACCGGAATCCTCCGCGAGCAGCTCGGCTACGACGGTGTGGTCGTCACCGACGCGCTCGGCATGGAGGGCGTACGGACGAAGTACGGCGACGCGCGGGTGGCGGTGCTCGCGATCCAGGCGGGCGTGGACCAACTGCTCAACCCTCCGGACCTGTCCGTCTCCTGGAACGCGGTGCTCTCCGCCGTGAAGAACGGCGAGCTGACCGAGGCCCGCCTTGACGAATCGATCCTGCGGATCCTGCGCCTCAAGGCCAAGCTGGGCCTGTTCAAGGACCCGTACGTCAGCCACGCGGGCGTCGACCGGACCGTGGGCACGGCCGCGCATCTCGCGCACGCCGACCGGATCGCCGAGCGGACCACGACCCTGCTCGTCAACGAGGGCGGCTTCCTGCCGGTCAGCCGGCGCAGCCACCCCAAGGTGCTCGTCGTCGGCGCCGACCCGGCCTCGCCGTCCGGCACCACCGGACCGCCGACCGCCACCCTGGCCGGCGCGCTCGGCGAACTCGGCTTCTCCGCCAGGGCGTTGTCCACCGGTACGGCTCCGACGGCGGCGCAGATCGACGCGGCGGTGGCCGCCGCGGCCGGGCAGGACCTGGTCGTCGTCGGCACGTACAACCTGACGGCCACCAGCTCCCAACGCACCCTGCTGGACCGGCTGGTGGCGACCGGGGTGCCGGTCGTGACGATCGCCATCCGCAACCCGTACGACGTGGCACACACCCGCGGGCAGCGCGCGACGCTCGCCTCCTACTCCTGGACGGACGTCGAACTCCAGGCGGCCGTACGGGTGCTGGCGGGCCGGGCCGACCCGCGCGGCCGGCTCCCCGTGCCCGTCCAGAGCGCGGCCGACCCGGCGAAGGTGCTCTACCCGGTGGGCTACGGCCTGTCGTACACCTAGGACGCCCGGCGCCCCGCTCAACCGGCGGATCGGGCATCCGGCGGCCGACGCGGACCGGTGCTCCTCGGCGTGACCGTGCTGGTCGCATCCGGCATCGAAGGGCTGCGACCAGCACGTTCACCACCGGCCCCGGGTGCTCCGAACACCCCGGGGCGGCTCGCTCCTTGATCAAAAAGCATATGCGAACCGGATATTGTGGCCGGTGTACCTTTTCGCTACGATCGCAATCCTCATCGGCTGTAAGTCTGCCTGTTTCAGGGGGGCATTGTGGGTGCGTCAGCGTCAGCAATACCCTCTCGACTGGGTATTTGATGGGCGAGACCGAGGAGGGATGCAGACCCTCCGGCCCTGAATTATCGAAATCCTCTTCCTTTTCCCCGTTCCGAAGACGGGATTTCTCGCTCTTCTGGGCCGCGGGAGCCATCGACGGTCTCGGCACCTGCGCCTCCTCCCTCTTTCTCCCGTTGATTCTGCTGGGCGCCGGATATTCCTCCGGACTCGCCGGGCTCGTCGCCTCGGCGGCCCTCGTCAGCGGACTGGTGGTCTCGCCGGTCGCGGGCGTCTACGCCGACCGCCGGCCCCGCAAGCCCCTGATGTACGCGGCGGCCCTGGTCGCGGCCGGTGCCATGGGGTCGGTGTTCGCGGCCGTGGCCCTCGGCCATGTCGTCCTCGCCCACGTCCTCGTCGCGGCCGTGATCGAGCAGGCCGCCAGCGCCACCTACGGGGCGGCGGCCTCCGGGACCATCCGGCGGCTGGTGCCGCCCGGTGAGTACCCCCGGGCGATCGGCCACCTCCAGGCCCGCGACCAGGCCGTACAGATCGTCGGACCGTCCCTGGGCGGCACGCTGTACCAGCTCGCGCGCTGGGTGCCGCTCCTCGCGGACGCCGTGTCGTTCCTGCTGGTGGCGGCCCTCAGCAAGGCGATCCGCGCGGATCTGACCCCTGAACGGGACGGCCCGCCCGCGTCGTTCACCCGCGACCTCGCCGAAGGGCTGCGCTTCGTGTGGACCGAACCGTTCCTGCGCTTCGTGGTGGTGTGGACCGCCGGCGTCAACGCCCTGCTCGGCGCCCTGTACTTCCACGCCGTGTTCGCCTCCCACGACCAGGGCGCCAGCCCCTCCTCGATCGGGCTCATCCTCACCCTGGCGGGTGTCGGAGGACTGCTGGGCGCGCTCGCCGCCCCCTGGCTGGTGCGGCGGGTGCCGGCCGCGCGGATCGTGACGGGTGCCTCCTGGGCCATGGTGCCGACGGCGGCCGGGCTCGCGTTCGCCACCCGTACCTGGGCCTACGGGCTGCTGCTGAGCGGGGTGTCGCTGATCGTGCCGTCCGTGGTGGTCGTGCTGCAGACCCGGGCGGTGCTGGTCACCCCCGACCGGCTGCTGGCCCGGATGGGGACGGTGCTGGGCACCGCCGGACAGGCCGTCGCGGTGCTCGCCCCCGTCGCCGCGGGGGTCCTGGTGGCCTCCTACGGCGGCCGCGCGGTGGCCCTCGGCTGCGCGGGCGCGTTCGCCGGCCTCGCGCTGTACGCCACCGTCCGCGCCGGGCTCGTCGTCCGGGAGGCGCCGTGACACCGACCCGGCCCGAGACGACCCCGTCCAAAACGGCCCAGTCCAAGACGACACCGCCCAAGACCGCTCCGCGCAACTACGGCGTCTACCGCCCGGTGCTGCCCGTGACCAGCCCCCGCGACCCGGACCGGATGGTCTACACGGGGGACGCCGAGGGCCGGTGCGAGATCTTCGCCTGGGACCGCTCCAGCGGCACCGGCCGGCAGCTGACCGACCGCCCGCACGGCACCCTGCTGTGCGCCATCGACGCCGACGAGGCCGTGTGGTGGTTCGACGAGGACCTCGACGGCCGGGGTGCCTGGCGCACCCAGGACTTCGACGGCGGCCCGGACCGCCCGGCGCTGACCGGGGTGCCGTACGGGCGGCCCGCCGGACTGGCCCTGAGCGCCGGGGGAACGGTGGCCGTCGGCATCCGCGACGCCGGGGGACTCCACATCCACCTGGGGCGGCGCGGCGGCGCCGCCACCCCCGTCCTGCACCGCACCGGCCCCGGCACGCTGGGCGACCTGGCGCCGGACGGCGACCTCCTCGTGGTCTCCGGGCCCGCGCACTCCGCCCACGCGGTGACGCTGCTGGCCCCGGACGGGACCACCATCGCGGTGCTCTCCGGCGTACGGGAGCGCACCTGGGCGCTCGGGTTCGCGCCGTCGCCCGGCCGCGTCCTGCTCCTCGTCATGCGCGAGCGGGCCGGCCGCTACCACCTCGGCACCTGGGCGCCCGGGCGCGGACTGGAGCTGCTGCCCTGGTGCTCGTTCGACACCGAGACCACGGCCCGCTGGTACCCCGGGCCCGAGGGCACGCGGGTCCTGCTCCGGCAGGACCGGCACGGCCGCAGCCGGCTGTTCACCGCCGACCTGGACCGCGGCGAACTGACCCCGGTGCCCACCCCCGAGGGCAGTGTCCTGGACGCGTCCCCCGCCGCCGACGGCGACGTGCATCTCATCTGGACCGACGCGGTGCACGTCCCCCGCGCGCTCTCCCTGTCGGGCACGCCGCTGCCCGGGCAGAGCCCGTGGCGGCCGCCCCGCTTCGGCCGGCGCGAGGACCTGTGGACGCCCGGCCCCGACGGCCCGGTGCACACCTTCGTCACCACGCCCGCCGACCGTCCGGCGCCGCACCCGCTGGTCTTCCTCGTCCACGGCGGCCCGGCCGACCACGACCGCGACGCCTACGACCCGATGGTGCAGGCCCTCGTCGGCTCGGGTCACGCGGTGGCCCGGGTCAACTACCGGGGCTCGACCGGCTACGGGCCGCGCTGGCGCTCCGCCTACTCCGAGGGCGTCGGCCACACCCAGGTCGCCGACCTGGTACGGGTCCGGGCCGAGCTGCTGGACCGGGGCGTCGGCCGCGAGGGCGCCGTCGGCCTGTGCGGCACCTCGTGGGGCGGCTACCTCACCCTGCTCGCCCTGGGAACCCACCCGGAGCTGTGGGACGTCGGGGTGGCCGTCAAACCGCTCGCCGACTGCGTCACCGCCTTCCGGCACTCCACGCCCGCCCTCCAGGCGCTGGACACCGCGCTGTTCGGCGGCACCCCGGACCAGGTGCCCGAGGCGTACGCCCATGCCTCCCCGTCCTCCTACGCGGCCGCCATCCGCTCCCCGCTGCTGGTCGTCGCCGCGCGGCGGGACGCCAAGTGCCCGCCGGAGCAGATCGAGGCGTACCTCGACGTGCTGCGCGCGGGCGGCGTGGCCCACGAGCTGATGTGGCTGGACTCGGGCCACGACGGCTACGACGGGGCCGAACACCTCGCCGTGATCCGGCGGGCCCTCAGTTTTCTCGGCCGCGGGCTGCCTCCGGCACCCGTGCGGGCCGAGCCGTCCCCACAACGGGAGAGGAGGTGAACATCATGCAGAAGGACATCATCCACGGCGACCCGCTCGAGGGCGACGAGGAGAGCCGCAAGCCGGGCGTCGGCGTCGTCGTCTACTTCCGCTCCATGGAGGAGATGGAGGACGAGGGCGAGTAGCACCGAGGGGCCGGCCGCGCACCTGTGCGCGGCCGGCCTCCACCCCCCATCCGACCCGACCGGTCACATGAGAAGAGGCGAGCCATGCGCGTACTCCTGGTGAACATGCCCTGGGCCCCGATCGACCTGCCGTCGCTGGCTCTCGGAATTCTCAAGCGCAGTGTCGACGAGCGTGTGCCGAACGGCACGGCGGACATCCTCCACGCGAATATCGAGTACGTGGACTGGATCACCGAGAACACGGAATTCAGCCTGGAGGACTACTCCTACTACGCGCTCGGATCCTATTTCCTGGGCTGTGGCGACTGGGTGTTCTCCTCCGCCCTTTACGACGACCCCGAGTGGCGGGTCCCCGAATTCACCGCGGCGATGAGCAACCGAATGAACGCCGACCGCATGGAAATGACGCGGGCGCTGCACACGACCGCCGCCGATTTCGTCCGGCACATCGCCGAGCGGATCGTCGAACTCGCCCCGGACGTCGTCGGTTTCACCTCCACGTTCCAGCAGAACACCGCCGCCCTGGCGGCGGCCAAGCACGTCAAGCGGCTCGCCCCGCACATCGTGACGGCCATGGGCGGCGCCAACTGCGACGGGAAGCAGGGCGAGGCCGTCCACCGCAACTTCCCCTTCGTCGACCACGTCCTGCGCGGCGAGGGCGAGGTGTCCTTCCCCGCCCTGCTGAGGGCGCTGGACGGCGACGAGCCGCTCTCGGAGGTCCCCGGACTGTGCTGGCGCGCCGCCGACGGCACCTCCGTGGTCAACGCCATGAGCACCAAGCCGCTGCCGCCCGCCGCGATCCTGCCGCCGGACTACACCGGGTACTTCGAGCGGCTCGCCTCCTCCCGGGCACGGCACTGGGTGGAGCCCAAGCTGGTCGTCGAGGGCGCGCGGGGCTGCTGGTGGGGCGAGAAGCACCACTGCACCTTCTGCGGACTGAACGGCTCGTTCATGGAGTTCCGCAGCAAGAGCCCCGACGTCTTCTACGACGAGATCACGGAACTCGCCCGCAGGCACCGGATCCTGGACATGTACGTCGTCGACAACATCCTGGACATGGGGTACGTGAACACGGTGCTGCCCCGCATCATCGACAGCGGCTACGACCTGCGCATGCACATCGAGATCAAGGCCAACATGCGGCAGGGGCAGCTCCAGACCCTCGCCGACGCGGGCCTGATCTTCGTCCAGCCGGGCATCGAGAGCCTGAACAGCCGGGTGCTGAAGCTGATGGACAAGGGCGTGACCGGCGGACAGAACGTCCGGATGCTCCGCGACGCCGCCACGGTCGGCCTCTCGGTGGCCTGGAACTACCTGCACGGCTTCCCCGGCGAGGACGCCGGGGACTACGCCGGCGTGGTGGACCAGCTGGCCGCCCTTGAACACCTCAACCCGCCGGTGGGCCCGTCCTCCCGGATCGCGATCGAGCGGTTCAGCCCGTACTTCAACGACCCCGGGCTGGGCTTCAGCCGGCTGCGCCCCGCCGAGCCGTACCGGCTCACCTACGACCTCCCCGAGACCGAGATGTTCGACCTGGCGTACGTCTTCGACGTGCCGCCGCGCGGAATCGGCGAGGACGTCGTCCGCCGGCTCGACGAGGCCATCGCGCACTGGCGGCGGAACTACGCCGGCAGCCGGCTCACCCACTGCGACCTGGAGGACCGGATCGTCCTGGTCAGCAGGCGGCGGGCGTTCGACTGGACGCACCTGGAGCTGACCGATCCGCTCGAACTGGCCCTGTTCCGGCTGCTCGACCAGCCGCACACGGTGAAGGCGGCCGCCCGCAAGCTGGCCGGGGATCCCACCCTGAGCGACGGGGACGGCGTCGGCGACCCCTCCGAGGACGGCCTGCGGCGGGTGCTGGCGCGGTGGCGGGAGCTCGGCGTGGTCTTCGAGGACGGCGGGCAGTTCGTGCAGATAGCGCCGCCGGCGCGCAACGAGGAGTTCCTGCGGATCGACTTCATGCGGCACACCGCGGCCCGCGAGGCCGAACTCGCCACGACGCCCGCCTGACGCGCCGCCCGCCCGACGGGCCTCCTGCCTGTCTGCCTGCCCGCCCGCCCGAGGCCGACCGCCTGTTCGACGCCCCGCTCGACGGAGAGACGACGATGACCCCTGCACTCACCGGCACCGCGCCCTTCACCGTGACCGCCTCGCGGGACTACGACCCCGAGGTGGGCACGCTGCCCGCCATGTCCCTGGGCCGCTACGAGATCGACATGACCGGCGGCGAGGCCGCCCGGCGGCTCTTCGCCGCCGGGGCCCGGCACGTCACCCTTCCCCGCCCGGTCGACGTGACGGATCCCGCCGACGCGGCCTGGACGGTCCGGGCACTCAGCTTCGTGGGCGCCCTGACCAGCATGGCCGTCTCGGTCGACTGGCAGCTCCACACCGGCCCGGACCCCGACGCCTGGCGCCACTTCAGCCATCTCCACCCGCCGACCGCCGTCCTCGGGCCCGCCGACCCCGCCGCGACGGCGCTCGCCTGGCGCGGCACGTACTACATCTGCAAGTGCATCCACCGGCACGGCCCCGGCTTCATCCAGGTCCGCGACCGGCGCTACGGCGAGCTGCGCCGCTTCACCATCGACGAGCCCGAGTACCACGAGGCCGTCGAGACCCTCACCGACGGCGCCCCCGTCGACGCGGTCCCGGCCCCGGTCCTGGACGACCTCATGGCCGAGACCCTGGTGCTCCGCTTCGGCGACCACCTCTGGTGGGCCCCCTACCGGGTCCGCCGCTGGTCGGAGGCACCGCTGGTGATCTGACCGGGGACCGCCACCGGAATCGGCGCGGCACGGGTCCCGGCGCCGGCCGCCGACGCCTGGTGCCGGCGCCGAGTGCCGTGCCACGGTCCGGAGCACCCGGCACCGTACGCGAGCCGGCCCTCCGTCCGCCGGGGACGGAGGGCCGGCTCGTCTCCTTCACACCACGGGACTACGGACGGAGCCCGTGCTCGCGCGTGGCGTCCTCGTCGACCGGCCGGTCGAGGCGGGCGTCGTAGCGGGCCAGCGGCTTGGCGGCGTCGACGGCGGGCGCGTCGACCCCGGCCCAGGCGAGCACCCGGGCGGTCGCGTTGGCCTTCTCGTCGGCCACGAGGCCGTCGATGTTGGCCCCGTGGTTCATGCCCGGCGCGACGTACACGTAGCTGTCACGCGCGCTCTTGCCCGGGCGGAACTTCTCCGAGCCCCACGGGTCGTTGCCGCCGTAGACGAAGAGCATCTGGTGGGCGTTCTTGCGCACCCAGTCGTCGACGTCCCGCATGACCTGGGGCTTGAACTTCATGGGGATCTCCTTCGGCACGAAGGAGCTCGCGGGCTGGTAGCCGTAGCGGCTCAGCCCGGCCAGGTGCGGCTGCTTGATGCTGGGAGAGCCCAGCTCGGTGGCCGCCTGGTAGTAGTACGGGGTGTAGTACTCCAGGTCCTGGTCGGTGTACGCGGACCAGCCCGAGTAGGCGTCGATCGTGTTGTACACGTCGTCGTCGCTCGCGGTGGCGGCGACCGGGATCTGGTCGCAGACGTCCTGGCCGTAGTACTGCCAGAAGCCCCACACGAAGTCGAGGACGACGGCCTCGTACGCCTTGTCGAGCGAGCCGAGCGTGTTGAAGGTGGCGCCCTGCTCCTTCGCCCAGGCCGCGTACTTCTTCTCCAGCGGCTTACGGCGCAGCAGCGCCTCGCGCTGCATGTTGTTCAGCCGGTCGCGGCAGTCCTTCGTGCCGACGGTCTCGAAGAACCGGTCGTACGCCGAATCCTCCTTGTCGACCACGTCGTTGGGCGCCACGTACGCGACGACGCCGTCCATGTCCTTCGGGTAGAAGCGCTCGTAGTAGGTGGCCGTCATGCCGCCCTTGGAGGCGCCGGTGGACAGCCACTTCTTCCCGTAGACCGACTTCAGCGCGGTGAAGATGCGGTGCTGGTCGCTGGCGGCCTGCCAGATGTCCAGCTTCGACCAGTCGGCCGGCTCGGGGCGGGACGGCGAGAAGAACCGGTACTCCATGGAGATCTGGTTGCCGTCGATGATGCGGGTGGGCTCGGTGCGGCTCGGCGTGGTGCTCAGCCCGTAGCCGCTGGTACGGAAGACGGTGGGGCGGTCGGTGTCCTTGTGGAGGACCGAGATCCGCTGCTGGAAGGTGCCCGCCCACGGGCGCTTGTGGTCGATCGGCTGCTCGTAGTTGAGGACGAAGTAGCGGTACCCCGCGTACGGCTTCTCCTCGATCAGGCTCATCCCCGGAATCGCCAGGAGGCGGTCCTTGATGTCCGTGCCGACGGCGGCCGCACTCTGCTCCGTGCCCGCGGCCTCCGCGTCGGCGGCGGTCGCGACCGTGGCCGTCGGGCCGACGGTGCCTATGACCACCGACAACGACACGAGCCATCTCAGCGACTTGCGCATTCACCCTCCCCTGGGTTCACAACGGTGTCGTGAACCTAGCGGGCGCGGTGTCCGAACCGCCAGACCTGATCATCACTTACCTGTGCTTCAGCAGAGGATCCAGCCCGTGGCGGTGGACCGGCCGTCGAGGGAGGCGGTGGCGCGCACGCAGCGGTGGAGGGCGTGCACGGTGACCGGTCCGGCCTGCCGGGTGAAGCGGCCCGCGTCGACGACGGCCCGCCCGCCGCGCGGCTGCAGGGACACCGACATGGGGCGCGCGGCGCCGGCGCGCTTGGCCACGGCGAGGACGCAGGCGTACGAGCGGGTGCGGTAGAGCCGCAGCGAGCCGGTGGCGAAGCCGATGGTGCGGGTGGGGCGGCCCTGACAGACGGAGGCGGCGTCGGCGGCCCCGGCGCCCGGGCCGGCGAGGACGAGGGACCCAGCGGCGAGCAGCAGAGCGAGCGGATACGCGGCGAGCCGCCGCCCGTTCCGCCGTACGACCCCGGTCCCGGCCCCTGTCTCGGTCTCGGACGCGGGTCCGGACGCGGTCGTGGACGCGGGTCCGGACGCGGTCGTGGACGCGGCCCCGGTCTCGGCCCTGGACTTGGCACCTGCCCCGGCACCTGCGCGCACGTGCCTGCCCCTCTCCCTTGTGACCCTGCGACCCTGCGACCCCGTGACCCGGTGAGTCCCCTGCGCATCCCCTGTGTGGCTCGTACACCCATACGACGCCGAAGGGCGGCGTTCGGTTGCCCTCGCTCCGAACGCCGCCCCGGCCGGTCCCTTGCTCTCCGCGGGCCTCAGCGGGCCTCGGTCGCCATGACCTCGTCCTTCTCGTGCCCGTCACCGTGCCCGTCCTCGCCGATGAAGGTGCGCCACAGCGTCGCGTACCGGCCGTCCAAGGCCAGGAGTTCGTCGTGCGTGCCGTCCTCGGCGACCCGGCCGTGGTCCATGACGACCACCCGGTCGGCGCGGGCGGCCGTGGTGAGCCGGTGGGCGACGATGAGGGTGGTGCGGGGTCCGGTGCCGGGCGTCTCGCCGTCGGCCGTGCGGCGTCCGGCGAGCCGGTCGGTCGCGGCGTTGACCTGCGCCTCGGTGGCCAGGTCGAGCGCGGCCGTCGCCTCGTCGAGGAGCAGCACGTCGGGGTCGACCAGTTCGGCGCGGGCCAGGGCGATCAGCTGGCGCTGGCCCGCGGACAGGTTCCGGCCGCGCTCGGCGACCTCGTGGAGGTAGCCGCCGTCGAGCCCGGCGATCATGTCGTGGGCGCCGACCGCGCGGGCCGCGGCCTCCACCTCGGCGTCGCTCGCGTCGGGACGTCCGTACGCGATGGCGTCGCGGACCGTCCCGGGGAACAGGTACGACTCCTGCGGCACCACGCCGAGCCGGTGGCGGTACTGGGTCATGTCGAGCTCGCGCAGGTCGGTGCCGTCGGCGGTGACCCGGCCGGAGGTCGGGTCGTAGAACCGGGCGACCAGCTTGACCAGCGTCGACTTGCCGGCGCCGGTCTCGCCGACGAAGGCGACGGTCTGCCCGGCCGGTATCCGCAGGTCGATCCCGGTGAGCGCCGACTCGTCCTTCGTGCCGCCGGCGTCGCCCCCGTACGAGAAGGACACGTCCTCGAAGGCGAGGTCGCCGCGCAGCGCCCGCACCTCGCGGGGCCGGTCCGCGGCCGCGGTGGAGGTGGGCTCCTGGAGGAGTTCCTGGATCCGCTTGAGGGAGACGGCGGCCTGCTGGTAGCCGTCGAAGACCTGCGAGAGCTGCTGCACGGGCGCGAAGAACAGGTCGATGTAGAGCAGGTAGGCGACCAGCGCGCCGGTGGTGAGGGTGCCCGCCTCGATGCGGTGCGCGCCGACGATGAGGACGGCGGCGGTGGCCACGGAGGACAGCAGGGTGACGAACGGGAAGTAGACCGAGATCAGCCACTGGCCGCGGATCCGGGCCGCCCGGTACTCGACGCTGCGCGCCGTGAACCGCTCGGCGCCCCTGCGCTCGCGCCGGAACGCCTGCACGATCCGCAGGCCCGACACCGACTCCTGGAGGTCGGCGTTGACGGAGCTGATCCGCTCACGGGCCAGCTCGTACGCCTTCACGCTGGCGCGGCGGAAGAAGTACGTGGCGACGGCGAGGACCGGCAGGGTCACGAAGACGACGAGGGCGAGCTGGAGGTCGAGCACGAGCAGCGCGACCATGATGCCGAAGAAGGTGACGACGGAGACGAAGGCCGTGACCAGACCGGTCTGGAGGAAGGTCGACAGGGCGTCGACGTCCGTGGTCATCCGGGTCATGATCCGGCCGGTGAGCTCGCGCTCGTAGTAGTCCAGGCCGAGCCGCTGGAGCTGGGCGAAGATCTTCAGCCGCAGGGTGTAGAGGATCCGCTCGCCGGTGCGGCCGGTCACCCGGGTCTCGGTGGTCTGCACGACCCACTGGACGAGCACGGTGAGCAGCGCGAGCAGCGAGGCGGTCCAGACGGCGCCGATCATCATCTTGTCGACGCCCTGGTCGATGCCGTGCCGGATCAGGATCGGCAGGAGCAGGGACGCGCCGGCGTCGACGGCGACCAGGCCGAGGCTGAGGAGCAGCGGCCGGCCGTAGCCGCGCAGCAGGCGGCGCAGTCCGTACGACTCCTCGGGGGCGACGGCCCGGGCCTCGTCGACGTCCGGGGTGTCGGTGGCGGGCGGCAGGGCGGCGACGGCGGCGAGGAGTTCCGGGGTGGCGCCGGGGGTCTTCGCCTCGGCGTCGGCGGCCTCGTCGCGGACCCACAGGGTGGGGGTGATGCCGCGTTCGGCGTCGAACTCGGCGTCCAGTTCGGCGCGCAGCGCGCGGTCCTCCGGCGTACCGGCGCCCGCCTCGTCGCCGTCGTCCGCTGCGGTGGGCGGGAGGGTGTGGCCGGGCGAGACGCCGCCGAGCTCGTCGGGGTCGGTGAGCAGCCGGCGGTAGAGCGCGGAGCGCTCCTCCAGCTCCTCGTGGGTGCCGATATCGGCGAGCCGGCCGCCGTCGAGGACGGCGATGCGGTCGGCGAGGCCGAGGGTGGAGCGGCGGTGGGCGATGAGCAGGGTCGTACGGCCCTCCATCACCGACTTCAGGGCCTCGTGGATCTCGTGCTCCACGCGCGCGTCCACGGCGGACGTGGCGTCGTCGAGGACGAGCAGCCGCGGGTCGGTGAGGATGGCGCGGGCGAGCGCGACGCGCTGCCGCTGGCCGCCGGAGAGGGTGAGCCCGTGCTCGCCGACCGTGGTGTCGTACCCGTCGGGCAGTTCGGCGATGAAACGGTCCGCCTGGGCGGCGCGGGCGGCGGCCTCGATCTGCTCCCGGGTGGCGTCGGGGACGCCGTACGCGATGTTGGCGCCGACCGTGTCGGAGAACAGGAAGCTGTCCTCCGGGACCATGCCGACGGCGGCGCGCAGCGAGTCGAGGGTGAGGTCGCGGACGTCGTGCCCGCCGACCCGGACGGTGCCGCGCGTCACGTCGTAGAAGCGCGGCAGGAGGAGGGAGACGGTGGACTTGCCGGAGCCGGAGGCGCCGACGACGGCGACGGTCTCGCCGGGGCGTATCTCCAGCGAGAAGCGGTCCAGGACGGGGACGCCCTTGCCCTCCTGGCCCTCCTTCTCGTACGCGAAGGACACGTCGTCGAACTCGACGGTCGCGGGCGCGTCCGCCGGCAGCTCCGTGGTGCCGTCGGTCATGGTCGGCTCGGTGTCGATCAGCTCCAGGACCCGCTCGACGCCGGCCCGGGCCTGCTGGCCGACGGTGAGGACCATGGCTAGCATGCGGACCGGGCCGACGAGGGACGCCAGATAGGAGGAGAAGGCGACGAAGGTGCCGAGGGTGATCTGGCCGCGGTACGCGAGCCAGCCGCCGAGCGCGAGGACGCCGACCTGGCCGAGGGCGGGCACGGCCTGGAGGGCGGGGGTGTAGCGGGAGTTCAGCCGTATCGTGCGCAGCCGGCCCGCGAACAGCTTCCGGCCGGCCTCGCGGATCTTGCCGGTCTCCTGCTCCTCCTGCCCGAAGCCCTTCACCACGCGGACGCCGGTCACGGCGCCGTCGACGACGGTCGCGACCGACGCCGCCTGCGCCTGCGCGTACCAGGTCGCGGGGTGCAGCCGGGAGCGGCTGCGGCGGGCGATCCACCACAGGGCGGGCGCCACGGCGAGGGCGATGAGGGTGAGCGGGAGGGACAGCGCGGCCATCACGCCGAGCGAGATGAGGAAGAGCAGGATGTTCCCGATGGTCATCGGGAGCATGAACAGCAGGCCCTGGATCAGCTGGAGGTCGCTGGTGGCGCGCCCGATGACCTGCCCGGTGGACAGCTCGTCCTGGCGGCGCCCGTCGAGCCGCGTGATCGTCGCGTACATCTCGGTCCGCAGGTCGTGCTGGACGTCGAGGGCGAGACGGCCACCGTAGTAGCGGCGGATGTAGGTGAGGACGTAGACGACGACGGCGGAGACGACGAGGAGGCCGGTCCACAGGGCGAGGGAGCCGGTCTTGGCGCCGATCACGTCGTCGATGATCACCTTGGTGACGAGCGGGACGAGCGCGAGCACGGCCATACCGGCCAGCGACGACCCGAGCGCGAGCACCACGTCGGTCTTGTACCGCCAGGCGTACCCCCACAGCCTGCGCGCCCAGCCCTGTTGCCGGGGACGGTCCCCCGCCCGCTCCTGTGTCCGTTCCTGCCCCACGACGGCCACGCGGCGCCTCCCATCCTTGCTGGTCTACCGCAAGGCCAACACGTCCCGGTCTGCTTTTCATCCCATCGCAACAATTCACGGTGGAAGACCGGTCGAAGGTCCTAGGCCGGTGGCGGGTGCACGCTGTCTCTGTCACCGCCGCCCCAGTCTCCTGCCACGGCCGGAGAGACCCGATCGGGGCGGGGAGGGCTGCCCGGCCGTGGGTAGGACCCCGGTGCGGTCGCCGGCCGGCGGTCGTACGGCGGGACGGGAGAGGGAGCCGATGGCGCGGATCGAGGACGGGAAGGCGTACGGGTACGGAAAGCTGCACGCGGCGTTCCGGATGATGGAGGCGCTGGCCGTGGGGAAGGGCGAGCTCGCGGAGCCCTCACCACGCAAGGCGACCATCAACCAGCCGCGACGCGAGGTGGTCGCACTTCTGCGCGACACGAGCGAGTACATCCTTCTCGCCCGGGAGAAGGGCGGCGACCGCGCCAAGGCCGCCGCGCAGCTGTACGCCGAGATCGCCGAGCTGATCGCCCCGGAGCCCATGTACGCCAAGAATCCGACCGCCGACGAGAAGGCCGCGTTCGAGCAGGGGTACGAGGATCAGATGGCCCGCTATCGCGACCGCTGGGGCGGCCTCGCCTCCGTGTGATCCGCACGGTGAGGCTCAGCGGGGCCGGGGCTCCTTCCTCAGCGACGAGAAGCGCGCCCATCGGGCTTCTCTGGGAAGCCGGGGCTGGGGCGGGGGCAAGGTTTGGTCAGCGATCGGGGAGACGGGCCTGTCATATGCATGGCCGGGACGCCGCCGCCCTCCCCTGCGGGGCGGCGGCTCCCGAAATCCGGCGCCCGTCAGGCGCGGGCGTCGCGGGCGGCCGCGATCTGGCGGGACATGATCGTGGTCAGTTCGTACGCGGTGTGCGAGGCGGCCACGGCCGTGATCTCGGCGTGGTCGTACGCCGGGGCGACCTCCACCACGTCCGCGGAGACCAGGTTGCAGGAGGACAGGCCGCGCAGGATCTCCAGGAGCTCGCGCGAGGTCATGCCGCCCGCCTCCGGGGTGCCGGTGCCGGGGGCGTGGGCCGGGTCGAGGCAGTCGATGTCGATGGAGATGTAGAGCGGGCGGTCGCCGATGCGCTGCCGCAGCTGGTCGGCGACCTCGTCGGCGCCGCGCCGGTAGACGTCGGCGGAGGTGACGATGCCGAAGCCCATCTTCTCGTCGTCCGTGAGGTCCTGCTTGCCGTACAGCGGGCCACGGGTGCCGACGTGCGAGAGCGCCGAGGTGTCGAGGATGCCCTCCTCGACGGCCCGCCGGAACGGGGTGCCGTGCGTGTACTCGGCGCCGAAGTAGGTGTCCCAGGTGTCGAGGTGCGCGTCGAAGTGGAGCAGGGCGACCGGGCCGTGCTTCTTGGCGACGGAGCGCAGCAGCGGCAGGGCGATGGTGTGGTCGCCGCCCAGGGTCATCATGCGGGCGCCGGTGCCGAGCAGGTCGTCGGCGGCGGCCTCGATGGTCTCCACGGCCTCGTGGATGTCGAACGGGTTCGCCGCGATGTCGCCGGCGTCGGCGACCTGCGCGAGGGCGAACGGGGAGGCGTCCTGCGCCGGGTTGTACGGGCGGAGCAGGCGGGACGCCTCGCGGATCGCGTTGCCGCCAAAGCGGGCGCCGGGGCGGTAGGAGACGCCGGTGTCGAAGGGGACGCCGACCACGGCGACGTCGGCGCGGCCGACCTCGTCGAGCCGCGGCAGCCGGGCGAACGTCGCGGGACCGGCGTACCGCGGGACGCGGGACGAGTCGATCGGGCCGCGCGGGGCGTTCTGGTCGCTGCTGCTCATATCCGGTCCTCCTGAGGCCTGGGCACGTCGCGGGATGGCATGACAGTAAGGCGCCGGAGAGCGGCACAGAAGTGTACGTTTCCTCCATTCCCCCACTCTCGGATGTACGAAGGATCCACCTCCGCCATGCGCACCGCTCCGGACGTCCCACCGCTCCCACCGGTCCCGCCGGTCCCACCGCTCCCGCCCACCCCGCCGGTCCCGCTGTCGGCGCTGCTCGGCCGCGCGGAACTGGGGCTGCGGCTGCTCGCGGGGCCGCCGGACGCGGCGGACGCGCCGCTGCACTGGGTGCACGCCTCCGAGATGGCCGACCCGTACCCGTATCTGCTGGGCGGCGAGCTGCTGCTGACGGCCGGCGTGCTGTTCCCCACCGACCCTGAGCACTACGTGGCGCGGGTGCGGGAGGCCGGGGCGGCGGCGCTCGGGTTCGGGGTGACGCCGGTGTACGACACGGTGCCGGCGGAGCTCGTCGAGGCGTGCGGGCGGCTCGGGCTGCCGCTGATCGAGGTGCCGCCGCGGACGCCGTTCACCGCGGTGGCGCGGGCGCTGTGGCGACTGATGGCCGAGGCGCGGCTGCGCGAGCTGCGGCGGGTGAGCGAGGCCCAGCGGTCCCTGGCGGCGGCGGCCGCCCGGCCGGCCCCGGTGCCGGCGGTGCTCGGCGCGCTGGCGGCGCGGCTCGGCGGGCGGGCGGTGCTGTTCGGGGCGGACGGTACGGAGTCGGCGGCGGCCGGCCGCGCGGTCCCGCCGGGGGCGGCGCGGGCGCTCGCGGAGCTGGCGGGCGTGGTGGGGACCCGGCCGGGCGCACCCGCGTCGGCGAGCGACGACACGGGTGGCGAAGACGCCGGGGCCGGGCTGCGGCTCGCCGCGTACGCGCTGGGCGGCGGCGAGGGGCTGACCCTCGGGGTGGCGACGGAGGGCGGGGCGCCGGGGGACCGGACCCTCGCGGGCCTCGCCGTCGTCCTGCTCTCCCTGCTGACCGCCCCGCACCGGGCCGCCGACGCCGCCGCCCGGGACACGGCCCTGGTCCGTCTCCTCCTCGGCGCCACCCCGGCCGACGCGGCCCGCGCCCTCGGCCCGGGCCCCTGGAACGTCGTCCACGCGCGCGGGGGCGACGGCACCCCGTTCGCGGCGGCGACCCTGGCGGCGGCGCTCGGCACCCCGCTGGCCGACCCGGCCGGCCCCGACGCCGTACGCCTCCTGCTCCCCGCCTCCTCGCCGGTCACCGTCCAGCCCGGCTGGACCCTCGGCGTCAGCGCCCCCGCCGAGGCGGACGGCCTGGCCGCCGCCGACGCGCAGGCGGCCCGGGCGCTGCGGCGCGCGCTGGCCCGGCGGGCGCCGCTGGACCGGCACCGCGCGGGCGGGCTCGCCGCGCTCGTGGACCGGGACGAGGCGGCGGCGTACGCGCGCGACCTCCTCGCCCCGCTCTCCCCCGCCCTCACCGAGACCCTGCGCGTCTGGCTCTCCCTGCACGGCAACTGGGACCGGACGGCGACGGCCCTGGGCATCCACCGCAACACGGTCCGCCAGCGCGTCACCCGTATCGCCGCCCTGCTCGACGGGCGCGACCTGGACGACCCGGATGTCCGGATGGAGCTGTGGTTCGCCCTGGGCACGGACGCCTGACGGGGTCCGCCGCCCCGGGTACCCCAACGGGGCCGGAGTGCTCGGTATCACTCTGGACAGGTTCGACAACCCATCGGTAACTTGGGGTGAGCAAGCGCTTAGGCACGTTGTGCTGCCTGGCGCCCGGTGACCAGGACAGGACCACAAGGAGGCGGCTCGTGCGCCGTACCGTATTCAACGAGGACCACGAGGCGTTCCGGGAGACCCTGCGCGCCTTCATCGAGGCCGAGGTCGTCCCCGTCTACGACGAGTGGTTCGCCGCCGGCCAGGCGCCCCGCGACTTCTACTACAAGCTCGGTGAGCTGGGCCTCTTCGGCATCAACGTGCCCGAGGAGTTCGGCGGCGCGGGCATGGACACGCACAAGTTCGAGGCCGTCCTCTACGAGGAGACCTCGCGCGCGGGCGTCCAGTTCGGCGGCTCCGGCGTGCACGTGCTGCTCGCCCTCCCGTACCTCAAGATGCTCGCCACCGACGAGCAGAAGAAGCGTTTCCTTCCGAAGTTCGTCACCGGCGAGGAGATGTGGGCCCTCGCGATGACCGAGCCGGGCACCGGCTCCGACGTCGCGGGCATGAAGACCACCGCCAAGCTCTCCGAGGACGGCACCCACTACGTCCTCAACGGCTCCAAGACCTTCATCACCGGCGGCGTGCACGCCGACCGCGTGATCGTCTGCGCCCGTACCTCGGCCCCGTCCGCCGACGACCGCCGCTTCGGCATCTCGCTCTTCGCCGTCGACACCAAGGCCGAGGGCTACTCGATCGGCCGCAAGCTCGACAAGCTGGGCCTGCGCACCTCCGACACCGCCGAGCTGGCGTTCGTCGACGTCAAGGTCCCGGTCGAGGACCTGCTGGGCGAGGAGGGCAAGGGCTTCTACTACCTCGGCCACAACCTGGCCTCCGAGCGCTGGGGCATCGCCTTCGGCGCGTACGCGCAGGCCAAGGCCGCCGTCCGGTTCGCGCAGCAGTACGTGACCGACCGCACCGTCTTCGGCAAGGCCGTCGCGACCTTCCAGAACACCAAGTTCGAGCTGGCCGCCTGCCAGGCCGAGGTCGACGCCGCCGAGGCCGTCGCCGACCGCGCCCTGGAGGCCCTGGACGCGGGCGAGCTGACCCCGGCCGAGGCCGCGAGCGCCAAGCTGTTCTGCACCGAGGTCGCGCACCGCGTCATCGACCGCTGCCTCCAGCTGCACGGCGGCTACGGCTACATGAACGAGTACCCGATCGCGCGCCTGTACGCGGACAACCGCGTCAACCGCATCTACGGCGGCACCAGCGAGATCATGAAGTCGATCATCGCCAAGTCGATGGGCCTGTAGGCAGTCCACGTGCCCGACACGCATCAGGCACCCGGCACCCCGGACGCCTTGGACGACCTGCTCGATCTGCTCGACCTGGAGCGGATCGAGCGGGACATCTTCCGCGGCGAGTCCCGGTCCGCGCTCGTCCCCCGCGTCTTCGGCGGCCAGGTGGCCGCCCAGGCGCTGGTGGCGGCGGGCCGGACCGTGCCCGCGGACCGGCTCGCGCACTCCCTGCACGCGTACTTCCTGCGTCCCGGGGACGCCGGCGCGCCGATCGTCTACAACGTCGACCGGATCCGCGACGGCCGCTCCTTCACCACCCGCCGGGTGGTCGCGGTCCAGCACGGCCAGCCGATCTTCCATCTCTCCGCGTCGTTCCAGACGTACGAGGAAGGGCTGGACCACCAGGCGGACATGCCGGCCGCGCCCGACCCGGAGTCGCTGCCGACGGCCGCCGAGATGCTGCCCCGGCACCTGCCGCGGGAGGTCGCCGACCGGCTGATCGAGGCCCGCGCGGCGGTGGACCTGCGCTACGCCGACGTCCCCCCGTGGGGGTCGGTCGGTCAGCCGCGCGAGCCGCGGTCGCAGGTGTGGTTCCGTACTCACGGCAAGCTCGCCGACGACCCCCTGCTGCACGTCGTCCTCGCCACCTACGTGTCCGACATGACGCTGCTCGACTCGGTGCTGCTCGCGCACGGCCGGGGCGGCTGGGCCGTCGGGGACGTCGTCGGGGCGTCGCTGGACCACGCCATGTGGTTCCACCGGCCGTTCCGGGCGGACGAGTGGCTGCTGTACGACCAGGAGTCGCCGACCGCCGCCGGCGGCCGCGGCCTCGGGCAGGCCCGGATCTACACCCAGGACGGGCGGCTCGCGATCTCCGTCATCCAGGAGGGTGTCGTTCGCGTCCCGCGCTGACGACCGCCCGTACCGTCCGCTGTCATGACGGACGGTACGCACAGTCCTGAGAGCGGCGGCGAGAGCACCTTCACGGTCCTCGTGGCCGCGGCGGCGAATCTGGGGATCGCCGCCGCCAAGGCCGTCGCGGGCATCACCGGCGGATCGAGCGCCATGCTCTCGGAGGCGGCCCACTCGGTCGCCGACACCGTCACCGAGGGCATGCTGCTCGCCGCGCTGCGCCGCAGTGACAAACCGGCCGACGAGGACCATCCGGTCGGCTACGCGGGCGAGCGCTACGTCTGGGCGCTGCTCGCCGCCGTCGCCACCTTCGTCGGCGGCGCGGTGTTCTCCCTCTACGACGGGATCCACACCCTCACCCACGGCGAGGAACCGGGCGATCCGCTCGTCTCGTACCTCGTGCTCGCCGTCGCCTTCGCCCTGGAGGGCTACTCGCTGCGCACCGGCGTCCGCCACGTCCGCGCCGAGGCGGGCCGCACGGGCACGCCCTTCGCCCGCTATCTGCGCTTCATGCCGGACACCACCGTCAAGGCCGTCGTCATGGAGGACTCGGCCGCCCTCGTCGGCCTGCTGCTCGCGGCCGGCGGCCTGCTCGGCGGGCAGCTCACCGGTTCCGGCGTGTGGGACGGGACCGCCTCGATCCTCATCGGCCTGCTGCTCGTGTACGTGGCGTGGGTCCTCGGCCGCTCCAACGCCCGCCTGCTGGTCGGCCGCCCGCTGCCGCGCGCGCTGCGCGCGGCGGTACGCGAGGAACTGCTGTCCGTCCCCCACGTGGTCGCGGTCCTGGACCTGACGACGCTGATCCAGGGGCCGCGGGAGTTCATGGTCGCGGCGAAGATCGACTTCCGGGACCTGGCGTCGGCGGCCGAGGTCGAGTGGGCCTGCGAACAGTCGGAGGCCCGGCTGCGCGCCCGGATCCCGGAGATCCGCCGGGTCTACCTGGACCCGACCCCGGGCGTCAGCGCATGAGCCCGGCCGCGTCCAGCAGGTAGGCCGTCATCGGCTCGTACGAACGCGGGTCGAGGACGTGGTCGTCGAGCGGCACCGTGACCTGCATGGTCCCCTCGGCCTCGGCCAGGAACAGCGCCGGGTCGTTGCAGTCCGCGTAACCGACCGCGTCCACCCCCGCTGCGCCGCGCGCCCCGCCCAGCCGTGGTCGGCGACCACCAGATCGGGCACGGGCTCGCCCAGCGACTCCAGGCCGTCGAGGATCGCGTTCATCGGCTCCGGCGAATGGGTGTGCCACAGGCTGGCGCCCCGCTCGAAGACGGCGACGTCGGCGAACTGCACCACGTACCCCTCGTCGGCGGTCAGCCCGCCCGGGATCCGCACGATCTCGCACCCCCGCGCCCGCAACGCGCCCGCGACCCGGCTGTGCGCGTCGAGCAGCGCCCCGGGATGCCCGGTCGCGAACAGCACCCGCTCCCGCCCGGCGGCGGCCTTCGCGAGCCGCGCCGCCATCCGGTCGAGCGCGGCGACGGTCAGCTCGGGATCGATGGTGTCCCGCCCGGCCCGGTGCGCCGGATCGTCGACGACCCCGCACCGCTCGGCCATCACCGCGAGCACGTCCTGCTCGTCACTCCACCGGCCCTCGAACTCCAGGCCGAACCAGTAGTGCCGGTCGCCGTTGGCGAGCGCGCGGTAGTGGCCGAGGTTGTTGTCACGGGGCGTGGCGACATCGCCGGCGATACGGGTGCGGACAAGGTGCTCGACGAGGGCGGCGCGGCTGAGTATCGGCATGCCCCCCATTCTGCCGCGCCTCCACCCCAACCCCCTACGGGTACGCCCCTGGTGAGCCCCGCTTCCGCCACTCGAACAGCCCAACGTCCACCCGAACCCGCGCCCCCCTACCCCAGCGCCGACAACGCCCCGTGCGCCAGCCCGCTCAGCAGCGCCTCCATCTCCGCCCTCCCCAGCGGCCCCCCGAGCCGCGGCGTCGAGTTCAGCAGCCCGAACACCGCGTGCACCGCCGCCCGCGCCTCCGACTCCCCCGCCGCCGGATACAGCTCGCGCACGACCGCCACCCACAGCTCGACGTACTGCCGCTGGAGCTGCCGTACCCGCTTGCGGTCCTCGTGCTTCAGCCGGTCGAGTTCGCGGTCGTGGAGGGTGATGAGGGGCCGGTCGTCGAGGGCGAAGTCGATGTGGCCGTCGATGAGGGAGCCGAGCAGGGCGTGCGGGTCGCCGGCGCAGGCGGCGGCGCGGAGCCGGCCGCCGTCGAGGAGGCGTTCGCTGATGCCGACGAGCAGTTCGGCGAGCATCGCGTCCTTGCCGGGGAAGTGGCGGTAGAGCCCGGGGCCGCTGATGCCGACCGCGGCTCCTATCTCGTCGACGCCCACGCCGTGGAAGCCGCGCTCGGCGAAGAGACGGGCGGCTTCGCGGAGGATCTGCTCGCGCCGCGTCGGCGCGTCGGTCCGCGTGGGGGTCGTGGACGGAGCGGTCGCGGAGGGCGCGGTCACGGACGGCGGAGGCGAGGACTGCGAGGCCGGGGGCTGCGCGGGCGGGGGCGGCGGGGTCATGAAATCGATTCTAGACAACCCGGTTAGCGGTCGTTAACCTGGCGGGTAGATGACGTTAACGCTCATTAACCGAGCAGAGGAGCTCGTGGAATGCAGCAGGCACCTGTGCTGACGAGCGCGGCCGACCCCGCGTCCGCGGCCTGGCAGGCCAACGAGGCGGCGCACCAGGAATTGGTCGCCACCCTCCGCGCCAAACTGGCCGCGGCCGCGCTCGGCGGCGGCGAGAAGTCCCGCGCCCGGCACACCGCGCGGGGCAAGCTGCTGCCGCGCGACCGCGTGGACACGCTCCTCGACCCGGGCTCGCCCTTCCTGGAGCTGGCCCCGCTCGCGGCGAACGGCATGTACGGCGACCAGGCCCCGGCGGCCGGGGTGATCGCCGGCATCGGCCGGGTCAGCGGGCGCGAGTGCGTGATCGTCGCCAACGACGCGACGGTCAAGGGCGGCACGTACTACCCGATGACGGTGAAGAAGCACCTGCGGGCGCAGGAAGTGGCGCTGGAGAACCGTCTCCCCTGCCTCTACCTGGTCGACTCGGGCGGCGCCTTCCTGCCGATGCAGGACGAGGTCTTCCCGGACCGCGAGCACTTCGGCCGGATCTTCTTCAACCAGGCCCGGATGTCCGGCGCCGGCATCCCGCAGATCGCGGCCGTGATGGGCTCGTGCACGGCGGGCGGCGCGTACGTCCCGGCGATGAGCGACGAGGCCGTGATCGTCCGCGACCAGGGCACGATCTTCCTCGGCGGACCGCCGCTGGTGAAGGCCGCGACCGGCGAGGTCGTGACGGCCGAGGAGCTGGGCGGCGGCGAGGTCCACTCGCGGATCTCCGGTGTCACCGACCACCTGGCCGAGGACGACGCCCACGCGCTGCGCATCGTCCGCAACATCGTCGCCACGCTCCCCGAGCGCGGCCCGCTGCCGTGGAAGGTCGAGCCGGCCGAGGAGCCGAAGGCCGACCCCTACGGGCTGTACGGGGCGGTGCCGGTCGACTCGCGTACGCCGTACGACGTGCGCGAGGTGATCGCCCGGGTGGTGGACGGCTCGCGTTTCCAGGAGTTCAAGTCCGAGTACGGGCAGACGCTGGTCACGGGCTTCGCCCGGATCCACGGCCACCCGGTCGGCATCGTCGCCAACAACGGCATCCTGTTCGCCGAGTCCGCCCAGAAGGGCGCGCACTTCATCGAGCTGTGCGACCAGCGCGGCATCCCGCTGGTGTTCCTGCAGAACATCACCGGCTTCATGGTCGGCAAGGCGTACGAGCACGGCGGCATCGCGAAGCACGGCGCGAAGATGGTGACGGCCGTCGCCACCACGCGCGTGCCGAAGCTGACGGTGGTCGTCGGCGGTTCGTACGGCGCGGGCAACTACTCGATGTGCGGCCGGGCGTACTCGCCGCGCTTCCTGTGGATGTGGCCGAACGCCAAGATCTCGGTGATGGGCGGCGAGCAGGCCGCGTCCGTCCTCGCGACGGTCAAGCGCGACCAGCTCGGGGACGCGTGGAGCGCCGAGGAGGAAGAGGCGTTCAAGGCGCCGATCCGCGAGCAGTACGAGACGCAGGGCAACGCCTACTACGCGTCGGCCCGGCTGTGGGACGACGGGGTCATCGACCCCCTGGAGACCCGGCAGGTGCTGGGTCTGGCCCTGACCGCGTGCGCCAACGCGCCACTGGGCGACCCCCAGTTCGGCGTCTTCCGGATGTAAGGGGCACCGACACCATGCAGAAGACGACGCAAGCGCAGGCCCCAGGGCACGCGACGCAAGCGACCACACGGGAGAAGACGCCGGCCATGTTCGACACCGTCCTCGTCGCCAACCGGGGCGAGATCGCCGTCCGCGTCATCCGTACGCTGCGCGCGATGGGCGTGCGGTCGGTGGCCGTGTACAGCGACGCGGACGCCGACGCCCGGCACGTACGGGAGGCGGACACGGCGGTACGGATCGGTCCGGCCCCGGCCTCGGAGTCGTACCTCTCCGTCCCCGCCCTGCTCGACGCGGCCCGCCGCACCGGCGCGCAGGCCGTCCACCCGGGCTACGGCTTCCTCGCCGAGAACGCCGGTTTCGCGCGGGCGTGCGCGGAGGCGGGCCTGGTCTTCATCGGGCCGTCGGCCGACGCGATCGCGCTGATGGGCGACAAGATCCGGGCGAAGGACACGGTGAAGACGGCCGGTGTGCCGGTCGTCCCCGGCGCCGCCGACCCGGAGATCGTCGAGGCCGCCCGCGAACTGGGCGCCCCGGTCCTGCTGAAGCCCAGCGCGGGCGGCGGCGGCAAGGGCATGCGCCTGGTGCGCGACCTGGCCGTCCTGGAGGAGGAGATCGCGGCGGCGCGGCGCGAGGCGCGGTCCTCGTTCGGCGACGACACGCTGCTCGTGGAGCGGTGGATCGACCGGCCCCGGCACATCGAGATCCAGGTCCTCGCGGACGCGCACGGCAACGTGGTGCACCTGGGCGAGCGCGAGTGCTCGCTGCAGCGCCGCCACCAGAAGATCATCGAGGAGGCGCCGAGCGTCCTGCTGACCCCGGAGATCCGGGCGGCGATGGGCGCGGCGGCGGTGGAGGCCGCGCGGTCCTGCGGCTATGTGGGCGCGGGCACGGTCGAGTTCATCGTGCCGGGCGTCGACCCCGCCTCGTACTACTTCATGGAGATGAACACCCGTCTCCAGGTCGAGCACCCGGTCACGGAGCTCATCACCGGCCTGGACCTGGTGGAGTGGCAGCTGCGGGTGGCGGCCGGCGAGCCGCTGGGCTTCGGGCAGGACGACGTACGCCTGGACGGCTGGGCGATCGAGGCGCGCATCTGCGCCGAGGACCCGTCGCGCGGTTTCCTGCCGTCCGGCGGTACGGTCCTCGCGCTCGACGAGCCGCACGGCGAGGGCGTCCGGACGGACTCCGGTCTCGCCGAGGGCACCGAGGTCTCGTCGCTGTACGACCCGATGCTGTCGAAGGTCATCGTGCACGGTCCGGACCGGGCGACGGCGCTGCGCAAGCTGCGTGCCGCGCTCGCCGGGACGGTCACCCTCGGCGTCCCGACGAACGCCGGCTTCCTGCGGCGGCTGCTCGCCCACCCGGACGTGGTCGCGGGCGACCTGGACACGGGTCTGGTCGAGCGCGAGGCGGAGGGGCTGGTTCCGGACGGCGTTCCGGAGGAGGTGTACGCGGCGGCCGCCGCCGTACGGGTCGCGGAGCTGGCACCGGCGCCCGCCGCCGACGGCTGGACGGACCCGTTCGCGGTGCCGAGCGGCTGGCGGCTCGGCGGCACCCCGAAGCCGCTCGCGCTGCCGCTGCGGGTGCCGGGCGCGGAGCCCGTCACCGTCGAGGCGCCGCGCACGGCCTCCCGGGTGACGGACCGCTCGGTCACCGTCACCGTGGACGGGATCGCCCACCGCTTCCGCCGGGCCGGCGACTGGCTCGGCCGCGACGGCGACTCCTGGCACGTCATGGACCATGACCCGGTCGCCGCCGCGCTGTCCGGCGCCCGGCACGGCGGCGCCGACACGCTGGCCGCGCCGATGCCCGGCACCGTGACCGTGGTCAAGGTCGCGGTCGGCGACGAGGTGGCCGCCGGTCAGAGCCTGCTGGTGGTGGAGGCGATGAAGATGGAGCACGTCATCTCCGCACCGCACGCCGGCACCGTCACCGAGCTGGACGTCTCGCCCGGCACGACCGTCGCCATGGACCAGATCCTGGCCGTGGTGACCCCGCTGGAGCAGAAGGAGGACGCCTCATGACCACCGAAGGCCCCGCCGGGCTTCCGATGACCGTCCCCGCGACCGATCTGCCGGACCGGGTCCGGATCCACGAGGTCGGTCCGCGCGACGGTCTGCAGAACGAGAAGACGACCGTCCCGACCGAGGTGAAGGCCGAGTTCATCCGGCGGCTCGCCGCCGCCGGCCTGGGCACGGTCGAGGCGACCAGCTTCGTGCACCCCAAGTGGGTGCCCCAACTCGCCGACGCCGAGCAGCTGTTCCCGCAGGTGAAGGACCTGTCGGCCAAGGCCGTACGCCTGCCCGTGCTGGTCCCGAACGAGCGCGGCCTGGACCGCGCGCTCGCCCTCGGCGCCCACGAGGTCGCCGTCTTCGCGTCCGCCACCGAGTCCTTCGCCAAGGCCAACCTCAACCGGACCGTCGACGAGTCGCTCGCGATGTTCGCGCCGGTCGTGGCCCGCGCCAAGGAGGCCGGGCTGCGGGTCCGCGGGTACGTCTCGATGTGCTTCGGCGACCCCTGGGAAGGCGCCGTGCCGCTGCACCAGGTGGCACGGGTGTGCACCGCGCTGCGCGCGATGGGCTGCGACGAGCTGAGCCTCGGCGACACCATCGGCGTGGCCACCCCCGGCCACGTCCTCGAACTGCTCTCCCTGCTCAACGAGGAGGGCGTCCCGACGCCCGCCCTCGCCGTGCACTTCCACGACACCTACGGACAGGCGCTGGCCAACGCGTACGCGGCCCTGGAGCACGGTGTCACCGTCTTCGACGCGTCCGCCGGCGGCCTCGGCGGCTGCCCGTACGCCAAGTCCGCGACCGGGAACCTCGCCACCGAGGACCTGGTGTGGATGCTCCGCGGTCTCGGCATCGAGACCGGGGTCGACCTGGCCGCCCTCACCGCCACGAGCGTGTGGATGGCCGACCACCTGGGCCGCCCGAGCCCGTCCCGTACCGTTCGCGCGCTCTCCCGCAAGGAGTCCTGAGCATGTCCCTCGACCACCGGCTCTCCGAAGAGCACGAGGAACTCCGCCGTACCGTGGAGGAGTTCGCCCACGACGTCGTCGCCCCGAAGATCGGCGACTACTACGAGCGGCACGAGTTCCCGTACGAGATCGTCGCCGAGATGGGCCGCATGGGCCTGTTCGGCCTGCCGTTCCCCGAGGAGTACGGCGGCATGGGCGGCGACTACCTGGCGCTCGGCATCGCCCTGGAGGAGCTGGCGCGGGTCGACTCGTCCGTCGCCATCACCCTGGAGGCGGGCGTCTCGCTGGGCGCCATGCCCGTGTACCGCTTCGGCACCGAGGAGCAGAAGCGCGCGTGGCTGCCGAAGCTGTGCGCCGGCGAGATGCTGGGCGCGTTCGGCCTGACCGAGCCGGGCGCCGGCTCGGACGCGGGCGGCTCCCGGACGACCGCCGTCCGCGACGGCGACGAGTGGGTCATCAACGGCTCGAAGTGCTTCATCACCAACTCCGGTACGGACATCACCGGCCTGGTGACGGTCACGGCGGTCACCGGCCGCAAGCCCGACGGCCGGCCGCGGATCTCCTCGATCATCGTCCCGTCCGGCACCCCCGGCTTCACGGTCGCCGCCCCGTACTCGAAGGTCGGCTGGAACGCCTCCGACACCCGTGAGCTGTCCTTCTCCGACGTGCGCGTGCCGGTGGAGAACCTGCTGGGCGAGGAGGGCCGCGGCTACGCGCAGTTCCTGCGCATCCTGGACGAGGGCCGGATCGCGATCGCGGCGCTCGCCACGGGTCTCGCGCAGGGCTGTGTCGACGAGTCGGTGAAGTACGCGAAGGAACGGCACTCCTTCGGCCGGCCGATCGCCGAGTACCAGGCCATCCAGTTCAAGATCGCCGACATGGAGATGCGCGCCCATATGGCCCGCGTCGGCTGGCGCGACGCGGCCTCACGGCTGGTCAACGGCGAGCCGTTCAAGAAGGAGGCGGCGATGGCGAAGCTGTACTCGTCGACGATCGCCGTCGACAACGCCCGCGAGGCCACCCAGGTCCACGGCGGCTACGGCTTCATGAACGAGTACCCGGTGGCCCGCATGTGGCGCGACTCCAAGATCCTGGAGATCGGCGAGGGCACGAGCGAGGTGCAGCGGATGCTGATCGCCCGGGAGCTGGGCCTCGGGGCCTGATCCCTCTCACATCCGTACGGGGGCGGGGCGCGCGGCCGAGGCCGGGCGCCCCGCCCCTTTTCACGCGGTCACACCGGGGTCACAGGGAGAGCGGCACGAGCGTCAGGTACGGCACCAGGGGCGCCACGGCGCAGAGCGTCCAGTAGGGCGCGGGCCTGGCCGGCCATCCGGCGGCGGTCATCCTGCGCGACATCCAGGTGTTCAGCAGTCCCCAGACCAGGCCGAAGAGCGTGAGCACCGGGACGAGGATGACGAGCCAGAGCCACATGCCGTCGTTCTCGGTCGGTTCACGCTGGGTCCAACCCAGTTCCGCCAGCGGCCCGTTGGCCATCACGTACCAGACGAGAAAACACGGCACGACACCCGGCACCCCGAGCAGCAGGTTCACTCCCCCGGCCACCGCCAGCCTCTTCATCGTTTCCCCTCCGCCACGCCACGACCCCGGCCGCCGCCTCCCGGCACGGGAGTCCGCAGGCTACTGGGTGGACGTGCCGCCGGCCTCGCTCGCCCCGGGGATGCGGACACCCTGACCCAAGGTCAACCCCAAGGGTGATCCGGCGCACTTCCCCCTTCGCCGCCGCACGGGGTCCGGGAACCCGGATCTTCCCGCCTGGGTAAGGTTAGGCTAACCTCATCCGGACTTACCCAGGCCGTTCCCCGGCACGCACGAAAGCGACTTCGCCATGCCCCGATCCGCCCGAGCCACCTCTCTCACCCGTCGCGGACTGCTCGCCGCGGGCGGCGCCGTCGGGCTCGGCGCCGCGCTCGCCGCCTGCGGGGGCGGCGACGGGAAGGTAGCCGGGAAATCCGCCGCCGCGAGCGGCGGCAAGGGCGGCGCCTGGAGCTTCACGGACGACCGGGGCTCCAAGGTCGCGCTCGCCGCGACCCCGAAGAACATCGTCGCCTTCACCGGCACGGCCGCCGCGCTCAAGGACTTCGGCGTCGAGGTGAAGGGCGTCTTCGGCCCGACCACGGTCAAGGACCCGAAGACCGGCGCGGTGACGCCGGACGTGCAGGCCGGCGACCTCGACATCGCCAAGGTCACCGTCATCGGCAACGTCTGGGGCGAGTTCAGGATCGAGGAGTACCTCAAGCTGAACCCCGATGTCCTCGTCACCGACATGTGGGAGAAGGGCGCCCTCTGGTACGTGCCGGAGGAGCAGAAGGACAAGATCCTCAAGATCGCCCCGACCGTCGCCCTGTGGGCCGCCGGGAAGTCGATGCCCACCGTGCTCCAGCGCCACGCCGACCTCGCCGGCTCGCTCGGCGCCGATGTGGCGAGCGCGCGGATCAAGGCCGACAAGGCCCGCTTCGAGGCCGCGGCGGAACGGGTCCGCAAGGCGGCCAAGGCGAGGAAGGGCATCAAGGTCCTCATCGGCTCCGGCTCGCCGGACACCTTCTACGTCTCCACCCCGGTCCGCCCCACCGACACGCTCTTCTTCCAGGAGCTGGGCGTCGACCTCGTCGTGCCCGACAAGCTGGACCCCTCGGGCTGGTTCGAGCTGCTGAGCTGGGAGAACGTCGACAAGTACCAGGCCGACGTCATCCTGCTCGACAACCGCACCTCCGCCCTCCAGCCCGAGGCACTGAAGGCGAAGCCGACCTGGGCCGCGCTGCCCGCCGTCAAGGCCGGCCAGGTCTTCCCGCGCGTGACCGAGCCCGTCTACTCGTACGCCAAGTGCGCCCCGCTCCTGGAGGACCTGGCGAAGGCCCTGGAGAACGCGAAGAAGGTGGCCTGACCCATGACGGACGCCGAGACCGCCCCGTTCCGCTTCTTCTCCCTCCAGGTCGACCGGACGCGGCGGCTCGGCCCGTCGCTGGTCCGCGTCGCCTTCACCGGCGAGGAGTCGAAGAGTTTCCGCTCGGGCGGGCGCGACCAGTCGCTCTCCCTCTTCCTGCCGCACCCCGGGCAGGACGCGCCGGTCCTGCCACCGCTCGACACCCCGGATCTGTACGCGGTCCTGGGCGCCTGGCGCGCCCTGCCGCACGACGAGCGGGCGGTGATGCGCTCGTACACCGTCCGCGCCCAGCGCACCGCGCCGGACGGGACGGCGGAGATCGACATCGACTTCGCGATCCACGAGGACGGCGGCCCCGCCTGCCGCTGGGCCGAGGCCGCCCGCCCCGGGGACCGGGTGGTCGTCCTGGGTCCGGCCGTGGCCGAGAACACCGGCGTGCGGTTCCGACTCCCCGCCGACGCCGACTCCGTGGTGATCTGGGGCGACGAGACCGCCCTGCCGGCCGTCGCCGGGATCCTGGAGTGGCTGCCCGCCGGGCTGCCCGCCCGAGTGTTCCTCGAAGTGCCGTACCCGGACGACAGGCTGGAGCTCGAGACGGCGGCCGATGCCGCCGTCACCTGGCTGGTACGCGCCGAGGGAGCGCCGTCCGCCGTGGCGGCGGTCGCCGCCGAAGAGTTGCCGGGCTCCGCTCCGTACGTCTGGATCGCGGGCGAATCCGGCTCGGTGAAGGCACTGCGCCGCCACTTCGTCGGCGAACGCGGACTCGACCGCCGCCGGGTCACCTTCGTCGGCTACTGGCGCCGCGGCCTGTCGGAGGACGCCCTGCGCGAAGTCCCCGACGAGGCCTAGCACTTTCGGACCGCACCCCCCTTCCACACCCCCGCACAGCCCCTCGATTCCTTTCGGGTCGGGGGGCTTTCGCGTGCTCGAAGTTAGGTTAGGCTAACCTAACTTTCACTGACCGAGTCCGCTCCCGGAAGGGCCTTCCCCCATGCGTTCCCATCTGCTCAACGCCACCACGGCGGCGGCCTACCGACACTCCGTCACCGAAGGAGCCGAGCGGGTGGCACGCCGACTCGCCACCGCCCAGGGGCCGTTCAGCGGCATCACGCCCGCCGCGCTCGCGCCCGCCGTCGACGCCGTCGACCTCGACCGGCCGCTCGGCGACCTCACCGCCGCCCTCGACGAGCTGGAGGACGTCTACCTGCGCGACGCGGTCTACTTCCACCACCCCCGCTACCTGGCGCACCTCAACTGTCCGGTCGTGCTGCCCGCCGTCGCCGCCGAGGCCGTCCTGTCCGCCGTCAACTCCTCCCTCGACACCTGGGACCAGAGCGCCGGCGGCACCCTGATCGAGCGCCGCCTGATCGACTGGACGGCCGGCCGGATCGGCTTCGGGCCGGGCGCCGACGGGGTGTTCACCAGCGGCGGCAGCCAGTCCAACCTCCAGGCCCTGCTGCTCGCCCGCGAGGAGGCCGGCGCCGTGGCCCCGTCCCGGCTGCGGATCTTCGCCTCGGCCTGCGGGCACTTCAGCGTCCAGAAGTCGGCCACCCTGCTCGGCCTCGGCCCGGACGCCGTCGTCTCCGTCCCCGTCGACCGCGAGCGGCGCATGCAGTCGGTGGTGCTCGCCGCCGAACTGGCCGCCTGCCGCGCCGAGGGCCTGGTCCCCATGGCGATCGTCGCCACCGCCGGCACCACCGACTTCGGCTCCATCGACCCGCTGCCCGAGATCGCCGCGCTGGCCGCCGAGTACGGCGCCTGGATGCACGTCGACGCCGCGTACGGCTGCGGGCTGCTCGTCTCGCCGACCCGCCGGCACCTCCTCGACGGCATCGAGCGCGCCGACTCGGTGACCGTCGACTTCCACAAGTCCTTCTTCCAGCCGGTGAGTTCGTCCGCCGTGCTGGTGCGCGACGGGGCCACGCTGCGGCACGCCACCTACCACGCGGACTACCTCAACCCGCGCCGCCCGGCCACCGCCGAGCATCTCCCCAACCAGGTCGACAAGTCCCTCCAGACCACCCGCCGCTTCGACGCCCTGAAACTGTGGATGACCCTGCGCGTCATGGGCGCCGAGGGCGTCGGCACGCTCTTCGACGAGGTCTGCGCGCTGGCCCGGGAGGGGCACACGCTGCTCGCCGCCGACCCGCGCTTCGAGGTCGTCACCGAGCCGAGCCTGTCCACCCTCGTCTTCCGCTTCCTGCCGGAGTCGGACGCGCCCGACGAGGCCGTCGACCGCGCCAACCTCCACGCCCGCCAGGCCCTGTTCGCCTCCGGCGAGGCCGTCGTCGCCGGCACCAAGGTCGACGGCCGCCCGCACCTGAAGTTCACCCTGCTCAACCCCGAGACCACCACGGCCGACCTCACCGCCGTCCTCGATCTGATCGCCGGCCACGCCGCGCAGTACCTGGGAGAGAACCTTGTCCACGCCTGAGACGACCGCCCCCTACGACTTCATCGGCATCGGCCTCGGCCCCTTCAACCTGGGTCTCGCCTGCCTCACCGAGCCGATCGACGCCCTCGACGGCCTCTTCCTGGAGTCCAAGCCGGACTTCGAGTGGCACTCCGGCATGTTCCTGGACGGCGCCCACCTCCAGACGCCGTTCCTGTCGGACCTCGTCACCCTCGCCGACCCGACCTCCCCGTACTCCTTCCTCAACTACCTGAAGGAGAAGGGCCGGATCTACTCGTTCTACATCCGCGAGAACTTCTACCCGCTGCGCACCGAGTACAACGACTACTGCCGCTGGGCCGCCGCGCGGCTCTCCTCGGTCCGCTTCAACACCACTGTCACCACCGTCACGTTCGACGAGTCCGCCGAGCTGTACGTGGTGACCACCGACTCCGGCACGACGTACCGCGCCCGCCGCCTCGTCCTCGGCACCGGCACCTCGCCGCACGTCCCCGAGCCCTGCCGAGACCTCGGCGGCGACGTCACGCACACCTCGCGCTACCTGCGGAACCGCGACGCCCTGCTGAAGAAGAAGTCGATCACCCTGGTCGGCAGCGGCCAGAGCGCCGCCGAGATCTACCACGACCTGCTCGGCGGCATCCACGAGCACGGTTACCGGCTGAACTGGGTGACCCGCTCGCCCCGCTTCTTCCCCCTCGAATACACCAAGCTCACCCTGGAGATGACCTCCCCCGAGTACGTGGACTACTTCCACGCGCTCCCCGAGGACACCCGCTACCGGCTGGAGCGGGAGCAGAAGGGCCTGTTCAAGGGCATCGACGGGGCGCTGATCGACGCCATCTTCGACCTGCTCTACCAGCGGAACGCCGACGGCCCCGTCCCCACCCGGCTGCTCACCAACTCCGCGCTCACCTCGGCCCGTTACGACGCCGAAGCGGGCACGTACGCCCTCGGCTTCCGCCAGGAGGAGCAGGAGAAGGACTTCACCCTGGACAGCGAGGGCCTGATCCTCGCCACCGGGTACGCGTACGAGACCCCCGCCTTCCTCGCGCCGATCGCCGACCGGCTGCGCCGGGACACGCGCGGACGCTTCGACCTCGCCCGCAACTACGCGATCGACGTCACCGGCCACGGCGTCTACCTCCAGAACGCCGGCACCCACACCCACTCGGTGACCTCGCCCGACCTGGGCATGGGCCCGTACCGCAACGCCACCCTCATCGCCGACATGCTCGGCGCCCCGTACTACCCGGTCGAGAAGACCATCGCGTTCCAGGAGTTCGGCATTTGACTTCGCCCCCTCGCCTATGGGCGGGGGGTTCCAGCGGTCGCCCGCTGGGGTTCCTGCTTCACCGACGACAGCCCCGTCCGGGAGGACTCCCGTTGAGGTCTTACACCGTCTCCACAGGCAGACGCCGCCAGCCCGGCGGCCAGGATGTTGCGTGCCGCGTTCACGTCGCGGTCGTGCACCACGCCGCAGTCGCATGTCCACTCACGGACGTTCAGAGGCATCTTCGACGCGATCGTGCCGCAGGCTCCGCACAGCTTCGAGCTGGGGAACCAGCGGTCGATCACGACAAGTTCACGCCCATACCAGGCGCACTTGTACTCCAGCATGGAGCGCAGCTCCGTCCACGACGCGTCGGAGATGGCGCGCGCGAGCGTGCCGTTCTTCAGCAGATTGCGGACGGTGAGGTCCTCGATCACGACCGTTTGGTTCTCACGGACGAGTCGAGTCGACAGTTTGTGCAGGAAGTCGCGGCGCCGGTCGGCGATCCGCGCATGAACCTTGGCGACCTTGCGTCGGGCCTTCTCCCGATTCGCCGAGCCCTTCGCCTTCCGCGACATCTCCCGCTGCGCCTTGGCAAGGCGTACGCGGTCACACCGCTCATGCCTGGGGTTGGCGATCTTCTCCCCGGTCGACAGGGTCACCAGGGATGTAATGCCCGCGTCGATGCCGACAGCCGCACCGGTGGCCGGAGCCGGGACGATGGAGTCCTCGCACAGCAGGGACACGAACCAGCGGCCCGCGCTGTCACGGGAGACGGTCGCCGTCGTCGGCACCACGCCCTCGGGCAGGGGACGCGACCAGCGGATATCCAACGGCGCGGACATCTTCGCCAGCGTCAGCCGCCCATCACGCCACGTGAACGCGCTGCGGGTGTACTCGGCCGACGCCCCCGACTTCTTCCGGCTCTTGAAGCGCGGGTACTTCGCACGCCTGGCGAAGAAGTTACCGAACGCCGTCTGGAGATGACGCAATGCCTGCTGGAGGGGGACGGAGGACACCTCCGCCAGGAATGCGAGCTCCTCGGTCTTCTTCCACTGTGTCAGTGCGGCAGATGACTGCACATAGGAAATCCGGCGCTGCTCGCCGAACCAGGCCCGCGTGCGCTCCTCCAACGCCTTGTTGTACACCAAGCGCACGCAGCCGAACGTGCGCGACAGCTCAGCCGCCTGCCCGTCCGTGGGGTAAAAGCGGTACCTGAAAGCCCGCTTAACCAACTGCGCCATACCTCACACACTATCAAATTCCATGTGAGCTACGGGTGTCGAACGCCGACCGCGCACCCCACCCGCCCCTGACCTGCTCCGCAGGACAGCACTCCCCCGGCCGGAAGACCGGGGTATCCACGAAGGAGTCATGATGACCGCCCCCGACGCCATACGCGTCCGTCCCCTCGACCCCGCCCGGGACGCCGCGCTCGTCCACGGCTGGGTCACCCACCCCAAGGCCGTCTTCTGGATGATGGGGGACGCGTCGGTCCAGGACGTCGAGGACGCCTACGCGGAGATCGCCGCGCACCCGCACCACGACGCCTTCCTCGGCTACGTGGACGGCGAACCCGCCTTCCTCATGGAGCGCTACGACCCCGCACAGGTCGAACTCACCGGCCTGTACCCGCCGTTGCCCGGTGACGTCGGCATGCACTTCCTCGTCGCACCCTCCGACACGCCCGTGCACGGCTTCACCCGCCGGGTCATCACCGGCGTGATGCGCGCGCTGTTCGCCGACCCGGCCACCGCCCGGGTGGTCGTCGAGCCCGATGTCGGCAACACCGCCGTGCACGCCCTCAACGCGGCCGTCGGGTTCGTGCCCGAGCGGGAGATCGACAAGCCGGAGAAGCGGGCGCTGCTCAGCTTCTGCACCCGCGCCGCCTTCGAGGCCGCGACCGGGAGCACCACCGTCGCCGCGGCCACGAACATCCCCGGGACGACGGAGGCCGCCCCGGCCCTCCGCACGCACGCCGCCCTGCCGGCCGCCGACGCCGTCGCGCACCTCACCCCCGCCCGCTGGGCCGATGCCACCCGGGCGCTGATCCGCAAGGCGCTCGCCGAGTTCGCCCACGAGCGGCTGCTGACCCCGCGCGCACGGCCCGACGGGGGCTACGAGATCGCGAGCGACGACGACCGCACGACGTACCGCTTCACCGCCGACCGCTACGCCCTCGACCACTGGCAGGTCCACCCCGAGTCGATCACCCGTCATCGCGAGGGCCGCGAACTCCCCCTGGACGCCCTGGCGTTCGTCACCGAGCTGCGCGGCGCGCTCGGCCTGTCCGACGCGGTCCTGCCGGTGTACCTGGAGGAGATCTCCGCCACCCTCGCCGGTACGGCCTTCAAGGCGACCAAGCCGCCGGTCGCCGCCGCCGAGCTGGCCCGGTCCGGCTTCCAGGACATCGAGACCGGGATGACCGAGGGCCACCCCTGCTTCGTCGCCAACAACGGGCGGCTCGGCTTCGGCATCGACGAGTACCGCGCGTACGCCCCCGAGGCCGCCGCGCCCGTCCACCTCGTCTGGCTGGCCGCGCACCGCGACCGGACCACCTTCACCGCCGGGGACGGCCTCGACTACGAGAGCTTCGTCCGCGCCGAGCTGGGAGACCCGGCCGTCGACGGCTTCGCCGCCACGCTCGCCGCCCGCGGCCTGGACCTCGCCGACTACCTGCTCGTGCCGGTGCACCCCTGGCAGTGGTGGAACAAGCTGAGCGTCACGTTCGCCGCCGAGGTCGCGCAGGAACGCCTGGTGTACCTGGGCGAGGGCGCCGACGCGTATCTGGCCCAGCAGTCCATCCGTACCTTCTTCAACTCTTCCGACCCGGCGAAGCACTATGTGAAGACGGCCCTGTCCGTCCTCAACATGGGCTTCATGCGCGGCCTCTCGGCCGCCTACATGGCGGCCACTCCCGCCATCAACGACTGGCTGGCCGGGCTGATCGCGGCCGACCCGGTGTTCACCGCGGCCCGGTTCTCGATCATCCGCGAGCGGGCGGCCGTCGGCTACCGGCATCTGGAGTACGAGGCGGCCACCGACCGCTACTCCCCCTACCGCAAGATGCTCGCCGCGCTGTGGCGCGAGTCGCCGGTGGCCTCCCTCGGCGCGGGCGAGCGGCTCGCCACCATGGCCTCGCTGCTGCACACCGACGGGGCGGGCGCGTCCTTCGCGGGCGCGCTGATCAAGGACTCGGGGCTCGCCCCGGCCGACTGGCTGCGCCGCTACCTCGACGCCTATCTGCTGCCGGTGCTGCACAGCTTCTACGCGTACGACCTGGCGTACATGCCGCACGGCGAGAACGTGATCCTGGTCCTGGACGAGCGCGGCACGGTGGTCCGGGCGGTCTTCAAGGACATCGCCGAGGAGATCGTGGTCATGGACCCGGACGCGGCGCTGCCGCCGGCGGTGGAGCGGATCCGCGCCGACGTCCCCGAGGACATGCGCCTCCTCTCCGTCTTCACCGACGTCTTCGACTGCTTCTTCCGCTTCCTGGGCGCCGGCCTGGCGGCCGAGGGCGCACTCGCCGAGGACGACTTCTGGCGGACGGTCGCCGCGTGCGTCCGGGAGTACCAGGCGTCCCGCCCCGAACTGTCCGACCGCTTCGAGCGGTACGACATGTTCGCGCCCGCCTTCGCGCTGTCCGCCCTCAACCGGCTCCAGCTGCGCGACAACCGCCAGATGGTGGACCTGGCGGACCCGTCGGGAGCGCTGCAGCTGGTCGGCGAGCTGGAGAACCCGATCGCGCGGTTCGCCTGACCCCATAAGAAGAATCGACAAGACCCGGGCGCGGGTCCCGGCGGAGTACGGTCCTCCGCCGGGACCCGCGCCCGTCCGCGTCCGCGCGCGTGATCCGCCACGGTCGACGCCCCGCGTCCGCTTGCTCACCCTCCGTATCCCTGGCGCCCCTCCGACGATCAAGGTTTAGACCAATCGGCCGGTTCAGGGGTGTGATCATGGCCGCACTTGCCCGATATCGGGCAAGATTCTTGCATCGCTCCTCCGTCACGCCGCAAGATTCACGGGTGCTCGAACGCCGACCGTCGCACGACGACCTCATCGACCATCTGGTCCGCAGCACCGCGCTCCGCCGCGGTGAGGCCGCCCGGGTGGTGCTCGACGTGCTGGCGTACTTCGACGAGTCGACGGAGGAGTTCGTACGGCGCCGCCATCGCGAGCTCCAGGCCGGCGGTTCCGTGAACGCGCAGATCTTCGAACGGATCGCGTCCGAACTGCCGCACCGCGCCGTGGCGCCACCGGAGCTCTCCCTCCGGCAGCTGCGCCGCATCGTCTACGGCTGAGACCGGCTGGGAAGCGGCCGAGCACCACCACCACACTTTGGAGGGTCAACACTCGTATGTGCGGAATCGTCGGTTACATCGGCAAGCGTGACGTCGCCCCCCTGCTGCTCGAAGGACTGCAGCGCCTGGAGTACCGGGGTTACGACTCCGCCGGCATCGTCGTCACCAGCCCCAAGGCCGCCGGCCTGAAGATGGTCAAGGCCAAGGGCCGGGTCCGCGACCTGGAGGCCCGGGTCCCCAAGCGCTTCGCGGGCACCACCGGCATCGCGCACACCCGCTGGGCCACCCACGGCGCCCCGAGCGACGTCAACGCCCACCCGCACCTCGACCCCGAGAACAAGGTCGCCGTCGTCCACAACGGCATCGTCGACAACGCGGCCGAGCTGCGCGTCCGCCTGGAGGCCGAGGGCGTCGTCTTCGCGTCCGAGACCGACACCGAGGTCATCACCCACCTCATCGCCCGCTCCCAGGCCGACACCCTGGAGGAGAAGGTCCGCGAGGCGCTGGCCCGCATCGAGGGCACGTACGGCATCGCCGTCATGCACGCCGACTTCAACGACCGCATCGTGGTGGCCCGCAACGGCTCCCCGGTCGTCCTCGGCATCGGCGAGAAGGAGATGTTCGTCGCCTCCGACGTCGCCGCCCTGGTCGCCCACACCCGCCAGGTCGTCACCCTCGACGACGGCGAGATGGCCACCCTCAAGGCCGACGACTTCCGCACGTACACCACGACCGGCGCGTCCACCCAGGCCACGCCCGAGACCGTGGAGTGGGAGGCCGCCTCGTACGACATGGGCGGCCACGACACGTACATGCACAAGGAGATCTCCGAGCAGCCCGACGCGGTCGACCGCGTGCTGCGCGGCCGGATCGACGACCGCTTCTCCACCGTGCACCTCGGCGGCCTGAACCTGGACGCCCGCGAGGCCCGCTCCATCCGCCGCATCAAGATCCTCGGCTGCGGCACCTCGTACCACGCCGGTCTCATCGGCGCCGGTCTCATCGAGGGCATGGCCCGCATCCCGGCCGACGCCGAGCCGGCCTCCGAGTTCCGCTACCGCAACCCGGTCGTCGACCCCGACACCCTCTACATCGCGGTCTCCCAGTCCGGCGAGACGTACGACGTGCTCGCCGCCGTCCAGGAGCTGAAGCGCAAGGGCGCCCGGGTCCTCGGCGTCGTCAACGTGGTCGGCTCCGCGATCGCCCGCGAGGCGGACGGCGGCATGTACGTGCACGCCGGCCCCGAGGTCTGCGTCGTCTCCACCAAGTGCTTCACCAACACCGTCGTCGCCTTCGCGCTCCTCGCGCTGCACCTCGGCCGGATCCGCGACCTGTCCGTCACCGACGGCAAGCGGATCATCGAGGGCCTGCGCCGGCTGCCCGGCCAGATCGAGGAGATCCTCAAGAGCGAGGACGAGATCAAGCAGCTGGCCAAGCAGTACGCGGACGCGCAGTCGATGATGTTCATCGGCCGTGTCCGGGGCTACCCGGTCGCTCTGGAGGCCTCCCTCAAGCTGAAGGAGATCTCCTACATCCACGCCGAGGCCTACCCGGCCTCCGAGCTGAAGCACGGCCCGCTGGCCCTCATCGAGCCGGCCCTGCCGACGGTCGCGATCGTCCCCGACGACGACCTGCTGGAGAAGAACCGCGCCGCCCTGGAGGAGATCAAGGCCCGCAGCGGCCCGATCCTCGCCGTCGCGCACCAGCCGCAGGAGAAGGCCGACCACACCATCGTCGTGCCGAAGAACGAGGACGAGCTGGACCCCATCCTCATGGGCATCCCGCTGCAGCTCCTCGCCTACCACACGGCGCTCGCCATGGGCCGCGACATCGACAAGCCGCGGAACCTGGCCAAGTCCGTCACGGTCGAGTAGCGGGCCGTCCGGGCCTGTCCCCCGGACCCCCGCCCGCGGGCCTGTCCCCGCGGTCGGCCGGACACGGCGGAGCCCCCGCGCATCCCAGGTGCGCGGGGGCTCCGCGCTTTGCCTTCACGGCAGCCGCGAGGCTTACGGGGTGTCAGGTCCCCATCCGGGAGGGCGTGTTGGGCCGGACGGGGGCACGCCGGGCCGCGCCCGAGGGCCATACGGGCTCACGGGGCGGCACCGGTCGGTCGGCGGCTGTTCCGGGCGGTCCTGGTGCTGACGGACGCTCACAGGCGCTCGTGGCACTACGGGATGACGATGACGGGACGCTGGGCGCGGCGCGCCAGGCGGCCGGCGACCGAGCCGAAGATGCGCCCGACGATGCCGTGCGTGGATCCGACGACGATGGCGTCCGCCGCGTACTCCCGCCCGACCTCCTCGAGTTCGTGGCAGATGTCCCCGCCCCGCTCGACGAGGATCCAGGGCACCTCGGACAGGTGCTCGGCACAGGCGAGTTCGAGGCCGAGCACCTCGGTCCGGTGGTCCGGCACGTCCACGAACACGGGTGGTTCGCAGCCGGCCCACACGGTGGTGGGGAGTCGGTTGGCCACGTGCACGATGATCAGGCCGGAACCCGATCTACGGGCCATGCCGATGGCGTACGCGAGGGCGCGTTCACTGGATGTCGAGCCGTCGAAACCCACGACGACTCCGTGCCGGAAGGCCGGATCGCAGGCATGACGGGGCTGTTCCACCGCGAGGGGGTCGACCGTGGAATCGGCGACGCGCTTGCGGTCCGCGGGTTCGGGGAATTCGTGACCGGCCATCGGTGTCTCGGCGAAGAGAGTCCTCTGAGGAGGAACGGAAAGGACGGGGAGCGGAACAACGGTTGGCGGCGGAGCTGTGTCCGGGAATCATCTTCCCAAGCCCATACCCCCAAGGGTACGGCGGCACTCCTCTCGTGCCCAGGTACGCCACCGGGAGCGTTCGTACGGTTCCAGGGAGCATGCACGAGGCCCTTGCCCTAGCGCAATGCCGGAAAGTCCCTCTCCGTATCCGTTCGGCCCCCGATCGGCCCTCGCACGCGGCCGGTGCGGGCCGCGCGCGAGGTGAACGGAGTCTTCCGTTCCCCATTTGCCCAGGTCAGCGCCTTCTCCTCCGCGCGCGGCCGCCTCCCCGCCGTCACCCCTCGACCGTCAGCTCGACGTCCACCCGGCTCCGCACGCGTCAGCCGGGACGGTGACGTCCGTCCGCGCGCCGTCCGGGCTCCCCGGCGTGCGCCGCCCGGCCCGAGTGGTGCGCGGGGCGCTCGCCGGCGCGCGCCGAGGAGGTCGGGTCCCAGCCGATTCCCGCCCGCGCCAGGCCCGCCCGAGCGCCCCGTCGCGCCTCCACGAGCCCGCGCCCGGACCTCTTTCCTCTCGCTCTTCCACCGCCGTCGTCCGGCGCCACAGCCGCCACCCGCCGGTAACCTCGCACCGCCACACGCCTACGGCACGGTAACCACCCGGGGAGTTGACAGGCTCGTACAGCCGACCCCGTACGTTTTCGGCCAACTTCCAAAGATCGGCCATTCCGTGGCCGAAGAGCGGTCAACCCGCATTCCCCCAGGCGTGACCGCCCCCGGGCGCGCCATACGATCGAACGCTTCGCGCCAAGTTGTCATGTCGACAATGTGCCGGAAGGAGAAGTTGTCACGACGGCGCCACGGGACACAGTAGATTCGATCATGGGTACCGAAGACTGGGGTCTCGCGCAAAACCAAGGGGAAACGTGGCAATCCGACACGACCAGGGAGACGCCAACACCGAGGGGGGCTTAGCGTCATGAGCCAGGACTCCGCCGCACCGGAGGCGGCGGTACGGAAGCTGTCCGGGCGCCGCCGTCGCGAAGTCGTCGCGGTACTGCTGTTCAGCGGTGGCCCTATCTTCGAGAGCTCCATTCCGCTCTCCGTGTTCGGCATCGACCGCCAGGACGCGGGAGTTCCGCGCTACCGGCTGCTCGTCTGCGCCGGCGAAGAGGGTCCCCTGCGGACCACGGGCGGACTCGAACTCTCCGCGCCCTACGGCCTGGAGGCGATCAGCCGCGCCGGCACCGTCGTCGTGCCGGCCTGGCGCTCGATCACCTCGCCGCCGCCGCCGGAGGCGCTCGACGCGCTCCGCCGGGCGCACGAGGAGGGAGCACGCATCGTCGGTCTGTGCACCGGCGCGTTCGTGCTCGCCGCCGCCGGGCTGCTCGACGGCCGCCCGGCCACCACGCACTGGATGTACGCGCCGACGCTCGCCAAGCGCTACCCGTCGGTCCACGTGGACCCGCGGGAGCTGTTCGTCGACGACGGGGACGTACTGACCTCGGCCGGCACCGCGGCCGGAATCGACCTGTGTCTGCACATCGTGCGGACCGACCACGGCACGGAGGCCGCGGGCGCCCTGGCGCGCCGGCTGGTCGTCCCGCCGCGGCGCAGTGGCGGTCAGGAGCGCTACCTCGACAGGTCTTTACCTGAGGAGATCGGCGCCGACCCGCTCGCCGAGGTCGTCGCCTGGGCACTGGAGCACCTCCACGAGCAGTTCGACGTGGAGACGCTGGCGGCGCGCGCGTACATGTCACGGCGGACGTTCGACCGCCGTTTCCGCTCGCTGACCGGTTCGGCCCCGCTCCAGTGGCTGATCACCCAGCGGGTGCTCCAGGCCCAGCGGCTCCTGGAGACCTCCGACTACTCGGTCGACGAGGTCGCCGGACGCTGCGGGTTCCGCTCGCCGGTGGCCCTGCGCGGGCACTTCCGGCGCCAGCTGGGCTCGTCGCCGGCCGCGTACCGGGCCGCGTACCGGGCCCGGCGTCCGCAGGGTGACGGCGGTACGGCGCTGCTCGACGCCGCCATCCCGGTGCAGGCCCAGGTACCGGCCCAGGCGCAGGGGGGATGCAGCTCCAGGCGGGTCCGCCGCCGATGCTGCGCCGCCCCGGCGGGCCGCTGGAGCCGGGCAAGCCCGTACCGGACCCGTTCGGGCCCGGCCGCCCGGCCCTGCCGGGCCAGCGCAGCGCCCCGTAGAAAGGGGCGCGCGGGCGGAGCCGACGGCCGGAATGGCCGGATCCGCTGTGTTCGACCGACCGAAGGGCTTCCCGGGATCGTCTCCCGGGAGGCCCTTCGGCCGTCTCGCGGTCATAAGGTAGGACGCATGAACGATCGCATGGTGTGGATCGACTGCGAGATGACCGGGCTCTCGCTGACGGACGACGCACTCATCGAGGTGGCCGCACTGGTCACCGACTCGGAACTGAACGTGCTCGGCGAAGGTGTGGACGTCGTGATCCGCCCGCCGGACGCGGCCCTGGAGACCATGCCGGAGATCGTGCGCGAGATGCACACGAAGTCCGGCCTGCTCGACGCGCTCGCCGGCGGCACCACGCTCGCCGACGCGGAGGCCCAGGTCCTCGCGTACATCCGCGAGCACGTCAAGGAGGCCGGGAAGGCCCCGCTGTGCGGAAACTCGGTCTCCACGGACCGCGGCTTCCTCGCACGGGACATGCCCGCCCTGGAGGGGCACCTCCACTACCGGATCGTCGATGTCTCCTCGATCAAGGAACTGGCCCGCCGCTGGTACCCGAGGGCGTACTTCAACAGTCCGGAGAAGAACGGCAACCACCGGGCCCTCGCCGACATCCGCGACTCCATCGCGGAACTGCGCTACTACCGCGAGGCGGTCTTCGTCCCGCAGCCCGGCCCCGACTCGGAGACCGCGAAGAAGATCGCGGCCCGCCACGTCATCCCGGCCGAATAGCCGCCAAGGGGCGTCCCCGCATCCCGGGGACGCCCCTGCTCGCACCCCCGCCCGAGCCCTCCGGAACCCTGCCGGACCCCCGTCAAACCTCCGCCGGAACCCCGCTCGGAAAACGTGTGCGCGAGCACCCCCAAAAACCCTGTAGACTTCTTCTCGGCCGGTCAGGGAAGCCCTCGGGCAACAGACCGGACATGGTGGGTGTAGCTCAGCTGGTAGAGCACCTGGTTGTGGTCCAGGATGCCGCGGGTTCGAGTCCCGTCACTCACCCTGAAGGCCGAGGGCCGGTTCGCGAAAGCGGACCGGCCCTCGGTCGTTTTCCACTCCTCCGGCCGATCGGCCGACATCTCACCCAGATCCACTGCCGCATGAAACATGTGACGCGCACCACACTGCCGGGTTCGAACCCCCGGAGGACCTGTGTCCCGAGACCGACGCTGCCCCACCTGCCGTATCACCGCCTCCGCCACCGCCACCGCCAGCGGCCCCACTGTCATCGTCGCCGACGTGAACGGCCAGGACGTCTACGCCTGCGCCACCCACCGGGCCGACCACGCCGGTCCGGCCGACGACCCGCTCGTGCCCCTCGCCCAGCTCCAGGACATGGCCCGACACCGGCCCGTACGGCAATGAATCCCGGACCGCCCCGGTCGGACTCCGCCCCGGCCGGGGCTCCTGCCCGCTCATGTCGCCCGTGTGAGTGATCGGGCAGGTTCACCACCACGGGGACGGGACTGTGCGTCAACCTGATGCCATGCGGCCTCAGCGTTTCTCCGACCTCATGCTCGACCTCGCCAAGAACGAGCCCACCGCCAGCCGCGTGCAGACCCTCACCAAGGCCGGAGACACCGAGCACCCGTTCGGTCTGACCATCACCTTGGCGAGCGGCGAGAGCCGGTGGCAGTTCACCGGTCAGCTCCCTGGCGAGGCGTGGCTCGTGGCTGTCCTCGCCACCGCGGAGTGCCCCGAGATCAAGGCGATCGAGCGATGGTCCACCCGCGCCACGACAGGCGGCCGGAAGGGCCTCACCGCCACCTTCCACAACGGCGTCCGGATCTTCGCCCGTCGGTCGCAGACCCCGCGCGCGGCGCGGGACTTGACTCCCACACCTGTGTGAGGCTTTAGCGTCCGCTGCATGACAACCGACGCGCTCGCTCTTCCTCAGCTCGACGTCCACGTGCAGGGCAGCGGCCCCGCGCTTCTGCTCGCCCACGGTGCCGGGGGCGGCATCCAGGGCAACTTCGGTCTCGTCCTCGACGACCTCGCCCGGGACCACACGCTGGTCGGTCCGCACTATCCGGGGCGGGCGGCTCCCCCGTCGCCACCGAGCCGCTGGATCTGGACGAGCTCGCCGACCAGTTGGTGGCCTCGGCCGTCGCGGCGGGCCAGGAGTCGTTCGCCGTGCTCGGGGAGTCGCTGGGCAGTGCCGTGGCCGTCCGGATCGCCGCCCGGCATCCCGAGCGGGTCCGGGCGCTCGTCCTCACCGCCGGCTTCCCGGTCGCGGACCCCGTCCTGGCGCACGCCGAACGGCTCATCAAGACGCTGGCGGACGCGGGCCGGTGGGACGACGCGGCGCGCTTCGCCCTCCTCTCGTGCATGTCCGCGACGGACCTGGGCGCCATCGATCCGGCCGGCCTGGAGGCGGCGGTCGCCCAGACCGGGGACGCGATGCCGCCGGGCACGCTCGACCACTTCGACCTGGTGTCCCGCGTGGACGTGCGGGCCGACCTGGAGGGGATCTCCGCGCCCACCCTGGTCGTGGCACCCACCGGCGACCGGCTGGTGCTGCCGGAGAGCTCGTACCGCCTCGCGGCGGGCATCCCCGGCGCCCGGCTGGTCGAACTGCCAGGCGCGGCCCACATCCTGAACGAGGCCGACCGCGCGACGTGGCTGGGCCACGTCCGGGCGTTCCTCGACACTCTCCCCTTGGCGCGGGTGTGACCGCCGGGGACCGCGCTCTGCCATGCTCACCGCCGACGCCCTCGGCACGAGGGACCGGGAGGGACCAGGAGGGACGGGACGCGTGATCACGACGGACGACGGGGTGCGGCTGTGGACGCGGCGGACCGGGACGGGCGCGGAGCCGCTGATGCTGTGTCATGGCGGGCCGGGGATCTGGGACACCTTCGGGGACGTCGCGGCGGGGCTCGGCGACCGGTACACGGTGCACCGGTGGGACCAGCGGGGCTGCGGGCGTTCACAGGGGCTGGACGGGGGTCCGGAGGCGTACACCCTGGATCGCGCGGTCGCCGATCTGGAGGCCGTACGACGGGGATTCGGGCTGGAGCGGATGACACTGCTCGGGCACTCCTGGGGCGCGTATCTCGCCCTGCGGTACGCGCTCGACCACCCCGGGCGGGTCACCCGGTTGGTGTACGTCTCCGGGGTCGGCGTCGGCCCGGAGGAGGGGTGGCGTCCGGCATATGCCGAGAACTTCCTGCGGGCCCTCGGGCCGCGCCGCCGCCGCTGGGAGGAACTCGTCGCGCTCCCCGAGCCGTCGGCCGCGCGGGAGCGGGAGCAGTGCGTGCTGCGCTGGGCGACCGACTTCGCGGATCCGGACCGGGCGCTGCAGCAGGCGGCGCGGATGGCCACCCCGTGGTGCGGAGGCGTCCACACCGCCGCGAACCGGCTGCTCGGCGCCGCGATGCGGGCCGAGGACCCGGCGGCGCTGCTCGACCGGTGCGCGCGGCTCGACGTGGACACGGTCGTCGTGGACGGCGCCCTCGACCTGCGCCCGCGGTCGGCGGTCGACTCGCTGGTCGCGGCGCTGCCCCGGGTGCGGCGGGTGACCCTGCCGCACGCCGGTCATATGCCGTGGGTGGAGGACTGGGCGGGCTTCCGGGAGGCCGTCACCGGGTGACGCCGGTCGGGCATATGCCAGACCGGCACGCGACGACTCCGCGGCTCACTGGAAGACCGACGGCGGCGGTACGGGCGAGGGCTTGGCGCTCGCGTCGGTGACCGGGACCGCGCCGCCCGTGAAGTCGGCGAGGGACCGCCCGTGTTCGACCCGGCCCGGGTGCGGGTCGGTCGCCACCCGCCGGGTCAGTTCGGCCACCGGCAGCGCGCGGTCCGCGGCGAGCAGCACGGCGTTGCCGAAGCGCCGGCCGCGCAGCACGGTCGGGTCGGCGGCGAGCGCGAGTTCCGGGAAGACGGCGGCGGCGGTCGCGACCTGGCCGCGCAGATGGGCCAGCGGCGGGCCGTCGGCGAGGTTGGCCGCGTACCAGCCGTCGGGCCGCAGCACCCGCCGTACCTCGCCCAGGAACTCCGTACTGGTCAGATGCGCGGGAGTACGGGCGCCGCTGAAAACGTCCGCGATGATCAGGTCCGCCCAGCCGTCGGGCAGCTTCGCGAGCCCGGCGCGGGCGTCGCCGGCCCGCACCCGGATCCGGGCGCCGGGGTCGAGCGGCAGCGCGCGGCGGACGAGCCGGACGAGCGGTTCGTCCACTTCGACGATCTGCTGGGTGGAGCGGGGGCGGGTGGCCGCCACGTACCGGGCGAGGGTGAACGCGCCGCCGCCGAGGTGCACGGCCTGGATCGGCCGGTTCGGCGGGGCGACGAGGTCGGCGATGTGGCCGAGGCGCCGCTGGTACTCGAAGGAGAGGTACCCGGGGTCGTCGAGGTCGACGTGCGACTGCGGGGCGCCGTCGATGAGGAGCGTCCACGCGTGCGGGCGGTCCCGGTCGGGGACGATCTCGGCGAGCCCCCCGTCGACGGTCTCCGCGACCGCCTCGGCTCCCGCCGACCGCTCCCGGTCCCTCCCCCGGTCCCGGACGCCGTCGCGGTCCCGCCCCCGTTCCTTCTGCTTGTTCCTGGCCACGCCCCCATTATCGGCGCGGCCGGCCGGGCCCCGCCGCGCGGGCCCGTCCCGCCCCGGGAGGACCGGCTACCGGCGGCCGTCCGCCGCCTCGATGAGCCGGGCCGCCTGCCCCAGGGCCTCGCGCAGCATCACCGGATCGGTGACGTGCCCGCCGTCGCCGGGCGGCAGCAGCCAGTCCGCCGGGCGCGTGGTGGCGCCGTCCGGGCCGGGCAGTTCGGGCGGCTCCGGCAGGCGCAGCCCGCGCCCGTCGGTCCGCGTACAGGCGCTGCCCGGCATGTCCCAGCCCGCCGCCGTGCCGGGCGGCACGAGGAAGCCGAGGGTGTCGCACGCGCCGTCGTGCAGCACCGACCCGACGGCCGGCGCGCCGCCCCGGCGCAGGATGTCCACCGCTTCCAGGCCCTGCCGGGCGGGCACGGTCACGAGATCGCAGGGTTCGTCCGGCGCCGCCGGGGACGCGCCGGCGTCCTGTGCGGGCGCGTGTCCCTCGGTCGACCGCGAGGGCGACGGCGCCGATGCCCACACGGCCGGCGGCGGGGCCGCCGACGCCCGCGAGGCCAGCGACAGCGACGGCACCGGCGGCAGGGCCGCGGTGTGGTTGACGGCTCCGATGGCTCCGGTGGCTCCGGCCTCCATCATGGGACCCTCCTCGTTGGCGAAGAGGAGACGCGTTCGGTCTCTCCGTCCGGTTCAACGCCACACCGCGTCAACGGCAACGGCGGCACGCCGCGCCAAAGGATGGCAGTTCATGGCAGATCACCGGCGAGATATCCGGTTTGTTGGCAAACTCCGCGTAAGCGACCGGTCACAGCGGGTACGTTTTTCCCGCCGGAACACCGGCAGCACCAGGAGAGGGCTCGGCCATGGCGTTGTCACGGGCAGTTCCCAATCTCGCTTTCCGCGGGCTCCGCGGGGGGCGTTCGCCGGCCGAGTTCGCGGCGCTCGTCCGCCGGTCGGCGCGCGAGATCGGCGAGCGGGTCGCCTGCGACGCCCGCTACATCGGGCGCGTGGAGGCGGGTGAGATCCGCTGCCCGAACTACGCGTACGAGCGGGTGTTCCTGCACATGTTCCCCGGGCTGACCCTCGCGGACCTGGGCTTCTCGGCGCGGGAGGCCGTACGAGGCCGCAGGCCGGCCACGGCGCCGTCCCCCCTCGCCCTCACCACCCGGAACGATGAGGAGAGCGACGTGCTGCGTCGCGCATTCATGACCGGCGGCACCGCCACCCTGGCAGCCGTCTCGATGGGACTGGACGACGGCCCGGCCGTCGCGATCCCCGCGCCCCGTGGCGCCCACCGCGTCGGCGACGCCGAGGTCCGTGCCGTCGAGGACGCCGTACGGAAGATCCGGCTGCTCGACGACCGGCACGGCTCCGAACGCTTCTACCAGCGGGCCACCCAGCCGCTGCGGGCCGCGTTCGCCCTGCTCGACGCGGGCGGCACGGCCCGCCGCGAGACCACCGGCCGGCTGCACAACAGCGCCGGCGAGCTGGCGATCTCGGTCGGCTGGCTGGCCCACGACTCGGGCCGGCTGGACGACGCCCGCTCGCACTACGCCGAGGCCCTGGCCACCGCCCGGCTGGCCGGGGACGCGGCCCTGGAGGCGCACGCCTTCTGCAACACCTCGTTCCTGGCCCGGGATTCGAAGCGGTACCACGAGGCGGTACGGGCCGCCGAGGCCGGACTGCGGGCCGCGCGGGCGCTCGGCTCGTCCCGGCTGCTCGCGCTGCTCAGCCTGCGGCTGGCCGGCGCGTGGGCCGGCCTCGGCGACCGGGCCACCTGCATGAAGGCCCTGGGCCGCGCGCACACCTTCTTCGGGCGGGGCGGCTCCGAACAGGACCCGGAATGGATGTCCTTCTTCGGTGAACCGGAGATGGAGGCCCTGGAGGCGCAGAGCTGGTCGCTGCTCGGCGACTGGTCGCGCGCCGCCCACCACGCCCAGCGGGCCACCCACCGGCAGGACCCGCACTTCGCGCGCAACCTCGCCCTCTACCGGGCCCACCTCGCGGTCGACCTCGCGCACGCGGGACGGCCCGACGAGGCCGCGGCGGAGGCACGGCGGGTCGAAGGGGCGCTGGACGGCGTCGAGTCGGCCCGGATCCGGCGGATGCTGACGGAGACGCGGAAGATCCTCGCGGCGCACTGAGCGCACCGCCCCCGGTGCGGGTACGGGGTGGGGTGACGGGACCTGGTTCCGGGTCCCGCCGCCCCGCCCCGTACCCCCGACGCTCCGTCACCCCGGGGGAAGCCCGTGCCGGACGGGTCGGGCCGGGACAGGCCGGGACAGGCCGGGTCAGGCCGGAACAGTCTCCGCGCGTGCGCTGAGCAGGAGGTTCACCGGCTCCCCGGCGTACGAGGGAACGCCCTTCATGGGCTCCCACACCACCGGGCCGAAGCCGGTCTCCCCGAGGGCCGCCTCGATGGTCTCGCAGCTCCAGTAGCGGGCCGGGAGGGTGGTGGGCGGGGTGGTGGGGATGGTGAGGGGGGACGGGTCGCCGTCGCGGGGGTCGTCCGGGCGGTTGACGACGAGACCGTTCATCTGCGCGGTGCCGGACGGCAGCCGGGGGTTGCCGACGTAGGCGAGGAAACGCCCGCCGTCGGCGAGGTTGGACCGGACCCGCCGGAGCATCCGGGCGAGCGTCTCCCGGCTGTCCGCGTAGTGCAGGACCGCGACCGCCACGGCGACGTCGAACGCGCCGAGGACGGGCATGTCGGCGGCGTCGTGGACCTCGTACCGCACCCCGAGCGGGTCCGCCTCCTCCAGCCGCCGCGCCGTGTCGATCATGCCTGGGGACAGGTCCACCCCCAGGACCCGGGCCGCGCCCTGCTGTCGCAGCAGCCGGGCGTAGGCGCCGGAGCCGCAGCCGATGTCGAGGACGGAAGCCCCCTCGACCGGCCCCAGGGCGTGCAGCAGGGAGGGGACTTCGATCAGACCGCGGTAGGTGCTGAACACCCGTTCCACATCGGTGTAGTCGGACGAGATCTCGTCGTACTGCGCGGTGAGGGTCACCGTGTTCCTCCCGGGAAGTGGGGGTGCCGCCGGCTGTGAACCGGCGGAGGGTGCGGGGGCGGGCGGCCGGACCACGAGGAAGCCCTGGCGGGGATCGCGGTCGAGACTGCCGAGGCCCTGGAACAACTCCCGTACCACCGGCATCGACTTGTGGTAGCAGGCGACCGAGGAGGGTACGTCGAGGATGCCGGGCGTGTTCAGCAGGAAGGGCAGTTCGGCGCGGAGGTAGGCGAGGCCCGCGCTCCACTGCGCCGCGGACGCCGACCCGGGCGGGCCCGGCGTCTGGGACATCAGCAGGTCGTGGACCTGTTCCTCGGCGGCGCGCGAGAGGAGCCCGCTCCGGGCGAGGTCCGGTTCGGCGCGCCGCAGCACCTCCTGGTAGCCGGGCAGGGTCTCGTACTCCGACAGCGGCCGGACCCGGAAGCGCGGGTGCTCGCTGGCGGCGACCCGCTCCAGCGCGCGCCGGAGTCTGCGCCGGACGTCCTTGAGCATGCCCTTGGTGCGGCGCCGCGCTTCGTCCGGGGTGAGTCCGCACGCCACGAGCATGGTGTCGATGTGCGTGTCGACGTACATCACGTCGATCAGGGAGAAGTGCCGCTCCGCCCAGACGAGCAGGGCGCCCAGCCGCTCCTGGTTGAAGTAGCTGTTGCCCGTGCTGACCCCGATCAGCACATGGTCGCCCCGCTCGAAGACTCTGCGGCACATGGCCGTGACGGGCAGCACGTCGAACTGGTTCATGACGCCGCTTCCCTCAGGTCACACGGGCACGACGGACGGGGGCTCCTGCGGGATCAGGTCGGAATCCCTCAGCTGCAGAGTGAGCCGCAGGCACACCTCGTCGAGGAAGCCGGTGACGTCCCGCTGGATCATCGGCCCGCACATGAAGTCCTCCAACTGACTGTGCAGTGCGAGGAGTTCGCTGTTGTCGAGGCCGCGGTCCTTCAGCAGGACCAGGACCCGGCGGGCGGCGTCGATGCACCGGAAGGTGCCGTACACCTGCGGTTCGTCGAGCAGCCCGCGTCCGCAGCTGAGCAGATACGCGGCCAGGAGGATCAGTTCCTCATCGACCGGTCGGGGAGGGGTTTCCCCAGAAATCATGACCGACCACCTCGCTTCGGTCTCGACGCGGCGGAGAGACGAGGTCCCTCTTCGGATATCCGACGGGCACCAGCAGGAGCGGTTCGAGATGTTCCGGCAGCCGGAGCAGCGCCTGGACGGAGGTCCGGCGGAAGCTGGCCGCGGGACATCCGCCCAACCCCATGGAGTGCGCGGCGAGCAGCAGGTTCTGCACGGCCATGGCCACGCACAGCAGCCCCTCGTCCCAGAACTCGCCGTCGTCCTTCACGGCGCGCGAGCGGTCGAAGCACGCGACGACCACGAGCGGGGACGGTTCGATGAGCCCGGGGGAAAAGGCCCTGAGCACCCGGAGGGTGCGCGGATCACGCACGGCCACGAACGCCCATGCCTGTTTGTTGCCGCCGGTGGGGGCGGCCAGCATGGCGTCGAGCAGAGCGTCCAGCCGGTCGTCGTCCACCGGTTCGCCGGTGAACTGCCGCACCACGCTGCGCGTGCGGATCACCTGCAGGGTGGCTGACGAGGACGCCAGTGACGTGGACAAGTCCATCCTCTCCGAGCCTCAGGAAACGCTCACGAGTGAGAGATGCGAAACGCGGCCGGAAGCGGCGATCGTCCCGATTCGGGACGATAGCAGGAGACTTGCCCGTGACTCCGGACTGAAACACCAACTGCCGTACTACCGCGCCTGTTCGAGGTGTCCGGTGTCGTTCCAGCGCTCGATCGCCGGATCCCCGTACGCCCAGCCGAGGACCGACAGGCTCGTCGGGTCGAGGCGCAGCCGGGCCGCGAAGGAGACGTCCTCACCCAGCCAGCGGGCGGCGATCGAGCGGAGGATGTGGCCGTGCGCGAAGACCAGCACGTCGCGGCCGGCCTCGCGGGCCCACTGGACGACGTGATCGGCGCGGTCCGAGATCTCCGCCAGCGTCTCGCCGTCGGGGACGCCGTCGCGCCAGATGAACCAGCCCGGCTGGATCTCCTGGATCTGCGCCGGGGTCATCCCCTCGTACGCGCCGTAGTCCCACTCCATCAGCGCGTCCCACGGCTCGGCCCGGTCGCCGAAGCCGGCGAGTTCGCAGGTCTCGTGGGCGCGGGCGAGCGGGCTGGTGCGCACCTCGACGCCGTCGAGTCCGTCCCACGGCGTACGGTGCAGCCGCGCGCCCAGCAGTCGGGCGCCGCGCCGGCCCTCGTCGAGCAGCGGGATGTCGGTCCTGCCGGTGTGCCGGCCGAGCAGCGACCACTCGGTCTGACCGTGCCGGGCGAGCAGGATGCGCGGTGCCGATGCCGGTGCCATGCGGGCTCTCCAGATGTTCAGGTACAGGTGCCGTCCCATCATCACTCACCCTGATCACCCGGCCCGTTCCGGCCATCCGGCGTCGTCCGCGCGAATTCATGGTGATGTCCGGGCAACCGACCGCCCCCGGCCCGCGTCCTCCTTCGATCAAGGACGAGTGGGGGGACACGTCATATGCGTCGGCCACGCTGGTGGGTGGAGCTCATACTGATCGCCGCGGTCTACGCGGCGTACTCCGGCGGACGGCTGCTCGCCCGCGGCGACGCGAGCACCGCCGTCGCCCACGGACTCTCCCTCCTGCGCGTCGAGGACACCTTCGGCCTCGCCCTCGAACGCCCGCTCAACCGGCTCTTCACCGCCACCCCCGCGCTCGGTGTCCCCGCCGACTTCGTCTACGCGTCGCTCCACTATCTGGTCACGCCCGCCGTGCTCGTCTGGCTGTTCCGCCGCCGCCCGGCCCGCTACCGCGCCGCGCGCGCCTGGCTGATGACCTCCACACTGCTCGGCCTGGTCGGCTTCGTCCTGATGCCGACCTGCCCGCCCCGGCTGCTCGACGCGGCGCACGGGTTCACCGACACGATGGCGCAGTTCAGCGCGTACGGCTGGTGGGGCGGCGAGGCGAGCGCGCCGCGTGGGCTCGGCGGGCTGACCAACCAGTACGCGGCGATGCCCAGCCTGCACGTGGGGTGGGCGCTGTGGTGCGGGGTGATGCTGTGGCGGTACGGGCGGACGCCGCTGCTCCGGACGCTGGGCGTGGCGTATCCGCTGCTCACCACGGTGGTGGTGATGGGCACGGCCAACCACTATCTGCTGGACGCGGTCGCGGGGGCGGCGGCGATGGGGCGGGGCTGCTGCTCACCCCGTACGTGCTCCGCTTCCTGGACCGGCTCCCGGGCCGCGCCGGGGCCGGTTCCGGCGTCCCGGTCGCGGCCGGCGCGGCGGCGGTGGCCGGCGGGCGCGGCGATGGGGTGATCGGGGGCGATTCCCCGCGAAATTCCCCGGTTGTCAGTGGCGGATGGGAGACTTCCGCGGGTGAGCGCATCCCTGGACAGCGGTCCGCACCGGCCGCCGCAGACGACACTCCGGCATCGGCTCGCTGAGCTGCGCGGACCGGCCACCGTGCCGCGTCCGCTCGACGCGCGGGCGCTGGCCGCCCTGGCCGCGAACCCGGGCTGCCGGCGGCGGGCGATCCTCGACGGGGCGGGGGTCGACAAGACCGCGCTCGCGGCGAAGCTGGGCGCGCCCTCGGGCTTCGGCCAGTCGCAGTTCGCGATCGCCCGGGGCAACGCGTTCGAGAAGAAGGTCAAGGCGGACGGCGGCCGGGAGCTGCTGGCGCTGCTCGGCATCGAGGAGCCGGGCACGGTGGACCTGCCGGAGCTGACGGCGGCCGGGCCGCAGGGCCGGGCGGCCCGGACGGCGCTCGCGCTGCGGGAGGCGACGGCGGCGGGTCGCTGGGCGCTGTTCGACCATCCGATGCTGGCCCTGGAGGTGGCCGGTTCGCCGGTCTACCTGGAGCCGGACGCGGTCGTGGTGCACCCCGACGGCCGGTGGACGGTCGTGGAGATCAAGTCGTTCCCGATGATCGACGGTTCGGCCGACGCGGCGAAGGTGGGCGCGGCGGCCCGCCAGGCGGCGGTGTACGTACTGGCCCTGGAGCGGACCGCGGCCGTCACGGACGGCGCGGAGGTGGCGCACCGGGTCCTGCTGGTCTGTCCGAAGGACTTCTCCAACCTGCCGACGGCGTCGGCGGTGGACGTGCGCAAGCAGGTGGCGGTCACCCGGCGCCAGCTGGCCCGGCTGACCCGGATCGAGGACATCGCGGCGGCGCTGCCGCCGGAGGTCAGCTTCGACGTGGCGGAGTGCTCGCCGGAGCAGCTGGCGTCGGCGGTGGAACGCGTCCCGCACGCGTACGCGCCGGAATGCCTGTCCGCGTGCGAACTGGCCTTCCACTGCCGGGAGCGGGCGCGGGCGGCGGACGTCGTGGCGGCGCTGGGGCGTTCGGTACGGGGCGAGCTGGGCGGTCTGACGACGATCGGCGCGGTCCTGGCGGCGGCGCGCGGCGAGGAGGGCGACCCGGACGATCCGGCGGTGGACGCGCTGCGGCGGGCGCGGGCGCTGCGGACGGAAGCCCTGGCCTATGCCGGAACGAGCACCGGCACGGGTGCGGGGACGCGCGCGGGGGTGGCGACGTGTCGCTGATCTCCACCCTGGCCCGGATGGAGGCCGTCGAGGCGGGCCGGGCCCAGCCGCTGGCCACGGTCCGGCACCGGCATCTGTCGGAGCGCCCGCTCGTCTTCGTCCCGCTGACCACGTCCGGCGAGGCGGGCGCGCCGCTCGGCGCGCTGGTGGGCACCGACCCGGAGGAGCCGCGGCTGCTGGTCGTCCCGCAGCCGCGCGACCGGGATCTGCGGTTCGCGTTCCTCGCCGAACTGGCCGACGCGATCCTGCCGTACGTCGACTCCTTCGCCGAGGACGTGGAGACGGCGGAGCGGTCCGAGACCGACCCGGAGACCGGGAAGAAGGTCAAGGTCGAGGTCGCGCTGTGCGCGGACGCGCCGCAGCTGGTGGTGCCGAGCCGGGCGGGTGTGGAGTACGTACGGCTGCTCGGGCGGTCGACCCGGTTCCGGCGGACGGCCGAACAGGATCCGGAGACACCGTTCCCGGCGCCGCCCCGGGTGCCGCTGCTCGGCCGCTGGCTGACGCACTTCGGCGAGCGGGCGCGGGTGCCGGGGTCCTCGCTGCTGGTGGCGGCGACGGATCTGCTGAACCGGCACTGGGCGACCGGCCAGTCCTCCCTGGAGGACCAGCACCTGGGCGCGCTGCTCGCCTGGATCGACCCGCCGGAGGGCGAGCGCGGTGCCGAGGCGGCGCTGCGGGCCGAGCTGGGGCGGGACGCGCGGGGGCAGCTGGAGTGCCCGCCGGCCGGTCCGGCGACGGACCCGGCGTTCGACAACCGGCTGCTCGCCCCCGCGATCGAGGCCTACGACAAGGCGCGGCAGGCGCTCGGCGCGGCCGAGGACGGCGAGGCGGCGGAGGACGGGCTCGCCGCGCTGCACCGGGCCGAGCGGGAGATCCGGCGGCTGGTCGCCGGGCAGTTGAGGCCGACCTGGTACGGGGTGTGGCAGGCGCTCGGCCTGCTGCGGGAGCTGCCGGAGGGCGCGCGGGTGGCCGACCGCTGGACCCGGGACCGCTGGTCGTTCACCGGTCAGCGGGACCGGATCGCGGCGGGCGAGCCGCCGCAGCCGCGCCGCGACGACGCGGTGACGGCGGCGCAGAAGCTGGCGGCGCGCGAGCAGGCGCAGGGACAGTTGGAGGCGCAGGAGGCGCTGGACGACCCGCTGGTCCTTGCGGGGCGGCGGCTGGCGGGCGAGGCGTTCGTCGGGGAGGTGGCGGAGGTGACGATGGCCTGGTCGGAGTCGAAGCGCCCGGCACCGCGCCCGCTCCTGACGGTCCGTACGGACGACCGGCCGCATCTCGGGGAGGGCGTGAAGGTGTACCGGACGCTGGACGGCCGGCCGCAGTCCGCGGAGTTCGTGGGCCGGGAGGAGGACGGGGCGCTCGTGCTGCGGCTGCTCGACAAGATGGGCCGGTCGAAGGACCCGGCCGAGGGGACGGTGCCGGAGAAGGGCGAGCGGATCGCCTGGACGCTGTTCGAGCACGACCAGCGGCCGGGCGCGAAGCTGCCGGACCCGGAGGAGACCCCGTGGACGCACGGCGGCCCGCCGCGCTCCGACGCCGCCGAACTGCCCGACGCCGTGACCCCGAGGACATCCTGTGACCCGCGACTCCACGCCCTCCGGATCCCTGACCTTCGGTTCTCTGACCTTCACGTCCCCGGCCTCCGGCGCTGCGGTCTTCGACCCGTCCGCCGAGGCGGCGCGGGCGACGGCCGCCATCCTGGAGAGCACCCTGCACGGGACCGCCCGCGGGGTGGTCGTCGACTCTCCGCCCGGCGCCGGCAAGTCGACGCTCGTGGTCCGCGCGGCCCTCGAACTGGCCGCCGCCGGCCGCCCGTTGATGGTCATCGCGCAGACCAACGCGCAGGTGGACGACCTGGTGCTGCGGCTCGCCGAGAAGGAGCCGGACCTCCCGGTGGGCCGGCTGCACTCGAACGACACGGACCCGTACGACAAGGCGCTCGACGCGCTGGAACAGGTACGGAAGTCGGCGAAGCCGGCCGATCTCGCGGGGCTGCCGGTGGTGATCTCGACGGCCGCGAAGTGGGCGCACGTGAAGAACGTGGAGCCGTGGGAGCACGCGATCGTCGACGAGGCGTACCAGATGCGCTCGGACGCGCTGCTCGCCGTGGCGGGGCTGTTCCAGCGGGCGCTGTTCGTGGGCGACCCGGGGCAGCTGGACCCGTTCTCGGTGGTGGGCGCGGAACAGTGGGCGGGACTGTCGTACGACCCGTCGGCGTCGGCCGTCTCCACACTGCTCGCGCACAACCCCGAACTGCCGCAGCACCGGCTGCCGGTGTCGTGGCGGCTGCCCGCGTCGGCGGCGCCGCTGGTGTCGGACGCCTTCTACCCGTACACCCGCTTCCGCAGCGGCACGGACCACGGCGACCGGCGGCTGTCCTTCGGCGTGGCCTCGGACGGCTCGGGCCCGGACCGGGTCCTGGACGAGGCGGCCGAGTCCGGCTGGGGCCTGCTCGAACTGCCCGCCCGGCACACCCCGCGCACCGACCCCGAGGCGGTCCTGGCGGTGGCCCTGGTGGTCCGGCGCATGCTCGACCGGGGCGGCGTGACCGTCGGTGAGCGGTCCCCCGACCCGGCGCCGCTCACCGCGGAGCGGATCGCCGTCGGCACCGCCCACCGCGACCAGGCGGCGGCGATCCGCGCGGCCCTGGCCGAACTCGGCGTGACGGGCGTGACGGTGGACACCGCCAACCGCCTCCAGGGCCGCGAGTACGACGTGACGGTCGTCCTCCACCCACTCTCCGGCCGCCCCGACGCCACCGCCTTCCACCTGGAGACCGGCCGGCTGTGCGTCCTCGCCTCCCGGCACCGCCACGCGTGTGTGGTGGTGTGCCGCGCGGGCGTCGCGGAACTCCTCGACGAGCATCCCTCGACGGAGCCGGTCCAGCTCGGCGTGACGATGAAGTTCCCGGACGGCTGGGAGGCCAACCACGCCGTCCTGTCGCACCTGACGGAACACCGGGTGAGCTGGACCCCGTAAGCCCGGTCGGCCCGTCGCGCTCCCGCCCGGGGCCTGTGAGCCTCGGGCCGGGCGCGGGAGAATGGACGGCGGCCCGGGTGTCCGGGCCGTCCGCGTGAGAAGGAGAGCGAGTATGGCGGAACCCGCGGAGCAGAGTGGGAGCGCGCGGCGGCGGGTCAGGCCCGCGCCGCTGATCTTCGAGCCCGCCGAGGCGACCGCCGATCCCGAGCACTTCTTCGGCCTGGAGGCGATGGACGACCCGCGCGAGCTGCTGGCGCGGGCGACCGAGCTGACCCTGGCGTTCCGGGCGGCGGCGGACCGGGCGGTCGAGTACCAGGCGGTCGCGGCGGCCCAGCTCGCGGACCCGGGCCGGTTCGACCGGCTGACGGACGCGGACATCGCCGCGCGGGCCGACTGGACCGAGGACTACGCCCGCAAGATGATCGAGTTCGGCCGGGGCCTGACGCGCGCGAACAGCCGCGACCGGGAGGAGTGAACCCCGGGGAGCGCGGTACGGGGTGTGCTCTCCGAGGGCTGCCGAGTGAGCCCCCGGCCTGGCCGCCCGGCATATGCCGGGGCGCACGATACTCCTCGCCTCGGCACCCTGTCCGGGTTTTCCGCAACTCCCTGAAGCCGGGGGATCACGCCCGGTAGACCTTCCCGTATGACGACGTGGCTGCTCGACGAGACGACCCTCCAGGACTTCGGCCGCTACCAGGCCGCCCGGGTCACCGACGACGGTGCCGCGTGGCTCGCCTCGGCCACGGCCCGCCCGCACGCCGCACTCGCGCACTGGTTCCGGCGGCCCGCCACGCCCGCGGTGCTGCCCTGCGGCACGGTGTTCGACGTGGTGAACGTGGAGCCCACCTTCGGGCGCCGGGTGCTGGACACCCTGTGGGCCGAGGGCCCCGGCTGCGGGCCGGTCGCCACGCACCGGGGCCGGATGCTGCTGTTCGCCGCCCCCGGCACCGCCCAGCGCCTCCCGTCGCTGCTCGGCTGGGAGGAGTGGAGCGAGACCGTGCCGCGGCCGCTGTGCCACGGCCCCGGGGACGCGGTGACGATCCCGCCGCTGACCCCGCCGACGCCGTTCCGGCCACGGATCACCGCTGTCGGCGACGCCGTCCCGTACGAGCCGCGTGACAGCGCCCAGCCGCGCTGGCTCGTCGCCCCCGACGCCCGGCGCCCCTGGCTGCCCGGCCCCGAGGTCCTGCTGTGGGCCTGCGTCCGGGCGGCACGCGCCGCGCGGGCCGCGTAGCGGCCCCGACCCGCTCCCACGTGCGGGGATCGATTTCTCGTCCGGCGGATCGGGGTGCTAATGTCTACGACGTCAGCAGGCGCCGCTAGCTCAGTTGGTTAGAGCAGCTGACTCTTAATCAGCGGGTCCGGGGTTCGAGTCCCTGGCGGCGCACCGACCGGAAGGCCCCTCGCGAAAGCGAGGGGCCTTCCGTTTGTTCCCGTACGGAATGCCGGGACGCCGGTGCCCGGGGCGGGCGTCAGCGGTCGGCGTGAGCCTCCGGCCGCGGCCCGGTGACCCGTACCGTCCACACCCCCGACGCGGACCGGTCGGCCACCTCCACCCGTACCCCCGTGTCCGGCACGGTGTACGACTCCCCCTCCCGCAGCGGCGCGTCCGCGAGCGGCGGATAGACCGAGCGCTCCTGGCACGCCGAGGTCCCGGGGTGGGTGTCGACGACCTGCACCGGGCCGTCGCCGGAGGCCGCCTCGTTGCGGACCCGGTAGAGCAGGACGCCTTCGGCGCAGGTGTCGCGGTCGTTGCCGGTCGCCGAGCGGGCCTCGATCGCGAGCACGCTGTCGCCGGAGGTGCGGACCACCGCGAGCCGGGTGCCGAGGGTGCCGCCGGCCACCGGGGCGGCGGCGACCGGCTCCAGGCCGATGGCCCGGGTGCCGGGGCCGCGGACGCAGACGACCTGGGCGCGGTCCAGCCAGCCCAGCTTCCACTTGTGCCAGGCGAAGAGGTCCGGGGCGAGGCCGAACTGGCTGCCCATGACGTCCCAGTCCCCCACGTACGTGTCCCAGTCGCCCTTGCCGTCGGTGGGCCGGTGGTAGAGGTCGGGCAGGTCGAAGACGTGGCCGGTCTCGTGGGCGAGCACGTTGTGGTCCGGCGGGTGCCGCTCGAAGACCGTGACGACCCGCTTGATGTCCGTGCCGTCGGCCTCCAGCGGCTGTTCCAGGTTGACGACCTTGGTCGCGTCGGAGTCCACACCGGGCGCGTCGGGGTCGGCGACCAGGTAGACGAGGTCGTAGCGGGAGAAGTCCACCGTGTCGTCGGCCGCCTTGATCGCGTCGCGCAGATAGGCCGCGCGGTGCTCGCTGCTCCAGTCGCGCTGTATGGCGTACGCCACGGAGGGCCGCGGCATCCGGGTCCAGCCGCGCTGCGGGTGGACGCGCAGCCGGAAACGGCCGTAGGAGGCCCGTTCGAAGAACTCCGAGGTGACGGGGAAGTGGTCGGCGGCCAGCTCGACGGGGGCCGTCATCGGGACGGAGTCCGGGAAGGACAGGAAGATCATGACCGCGTCGAGGGCGCGGGTGGGGCGGGGGTAGGCGGAGTTCCAGCTGTCGAGGCCGAGGGAGTGGTGGGCGGCGGTACGGGGCAGGGCGCACGGTCCCGCCGCCCCGGCCGCGACGGCGGGGCCCGCGAACAGCCCGGCCGCGGCGAGGGCCCCGAGGGACGTGGCGACGGCCGCTCCGGACCTCAGGCGGCGGGCACGGTGCACTCCCCCGGGTGGCTGCTGACCCCTCACGTGGACCTCCCGCTCCGGAATGCGCGACACCTCACCCACCTTGTGGGTGTTCATCGCCTTTCGCCCTCTTCTGCTGCCCCGGTCGAGTGAGAAGGGGTGCATCAGGTGGACGCGACGCGGGCATAAAGAGGCTTACGGAACGTCACATTCGGTCAGCTCTTCGTCGACTTGGGTCGGACTCACTCCAGAACGGTCGCGCACCCGGCCACGGACACCCCTCTCACGACCCTCAAGGGCCCGGTCACGGGCCCGGGAGCTGGAACGGCGCCCGCGCCAGCCTCTATGATCGGCAGACTTTCCAGGTCGACTCCTTGGCCGGCCTTTCCGACCACATCTGTACGGCCCGAACGCACTACGGGAGCGAGCGGTGAGCGGAACCCCCGAAGAACCGGTCCATTCCCGGCCACCGGCCCGCTCGCCCGCCGAGCCGCCGCTCACGGAACGTGACGGAACGGCCCCGGAAGGCGGGGCCGCCGACGGCCCCACACCCGCGGCCGGAGCCGCATCGGAGCCCTGGCCGGATTCACTGCCGGAGTCCGCGCCCGACTCCTCGCCGGACTCCTCGCGGGACTCCCGGCCGGACGTCGAGCTCCGGGACTACCACGCCGCCTTCCGGGCCGCCCGGCTCGCCATGGCGATGGTCGACCGGGACGGCATCGTCGTCGCCGCCAACGACTCGTTCGGCGACCTCCTCGGCACCGAGCCCGCCGCCCTGCGCGAACAGGCCGCCGCCGACCTCGTCGACCTCGCCGCCGACGGCCAGGCGGGACGCGCGTACCGCGAGGTCCTGCGCGGCCGGCGGGCCCGCTTCCGCTGCACCCGCCGGCTGAAGCAGCCCAACGGGCGCTCGCTGTGGACGGAGGTGACGGTCGCCCCCGTACCGAACAGCCGGCGCGTCCTGCTGTCGGTCGCGGACATCAGCGACCAGCGCGACCTGCAAGCCCGGCTGCGGCACCTCCAGATGCACGACCCGGTGACCCGGCTGCCCAACCGCGCCCTGTTCTTCGAACGGCTGACCGCCGCACTGGAGAGCGCCGGCGCCGGGCCGGACCCGGAGGGCACCGGGGACGAGGGCGGGGCGTACCGCTCGTACCGCCAGGGCGGCACGGGCCGGATCGGGATCTGCTACCTCGACATCGACGGGTTCAAGGCCGTCAACGACACCCTCGGGCACCGGATCGGCGACCGGCTGCTCGCCGCCGTCGCCGGCCGGCTCACCGCCTGCGCGGACAGCTACGGCTACACCCGCGACGGCGGCCATCTGGTGGCCCGGCTCGGCGGCGACGAGTTCGCGATCCTGGTCGAGGACTCCACCGGCACCGACCAGCTGGCCGATCTCGCCCGGTCCGTACTGGCCGCCCTCCAGGAACCCTTCGACCTGTCCGGGCAGCGGCTGTCGGTCTCCGCCTCCATCGGTGTGGTGGAGCGGCCGGCCCACGGCTCCTCCGCCACCTGCCTCATGCAGGCCGCCGACACCACGCTGTACTGGGCCAAGGCCGACGGCAAGGCGCGCTGGGCGCTCTTCGACCCCGAACGCAACGCCCACCGGATGACCCGGCAGGCCCTCAGCTCCACGCTGCGGCCGGCCGTCGAGCAGGGCGAGTTCGCGCTCGAGTACCAGCCGCTGGTCGACCTCGCCGACGGCTCGGTGCGCGGTGTGGAGGCGCTGGTGCGCTGGAACCATCCGCAGTTCGGCCCGCTGACGCCGAATCGGTTCATCTCGATCGCCGAGGAGGACGGCTCGATCGTCGAACTGGGGCGCTGGGTGCTGCGCACCGCCTGCCGTCAGGCCCGGCGGTGGCAGCGGGAGCATCCGGACGAGCGGCCCCTGTTCGTCAGCGTCAACGTCGCCGTGCGTCAGGTCTGGGACTCCGACCTGGTGGCGGACGTCGCCGGGATCCTCGCCGAGACGGGGCTCGCCCCGCAGCTGCTCCAGCTGGAACTGACCGAGTCCGCCGTCATGGGCTCGGCGGGCCGGCCGCTGCAGGTCCTCCAGGCGCTCAGCAACATGGGCGTGCGGATCGCGATCGACGACTTCGGCACCGGCTACTCGAACCTCGCCTATCTGAGCCGGCTGCCGGTCTCCGTCCTCAAGCTGGACGGCTCGTTCGTGCGCGGCTTCCAGGACGCCGAACCCGCCAACCCGGCCGACGAGGTGATCGTCGAGGCTCTGGTGCAGCTCGCCCACCGGCTGGGCCTGACGGTCACCGCCGAGTGCGTGGAGAGCGCGGGCCAGGCCACCCGGCTGCGCCGGATCGGCTGCGACACCGGGCAGGGCTGGCTCTACTCGCGGGCGGTGGCCCCGGAACGTATCGCCGAGCTGATCGGGGTCACCTCCCTGCCGGTCCAGCCGATGCCCGCGTAGGACACCGTGAACAGGAGACTGCCCCCGCCCGGGGGGACATCCCGGGCGGGGGCAGTCGTCTGCGGGGTTCACGGAACCTCGGTCAGCAGGCGCCGAGGTCCTGCCAGACGCCCCAGTCGCCGGTCGTGCCCGGCTCCTCGTTCTGGGTCCACCACTTGGCCTTCCAGTTGTGGCCCTTGTGGGAGACGGACTGGCCCGCGTTGTAGACCGTGCCGGCCGTGTACGCCGGGGCGGCGCAGCCCGTGGGCGGGGTGGTCGGCGGCGTGGTGGGCGGGGTCGTCGGAGGAGTGGTCGGCGGAGTGGTGGGAGGCGTCGTCGGCGGAGTGGTCGGCTGGGTCGTCGGGGAGGAACCGACCGCGTCCACGATCTGGTTGAACAGCGTCGCCTTGGCGTCCAGGCCGAGCAGCGAGTACATCATCGCGCCGGCGAGTCCGCGCTGGTGGGCGTAGTCGGCGCGGGCCTTGATGGTGCGCTGGTCCAGGCCGGTGAAGAACTCACCGTCCTTGTAGAAGTAGGCGGACTTGGCCTGGTCGTCCCAGAAGGTGGTGGCCGGGTTGTCGACGATGCCGCCCAGCTCCTTGTAGTACGCGATGCCGGCCGCCTGGCTCAGCGGACGGGCGCCGGAGCCGCCGGTCGCGGGCTGGGCGAGACCGTTCGCGGTGCCCGCCGGGACGCCCTTCCAGCCGCGGTAGTAGAACTCGTAGCCGAGCGTCAGCTTGTTCGCCGGGAAACCGCCGGCGATGCCGTAGGCGGGCTTGCCGTCGATCCAGGAGTCGATGGCGTTGTCGATCGAGTACTTCTCGGTGCCCGGCTTCACGACGTCGGTCGGGTCGTCGCTGCCGGAGTGGAGCGGCGACTGGTGGTACGTCGGCCCGTCGCCGTCCCAGGCGCCGTGCATGTCGTACGTCATGATGTTCGCGTAGTCGAGGTACGCGCCGATCTTGTCCGTCTCGATGTTCTTGATCTTGTCCTGGCCGGCCGGCAGGGCGGCGGTCAGCAGGTACTTCTTGCCGCCGTGCGCGGCACCGTACTCGTCGAGCTGCTTGCGGAACTCGGCGAGGAGCAGGGTGAAGTTCTGCTTGTCCTCGGCGGCGTAGTGGTTGCCGAGGTGGCCGTCGGCCGAACCGGGGTACTCCCAGTCGATGTCGATGCCGTCGAAGACGCCGGCGGCGGTGCCGGGGCCGCCGAAGCCGCCGTCGACCGGCAGGTCACCCTGGATGTACTGCTTGACGCAGGAGGAGACGAGCTTCTTGCGGCTCGCGTCGGTCTTGGCCGCGTCCGAGAAGTACTTGGAGTAGGTCCAGCCGCCGAGCGAGATGTTGATCTTCAGCTGGGGGTACTTCGCCTTCAGTTCCTTGAACTGGTTGAAGACGCCCACGATCGGCTGGTTCCAGGTGTCGGCCACGCCGTCGACGCTGTCCGCCGCCGAGAAGGACTTCTGGTAGTCGGCGTACGAGTCGCCCGCGCCGTCACCGGCGTTGGGGTTGTTGTCGTCACCGGCCGCCTTGTTGGCCTCGAAGCAGGTGAGGTCGGTGGGGTGGATGTTGCCGAACGAGTAGTTGATGACGTCCAGTTTGGCGGCGATGCCGCGCTCGTCGAGCTGCTTGGGATAGAAGGCGTTCCCGTACACGCTCCACTGGTCGTAGTACGCGATCTTGACGCCGCCATTGGACGCCGCGGCGGCGCCGTCGGCGGCCTGCGCGGAGCCGAGGCCCGCCGTGGCGGCGAGCGCGCCGGCGACGAGGGTCGAGCCGAGCAGGGCGGCGAGCAGGGGGCGGCGGACGGGGCGGGGAACGGCTCGGGGGGTGCGCGGTTCACGGGGGTGCACGGGCATGCCTCCGGAAGTGGGGGTGTCAGCGGGGAAGTCGGAGCAGTGATATCCGTCGCATGAACAGCGCGTCAATGGTCTGAACCAGATTGAGGACTAGACCAATTCGCGCGGGAAACCCCTTGTCAGAGACGCGCACGGCAAAGCGGAACCGCCCGCCACCATGGGTGACGAGCGGTTTGAGACGGAGTCGCCCCTCTCCGGATCCATCGGCCCGGGGAGGAACCAACGCGCGGGAAATTCCCTCCGCTTCGCGCGCTTACGCGGTCGCCGCCCCCTCCTCCGGGGCACCCGCCGCGGCCTGCTCCGGCAGTCCGTACGCGTCGGCGATCAGCTCGTAGCTCCGCAGCCGCGCGTCCCCGCCGTGCGCGTTGGCGGTGATCATCAACTCGTCGGCGCCCGTCCGCTTCTGGAGCTCGTCCAGACCCGCGCGCACCTCGTCCGGCGTGCCGTGCACGACGTTCGACAGCCAGTCGTCCACGAACTCCCGCTCCATGTGGCTGAATTCATACGCCTCGGCCTCGTCGGGCGTCGGGATGAGCCCGGGCCGGCCGGTGCGCAGCCGCAGCATCGACAGGGCGCCGGTCAGCACCTGCCGGCGGGCCTCACGGGCCTCGTCGGCGGCGAGCGCGGCGACCCCGATCAGCGCGTACGGCGCGTCGAGCACCGCCGAGGGACGGAAGGTCTGCCGGTACAGCTCCAGGGCGGGCAGGGTGTTGCGCGCCGAGAAGTGGTGGGCGAAGGCGAAGGGCAGACCGAGCAGTCCGGCGAGGCGGGCACTGAAGCCGGAGGAGCCGAGCAGCCAGACCGGCGGCCGGCCCTTGGGTCCCTGCACCGGTCCGGGCACGGCGTGGATCCGGGCGTACGGGTGGACGTCCGGGAAGTCGTCGTCCAGGAACCGGGTCAGCTCGGAGAGCTGCTCGGGGAAGTCGTCGGCCCCCTCGCCCAGCCGGTCGGTACGGCGCAGCGCGGCGGCCGTCGCGCCGTCGGTGCCGGGCGCGCGGCCGAGGCCGAGGTCGATCCGGCCCGGGGCCAGCGCCTCCAGGGTGCCGAACTGCTCGGCGATCACCAGCGGCGCGTGGTTCGGCAGCATCACTCCGCCGGAACCGAGCCGGATACGGCGGGTGTGGGCGGCGAGGTGGGCGAGGATCACGGCGGGCGAGGAGGAGGCGACCCCGGGCATCGAGTGGTGCTCGGCCACCCAGTGACGGTGGTAGCCGCGCCGCTCGGCGAGCCGGCTGAGGGCGACGCTCGTGGCGAGCGCCTGGCTCGCGGTCCGGCCGCTGCCGACGGTGACCAGATCGAGGACCGACAGCGGCACGGACGCGGTGCCGAGCGCTGTTCCTCTGATCCCGTCCCGGGTGGCCGCCGTCCCTCCGCTCACCTCCGCGTCCGCCGCTCCGTCCCGCTCCGTGTTCCGCGTGGTGTCGCTCACCGTGACCGGCCTTCCCGCTCTGCATCAGGGTCCGGACCGCCTGGCGCACAAGGGGCCGGTCCGGCGTACGGCAAAGATAACTGGAGGGTGTCTCCGGTTATTCCCCCGGAAAAATCTTCACGTCCGGAACCCGCTCGAACGGCCGTGCGGACCCCCTCGCGCGCGGCGCTGACCTCCGACTCTCCCAAGGGGCTGTGACCATGGCATATGCCAGAGTGGCGGACCCCAGACCAAACACCGTGCGTACCGCATCAATCCCGCCAACGGCCGCCCCACTACGGCTCCTTGGCGGCTATCGTGGTACGGAAGCTTGCGGTCACAACCTGGTAGGGGGACACCGTGGCGCTGAAGCCCGAGCCCACCGCACCGTTCCACTCGGTGCAATACGCACTGCGCGTACTCGAGACCATCTCTCGGCACGGCGGCGGCGTGACGGACGTGCAGATCGCACGGGACACCGGCCTGCCCGCGGCCCATCTGTCACCCCTCCTGCTGATGCTCCGCCGCGAGGGGTACGTGGAGCAGGTCTCCGACGGCGCGTACGTCGTCGGGGACTCCCTGGTGCTGCTCGGCTCCGGCACCACCCGGCGCGACGCCCTGCAGCTCAGGCTCCAGGAGGAGCTGACCGAGCTGCGCGACTCGCTCGGCGCCGCCGTCTACATCAGCCGTTACATCGACGGCGAGGTGAAGATCACCCAGTGGGCCGACGGCCCGCGCACCCCCAAGGCCAACGAGTGGGTGGACTTCCGATCCGCCGCCCACGCCAGCGCGGTCGGCAAGTGTCTGCTGACCCAGCTCGACCTGAACGGCCGCCGCGACCATCTGGCCCGACACCGGATCGCGCGACTGACGTCCCGCACGATCACCAACGAGAAGGTGCTGTTCTCCAAGCTGGACAGCCAGCCGCCGACCGTCCCCGTGCTCGACCTCCAGGAGTACGCGGTGGGCACGGTCTGCGCGGCGGTGCCGCTGACGGCGGGCGCCGCCGTGGGCTGCCTGGCGATCTCGCTGCCGATCGAGGACGCGCACCGGCTCCGCTCGGCGGCCGACACCCTCAACCGCCGGGCCGCCCCGGTGGTGCTCTCACTGGCGCTCTGAGCCACCGCGCCCCACACAGGGCCGGCTCCCACCCGGCCCGGCCGCGAACCGGACACGGGTCGGCCGCGACCCGCTCGCGGGCGTGCGTCGTGCATACGACGCACGGGCGTCGTACGGGCGTCGTACGGGCGACGTACGGGCGACGCGATCAGGACACCGCCCGAGGCGGGCCCGGGACGAGACCGGGAACAGGGCCGGAGCAGAGCGAGGACAGGGGGCCGGGCGAGGGTGGTCACGAGCACCCCTCCGGACCAGGTAGTATTTTCTCTGTCAGCAAGCGCCGCTAGCTCAGTTGGTTAGAGCAGCTGACTCTTAATCAGCGGGTCCGGGGTTCGAGTCCCTGGCGGCGCACCGACCAGAAGGCCCCTTGCGAAAGCAAGGGGCCTTCTGCTTTTCCCCTCGGCGGCGGACGCCCCCGGCCAGCGGTGCCCCCCGCCGGGGCGCGCGGGACAAGAGGTCGGCGAGCGGCGGCCCGGGGCGTCAGCGGGGCCATCGACAAGGGGCCGGATCCGGCCGCGCGCCGCACCGGCGGCGGCGCATCGAGCGGCCGCCTCCACCCCGCGAGGGCGTACAGCAGCACGCGCACCCGCTCCCGCCAGACGGCGAGAGAGGTGCGGGCGGAGGCGCCGGGGCCAGTGGGCGCGGACGCACGGAGCGCACGGAACGTACGGATCTTTCGCATGACGATTACTCTAAGTGACCATCCCGTCTCGCGCCAGGCCGTTCCGAAGCCCCCGGCCGGGCACACGACCCCGCCTCCGGACTCCCCCTAAGGGGCCTCGCCGGGAAATGGACGGCGCTGTTCCGCGTACCGCCTCCGTAAGCACTCCCGGTCCTGGCTGGTCAGCGGCGCGTACGGGCCGCCGGGCGCCGGGCGCCACCAGATCGGGTCGGGCCCGGTGAGGGCGGCGCGGCGCAGCGCGACCCGGTGGATCTTGTTGGTGGCGGTCAGGGGGAGTTCGGGGACGACCCTGACGTAAGCCGGGGGCATCTTGGTGCCGAGGTCGCCCTGGGCGGCGAGGAAGGCGGCGAAGGCCGCCGGGTCGAAGACGGCGCCGGGCCGCAGCGCGAGCGCGGCCATCACCTGGTCGCCGGCGACGGGGTCGGGTATCGCGTAGACGGCGACGCCCGCGGCCCGCTCCCAGCGGGCCAGGATGTTCTCGATCATCGCGGCGGCCAGGTTCTCGCTGTCGACGCGCAGCCGGTCGTCGGCGCGGCCCGCGAAGTAGAGGTAGCCGTCGGCGTCGCGGTAGAAGAGGTCGCCGGTCCAGTACCAGCCGTCGCGCAGCCGGGCGGCGTCGGCCTCGGGGTTGCGCCAGTAGCCCTCGAAGGGGCTGCGGCCCCGGTTGACCAGTTCGCCGATGGCCTCGTCCGCGTTGAGCAGGACACCGGCGGCCGAGAAGCGGGCCGGCGGGCACACCCGCCGGGTGTCCGGATCGACCACGGCCAGGTCGTCGCCGGGCGCGGCCCGCCCCACCGCTCCGGCGGGCGTGCCGGGCACCCGCTGGATCGCGGCGCCGCCCTCGGAGGAGCCGTACCCCTCCACGAGCCGCACCCCGAACCGCGCCTCGAAGCGGGCCGCGTCCACCGCCCCCGCCTCCGTGCCGAAGCCGAGCCGCAGCCGGTGGTCGCGGTCGTCGGGGTGCTCGGGGGTGGCGAGCAGGTACTGGACGGCACGGCCGACGTAGGTGAAGTAGGTGGCGCCGAAGCGGCGGACGTCGGGGAGGAAGCGGGTGGCGGAGAAACGGTCCCGCAGGGCGATTCCGGCGCCGGCGGCGAGCGCGGGCGCCCAGTCGGCGATGACGGCGTTGCCGTGGAACATCGGCATGCAGATGTAGTGCGTGTCGTCCGCGCGGATCCGGAAGTGCGCGACGAGGGAGGCGCCGGCGGCGGCGAGCCGCCCCTGGCTGCAGATCGTGGCCTTGGGCGCGCCGGTCGAGCCGGAGGTGAAGGTGAGCAGCAGCCGGCTGCCGGGCCGGGCGGGCCGGAGGAAGCGGTCGTCGGGGGTCGCGGTCGCGTAGCCGGCGAGCAGCGCGCGGTAGGCCTCGGTGTCGGTGACGAGGATCCGCAGGCCGGGCGGGAGCGGCAGGCCGTCGAGGAGCGGGAGGCGGGCGCGCTGGGTGACGAGGACGCGGCAGTCGGTGTGCCGGATGTCCCGGGCGAGTTCGGCGCCGCGCCGGGTGGGGTTGATCCCGGCGACGGCGGCCCCCGCGAGGGCCGCCGCGCCGAGCCAGAGCGGGTACTCCGGTGTGTTGTCGAGCAGCAGGCCGAGGTGCGGCTCGCGCCCCGGCCGGTCGGGCATCAGGTCCGTGAGGAGTGCGGCGCGCGCGGCGGCGCCGGCGGCGGCCTGGTGGTGGGTGAGGGTGGTGCCCTCGTCCCGCAGTCCGGTCCGGTGGTCGCCCCACTGGCGCCGTACGAGCTCCGCCACGGTCCTGGTCTCGGTGCTGGTCCCGGTCCCCATGGGGCCGGATGGTAGGTGACGTACCGTCAGAACTGAACGTCCGAGCACGCGTAGAACGCGTTCCCGGTGTCCGCGATGGTCCACACCCCGAGGATCATGTGCCGGCCGGTCTTGCCCGCGGGGATGACCCCGCTGTGCGAGAGGGTCGCGGGCGGCTGCTGGTTGTTGTAGGGGACGACGAGGAAGGGCTGGGGATCGAGCGCGGCCCTGGTCAGCGGGCGGCTGGAGTCCCAGCCGTTCTTGGTGATGTAGTAGCGGAAGTCCGTGGTCGCGTGGCGGGCGGTGAACTGCCAGCGGAAGGTGTAGCTCTGGCCCGCGGTGACCTTGGTGGCGGGCCAGGCGCCGGCCCGCTGGTCGTCGAGCTGGGCGAAGCGGGAGTTCCCGCCTGCGCAGATCGTGCCGTCGGAGGGCCCGCCGGACGGGAAGCCCTTGGGCCCCTCGACCGACTGCGGCTCCCACTGGATGTCGCCGCAGTTGCGGACGGTGCGGTCGGCGCAGAGCTTCTGACGGCTGATCGGCGCGTCGGTGTAGCCGTGGCTGCTCGCGCCGGAGACGGAGAGGAGGGAGGCCGCGGCGACGCCGAGCGCCACGGCCGCGATACCTGACTTCTTTCGCATGCTGTCGCTCCAGGAGAACGTGGGGGAGTTCTGGGGGCCGTGCTGCACGCGCGCGCGGTGGGGATGAGGCGGGGACGGGGATCGTTCAGGTCTAGACCAAGCCCCACGGTAGGGACGGAAGTTAGTCATGTCCAGACCAACGACGGCGGTACGGGAGCCATACGGCGGTGATACGGGCGCGGGGATTCGGGTGCGGGGCGCGGGCCCCGCACCGGGCCCCGGCCCCGTACCGCCGCCCCTGCCGCCACCGCCGCCCGGGTACCACTCAGGCACCGTCCACCGGCACGGACCGGCCGCTGTAGAACGCCACCGTCAGATCCCTCACCAGCGCCTTCCGCTCGTAGTCGTCCAGGTCCACCAGACCGCGGGAGGTCAGCCGGTGGACCACGTCCTCGACCGCGTCCACGACCGAGGTGAGCACGCTGTCCCGGTGCTTGGCGTCGATCGCGGCGATCCGGCGGCGCTGCATCGCGGCGGCCACCGCCGGGGCGTATTCGATCCGGGTCGGCTGCGCCGAGTACACGTCGATGCCGACCGGCGCGCACTCCGCCGACAGCAGCCGGGTCAACGCCTCGCCGACCGCCTCCGCGTCCCGCAGCGTCGGCGCGACCTCGTGGAACGCGTCCGCCGGCAGCTGCGACAGGACGCGGGCCATCGCCGCCTCCACATGCTCGCGCAGATAGTCCTCGTGCCGGTCGACGCCGAGCGCGGCGCGCACGGTGTCGCGGACCCGCCACACGACGAGGACGACGACATCGAGCGCCGTGCCCTTGGCGTCGACGGCGGGCAGCGGTTCGCTGCGCCAGTGCCGCAGCCGTACGTCGACCCGGCGGCGGAGCAGCAGCGGGCTCACCCAGAGCAGGCCGGTGCGGCGGACCGTGCCCCGGTAGTCGCCGAAGAGGGTGAGGACGAGGGCGTGGCCGACCCGGCCGCGGTCGAGCCCGCCCAGGAAGAAGAGAGTGAGGGCGATGCCGAGGGCGAGCAGGGACCACTGGACGAGGTCGATGCCGTCGTACGGCCGCGGTGACAGCCCCAGCGTTCGCGCCATCACTTCGGGCACCGCGCCCGTCCACCACACGACAAAAAGGCAGCCGAACAGGGCCAGCAGCCCGCCGGTCAATCCGACCCAGCCGGGCAGCGCCGGACCGGGCCGTTCCACCAGCGTCGGGTCGGCGTCCGGCACCGGCCGCGGGGACTCGGCAGCGGGCCGGGCGGGCGCGGGGGCGGCGGCGTGGGGCGCGGGGCGGGGGGCCGGTTGAGGGGTGGACCGGGGGGCGGGCTGGGGAGCCGGCCGGAGCATGGGCTTGGGCGGGGCCTCGGCGGCGGGGGCAGGGGGCGCCGGGGGTGCCGGAGGTGCCGGGGGCTTGGGCCGCGGGGACTTGAGCAGGGACGGCTTGGGCGTACGCGGTGGGGGCGGCGTCTCGGGTACGGGTACGGGGGCCGGGCTCCCGGGGACGGCAGCGGGCTGCGGCTCGTCCCGGAAGAGGAGGTGCACCGGGATCGCCCCGGTCGTCTCGGCGCCGATCACCACCCGGCGCCGCTCGCCACTCCCCCGCGCCGCCGTCTCGCCGGAAGGGGTGGTGGTGTGCCTCGCGGGCGCGGGCGCGGGAGTGGAGGCGGCGGCAGGGACGGACATCACTCTGACGTGCGTCCCGGCGGCCCATCCGAAGTCGACTTCGGCAGGAGCGGGTACGGGGGTGGGCGCGGGAGCCGGGGGCTTGTCCGGCGTCGGTGGCTTCTCGGTCACCGCGACGGGAGGCTCGGGAGCAGGGGTTTCCTCGGCCGGTTCGGGGGCCGGGGCCGGGGCCGTCTCCGGCCCCGGCCCCGGTTCCGGGGAGGCGTTCTCCGTCGGCGGCGTGGGGGCGGGCTCGACCGTCCGCTCCAGGACGACCGGGGCAGGTGAGGCAACCGGGACCTCAAACACCTCAACCACTTGAGGGGCCTCTGGGGCCTCTGGGGCCTCAACTGCCTCGGACACCTCAGCCACCTCAAGGACATCCGCAGCAACCGCCGCAGCGACCACCGAAGCGGCCGGAACCACCTCCGGCTCCACCACCGGCGGCTCCGCCACGGCCACCTCCACGGCCATCACCGGCGCCACGACCGTCTCGACGGCGCCCTCCCCCCGCACCTCCGGCGTCTCGCCCGACGAGCCCGCGCCCTCGGGTTCCGGCGGTGGCGTCCCCGTATCGCCGCCGGACGCCGGCCGGTCGTCGCCCGGCGGGGCGGCGCTCGGGCGCAGGCGGCCGTCGGTGAGCCGGCGGGCCGTGCGGGCCGCGTCGCGGCTGGCGGCCGCGCCGGCTTCGGCCGGGAGGGGGCCCGGGCCCGGCGTCATGGGGGTCGTGGGGATCGATGCCGTCATTCGGTCGTCACCTCATGTTGTCGGGGTCATCGGAACAGGCGCCGCCAGGTCTCCGGGCCCGGGTAGCCGTCGGCCGCCGCGCCACGCCAGCCCTGGGCGCGCTGGAAGGACTCGACGTTGCGGCGGTCGGCCTCTGTCCAGCGCGGACCGGGACCCGACGTGTAGTGCTTGCCGAAGCCCCGTTTGACCAGCTGCTTGCCCAGCTTCTCCACATATGCGCTGGACTGGCCCGGACGGAAGGAGCCACGCCCGGGGAACGCGCTCGCAGATCCGCTCGACCCGTCCGGACCACCCGAACCGCCGATGTCCCTGCCCTGCCCCGTCACCAGCAGCGACCAGGTCCGCGGCCCCGGCAGTCCGTCCGCCGCGCTTCCCTTCCAGCCCTGCGCGCGCTGGAACGCCTCGGTGGCCCGCCGGTCCGCCTCGCTCCAGCGCGAGCCCGGCCCCTGGCGGTAGAACGACCCGCCACCGCGCGCCACCAGCAGCTTCCCGAGCCGGGTGACGTACGCGTTGTCCGCGCCGGGACCGAACTTCCCGGCGCCCGGGAACGCCGTGGCCGCCGCGCCCCCGCCCGTACCGCCGGCTCCGCCGCTCCCGGTCAGCCCCTTGTAGCGGTAGGCGACGTACCGGTCGGCGTCCTGCCAGTACGCCATCGGCGTCGTCCGCTTGCGCGTGCCCGGCTTGGTCTGCTCGTAGGCGAGGTACGAGGTGTGCGAGGCGTCCGTCCAGCCGCCGAAGATCGTCACGTGCGAGCCGCGCGTCGGACTGGCCGCGTTGTGGAAGAGCAGGATGTCGCCGGGCTGGAGGTCGGCGCGGGAGATCCGGTCGGCGAAGCGGGTGAGGCTGCCCGTCCACTCGTTGGCGGGGAGGTTCCAGGCCATCGAGATGTAGCCGGAGCAGTCCTGGCGGTAGCCGTCGCTCCAGTAGCGGTCCATCGCGTACGGGACCTTGGCCGTCACCCACGTCTTGGCGCGGTCGACGATCGCGCCGCGGGTGGTCTTGCGCAGGGTCGGGACGGCGCTGCGGGTGGCGGCCTGGATCGCGTCCGGCACGGAAGCCGGAGCCGGGACCGGGGCCGAGGCGGGTGCCGGCGCCGGGCCGGAACCGGCGGCGCGACCGCGCAGTGGCCCCTGGTCCCCCTGCGGGGTGCCGGGGTCCGCCGCCCGGTCCGCGACCGGGGTCACGCTCCCGGCTCCGCTCGCCCCGCTCGCCACGGGCGCCGGCTCCGCCGCGGCGGCCAGGCCCGCGCCTCCGGCGCCGAGCACCGCCCCTGTGGCCGTGACCAGCACCAACGCGCGCCGCGCGCCATGCGCGGCCGGGTGGCCCCCGGCCCGTACCGGAAGACCGAGCGCGTGGGCGCGCCGCTGCCCGGCACAGCCCGCGCACCCGCAGTCGGCCTCGGGCTCGAACTCTTCGAAGACCGGCACACTCATGTGTTCCCCTCCACACTCGTCAAGATCTCTTGGCGCTCTGACACGGGCGCCAGTGTCTCAACTGTCTGGACAAATCGCATTTTGACGGAATGAAGGCCCAGTACGACCATCCGACAGGCCGGACCGGGCGGGAAATGGTGCGGAGCACGGTCGGAGGTCCTGTAGAGTTATCTCTGTCAGCAGGCGCCGCTAGCTCAGTTGGTTAGAGCAGCTGACTCTTAATCAGCGGGTCCGGGGTTCGAGTCCCTGGCGGCGCACGCGAAGACTGAGGCCCTTCACCATCAGGTGGAGGGCCTCAGTCGTATGTCCTGTTCAGCGGTCCGGGGGCGGCTCCCACACATCGGTCAGATACGCGGAGACGACGACGTTCGCCGTGTACGCGCCGGACGCCCGGTCGAAGGTGCCGCCACAGGTGATCAGCCGCAGCTCGGCCTGGCCGGGCAGCCGCCGGCCGTACGCCGCGCGCGGGTCGAAACCGTCCCTGGGCAGAACCTGTACGTCGTCGACGGTGAAGCGCGCGACGCTCCCGTCCGAACGGGTCACGGCCACCTCCGCGCCGGGCCGGATCGCGCTCAGCCCGTAGAAGACGGCGGGGCCGGTCTCGGTGTCGACGTGCCCGACGAGGAGCGCGGCCCCGGGGGCGCCCGGCCGGGTGCCGGCCTCGTACCAGCCGACGGTGTCGGCGCTCGCGTACGGCGGCGGCTCGATCGCCCCGTCCGCGTCGAGGCCGCGCGGCACGACCGGCGCCGACACACCGATCGACGGGATCTCCACCCGGCGCGGGCCGACCGCGGCGACCGGGGCGTGCGCCGGGGGGAGCGGGACGCCCGGCGGACGCCCCGCGGCGGCTATGTCGCCGGTGGTCGGCGCCGTGGTGAGGCCGGGCGACGGGACGGCGTCCTGGCCCCAGAGCCACAGGCCCAGCACGAGGGCCGCCCAGGCCGTCCCGGTCAGCGCCCGCCCGGAGGGCATGCGCTCAGTCCGCGACCCGGCCGGCGCCGCCCCCGGAATCGGCCCCGGCACTCCCCTCGGCCCGGCGTCGGGCGCCGCCCCGGACGGCGACGGCCGCGGCGGCGAGGGCGGCGAAGACCAGCCCGAGGACGGTGTACGGGGTGCCCAGACCCTCGTCGCTCGCCGTCTGCGCCACCCCTGGCGCGGCCGGCGCGGCGAACGCGGCCGTCCCGCCGCCGCCCGCGTGGACCGGGGCGACCGGGGAGGGGTGGGAACTCGGCCGCCGGGCCGGCTCCTCGCTCCGCGGAATCCTGAGGGTGCCGACGTCGTGGTGGCCGTGGCCGTCGCAGAACACGCTGACCGGGTACGTACCCTCGTCGAGGCGGTCCTTCAGCCGGGCGTCACCGGACAGCTCGCCGCCCTTCCCGCGCCCCTGATCACCACTCCGGTCTCCACCCCGGTCACCGCCCCGGTCACCGGACCGATCGCCACCCCAATCACCGCTCTGGCTCCACCACTGCCCCTGCCCCTGGTCCTGCCCCCATCTCCGCTCCCAGCCGTGGCCTTGCACCGGCCCCCGGCTCTGGTCCTGACTCCGGTCCTGGCTCCGCCCCTGCCCCTGCTCCCGGCCGGTGAGCCGCGCCCCGGCGGTGAAGGCCGGGGACGTGGCGGTCCCCGAGTCGCCTCCGCAGCCGGTGACCTTGAGGGCGACCCCGGCACCGGGCGGCGCGTTCGGCGGGGTGACCGTGACCCGGACCTCGTCGTGGGCCTGGGCGACGCCCGCCGCGGGCGCGAGCACCAGCACCATGGCCGCCGTGGCGGCACGCAGCGCGATGGGACCTGAACGCATGGTGACCTCCTGGTACTGGCAGATTCACCCGAATCGCCCCCGCCCGCATCCCGGGTGGGCCGGCGGGGCGAGGGCGTCGGTCGGGCCGCGTCCGGCGGATCAGCCCTGCTTGATCGCGGAGATGTCGAACTCCAGGACGACCTTGTCGCCGACCAGGACGCCGCCGCCCTCCAGGGCCGCGTTCCACGTCACGCCGAAGTCCTTGCGGGAGATGGTCACGGACCCCTCCAGACCGACCCGGAGGTTCCCGGTCGGGTCGACGGCGTTGCCCGTGTACGCGAAGTCGATGGTCAGGGAACGGGTGGTGTCCTTGATGGTGAGGTCGCCGGTGACGCGGTAGTCGGTGTCGGAGCGCACCTCGACGGCGGTGGTGCGGAAGGTGATCTCGGGGAAGTTGGGCGCGTCGAGGAAGTCGTTGGTGCGCAGGTGCTGGTCGCGCTGCTCGACGCCGGTGTCGATGCTCTCGGTCTTGAGCACCACCTGGGCGGTGGACTTCGTGGGATCGGCGCCGTCCAGGTGGGCGGAGCCCTCGAACTCGTGGAAGGCGCCGCGGACCTTCGTCACCATGGCATGACGGGCGACGAAGCCGATCCGGGTGTGGGCGGGGTCGAGGACGTAGTCCCCGGTGAGTGCGGAGAGGGGCGTGGTCAACGGTTCTCCAGGGGGTCTGGATCCCGGCGGCGGTCCGCGTGGATCGTTCCGGACCACGCTAGGACGTGACCGCCGCCCCGCCCGGCCTGACGCGCAGGGCGGGCGGGGGAGGAAGCGGCGAAGGCGGCGGGCAAGGAAGCAGGGAAGCAAGCGGTGAGGGAACGAGGGAGGAACGGGGCGGAATCCGCCCCGACCGGCCGCTCGGGTCCACAAGCCCAGGCCCTAGGCTGAGGGCGTCGGCACAGCGTCGTCCCGGCGCCCCAGCAAGCCGCCCCGACAGGAGACCGGCAACATGACAGAGCGCAAGCCCATCGAATCGTGGCTCACCGACATGGACGGCGTGCTGATGCACGAGGGCATCCCGGTGCCGGGGGCCGACGCGTTCATCGCCAAACTGCGCGACTCCGGCCGCCCGTTCCTGGTCCTCACGAACAACTCCATCTACACCGCCCGCGACCTGAACGCCCGGCTCAGCCGCATCGGCCTGGACGTCCCCGCCGAGAACATCTGGACGTCGGCGCTCGCCACCGCGAAGTTCCTCGACACCCAGCACCCGGGTGGCTCCGCGTACGTCATCGGCGAGGCCGGGCTGACCACCGCGCTGCACGAGGTGGGCTACATCCTCACCGACGCGGACCCCGACTTCGTGATCCTGGGCGAGACCCGGACGTACTCCTTCGAGGCCATGACGAAGGCGGTCCGGCTGATCAACAACGGCGCGCGGTTCATCGCCACGAACCCCGACGAGACCGGCCCCTCCGCCGAGGGCGCGCTGCCCGCGACAGGCGCGGTCGCCGCGCTCATCACCAAGGCGACGGGCAAGGAGCCGTACTTCGTCGGCAAGCCGAACCCGCTCATGATGCGCACCGGCCTCAACGCGATCGGGGCGCACTCCGAGAGCAGCGCGATGATCGGCGACCGGATGGACACCGACATCCTGGCGGGTCTCGAAGCGGGCATGGAGACGTTCCTCGTCCTCACGGGCCTGACGGCGCCGGCGGACATCGGCAAGTTCCCGTACCGCCCGACCCATGTGAAGGACTCGATCGCGGACCTGGTCGAGTACATCTGACGCGGTACCGCGGGCGTCCCCGGTCGGGTCGGGGCAGGACGCCCGGGCCCGACCGTTCGCAGGAGTCCCGGCGGGTCAGGACGTCGTGACCTCGACTCCGTCGATCACCCAGTACCAGTTGTTGGCCCCGGTGTAGCGGAACCGGAAGGAGACGCTGGACGCGCCGGCCGGCACGGGGACGGTGACCGTCTGCGGCTTGGAGAGCACGTCCGCCGTGTAGCTCTTGACGACCGTCGGGGTACCGCCGTTGAAGGATGCCAGGATCTGCGCGCTCTGGGCGCCCTCCTGCCGGTAGAGGGTGGTGAAGGCGAGGTTCACGCGGGCGGCGCCGGCGACCGCGTACGCCGGGCTGACCAGCGTCGTGTCGTACGGGCCGGAGAAGGCCTTGTCGGACCACTCGTCGGAGTCGGCGACGGCGAACACGCCCCGGGAGCGCACGTTCAGCTCGCGCCACTGGTCGCGCTCGGAGCGGGACCAGAACTCGTCGGTGGCGAAGGACCAGCCGCGCCACTCGGTCACCCCGCCCGTGCCCATGGCGTTGTCGACGACCGACCAGCCGCTGGGCGCGGTGTGGGTGAAGCCGAGGACGCCGGCCGGGATGCCGGTCTCGTCGGCGCGGCCGGCGAGGGCGGGCAGCAGGGTGTCGAACGGGTCGGTGGAACGCTTCTGCACCGGCTTGCCGTCCAGGCCCCAGGCCGGGTCCGGGGTGATGCCGAGCTGGTGGAAGACGGTGGCGGCGACGTCGACCAGGCGGGTGTCGACGGGCCGGGCGCCGGCCGCGATGCCGGGGCCCTGGGCGAGCACGAACGTCCGCCGTTCCTCGACGCTGGAACCGCCGTGGCCGCCGGCGTCGGTGTGGCCGTGGTCGGTCGCGACGATGACCGTCCACTCCTCGGCGGCGCGGGTCGGGCGGGCCTCGATGGCGGCGAGGAGCCGCCCGAGGTAGCCGTCCTGGACGTCGATGGCGGCGAGGTAGCGGGGGTCGGCGGCGCCGTGGTCGTGGCCGATCTCGTCGGTCTCGCCGAAGTAGACGAAGAGGACGTCGGGGTTCTGGTGGCGGAGCACGTCCTCGGTGATCTCGGTGATCGTGAGGTCGTTGACCGCGTAGTCGTTGTTGTAGACGACCTTGGCGTCGGCGCCGGGAGTGACGGTCCCGAACGTGTCGAGCTCGGGCCAGTCGACGGCGGCGAACAGCGACAGCTCCGGGCGCACCTGGTGCAGGCGGGCGAGGAAGCCCGGGTAGGCGCTGTAATTGCGGCCGGTGAAGGTGTTGTCCTTCACGCCGTGCTTGTCGGGCCACACGCCGGTGGAGATCGTCGACCAGCCGGGGCCGGAGAGGGTCGCGGCCATCGGGTTGCTGTAGAGCAGCGACCGGCCGTAGGTGCCGTTCGCCATCAGGGACTTGAGGTGCGGGGCCGCGGCGGCGTCGATGCGGTCGTGGCGCAGGCCGTCCATGCCGACGACGAGCACCTTGCGGATGCTGGTGCCGTTCGGGAGCGTCGGGGCGGCGACGGCGGAGGCCGAGGCGGTCGTGGCGGCCGCGGCGGCGGGTGCGGTGACCAGGCCGGCGGCGGCGGTGGCGACGGCGGCCGTGGCACCGGCGGCCAGCACCGAGCGCCGGGTGGGGCCGTGGGGAGCCGTGGGACGGGACGGGCCGGGGGTCGGCATGCGAGAGCCTCCAGAGGGGGGATTGCGGGCATGCCAACACCCCTGGCGCACCAGGGGTGTTGGCCTGTGGTCCGTACCCGTTATCCTTCCGCGACCCCCTGGCGCGGAAAAGAGTCGCGCGGTGGTGGTCCGGTGAACTCTCAGCTGCCGGTCGCGGACTTCCAGGCGTCGACGTACGCGGTCAGGTTCTTGTCGATGTCGTTCCAGTCCGGCTCGAAGACGTCGACGCCGACCAGCAGCTTCTCCAGCTCGATCGCGTTGGAGTCGGTGGGCCGGATGTCCCGGCGGGCCGGGAAGCCGCCGCCGATGGCGCTGATCTCACGCTGGGCCTGGTCGCCCAGCATGAAGTCGAGGAGCTTCTTGCCGTTCTCGGTGTGCGGGGCGCCCTTCACCAGGCCGCCGGCGTAGGGCAGGGCGAAGGTGGTGGGCGTGCCGCCCTGCTTCGAGGGGAACCAGATCGAGAGGTTCGGCATGGACTTGGCCTGCGCGAAGTTCATCTGGACGTCGCCGTTGGCGACCAGGATCTCGCCCTTGTCGACCTTGGGCGCGAGCTTGGAGGTGGAGGAGGACGGGCCGACGTTGTTGGCCTGGAGCTTCTTCAGGTACTCCATGGCCTGGTCCTTGCCGCCGAAGTCGTGCATGGCCTTGATGAGCACGGCCGTGCCGTCGCCCGCGACGCCCGGGGTGGAGTACTGGACCTTGTTCTTGTACTTCGGGTCGAGCAGCTGCTCCCAGGTCGTCGGCGCCGGGTCCAGCTCCTTCTTGTTCTGGATGAAGCCGAAGTAGTTGTTGACGACGGACACCCAGGTGCCGTTGCCCGCCTTGTTGGCGCCCTCCACCCGCTCGGAGTTCTTCGGCTCGTACGTCGCGAGCAGGCCCTTGGAGTCGGCCTGCTGGATGAACGGGGGCAGGGTGACGAGGACGTCGGCCTGGGTGTTGCTCTTCTCGCGGGCGGCGCGCTGCACCATCTCGCCGGAGCCGCCCTCGACGTACTTCACCTTGATGCCGGTCTCCTTCTCGAAATCCTTGAAGACCTTGTCGTACCAGCCGTCGCCCGCCTCGCCCTTGAGACCGTCGGCGCTGTAGACGGTGACGACCTTCTCGTCGGCGGCGGAGGCGCCGCCGCAGGCGGTGAGCGTGCCGGCGAGGACGAGGCAGCCGGCGACGGCGGCGACCGGCTTGACGGAGGAGGCGCGAAGGACGCGGGAGGAGCGGGGGGTGGTGCTCATGGGTTCTTCTCCAGGAGGGTACGTCGGGAGGCGTGGGGCGCCGGCGCGGTGCCGGGGGTGCTAGGGCCTTTCTTTTGGATCAGGCTGGATCAGGGAGCGGGGTCCGGTGCGTGTGATCGCAAGGCGGAGGAGGGAGACAACGCGGAGCGTTGGCGACTGACGACAACGCGGCGAGCGCGCGTGCCGGACCCCGCGAGCCCAGCAAGATCCAAAAGAAAGGTCCTATCGGTACGTGGCCTTGGTGCGGATCCGGGACACGGCGAACAGCACGAGGAGGGTCGCCGTCATCAGGACCACCGCGAGCGCGGAGCCGGTGAACAGCGAGCCCCGGTCGGTGGCCGTGAAGATCCGCACCGGCAGCGGCAGCCAGTCCGGCGGGTAGAGCATCATCGTGGCGCTCAGCTCGCCCATGGACAGGGCGAAGCAGAGGCCGGCCGCCGCGTTCAGCGACGGCAGCAGGAGCGGCAGCCGCACGCGGAGCAGGACGTACGAGGGACGGGCGCCCAGGCTGGCCGCCGCCTGCTCGTACATCGGGTCGAGACGCAGGATGGCCGCCGAAACCGACTGGTAGGCGAACGCGGTGACAAGAATGGTGTGCGCCAGGATCACGATCCAGCGCGTTCCGTTGAGCAGGAAAGGCGGCTGGGAGAAGGCGACCAGGACCGCGAGGCCGACGACGACGGACGGCACCGCCACCGGCAGCACGAACAGCGCGTCGAGGATCCGGCGGCCCCGCTTCCGCAGCGCCGCCGCCGTGAGGGCGGCCCAGGTGCCGAGGACGAGCGCGAGCACGCCGGCGGTGAGGGCGGTGACCAGGCTGGTGGTGAGGGCCTGGAGGGACTCGCCGCGGACGGCCGCCGTGTAGTGCTCGGTGGTCGGCCCGGAGGGGAAGGCGCCGGACCAGTTCGTGCTGAACGAGGCGGTGACGATGACGAGGAGGGGCAGGGCGAAAAGCGGGACGAAGAGGACCGCGAACAGGGCCCAGGCGCCCCAGCGTCCGGCGCGGCTATGCACCAGCACGGCGACCGCCTCCCGCCTGCGATCGGGCGGCACCGGTCCGGGAGACCAGGACGCGGTAGAGGGTGTAAAGACCCACGGAGATCACCACGTTGACGACGGCGACGACACAGGCCGCCGCGTAGTCGGATTCGAGGATGGCCTTGCCGTAGACGAGCATCGGCAGGGTCGTGACGCCCTTGGCGCCGGTGAACAGCACGATGCCGAACTCGTTGAGGCACATGACGAGGACGAGGCTGCCGCCGGCGGCGAGCGCGGGCAGCGCCTCGGGCAGGATCACCTTGCGCACGATGCGCGGCGCGCGGGCGCCGAGCGAGGAGGCGACCTCCAGCTGGGCGGTGTCGAGCTGCGAGAAGGCGGCGAGCAGGGGCCGCATCACGAACGGGGTGAAGTACGTGATCTCGGCGAGCAGGACGCCCCACGGGGTGGTCAGGAACGCGAACGGTCCGCTGTCGGCGCCGGTGACGTCCGTCCACAGTCCGTTGGCCATGCCCGCCGTGCCGTACAGGAACAGCAGGGCGAGCGTGATCAGGAAGGACGGGAAGGAGAGGAAGACGTCGATGAACTTCGACACCGCCCGGGCGCCGGGGAACGGCACGAACGCGATCACCAGGGCGAGCACGAAGCCGAGGACCAGACAGCCGGCGGTGGCCGCGACGGCGAGCCACACGGTGGTGCCGAGCGCGTCGCGGAACGCGGCGGAGGCGAAGACCTGGGCGTACGCGCCGGGGGCGAGGGACTCGCGGACGACGAGCGCGAGGGGGTAGAGGAAGACGAGGCCGAGGGCGAGGACCGGGGGCAGGGACCAGACCCAGGCGGGGGTGGTGCGCCGCCTGGGGGTCTCCCGTACGGGATCCGGCGTCTCGCGTACGGGGGCGGGTGCGGGGGCCGGGGAGGGGCCCGGCTCCGGCGCGGTCTCGGACGCGGTCTCGGCTCCGGACTTCGTCCCCTTCGCCATCGCGGATTCGGTGCCGGGCCCGGCGGCCTTCTTGGTGAGCGCGGGGCCCCGGCTAGCCATCGTGGTCTCCCGCGTTCACTCCCGCCGCCAGCAGGACGGCGTCCTCGCGCGCGAAGTGGAGCGTCACCTCGTCCCCGACGGCCGGGGTCTCGCGCAGTTCGCGGACGTCGGCCTTGACCCGGTGGCCGGCGGTGCCGACCGTCACGTCCAGGCGGTGGGTGGCGCCGCGCCACTGCACCTCGGCGATCCTGCCCTGGAGCGCGTTGGGGCCGGGGCCGAGACCGACGAGGTGGGGGCGGACGCAGAGGGTGGCGCCGGCGCCGGGGGCGATGTCCGCGACCGGCACGTCGAGGGCCAGGTCGTCGAGCAGGACGCCGTCCTTCCCGTCCGAACGGACCGTCACCGGCAGCAGGTTGGCGTTGCCGACGAAGGAGGCGGTGAACTCGCTGCGCGGGTCGCGGTACAGCTCGCGCGGGGTGCCGCAGTCCTGGAGCCGGGCCCGGTCCATGACGGCGATCCGGTCGGCCAGGGTCAGTGCCTCGACCTGGTCGTGCGTCACGTACAGCATGGAGACATGCGGCAACTCACGGTGCAGGCGGGCGAGTTCGGTGAGCATCCCGGAGCGCAGCCGGGCGTCCAGCGCGGACAGCGGCTCGTCGAGGAGCAGCACGTCGGGGCGGATGGCGAGCGCGCGGGCGATGGCGACGCGCTGCTGCTGGCCGCCGGACAGCTCGCGCGGGTAGCGCTGCGCGTAGGCCGCCATGCCGGTCATCTCCAGGGCCTCGGCGACCCGTTCGGGTATCTCGGCCTTGGGAAGCTTGCGCGCCTTCAGGCCGAAGGCGACGTTGTCGGCCACCCGCATGTGCGGGAAGAGGGCGTACTGCTGCACGACCATGCCGATGCCGCGCCGGTACGGCGGCAGGTCGGTGACGTCGCGGCCGCCGATGAAGACCCGCCCGGCGGCCGGCCGGACGAATCCGGCGACGGCGCGCAGGGCGGTGGTCTTGCCCGAGCCGGAGGGACCGAGCAGGGCCATGACCTCGCCGGGTTCGACCGTCAGGTCGAGGTGGTCGAGGACGGTGGTGCCGTGGTACGCGACCGAGACGCCGTCGAAGCGGATGCCCGAGGCGGCCGCTGCGCCGGCCGCCTCGGCGGGAGGCGCGGTCATGCCTCGTACTCCCCTATCAGCGCGGGCAGTCCGGCGACCGACGGCAGGACACGGGTGGCGCCATGATCGGTGAGCGCGTCTCCGCCGTGGGCGCCGGTGAGGACGCCCGCGACGATCCCGGCGCCGGAACGGACGCCGCTGAGCATGTCGTACGAGGTGTCGCCGGCGACCACGATCCGCCGGACGTCGTCCACGGCGCCGGTGCGCAGGAACGCGGCCAGGACCATGTCCGGGTAGGGCCGGCCGCGACCGCCCGCGTCGGCCGGGCACAGGGTGAGGGCGACGAGGTCGCGCCAGCCGAGGGCGTCGAGGATGGCGTCCTGGGTGACCCGGGCGAAGCCGGTGGTGAGGACGACGGTGCGGCCCTGCTCGGTGAGGGTGGCGATGGCGTCGGCCGCGCCGGGGAGGGCTTCGATCCTCCCGGCCGCGACCAGCTCGCCGTACGCGTCCTCGAAGGCCAGGTTGGCCTGCTGGGCGCGGGCCTCGTCGCCGCCGAAGAGGTGCCGGAAGACGGAGATCTTGGACTCGCCCATGGTGGCGCGGACGTAGTCGATCATCGTCGACGGGTCCTCGCCGAGGCGCTCGGCGGCGGTGGCGAAGGCCTGCTCGACGAGGCCGCCGTCGGCGACGGTGGTGCCGGCCATGTCGAGGACGACGAGGTCGTGGCGCTGTGCGGATGCGGCGTGTGCTGCGTTGTTCATGGGTTCACCAGCCCAGTTCGTTCGCGGTGGTCTCGGCGATGGCGGGCGAGCAGGTCATGCCGCGGCCGCCGGGTCCGGTCACCAGCCACACGCCGTCGCGCACCTGCTGGCGGTGGACGACCCGGGTGGTGTCGACGCACTGCGCGTACACGCCGGCCCAGCGGCGGCGGATGCGCGGCAGCGGGCGGCCGAGGAAGGACTCGACCACGCGCGTGAGGTGCTCGTACGGCTCCTCGACGGTGTCGAAGGCGAAGGGGTGCTCGTACTCGTGGGTGTCGCCGATGGTCAGCCCGCCGTCGAGGCGCTGCACCATGAGCAGCTGCATCTTGTGGGCGGCGGCGGTCGGGTCCTGGGCCTGGGAGGCGTTGAGCTCGTCGAGCGCCTCGGAGGCGTAGGCCGGGTAGTAACGGAAGGAGTCGGCGTCGGCGACGGAGGTGGTGAGCGCCTCGCCGAGCGGCTCCGTCTGCATCATCTGGAGCCGGACGCGGCGGACCGGGATGTCGCCCGCGACCTCGCGGACCAGACCGGACAGCCAGGCGCCGGTGCACAGGACGACGGCGTCGCCGGAGTGGACGTCGCCGTGGTCGTCGCGGACCGCGTTCTCGCCGACGACCTCGCGGACCTCGCGGTTCGGCAGGAAGGTGTAGCGGCCGGAGGCCAGCAGCGCCTCGCGGAGGGCGAGTTGGGCGGTACGGGGCTCGACGGCGGCGTCCCGCTCGCACCACAGGGCGGCGTCGAAGGAGCCGCGCAGGGCCGGGTTGACCGCGCGGGCCTCGTCGGCGGTGAGCAGCTTGTAGCCGCGGGCGGCGGCGTCGTCGCGGGCCACGGCGGCCTCGGCGACGGCGCGTTCGAGGTCGCCGCGGATCGGGGTGAGCGAACCGATCGCCCGGAAGCCGAGCTTGGGGACGCGGGCACCGATTCCCTCCCACAACTCACGGGCGCGCAGGGCGGTGTCGAGCTCCTCGCCGCCCGCGCGGCCGCTGACCCAGACCTGACCGAAGTTGCGCAGCGAGGCGCCGCGCGCCTCCGCCTCACGCTCGAGGTGCACGACCTCGTGGCCGCGTTCCACTGCCTGCCAGGCGTGCATGGCACCCACCACGCCGGCTCCTACGACGATGACCTTCATGGCACTTACCGTCGCGGCGGCGGGTTGCCCGGACCGGTCCGGTGGGCGACGGGACGGTGAACGGACCGACAAGCCTGGACTAGACCCGTTACCCTCCCGTGATCTTCTGCGGTCGGGGACGGGCCACGAGGAACGACCTCGGGGATCCCTCGGAAGTCCGGGAATCCCCAAGGCCGTTCAGGTCCCCGCGTCAGCGAGTGGCACCCCGGCCGGGCCGCGGCCTCACTGAGCGGTGGGCGCGTTCCAGTCGACCAGCTGGACGATGACGCCGTTGGGGTCGCGGACCTGGAAGGCGCGCTCGCCCCACTCCTCGTCGGTCAGCGGCATGGTGATCGCGACGCCTTCGGACTTCAGCCGCGCCAGCTCGCCTTCGAGGTCGTCGACGACGAAGGCGAGGATCAGGCCGGCGGCGTGCGCGTCGCGCTGGTCCGCCGGGAGGGATTCCAGCCCCCGGCGCAGGAAGACGACGTTCACGCCGGCGTCGTCGCGGGTCAGGGACGCGAAGCCGTCGGCGGCCATCTCCTCACGGAATCCGAAGTGTTCGACGAGGAAGGCGCTGGACGCGGGGACGTCCTCGACATTGAGCGACACGGCAGTAGAGGTGATCTTCATGGGCACTCCTCCGGGATCGCACAGGGTTCTCATTCTCTGTACGTCGTACAATGTACATCGTACAGAGAAAATGTGCGAAGTGATTCCGCGAGAGGATGACCCTGTGCCTACGGAACGAACCAGCGCGGGCGACCCCGCCCACACCCTCCGCCTGCTGTGGCGCGACGCCTCCCCCGACGCCGCCGCCCCCACCGACCGCCGCCGGGGACCACGCCGGGGACTGAGCATCGACGCCGTGGTCGACTCCGCCACCGCCCTCGCCGACGCCGAGGGCCTGGACGCGCTGACCATGCGCCGGGTGGCCAAGGAACTCGGCGTCGTCCCGATGACGCTGTACACCTACGTCCCCGGCAAGGCCGAACTCCTCGACCTCATGCTCGACGCCGCGTACGCCCGCATGCCGCGCACCGACACCGCCGGGCAGCCCTGGCGCCGGCGCGTCACCGCGGTCGCCGAGGAGAACACCGCCCTCTTCGCCCGCCACCCCTGGGCCGCGGCCGTCTCCACCACCCGGCCGCCGCTGGGGCCCGGGCAGATGGCGAAGTACGAGCACGAACTGTCCGCGCTCGACGGCCTCGGCCTCGGCGACGTGGAGATGGACGACTGCCTGACCCACCTGCTCACCTTCGTGCAGGCCTGCGCCCGCGCCGCCGCCGACACCCGCGCGGCCCAGCAGGACAGCGCCATGAACGACGGGCAGTGGTGGGAGCTGAACGCCCCGCTCCTCGCCCGGGTCCTCGACGAGAAGGCGTACCCGACCGCCGTCCGGGTCGGCGCGGCGGCGGGCGCCGCGCACGACAGCGCCCACGACCCCGCCCACGCCTACACCTTCGGCCTGCGCCGGGTCCTCGACGCCTTCGCCGCACTCATCGACGGAGCTGATGGAGCTGACGGGACGGGTGGGACTGGTAGGACTGGTGGGACTGGCGGGGCGGCCTGAGTAGGTCCGCTGACAGCCGTCAGGCCGAGGGGCGCGCCTGTCGGCCCAGGTGGGCGGTGAAGCTGAACCGGTCCCCCCGGTAGAGGGTGCGCACCCGCTCCAGCGGCCGGCCGGCGGTGTCCCGCGAGATGCGGTGGATCAGCAGCATGGGCAACGCGGGCGGGGTGCCGACGAGCAGCGCCTCGCGCGGGGTTGCGAGCACGGTCTCGATCCGCTCGTCGGCGTCGCCGAAGGACACCCCGAGCCGGTCGTGGAGATAGGTGTAGAAGGAGGAGTTCGGGTCGAACTCGGCGTCCAGGCCCGGAGCTCGGGCCTCGGAGACGTACGTGCTCTCCAGGCCGACCCGCTCGTCGTCGGCGAGCAGCACCCGCTCCATGTGCCACACGGGCGCGCCGGCCGCCACGCCGACCTCGGGCGCGAGCGCCTCGGGGCACGGGAACCGGTCGAGGGAGATGAGCGTACGGCCGGGGCGGCGGCCCTGGCGGCGGACGCCCTCGGTGTAGCTGGCGAGCGACAGCGGCTGCTCCAGCTTGGGCCCGGCGACCACGGTCCCCCGCCCCTGCCGGCGCAGCCGCCCCTCCAGCAGCAATTCGCGCAGCGCCTGCCGGACGGTCTCCCGGGACACCTCGTGGCGCACGGCGAGATCACGCTCCGTCGGCAGCAGCCCGCCCTCGCCCAACTCGTCGATGAGCGCGGCGACTTTGACCTTGACCGCGTAGTACTTCGGGATCCGGCCGTGCTCGGGAATGCCGGACCGGACGGGCGCGCCGGGCTGCGGCCGCAGGTCCGAGACGCTGCTCTGGTTCTCCACGCGGCGATGGTCGCAGACGCGGGTGAACGGCAAGGTGTACGGAGCGTGACCTACGCGTGCCGGGCGCGACGGGTGCGGGCGGCGGCACGGCGGCGGGCCGGGAACAGGAGCGCGGCGCCCGCGGCGAGGAGAGCGGCGGAGACGGGGCGAGGAGGAAGGCGGATTCCCGTCCCGTACGGGCGAGTTCGGGCCGGTCGGGGGCGACGTCGGTGTCGGTTTCGGTGTCGGTGTCGGTTTCGGTGTCGGTTTCGGTTTCGGTGTCGGTGTGGGTATCGGTATCGGTATCGGTATCGGTATCGAACCCGGGGTCGGTCTCCGGGTGGGGCTGGGGGTCGGCTTCGGGGCCGGGGGCGGGACGGGCTTCGGGATCGGGGGCGCACCAGGGTCGGTCTTCGGGGTCGCGGGCAGGGCGCTGGTGCGGGGATCGGGTTCGAGGGGCGGGACCGACGCGGCGGCGGAGGGGTGCGCGGCGGGGCCCGGACGGACGGCGGGCGATTCGGTGTCCGGGGCGATTCCGGCGTCCGGGTCGCCCGAGCCGATGGTCAGCCGGTACACGCCCGTCTCCCCGACCCAGTCGCCGTCGTCGCCCCGTTTCCGCACGATCGCGGCGCTGACCTCGACCTCCTCGGACGCGGCGCCCGCGCTGAACGCGAGCCGTACGGGACGGTGAGCGTCCCGCCCGCGGGCACCGTGAACCCGCGGAACGCCCGCCCGCCGCCGGGCGTGGCCGGGGCCTCGTCGAACACGCCGACGCTCTCGTCCTGGTCGGTGCCCTCGAAGGTGACCCGCCGCCACTGCCGGGCCTCCGCGTCGTGGAACTCGGCCCGGATCTGGGCCGGCCGCAGCGCCCGGTCGTGGTCGGCGAGGACGAGGACCGGGTGGAGGTCGCCGCAGGGCGCGCCGGTGGTGTTGGTGAGGTCGAGGTCCCAGGTACGGAAGCCGCCGCCGGGCGGGTAGTCGACGGGGCCGCCGCGGATGACGGCCTCGACGGGGAACTCCCGGGCGCCGGCCGCACCGCAGCCGGGCGCCCGCGTCTGGGCCCGCGCGGGGATCTCTTGGGCGTGGGCTTGCGCGAGAGGGACCGAGACGACGGGTGCGGCGGGGACGGCGGCGGTCAGGGCGGCGAGGGCGAGGGCGTTGCGCAGTCGCATGGGCGGGTGCCTTTGCAGCTCGCGGACGTGCGGTTGCCCGCGACGCTGCCACGCCGGGCGGGCGCGCGGGGCCGCGGCGCGGCGCCGCCCTCCGTACGCCTCACCCCTTCCGCCCGATCAGCGTATGGTCCGCCTGTCCGCTCATCGGATCGCCGGTCTTCCCGGCCCTCCCGGCCCTCCCGGCCCTCCCGGTATTCCCCGAGCTCGCCGAACCCGGGCCGCGTACCCTCGACGCCATGCCTCGCAGTGGGAACACCCCTCGCCGCCTCGTCGCCGACGGACGCGTCTACCTGTGGTCGCTCCGCCACCGCCACGACACGGCGGCCGACGGCCGGCCCTCGAACTGCCGCGAGACCCTGACGCTGTTCCCGCAGGAGGCGGGCCCCGGACGCCCCGCGCTGCCCATCGTGTTCACCGAGGGCCCCGGCCGATACGTCCCGGGCGGTGCTCCCCTGGGCTCCGGCGACGTCGGGTACACCCGCGGCGCCTCCCTCAACCTGCACGAGCCCGGCGCCGTCCGGGCCCTGCTCGACGAGGCGCTGGCCCGCGGCTGGCAGCCGGGGGCACAGCAGCGGGAGGAGCTCGACGGCTGGACCTTGCTGGAGGCGGCGGCCGCCGCGCTGGACGCCCGGCGGAGCGAGACCGCCGACTCGTAGCCTCGTACGTCACGTACACAGGTACGCGTTAGCGCTTCGGCGGCGGCACCGCCAGAGTGGACACCATGATCTCCCCTGCCCCCGCCTCCTCCCCCGCCACCCCGTCGTCGCCGCTCCGCGTCGGGCTCGTCGGCTACGGCCTCGCCGGCTCCGTCTTCCACGCCCCGCTGATCGCCGCCTCCCCCGACCTCGTCCTGGACACGGTCAGCACCGGCAACCCCGAGCGCGCGGAGCGGGCCCGTGCCGCGCACCCCGGCGTCCGGGTCGCGGGCTCGGCCGACGAGGTCCTCGCGCGGGCCGGCGAACTCGACCTGGTCGTGGTCGCCTCGCCCAACAAGACCCATGTCCCGGTCGCCACCGCCGCCCTGGAGGCGGGCCTGCCGGTCGTCGTCGACAAGCCGCTCGCCGCCACCGCCGCCGAGGCGCGCGCGCTCGCCGCCCTCGCCGAGGACCGCGGGCTGCTGCTCTCGGTCTTCCAGAACCGCCGCTGGGACAACGACTTCCTCACGCTCCGCGCGCTGATCGCCGAGGGCGCGCTGGGCGAGGTGCAGCGCTTCGAGTCCCGGTTCGAGCGCTGGCGGCCGCAGCCGAAGGGCGGCTGGCGCGAGTCCGGCGACCCGGCGGAGATCGGCGGGCTGCTGTACGACCTCGGCAGCCATGTCGTCGACCAGGCGCTGGTCCTGTTCGGCCCGGTCGTCCGCGTGTACGCCGAGTCCGACGTGCGCCGCCCCGGCGCCGAGGCCGACGACGACACGTTCCTCGCGCTGACCCACGCGAACGGCGTCCGGTCCCACCTGTGGGTGAGCGCCACCACCGCCCAGCTCGGGCCGAGGTTCCGGGTGCTGGGGCAGGAGGCCGGGTTCGTGAAGTACGGGCTCGACCCGCAGGAGGCCGCGCTCCGCGAGGGCCGGCGCCCTGGCGCCGGCGGCGGCCGCGGGTGGGGCTTCGAACCGGGGGGCTGTGGGGCCGGATCGGCTCCGGCGAGTCCCCGCTGACCGGCGGCGGCACCCCGGTCCGGACCCTGCCGGGCGACTACCCCGCCTTCTACGCGGCCGTCGCCGCCGCCCTGCGCGGCACCGGCCCGAACCCGGTGCCGGCCGCCGAGGCCGCCGCCGCGCTCGCTGTCCTGGAGGCGGCCCGGCGGTCGGCCCGCGAGGGCGTCACGGTCACGCTGTGACGCCCTCGGGGTGACCTCGGTTCGGCCTCGGAGCGAGCGGCCGGGGCCGGGGCCGGTCAGCTCATCCGGCGGCGGCGCCGGGTGAGCGCCACCAGGACACCGCCGGCGAGGGCGAGCCCGGTGGCCGTCGCGCCCATCACGATCTTTCCGGTCATCGACCCGGCGCCCGTGTCCGGCAGGTGACCGTCCGGCGCGGGGTGCGCGCGTACGCCGTACCCGCTGCCGTATCCGCCACCGGAGCCGTACCCACCGCCCGAGCCACCCGGGTGCGTGGGGGTCGGGGTCGGTGTCGGGGTGGGAGTCGGCGTCGGAGTCGGTGTCGGGTGGGAGTCGGCGTGGGGGTCGGGGTGGGAGTCGGCGTGGGGGTCGGGGTGGGAGTCGGCGTGGGGGTCGGGGTCGGCGTCGGCTCGACCGCGCAGGACGGCAGATCACCGTTGAAGGGGTACGCGTGCATTTCCTGTCCGCCGCCCCCGCTCGCCGCCGAGGTGTGGACGAACGAACCGCTGGTGTAGAAGCGCCCGTTCATGCCGGGCATCGTCACCGTCGACGTGCCGGCCGGGTTGCCGACGAGCACGCTGCCGTCGAACTGCGCGCCACCTTCGAAGATCACGTCCGTCGCGTCCGGGAAGTTCCACAGCACCCGCTCGCGCAGCCCGTCCGGAAGCCCGTTGACGTAGGAGTCGATGGTCCGGCTCGGCCCGCCGGTGACGTTGACGAGCACGGTCGCGTCGGCCGGGATGCCGGTGAAGCTCAGCCCCTGCGAGCCGCCGCTCGCCGACTCCATGTCGAAGTCGACGTTGAAGACCTGGAGGGCGGAGTGGCCGTCGCCGGTGAAGGCCGTCTCGTAACCGAGGTTCACGGCGGTACCGGTCGCGGTGCGCGGTGCCCCGTTCTCGTAGGCGTAGCAGAGGCTGGCGGCGGTGAGTTCCCCGCGCAGGGCCCGGTACCGGTCCGCCGCGGTCGGGTCCTCGACGGCCGAGGGCTGGACGGTGCCGCTGAGCACGCCCCCGTACCGTACCTCTCCGAAGGCCCCGTCCTCTTCGGCGAGCAGGCGCTGGCCAGGGGCGATGGTGATGTCATTGCCGGTGGTGAGGTAGTCGGTGCCGTTGTCGGGCGGGACGCGCGAACCGGCGCCCACGACACCGACGTTGTAGACCTGCGAGCCCCCGGCCCGCTTGTTCATGTCGAAGTCACCGAGGACCACGACCTTGCCCTCGGCCTCCGCCGCCGCCTGGCGGACGAGGAAGTCGTCGCCCACGAAGATGTTGATGTTGTTGTCACGGCCGGCGAGGGGGCCGTTGTTGACCTCGGGGAACGGGCTGGGGCAACTGCCCGGCAGGCAGGGGCCGAGACCGCCGGGAAGCGGGTCGGCGAGGGCCTGGGTGGCGAGAGGGCCCACGAGTGCGGCGACGGCGGCCGCCGCGGCAGCCGTCGTCGCCACTCCTCGACGGCGTCGCCGTGTTACATGTGCGTGCATATGCGGCAATACGCAGACTTTGACGCTCCGACAGGACGCCGACGCGCGGGAAGAGCACAACGTCGCCGTAAAAAATCGTATGGAGAGACAAGAATCCCGGGTGTGGCGAGGATGCCGGACTCCCGGGGAAAGGCCGCGGGGCCGGGACGAGTCGGCTTCGGCCGCGCGGCCACTCACCCGAGGACGGCCCCCGGGACGGCCCCGAGGACCGCTCCGAGAGCGGCCCCGGCTACGCGCTCTTCAGCTCCTGCCGCTGCCGCCCCAGCCCCTCGATCTCCAGCTCGACGACGTCACCGGGCCGCAGGTACGGCTTGGGCTCCGGCTGCCCGAGGGCGACACCCGCCGGCGTACCGGTGTTGACGATGTCGCCGGGGTGCAGCGTCATGAAGTGGCTGACGTACCGGATCACCTGGGCGACCGGGAAGATCTGGTCGGCGGTGTGGCCGTCCTGCCGGAGTTCGCCGTTGACCCACAGCCGCAGCGAGAGGTCCTGCGGGTCGGGGACCTCGTCGGCGGTGACGAGCCACGGCCCGAGCGGGTTGAAGGTCTCGCAGTTCTTGCCCTTGTCCCAGGTGCCGCCGTGTTCGATCTGGAACGCGCGCTCGGAGACGTCGTGGGCGATCGTGTACCCGGCGATGTGCGCGCGGGCCTCCTCGTCGGTCTCCAGGTAGCGGGCGGTGCGGCCGATGACGACGGCGAGTTCGACCTCCCAGTCCGTCTTCTCCGCGCCGCGCGGCACGAGCACGGTGTCCTCCGGGCCGACGACGGTGTCGGCGGCCTTGAGGAAGAGGACGGGTTCGGCGGGCGAGGCGGCGCCCGTCTCGGCCGCGTGGGCGTGGTAGTTCAGGCCGACGCACACGACCTTGCCGATCCGGCCGACCGGCGGGCCGGTGCGCAGCCCGGCCGGGTCGAGCGCGGGCAACACCCCGGCGCCGAGCGCGGCGCGGATCCGTTCGAGCGCGGAGCCGTCGGAGAGGAGCCGGCCGTCGATGTCGTCGACCAGCGCGGACAGGTCGCGCAGCGTCCCGTCCTGGTCGAGGAGGGCGGGCCGTTCGGCGCCCGCCGGACCGACGCGCAGCAGCTTCATGGTCTTCTCCCTCTGGTCGGACGGCCCGCGGGAGCGGACCGCCTGGCACCCCGGCCGATGGAGTGCGGCCATCGGAGGATCGATCGATCCTCCACCGGGATCGGGATGCTCTGCAAGACCCCGCCCACCCTCTGGACCCTTACGCGACAGCCGTGTGCACGTTCGGAACAGCCCGTACGGCACACCCCGTACGGCACACCCCGTAGGGGCGGCTCGTAGGGACGGCTCGTACAGACCCCGTACGGGCCGGCGTCACGCGCCCACGGCCGGCGAGGCGAGCGCCGCGGCGGGCATGTCCCGGTACAGGAAGGCCCTCTCGACGGCCGTCCAGACCGTGCTGGTGACGACGTAGAGCGCGGCCGCGAGCGGTACCACGGCGACGGTGATCAGGGTCGCGAAGGACAGCAGCGGCAGGTGGCGGGTGAGCGCCATGACGGCCCCGGCGCCGGGCTGGTCCGTGTCCACCGTCGCGGGCGCGGCGGCCTGCTGCCGCCGGGTGCGCACGAAGGTGTACGTGGCGGTGACGGCGACGATCACGAAGAGCGCGAGGTAGGTGAGACCGGCCGGGCCGAACGGTCCCGCCTGCCCGAAGGCGTCGGCGGCGCGGCCGACGAGCGGGGCGCCGAACAGGTCGTGGCCGGCCATCCGGCCGCTGGAGAACAGGTGGTACATCAGGAAGAACGCGGGCGCCTGGAGCAGGCTCGGCAGGCAGCCCGCGAGGGGCGAGACCTTCTCCTTGGCGTGCAGTTCCATGACCGCCTTCTGCAGCCGCTCGGGGTTCTTCGCGTGCTTCTTGCGCAGCGCGGCGAGCTGCGGGGCGAGCCGGGCCCGGGCCTTCTGGCCGCGGGCGGCGGCCCGCGAGAGGGGGTGGACCGCGAGCCGTACCGCCATCGTGAACAGGACGATGGCGGCGGCCGTCGAGGCGCCGGCGAACAGCGGGGTGAGCAGGTCGGCGCAGCGTTCGATCAGGGCGGCGAAGGCGTCGAAGAACAGGGACATGGGAGCCCTCCGAGGGGTCTCGTCGTGCCGGAAGAGGTCAGTGATCGCGTGATCGCGTGATCTGTCGATCTCGGCAGGACGGAACCGCGCAGGACGCCGGGGCGATGCTCGACGCGGGCACGGGGGTACGCGCCCGGAGCGGGGCGGGTACGGCGTACCGGCGTACGGGGTCCTTTACGCGGCCGTCGGAAGGCAGCGGCCGGGCGCCCTGGGCCTGCGGCGGCCCCGGGCATCGGGGTCGCGCTGCGGCAGGAAGGCGGTACGCCGGGCGCGGTCGCGCAGGGCGGTACGGACCCGGGTCGGCGGTACGGGCAGGGCCGCGCGGGCCCCGCCGATCAGCGCGCAGACGGCGGAGGCCGCCGCGAGCGCGAAGGCGGCGGACAGGGTCACGCCACCGCCGGCGCCGTCGGCGAAGAGCGGTACGAGCAGGTCGGCGAGGGCGAGGAGGAAGAAGACCGGCGCGAGAACGCGCAGCAGATACCCGCGGGGCATACCGTCTCCTCCTTTCACCGTCGGCTGTCCGTGTCGGCGGACCGCCATCCGTTCCCTCGTCCGCCTGTGCGGACTCTTCCGGCTGTACGGACTCTTCCGACCGTTATACCGGATCGCCGTCCAGGGGGACGAGGAGCCGACGGGGCCGCAGCAACGCGCGGCTGACCGGATCGGCCGGATCCGGATCGAGTCCGGGGCCGGGCCGCATCTCGACATCGGCCGGGGGTACGACGGCCCGGCAGGCCGGGCACTCGCCGTACGGCCCCAGCTCGGTGCCGCAGTCGGTGTGATGGAAGAGACGCATGGGAGGCGCGGTCGGTTCACCGGGCGGGCCCCCGCGTCCCCACAGGCCGAGCGAGCGGATCACGGGCCACAGCGCGAGGCCGCGCTCGGTGAGCACGTACTCGTCGCGCGGCGGGGACTCCTGGTAGCGCCGCTTGTCGAGGACCCCGTCCTCGACGAGGGACTGGAGGCGGGCGGCGAGGACGGCGCGGGGGGCGCCGAGGTGGACGAGGAAGTCGTTGTAGCGCCGTACGCCGTAGAAGGCGTCGCGCACGACGAGGAGGGTCCAGCGCTCGCCGATCACTTCGAGGGCGCGGGCGATGGAGCACTGCTGGGTCGCGTAGTCCTTGCCGAGAGCCATGGGACCGAGTGTACCCGGGTGGGTTCAATCATTGAACCTTGACTGCTACGGTGGGGCCCACGCTCAAGGTTCAGTGAACGAACCTACGGAAGCCGAGGTCCCGCCATGCCCCCGCACGCTCCCGCCGACACCGACGCCCGGACCGGCGACCCCGCCGCCCCGCGCGCGTACCGTCGCCGCTCAGGGGAGCCGCGCCCGGCGCCCGCCCCCCGGTCCTCCCGCCCGTCCGCCGGCGCTTCCGCTCCCCCTTCCCGCACGTCCCGCACGTCCCGCTCTTCCCGCTCTTCCCGCCCCGGCGCCACTTTGGCCGTCACCAGCGCCGCCACCGCGCTCACGCTGATGAACTACACGGCCCCGATGCTCACCCTGCCGTCCATGAGCCGCGCCTTCGGCACCCCCGCCTCCCTCCAGGCCTGGCTGCTCAACGGCACCCCGCTCGGCCTCGCCGTCCTGCTCCTGGTGGCCGGCAGCCTCGCCGACGACCACGGCCGGCGCCGGGTCTTCCTTCTCGGCACCCTCGCCCTCGGCCTCACCACCGGCCTCGGCGCCTTCGCCTCCTCCACGCTCACCTTCGTCCTCGCGCGCGTGGCGCAAGGCGCGGCGAGCGCCGCCGTGCTCGCCGCCAGCCTCGGCCTGCTCGCCCACGCGTACCCGGCGGGCGTGGACCGGATACGGGCGACCGGGGTGTGGGGCGCGTTCGTCAGCGCGGGCATCGCGCTCGGCCCGCTGCTCGCGGGCAGCCTGAGCCTGGCCGACTGGCGGCTGACGTACGAGGCGCTGGCCGTGGCCACCCTCGTGGCCGCCGCGCTCGGCACCCGTACCCTCACCGAGTCCCGCGCCCCGCGCGACGGCCGCCCGGACATCGCGGGCGCGCTCACCCTCGGCCTCGCGCTCGCCGCCCTGCTCACCGCGCTCACCCTGGGCCGGGACGGCTGGCTGCGCCCGAGCGTGGGGCTGCTGCTGCTCGCGGCGGTGGTGCTGGCGGCGGTGTTCGCGGGCGTCGAGCGGCGCAGCCGTACGCCCATGATCGACCTGGCGCTGTTCCGGCGCCCGGCGTTCCGCGCGGCCACCGCCGGGGCGCTGTTCACCGGCCTCGCCGTGATCGGCTTCTTCAGCGTGCTGCCCGCGCTGCTCCAGAGCGGCGGCGGACTGTCGCCGCTGACCGCCGCCTGGCTGTTCCTGGCCTGGTCGGGCACGGCGTTCGTGGTGGCCCTGCAGACCCGCAGGCTCGCGGGCCGGCTGTCCGCCACGCACCAGCTCGCGCTCGGCTTCGTCCTGTCGACCGCCGGCGTCCTCGCGCTCCTCGGCACCCTGGACGACGCCTCGGTGCCGCGGCTGCTGCCGGGCCTGATCGTGGCGGGCGCGGGCAGCGGGCTGCTGAACGCCGCGCTGCCGCGCCTCGCCGTCGACTCCGTACCGCAGGCGCGGGCGGCGATGGGCTCCGGCGCCAACAACACCGCCCGCTACATAGGCTCCTCGGCCGGCGTCGCCCTCGCCCTGGCCCTGTCGACGGCCGGCGCGGACGTCGCGGCCGGCGCCTCGGCGGTCCTCGGCGTCGCGGGCGCGGTCGTCACCCTCGCGGTGGGACGGGGGCGCTGACCGCCCCCTCCTTCCCGGACTCGTCGGGCTCGTCGGGCTCGTCGGGTTCGTCCAGGTCGGCGAGCTCGACGGGCTCCTCCCCCGCGGCCCCCTGGGGCCCGTACAGGCTGACCGGGATCGCGACGGCCAGGTTCGCGGCGAGCGCGAGCAGCCCGGCGTTCACACCCCACAGCGGGTCGTGGCCGGTGAAGACCAGACCGCAGACGATCCCGACACCGACGGCGAGCCCGCTGAGCGCCCCGTACAGCGTCATCCGCCGCCACACCAGCCCCAGCAGCAGCAACGGCACGAACTGCGCCATCCCCTCGTACGAGATAAGGGACAGCCGGACGAGGGTGTTGGGCGCGGTGTACGTGAGGATCAGCGCGAGCGTCCCGGCGACGACCACGACGACCTGCGAGATCCCCTTCTCCCGGCGCTTCAGCCGCGGCACGAGAGACAGCACACTGCGCCCCCACATCGTGCCGATGACCAGCATGAACACCGCCATCGGCACGATCGACGAGAGCGCGGCCGCGACCCCGACCACGCCCACCGCCCACTCGGGCAGGGCGTCGATGACCAGTTTGAACAGGGCCAGGTTCGAGTCGGCGCCGGTGAGGCCGGGGACGACGAAGAGGGCCGCCATGCCGAGCAGCATGGGGATGAACAGCAGGATGTTGTACGCGGGCAGCCAGACGGCGTTGCGGCGCAGGGTGTCGGCGTCGCGGGCGCCCAGGTAGCCGGCGACGGTGGTCGGGAAGATGACCACGGTGAGGGAGTTCAGGACGGTGGTGGAGGCGAACCAGCCCACCCCGTAACCGCTCGTCCGGCCGTTGTGACCGGGCAGACTCAGCCACTCCGCCTTCGCGTCGACGAGACGGTGGGCGAAGTCGCCGAGGCCGTCGAAGTAGTGCAGCGGGATGTACACGGCGAGGAAGCCCAGGGTCAGGATGACCAGCGCGTCCTTCAGGACGGACACCCAGGCGCTGCCGCGCAGGCCGCTGACCACGACGAAGGCGGTGGTGACGGCGAAGGCGAGGAAGTAGGCGAGGTCGAGGCCGATGCCGCCGTACGAGATCGTCGACACGACCACGCCCATGCCGGTGATCTGCAGCTGGATGTACGGCAGCAGGAACACGGTCGCGAGGACGGCGACGAGCGCGCCGAGCCACGGCCGGCGGTAGCGGTGCGCGGCGATGTCGCTGATCGAGACGAGGCCGTGGCGGCGGGCGTAGCCCCACAGCATGGGGCCGACGAGATAACCGAGGGCGTAACCGCAGGACATGTACGCGACGACGTAGAGGACGGGCGCCCCGTAGTTGTAGCCCCAGCCGGCGGCACCGAGGTAGCTGAAGCTGGTGTACCCCTCACCGGCCATCAGCACCCAGATGAACACCGGTCCGAGCGACCGCCCGCCGACCGACCACTCGGCGAGCCCGCCGCCGCGCTCCTGGCGGCGCACCGCGAGCAGCCCGAGGACGACGGTGAGGACCATGAACCCGGCGAGGATCCAGAGCGCGGTGCTCACGAGCGCCTCTCTTCCGCGCGCTTCCACGTCCGCTTCCGGTCACCGCGGTGGGCGAGGCCGACGGCGAGGGGCGTCAGGACGGTCGCCCCGAGCAGCCAGAAGAAGAGGAATATGCCGCGATTCACGAAGGGGAGGGCGACGACGAACAGCACGTACGGAACGAGCAGCCAGAGGAGGTGGGGCCGGCGTTTTATCACTCGGACGAGATTAGCTTCGCCCAGACGATCAGCCGGTAGGTGGACGTGAACTCGGGCGTGCAGGTGGTGAGGGTGAGATACGCGCCGGGCCGGTCGTAGCCGGCGGCCGGGTGATACCGGGAGCGGGGGACGGGCGCGATGACGCCGGTGTCGCGGGGCGAGGTGGCGAGCAGCACCTGGTCGACGCGGTAGGTGTACGTGCCCTGCCGGGTCCGCACGGTGACATCGTCCCCGGGACGCAGCCGGTCGAGGCGGCGGAACGGCTCGCCGTGGGTGTTGCGGTGCCCGGCGAGCGCGAGGTTCCCGGGGCGGCCGGGGGCGGCGGAACCGGGGTACTGCCCGACGAAGCCCTGGTCGAGGACGCGGCGCTTGTCGGTGCCGGGGGCGATGGGGACGGCGAGACGGAGGCGGGGGATGCGGAGGACGGCGTACGGGGCGTCGGACGGGGCGTCTTTCCGTACGGACTCCGGGCCCGCGCCCGCGCCCGAACCCCGAGCACCCGAGACACCAGGGGTCCCAGAACTCTCGGGGATCTCAGGGATCCCCGGGATACCCGGGCTCTCGGAGTCACCGGGGGCGCCCCACCCCTCCTCAAGGTCCCTGACCTGCCCCTGGGCGCGCGCCTGCGCCTGCTCGTTGGTCCACCAGAGCTGGTGGACGACGAACAGCAGGACGACAAGACCGCAGGTGACGAGAGCCTCGGCAGCGGCCCGCAGCACGCGGACGGCAGGCGGGCGCCGCCGGCGCACCTGAACGACGACCGGCACCCGCCCGCGCACCATGGCTCGCACGGCGGGCACGATAAGCGCTCGTGCGCCAACTCTCCAGGGCCGTACAGCAGTACGGTGGACGACATGCGCCCCGACACGCCTGCCGACCACACCACCGAAGCCGAGCGCCTGCTCCGTACCGCGGGGCAGTACCCGGAGGACCGCGAACCGCTGCTGCTCCGCGCGGCGGCGCACCTCGAACTGGCGGGCGACCGCGCACGCGCGACGGCCCTCTACGACGACCTGCTGTCCGGCTCCGAGCCCGCCGAGCCGTTCCTGATCAGGGCGCTGAAGGCGGCGAACCTCTGGGAGTACGGCCACGAGGCCGAGGCCCGCGCGATCATCACCGGCGTCCGGGCCGCGCGACCCGCGGAGCCAGCGCCGTGGGAGATCGCGGCGGAGACGCTGGAGGCGCACGACGAGCTGGAGGACGCGGAGGCGACGTTCACCGAGGCGGCCCGCCTGCTCGTGGACCCGGCCCAGGAGATCACGTACGCCCTCCAGTCCCTGCTGACCGGCCGCCACCGGGTCCGCCGGCTGCTCGCCCTCCCGCACGACGAGCACGACACTCTCGCGGACCGCCTCCACACGGCGGCCGTCCCGCTGGACGAACTGCACGACCCGAAGCGCCTGTGGGCCCTGGGCTCCTCCGACCCGGCCGAGCTCCAGGCCGAGATCACCCGCCTCCGCACCGAACTGGGCTCCTACCGCACGGCGCTGTCCCGCCCGTTCCCGGTCGCGGTCCTGCACTGGCCGGAAGCGGAACTGGACGAACTCCTCGCGGCGTACCCGGAACTGGAGGCCGAGTACCCCACGTACCGGGCCCACCTGACGGACATCGAGGCATCGCTGCGCGAACTGGCCCAGTCGGGCACCCCGAACCTGGGCATCGTCCCGGCGACGGTCCCGTCCTACGAGGCCTTCGCCGCCTCGGAATCCACCTCCCCGGCCACCCCGGCCCTGCTCCCCCAATACACCACGACCCTCGCCGCCCGCGGCCTCGCCACCCCCTGGCCCCCGCCCCGCACGTCCCCGTGCTGGTGCGGCTCGAAGGAGACGTACGGCGACTGCCACGGGGGCACCAAGAGCTGATTTCGCCGGGCTGGTTTCCGGCCCGAGCGCGTTCCGGAGAGGATGGAAATATCACCAGCCGAGCGCAGGAGCGGACCAATGCAGGAGCCGGAGCCGTGGAGACCGCCTGAGGGTTCCTGGGCGTCATCGGCTGCCCGCCGCCGTAACATGCAGGCCATCCGCAGCCGGGACACCAAACCGGAACGGCTGCTGCGGCAACTGCTCCACGCTCAAGGGCTCCGTTATCGCGTCGCCGCCAAGCCGCTGCCTGACCTCCGCCGCACAGCAGACATCGTGTTCCGCCCCGCCAAGGTGGCCGTTTTCATTGACGGCTGCTACTGGCACGGATGCCCGGAACACTACGTTGCACCCAAAACCAATCAGGGTTATTGGTCAGGGAAGGTCGCGGGCAACATCGCCCGCGACCGGGATACCGACCGTCGTCTCGCGGACGCCGGCTGGACAGTTCTGCGGTTCTGGGAGCACGAGCCCCCTGAGGACTGTGCCAGCACGGTCCTCAGGGTTGTTCTCGACCGCAGAAAGCGTCTACTAGAGCGGAAGTTCCGCAGCGACGAGTGACGGGTCGTCCTCAGGCTCAAAGCCAGGGCTCGGGTCTTCGTGCAACGGGCCGGTACGGGACAGTGCCTCCCTGATGCACTCGCCCACCGCGGCCGCAACCGGCGGCGGGAAGGCATTGCCTACCTGCCTGTAGCGCGCGGTCTTCCCGCTCCCCTTGAACTCCCAGTCCTCAGGGAAGCCCTGGATAAGTGCTGCCTGGGCGACCGTAAGTTTCGGCCCCCGCTTCAAGGTGCCGAGATCGCGGTCAGGGTCGACCATCTTGTCTTCGTCGTTGGCAACGCCCATGCCATCGACACCGAGCACGCTCCAGGCGTTCTTCGCCCTCGTGGGACCAAGATCCGCCCCACCATGCTTCTTAGAGCCTCCGACAAGGGTAGGCGCGACACCCTGAGAGGCCTTCCGCTTCCACTCCTTGTACCGAGGGGAGTCTTTTCCTCCCAGTCTGCGCGCCATCGACTTATCCAATTTGTCCGCTACCGTAACCAGCTTCCGCTGGGGCTCTGGCCAGTTGAAACCGCGGTAGTGATCCTTATGGATGGCAACAAGAATTGCGCGCGGACGGAGCTGAGGTACGCCGAAATTCTGCGCCTCCAAAACTTCCCAGCCACAGATAACATAGCCAGACTTCCGCAACCGGTTCTTGATGTGGTTGCGGTAGTAGCGGAATTTCTGCTCAGGCTCAATAATTCCACGCACGTTTTCGATCATGACCGCACGCGGCTTGAGCTCTTCAACCAGATTGAGCATAGTAGGGAAGAGGTCACGCTCATCATCAGGACCGAGCTGCTTCCCAGCCGCCGAAAAGGGGGGGCAAGGAACGCCACCAGCCAGAAGATCAAGCTGCCCAGGCCTGATCAAGCCCTTTTCTGAATCACTCGGTGAAGGCACTTCCTTGAGTGGCTCGAATTCTTTGACATCCGCCACCCTGAGGATGCAGTTCTCCTTCTCCCAGCCCCAGTCAGGCCGACTGTCAATATTATGCTTGAGAGTTTCAGCCGCGTGCTTGTCAATCTCGACAAGAGCAAGGTGCCGGAAGCCAGCCTGGTGGAGCCCCACTGCTTGGCCACCAGCACCCGCACAGATCTCAATCGAGGTCAGCTTGCGGTCGGCGGTACCCATGAGCCCTCCAGGTGCGATGTTCACAGACACGCAAGTGTCGCATCCCTCGCCGACAGACATGACAAGACCGCCGATCCGCCAGTTGACGGACCTCGCACCGCGGCTCCCTGCAGGCAGCCGGGCAAAGCTCCCCCGCGCACTCCACGGTTCCCCCGCAGACAGAAGCCGCATGCCCCAGGACGTGCCGCGCACGTGCCCCCGCTAGTCGTCACGGTGACACCCTCACCCCATCCGGCAACTCTCTCCAGCCGGGGCGCCTGGGTCACCCGCACCCAGGCCGGCCGCCTGAAGGTTCACCGCCGCTTGGCCCAGCGCGCCGCAGCCCGCCGGGCCATGCCTCAGCACACCGTGTCACCGCATTGCTGGAACTCCCATGTGACTGAGCAGCGCCTCCATATCGCTAGGCGCCAGCCCAGCAGCCACAGAAGGCTCCTCCTCAAGATCGGCAAGCTGCTGCACAGCAGGGTCATCGAGAACCTGCCCCATGAAATCCAGTTTCTGTTCGAGCCGTGTCATCACCACCTCATCGATGGTGTTGCGCGCCACGAGCACCGTCACATTGGTTTCAGCCTCCGGCGAGAGTCCCAGTCGGTGAATACGATCCACACTCTGCAAGAATCGACCGGCCATGAAGTCGCGGTCGACGTAAACTGCATCGTTGCATACCTGATGCAGACTGATGCCCTCGCCCAGCGTCGCAGGGTTGGAAATCAGAACCTTACAATCCTCGTCCTCCCGGAAGCGGCGCAGCTGCTCCTCGCGGTCCGGGGTCCCCCCGTACACAACTGCCGGATTATACTTACCCAGCAGTTTTTCGAGCGTGGTGAGACTTCTGACGAAAGTCGTCCAGACCAGTGTTTTTCGCTGCTTGGAGGCGTTCTGCGCGACGATGAATGCGGCCTCCTGATATTTCGGAGACATCTCATGATCTGGCAGGTTCTGCATCAGCGCAAAGAGAGAACTCCCTTGCGGGACTGCCAGCGGCGGCAGCTGATATGCCAATGGATCGTGACGGTTTGCGCCCTCCGCCAGAAGAGCAGGGCAGACCGCGGCCATAAGCAGCCGCAGGGCGGTCTTGCCCAGAGCGCTGAGATCGTCCCGGGACGCACCGCTGCTCTCTCCTCCCACCAGCGACGTATAGATCTCCTCGTGGAGCGGCGGGAGATCCACATATCGCCGGTGGATCTTCATCGGCGGCAGGCCAAGCTCCTGCTTGGTGGTCCGGGCGAACAGGGGCCGCAGTACCGAGCTGGCGTAGGCCAGGTCACCGCCGGCTACTGCCTGTGTCACCGTCCGCTGGCCATGGCCGGGCCAGACGAAGCCGAGCAGGTTCTCCAGGTCCTTCGCGCCGTTCGGAGCCGGCGTACCGGTGAGAATCAGCCGGCGCCGTGCGAGCGGGCCAAGCGCCATGCAAGCCGCTCCATAGGTGCCGCGCGCACCCAGCTTCATTCGATGAGCCTCGTCAAGAATGATCATCGAAGGGGCAGCCTTGAGCCACGTGGCGAGCTTGGTCAGCGACCGGTCGAGGCGCTCGTAGTTGACAATGAGAACCTCGGCCCATGGGTCATGCGCCTTGTCCAGGATGTCCGTACGCAGAGGATGCTGAAAGCAGGAAGCGGTCTCGTACTGCCACGATTCGTAAGCGGACTTGGGACAGACGATGAGCAGACGGCTCACTTTCTCCTGCGTCTTCTGCGCGGCGTACACCGCCAGTCCGACGCGGGTCTTACCCGCACCAGGCACGCTGAAGTTCGCCCCGTGCTGCAGTGAGAGGAGCTTCGCGATGTCCCGTCGCTGGAAATCGTTCAGGTTCGCTTTCCAGTCGTCCCCCAATACCTTCCGGTCATCCCCAGCGAGAAGGGACTCGCCATCAGAGGTGAGCCCTCCCTCCTGGGCAGAGGTGTCCAGGCGCTGCTTGACCGTCTGGGCGTCCTGAAGAACGCTGACGACCAGATCCTGCAGCTCTGGAGCCCACTGAACCCCTTCGGCGTGGGGCCACAAGGACAGGGCGTTGAGGCCGCCGAGCAGATCGTTGAGCTCAACACTGGCTGCGAGCGGGCCGAGCTGGCCGCCCGACCGGAATCGGGCGGTCAACTGCACCAGGTCGTCGCGGAAGGTCTCTGTCGTCCGCAGGACGACCTTGGTGCGCGTCTCGTCGAAGTCGAGACGCAATGACCCTGAGGTGGCGCGCTCCGTCATCAGGACGTCTCCAGCGCCACTGCCTCAAGCAGCCAGGCAACCCCGTCGCCCGGCGTCGCGCTACCCCGCCCCGCCTGCTGAGCGAGCCGGCGGAGACTCTCCCTCAGCTTGATCACTGACTCGTCAAGGGCTTCCTCGTCAGAGCTCCGTGAAGCCCTTGCCTGCACGAGTTCGACGACTGCCTGGTCGATATCTGCGCACGCATCCGCGAGCCGGGCAGGGGCCATCTGCTTGCGCTTCTTCAGTCGAGCGTCCCGTCCGGCGGCATCAATGGCCTTGTCGAACGCTTCCTTCGCGCCGGTGAAAACCTCCTGGGCTTCCCTGCGTTCCTCATCCGAGACCACCGGTCCGCGCGGACTCACCACGGCCTTGGCCCGCAGCACCTGGTCGTTAAGGGCGCGGGCCTCAGACACGGCCGAAGAGGCGCCGGGAAGAGTCATTCCCCCCAGGCCCGGCACCGCCACAGCCGCTTCCTCTGCGGTCGTTCCGCCAAAGCCAGCCGGCATGGTCCGGGACAGGTACTTGTCTCGGAAACTCTCATCGATATGACGCACGTCAGTCTTGGAGAAGCCCAGGAGAATCGCCGCCATCCGGATCTCCCTCTGGACATCCGCCCGGTCAGGGTCCACCGCTGCCAGCTTCTCGTAGGCCCGGTGCAGCTCCTTGAGCTTCTCCTGGTGGTCCTCGAAATCGACCAGCCGCAGGCCAGTGCCGCCACCGCTCTTGCTGCGGCTGATCAGATCCCGGATGGTGGAGAGGATCCAGCGCTCCTGCTGGTATGTGGACACCCGGATCCGGAACTCCTTGGCAATCACCTCCGGAGTCTTCCCCTGCGTCGCCTGTTCCTCCATCGCGAGCAGCCGGTTGATGTACGAATAGTCGCGCCGGTGGTCCCGGCGGAGCTGCAGAGACAGTTCCACCTGGTTGATGTCCACCCAGGTGAACGACTCCGGGAGCACGCCCACACGCATGGTCTGCTGCCCGATTTCCCGGAGAGCTGCAGCCCGTGTGTTGCCGTTGACCAGGATGCCGTCGTGGGTGATGAGCCCGGGGTCGTTCTGCCCGAACTGCTGAAGGCTCTCCTTCAGCTTGTCGAAGTCAGGATCCCGCCGGCTCGGGTCTGCCGGGTCGGCCTTCAGGAGTGACTGGAGATACTCCTGGCTCTCACCGGCCCAGGGGTCCTTGTCGAGCGCTGCTTCCTTAGCGGCATCGTGACTGCGCTGAGCACGGATGCGGTGCGTACTGGGGTTATAGAGGAGACTGCCGACCTGGCAGGTGATCACCTCGCAGTGCAGCGGATCACCGCCCAGGTCGACGGTGACCGTCTCCCGGGTTCCCGCCGAGGTCCGCACCTCATCGAGCCGCTTCCTGACAGTAGTCCTGAACTCATCCACACGTGGCGGAGGAGGAAATTCCTGCGTCATCTGATTGCGCCATCCCTCGTCAGCTAGTTACCCATGCCCCGCAGAGCATCCCGCACGGCCGTTCGAGCATCTTCGGGCAGGGTCCGCCATTCACCCCAATACCGCTCCATCGGGCTGGGATCCCTGCGATCCGCTTCCAGCCATCCCGCGAACACCTGGCGTTCCAGCGGCGAGAGCTTTCCCAGAGCGCTGATCAGGCCGGCAGCATCCCCCTGCCGCTGGCGACCGCCCACCCTGCACCGGTTGCACTCGGTCACGAGCATCATCTTGGTCGTCCCGTCCGGCATCAGCACCTGGCGGCGGGCAACGTCCAGCTGAGCGCCCTGCCCGCCGTCGGCGAACTCCTCGCCCGCACCAATGCCGCACGACCGGCAGAGGAAGCTGTCGGACATCATCACTTTGGTGCGCTGAGCCGCAGTCAGTCCCGACTTTTCCTTGGGGGACTTGGACTGCCCGGGGATCCAGACCTCCGCGCCCTTCTTGACGAAGCGCTGCTCTTCGAGGTGAAGCGTCTCGTCTTCCCGCCGCGTATCGATCTGCCAGCCGTGATCCCGCAGGTCCCGCACCCGGCGGTCGATCTGAGACACGTCAGGAAACGCTTCCCTCAGCTGCCCCTTGGTGAAGACCTCCCCTTCTCCCACCACGGAGACCAGCCACAATCCAGCCCGCGCCTTGCTGCCGAACTTCTTGTCCTGCCACGACGGCATAACCATCTGAGACCTCCGCTCAATGAACACCGGTGGCCCTCGGCGGCGGAGCCTCGGGGGACACCACCACCCAGCGCTCCCGGAACCCGGCTGGTCCTTCTATTTGAGCGGTCCGCCCGATCACCGTCCACCTCAAATGATCTTTGCGCGCAAAGGCGTCAAAGGGCGTTCGTGCAGAATGGATTGACACATGCCAGGGGGGAGTCCGGATGCCGTCGAATGACAACGAACGCCAGACCAGTACAGGCTTGCCGCCTGGCCGCCAGAGGCTGGCCGATGCCATAGCTGAGCTCTACAAGCTGCTAGGCGAACTCACGCTGGCCCAGGTCAGCGAGCTCCTGGCCGCCAAGAACTGGCGGAAGGACCCGAGCGAGCTGTCCCGATATCGCAGCGGACGCAGAAAGCCGCCGTTCACCTTCGTCAGGCAACTGCACGCTCTCGCCTTGGAACGAGCCGGATCTGACGCCGTGGCGACGCTCCCCCTGGACAAGCTAAGGCAGATACATACGGCGGCGGAGTCCACCTTGTGCCCATCCTGCGGGCCACTGCGGATAGAGAACGGCCAGCTGCGTACGGAGATCAGCCGGCTGGCCAGCAGCCAGGAAGACACCGACTCCGAGCCCGCGAACAATGCGGGCCCGCACGCCAGCACAGACGCCACTCCGCTGCCGGTCCCCTCGGGGCTAGGGGACCGGCAGCGGAGTGCTCACGACGTATCGGCCGCGCGGCAAGTGGCCATGGCAGCTACGAGGCTGCATAAAAGCGGCAAAACAGACCATGCGGTGTCGTGGCTGCAGGATGTCTCTACGTCGTTGACCCCACTTGAGAGTGCGGCATCCATCGTTCTGCTCCGCGAGGGAGAAGGGCGACTCGCAGACACGGCCGTCAACATCCATGGCCGGACGCGCGCGGAGAGGGATGTGCTGCGTATCGCTCTCGAGCTGTTTGAGATGGGGCTGGACCAGGACGCCCGCGCAATCCTCCGGGCCGCAGTGCGATAGCGCCGGCACAGCGTAGAGCTTCAGAGCGCCGCGCGGGTCACACGGGGACCGCGCCGGCCTCGTAGAGCTGCTGTGCACGATCCAAAGCGTCGTCCGGGTCGCTGCCCTGCTGTTCGAACCAGACCAGCAGGTCGGCGATCAGCGAGACGGCCGCCGTCTGGTTCACCCGGGACCGTGCGGCCGCGACCGAGCCACGTACCCCCATCAGTGCCCGATATGCCTCCAGTGCCGAGGCCGCGCGATCGGCACGCGCGCTCACGACGTCGGTCACCAGCGGCAGCTCGCACCACACGAGTTTCCCGCGCTCCATGAGGAGCGCGCCCCACTCGACCGACATCGCGGCCAGCAGGTGCAGCCCCCGGCCGCATTCGGCGTCGCACACCTCCGGGCTCCCGGGTTCCGCGACAGGCAGTACGGGGCTCAGGTCATGGAGCTCCAACCGGAGCCGGCTGCCGTCCATCTCCAGGACGAGGGTGGCAGGCGCCCCCTCTCCCGCGTGCTTGATCACGTTCGTCGCCAGTTCGGTCACGACAAGCTCGGCCTCGTCCGCCGCGCACCTCGCGCCCCACTGCCCCAGCGTGGAACGAACGGCGCGGCGCAGCAGCCGGACCTCACCCGGCACCGCTTCGAAGGGCAGGACGCAGCGAACCCGGGGCTCGCCGTGCTCGGTGAAAGCCATCAAGAGACCCCCTCTCTGACCCAGCGCAGCGCTGCGCCCACCGCAACCATGCGGCGACGCTGCGTCGTCTCGACAGTCCGAGTATGGCAGCGAGAATTCTCACGATGTAACTTCTCACCGTTCTCGATCGGGTGATTCCACCCCCATGCCAACCGCCGTGTTGCATAGCCTGATTGCCGCCCCCGGAGGCGGGCGTTGAAGCGACTCGAAGGGACCCTCGTGCACCCAAGGACAACAACCCGGCGCCGCCATCTGGGTGCGACCCTGCGAAAGCTGAGGGAGCGCTCGGGCATGACCCTGGAAGAGGCGGGACGCCATGCCGGGGTGTCCAAAGCGACGGTGAGCCGCTACGAGACCCAGGCCGGACCCGTGAAGTGGCCCATCGTGGACGCCTTGTGTCAGGGGTACGGAGCGACCGACGCCGAGCGGGAGACGGTCGTCGGCCTCGCCAAGGACGCGCGGCAGCAAGGCTGGTGGAACTCGGTCGCCGACAGCATCCCCGAGAGCATGAGCCTGCTGCTCACACTTGAGGACGAAGCCGCCCGGGAGGATCACTTCTCCTGCGTGTACGTCCCCGGACTCCTCCAGACGCGTGACTACAGCACTGCGCTCCAGCAGGCCAACGAGCTGCGCCTCGACCAGCACGAGATCGAACGTCTCGTCGACATCCGGATGAAACGGCAGGAGATCCTCGCCCGCGCGAAGCCGCCCCACATCTGGGCCATCCTGGACGAGTCGGTCCTGCGGCGGGTTGTGGGCTCTCCCGAGATCATGAAGGCACAGCTACAGCGCCTTCTCGCCGAGAACGAGTCCCCTCATGTCACCCTCCAGGTGCTGCCTTTCGCCAAGGGAGCACACGCTGCGGCACTCGGCAGCTTCGTCATCCTGGGTGGTCCCGAACCTTCCCTCGATGTCGTCTACGTCGACCTGCACACGGGTTCACTCTTCATGGAGACGGAGGAGGAACTCAGCCGGTACAGGCTTGCGTTCGAGTATCTGCGCGCACAAGCGCTGGACATGGAGACGTCCTCGTCTCTGATCCACGACATCTGCAAGGAGCTCTAGTGCCCCCGCCTCCGGCCTCCTCCTCGGCCACGTTCTGGTTCACCTCGTCCTACAGCGGTGGCAACACCACCGAGTGCGTGGAATGCGCCTGGGATGCCTCCAACGCCCTGGTGCGGGACTCAAAGCGGCCAACGCGTGCAGTGCTCGCGGTGCGAGCACATGCGTGGCGGGCGTTCATCAGTGCCGTCTCCGCAGACGAAATCCCCGCACCCAATGGCGCTCTCTGACCTTCGCGCGGTCGCACTGCCGCGGCTCGCCGCGCAGGTGACGATCTGAGTTCGGGCTACTTCGTAGCGACGGCGTAAACGCTGCCCCAGCGGCGCTTCGGGTTGGCCATGATGGGGTCGAACTTCCAGGGCTCGACGGTGGTGAAGCCGGCCTCGGTGAAGAGCTGAACGAGCTTCTCGTGGTCATACGCCCACAGGTGCGGGGTGTACATGGGGTCGTCGTCCTGGTCGCGGAAGACGAGGTTCACGAGGTCGAGCCGCGTGTTGATGTCGCCGTGGCAGTCGCGCTTGGCGTACCAGCGCCCGATCGTCTCGTCAGAGGCTTCCAGGGGTGGGGGTAGCGGCTCAGGGCAAAGGCGGCGTCGGGAACGCCTGTGATGATCCGGCCGCCCGGCACGAGGACACGGTGGGCCTCGCGGACGTAGTGCTTGGCCGAGCGCGGATAGTCGATGTGTTCCAGGAAGTGCTCGGAGAAGATCTCGTCGGTGCTGTCGTCCTGGAGGGGGATGCCCTCGCGGATGTCCCAGAGAAGGTCGGCCGGCGGGACGAGGTCGATGTTGAAGAATCCGTCGATGCGGTGGGCTCCGCCGCCGATCTGGACCTTGGCGGGCTTGTCGTCGATCCGGCCGTTGGGCCAGGCTCGCCGGCTGGCGTGGTGGTGGCGGTGGAGCCCGATTTCCTTGGCGGCGGCCCGGAGGGTGCGGGCGAGGCCGTGGGTGGTGGCGGGGTCGGCGAGGACGGAGGCGACCTGCTCGCCGAGGAGGTCGACGGAGGGCATGCCGGAGGAACTCATCACGGATCTCCTGCGTGTGAGGTTGCTCGGGTGAGGGAGGCCGCGCATGGCGGCGGTGGTCAGGCAGCGCTGGGCGCCGGGGCGGTCCACTGGTTGTTGCGCATGAGGGTGTACTTGATGTCCACCAGCCGCGGCGCGATGGTCAGTTCGAGTTCCTCGGAAGGGTGGAGACGGCCCGCGTCGTCCTGCTCGGCGCGCCAGACGCGGTACACGAGGTCGGGGTAGGCGGGGTTGATGCCGATCTCGCCCTTGGGAATGGTCCCGTTGAAGGGCGTGACGATGTCCATGTGGTTCCAGTAGTTCCACGCCTGGAGCGCCTTGTGCTGATCGAAGTAGAAGTAGAAGTCCGGGTACCGGCCGAACGTGCGCAGCTCTCGGTGGATGAGGTGGCCCAGGAGCGGGCCGAGCTGAGCGGAGAGGCTGTCGAACTCCCACCGGGTTCGGTGCCAGGCTCCGGGGCCCCGGCCAGGGGTGAAGAGACGGGCCGCGACAAGGTGGCTGATCCGATCGGTCAGGTAGCCGCGGGCGTGATGGGTGTCGATGCCCGGGTCGATGCGGGCCAGGAGCGTGTCCAGGCCGGTGGGTGAGGGACGGAACTTCGCGAGGTCGAACTTGCCGGCCATCTCCGGGAAGGATGCGAAGAGCATGTCCTTGTAGAGCCAGTTGTTGAACTCGCCGTGTTCGGCCCGCTCGCGGGTGTCGCGAGTGATGGAGTGCAGCATCAGGTACTCGGCCAGCGCCTCGAAGTACACATACCCGAGGATCGGCAAGCGAGGGATCGTCTCGTCCAGGAGCCGGAGGAAGCTGTCGGGCTTGACCGTGGCGCTCTGGCGGGCGACGGCAGCCGCCAGGGCGAGAAAGGACGCGGAGTTCTTGATCCGGCTGACGATCGTCTCGCGCAATTGATGGCGCTCGGTCTTGGAGAGCAGGTACTCCAGGCGGCTGTAGATCTGCAGATGGATCGCGCCGAGGCGAAGGTAGTCCACGCCCGCCAGCCCTCGGTACGCCTGCGGCGGCAGAGCGATCTCGAAGATCAGCGGTGTCGGCTCTCGCTTCGGCGCACCGGCCTTGGCGACGAAGGCGGGCGCCTCCTTCGTCAGGATGTACTCACCGAGGTTGTGCATGCGAAAGCCCTGCTCCGTCGCCGTGAGAGGGGCGCAGTAGACGCTGCCGACCAGGCAGCCTCCAGAGGGGTACAGCGTGCCGTTCTCGCTGATCTGCTCCAGTGCGTGCGTGACATGCAAGAGGTGGATCTTGCCGTCCGTGCCCAGCGCCCGGAACATGGCGTTCTCCCGTAGCAGTCGGCCGTTGGGCGTGTCGGCCAGGCGCTCTTCCCAGGCCGCGGTCTGATCGGCGAGGGGGTCCTCGTCGTCAGCGGGGCTGGGGATCAGGTCGGTACCGAAGAAGGCGTGGGCGTCAGCCCACTGCTCGTACGCGTCGAGGAAGTCCATCAGCCGGTCAGCTCCATGGTGGTCAGAGTGGAGCTAACGGAGTCGGCGCTGCCGGCCCCGGCCAGCCACGCGGACTCGGATCGGACAACAAGCTCGAAGGCAGTGGCGCGCATCTGGGTGAAGGCGGCAGAGCGGACGCGGGTGGGGTCGGGCCACCAGGTGAGCTTGGGCAGGCGGTAGCGGTCCAGGGCATCGGCAGCCTTGAGGAGGTCGGTGATCGTCTCCGCGCAGGCGTGATCGGCATGGTCGTCCGGGGAGAAGCGCTCGTACGGCAGGTCATGGAGACGGACGGCTGTACCGGCCGCTGTGATCTGGCTGGGTGTCGCGGTGATCCCGAAGTGGTGCCAGACGGCGTCGGCGTTGTCCGTGAGCCAGATGGCGGCGCGGGCTCCGTGGCCGGAATCGTCCTTGTCGTGAAGACGGCGGCAGTCGTGCACCGCCGCGGCCACGATGAGTGTCGCGATGTCGTCGTCGCCGAGGCCAGTGGCCTCGGCGAGAAGGGCGGCCAGGACGGCCGTTCGTACGGCATGCCGTATCCCGTGCAGGGAGTCGTGGCACCTGACCTCAGCCAGCCAGTCACCTGGGATGGCCGCATGGGCCAGAAGCTGTCGCGAGACCGGACGCAGGACGGGAGGAGGCGGGCCCTCGGGGAAGTCCGGACGGTGGGCGGCGATCCAGCGGACTGTAGCGCGATCGGTGTACTGGTGGTGCGGGAGCCGCTTGCGTGCGGCCAGCTCGACCAAATTGTGGATCGATGAGGTCGTATTCACCGGCCCACCTCCTCTTGGTGGTCTGCGACAGCGGATGCCTCAGCCGGCAGGGGCGACGGAAGCCGCCTGCTTCTTCTTGCGCGCCTGCTCGGCTGCCTCGAACGCCGCGGTGAAGTCCGCGAGTTCCTGCTCGGTCATCAGGCGGACGCCAAGCTCGTCGGCCACATCGCGAATGCGGGTGGCGGCGTTCTCCTGGGCGGCGGCGTCAGCAGTCTCATCGAGGAGAACCTCGAACTCGGCGTGATGTCCCCAGGCGTCACTCCACTTCACAGCGATCTCGACACCACGGAAGCGGAAGTTGTGCCGCTGGTTGAACGCCTGGTGCATGGCATGCTCGAAACCGAGGGCGTTGAAGATCCGAACAGCGGCCGGCACGTCGTTCCGGGCGATCTCGATCTCTGTCTCGGGGAACACGGCGCCCTGGCCGATCCTGCCGGTCTTGAGCGTGATCTTCGCCGAGCCGGCGGCCATGTTGTCCGTGACCTTCAGCAGCTGATCGGGCAGGACATAGAAGTAGATGTTCTTGTCGTCGGGGCCCAGGTCCTCACCTTCCGCCTTCAGGCGGGTGACGAGCTGCTTGTGGACCTCCTCGGTAAAGCGGGCGCGCATCTCGATCTCAACGGCCACGGGGCTGTTGCCTCCTCGATTCGGGCATGGCGAAGCCAGCCGGACTCTGCCGCGAGGGGCCTGCCCGGTCGGGCGATCGCAATGGGATTGGTGGTCGAGCCCGGGGTGATGCGGCCGATGCGGGCATCTGCCGCATCACCCCGGTGGATCGGTGGGTGTCAGCTGAGGGCGCCGAAGCGCTTCTCGATGACTCCCGAGTGCAGGTAGGTCGGGAGCTGGACACCCCCGACCGACGTGCGGCCGGTGGCGACCTGCTCCTCTGTCTCGCTGGGGAAGCCCTCCAGCAGACGCAGACATTGCTGGGCCCACTCACGAGAGGCGGGCCAGTCGCCCAGGTCGCGGTGGCGCACAGCCAGGGCGTACGAGGTCTCGGTGGCGGCCCACCGGTCGGTTGCCAGCTCACGCTGGAAGATCGACTCCAGCTCGTCGGTTGAGGCCAGGCGGGTCTGGTTGGTCATGGTGCCCTCTCGGTTCAGCGGTCGCGCCCCAGTGATGATCAACGCCTCGGCATCCCCGCGGTGACGCCGCACCCCGCCGCTAGTAGGTGTAAATCTCGGCCAGCGTCTTGTAGTCCTGCAGCTCGTCCTTGCCGAACCACAGTTCCACCTCCTGCTTGGCCTCCTCTGCGTTGCCGGATGCGTGCACGAGGTTCGCGACCGCCTTGCCCGAGGCGATGCTGGCCGCCGCGCTGTAATGCGAGAAGTCACCCCGCACCGTGCCGGCCGGAGCCTGGTTCGGATAGGTACTGCCGACGATCTTGCGGACCGTGGCAATGGCGTCGAAGCCCTCCAGCACCAGGGCGATGACGGGCCCCTGCTGCATGAACGTCGCCGTGAGGTTGTAGACCTCCGCCCCCAATCGCTCTTCCAGGTCGAAGTAATGCTTTCGGGTGAACTCCTCGTCCATCCACTTCATCTTCGTGCCGACGATCTTCAGCGCGGCGTCTTCGAATCGCGTGATGATCCTTCCTGCCAGGCCGCGCGCCAGCGCATCGGGCTTGAGCAGGACGAGCGTGCGCTCGACAGTGTGTGCCTGAACCTCGACCATTGACTCCCTTTCGCCTTGTCAGCAACCGAACATGACGGGCAATCAGCCGTCATCCGCTGAGGCTACCGGCGCTGGCAGGGCGGTTCGGGCATGTGGGCAATACCCCGGACGGGCGAATGCCGACCCAAGGTGCCACCGATCAGCCCATCGAAAGTCCCGAATCGGCCAAGTTCTCCGTCTCCACTATCCGCTGGGTAGACGCACCTAGTATCTCCCCGTGGTCGTCTGGCGCTCTCGTGCCTCTCATTACGCTTTCCAGGGACTGAGCCTCAGGCCGACGATTCTTTGGCCCCTGGTGGCTCCGATTCTTCCGGAGCTCTTCCCGCGTGACCATGAAGTACCAGTGCAGCGGGGGTGCACTTTCGGCGTGCGGATTCCTGCACCGAGGCGGCGACGAGGGGCAGTCTTGTGGACGTGATCGAGCGCTGGAGCGGCCGGTACGCCTGCCTGCTGCAGTCCGCCCTGCGGCTCGGCAACGAACAGTTCGCCGCCCGCCTGGGCATCGCCGTGAGGACGGTGGCCACCTGGCACTCCGACACGTCCGTCGTGCCCCGCAGGGAGATGCAGCAACTTCTCGATACGACCCATGAGCAGGCTCCTCCGGCTGCGCGACAGCGCTTCGCACTCCTGCTGGCGAAGGAGCGAGCCCCGGTGGATTCGACGCCACCCGGCGCACAGGCGCTGCGGGTGGCCATCGCGGTGGTCGTCCGGGACAGCGATGTCCTCCTGGTGTGCCGACGGAACGACGATGCCGCTGGAATCACGTGGCAGTTCCCGGCAGGCGTCATCAAGCCGGGCGGCAAAGCGGAGACCACCACCGTGCGGGAGACCTTGGACGAGACAGGTGTCCACTGCGCGGTCCGGCAGCGCCTCGGGAACCGCCTTCACCCCGTGACCGGGGTGCTGTGCGAGTACTTCCTCTGCGAGTACCTCGCTGGCGAGGCCACCAACGGCGACGCGGCCGAAAACCTCGACGTCATGTGGGTCCCCAGAAACGCCGTACCCCGTTTCATCCCCGTCGATACGATTTTCCCACCCATCCTGGCAGCCTTGGAGGAGCAGACGTGACGAACCAGACCACGGACGAGCGCCCGGGTATCGCCGCCGCCGTCGTCGTGAATGAGGGACGTGTACTCATGGTGCGCCGCAGGGTCAGCGAAGGACAGCTCTCCTGGCAGTTCCCGGCCGGAGCGGTCGAAGCTGGCGAGGCCCGCGAGGACGCCGCCGTGCGGGAGACGCGGGAGGAGACCGGGCTGACCGTGGCGGCCGTGAAGCTGCTCGGCGAGCGCGTTCATCCGAAGACGGGGCGGCTGATGTCGTACACCGCGTGCGAGGTGCTGGAAGGTACGGCCCACGTAGCGGACACCGAGGAACTGGCCGAGTTGGCTTGGGTCACCCACGGCGAGATCCCGGAGTACGTGCCATACGGGTTGTTCGAGCCGGTGCGGGACTACCTCGACGCCGCACTCTCCTCCTGAAGGGCAGCCGCAGTCAGCCCCTCCCCCTGGCAGAAGTCCACCAAGGCCCCCGCCGCCCGCGTGGCCTCGTTAGGCTCAAGGAGTCAGACCATCACCGCGAGAAAGGCCCGTCGTCATGCCCAGCACCCGCACCCTCTCCCCCGCCATCGCCGCCGCCGGGCTCGTCGGGGGTATGCCGTCGCGCGGTGGACGAAGAAGCGGCCGCTGGGTGGGGCCGTGCTCGCGGCGGCCGGGGCCGTGGCCGGGCGGGAGTGGTACCGGGTCGCCGGGGTGAAGGGGGCCGCAGGGCTCGGGGCCGGGTACGTGGCGGCGTTCGCCGGGTCGCACCCGCTGGCGAAGAAGATCGGGGCGTGGCCCGCGGTGTTCTCGGTGGCCGGCGTGATGGCCGGGGCCTCGTACGTCGTGAGCCGCAAGGCTGCCTGACGAGGGCGTTTTACCCGTTTCGATACGATCCCCGCATGACACAGCAGGGGATCGTCGTCGCCGTCGTCGTCCATGAGCACCGCGTGCTCCTCCTGCGCGGGCAGGTCGGCGACGGCGAACTGTTCTGGCGGTTTCCCGTCGGCCCCGTCGAGGCCGGCGAGACGCCCGAGGGCGCGGCCGTGCGCGCGGCCTGGGCGGGGGCCGGGCTCGCCGTCACCGCCGTACGGCTGCTCGGGGAGCGCACACACCCGCAGACCGGCCAGGACATGGCGTACATCGCGTGCGTACCCGAGAGCCTGGTGAGCGAGGAGCGGCCGGACGGCGGAGTCGTCTGGGCGGGGCGCGACGCGATCGAGCGGTACGTGCCGTACGGGGAGCTGTTCGCACCGGTACGAGAGCACCTCGACGCGGCCCTGCGCGCGCCGTGACCCCGGGCAGGCGGTCAGGCCCCCAGCACGTGGCTGACCGTGTAGATCAGCAGGCCCGCCAGGGCGCCCACCACCGTGCCGTTGATCCGGATGAACTGCAGGTCGCGGCCGATGTTCGCCTCGATCTTCTTCGAGGTCTGGTCGGCGTCCCAGCCCGCGACCGTGTCCGTGATCAGCGAGGTGATCTCGTTCCGGTAGGTCGTCACCACATACGCCGCCGCGTCCTCCGCCCAGCGCTCCACCTTGCCCTGCAGCCGCTCGTCGGTGGCCAGGCGCGACCCCAGCGACATCAGCGAGGCGCGGGCGCGGCGCCGCAGCTGGCTCTGGTCGTCGTCGGCCGCCGCCAGGATCAGCCCCCGTACGGAGGACCAGGCCGACGCGATGATGTCCTGCACCTCGGGCCGGGCGAGCAGCTCCGACTTCAGCCGCTCCACGCGCGCGCGGGTCTCCGTGTCGGACTGCAGGTCGGCCGCGAAGTCCCGCAGGAACCGGTCGATCGCGCCGCGCGCCGGGTGGTCCGGCATGTCCCGCATCTCCGTGACGAAGCGCAGCAGCTCCTTGTACACGCGCTCGCCGATCCTGCGGTCCACGAACCGCGGCGTCCAGCCCGGCGCACCGCCTTGGACCGCGTCCATGACCGAGTCCCCGTGCCGCACCAGCCAGTCCCGGCCCCGCCCGCACACCAGGTCGACCGCCCGGTGGTGCGCGCCGTCGGCGACCACCCGCTCCAGCGTCTTGCCGAGCCCCGGCCCGATCTCCGCCGCCTCCGCCCGCCGTGTGATCGCCTCGCCCACGACGGCCTGCACGTCGGAGTCGCGCAGCACCGTCAGCGCCCCGCGCAGCGCCGTCGCCAGCTCGGCGGTCACCCGCTCCGCGTGCGCCGGCTCGGCCAGCCACGCCCCGAGGCGCCGCGCGATGCCGAAGCCGCGCAGTCGCCCCCGTACGATGTCGGCCGACAGGAAGTTCTCGCCGACGAACGAGCCGAGTGACGCGCCCAGCTGGTCCTTCTTGGTCGGGATGATGGCGGTGTGCGGGATCGGCAGCCCCAGCGGATGCCGGAACAGCGCCGTCACCGCGAACCAGTCCGCGAGCGCGCCGACCATGCCCGCCTCGGCCGCCGCCGCCACGTAGCCCGCCCAGCCGCCCGCGCCCGCGCCGCGGGCCCAGGTCGCCAGGGCATAGACCGCCGCGACACCGAGCAGCAGCCCGGTGGCCAGGCGTTTCATCCGTCGGACGCCGCGGCTCTTCTCTTCGTCGGCCGCCGTGTACGTGAAGCTGACCATCGCTTCACCTCCCTACCTGACAGACTCCCGGCCCGCATCACGAGTTCCCCCGTACATCTTCGCGATCACCGCCTCGATGTCCGGTTCCCGCACCGAAAGGTCCGCCAGCGGGTACGCGGCGGCCACCGCCGCCACCACCGGAGCCGCCGACGCGGTCGCCGGGAACGCCAGCCACTGCCGCGGTCCCTCCGCCCGTACGAACCGGGCGCCGGGCACCTCGATCGGCGCCGACTCGTGTGCCAGGTCGACGACCAGCTGCCGCTCCCCGTCCCCCGCCGTGTGCAGCCCGGCCAGATCCCCGTCGTACATCAGTCGCCCGTGGTCGATGACCATCACCCGTGAACACAACTGCTCGATATCGGTCAGATCATGGGTGGTCAGCAGCACCGTCGTCCCCTGTGTGGCGTTCAGATCGCGCAGAAAGCCCCGCACCTTCGCCTTGGAGACGACGTCCAGACCGATCGTCGGCTCGTCGAGATACAGCACGTCCGGATCGTGCAGCAGCGCCGCCGCGATGTCACCGCGCATCCGCTGACCGAGGGACAGCTGGCGTACGGGCACGTCCAGCAGGTCGCCGAGATCGAGCAGCTCCACACAGCGGGCCAGATTCGCGCGGAACCGGTCGTCGGGGATCCGGTACATCCGGTGGACGAGCGTGTACGAGTCGCGCAGCGGCAGGTCCCACCACAGCGTGGTGCGCTGCCCGAACACCACTCCTATCCGCCGGGCCAGCCGCTTCCGCTCGCTCGACGGGTCGATCCCGGCCACCCGCAGCCGGCCACCGGACGGGGTGAGGATGCCGGTGAGCATCTTGATCGTGGTGGACTTCCCCGCCCCGTTCGGGCCGATGTAGCCGACCATCTCGCCCCGCTCCACCCCGAACGAGATCCCGTCGACCGCCCTGACCTCCCGTTTCTCCCGGCGCAGCAGCCCCGCCCGGCGGCGCACCGTGAACACCTTCTCCAGACCGTCCAGCTCGATGAACGCCATGACCGGATCCTTCTCTCCTACATCCCGCGTCTCTTACGTCCCACGTCTCTCTTACGCCCCGCGCCCCGTGCGTCAACTCCCCGTCGAGCGGTACGCGCGCAGCCCCGCCCGCCACGCCACGCCCGCCACCGCACAGCACCCCAGCGCCGCCACCGGCGACGCGAACGCCGCCCACCCCGGCACCCCGGCCGGCATCGGCCGGTCCAGGAGGTACAGGGCGGGCAGCCAGTTCACGAACGCCAGCGGGACGACGTAGACGACACTCCGCACCAGGTCCTGAGCGAAGATCGTCGGCGGGTACTGGAGGAGTGTGTTGCCGCCATAGGTGAAGGCGTTCGTCACCTCCGCCGCGTCCTGCATCCAGAACAGCGCCGACGCGCCGAGCACCATCAGCGCCGAGAAGATCACCGCCCCGCTCACCAGCATCACCGGCACCAGGAGCACCTTCAGCGGCGTCCACACCACGCCGTCGAGCAGCAGCAGACCCCACACGAGCACGATCAGCCCCTGGATCACCCGCCCCAGCCGGCGCAGCGCGAACCGGTCCGCCGCCACCTGCGCGAGCACCGGCGCCGGCCGCAGCAGGAACAGGTCGAACGACCCGTCCCGTACCCGCCGGCCCAGCCTCGGCAGCCGGCCCATCACCAGATCGGCGAGCCCGAACGACGTCCCCGACGCCCCGTACAGCAGCGCCACCTCGGCGAAGGAGAACCCGCCCAGGCCCCGGACCTGACCGAACATCAGCAGGATCACGACGAAGTCGAAGAACGTCACGACCAGGCTCGCCAGCAGATCCAGCGCGAAGGAGACGCGGTACGCGAGGGTGGAGCGGATCCACATACCCGCGACCATCCGGTAGGTGCGCCAGGCCTCGGCCGGGCGCGCGTGCCACGCCACCACCTCGTCCGTACGCCAGGACCCCGCGCCGTCCCCTACGACTCCCCCGCCTTCCATGGTCCGTTCAGCCACCCTGCACCACCACCTTCCGCGTCGCCACCGACTGCACGGCCCGCCCCGCCGCCAGCAGCGCGACCGCCCAGCCCAGCTGGAATCCGTACGCCCGCAGCAGCCCCCACCCCGTGTACCGCTCCAGATAGACGTCGACCGGCACCTGCAGCATCGACGCCCACGGCAGCAGCCGCGCCACCTCGCCCAGCGCGCCCGGGAAGACGTTCAACGGCAGCAGCATCCCGGAGAAGAACAGCCCGCTCAGCCAGGCCACCTGCACCACGCCCTGCCCGTCGAGCAGCCAGAACGCGCTCATCGCGACCAGGTACCAGACCGCGAACCCGACCACCGAGCCGCACGCCACCGCCAGCACGAAGGCGAGCCAGGTCCACGGCCGGGACGGCAGCGTCAGGTCGAACACGAGCGCGCCGAACGCCATCGGCACGATGCCCCGGCCGAGCAGCTGGAAGCCCGACCGGCCCAGGTTGGCGGCGAACCACCAGGCCTGGAGGTCGGCGGGCCGGTAGAGGTCGACGGCGATGTCGCCGGTACGGATCCGCTCGATCAGCTCGTCCTCGAAGCCGCCGCCCATCAGCCCGCACACGGTGATCAGGGCCTGTCCGATCCACACATAGGCGAGCGCGTCGCCCATGCCGTATCCGCCGAGGCCGGGGCGCGCGTCCCAGAGGGCCATGTAGGTGTACGACAGGACGAAACCGAACACGGTGTTGGTGAACACCCCGGCCAAGGTGGCCACCCGGTAGGTGGCATGGCGCCGGAAACCACCCGCGGCGACCGTCGCGTACAGCCGCAGCATCTTCGTTCCCTCCTCGTGGTGGACGTATCGGAAGCAGAACCGACCCACGTGCATCCAGACATGCGGACGCATACGGACGCATACGGACACACGCGGACATGCGGGCACACGAACATCCGGGGTGTCCCGACTTCCGGGCACCCCGAAATCCCGGCCCCCGCCACAGGACACCCCCGCGCAGACACGCGGACACACTCGCCCGTCGGAGCCGAAGCGCACGACCTTAGGGGGATTTCCCGTGCCGCCGCGACCGGTTTTCCCGCTTTACCGGGCCCCACGAAGGCAGTATGTGATGTTATGTCCTCTTCATCCGGTATGACCTTCGGAATGACCGGCGACGCACCACCCCCCGACCCCGCCGCCTGGGAGCCCCGCGACCCCACCGTCCCCGCGCCCGCCGCCGAAGGCCCGCCGTCCCCGCCCGACGGCCCCACCCCCCGGAACGGCAGGGGCCGCAAAGCCCGAAAGCCCCGCTCACGGCGCCGCCGGATCCTCCACGGCCTCCTCGCCGCGACCACCCTCGGCGCCCTACTCCTCCTCGGCACCCTCGTCGCCGGCTACCTCCTCGTCGACATCCCCGCCGCCAACGCCACCGCCGTCGCCCAGTCCAACGTCTTCCTCTACCGCGACGGCAGCACCCTCGCCCGCTCAGGTGACGTCGACCGCGAGAACGTCAGCCTCGCGCGCGTCCCCCTCACCGTCCAGCACGCCGTCTTCGCCGCCGAGGAACGCGACTTCCGCGACGCCCCCGCCGTCGACCCCCGCGCCATGCTCCGCGCCACCTGGAACACCCTGCGCGGCCGAGGCCGCCAATCCGGCTCCACCATCACCCAGCAGTACGTCAAGAACTACTACCTCGGCCAGGAACAGACCCTCACCCGCAAAGCCAAGGAGTTCTTCATCTCGCTGCGCGTCGGCCACGAGAAGACCAAGGACGAGATCCTCGAGGGCTACCTCAACACCAGCTACTTCGGCCGCAACGCCTACGGCATCCAGGCCGCCGCCCACGCCTACTACGGCAAGAACGCCAAGGACCTCGGCATCGCCGAAGGCGCGTACCTCGCCTCCCTCCTCAACTCCCCCAACGCCTACGACGTCGCCACCCACCCCGAGAACCGCGCCCGCGCCCTCGCCCGCTGGCGCTACGTCCTCGACGGCATGGTCAAGGAAGGCTGGCTGACCCCCGCCGCCCGCGACGCCGCCACCTTCCCCACCCCCAAGCCCGTCCGCGCCACCGCCGGGCTCTCCGGGCAGCGCGGCTACCTCGTCCAGGCCGTCGAGCAGTACCTCGACGAGAACGGCGTCGTCGACGAGAAAACCTTCGCCGCCGGCGGCTTCCGCGTCACCACCACCCTCGACCCCGACCGCCAGCAGGCCCTCGCCGACGCCGTCGAGGAACGCGTCACCTCACGCCTCGACCCCGCCCGCAACCCCGCCGACCGCTGGGTACGCGTCGGCGGCGCCGCCATCGACCCCGCCACCGGCGACGTCGTCGCCCTCTACGGCGGCATCGACTACACCCGGCAGTACGTCAACAACGCCACCCGCCGCGACTACCAGGTCGGCTCCACCTTCAAGCCCTTCGTCCTCGCCACCGCCCTCCAACACGAGGCCCGGACCCAGGACGGCGAACCCATCACCCCCAACACCCTCTACAACGGCGACAACAAACGCCCCGTACGCGGCTGGACCGGCGCCCCCTACGACCCCGCCAACGAAGACGACACCAACTACGGCGACATCACCCTCCGCCAGGCCACCGACCAGTCCGTCAACGCCGTCTACGCCCAGCTCGCCGTCGACGCCGGCCCCGCCCGGGTCCGCCGGACCGCCGTCGACCTCGGCCTGCCCACCCGTACCCCCGACCTGACCGCCTCCCCCTCCATCGCCCTGGGCCCCGCCACCGCCAGCGTCCTCGACCTCACCCAGGCATATGCCACGCTCGCCAACCACGGCACCCACGGCACATACACCCTCGTCGCCAAGGTCACCCGCGACGGCACCGACCTCACCCTCCCCCGCGCCAAACACCCCGCACCCGTCCAGGCCCTCGGCCGCGAAGCCGCCGACACCACCACCTCCGTCCTGCGCGGGGTCGTCGACGACGGCACCGGAACCGCCGCGCTCACCGCCGGCCGGCCCGCCGCCGGCAAGACCGGCACCGCCGAGGACGACAAGGCCGCCTGGTTCGCCGGCTACACCCCCGACCTCGCCGCCGTCATCGCGATGATGGGCCAGGACCCCAAGACCGGACGCCAGCTCCCCCTCTACGGAGCCCTCGGACAACGCCGTATCAACGGCGGCGGCGCACCCGCCGAGATCTGGGGACGATTCGTCCGCGACGCCCTCGCCGACACCCCGCCCAAGGACTTCGACCTCCAGCTGATGGACGGCGCCGAACCTCCCGAGCCGAGCGCGAGCAGCCCAGCGGGCCAGGGACACGAAGGGCCCCAGCACGGCCCACGCGGCCGCGGCACGACACCAAACGGAGGACGAGGCGGCCAGGGACAGACACCGGGACAGAGCCCGGGACAGGTTCCGGGCCAGGGCCCGGGGCACACTCGGCCCGGCGGCCCCACACACCAGGAACCACCACGCCCGGCCCCCGCGCCCGTACCCGCCGAACCGGCCCCTCAACAACCCCCGCGGCCCGCACCCGACCAGCCGTACACCCCGTACCCGCCGCCGACCCCCGACGGACCCGACACGCCCGGCTCACCCGGCATGCCGGACCTCCCCGGCACCACGCCGCAGCCGCAACAGCCGCCCGTCAGTGACCCGAGGTGGCTTTGAGCCCGACCACCGCCACCAGCAGCAGACAGACGAAGAAGATCCGGGCCGCCGTCGCCGGCTCCCCCAGCACGAACATCCCGTACACCGCCGCGCCCGCCGCGCCGATACCCACCCACACGCCATATGCCGTACCGATCGGCAGCGTCTTGGTGGCCTGCGCCAGCAACACCATCGACCCCACGATCCCCGCGATCGTGAACACACTCGGCCACAGACGGGTGAAACCCTCCGTGTACTTCATGCCGACCGACCAGCCGACTTCCAGCACACCGGCGACTATGAGAACGACCCAGGCCATGACGACCCACACCTCCACGAGACGGAACATCAACGGGTGCGTCGTCTTTGCGGAAACCCGGTACGGCGCGTCTCGTCGGGTGGTGAACCCAGGCTAGCAAAGAACGCGCGAAGGGCCTGGTGACCATGGTCACCAGGCCCTTCGCGTGAAAAGGCTCGTGCGGGCCGAGCAGGCCGGCTCAGAGATACAGACCCGTGGCACCCGAGGCGTCCTGGAAACGATCCGCCGCCACCGCGTGCAGATCCCGCTCCCGCATCAGCACATAGGCCACGCCCCGCACCTCGACCTCGGCACGGTCCTCGGGGTCGTACAGCACCCGGTCACCGATCTCGACGGTACGGACGTTCTGCCCGACCGCCACCACCTCGGCCCACGCCAGACGACGGCCGACGGCCGCGGTCGCCGGAATGAGGATGCCGCCACCCGAGCGCCGCTCCCCCTCGGGAGAGTCGGTCCGGACCAGGACCCGGTCGTGCAGCATCCGGATGGGCAGTTTGTCGTGCGTGTTGTCGCTCACGGTCCGAACCTACCTGCCTCGGCGTGTCGCCCGTACCCGGGACCGTACTCCGGCCCACACGGGCTTCCGACGGCCCTTACGAACCGCTACTTGTCCTTCTCCCGGCACGACATCGCGATCAGCCCCACCACGGCCACCGCGACCATCGCGGCCGGCACCACCCGGTCCATGCGGGGCGCGCCGTCGGCGTGCGTGAAGCGCGCCTTCACGTCCGAGACGACCCGGTTCACGGCGACGAACGCCCGCCCGGCGGTGTGGTCGACCTGAGCCGCGACCTTGGCCTTGGCGTCGCCGACGATCGTCTTCGGGTGCAGCCGAATGCCGATCTCGTCAAGCGTGACGGCGAGCTGTTCGCGCCGGCGGACGATGTCCGCCTCGATCTGCGCAGGGGTCCTGGCCTCCGACACCGCGCTGCCTCCGTAGTCCTGTTTTCCGGTCGTTTTTCCGGTCGTCGACAGACAGTCTGTCAGCTCGACCGCCGTCGGGTCGCCCCCGACCCCTACTAGGCTCTCATCGCGTACGCGAACATTCCCGAGGAGAGCCAGCCATGAGCGAGCGACTGCAGCCCGGCGACACCGCCCCCGCCTTCACCCTCCCCGACGCGGACGGCAAGGACGTCTCCCTCGCGGACCACAAGGGCCGCAAGGTCATCGTCTACTTCTACCCGGCCGCCCTGACCCCCGGCTGCACCAAGCAGGCCTGCGACTTCACCGACAACCTGGACCTCCTCACCGAGGCCGGCTACGACGTCATCGGCGTGTCCCCGGACAAGCCGGAGAAGCTCGCGAAGTTCCGCGAGAAGGAAAACCTCAAGGTCACGCTGGTCGGCGACCCGGAGAAGAAGATCCTGGAGGCGTACGGCGCCTTCGGCGAGAAGAAGCTCTACGGCAAGACGGTGACGGGCGTCATCCGCTCCACGATCGTCGTCGACGAGGACGGCAAGGTCGAGCACGCCTTCTACAACGTGAAGGCCACGGGCCACGTCGCCAAGATCATCCGCGACCTGGGCATCTGACCCGGGGCGCACCTGAACGGCCCACACCGCTCGAACAAGCGGTGTGGGCCGTTCCATTTCCCGAACGCGATATGACGTGACCGTCCGATATTCGAGTCGTTAGTCCGTACGAGGCCACAACGCATGGCCGGAGGTTACGGAGGAATGCCGAATGTCCGAGAGCCCGTCCGTATACGACCGAGAGCGACTGGGCGCCGCAGCGGCGGCATCAAGCGGCTGGACCGACCTCATGCGCAGACTCGGCGTGACGGTGAGCGGTGGGCGCCGCCGGACGATCCAGCCGAAGGTCGTCGAGTACGGCATCGACACCAGCCATTTCACACGGCGCAGCCCTTGGCGCAAGTACCCGGACAGCGTCATCGAAGCGGCAGTGGCCTCCTCCACGACCTTGCGGGAGGTGGTCCAGAAGCTCGGCGCGCCACCGGCGACCGGAACGCTTTCCCACATCAGCCGACGAATCGCAGCCGCCGGAATCGACGTGAGCCACATTTCGGGCCTGAACCGAACCCAGCAGGAACTCCCGTTCACCGACGACGAGCTCAGGGTCGCGGCAGCGGCTGCGTCCAGTGTCCGCGAGACGGCCCGGCTGCTCGGTGTGCCCGACGACAGCCGCTCACGTGCCGCACTGAGGCATATGCTCGACAAGCGGGGAATCGATGTCGACCACTTCAGCCACCGGCGCCCGAAGGTGGAGAAAAGCCGGCTGCGGGCCGCGGTCTCCACAGCCGAAAGCTTCGCCGATGTCATGCGCACCCTGGAGCTCCCGGTGACCGATCAGAACCACCGCAGAGTGCGGCGGTGGGCAGCCGAATTCGCACTCGACACCTCGCACTTCAAGCGGCGCACCTGGGGCACGGTGCGCGTCGCCCCACCCAAGTCGATCGCGGACACGGTGCTCCGCGTGCGCCCCGAGGGATCGTCCCGGGAAAACCGGGACCGTCTCCACCGAGCTCTTGCGGAGGTCGGTGTCCCCTACCGCTGCGTCTCATGCGGAAGTAGAGGCGGGTGGATGCGCGGCCGCATCACCCTTCACATCGACCACATCGACGGGAACTGGCTCGACAATCGCCGGGAGAACCTGCGCTACCTCTGCCCCAACTGCCATGCCCTGACAGAGACGTGGTGCCGGAATCGACGGGGCCGCACCTCTCAAACGGATGCCGAACGACCGGTACCATGTCAGACGGCCAGCGGCGGTGGCGCAGTGGCGACGCAGCAGACTTAGGATCTGTGGCCCTTGATCGGGCTTGAGGGTTCGAATCCCTTCCGCCGCACCTGAACGGCCTGCGAATCGAAGTTTTCGATTCGCAGGCCGTTTGTATGCCTGCCCTCAGCCCAGCAGTTCGCGGACCACCGGGACCAGGGCCCTGAACGCCTGGCCGCGGTGGCTGATCGCGTTCTTTTCGGCCGGGGTCAGTTCGGCGCAGGTCACCGTGTGGCCGTCGGGCTGGAGGATCGGGTCGTAGCCGAAGCCGTTCGTGCCGGCCGGGGTGTGGCGGAGGGTGCCGGTGAGGCGGCCTTCGACGACTCGCTCCGTACCGTCGGGGAGGGCGAGGGCCGCGGCGCAGGCGAAGTGGGCGGCGCGGTGGGTGTCGTCGATGTCGGCGAGCTGGGCCAGGAGAAGGTCGAGGTTGGCCTTGTCATCGCCGTGGCGGCCGGCCCAGCGGGCGGAGAAGATGCCGGGGGCGCCGCCGAGGACGTCGACGCAGAGGCCGGAGTCGTCGGCGACGGCGGGCAGGCCGGTGGCCTGGGCGAGGGCGTGGGCCTTGAGGAGGGCGTTCTCCGCGAAGGTGACGCCGGTTTCCTTGACGTCGGGGATGTCGGGGTAGGCGTCCGCGCCGACGAGTTCGTGGTCGAGGCCTGCGTCGGCGAGGATCGCGTGGAGTTCGGTGATCTTGCCCGCGTTGCGGGTGGCGAGGATCAGACGGGTCATGCCCCGATTATCCGGGGGTGCAGACCTTGCCTATCTCGCCGGCCGCGTCGGTGACGGGCTTGAGGTCCGGGGTGGCGTCGCCGTTCTTGACGGCGGTGCGGACGGAGTCGACGCCCTTGGTGAGGTCGTCGACGGCCTTGGAGAGGTCGGCGTTGTCCGTCGTGTCCTTGAGCTTGCCGAGCTCGGTGTTGATGTCGTCGAGCGCCTGGTCGATCCGGGTCGGGTCGTCGGTGGCGTTGCCGACGGCCTGCTGGAGCTTGTCGACGGAGGTGGCTATGGCGTCGGCGGTCTTGACGCAGTCCACGGCCTTGTCGAGGGCTCCGCAGCCGGTGAGCGCGGTGAGTGCGGCTGTCGTGGTGATGGCGACTGCGAGGGCTGCGGTGCGGCGGCGCTTCACGGTTTCGGGTCCTCCCCCAACCTGACCTGCGAATGGACGGGGCGCACGGTTTCGACCCGTGCGCCCGTACTGCTTACGACGTCCCGGAGGCTCAGAGAGTTCCTTCGAGGGCCTTGCGCTGGAGGTCGGCGAGTTCGGCGCAGCCGCCGGAGGCGAGGTCGAGGAGCTTGTTGAGCTCGTCGCGGTCGAAGGGCTCGGCTTCGGCGGTGCCCTGGACCTCGACGAAGCGGCCGTCGCCGGTGCAGACGACGTTCATGTCGGTCTCGGCGCGGACGTCCTCCTCGTAGCAGAGGTCGAGGAGGGGGGTGCCGTCGACGATGCCGACGGAGACGGCGGAGACGGTGCCGGTGAGGGGCTTGCGGCCGGCCTTGACGAGCTTCTTGGACTGGGCCCAGGTGATGGCGTCGGCGAGGGCGACGTAGGCGCCGGTGATGGCGGCGGTGCGGGTGCCGCCGTCGGCCTGGAGGACGTCGCAGTCGAGGACGATGGTGTTCTCGCCGAGGGCCTTGTAGTCGATGACGGCGCGCAGGGAGCGGCCGATGAGGCGGGAGATCTCGTGGGTGCGGCCGCCGATCTTGCCGCGGACGGATTCGCGGTCGCCGCGGGTGTTGGTGGCGCGGGGGAGCATGGAGTATTCGCCGGTGACCCAGCCTTCGCCGCTGCCCTTGCGCCAGCGGGGGACGCCTTCGGTGACGGAGGCGGTGCAGAAGACCTTGGTGTCGCCGAAGGAGATGAGGACGGAGCCTTCGGCGTGCTTGCTCCAGCCGCGTTCGATGGTGACGGGGCGGAGCTGCTGGGGGTACGGCCGTCGATGCGAGACATGGTCCGAGCCTAGTGGCATGTGGGGAAGGGCCCGTTCCCCTGCCGGAACGGGCCCTTCTGATACGGGCGGCGGGCTCGCATCGTGTCGTGTCACACCCGCTGGGGGACGGGTGTCACATCATGTCTTCGATCTCGCCGGCGATGGGGTCGGCGTCGGTGCCGATGACGACCTGGATCGCGGTGCCCATCTTGACGACGCCGTGGGCGCCGGCGGCCTTGAGGGCGGCTTCGTCGACGAGACTGGCGTCGGAGACCTCGGTGCGGAGGCGGGTGATGCAGCCTTCGACTTCTTCGATGTTGTCGATGCCGCCGAGCCCGGCGACGATCTTCTCAGCCTTGCTGGCCATGCGATTCTCCCTGTCCGTTCTGCGCACCGATGGTCCGCTTTGCCACGGTAACCCACGATTGGCCCAACCTCGCGCGCGCGTACCGCCGTTCTATCGAAAGATGACGATCACCGGCGGGCCATTCACGGGCGTCCTCCCGGAGCCTACCAACTGGTCTACACCAGTTTGCATCGCCAGCAGCCAGCCGCCCGGGAGGAATGCCGATGAGCAGCGCGAGCGCCGCCGCCGCAGCAGCACCTCGGAAGTCGAGGTGGGGCGGCTTCTTCCAGGGCCTGCAGAAGATGGGGCGCAGTCTGCAGCTGCCCATCGCCGTGCTTCCGGCGGCCGGGATCATCAACCGGCTCGGCCAGCCGGACGTGTTCGGCGACGAGGGTCTGGGCTGGACGGACGTCGCCAAGGTGATGGAGGCGGCGGGCGGCGCGCTGCTGGACGCGGATCTCGGTCTGCCGCTGCTGTTCTGCATCGGTGTGGCCATCGGGATGGCGAAGAAGGCGGACGGTTCGACGGCGCTGGCGGCGGTGGCGGGGTTCCTGGTCTACCGGGGGGTGCTGCACGCGTTCCCGAAGGCCTGCGCGATCGACGCGCAGGTGGTGAAGGGCGGCTGCCTGGACCTGAAGGGTGTGTTCACGGCGGACACGTTCCAGAATCCGGGGGTGTTCGGCGGCATCATCATGGGGCTGCTGGCGGCCTGGTTCTGGCAGCGGTTCCACCGGGTGCGGCTGGTCGACTGGCTCGGGTTCTTCAACGGCCGCCGGCTGGTGCCGATCATCATGGCGTTCGTCGGCATCCTGTTCGCGGCGCTGTGTCTGCTGGTGTGGCCGCCGATCGGGCGGGGGCTGGAGAACTTCAGCGACTGGCTGGTGGGGCTGGGGGCGTGGGGTTCGGGCATTTTCGGGGTGGCCAACCGCGCGTTGCTGGTGATCGGTCTGCATCAGTTCCTGAACGTGCCGATCTGGTTCCAGTTCGGCACGTACACGAAGCCGAACGGCGAGCAGGTGCACGGGGACATCTCGATGTTCCTGGCGGGTGACCCGAACGCGGGGCAGTTCCTCTCGGGCTTCTTCCCGATCATGATGTTCGCGCTGCCGGCGGCGGCGCTGGCGATGACGCACTGTGCGAAGCCGCACCGGCGCAAGGAGATCGGCGGCATGATGCTGTCGGTCGGTCTGACGTCGTTCGTGACGGGCATCACGGAGCCGATCGAGTACTCGTTCCTGTTCATCGCCCCGCTGTTGTACGCGATCCACGCGGTGCTGACGGGTGTGTCGATGGCGGTCACGTGGGGGCTCGGGGTGCACGACGGCTTCAGCTTCTCGGCGGGGCTGATCGACTACGTGATCAACTGGGGGCTCGCGACCAAGCCGTGGATGATCATCCCGATCGGCCTGGCCTTCGCCGTCGTCTATTACGCGATCTTCCGCTTCGCGATCACGAAGTTCGACCTCCATACGCCGGGGCGCGAGCCGGAGGAGGTGGAGGCGGAGATGGAGGGCGGCGTCATCAAGGCATGACGGTTCAGGCGCCGCACCGCTTCCATCAGGGCATATGCCCAGCCGCACCCCCTACCGCGCCCCGCCGCCCTCCCCCTGCGTCACGGGCCTCCGGGCATATGCCGCCCCTCCCGACAGGACCGGCCCGCGCGGCACCGGCCCCGACCCGCGAACGCCGCCTCCCCCAGGCCCTCGGACCTCATGGTCCGGGGGCCTTTCGTCATATGCCCGGGAGGCAGGGGCGGGGCCTGCCGGGCCATGACGGAGCGCACAGATTTCACAGGTTCCTTATCTATGCCCCGCGTGTTACAACTGGTCTACACCAGTCACTGGTTTAGACCATGCGGTCCAGACCACTGGGTGCCCCGAGACGCCGCCGTCCCCCCTTCATTCCTGTCCCCGGGCGGCGCCTTGCCGCCTACAGGAGGAAGTTGATGAGTACGGCCACCGCCCCGGCCGCCGCTCCCGCGAAGAAGCGCGGAGCCGGCCTGTTCCAGGGCCTGCAGAAGGTCGGCCGCAGCCTGCAGCTGCCCATCGCCGTCCTGCCGGCCGCGGGCATTCTGCTCCGCCTCGGCCAGCCCGACGTGTTCGGCAAGGACGGCCTCGGCTGGGACAAGGTCGCGTCGGTCTTCAGCAATGCCGGCGACGCGGTCTTCAGCAATCTGCCGCTGCTGTTCTGCGTCGGCATCGCCATCGGCTTCGCCAAGAAGGCCGACGGCTCCACCGCGCTCGCCGCGCTCGTGGGCTTCCTGGTCTACAGCAAGGTGCTCCAGTCGTTCCCGGTCACCGAGGCCGTGGTCAACACGACCGAGAACAACGGTGTCGACGTCGCCGCGACGTACAACGACCCCAAGGTCCTCGGCGGCATCGTCATGGGTCTGCTGGCCGCCGTCGTCTGGCAGCGGTTCCACCGCACCAAGCTGGTCGACTGGCTCGGCTTCTTCAACGGCCGCCGGCTCGTCCCGATCCTCATGGCCTTCGTCGGCACGCTCATGGGTGTCTTCTTCGGCCTCGTCTGGGAGCCGGTCGGCAACGTCATCACCGACTTCGGCAACTGGATGACCGGTCTCGGCGCCGCCGGCGCGGGCATCTTCGGTGTCGTCAACCGCGCTCTGCTGCCCGTCGGCATGCACCAGTTCGTGAACACCGTCGCCTGGCAGGAGATCGGCTCCTTCAAGGACGCCTCCGGCGCCCTGTGGCACGGCGACCTGCCGCGCTTCTTCCACGGTGACCCGACCGCCGGTCAGTTCATGTCGGGCTTCTTCCCGATCATGATGTTCGCGCTGCCCGCCGCGGCCCTCGCGATCACGCACTGCGCCCGCCCCGAGCGCCGCAAGGCCGTCGGCGGCATGATGATGTCCCTCGCGCTGACCTCGTTCGTCACCGGCATCACGGAGCCGATCGAGTTCGCGTTCATGTTCATCGCCCCGCTCCTCTACGTGATCCACGCGGTCCTGACCGCCGTCTCGATGGCCGTCACCTGGGCGCTCGGCGTGCACCACGGCTTCAGCTTCTCGGCCGGCGCGATCGACTACCTCCTCAACTGGAACCTGGCGACCAAGCCCTGGCTGATCATTCCGATCGGCCTGGTCTTCGCGGTGGTCTACTACGTGGTCTTCCGCTTCGCGATCACCAAGTTCAACCTCACCACCCCGGGCCGCGAGCCCGAGGAGGAGGTCGAGGACCTCACCAAGGCGTGAGCCCCGGCCCCACCCCGTACGACGGAAGGCCCCGGAACCCAAGATCAGGGTTCCGGGGCCTTCCCCGTATCCGGGCAGTCATATGCCCGCACAGCCGTATGTCCGTACGCCCGCCCGTAGCTGCGCACACCCGCCCTGTACGCACGCCTGTGCGCCCGTACCCGTACGGGAGGGACAGGGGTCAGAGTGCGTAGACCGCGCCCGCCCGGGCCAGCTCCGCCGGGCCGTCGAACACCGCGCGCGCGTCCGCCAGGTTCCGCTCGCCGTCCGTCCACGGCGGGATGTGGGTGAGGACGAGCCGGCCCACCCCGGCCCGCGCCGCGTGGACGCCGGCCTCGCGGCCGTTGAGGTGCAGCTCCGGAACGTCCTCTTTGCCGTAGGTGAAGGACGCCTCGCACAGGAAGAGGTCGGTTCCCTCGGCCAGCGAGTGCAGCGCGTCGCAGGCGCCGGTGTCGCCGGAGTAGGTGAGCGAACGGCCGCCGTGCTCCAGGCGGATGCCGTACGCCTCGACCGGGTGGCACACCTGCTCCGTACGGACGGAGAACGGGCCGATCTCGAACGAGCCCGAGGTCAGCGTCCGGAAGTCGAAGACCTCGCCCATCGCGCCGGGGGACGGCGTGTCGTCGTAGGCCGCGGTCAGCCGCTGCTCCGCGTCCGCGGGCGCGTAGACCGGGATCGGCTCGGACCGGCCGCCGTCGTGGCGGTAGTAACGGGCGACGAAGTAGCCGCACATGTCGATGCAGTGATCGGCGTGCAGATGGCTGAGGAAGATCGCGTCGAGGTCGTACAGCCCGATGTGACGCTGCAGCCCGCCCAGGGCGCCGTTGCCCATGTCGAGGAGCAGCCGGAAGCCGTCGGCCTCGACGAGGTAGCTCGAGCAGGCCGATTCCGCGGACGGGAACGACCCGGAGCAGCCGACGACGGTGAGCTTCATGAAGCGTGAACCTCCGGAGAACGGGAGCGGAATGCGCGCTGGGGGGAGGTCGTGCGGTCTTACGGGTCTGACGAGGGTACGGCGCGTGGCGGGCGGGCGGTCCGTCGTGGCGGCCCGTTGTGGGCGAACTCACGGGCTCTGTCACCGGTTCGGATGGTTGGCGGGGTGCCTCGGTGTCGCGGCCGGACGGCGGGTAGCGTCCTGCGCTATGGACACGTTGTGGGGGCCCGCGCTGGCCGGGGTGGTACTGCTCGCGTTCGTCGTGACCCTCGTCGACGGGCGGCGCCGGCTGGGCCGCCGGCGGCCGGGCCGCGGGCGCGGTCCGGAGCGCGGCCGGGGTCCGGAGCGCGGCCGGGGTCCGGAGCGGACGCGTCCGCCGGGCCGACCGAAGGGGTCGACGGCACCGGCGGCGCCGGGCCGCGCGGGCGCGGAGCGGCTGCCGCGGGCGGGCGAGATCTGGTGGGCGGAGGTCCCGTACGAGGACGGGCCGGGCGCCAAGGACCGGCCGTGTCTGGTGCTCGCGCGGCGCGGTGACCGCGTCCTGGTCGCGAAGATCACCAGCAAGCTCCATGCCGAGCGGCCCGGGGTGATCGCGCTGCCGCCGGGTTCGGTGGGGGACGCGCGGGGGCGGCAGAGCTTCCTGGAGACGGACGAACTGCGGGAGGTCCCGGTGTCGGGCTTCCGCCGTCGGGCGGGAAAGGCGGACCCGGCCCTGTGGGACCGGGTCCGCCATCTGGCGCGCTGACCACGGGCGCGCGAGCCGTCCACGCGCCGGCCGTTCGCGCACCGGCCGTTCGCGCACCGGCCGCCGGTACGGGACCGGCTCGGGCTCACGCCCAGAGCTGGTCCCGCATGGTGGCGATGGCCTCTTCCGTCGTGGCGGCGGTGTAGACGCCGGTCGACAGGTACTTCCAGCCGCCGTCGGCGACGACGAAGACGATGTCGGCGCTCTCGCCGGCCTTGAGCGCCTTGCGGCCGACGCCGATGGCCGCGTGCAGGGCGGCGCCGGTGGAGACGCCCGCGAAGATGCCCTCCTGCTGGAGGAGTTCGCGGGTGCGGGTGACGGCGTCGGCGGAGCCGACGGAGAACCGGGTGGTGAGGACGGAGGCGTCGTACAGCTCGGGGACGAAGCCCTCGTCGAGGTTGCGCAGGCCGTAGACGAGGTCGTCGTAGCGCGGTTCGGCGGCGACGATCTTGACGTCGGGCTTGTGTTCGCGCAGGTAGCGGCCGACGCCCATGAGGGTGCCGGTGGTGCCGAGGCCCGCGACGAAGTGGGTGATGGACGGCAGGTCGGCGAGGATCTCGGGGCCGGTGGTGGCGTAGTGCGCGCCGGCGTTGTCCGGGTTGCCGTACTGGTAGAGCATCACCCAGTCCGGGTGCTGCTCGGCAAGCTCCTTGGCGACCCGGACGGCGGTGTTGGAGCCGCCCGCCGCCGGGGACGGGACGATCTCGGCTCCCCACATGGCGAGCAGCTGGCGGCGCTCCTCGCTGGTGTTCTCCGGCATGACGCAGACGATGCGGTAGCCCTTGAGCTTGGCCGCCATGGCGAGCGAGATGCCGGTGTTGCCGCTGGTGGGTTCGAGGATGGTGCAGCCGGGGGTGAGCCGGCCGTCCTTCTCGGCCTGCTCGATCATGTGGAGCGCGGGGCGGTCCTTGACCGAGCCGGTGGGGTTGCGGTCCTCCAGCTTGGCCCAGACGCGGACGTCGTCCGACGGGGAGAGGCGGGGCAGCCGGACGAGGGGCGTGTTGCCGACCGCCGCCAGCGGGGAGTCGTAACGCATGGGAATCCGGTCCGATCAGGCCATGCCGCCGGCCACGGCCGGGAGGATGGTCACGTTGTCGCCGTCGGCGAGCTTGGTGTCGATGCCGTCGAGGAAGCGGACGTCCTCGTCGTTGAGGTAGACGTTCACGAAGCGGCGGAGCTTGGCGTCCTCGACGATGCGGGCCTGGATGCCGGTGTGGCGGGACTCGAGGTCGGCGAGGAGCTGGGCGAGGGTGTCGCCCTGGCCCTCGACGGCCTTGGCGCCGTCGGTGTAGGTGCGGAGGATGGTCGGAATGCGGACCTCGATGGCCATGATGTGGACTCCTGGGTCGGAAGGCGGGGCAGGTGGCGGGGCGGGGCGTGCGGGGCAGGCGCGCGGCGCGGCCCCGCGGGGGGCGCGGTGCCGGAGTACGGGTACGGGGTGACCGGTTACGGGTGCGGGGTGCTGCTGCTGGGGTGCTGCCGCGGGATCGGGCTCGGCCGGCGGGCGGCGCTCAGGGGCGCCGTACGGCGGTCAGAGCGCGGCGCGGGGCGGACACATCGCGCTGGCGAGACGGCACAGGTCGACGTGCAGGCGCGCGACGAGCAGCAGGGGTGCGCTCGGCGTCTTTTCGCTCACGTCGTGGGAAACCATGCGGACATCGTATCGATTCCCGGTCCGGGTTCCGGAATGTGATCTCACATGACGGACTGATCACGTTCGTCTGTCGGACCGGGCGGGCGATCGGGCAGGTGGGCGCGGGGTACGGGTACGGGCGCCGCACCCGCCCGTACGGCTTGATCACCGCGTACGGCCGCTCGTACGGGCATATGCGCACCGCTTGAGCGGCCTACGCGGCTCCGGAAGTGACGTCGGAAGCGGGGTCGGAAGCGGGGTCGGGCGTCCGGTCAGGCATATGCCTCGACGATCTTGACCTCCTCCTCCGTCACGACCCCCTCGACGATCGTGTACGAGCGGAACTGGAAGGGTCCGGCGTCGTCCGTGTCCGCGGTGGAGACCAGGACGTAGTGGGCCTGCGGCTCGTTGGCGTAGCTGATGTCGGTACGGGACGGGTAGGCCTCGGTCGCCGTGTGCGAGTGGTAGACGATCACGGGCTCCTCGTCCCGGTCGTCCATCTCGCGGTAGAGCTTGAGCAGGTCGTGCGAGTCGAACTCGTAGAAGGTGGGCGAGCGCGCCGCGTTCAGCATGGGGATGAAGCGCTCGGGGCGGCCCGTGCCGGCCGGTCCCGCGACCACGCCGCATGCCTCGTCGGGGTGGTCCGCGCGGGAGTGTTCCACGATCTGGTCGTACAGGGCCCGGGTGATGGTCAGCATGCCGACAGGATAAGCCGACGGGCCGCCCCGTACCGGAGAGTGGTACGAAACGGCCCGCATGCTGAGAATCCGCAGGTCAAAGCAGGTGTACGCGCAGGGAAGTCAGGACTACGACCGCTTGGCGAAGGCGGCGGACTCCGGGTTGCGGGCCTTCAGGACCAGGTACGAGACCAGGAGCAGCAGGCCCCACAGCGGCGCGCAGTACAGCAAGACGCGGGCGTCCTTGTCGAGGGCCATCATCACGATCACCATGCCGATGAAGGCGAGGGCGACGATGCTGGCCCAGATGCCGCCGGGGGCCTTGAAGGGCGACTCGGCCAGGAGGCCCTGGTCGGCCTTGCGGCGGTAGCGGACATGGCAGACGAGGATGACGATCCAGGCCCACATGCCGGAGATGGTGGCGAAGGAGACGACGTAGTTGAAGGCGTCGCCGGGCCACTGGTAGTTGACCCAGACGCCGACCATCATCAGCGCGGCGGAGAACGTGGTGCCGACCAGCGGGGTGCCGCTCTTCGTCAGCTTGGTGAAGAAGGCCGGGCCCTGGCCGTTGAGCGCGAGGTCGCGCAGCATGCGGCCGGTGGAGTACATGCCGGAGTTGCAGGACGAGAGCGCGGCCGTCAGGACGACGAAGTTGACGATGGCGGCGCCGATCCCGAGGCCCATCTTCTCGAAGGCGTGGACGAACGGGGAGACGCCCGGCTCGAACTCGGTCCACGGGACGACCGACAGGATCATGATCAGCGCGCCGACGTAGAAGACGGCGATGCGCCACGGCACGGTGTTGATGGCCTTGGGCAGGACGGTCTTCGGGTCCTTCGACTCGCCCGCGGTGACGCCGACCAGCTCGACGGCGAGGAAGGCGAACATGACCATCTGGAGGGTCATGAGGGTGTTGCCGATGCCGTTCGGGAAGAAGCCGCCCTGGTCCCACAGGTGGGTGACCGACGCGGTGTCGCCGGCGTCGGAGAAGCCGAGGGTGAGGATGCCGGCGCAGATGAGGATCATGCCGACGATCGCGGTGACCTTGACCATCGAGAACCAGAACTCCAGCTCGCCGAAGAGCTTCACGGAGATCAGGTTCGCGCCGTAGAGGACGAAGGTGAAGACGAGGGCGGACAGCCACTGCGGGATGTTCCACCAGTACGTCATGTAGGTGGCCGCGGCGGTGACCTCGGTGATGCCGGTGACGACCCAGAACAGCCAGTACGTCCAGCCGGTCACGAAGCCGGCGAAGGGGCCGATGAACTGCCGCGCGTACTCCGAGAAGGAACCGGAGACGGGGCGGTACATGAGCAGCTCGCCGAGCGCCCGCATGATGAAGAAGATGACGAGGCCCGCGATCGCGTACGCGAGGATGAGGCTCGGTCCCGCCTTGGAAATACCCTTGCCCGCGCCCAGGAAGAGACCGGTGCCGATGGCGCCGCCGATCGCGATCATCTGGATCTGGCGGGCGCCGAGTGCCCGGTGATACCCCTCGCCCGCCGCGGAGTCCGATTCCGCCGCCTCGATGTCCTCGGGCTGAGTGCCGACCTGCGCTGAGGTCATGGTGGTGCGCCTTTCTCCATGCCGATCCGCGCTGCAGCTCATGGGCTGCGTCGTGCCGCGGACCAGGTCCTGATCCCCCCGGATATGGATGGAGTGCCACCGGCGGTCAGCCGGTCGAAGCGCCCCCGGGGACAAGGGTGGCGTCCCTGGGTGGTCGTGAAGATCTATCACGGGGGTGACGCCGATCGACGATCGATCGCGTGATCTGCGCCACAGGAAAATGCGGACAAAGGTGACCCAAGACGGCAAGGGGGTCACTTGAATAACGTATTCGTTATCCGGATTTGAGCGTCCGCTGAGCGAACACGCAAGGCGGGAGCGGGGCCCGGAGGCCGGCCTGGCGGCTCAGGGCCGGATGGGCGACCGGTCGGGTGCCGCGTCGGACGCGGGGGACGGCGGGGCGCCGGAGCGCCCTGATGGCGGAGCCCTTCGGGTTCCCGGCACCGCGACCGGGTGCCCCGCGGAGCTCCGTGCCGCGCGACACGGCCCCGGCGGGATCCCGCCGGGGCCGGAAGTCGGCCGTTAGGCCATCAGGGTCTCGACGAGGGTCTCCTGGAGACCGCCGAGCCAGAGGTACGCCATCACCATCGGCTTGGTCGGATCGGAGTCGGGCAGCCGGTACAGCCGCTCGCTCTGCTCGTCCTCGGTGATGTCGAGCCGGGAGGCGATGGTCAGCCGCAGGTCGTTGAGGGTGCCGAGCCAGGCGCGGGAGCCCTCCGGGGCGAGTTCGAGGATTCCGCCGCCCTCGCCGCCGTCCCCGCTCCCGTTCCCGTCCCCGTTCCCGTCCGCGTCGCCGGCCTTGCCCTCGCCCGCGCCGAGCCCCTCACCGAGCCCCTCGCCGGGCCCTCCACCGAACCCCTTGCCGCCGTCGCCGGAGGCGATCGACGAGGACAGCTCGTCGAGGCTGCGGACCACGGCGAGCGCGTCCTGGCGCTTGCGCGCGCGCAGGTCGTTCTCGGTGAAGCGGCGGAAGTCGGCGGCGGCCTGGCGCAGCTCGTCGGTGTCGTCGGCGTACGCGTCGGGGAAGAGCCGGCGCAGCGCCGGGTCGGCGGGCGGCTCGCTCGGGCCTTCGGCGAACAGCGCGGCCAGCGGGTCCTCGCCCTCGGCGGGCTCGTCGCCGGGGCCGATCAGCTCCAGGAGCTGGACCGCGAGCGAGCGCAGGATGGAGATCTCGACCTCGTCGAGCGCGACGGCGGCGCCGCCGCCCGGGCGCGCCTCGAACCTCCCCGCCATCAGCCGCGGTCCTGCGAGAGGGTCGCCCAGAGCCCGTAGCCGTGCATCGCCTGCACGTCCCGTTCCATCTCCTCGCGGGTGCCGCTGGAGACCACCGCGCGGCCCTTGTTGTGCACATCGAGCATCAGCTTGTGCGCCTTGTCCTTGGAGTAACCGAAGTACGCCTGGAAGACGTAGGTGACATAGCTCATCAGGTTCACCGGGTCGTTGTGCACCAGGGTCACCCAGGGCACGTCCGGTTCGACGACTGCGGAGACCTCCTCGGCCGACTCGGTCCGCTCGATCTCGATAGGCGCAACGCTCACGTGGCCCATGCTGCCACTTGAGGCGACCCGTCGCACAAACGGGTCACCCTCCGGGAGCCGCGCCACCCCACTATTCGTCAGTATGACGAATAGTGCGCTAGCATCATCGTATGAACGCTGCTGACCTTGGGCTGCGAAACGACGAAGCGCGCGACGCGCACGCGTTGAAGAGCGGCATCGGCCTGCCGGTCGACGTCCCGTCGACCGCGCTCTTCACCGACCAGTACGAGTTGACCATGCTCCAGGCCGCCCTCCGGGCCGGCACCGCGGACCGCCGGTCCGTCTTCGAGGTCTTCACCCGCCGGCTGCCCGAGGGGCGGCGTTACGGCGTGCTCGCCGGCGTCGGCCGCGTCCTGGACGCCGTCGAGAACTTCCGTTTCGACGCCGGCGTGCTCGGCTTCCTGCGCGAGCAGGGCATCGTCGACGAGCCGACGCTGGAATGGCTGGCCGGCTACCGCTTCTCCGGCGACATCCGGGGCTACCCCGAGGGCGAGGTGTACTTCCCCGGCTCGCCGGTCCTGCGCGTCGAGGGCACCTTCGCCGAGTGCGTCCTCCTGGAGACGGTGATCCTCTCCATCCTCAACCACGACTCGGCCATCGCCGCCGCCGCGTCCCGCATGTCGGCCGCCGCCGGCGGGCGCCGGCTCATCGAGATGGGCGCCCGGCGCACCCACGAACTGGGCGCCGTCGCCTGCGCCCGCGCCGCCTACGTGGGCGGCTTCGACTCCACCTCCGACCTCGCTGCGGGCTTCCGCTACGGCATCCCGACCGTCGGCACCTCCGCGCACGCCTTCACCCTGCTGCACGACACCGAGCGCGACGCCTTCCAGGCCCAGGTCGACTCGCTGGGCAACGGCACCACGCTGCTCGTCGACACCTACGACGTGGCCGAGGCCGTCCGTACCGCCGTCGAGGTGGCGGGCACCGGCCTCGGCGCGGTCCGCATCGACTCCGGCGACCTGCTGCTCGTCGCCCACCGGGTACGGGCGCAGCTCAACGAACTCGGCGCGCACGACACCCGGATCGTGGTCACCTCCGACCTCGACGAGTACGCCATCGCCTCGCTGGCCGCCGCGCCGGTCGACGCGTACGGGGTGGGCACCCAGCTCGTCACCGGCAGCGGGCACCCGACCTGCTCCATGGTCTACAAGCTGGTCGCCCGGGCCGGCTCGGCCGATCCGAAGGCGCCGCTGACGCCGGTCGCCAAGAAGTCGGTGGGCGGCAAGGTCTCCGTGGGCGGGCGCAAGTGGGCCGCCCGCCGGACGGACGCGGACGGGATCGCCGAGGCCGAGGTCGTCGGCACCGGACCGGTGCCGCCCGAGCTGGTCGACAAGCAGCTTCTGATTCCCCTGGTCAAGGGCGGTGACGTGGTGGCCCGCGAGCCCTTGGAGACGGCCCGCGCCCGGCACATCGCGGCGCGCGCGGGGCTGCCGATGTCGGCGATCCAGCTGTCGCGGGGCGAGCCGGTGCTGCCGACGGAGTACGCGTGAGGGCTGCCGCGCGCCCGGCCTCCTGAACCCGGCCTCCTGAACTCCGTGTCCGAACCCCGCGTCCGAACCCCGTGTCCGAACCCCGCGCGGCTGATCCGGATCGCGCCTCCCCCTCCCGCCCGGAGGGGGGAAGTACCTAGGCTCGGAACCGGCCCCGACCAGGCCCGCCCGAGCACCTTCGGGCACCCTCCCCCACACCGCGAAGGACACCCGCCATGCACCGCGCTTTGATCGTTGTGGACGTTCAGAACGACTTCTGCGAGGGCGGCAGCCTCGCGGTGACGGGCGGCTCCGACGTCGCGGCCGCCATCACCGAGCTGGTCGGCGAGGCGGCCGGGGCCGCGTACCAGCACGTCGTCGCCACCCGCGACCACCACGTCGCCCCGGGCGAGCACTTCTCGTCGCACCCGGACTACGTCGCCACCTGGCCCCGGCACTGCGTGGCCGGCACCGAGGGCGTCGGCTTCCACCCGAACTTCGCGCCCGCCGTCGCGGGCGGCGCGGTCGACGCCGTCTTCGACAAGGGCGCGTACGAGGCCGCGTACAGCGGATTCGAGGGACGCGACGAGAACGGCAGCACGCTCGCCGAGTGGCTGCGCGCCCGCCACGTCACCGAGGTCGACGTCGTCGGCATCGCCACCGACCACTGTGTGCGCGCCACCGCCCTGGACGCGGCCCGCGAGGGCTTCCGCACCCACGTCCTGCTCGACCTGACGGCGGGCGTGGCACGGGAGACCACGGACCGGGCCCTGGAGGAGCTGCGCGCGGCGGGCGTGGAGCTGACCGGAAGCCCGGTCGTCTCCGCGTAGACCCTGATCAGCCCCCGAGAGGCGCCGGACAGGTCCTAGGGCGTGTGTCGAAAGTCCCTCCTGGCCTGCGACGCCTGGCACGCACGCTCGCTGCGTTGTCGGAGTCATCCAAGTACGTCCAGTACGAGGATGATCCTCCGCCTTGCGATCGCACGCACCAGACGCCGCAGGCCCCGCCCTCCGGGCGGACGGAGCTACTTTCGACACACGCCCTAGACCGCCGGCGCCTTCGGCAGCATCCGTATGGAGTGCCACAGCTCCTGCGCGGTCGTCCGCCACAGCAGCCCGTCCGGGTGGTGCAGCACCGCGGTGATCTCGTCGGGGGTGGGCGGCTCGGTGTTGCCGCGCAGGTAGACGGACCGCAGGCCGAGGTTCCGCAGCCGGGTGAGGGCGCGGGCGCGGTTCGCGGCGTGCACCAGGAAGCGGACCGTGGCGCCGTCGCCCGCCGGACTGGGCAGGCCGATGGCGACGACGACGCTGCCTGTGGGCAGGCGGCAGAAACCTCCAGTGGACATGCGGAACCACTCCCCCGTGGAACGACTGTCGGTGAAACGAGTTGCGGCCGTGGTCGACGGGCCGCACGAGGCACCTAAACACGATCGGCCGCCGCCCGCTAGGGGGCGACGGCCGATCATGCGCTGACCTGGGCTGATGCTCAGGCCATCAGGGTTACTTCTTCGTCGACGGACCGACCTCGACCGTGATCGTCTGGCCGTTCTTCGGCTCCTTGACGACCTCGATCTTGGTGTTGGTGTCCGTGGTCAGGACACCGGCCCGCGGGTTCTCGGAGGTCCAGTAGGAACCCTTGCGGTCGTCGAAGACCGGGTTGCCCTTGAGCGACGGGACGACCGTGGCCTTGTCCTGCTTGTGCAGGGTCATGCCGTCGGTCCGCGCGATCGTGAACGGCGAGTCGTACGCCTGCATGCGACCACGCATCAGGGTGCCGTCGTTCCACCTCAGCGGAGCCGGGTGGGAGTCGATCGGCAGGACGCGGCCCTTGCCCGGGTGCTGGGAGGTGTTGTTGTCCTTCTGGGACAGGTCCCACTTCCAGATCAGCAGGCCGTTCTGGTACGCGTAGTGCTCGACCCAGCTCGCCTTGTCACCGGTGAAGCCGAAGTTGTACGGGCCGACCTTGAGGGTCTTGTCGTACGACACGTACTGGCGGTTCTCGGCGATGTAGTACTGCTCGTACTCCTTGGTGAAGGAGGCGCCGACCCGCGAGAAGCCCTTGGTGGCCCAGCCGTTGTCACCGTTCTCGGCGTCGTCCGAGAAGACCGGGGCACCATCGGCGTTCACCACGAGGCTGTCGGCCGCGAAGCCCTTGCCGCCCGCGCCGCCGTCCGTCTGGTAGCGGAAGCGGAGGTCGACCTTCTTGCCCGCGTAGGCGCCGAGGTCGTACGAGAGCTTCTTGTACGACGTGGAGGCGCCGGTCAGCGCGGTGGCGCCGGAGGCGTCCTTCGGCAGCGCGACGCCGTCGGCGGTGCCGTCGAGGGCGTTCCAGTTGGCGCCGCCGTCGGTGGAGACCTCGGCGTACAGGAAGTCGTAGTCCTGCTCGATGTCCCACCAGCCCTGGAGGTCCAGGGAGGCGGAGGACTTGCCGGTCAGGTCGACCGAGCGGGTGAGGGTGTTCTTGAGGTTGTCACCCATGCCGCTCCACCACTGGGTGGCACCCTGGGCGGGGGCGACGACCTCGGTGGTGATCTTCTCCTTGGGCAGCTCGACGACGAGCGCCTGCGGGAGCTTGGTGTTGTACTCCGAGACACCCAGCTTGTGGGTGGTCTTCTTGGAGCGCTGCGCGTCGCTGACCTTGTCGTAGTTCAGCCAGCCGAGCTGCAGCTTGTCCCAGGCGCTCATGTCGCCGGGCAGGTCACCGATCGCGTCCTTGCCGGTGCCGAGCCACGAACCGGAGGACATGAGAGTCCAGAAGCCGGTCGAGTTCTCGCCGCCCGCGGTGTCGTAGTGGTCCGGCAGACCGAGGTCGTGGCCGTACTCGTGGGCGAAGACACCGAGGCCGCCGTTCTCGGGCTGCATCGTGTAGTCGCCGACCCAGATGCCGGTGTCACCGATCGGGGTACCACCGGAGCGGTTCTGCGACGGGCCGGTCTTGCCGTTGTCCGTGCCGTACGCGTACCAGCGGTGCGCCCACAGCGCGTCCTCGCCCTGCGCGCCGCCGCCGGCCGACTCGTCCTCGCCCGCGTGGACGATCTGGAAGTGGTCGATGTAGCCGTCGGGCTCGTTGAAGTTGCCGTCGCCGTCGAAGTCGTCGCGGTCCCACTGGTCGTAGGAGGCGAGCTCTTCCTTCAGCTGCGCGTCGGTCTTGCCCTGGGCCTTCTGGTCGGCGACCCAGGCGTTGACGCCGTCGCGGACCGTGTCCCAGACGTTGAGGCAGTTGCTCTCGCCGCAGTAGTTCGAGCCGTAGCGGGCCTCGTTGTACGGAACCTTCACCCAGCTGGTGACGGTGCCGTCGACCGAGTAACGGCCGGACGAGGTCTGCTCGTAGTACGTCTTCAGGGACTCCTTCGGCTGGCCGGTGGCCTTGTCCTTGCCGGTGCCGAAGTACAGGTCCTGGAAGTGCTGCTGGTTGTAGTCGGCCTTCCAGTCCGTGGAGTTGTCGTTCGCACGGTCCGGCTTGGCTATGGAGTTGTGCAGCGGGCCGGGCGTGCCGCCGTACTTCGGGTCGACCTGGTCGCCGAACTCGACGAGGATCGTGAAGATCTTGTCGGTCTTCTCGCGGCCCAGCTCGACGTACTTCTTGTTGCCGAGCTTCACGACGCTGGAGCCGTTGCGCTTCTCGACCTTGGCGTCGCCCTTGAGGACGGCGTCGAGGGCGGCCTTGCGCTGCTGCTCGCGCTGCTTGCTGTACGGGCCCTCGAGGTCGTGGTCGACCTCCGTCTTGTCGACGGCCTTGGCCCGGTTGGCGGCCACGGCCGCCGGAGTGGTGTCGGAGTCGGCAGCCCACGCCGTTCCGAAGGTCGAGGCGGTGGCGGCGGTGGCCGCGAGCGCCACGACGACTGCGGACGCCATGATCGTCCGTCGTCTGTTGGTCACTTGTCTTCGTCCTCCCCGGCGCGCTCACCCGGCGGAATCGGTGGGGTGTCCGCCCAGGCGGTTGTGCGCGTCACAAGTGACGACATTCGACCGGAGTTGACGAAGAAAAACCAGATCTTGACTTGAACAGGCCAAGTGCACTATGCAGGACCGTTTTTTCAATAGTCGGACTCCCGCAGGCCTCTGACGATCACTCGCACGGACGCACAGGAGGTGTATAGGGCGGCACGAGAGGCCGCCCGTCGGCCGGCGCGGGGCGCGGCGGGGCAGCGAGAGCGCGGTCGGCGGGGGGAGGGAGGGGGAAGAGGAGAAAGACGGTCGGCGAGACGCGGTCAGCGGGGCACGGTCAGTGGGGCACCGTCACCACGACGGTCTTGGCCGCCTTGTCGTGCAGGCCCTGCTTGTACGGCTTGTCCAGCAGGATCAGGATCAGCAGGAGCAGCGGCCACAGGCAGGCGCAGCAGATCAGGGCGGGCAGCCAGAGCACGAACGCGCGGACGAGGGAGGCGTTCATCGGCGGCGTGGAGCCGTCGTTGAGCATCGCGACCCGCAGCTTGAGCCACTTCTTGCCGAGCGTCTGCCCCTTCTGCGCGACCATGACCGCGTCGTACCCGACGTACGCGACGATCGTGATCAGCTGGAAGATCAACTGACTCCCGCCGTTGAAGCTGTTGACGGCGTTGTTCCAGTCGTCGTTCCGGGTGACCCGCTCGTAGATGTGGAACGGGATGCCGATGATGGCGAGCGGGATCGCGACGATCAGCCAGTCGAGGACACGGGCGGCGATACGGCGCACGGGCTCGGCGAGCGGGGGCATCCCGGCGAGGGGGTCGGCGCCGTAGCCGCCGTAGCCCCCGTACTGCGGGGGCGGGGGCGGCATGCCGGGGCTGTCGTACGGGTTGCCGGGCGGCGGCGGTCCGGCCGGGGGCGGTCCGCCAGGCGGAGGGCCACCGGGCGGAGGGCCCTCGGGGGGCGGGCCGCCGGGCGTGGATCCACCGGGGGGCGGGCCGCCGGGCGTGGATCCACCGGGGGGCGGGCCGGACGGCGGACCCGGGGGCTTCTTGCCGAAGGGGTCGTCTTCGGGAGGCTGCCCCGGGGGCGGCGGCGGCTGATCGTTGCTCATGGGGGCAGTGCATCCCGGGCGGTCGGGCCCCGCAACGAATCGGCCCCCGTCCGGGTGAACGGCCCCCTGAGGTCTCCGGACAGACCTCCGGACGACCGCTACCCGGCGGCGACGAAGGTACCGGCCGCCTTGTCGTGCCAGCACTGCCGCCACGGCCGGTCGAACAGGCACCAGAGCACGTTGACCACACCGATCACGAGCAGCCCGAGCACCCCGTAGACCAGCCACCGGCGCAGGGCCGCGCCGAACGTGGGCGGTTCGTGCGCCTCGATGTCCCGGACCTGGATCCCGCACAGCTTCTTGCCGAGCGTGCGGCCCCACTTGGCGGTGGGCAGCGCCTCGTAGACGACGCCGAGGAGGAGGAAGGCGGCGAGGATGATGCCGAACTGCGCGGCCGTCGTGGAGTCCACGAGCCAGACCTGGACGGTGACGCCGGACTGGCGGGCCGTCTCGATCTTCTCGTCGATGTGGTCGAGGGCGGCACGGCCCAGCGGGTACGCGACGGCCCCGAGGGCCGCGCCGAACACCACGCCGTCCACGATCCGGGCCAGCAGCCGGCGGCCGAGGCCGGCGGGCCGGGCGGCGGCCTGTTCCCGTACCGCCGCCAGGAACGGGTCCTCGACCGGCGGCTTCCAGGGGGTGACGGGCTGCTGCCCGCCGGCCTGGGCGGGTTGCGCGGGATGCGGGGCCGGGGCGGGGCGAGCCGCCTGGGGCACGGGCGACGGCTGGGCCTGCCGCGCCGGCTGCGCGACCCCGGGGGTCCGGGAAACCTGCGGAGTCCGGGGAGTCGGAGGGGACTGCTGCGCCCAGGGTGAAGACGCGGGCGCGGAGTTGACGGCTCCGCCGGCGAGCGGTCCGGGCGCGGCGGCCTGGTGCCCCTCGGGCCAGGCGGGCGCGGGGGCCGGGGCGGCCTCCTGGCGGGCGGGGGCCGGGGTCGCGGGGGCGGGCCGGTCCTGCGGCGCGCCGGCTGTCGGACGGGCGGTCTGCGGCGGCACCGTACCCGCGCCGTGCCCGCTGTCGGCGGCGGCCGGAGCGGCTCCGGCGGCGGGCCAGGCCGGGGCGGCGGCCGGTTCGGCGTGGTCGCCCGCGGCGGGCCAGGCGGGCGTCGCCGGGGCCGCGGCGGGGGTGGCCCGGGGGCCGGGGGCCTTCAGGGTGGTGGTGGCGTGGTCGCGTGCGGGCTCGGGCGTCGGCGCGGGGGCGGGCAGGGGCGCGGACGCGGACGCGGGTGACGCCGCGGGCGGTTCGGCCTGGCCGCCGGCGGCGGGCCAGGCGGTGGGCGCCATGCGCGGGTCGGCGGTGTCGGGGTGGCCCCAGGAGACCTTCTGGTCGCGTTCGCCACCGAAGCCGGTCTGGCCGGAGGTGGTGGCCTGCCAGGCGGAGGAGGGTTCGGGGTCCTCGTCGAAGAAGAGGGGCCCGGTCTCCTCGACCGCGGGCACGGCGGGGGTCGCGGGAGCCACGGGGGCCGCGGCGGGCTCCGGTTCCGCCGGGGCGGCCGGGCCCGGCATCGGCGCGCCGGAGGCCGGCGGGGCGGGCGGGGTCTCGCCCTCCTGGGGAGCCGGCCGGCTCGTACCGGGGACCCACGCGCCGCCGTTCCAGTAGCGGATGTAACCGGGGATGGACGGGTCGGGGTAGTAGCCCGCCTGCGGTACGTCCCCGCCGCCTCCAGGTGGAGTAGCCACTGCCCCGACTCCGTTCAGTCACAAGGTCTTGATCCGCGCGGGCGCCCGGCGCCCCAGGGAGGACAGTAACGAAGAACGCCCCCGCGGGGACAAGGAGCCCGCCAGAAAGCCCGCTTCCGGGGGACGCCCGCGCGAAAAGGTGACGCACAGTGATCCTCGGGCCCGCGTCTCCGGCGGTCGGCGGAGGCCCGGAAAAATTTCTTCGGAAAATTCTCCGAAGTCGCGTCATAGTCCGGCCCGACCCCGCTCTCTCCATGTGACGGCCCGCCGTGGGCCGCGCGGAGAGAGGCGAAACCATCATGCAGAACACCGACGCCACCGTGGTCGAGCGCGAGCTGGAGATGAAGCTCGTGGTGTCCCCCGAGTGCTCCGTCCCCGTCCCGGCCCGGCTGGCCTACCGGACCGACGACCCGTACGCGATCCACATCGAGTTCCACACCGGCTCCGAGTACCCGGTGCACTGGACCTTCGCCCGTGAACTCCTCGTCGAGGGCGTGTTCCGGCCCTGCGGGCACGGCGACGTCCGGATCTGGCCGACGAAGGTCGACGGCCGCAGCGTGATCCTGATGGCCCTGTCCTCCCCCGACGGCGACGCCCTCCTGGAGGCCCCGTCCGCGCAGGTGTCCACCTGGCTGGAGCGGACGCTGCGCGCCGTCCCGCCGGGCACCGAGACCGACCGGCTCGGCATCGACGACGGGCTCGCCGCGCTGCTCGCCGCCACGGTCGTCGTGGACGAACTGTGGCTGCGCGACCCGTGGGTGACGGACGAGTCCGCCGAGGACGACCGGTGAGGCGCGCCGGAGCGGTCCGGGGACGACGCGCGCGTACCCGCACTCGTACGCGTACGGCACCACGCGCGCGTACCCGTGGTCGTACGCGTACGGCACCACGCGCGCGTACCCGTGCCCGTGGGCATGCCGGTTCCTGCGCCCGTGCCGGTGCCTGCGCCCGTGCCCGCGCCCGTACGTCAGAAGAGCTTGCCCGGGTTCAGCAGGCCCAGCGGGTCGAAGGTCCGCTTGATACCGCGCTGGAGTTCGAGTCCCACCGGCCCGAGTTCGCGCGCCAGCCACTCCTTCTTGAGCACGCCCACCCCGTGCTCCCCGGTGATCGTGCCGCCCAGCGCGAGCCCGAGCGCCATGATCTCGTCGAAGGACTCCCGGGCGCGCCGCGACTCGTCCTCGTCGTCGGGGTCGAAGCAGACGACCGGGTGGGTGTTGCCGTCGCCCGCGTGCGCGCAGACGCCGATGGTCAGCCCGTACGTGGCGGCGATCTCGGCGGTCCCGGTGAGCATCGCGGAGAGCTTGGTGCGCGGCACGCAGACGTCGTCGATCATCGTGGCCGGCTTGATGGTCTCCAGGGCGTTGAGCGAGAGCCGGCGGGCCTGGAGGAGGAGTTCGGACTCGGCGGCGTCGTCGGCGGGGACGACCTCGGTGGCCCCGGCGGCCCGGCACAGCTCCCCCACCGCGGCCAGGTCGGCGGCCGGATCCGGGGTGTCGAAGGCGCACAGCAGCAGCGCCTCGGTGGTGTCGGGCAGACCCATGTGGGCGAGCCGGTTGACGGCCCGGACCGTGGTGCCGTCCATCAGTTCGAGGAGGGACGGGGTGTGGCCCCGCTCCATGATGGCGCAGACGGCCTCGCAGGCGGCCTCCGCCGAGGGGAACTCTGCGGCCAGCGCGAGCTGCGCGGGCGGCTGCGGCTTGAGCGCGAGCACCGCCCCGACGACGATGCCGAGGCTGCCCTCGGAGCCGACGAACAGCCGGGTCAGGTCGTACCCGGCGACGCCCTTCGCGGTGCGCCGCCCGGTGCGCAGCAGCCGCCCGTCGGCGAGGACGACGTCGAGACCGAGGACGTACTCGGCGGTGACCCCGTACTTCACGCAGCACAGACCGCCGGACGCCGTGCCGATGTTGCCGCCGATGGTGCACGTCTCCCAGCTGGAGGGGTCCGGCGGGTAGTACAGGCCGTGTTCGGCGACGGCCCGCGACAGCACGGCGTTGACCACACCGGGTTCGACGACGGCGATCCGGTCGACGGGGTCGATCTCCACGATCCGGTCCATCTTGACCAGGGACAGCACGACGCAGCCGTCGGAGGCGTTGGCTGCGCCGGACAGACCCGTGCGGGCACCCTGCGGGACGACCGGGACACGGAGCGCGGTCGCGGTGCGCAGGACGTGCTGGACCTGTTCGACGGTGCGCGGAAGCACGACGGCCGCGGGGGCGCCGGCCGTGCAGAAGCTCGCCATGTCGTGGGCGTAGGAGGCCATGACGTCGGGGTCGGTGAGCACGGCGTCGGCGGGAAGTCCGGCGCGCAGCCGGGTGTGGAGTCCGTCCGTCCGGCCGGGTCCCTCGTGAAGATCGTCCATGGGTCCAGCCTGGCACCCGGGGCCATCGGTGTGAACCCGCCGGATCGGCCGCCGGTGTGCTCTTCACGCGGCGGCGGGCGGTTGCACAGTGAGCGCCATGAGACCCGAGAACGTGTCGCGGACGGTCCTCGCCTCCGGTGTGGGCGCGGTCCTCGCGGCGGCGGCGCTGGCGTACGTGCCCGAGCTGATCGTCTGGTCCCCGGCGGCCCCGCCCGGACCGGCGCGGCGGGCGGAGCTCGCGGCGGGGGCGGGCGCGCGGGCGGAGCTGCCCGATCTGGTGGCGCTGATCGGCGACCGGGAGCGGTGGGTGCGGAGGCACCCCGCTGACGACGCGTCATGGGCGGTGCTCGGCACGGCGTATACGGAGCGCGGGCTGCGGCGCGCGGATCCGGCGGACTTCCCGCGGGCGGAGCGGGCGCTGAAACGTTCCCTGACGGTCCTGCCGGCCGCCCGGGGCAACCTGGACGCCCAGCAGGGGCTCGCGGCGCTCGCCAACGCGCGCGGGGACTGGGCGACCGGCCGGGAGTGGGGCGAGCGGGTGCGGAAGGCGGCCCCGAGACGCTGGTCGGTGTATCCGGTGCTGATCGACGCGTACGACGGGCTCGGCGACTACAAGGCGGCGGAGCGGGCCACCGGGACGCTGACCTCCCTGCACGCGGGGTCGGCGGTCGGCGCGGGGCGCACGGCGGACTTCTATCGCGTGCGTGGCTGGCGCGAGGACGCGGGCGCGGCGGCGGTGGACGCGGTGGCGCTGGCCCGGACGCCCGCGCAGAAGGCGGACGCGCTGGCGCGGGCGGGGGATCTGGCCGCGGAGCGGGGCGAGCCGGCGGAGGCGCTCGCGCAGTACGGGGCGGCGCTGGGGCTCGTACGGGAGCACGGGCCGTCGCTCGCGGGCCGGGCGCGGGCGCGGGCGGCGCTCGGCCGGACGGCGGAGGCGATGGCCGACTGGCGGACGGCGGTGGCGCGGCTGCCGCTGCCGGAGTACCTCCTGGAGGCGGGCGAGCTCGCCGAGGCGCTGGGCCGGGACGCGGAGGCGCAGGCGCTGTACGGGCGGCTGCGGGCGGCCGGGGCGGGGCGGTCGTGGGAGCGGGCGGAGGCGGTGTTCGGGCTGTTCGAGGCGGACCACGGCGATCCGGCGGAGGCGGTGCGGCGGCTGCGCGTGGCGTGGGCGCGGGGGCACCGGTCGGTGCGGGTGGCGGACGCGCTGGGCTGGGCGCTGTACCGGGCGGGCGAGCCGAAGCAGGCGCTGCCGTACGCGAGACGGGCCACGGAGGAAGGGCTGCGCAGCGCGCTGTTCGCGTACCACCGGGGGGAGATCGAACGGGCGCTGGGCGAGAGCGGGGCGGCGCGGCGGCGTCTGACGGAGGCGGTGCGGACCGATCCGGCGTTCTCGCCGCTGTGGGCGGCGCGGGCGCGGGGGGCGTTGGCGGAGCTGGGTGAGCCGTCGGACGAGCTGCCGGATCTGGTGGGGTCGGAGGGGCCGAGCGCGCCGGACAAGGTGGCGAAGCGGAAGGGGAAGAAGGCGCCGCGGAAGGCGGGTGCGGGGCGGTGAGGTCTCGTGGTGGGTGGCGCGGGGGTCGGGAAGGGGGTCGGGAAGGGGGCATATGACGTGCGTGGCACCCCGGGCGAGCCCCCCGTAGCCGCCCGCCCGGGGCGTACGAGGGCCTGCCCAGGGCGGGGATGGCCCGGGCAGGCCCTCGTAGGGGAGGCGCCGGTTCAGGGAAGGCGGCGCGGAAGGGCGTCCTGGTGGATGCCCTCAGGGGAGCGGTCAGAGGTTGCCGCGGCGCTCCTGCTCGCGCTCGATCGCCTCGAACAGGGCCTTGAAGTTGCCCTTGCCGAAGCCCATGGAGCCGTGGCGCTCGATCATCTCGAAGAAGACGGTCGGGCGGTCCTGGACCGGCTTGGTGAAGATCTGCAGCAGGTAGCCGTCCTCGTCGCGGTCGGCGAGGATCTTCAGCTCGCGCAGGGTGTCGATCGGGACGCGGGTCTCGCCGACCCACTCGCCGAGCGTGTCGTAGTAGGTGTCCGGGGTGTCGAGGAACTCGACGCCGGCGGCGCGCATCGCGCGCACGGAGGCGACGATGTCGTTGGTGGCGAGGGCGACGTGCTGCACGCCGGCGCCGCCGTAGAACTCGAGGTACTCGTCGATCTGCGACTTCTTCTTCGCGATCGCCGGCTCGTTGAGCGGGAACTTCACCTTGAGGGTGCCGTCCGCGACGACCTTCGACATCAGCGCCGAGTACTCGGTCGCGATGTCGTCGCCCACGAACTCCTTCATGTTCGTGAAGCCCATGACCTTGTTGTAGAAGCCGACCCACTCGTCCATGTGGCCGAGTTCGACGTTGCCGACGCAGTGGTCGATGGCCTGGAAGTAACGCTTCGCCGGCGGCTCGACGATCGGCTTGGCGGCGACGTAACCGGGCAGGTAGGGGCCGTCGTAGCCGGAGCGGTCGACGAGGGTGTGGCGGGTCTCGCCGTAGGTGGCGATGGCGGCGAGGACGACGGTGCCGTGCTCGTCCTTCACCTCGTGCGGCTCGGTGACGCTGGTGGCGCCCTGGCCGATGGCGTACTCGTACGCGGCGCGGGCGTCCGGGACCTCGATCGCCAGGTCGATCACGCCGTCGCCGTGCTCGGCGACGTGCTTGCCGAGGAAGGTGCCCCACTCGGTGGAGGGCTTGATGACGGAGGTGAACACGAAGCGGGCACCGCCGCTGGCCAGGACGTAGCTGGCGGTCTCGCGGACGCCGGTCTCCGGTCCGGAGTAGGCGACGAGCTGCATGCCGAAGGCCGTGGAGTAGTAGTGCGCGGCCTGCTTGGCGTTGCCGACGGCGAAGACGACCGCGTCCATTCCCTTCACCGGGAAGGCGTCGGCGTCACGCTCGGTACCAGGGGTGTGATCCAGGGTCTCAGTCATGACAGCAGAGTCCCGCCGACCGGCAAGGTGCGCAATAGTTTGCAGTTCCTCTGGTCAATGTGCGCAGCGACCGGCCAGTATGGGCAGGCGACTTGTACATGATGACCATCAGGAGGCCGTCGTGGCGATCGATCATCTGGACGGGCGGCTCATCGTGCTCCTCGCCCGGGAGCCCCGGATCGGGGTCCTGGAGGCGTCGCGGCGGCTCGGCGTGGCCCGTGGCACGGTGCAGGCGCGGCTGGACCGGCTTCAGTCGAACGGAGTCATCCGCGGATTCGGCCCGCAGGTCGAGCCGGCGGCGCTCGGCTATCCGGTCACGGCGTTCGCCACCCTGGAGATCAAACAGGGGCAAGGCGCGGACGTGCGGGGGCACTTGTCGACCGTGCCGGAGGTCCTGGAGCTGCACACGACGACCGGGCACGGGGACATGCTGTGCCGGCTCGTGGCCCGTTCCAACGCCGATCTCCAGCGGGTGATCGACCGGGTCGTCGGTTTTGATGGCATCGTCCGGGCCTCCACGGCGATCGTCATGGAGAACCCGGTCCCCCTGCGGATCATCCCGCTGGTGGAACAGGCCGCGGAGGACCAGCCGCCGCGGTGATCCCGCCGGAGGCGGCGCGTGAGCTTCTGGGAGTACCTCGTCAGCCGCCACCAGCAGCTGCTCACGGACGCGTACCAGCACGCCAGCGCCGTCTTCCAGTGCATGGTGATCGCCACCGCGCTCGGCGTCGCCCTCAGCGTCCTCACGTACCGCAGCATGTGGGCGGGCAATCTGGCGATCCTGTCCACGGCCTCGCTGCTCACCATCCCGTCGCTCGCGGCGATCGGTCTGCTGATCCCGCTGGTCGGCCTCGGGGTGCCGCCCACCGTGATCACCCTGACGCTGTACGGGCTGCTGCCGGTCGTCCGTAACGCGGTCGTCGGGCTGCGCGGGGTGGACCCCAACCTGGTGGACGCGGCGACGGGCATCGGGATGTCCCGGGCGGCACGGCTGCTGCGGGTCGAACTGCCGCTCGCCTGGCCGCCGATCCTCACCGGGATCAGGGTGTCGACCCAGATGCTGATGGGGATCGCCGCCGTCGCGGCCTATGCCTCGGGGCCGGGGCTCGGCAACGAGATCTTCCGCGGCATCGCTTCCCTGGGCAGCGCCAACGCGATCAACCAGGTGCTGGCGGGCACGATCGGGATCGTGATCCTCGCGCTGCTCTTCGACGCGGCGTACGTCCTGCTCGGCCGGCTGACGATTCCGAGGGGGATCCGTGTCTGAGCCCTCCCCGGCCGGGACCGCGGGCACCGCCGGAACCTCGGGCACCGCCGGAACCTCGGGCGCCGCGGGCGCGGGACCGGCCACCGCCACCGCCACCGCGCCCGGGTACGTACCGCACCCCGTACCGGACTCCGCGTCGGGGGCGTCCATCGAGCTGGAGGAGCTGACCAAGCGCTATCCGGGCAACCCGTACCCCTCCGTCGAGAACGTCAGCATGGAGATCAAGGCGGGCGAGACAGTGATCTTCGTCGGCCCGTCCGGCTGCGGGAAGTCCACCACCCTGAAGATGATCAACCGGCTGATCGAGCCGACCAGCGGCCGCATCCGGATCGGCGACGAGGACGTCACCGACATCGACCCGGTGAAGCTGCGCCGCAAGGTGGGATATGCCATCCAGTCCTCGGGCCTGTTCCCGCATATGACCGTCGCGGAGAACATCGCGCTCGTCCCGAAGATGGTCGGCTGGTCCAAGTCCCGGGTGAAGGACCGGGTGGAGGAGATGCTGGACCTGGTCGGGCTCGACCCGCGCGAGTTCCACGACCGGTACCCGCGCCAGCTGTCCGGCGGCCAGCAGCAACGGGTGGGCGTGGCCCGGGCGCTGGCGGCCGATCCGCCCGTCCTGCTGATGGACGAACCGTTCGGCGCGGTCGACCCGATCACCCGCGACCACCTCCAGGACGAGCTGATCCGGCTCCAGCACGAGCTGCACAAGACGATCGTCTTCGTCACCCACGACTTCGACGAGGCCATCAAACTGGGCGACCGGATCGCGGTGCTGCGGGAGCGGTCGCACATCGCCCAGTTCGACACCCCCGAGGCCATCCTCACCAACCCGACGGACGACTTCGTCTCCGGTTTCGTCGGCGCGGGCGCGGCGCTCAAGCGGCTCAACCTGACGCGGGTCCGGGACGTGGGGGTCGCCGACTTCCCGACGGTGACGGTCGACGACCCGCTCCAGTCGATCTTCAACGCGCTGCGCCAGGGCCCGCACAACGAGCTGCTCATGCTGGACCGGCGCGGCCGGCCGTACAAATGGCTGCGGCGCGGCGATCTGATGCGGGCCAAGGGCTCGCTGGCGCGCGCGGGGACGCTCGTCCACGACACGGTGACCCGGGACGCGACGCTGCACGACGCGCTGGAGGCGGTGCTGATCGACAGCGGCGGGCGGGTCGCGGTGACAGGGCGGCGCGGGGAGTTCACCGGGGTGGTCGACATGGAGACCCTGATGAACTCCGTCCACGAACTCCTCGAAGCCGACCGGCTCACCGCGATCGAGCACCAGCACGATCTGGAAGAACACCGGGCCCACCTGACGGAGCAGGAGCTGGAGGGCGGCGAGTGAACGGGCACGGTACGGAGCCGGGGGGCGGCCCCGGGGCCGGATCCGGGCCCGGACCAGGGCCGGGCGGCGGTGCCTTGGGGGGCAGGGGCCTGGCGGGGGTGCGGCCGCCGGGCGAACACGAGGTCCGGGGGCAGGCGTTCCACCACGGCGGGCACGCGGCCGTGGTGGTGGAGAGCCCGGCCGAGGAGGAGCCCGCCCCGCGGCCGGCCGCGCCCCGGCGCCGTATCACCTGGCCCAAGCTCCTCCTCGTGCCGTTGTTCGTGATGGCGATCGTGCTGGCGACCGTCCTGTGGATCTCCCAGGCGAACCTGGACTCCATCGCCCGCAACGCGCTCGCGGGCGGCAATGTGCAGCTGCGGCTGTGGCAGCACGTACGGCTGACCGCGATCTCCACCTTCTGGGTGCTGCTCCTCGCGATCCCGCTCGGCATCGCGCTCACCCGCCGGGGCCTGCGCCGGGCCGCTCCCGTCTTCACGACGCTCGCCAACATCGGGCAGGCGACCCCGGCGATCGGCCTGCTGGCACTCCTTGTGATCTGGCTGGGCATCGGTCCGTCGACGGCGATCCTCGGCATGGTGATCTACGCGGTGCTGCCGGTGCTCTCCAACACGGTGGCCGGGCTGCGGGCGATCGACCCGCAGCTGGTGGAGGCCTCGCGGGGCATCGGGATGTCGGCGTTCGGCACGCTCGGCCGGGTCGAACTGCCGCTCGCCGTGCCGCTGATCCTCGCGGGGGTGCGCACGGCCCTCGTCCTCAACGTGGGGACGGCGACGCTGGCGACCTTCGGCGGGGGCGGCGGGCTCGGCGACCTGATCACCTCGGGCATCCAGACCCAGCGGATGCCGGTCCTGGTGCTCGGATCGGTCCTGACGGTGGCACTCGCGCTGATCGTGGACTGGCTGGCCTCGCTCGCGGAAGTGGTGCTGACGCCGCGGGGGCTGGAGGCCGGGGCATGAGGGGCGGGGCATGAGGGGCGGGGCGGGGGTACGCGCCGCGGGACTGGCGGGGGCACTGGTCCTGGCGGCGCTCGCGGTGTCCGGCTGCGGGCTGAAGAGCGGATCGCCGATGGTGGACGACGTGACACCGGGCAAGCTCGGCCAGGGCGAGCCGCTGAAGGGCGCCTCGCTGACGGTCACCTCCAAGAACTTCAGCGAGAACATCATCCTGGGCCAGATGATCGGGCTCGTCTTCAAGGCGGCGGGCGCCGAGGTCCTGGACCGGACGAACCTGCCGGGTTCGATCAGCGCGCGCGAGGCGATCGTGAAGGGCGACGCCGACGCGATGTACGAGTACACGGGCACCGGCTGGATCACGTACCTCGGCAACTCCGCGCCCATCCCCGACCCGCGGCGGCAGTGGGAGGCGGTGCGCGACGCGGACCGGAGGAACGGGGTGGTGTGGCTGCCGCAGGCGGCGATGGACAACACGTACGCGCTGGCCGTCAGCCGGAAGAACAACGAGAAGTACCACCTGCGGACGCTCTCGGACGCGGCCGCGCTGTCGCGGAAGGACCCGTCGGCGGTGACGGTGTGCGTGGAGAACGAGTTCGCCTCGCGCGACGACGGCCTGCTGGGCATGCGGAAGGCGTACGGGATGCGCCTGCCGGCGGCGAGCATCAAGAAGATGGACGCCGGGATCATCTACACGCAGGTCTCGCAGTCGCACGCGTGCCTGCTGGGCGAGGTGTACACGACGGACGGCCGGATCCGGGCGATGGACCTGACGGTCCTGGAGGACGACCGGCACTTCTTCCCTCACTACAACGCGGCGCCGGTGGTGCACGCGGCGACGTACGAGAAGTACCCGGCCCTCGCGAAGCTGCTCGACCCGGTGACGGCGAAGCTGTCGACGGCGGTGGCGCGGGAGCTGAACGCGCAGGTGGACGTGGACGGGCGGGACCCGCACGACGTGGCGAAGGAGTGGCTGCTCAAGGAGGGCTTCATCAAGGCGGGTTGAGCCGTCGGGCCCCTCCGGAGCGAGTTGCAAAGAAGTTCTGCAAAAAAGCCTTGCAGAGAGTCCTTTGCAACTCTACTGTGGAGTCATGCCCGAGAACGAGAACGAGAAGGTGAACGAGACCGCGCACGCGCCGCAGAGCGAGCAGGGGAAGCCCTCCTCCGCCGAGGGCGCGCCCGCGCCGCCGGAGAACCACGTCCTCAACCCGCGCTCCCTGCGAGCCCTCGCCCACCCCCTGCGCATCCAGATGCTGCGCGCCCTGCGGCACCAAGGACCGGCCACCGCGTCCCAACTCGCGGAGAAACTGGGCGAGTCCAGCGGTGCCACCAGCTACCACCTGCGCCAGCTCGCCGCCCACGGCTTCGTCGAGGACGCGCCGGAGCTCGGCAAGGGACGAGAGCGCTGGTGGAAGGCGGCGGTCAGAGGCACCACCTTCGACGGAGCGCTCGACAAGGACCCCAACCCCGAGGTCCAGGGCGCCGTCGAGGTCTACCTCCACGAGATCGCGAACATCCACACCCAGGAGCTCAACACCTACCTCGGCACCCGCGACCACTGGGACGAGATATGGCGGGATTCCTCGGACATGAGCGACTTCACGCTCCACCTCTCGGCCGAGCGCGCGGCCGAGCTCAACCAGAAGATCCACGACCTGATCGACGGGTACCGCGACAGCGCCGGCGCCGAGGACCCGGCGACCCAGCGGATACGGATGCACCTGCACGCCTTCCCGCAGGACGGCGTCAACTGACCAGCCGGGCCGTGGCGTTCGTTTGACCCGTACGCCACGGCCTCCACCGCACGACGTCCACTCCCCCGCACAGCCGATCCACCACACCCCGTCGCACCACAGCCGACCGGAAGGGTCCTTCAGCCATGCACTCCGACGTCCACCTCACCCTGCACCGTCTGACCGCCACCGAGCTCCGGCACACCGCCGACACCGCCGCCCCGATGGTTCCGTCCGCTCCGGTACGGGTCCAACTGGGCTGGAAGCTCGTCGAGTTCGGCCTCAAGCTCGCCGTCCCCGGGACGTCGCGCGCCGCGCTCGCCGGCCGCGCGCTGTCCGCCTGATGCCCTGACGCCTGACCGTCACCCGGATTCCCGCTCGTCCGCCTGACCGTCGCCCGGCTTCCGCTCGTCACGCCGCCCGTCCGCCGTCCCGCCTGCCCACGCGCCGGCCCACGCGCCGGCCCGGCCGAGCCGCGCCTCCATCGCCGGCATCACCTCATCGCCTTCATCGCCTTCATCGCCTTCATCGCACCCATTGCATCCGGGGGAAGCATCGTGCGCCTACTCACCCATGCCCGCACACCGCTGGTCACCGTCCTGTCGGCCAACACCGTCTCGATCAGCGGGAACTCACTCACCCTGATCGGTGTCCCGTGGTTCGCCCTGGAGACCACCGGGAGCGCCGGCAAGGCCGGTCTGGTCGCCTTCTGCGCCGCCGCCCCCGTCGTCGTCTCCGCTCTCGCGGGCGGACCCGTCATCGACCGGATCGGCCGCCGCCGGGTCTCCATCGCCTCCGACCTGGTCTGCGCCCTCGCGCTCGCCGCGATCCCGCTGCTCAACCAGGCCGGAGTGCTGCGGTTCTGGATGCTGTGCGCGCTGATGGCGGTCACCGGTCTCTTCCACGCCCCCGGCGAGACCGCCCGCAACGTCCTCATCCCCGACCTCGCCCGGCACGCCGGTACCCCGCTCAGCCGGGCCGCCAGCCTCTACGACGCCGTCTCGCGCGGCGCCCGGATGATCGGCGCCGCCGTCGGCGGTCTGCTGGTGGCGGCGCTGGGCGCCGACACCGTGCTGTACGTCGACGGCGCCACGTTCCTGGTCTCGGCGCTGCTCGTCCTCGCGGGCCTGCGGGGCATCCCGTCGGCCGAACCCCATCGCGACGCACCGGCGTTGAACCTCACCGCCTACCGCGCCGACCTGCGCGAGGGCTACTCCTTCCTGCTGCGCAACCGGCTGCTGCTCGCCGTCAACCTCATGGTGATGGTCACCAACGGGCTGGCCATGAGCTGGAGTTCGGTCCTGATGCCGATCCACGCCCGCGAGGAGCTCGGCGGAGCGTCCGCGCAGGGCCTGCTGGTCGCCGTCTTCGGCGGCAGCGCCCTCGCCGGCGCGCTGCTCTACGGTGTGCTGGGCCACCACGTCCCGCGCCGGCCGGTCTTCACCGTCGGCTTCCTGATATCCACCGCTCCCATCCTCACCGCGGCCTTCACCGACACCATCCCGCCGATGGTCGTGGCGGCGGCGTTCGGCGGGCTCGGCGCCGGGGTGCTCAACCCGATCCTCAGCACCGCCTTCTACGAGGTGGTCCCCGACGCGCTGCGCAGCCGCGTCGGCGGCGCGAGCACGGCCGCCGTCCTGCTCACCACCCCGCTCGGCGGCCTGGTCGCCGGCCTCCTGGTCGACAGCCTGGGCATCACGGCGGCGCTGCTCCTGGTCGGCGGGTCGTTCTTCCTGGCCACCCTGTCGCCGCTGGTGTTCCCGGTCTGGCGCGAGCTGGACGCCCCGGCCAAGATCTCCGAGGACGGCGGTGCGGCCGGCCCGGCTAGCAGCTCGGGACCTTCGACTCCTGTCCCTGCTCCAGAGAGTGAAGCGACGACACCGCGTCGCTGAGCGCGGTGACGGGGACGAGCCGCAGGCCCTTCGGCAGCTCGCTCTGCGCCTGGGAGCACTCGCCCTTCGGCACCAGGAAGACGGTGGCGCCGTCACGGGCGGCGGCCTGCGTCTTCAGGGCGACACCGCCGACGGCGCCGACCGTCCCGTCCGGGTCGATCGTGCCCGTACCGGCGATGGTCCGGCCGCCGGTCAGATCGCCGCCCTTCCCATTGCCGTCGATCTTGTCGACGATGCCGAGGGAGAAGAGCAGTCCGGCGCTGGGGCCGCCGACGTCGGCGAGGTGCAGGTTCACCTTCACCTTGTTCGGGTCGAGCTTCAGATAGTCGAGGGCGGCCAGGGAGGCGGCGTCCTGCGACTCCTTCATCTCGCCGAGGTTGTGCTTCTGGATCTCCTGATCGGACTCCCCCGTCGGATAGACGGAGGACTTCGGCAGCACCGCCCGGTCGGTGCGGAACCAGGCGTCGGCCACCTCGGAGAAGCCGATGGACGCGGACGGCCCGGTCGCCAGGATCGTGGTCATCCGCAGCTGGCCCTCGGTCGGGCGGACCGGGGCGCCGGAGACGGTGATCACCTCGCGGCCCTGGTCCTTGCCGAGCACGTCGGCGGTCGTGCCGGGCTGCGCGATGGCGAACGGCAGCGGCGCGAACCCGGCGGCGGCGAACAGTCCGGCGACGGGCAGCGCGCACAGCGCGAGGGCACGGGCGCGGGGAAGACGGGCGAGTCGGGAGAACACGCCCCCAATCTACTGGTCGCCCGCCGGAAGCCGCCCGCACACCCGCCAGGGCCCCGGCCCGCCGCGAGGCCGGGCGGGGCGTTTCCTCAGCGCCGGGCGCTCCGGGCGCACCCCTTGTGGGCGTCGAAGAAGGCGCGCAGGCGCCGGCGGAGCGCGGCCAGGCGGGCGGCCGGGTCGGCGGTGCCGACGAGCGCGGCCCGCGTGGCGGAGGTCACGAGCCCGGCGGCCTGGAGAGCGGGGACGAGGGCGGCGTAGTCGGTGAAGGCCCAGTGGCCGCTGCCGGCCAGCAGGGCCCGCTCTCCGGCGCGCCCGGCCCAGGAGCGGGTGAGGCGGCCGGCACCGTCGAAGCCGTCCGTACGGAAGAGGAGGAGGGGGCGGTCGAAGCCGTCCAGGGGGTCGAGGTCGAGGTAGCCCTCCAGGTTCGCCACCGCGCGGACGCGGCGGTCGGCGTGGGCCGTCGAGACGGCGGCGGTGCCGCCGGCCGAGTGGCCGTAGATCCCGGTGGTGGTGGCCGGGGGCAGGCCGGCGAGTCCGTCGCCGAGGACCCGGTGGAGGACGAGGCGGAGGTCTCCGACCCGCGTGTCGATCATGGTGCGGAAGGTCGCCGGGTCCGGTTCGCCGCGCAGCACGGTGTAGCGCATTCCGCCGGGCAGGTCCACCTGGCTGGCGTCGCCGGGGTGGTCGAAGAGGACGACGACCCGGCCGTGGCTGGCCAGGTCCTCGGCGAGGCTCGTGCCGAGGGTGCGGGAGTCCCCGCCGCCCGGGCTGTACAGCAGCGCGGGCAGGCGCCCGGGCAGCGGCGGCGCGGCCAGGTGCCCGTGGGTGAGGACGGCGCCCCAGTCCACCGTGCCGGGCGCGGGCAGGCCGGGGTGCACGAAGGGTGCCAGGTCGGCGAATTCCCGGGCGGCCGCCGGGGTGAGCTGGGGGACGCGGGGGCGGCCCTGGACGTCGCGGGCCGGGTACAGGACGGTGAGCATCACCTCCCGCGCTCCGCCCTCCCAGGGGTCGATGCGGGTCGGGTCGGTGAGGTGGACGGTGCGCAGGCCGACGGGGTGGGGCCCGGTGGGCGCGGGCAGCCGGAGCACGGGCCCGGCCGTCGGCGCCGTCGCCGCCCGCGCGGCCGTGGGCAGGAGGGCGGTCGCGGCGCCGAGCACGGCGCCTTGGAGGAGAGTGCGTCGAGAGGTCATGCGGGCATCCTGGGTCCGGGGGCCGGGGTGGCACGACGCTTCAGGCCCTGTCCGAAAGGCGGGCGGAAGAGGGGGAGTCGCGGTAGTGCCGGGCTTGCGTATCCATTTCACGGCGGCCGATGTCGCCCGCGTCCGCTTCGCGCCGCGTCCGGCGCCGCTGCAGGAGTTGCACGCGGCCCTGGCGACGGCGGTCATGCCGGGCCGGGACCCGTTGTTCGACCACTGGCGCGGCCGGGTCCTGCGCGCCCTGCCGGCCGCCGCGGACCCGCTCGCCGACCTGGTGCCGGCCGACCGCCCGCCGGTTTTCCTGGACGTCCTCGCCGACACCCTCGACGACAGCTTCGAGCAGATCCGCGCGACCCGCCCGGAGACGGTCCGCGCCGAGCTGGAGCGGGTGTACGGAGCCGGGGCGCCGCCCCGTTGGGTGCGGGGCCTGCACGCGGGCGAGGAGGCGTCCTGGCGCGCCGTGCGCCGGGCCCAGCGGGCCGCGTACGAGACGGTCCTCGCCCCGGTGTGGCCGCTGGTACGGGATCTGCACCGCGACGCGTTCGCCCGGCACGCCCTGACGGCCGCCGAACACGGACTGGCCGCCGCGCTGACGGCCCTCGCCCCGGGCTCCCGCTTCGACGGCACCGTCTGGCGGTGGCCGGCGTCCTCGCCGCGGGCCGCCGGACGCGATGTCCGGCTCGACGGCCGGGGCCTGGTGCTGCTGCCGACCTTCCACCACCCGGCGGGCCCACTGCTCCAGGACCGTCCGGGCCGTCCCGTGGTGCTCACCTACCCGTCGGGCACCGGCCTCCCGCCGTCACCGGACGGCTCCGGCTCCGGCGTCGGCTCCCGCACCGGATCCACCGCCTCGGACGATCCGCTCGCGCCCGTTCTGGGCCGTACCCGGGCGGAGTTGCTGCGGCTGCTCGCCGAGCCCCGCTCGACGACGGAGCTGGCCCGCGCGCTGCGGGTGAGCAACGCGACGGCGTCCGAGCACGCGGCGGCGCTGCGCGCGGCGGGCCTGGTCCGGACGGCCCGCGCGGGCCGTTCCGTACGCCATGAGCGCACGGCGCTGGGGGAGTTGACGGCGGGCACGCGCCCCGCCGGGCCGGGGTCCGCGTAGGGAAATCCCTACTTCGTTCCTGAGGGTTGCGGCAGTGCCACGGGGCGGAGCAACGTGATCGACTGCTCGTGGCGATACGGGACACGGGATGCGGGATACGGGTCGGCGGAGGGTGGACGATGAGAGTCCGGATCGGGTACGCGGCGTGGATCGTGGGGGTGGTGCAGTTCTTCGTCGTCCACGGGATCGCCGAGTCGGCGTGGACCACCCCGTACAGCTGGGCGCACAACAACATCAGCGACCTGGGCAACGCCGTGTGCGCCCTCCGGTCGGAGCCCGAGCCGCGGTACATCTGCTCACCCGAACACGGTCTGATGAACGGGTCGTTCATCGCCCTCGGCGTGCTGTTCCTGCTCGGCGTGGTGCTGACGGGCGGGGCGCTGTGGCGCCGGGGTCCGGCCGCCATGGCGGCTCGGGTGCTGCTGGCCGGGGCGGGCGTGGGGTTCGCGCTGGCCGGACTGGCCCCGGCGGACGTCAACGAGAACACGCACGTCCTGGGCGCCCTCTTGATCATGCTGCTGGGCAACGCCGGTCTTGTGCTCACCGGGTTCGTCCTGGTGCGGGGCGTCCCGGCGACGCTGCGGTGGGGCGGTGTGGTGTGGGGCGTGGTGGCGATCGCGGCGTTCGGACTGTTCCTGTCCCGCACCTACCTCGGCCTCGGCATGGGCGGCATGGAACGGGTTGCCGCACTGCCGCTGCTGGCCTGGGTGCTGTCCGTCGGCGTCCACGGTCTGACCGACCGCGCGGCGCGTGCGTCCCGGGCGGTGCCGGCGGCGCGGGGGCGGCTCGGTCACGACGGCTGAGCGGGCCGCGCGTCCATGGCGTACGGCGACGGGAGCGGCCGAGGCGACGGGAGCGACGGGAGCGACGGCGGCGCCAGGATCACGGGCCCGCCCCCGGAGCCGTATCCCGCCGCCCGCCAACCCCCTGACCGGGCCGGCCTGTTCGGGCGTGCCTACGACGTCAGCGCAGGGCGTCGGCGACCTCGCGGGCCGCGTCCACGACCCGCGGGCCGACCCGCTCCGGCACCGCGTCCGACAGCATGACGACGCCGACGCTGCCTTCTATGCCGGTCACGCCGACCAGCGGGGCGGCGGCACCGCTCGCGCCCGCCTCCAGCTCGCCGTGGGTGAGCGTGAACCCGGCTTCGGCGAGTTCGCCCTGGCGGGCGGCGAGGATCGCGCGGCCGGCGGCGCCCCGGTCCAGCGGGTGGCGGAAGCCGGCCCGGTAGGCCACGTGGTAGTCGGTCCACGTCGGCTCGACGACGGCGACGGCGAGCGCCTCCGCTCCGTCGACGAGCGTCAGATGGGCCGTCGCCCCTATGTCCTCGGCGAGCGAGCGCAGCGCGGGCAGCGCGGCCTCCCGTACGAGGGGGTGCACCTGCCGGCCGAGGCGCAGCACCCCGAGGCCGACGCGGGCGCGGCCGCCGAGGTCGCGGCGGACGAGGGCGTGCTGTTCGAGGGTGGCCAGCAGGCGGTAGACGACGGTCCGGTTCACGCCGAGTCGGTTGGACAACTCGGTGACGGTCAGGCCGTGGTCGGTGTCGGCGAGCAGTTTGAGGACTCGAAGTCCCCGGTCGAGCGTCTGGGAGGTCTCCGCGGTCACGACGCCCTCTCCTTCGGAGTGAGTGACGGCGGGCGGCGCTCACGGAGGGCGCGGCACCGGTCCCATCGGCGACGCACGTCAGCGGCCGCCGGCAGGACGGGGTTGCACCGGCTGCGCTCCGTGGCGGCGTTGCCACGGGGCGGTTGCTTGAGCCGGGAGAGTAGCGAGCTGCTCCGCTCAGCGGAAGACCTCGTCCAGAATCCGGGCGTGTGCGACCTGATACGCGCGGTTCGGGACCTAAGTCGCCTGAACAAGGGACTTTGGCGGACAACGACGCCCGGTTCGTCCCCGTACCGTGTGGGTTGTGCGAGGCCGACCGTGGGGGCCGCGCCTTGCCATGAGTGAGGCCCGTACGCCGTCGGCGTACGGGCCTCACTCACACGCGCGGCCGCCTCGCGTCCGCGTCGTGAACGGGGTCACGGACGCGGTCGCGGAGGGCGTCGCGGAGGGGGTCGCGGAGGGGGTCGCGGAGGGGAATCGGAAGGGGACGAATCACCGCATGCGGGTGGCCCACTCCTGGACCTTCTTGATCCGTTCCCGGATCTGTCCGGCGGTCGCCTCGGCGCTCGGCGGGCCGCCGCACACCCGGCGCAGCTCGGTGTGGATCACCCCGTGCGGCTTGCCGCTCTGGTGCACGTACGCGCCGACCATGGTGTTGAGCTGCTTGCGCAGTTCGAGCAGCTCCTTGTGGGAGATCACGGGCCGCCGTTCGGCGGGCAGCTCCAGCAGGTCGGCCTCGGCGTCCGGCTTCTTGCGGCTGTGCGCGATCTGCCGGGCCTGCCGCTTCTGGAGGAGCAGCTGCACCTGGTCGGGTTCGAGCAGTCCGGGGATGCCGAGGTAGTCCTGCTCCTCCTCGCTGCCCGGGTGGGCCTGCATGCCGAACTCGGCGGCGTTGTAGAGCACCCGGTCGAAGACGGCGTCGGACTCCAGCGCCTCGAAGGGCAGCATGTCCTGCTCGCCGGTGTCCTCGTCCTGCTGGCGCTCGGCCTCCGCCATCTCCTTCTCGGACTCGGCGTACGGGTCCTCCTCGCCCTCCTTCTTCGGCCGGTCGAGGACGTGGTCGCGCTCCACCTCCATCTCGGTGGCGAAGCCGAGCAGGCTGGGGATGGTGGGCAGGAACACGGACGCGGTCTCGCCGCGCCGGCGGGACCGCACGAAGCGGCCGACGGCCTGGGCGAAGAACAGCGGGGTCGAGATCGTCGTCGCGTACACGCCGACCGCGAGCCGCGGGACGTCGACACCCTCCGACACCATCCGGACCGCGACCATCCAGCGGTCGGTGCCCTCGCTGAACTCGTCGATATGGTTCGAGGCTCCGGCGTCGTCGGAGAGGACGACGGTGGCCTTGACTCCGGTGATCTCGCGGATCAGCTTGGCATAGGCCCGGGCGGAGTCCTGGTCGGTGGCGATGACCAGGCCGCCGGCGTCCGGGATCGACTTCCTGACCTCGGTCAGCCGCCGGTCGGCGGCGCGCAGCACGTTGGACATCCACTCGCCGCGCGGGTCGAGAGCGGTGCGCCAGGCCTGGGAGACGGCGTCCTTGGTCAGCGGCTCGCCGAGGCGGGCCTCGATCTCGTCGCCGGCCTTGGTGCGCCAGCGCATGTTGCCGCTGTAGGAGAGGAAGATGACCGGGCGGACGACGCCGTCGCCCAGGGCGTTCCCGTATCCGTACGTGTAGTCCGCGGAGGAACGCCGGATCCCGTCGTTGCCCTCCTCGTACGTCACGAAGGGGATCGGGTTGGTGTCGGAGCGGAAGGGCGTACCGGTGAGGGCGAGCCGCCGGGTGGCGGGCTCGAACGCCTCCAGGCACGCCTCGCCCCACGACTTGGAGTCGCCGGCGTGGTGGATCTCGTCGAGGATGACGAGGGTCTTGCGCTGCTCGCAGCGGTTGCGGTGGAGCATGGGGCGTACGCCGGCGCCGGCGTACGTGATCGCGACCCCGTCGTACTCCTTGCTGAGCGGCCCGGCGCTGTAGTCCGGGTCGAGCTTGATGCCCACGCGCGCCGCCGCGGCCGCCCACTGTTTCTTCAGATGCTCGGTGGGGGCGACGACCGTGACCTGCTGCACCACGTGGTGGTGCAGCAGCCAGGACGCGAGGGTCAGGGCGAAGGTGGTCTTGCCGGCGCCGGGCGTGGCGACCGCGAGGAAGTCACGGGGTTGCTCCTGGATGTACTTCTCCATCGCGCCCTGCTGCCATGCGCGCAGCTTGTTGGCGGTGCCCCAGGGGGCACGTCCGGGGAAGGCGGGAGAGAGGTGATGGGAGGCGGTGGTAGTAGTCACGATCTCCGGTTCGACGCTCGTCCAGATATGACAACCGGGCCACCTTACCGGTGCCGCCACCCTGATCCCGCATGAACGAGCCGGTGCCGCGGGGCCGTGAGAGAGTCCTCACACGGCCGGACAAAGACGTTGCAATCGCCCCGCAATGTCCTCTATATCCGCCACTTTTCCGCTCGCTACGTCCACCACCAGGTCATATGCCGCATCGAGGTCCACGTCGCCGAGATCGATCCCGTTGACGGCGAGGAACGTGGCCGCCGCGAGCCACGCGGCGCGCTTGTTCCCGTCGACGAAGGGGTGGTTCGCGGCGAGGGCGTGCAGCAGGACGGCCGCCCGCTCGTACGGGTCGGTGTACGCGCTCTCGCCGAACATCCGCGCCCGCGGCCGGTGCACCGCGGACTCCAGCAGTCCGGGCGCGCGCAGCTCCGGATCGCCCTCGCCGGTGAAGGCGATCCGGGCGATGTCGGTCACCTCGGCGACGGTCAGGAACCGGGTCGTGGTCCGCGCCGCGCTCATGCGCCGAGCCTCTCCAGCAGGCGCTGGTGGCGCTTCGCGAGCCGCATGGCCTGGATGCGTACGCGGGTGGCCTCACCGTCGACGTACCGCCGTACGGCCTCGGCGGCCAGCTCGTCGGCGCCGAGGCCGCGGGCGTCGGCGAGATCGGCGAGGTCGGGGGTGACGGGCAGCGTCACGGTGTCACGGTTCACCCGTCGACCGTAGGCGGGGGCGGAAGGCCGGGGCGACCGGTTTTCGGCGGGCGTGGCACTGCCCCCGTCCCTGGTCGGGGGCGGGGGCAGTGCCACATGGTCATCGCGGGACGCGGACCGGGGTCAGGCCACCGGTTCCGGCGCCCGCAGTCGCGTCGCGACCCACGCGCCCGCCGCCGCCACCACGGCCATGGGCACGAAGACGGCCACGAAGGCCGAGGGGTGCGATTCGAGCACCACCGACTCCACGCCGGTGTCCCCCACCGCTCCCCCGCCGAGCGCCGCGAAGGCCGCGCCGCCCGCCGCGAGGAGCAGGACGTTGGACAGGCCGTCGGAGATCTGGAGGGCGGCGGAGTTCACGCCGGCCTCCTCCGGCGCGGACAGCTTGAGCAGCAGCACGCTGGTGGAGGAGATCGCGATGCCCATGCCGAAGCAGCCGAAGGCCCAGGCGACCGCCACCGTCCACACGGGCACGCCGTGGATGAGCACGCTCGGCGCGACCAGGATGCTCAGCGCGATGAGCACCATGCCGCCGACGACCATCCGCTCCCGGTACGGCTCGGTGCCCGGCCGGGACTGCACCCACGAGCCGAGCGCCCAGGTCAGACCGCCGAGCGCGAGCGAGAGGCCGGCGAGGGTGGGGCTGAGCCCGCGCTCGGTGACGAGCATCAGCGGCACGAAGGACTCGGCGGCGATGAACGAACCGGCCGCGACACCGCGCAGCAGGATCACGGACGGCAGCCCGCGCGCGGCCCGCCAGGTGCCGTGCGGCAGCAGCCCGCGGATGGCGGGGACGAGCAGCGCGGCACCGGCGACGGCGGGCAGCAGCGACAGCCAGCGCAGTTCCTGGCCCGCGTACTGGAGCAGGGCCGCGCCGAGCGAGATCGCGAGCGCGAGCCGGATCCGCCGCCGGTCCCAGCCGGGGACCGGCGCCGAGGGGTCGGCGGGGCCGGAGGCGGTCCGGCGTATCGCGGGCAGCGCGAGGGCCAGCGGGAACACGACCAGGACGGGGATGCCGACGAACACCCAGCGCCAGCCCAGGTGCTCGGTGATCGTCCCGGAGGCGAGCGGTCCGACGACGGACGGCACGACCCAGCCGGCGGCGAACGCCGCCATCATCGCGGGCCGAAGATGCTCCTCGTACGCCCGGCTGATCACCACGTACAGCGCGACGATCACCAGTCCGCCGCCGAGCCCCTGCACGGCCCGGCCGAGGATGAACAGCCACATCGTCCCGGCCGTCCCGGACAGCAGCAGACCGGCGGCGAAGCAGCTCATCCCGACCGCGAGCGGCGCGAGCGGCCCGGTGCGGTCGGACCACTGTCCGGCCAGGACCATGCCGAAGAGGCTGGTCGTGAAGTACGCGGAGAAGGCGAAGGCGTACAGCGAGACGCCGTCCAGCTCGCGGGCGGCGACGGGCATGGCCGTGCCGACGGCGGTCGCCTCGAAGGCGATCAGCAGGACGACGGACACGATGCCGATGCTGAGCGCCCGATGAGCCCGGTCCAGCACGGATCCGCCGCCGGCCGGGAGAGGCGGTAGGGCGGCGGGGGTGGATGCGACGTCGGCGTCGCGCGGTTCAAGGGCACTCATACGCCCAAGAGTAAGGGCCGTATGACGTAGTGACCCCTGTCCGGAGTCGGATCCGTGCTGCCCCCTTGGTCGTACGCCCCTCGTACGCCCCTCGGCCGCCGTGACCTCGCCTTATGGCAGGCGTGTGGCAGGCATATGACGTCCGTGTGGCAGCCCGGCCGCATCCGTTGAACGCCCCGGGGGCCGGGCCGTAGCGTCGTTCCCGTCACCACCACGACCGTGTACCCGAGTGGTCCAGGGACTCGCCTGCAAAGCGAGCAACGTCGGTTCGAATCCGATCACGGTCTCCACGCGCCCGGACTCCCGGATTCGGATGGAATCCAGGAGTCCGGAACGCCCCCGCCTACGCCCCTTCCCGTCCGCCTCACGGCCGTGCGACAGTCCCCGCATGAGTGATCAAGGCAGACGCAAGCTGGGCATCCTCGTCGGCGTCGGCATAGCCGCCGGCACGCTGCCCGGCATCACCCTGGGCACGGAGACCGCGGACGCGCTGCTCTCCTTCGTCGTGGCCGCCGCCGTCCTCGCGGTCCTCACCCAACTGATCTTCATCGGCCCCTCGCAGCGCGTCCCCCTGCCCGCACTCCTGGTCTTCGGCTCCCTCGGCTTCGCCCAGGACGCCCTGATCTGGTGGCTGCTGTCCTGGCTGGGCCCGAAGATCTCCACCCTCCACGTCACGGGCCTCGGCACGATCCTGCTGGCAGCCCTGATCACCCGCGCGACCACCCTGCTGATCCACCAACTGCTCTCCCCGAAACCCACCCCGGAGCCCTGAGCCCCGCACCTCAGGGGCGTCTCGCCAACGAGATCGGACCTCCGCCGTCAGGGAAAAATGCCATCGGGGACCGTGACCTTCTCCCCACATTCGAGGAGGTCACGCATGTACCTGGCCAGCGCCGACACCATCTGCCCGGACAACGCACTGTCCTCACCCCCCAAGCCCTTGTTGGAAACCGCCACCTCCAGCGGCAGCAAGGAAGCTTGATCGGGTCGCGTTCCGGGAATCGAGCACTTCATGATCACGGGGTACCCGTTGATGTTCGGACGGAGACTCACATACAGGCCGTCAGCCTTTTCATGCCACCGCGTCCCGCGCTTGTCTTCGGCCGCCATGTCGAGTGAGGAGATCGACCATCTGACGCTGGCACCGACATCCCGCCCCTGCCCCTCTCCCACCCCTTCCATATGGCATGGCCGATACACCGCATGCCGTGGGTCATCCGTATTCGGATCCCAATTCCGAGCCTCTGCGAGCAGGCGCCTCTTCATGTCGTCCTGCGGTCGGTCACGGGCACGGAAATCGCCCCCCAGCCCCTTGACCACGGCCTGAACGTTGGCTGTGCCGAACACCTTCCGACATGTCTCCAACGCAGCAATACTCGCAGGCTCTTGCGACGCCTTCCGCTCACCCCCGCCACCCGAGCACGCCGCCAGCAACACCACAGCGGAAGCCATGGATACGCACCTGCGCATCACGGGAACAACCCCGACCGCCGTCACGCCTTCACCTTCAACTCGTCACCAGCCGCCCTTACACCCCTGCCGTACGAATCCTCCGCCTCACGAAAGAAATCATCCTTCTCCTTGAAAGACATGCCCACATCATCGACATAATTGATCAGCGGGAGCATCGCACCATTCTGACCGGCCTCCCGAGCCCTCCGAATCGCGTCCCCAGCTTCCGTGTCGTTGTTAAATTCATTGTCCTTCAAATACTGCAGCGTGTGTGTGGCGTACGACGTATTGACTGCCCCACCCGCGTTCTCCACCACCATCGGCACCACCACCGCGGTCACAGCTCCGGCCGCCGGGCCCACCAGCAGCCCCGTCCCCAACCCGACAGCCGCCCCTACGCCGCCTCCCACAAGGGCCTTCCGCCACTCTCCCTGCTTTTCCAGCTCCAGGTTGCGCTGGTCCTCCTCGTCCTTGAAATCTTCGGCGATCTGAGAGACGCGCGACTCGTCCAGAACCCCATGGACCTTCAAGGAATTATGAGCGAACGTAAGGGCATCGTCACGGTCACCCCCCAAGACACCCATCCCACCGGCAGTAAACGCCTGCTGTGCAGCAGAAATCGCCCTGTACGCCTCTTCGTCTCCAGCCACCTTCGTCATGAACGCAACACTCTGGCCGTATCCGAAGTCGGTTGGCGACTTTCCGTCGCTACTGTGCGAGAAAATTCGATCGCGACCCAGCTGGTCCCCCGAATCGCCAAAATTGAGCACGGAGTAGTTGAGGTCGTCGATGTACGCCGCCCCCATGCGGCCCAGGCTGTCCGTCAGGGCCTCGTGGCGTTCCATCAGCTCGCTGTCGGAGCCGTAGTCCTCGATGACTTCTTTCATGATCTTCGCCGTGTCGGCGTCGCGCTTCAGGCCCGCGCCCGGGTCGTCCCACGCGTGGCCCGTCGTGGCCGCCTCCAGGGCGTGGCCCAGGGCGTCCGGCAGGTAGGTCGCCGAGTCGTCCTGGGTCCGTCCGGGGGTGTCGGGGAAGGACTTGTAGCCGGCGTCCTGGAAGAAGTCGAGGTAGCCGCTGAACGACTTGCCCTCGTCGTCCGGGTAGAGGTCCACGGGTGACGTGGACGGGGTGACGGCCTTGCGGTTGACCGATCCGTCCTCGTTGTAGGCCGTCGGCGGGTCCGCCAGGAAGAACTGCTTCGCCGCCTCCGGGCTGTGGCCGAGGGCCTCCAGAACCGAGATCATCGGGTCGAAGCCGGCTCCGTTCTCGCCCGCCGGGTTGTACGGGTTCTTCATCCAGCTGTTCGTCACGTTGTTGCCGAACATGTTCGGGTCCTTGGCGTGCAGCTGGGTGACGTGCTCGGCGATCGGTTTGAGGAACGCGGGGCTGTAGTCGCCGTTGCGCAGGATGCCGCCGAGCAGCTGGTACCCGTAGGGCGGGTTGAAGTCGTTCCTGCCGAGTGGAACGGGCTGCGCGCCGAGCTTCCGCAGGTCCCTGGACCAGGTTTCGGCCCACTGGTCCCCGCCCTGCGTCGCCTGGGCCAGGTTGAGGCCGAGGTTCTTCTGCAGGTCCTGCACGTCGGCGACCCGCTGCTTGTCCAGCTCGCCGTCGTCGTTCCTGGTGTCCACCGACAACCGGCCGAAGAACTCCAGCGCCCCCTTGGGCCCCAGCCCGTCGTAGAACGCCCGCGCGAACGCCTTGGATCCGCTGTTGTCCGCCAGCAGTTCGTTGAGGCGTTCCAGCTCCTTGTGCGTGAGCTCCTTGCCCTTTTTCGCCAACTCCAGTGCACGGTCCGCCTCTTCGGCGTCGAGACTGGTGTACTTCGGGGTGCTGAAGTCGTGCTGGTCGGTGGTGACGTCCGCCTTCAGGGCGTTGGAGCAGGCGACGTCGGCCTCGTTGCACGTATCGAGGATGGCGTCGATGCGCCGCCGCACGGCACCGATGGCCTGTTCCTCCCGGCGGACCAGGTCGCGGTGGTCCGGATCGTTCCGTGCCCTTGGATCGCTCGTCTCGGCGACGGGGTGGACGGCTTCCACCGTTCCGTTGAACCGGACGACCAGCCCCTGGGCAGGTGCGTCGGTATCGGTGATCTTCTTGAGGTCGTCCTGGGCCTTCTTGAACGCCTGGTAGCCCTCTTGAAGGATCTTGTGGATACCGTCGGCGGCTTTCGCCGCGTCGCCGAACTCCTTGGCGGTCTTGTCGATGAACGGCTTGGCGACTCCGGCGTTCGTGCCCTGCCAGTCCTCGTCCTTGGCCTTCGCGGCCATCCTGGTCCGCGCGTCCTCGGTGAGACGGTCGAGCCTGGTCTTCATCTCCGCCCAGTCGTCGACCGCCGCCTTGAGCTTGGCGAGCGACGCTTCCATGACACTGGCGTACGTCAGCATGGCCGGCCCCCTACTTCAGGTACTGGTCGATCTTCGACTGGCTGATCGACGTACGGATGTCCTGGTCGTTCCGCGCATGCGTGGACGCGCTGTAGTCCAGGTGGTTGGAGATGTGGGCGCACGCGTCGACGAGCGTGCGCAGCTGCGAACTCCACATGCGCTGCACGGTGTTCATCGCGATGCCGGTGAGGAAGCCCTTGTCCGTCAGATCTCCGCCCGCCTCCTCGGTGGTGGCGCTCGCGTGCTTGCCGTCCTTGGCGAGACGGCCGTGCAGTTCGTAGGCGGCGTGCCCGAGGGCGCCGAGATGGTCCTGCCGGACCTTCAGATCCGCGTCACTGGCGCCGCCGCGCGACGGGTCCGACTGGTTGAGGCGCATCGCGATGCGCTCCTGCGCGGCCTCGCGGGCAGCCGCCCACTCCTCGTCGAAAGACACGGCTTCTCCTCCCCCGACCGGCGCGACGCCGCCGCCCGTCGGCTCCGTTCCCCTGGGAACCTCTGGTGGCTGCCGATGCTAATGCAACGAAACGCGGGGGGAGTTGGCAGCGGGGTCGGTGCGCGAACAGGATGGCCGGATCCGAGGGCGGCGCCGCTCGGGCGCCAAGCCATCCGAGTGACCGACACCCCTGGCAGAGGACTCGCGCCGGCCCGCCCGCCCGAGATCACTCCGTACGCGGCCGGTCAACACGGGTCAAAGGCTGACCGGAACACGCTCCCGGCTCCGTCTCCGCCACGGAATTCCCGGCGGGGGTACGGCTCACGACGCTTCGGAGCGTGGCGGATCCCCGGGGAACGGCCGCCCATCGGGCGATCCGGCCCGGGCCCTGCTTCAGGGTCCGGGCCGGGGCGCCAAGGACGACAGGGGCGTCCGGGGTGCCGGGGACGTCAGGAGCGTCGGGGACGTCAGGCGGTGACCACCGCCGCCTGGGGGCGGATCGGGAGGCGGTTGACCGGGCGGCCCGTGGCCGCGCGGACCGCGGAGGCCACCGCCGCCGGAGAGGTGACGACCGGGACCGCGCTCGCCGGCTTGGCGCCGAAGGGGGCGACGACGTCCCGCTCCTCGATCAGCTTCACGATGCGGATGTCGGGGGCGTCCAGGGCGGTCGGCAGGGCGTAGCCCGTCAGGTCGGGGTGCCGGACCAGGCCGCGTGAGGTGCGGAGGTTCTCGGTGAGGGCCGCGCCCACGCCCTGGGTGACGCCCGCCTCGATCCGGGTCGCCAGCTGCGCCGGGTTGAGGACGCGGCCGACGTCCTGGGCGACGGCCATCTCCACGACCCGTACGGTGCCCAGTTCCACGTCCACGTCCACCACGGCGCGGATGGCGCAGAAGGCGAGGCCGACGAAGGCGTCGCCCTGCCCGGAGTCGTCGAGCGGCTCGGTGGGGTGGGGGCGACACTGGGCGGTGGCCCAGAGTTCCTTGCCCTCCAGGGTCTCGGCGACCGTGGTGGACAGGACGCCGTCGTACGAGGTGATGCGGCCGTCGTTGATCTGGAGCAGTTCGGTGGACATGCCGAACGTGTGGGCCAGCGGCTGGAGCAGTTGCGTACGGACCATCTTCGCCGCCCGCTCGACCGCGCCGCCCGAGACCCAGGTGTGCCGGCCGTGCGTGGCCGGGCCCGCCGGGGGCTGGTCGGTGTCGACGGAGGCCACGTGGACCTCGTCGATGCCCAGCGTCTCCTGGACGATCTGGCGGGCCAGGGTCGAGAAGCCGGAGCCCGTGTCGACGGCGGCGCAGATGACGGTGGCGACGCCGTCGTGGACGCGGACGGTGGCCGTGGACACCTCGTCGGTGCCTTCGGCGCCCAGCATGTGCACCATGCCGAGGGCGTAGCCGACGCCCCTGCGCACCGCGCCGGGCTCCCCCGCGCCATCCGGTCCGCCGGGCAGCAGCCAGTCCTCCTCCGGGGCGTCCATGGGGAGTTCGGGCAGCGGGAAGTCGCGTACGGCGGCGAGGAGTTCGGCGACCGGGGCCGGGCAGGTGACGGTCTGGCCGATGGGCAGGATGTCGCCGGTGGCCAGGACGTTGCGCATGCGCAGGTCGACCGGGTCGAGGCCGAGCTTGCCGGCCAGCTTGTCCATCTGCGCCTCGTACGCGGCGCACACCTGCATCGCGCCCTCGCCCCGCACATGGCCGGACGGCGGGTTGTTGGTGCGGACCGCCCAGCCCTCGACGAAGGCGTGCGGGACGACGTACGGGCCGCAGGCGAAGGAGACGGCGGCGGCCAGCGACTCCGACGAGGAGTCGGCGTAGGCGCCCGCGTCGAGCAGGATCTGGGCCTCCACCTTGACCAGGCGCCCCTCGGCGTCGGCGTGGTGGCGGTAGCGCAGCAGGGTGGGGTGCCGGTGGGCGTGGCCGAGGAAGGACTCCTCGCGGGTCGCGGTGAGCTTGACCGGGCAGCCGGTGCGCAGCGCGAGCAGGCCGAGCGGGATCTGGAAGCCGGGGTCCTCGCGGTCGCCGGTGGCGCCGGGGACGCCGGTCACGACCACCTTGACCTGCTCGGGCGGCAGGCCGAAGCAGGCGGCGGCGAGGTCGCGGTCGGTGTGCGGGTCGGTCGAGGCGGTGTAGATCTCGACGCCGCCGTCGGGGCGCGGTACGGCGAGCGCGGCCTCCGCGCCGACCGTGGCGGTGTCCTGACGGCCGATCCGGTACAGGCCCTCGACGACGACCTCGCCGGCGGCGTCCGGGTCGCCGAAGCGGAGCGGGATGTGCCGGATCAGGTTGCCGTCGGGGTGCAGCGGCTCCGCGGCGAAGGCCGCCTCGGGGTCGGTGACCGGTTCGAGGACCTCGTACTGGACGGCGATGGCGGCCGCCGCGAGCCGGGCCGTGTCCGGGTGGTCGGCGGCGACGGCGGCGATGGCCTCGCCGTGGTGGCGGACGAGTTCGCCGGCGAAGACGGGGCGGTCGGCGACCCGGCGGCCATACGTGGAGGCGCCGGGCACGTCGGCGTGGGTGACCACGGCCCGTACGCCCGGCATCTCGGTCGCCCCCGACGTGTCGATCGACACGATCCGCGCGTGCGGGTGCGGGGAGCGCAGGATCGCCGCCCACAGCAGGCCCTCGGCCCAGAGGTCGGAGGCGTACGGGAAGGTGCCCTCGGTCTTGGCCCGCGCGTCGGCCTGCGGGAGCGAGACGCCGATCCCGTGGACGTGCCCGCCCTCGGGATCCATGGTCGTCGGGTCGCTGCTCACGCCGTGCCTCCGTCGTACGGGTGGGGGATCTGGTGCGGGATGCGGGCGGCGTCGTCGCCGGCGTGGCCGCCCGCCGCCCCGTGGCCGTCGGCGGCCTGCGGGTCGGGGTGGGCGGCGCGTCCGGCGACGACCTCGCGGACGGCGTCGAGGACGCCCCGGTAGCCGGAGCAGCGGCACAGGTTGCCACTCAGGGCCGTCCGGGTCTCCAGGTCGGTCGGGGCGTGGTTGCCTTCGAGCAGGTCGTGGACGGTCATCGCCATGCCGGGGATGCAGAAACCGCACTGCACGCCGCACTTGGCGAGGGCCCGCTGGACGTCGGACGGTTCGCCGTGCTCCGCCAGGCCCTCGACGGTCCGTACCTCGCTGCCGGCCGCCGTCGCCGCCGGGACCAGGCAGGAGGCGACGAGCCGGCCGTCGACCTGGACGTTGCAGGCGCCGCATTCGCCCTGCGAGCAGCCGTCCTTGGCGCCGGCGAGGCCGAGCCGCTCGCGCAGGACGTAGAGCAGCGACTCGCCGATCCAGGCGTCGGTGACGGGGCGGTCGGTGCCGTTGACGCGCAGCACGTAGGAGGTGTGGGGGTGTTCGTCGTTGCCCATCGGCGGCAGGACGGCGGGCGCGTCGGGCGCCTCCGGTACGACGGGCGCCTCGGGCGGTACGTCGAGCACCTCGGGTACGTCGGGCAGGTCGAGGACGTCGGGTGCGTCGGGCACGTCCAGCACGTCGGCCGCAAGCGGCGCGTCCGGTACCGGGGCCGGCGGAGGCGCCTGCTCCGGTACGAACACGGTGTCCGGTACGGGGGCGGTGACCGGCTCGGGCGCGGGCATCGGCGCGGGCATCTGCTCGGGCATCTGCTCGATCACCGGCTCGGGCGTCGTCTCCCGTACGGGCTCCGGGACGTACTCCGGTGCCGGCTGTTCCCGTACGTGCTCCGGTGTCGGCTGCTCCCGTACGTGCTCCGCCCACGGCGCGGGCGCGCCCCCCGGCAGCGTGTCCGTCGCCCCCGGGTAGGTGGCCGGTCCGGCCGCCTGCGTCCCCCAGGTCTCGGGCGCCGTCTGCTCGGCGACCACCGGCGGCTGGACCTCCCAGCTGCCGGTCGCCATCGGGTCCCCGGCCTGGTCCGGCGTCGTGAACGGGGTCAGCGGCGTCGTCGGCGTGAGGGGGGCGAGCGGGGTGAGCGGGGTGATCATCGGCGGCACGTAGCCGTGGCCGGGGGCCTCCAGCGGCGTGCCCTCCAGCATGAACTCGGGCGGCAGCTGGACGAACGCGGTCGCGTCTCCGTCGTACCCCTCGCCCTGCGGAACCGGCTCCCACCCACCCGTAGGGGGCTGGTGGTTCGCGTGCCCCGGGTAGTCCGGGTGACCCGCGTATTCCGTGTGACCGGTGTGGTCCGTGTGACCCGCGTATTCCGTGTGGTCCGTGTGGTCCTTGTGTGCGTCACTCACGACAGCGCCCTCCCCAGTGCCCGTCGGGCCAGCGCGGCGACCGTCCGCCGCAGGTGCAGCACGGTCGGCGGCACCTTCTCGTCCCCCTGCGGGTCCGGCACGCAGGCGGCGCCCACGTACTCGCCGAACGCCGTCAGCGCCTCCGGCGCCAGCCCCCGCTCGCCGTCCCAGTCCACCAGCGAGGCGATCCACTGCTCCGCCTCCAGCGGCCGCAGCGGCATCGGCGCGATCGCGCCGACCGCGCAGCGCACCCCGCGCCGCGCCGGGTCGAGGACGACTGCGACGGAGGCGGTGGCGCGGGCCGGGCCGGTGCGGCCGGTGGCCTTGAGGAAGACCTGCGGGGCGTGCAGCAGCGGGACACGGACGAAGGCGACCAGTTCGCCGGGTGCCAGCATGTCGCGGCCGGCCAGCAGGTGACTGACGGGCAGTTCGCGGGTGCCGAGCGGGCCGACGACGACCAGGTCGGCCTCCAGGGCGGCGAGCACGGGCAGCGAGTCGCCGGTGGGCGAGGCGGAGACGATGTTGCCGCCGAGGGTGCCGGCGTTGCGGATCTGCGGCGGGCCGGCGACGCGCGCGGCGGCGGCCAGCGCCGGGATGAGGGCCGCGAAGTCGGGGCGGCCCATACGGGCGTGGGTGAGGCCGGCGCCGAGCAGCGCGTGGCCGTCCTGGTACTGCCAGCCGCGGATCTCGTTGATACGGCTGAGGCCCACGAGTCCGGCGGGGCGCAGCCGGCCGTGGTTGACGGCGGCCATGAGGTCGGTGCCGCCGGCCACGGGAACGGCGGCCGGCATGGCCGTGAGTGCCGCCACGGCCTCGTCGAGCGAGGCGGGCAACGTCACGGACCGCGCCGTGTGTGGTGCCGTCTGTGGTGCGTGCGTGGTCAACCCGCTGCCCCTTCCCGGTGTCCCGGAGTTCCCCGATCGTCCCGGCTGTCACGCCTGTGTGGGCGTACGGTACGTGCTCACGGCCTGGACGTGGCAACTCTGGCACATCTTCCGAACCGTACGTCGCGAGGGTCCGTGAATGAGAGGTTCCGCGCGGGACGGCGCGCGGAACGGGCCGGAGCCGCGTTTCACCGTGTCACGGCGGCGCCGGGCGGGGCGCGTCGGGTCGCCGCGCGGGCGGGTCTCACACGTTCGGGGGCGTTCCCTCCAGAGGGCGACCCGGCACGCCGGGGCGACGCTGCCAGGGGCGCGGTCCGCCGGGCGGGCGGTACTCCACGCCGAGGGCGTCCAGGCGCCGGTAGTGGGCGGTCATCCGGCGCTCGAATCCGGCCAGGTCACGGGCGTCGGGCGCGGGCAGCTCGGACCAGGCGACCTCGGCGAAGGCGGCGAGCCGGGGCTGGGTCTGGTAGTCGACCCGGGACCGGTTCTCCATCACCTCGGTCCACACGTTGGCCTGAGTGCCCAGGATGTGCGCGGCGGCTGCCTCGGACAGGCCGGGCGGGACGGGTTCGAAGCGGTAGACGTCGGCCAGGGTGCGGACGTATCCGATGGGCATCGGCTCGTCCTCGCCCGGGTCCTGACGGTGGTCCAGGTAGACCTGCTGCTCGGGGCACATGACCACGTCGTGGCCGGCCTCGGCGGCAGCGATCCCGCCCGCGTAGCCGCGCCAGGACGAGACGGTCGCGCCGGGGGTGAGGCCGAGCCCGGTGGTCCCGCCCGGACCGGCGTCGGCGCCACTCTCGGTCACGGCGCCGCCTTCGGTCACGGCGCCGCTCTCGGCCGCAGTGCCGCTTTCGGCCAGGGGGACGAGCGGGGTCCCGGCGGCCGGGCTGCCCTCCAGGATCTCGTCCCAGCCGACGAGCCGGCGGCCGCGCGCGGCGAGCCAGCGGTCGAAGTGCCGGACGAACCACGCCTGGAGACCGTCCTCGTCGCCGACGCCCAGCTCCTCGATCCGGGCCCGCGCGGTGGGCGACGCCTTCCACTGGTCCTTGGGGCACTCGTCGCCGCCGATGTGGACGTAGGGCGACGGGAAGAGGCCGAGGATCTCCTCGAAGACGCCCTCGTAGAAGCGGAGGACGGCGTCGGTGGGGGCGAGGACGTTCGGGTTGACGCCCCAGGTGTCCCAGACGGGCAGGGCGGTGGTGTCGACGACGTCGCCGTTGCCGAGTTCGGGGTACGCGGCGATGGCGGCCTGCGAGTGGCCGGGGAGGTCGATCTCGGGGACGACCGTGATGTGCCGGTCGGCCGCGTAGGCGACGATCTCGCGGATGTCGTCGTGCGTGTAGAAGCCGCCGTGCGGGGTCTCGTTCCACTGCGACGACTCCCGGTGGCCCCACTTGCTGCGGGCCCGCCAGGAGCCGACCTCGGTGAGCCGGGGGTGGCGCTCGATCTCGACGCGCCAGCCCTGGTCGTCGGTGAGGTGGAGGTGCAGGACGTTCAGTTTGTGCGCGGCCATCAGGTCGAGCTGGCGCAGGACGTCGGTCTTGGGCATGAAGTGGCGGGCGACATCGAGCATGAGGCCGCGCCAGCGGAAGCGGGGGGCGTCGGTGACGGTGAGGGACGGCAGGTCCCAGGCGTGCCCGGCGGGCGCGACGCGCGCCGCGCGGTGGGCCTCGGGGCCGAGCAGCTGACGCAGCGTCTGGGCCGCCCAGAACACCCCGGCCGGGCCGCCGCCCTCGATGACGACGGCCGCGTCCGCGACGGAGCCGTCCGCGGACAGGACGTACCCCTCCGGACCGTGCTCCCGTTCCACGTCGGCGCTGATCCGCAGCCGGATCGCGTGCGGTCCCGCGCCGTCGGCCAGCGGCAGCCCGGTCGCGGCGCCGAGCACGGCGCGCAGCCAGCGGGCGGTGCGGTGGGTGCCGGGGCCGGCGTCGACGGTGGTGCGCTCGTCGAGGGTGACGTACCCCGGTGCGCCCGAGGCGTCCGGCGCTCCTGGCGCGCCGCCCCGGCGGGCCGCCTCCCGGGGCGCCGGGATCAGGTCGAGGTCACGGTACGGGGGGTGAGCGTTCATCGGGTCCGTCCTCCGCCACACGAGTCGTTGCATCATGCGCAACGGGCGTTCCGCACTGCACAACACGCGTGAGCGTAGGGGCGCTCCCGGGGCGGCCACAAGTACACCCGCGTCCCGCATCGGCGGCATAGGACGGCGCCCGCACCCCGCCTCGACGGCATATGACAAACGGCCCCCGGCGGGCGCACCCCTTCAGGGGCGCCCGCCGAGGGCCGTTCGCGGCCGGTCCGGCCTGGCGTCGGAGGACTACTTCTTGTCCTTGCCGCCCTTGTCCTTGTCGCCGCCGGCGCCCATGGAGTCGTAGATCTCCTTGCACATCGGGCACACCGGGTACTTCTTGGGGTCGCGGCCGGGCACCCAGACCTTGCCGCACAGTGCCACCACGGGAGTGCCCTCGAGGGCACTCGCCATGATCTTGTCCTTCTGGACGTAGTGGGCGTAGCGCTCGTGGTCGCCGTCGCCGCGGGACACCTGCGGCGTCGGCTCGACGAGGATCCCCGTACCTGCCCCGCGCTCGGGCTCGAGAGTGCTCATGGGACCCAAGGGTACTGGGTACGGGGCGCCCCCAGACCCGCCCGCGTGCGCCCCTCCGAGCGGGCGAACGCCCCGCTCCCGGCGAGCCGTCGCGCTTCCGTGCGCCCCTTTCCTCCGCCCGGGGCGCCGTCCTGCCATCGCCACGGTTCATCACCAAGGGCTACGACCGATCCTCACCGTGCGATCCACCCCCGAAAGGTTTCGCGAACCTCCAGGACGCGCCGGCCGCGATCACCCGGAACCGCGTCCTCCGACAGCGGTCGACGAGGACGCCTCAGTTGGAGGACGCCTCAGTTGAGGGACGGGTCGTCCGGGTACGTGGCCACCATCGCCAGCTCGCCGCGCTGCCGCCGCAGCACCTGGCGCCACAGCGTGTCCGGGCGCGGGTGGGAGACGTCGCCGGGCTCGGACTCGACCACGTACCAGGCGCCGTCGCGCAGCTCGGTCTCCAGCTGGCCCGGGCCCCATCCCGCGTACCCCGCGAAGATCCGCAGGGCGCCGAGGGCCGGGCCGACGAGCTCGGGCGGGGCCTCCAGGTCGACGAGCCCGATCGCCCCGTGCACCCGGCGCCAGCCCAGCGGGCCCTCGTCGCCGGGGATGACGGCGATGCCGAGGGCGGCGTCGAGCGAGACGGGGCCGCCCTGGAAGACGACGCCGGGTTCGCCGGCGAGTCCGGCCCAGGCGGCGAGGACGTCGCCGACCGTCACAGGGGTGGGCCGGTTGAGGACCACGCCGAGGGAGCCCTCGTCGTCGTGATCGAGCAGCAGGACCACCGCGCGGTCGAAATTGGGGTCCGCGAGCGCGGGGGTGGCGACGAGCAGCCGGCCTGTGAGCGAGGACACCTCCGTCATGCGGGACATGATCCCGCATCCAAGCCGCCCGCGTTCGGGGATCGCGGCGATGCGCGGGGATCGCGGGGACGCGCGGGGGTTGCCCGGGCCGGTCCGGGGCAGGCGTACGCCACCGCAGGTCAGCCGTGCGCCGTCACGTGCCCCCGGAGGAGGAACCGGAAGAAGCGGACGGTAACACTCCGCAAGATCACGAGAACAGAGGGTGTTGTGCCGAATTCATTACATTCGCGGGCCCCCCTCACCCACCCGAGTGGGGTCTCCACGCCCCTTACTCTTTTGACTGGCCCATCCGACCTACGACCCGGAACGCGAGATTCATGACCGGCACTGACGATGTCCTGCTTGTCCACGGCGGCACCCCGCTGGAGGGCGAGATCCGCGTCCGAGGCGCGAAGAACCTCGTGCCCAAGGCGATGGTCGCCGCACTTCTCGGCAGCGGGCCGAGCCGACTGCGCAACGTGCCCGACATCCGCGACGTCCGCGTGGTCCGCGGGCTGCTCCAGCTGCACGGTGTGACCGTCCGCCCCGGCGACGAGCCGGGCGAGCTGATCATGGACCCGACGCACGTCGAGTCCGCCAACGTGGCCGACATCGACGCGCACGCCGGATCCTCCCGGATCCCGATCCTCTTCTGCGGCCCGCTGCTGCACCGCCTCGGCCACGCCTTCATACCCGGCCTGGGCGGCTGCGACATCGGCGGCCGGCCGATCGACTTCCACTTCGACGTGCTGCGCAAGTTCGGCGCCACGATCGAGAAGCGCGCCGACGGCCAGTACCTGGAGGCCCCGCAGCGGCTGCGCGGCACCAAGATCGCTCTCCCGTACCCCTCCGTGGGCGCGACCGAGCAGGTCCTGCTCACCGCCGTCCTCGCCGAGGGCGTCACCGAGCTGTCCAACGCGGCCGTGGAGCCGGAGATCGAGGACCTCATCTGCGTCCTGCAGAAGATGGGCGCGATCATCGCCATGGACACCGACCGGACCATCCGGATCACCGGTGTCGACCAGCTCGGCGGCTACAACCACCACGCCCTCTCCGACCGCCTGGAGGCGGCGTCCTGGGCGTCGGCGGCGCTGGCGACCGAGGGCGACATCTACGTGCGCGGCGCGCAGCAGCGCTCGATGATGACCTTCCTCAACACGTACCGGAAGGTCGGCGGCGCCTTCGAGATCGACGACGAGGGCATCCGCTTCTGGCACCCGGGCGGCTCGCTGAACGCGATCGCGCTCGAGACGGACGTGCACCCCGGTTTCCAGACCGACTGGCAGCAGCCGCTGGTGGTCGCGCTGACGCAGGCGTCGGGCCTGTCGATCGTGCACGAGACGGTGTACGAGTCGCGGCTCGGCTTCACCTCGGCGCTGAACCAGATGGGTGCCCACATCCAGCTGTACCGCGAGTGCCTGGGCGGCTCGGCCTGCCGCTTCGGCCAGCGCAACTTCCTGCACTCGGCGGTCGTCAGCGGCCCGACCAAGCTCCAGGGCGCCGACCTGGTCATCCCCGACCTGCGCGGCGGCTTCTCGTACCTGATCGCGGCCCTGGCGGCGCAGGGCACCAGCCGGGTGCACGGCATCGACCTGATCAACCGCGGCTACGAGAACTTCATGGAGAAGCTCGTGGAGCTGGGCGCCAAGGTCGAGCTGCCGGGCAGCGCGCTGGTCTGACGCCTGCCCCTCCCCCGTATCCGCCCTGTATCCGCCCGGCCTCGCACCGCCCTTCGGCGCGCGAGGCCGGGCGGTGGGCTTTCCGGGGGATTCCCAGGGCACCTCGGGGGCACTCCTGGACGGGGCCCGGGCCCTGAGGCCTCCGGGAGCTTCCCGGGCTTCTCAGGGACGGAAAAGAGGGCGGCCACCCCCTGACAGGGTGGCCGCCCTCTTCGCTTGCCTGAGCGCTCCTGAGGGCCCGCCTGGGCCGCTTCCACGGTGGTCGGCGGCCTCAGTGGCCCTCGGCGCGCTGCCTCCAGGCCTTACTTGCCCTTGGCGGCTTCCTTGAGCTTCGAGCCCGCGGAGACCTTCACGCTGAAGCCGGCGGGGATGTTGATCGGGTCGCCGGTCTGCGGGTTGCGGGCGGTGCGAGCGGCACGGTGGGTGCGCTCGAAGGTCAGGAAGCCGGGGATGGTGACCTTCTCGTCGCCCTTGGCGACGACCTCGCCGACGGTCTCGGCGAGCGCGGCCAGAACGGCGTCGGCGTCCTTGCGGGTCACCTCGGCGCGGTCGGCCAGGGCGGCCACCAGCTCACTGCGGTTCATTTCGTTACTCCCGTGTTTCTTCTTGCCTGTGAGGCGGGTTGCCTGTGAGGCGGTCCATGCGGCCGGGGCCGCATGAGTGGGCACTGCGAAGCCGATGCTGCCAGGGCCCTCGGACACTCCCTGGACCCGGGTCCGGTCCCAGACCACGCGCCCAGACCGCATCCTGCCCCCACCAGCGGCGGGAACGCCAATCCGGCACCCTCTGGGGTCACACGAAAAGCGCCGGTTCCCGCCCTGGTGACGTCACGTCCACTCCGCACGCCGGTGACGACGCGGCGGAGCCGAACTACCACCCTAAAGGCGGGTTTGGGGTGCGGCGACCCGCGACACGCACCCCTGGGCCCGGCGGCGTACCCGTCAGGCGTCGGCCGCCCGCGCGGCGTCGCGGACGGCTCCGGCGACGGCTCCCGCGACCTTGTCGTTGAAGACCGACGGGATGATGTAGTTCGGGTTGAGCTCGTCCCGGGTGACGACGTCGGCGAGCGCCGTTGCGGCCGCGAGCATCATCTCGGTGTTCACGGCCTTGGACTGGGCGTCCAGGAGGCCGCGGAAGACACCGGGGAAGACCAGCACGTTGTTGATCTGGTTGGGGAAGTCCGAGCGGCCGGTGGCCACCACGGCGGCCGTCTGGCGGGCCGCGGCCGGGTCGACCTCGGGGTCCGGATTCGCGAGCGCGAACACGATCGAGTCGTCCGCCATACGGGCGATGTCGTCGCCGTCGAGGAGGTTCGGGGCGGAGACGCCGATGAACACGTCGGCGCCGACGACGGCGTCCTTGAGAGTGCCGGTGACGCCCTCGGGGTTGGTGTTGTCGGCGATCCAGCGCAGCGGCGAGTCCGGGGCGGCGTCGACCAGGTCGGCGCGGTCCGCGTGCACGACACCGTGGATGTCGGCGACGACGGCCTGCTTGACGCCGGCCGCGATGAGCAGCTTGAGGATGGCCGTACCGGCGGCGCCGGCACCGGACATGACGACCCGTACGCCGCTGATGTCCTTGCCCACCACGCGCAGCGCGTTGGTCAGCGCGGCGAGCACGACGATGGCGGTGCCGTGCTGGTCGTCGTGGAAGACCGGGATGTCGAGGGCCTCGCGCAGCCGGGCCTCGATCTCGAAGCAGCGGGGCGCGGAGATGTCCTCCAGGTTGATGCCCGCGAAGCCGGGGGCGATCGCCTTGACGATCTCGACGATCGCGTCGGTGTCCTGGGTGTCCAGGCACAGCGGCCACGCGTCGATGCCCGCGAAGCGCTTGAAGAGGGCCGCCTTGCCCTCCATGACCGGCAGCGCGGCCTTCGGGCCGATGTTGCCGAGGCCGAGGACGGCGGAGCCGTCCGTCACGACTGCGACGGAGTTGCGCTTGATGGTGAGGCGACGGGCGTCCTCGGGGTTCTGCGCGATGGCCATGCACACGCGGGCGACGCCCGGGGTGTAGATCATCGACAGGTCGTCACGGTTGCGGATGGGGTGCTTGGACGCCATCTCGATCTTGCCGCCGAGGTGCATCAGGAACGTACGGTCGGAGACCTTGCCGAGCACGACGCCTTCGATGCCGCGCAGTTGCTCGACGATCTCCTCGGCGTGCGCGGTCGAGGTCGCGGCGATCGTGACGTCGATACGCAGCTTCTCGTGGCCGGAGGCGGTCACGTCGAGGCCGGTGACGGAGCCACCGTGGGTCTCCACCGCCGTGGTGAGCTGGGAGACCGCCGTGCCGCTCGCGGGCACCTCCAGGCGGACCGTCATCGAGTACGAGACGCTGGGCGCCGTTGCCATGACCGTGTTCCTCTGCTTTCCCTGGTCGTGCTGCCACGCCGACGGACTGGTCGCCCGGCGGCGTCCTCCGATCGTCGCACCTACCTGCCAGTAGCAGGTAATGCGGTCATTTCGTTTTCGGAAATCTTTTTCCACCATACGAGAGACCGGAGGGAAACAGAAGAGGCCCCGGTCGCCTGGAGGTGACAGGGGCCTCGACTGTGTATCGACGGATCGACGTGTCGATGTATCGAGTTCAAGTGGCACCGACCCGCCATGCTCGCCTCGCGGCAAGTGGTCCCTCTAAGGGACGAAGGTTGGGCCCGGGGGCTTGGATCGAGCCGGTGCCACGACAAGGCTAACAAACCACCCTGGTACGTGATTCCCGAAGCGCGCGTTGACGTCGAACCGGCCCCGGACGGCCGCAGGAGCGGGTGCGGTACGGGCCGGGAAGCGGCCTTGGCGGGCGTACGCGCGCGGGGGCGGGTTCTCCCTCGCCCCGCGCGCGTACGGGCCGCTCCGGCCGCTCCGGCCACTCAGTCCCGGAGCAGATCCGGCACACCGTCCGCGTCCGGCAGGTCGCGCTCGCCGGCGATCACCGTGAGGGCCTGCGTGGACCGGGTCAGGGCCACGTACAGGACGCGCAGGCCGGCCGGCGACTCGTCGGCGATCTCGGCGGGCGAGACGACCACGGTGGCGTCGTACTCCAGACCCTTGGCCTCCAGGGAGCCGAGCGCCACCACCCGGTCGCCGAGCCCGCCGAGCCAGCCCGCCGCCTGCTTGCGGCGGTCCATGGCGACAACGACGCCGACAGTGCCGTCGACCTCGCCGAGCAGCCGCTCGGCCTCCGCCCGTACGGCGGCGGCCATCGCGGCCGTCCCCGGCTCCGCCAGCGCGACGAAGCGGGGCTCCACGCCCGTGGAGCGCACCGCGCGCGGCGACTCCTTGCCGGGCATCGCGAGCGCCAGCACCTTCGCGGCCAGCTCGGCGATCTCGGCCGGGTTGCGGTAGTTCACGGTCAGCTCGAAGCGGCGGCGCGGCCGGGTGCCGAGGGCCTCGTCGCGGGCGGCGGCGGCCTCGTCGGGGTCGGACCAGGAGGACTGGGCCGGGTCGCCGACGACCGTCCAGGTGGCGTGCCGGCCGCGGCGGCCGACCATGCGCCACTGCATGGGCGTGAGGTCCTGCGCCTCGTCGACGATGACGTGGGCGTACTCGACACGCTCGGCCGCGAGCCGTTCGGCGCGCTCGCGCTGGGTCTCCTCCCGTACCGGCATCAGCTCCTCCAGGCCCGTGAGCTGGTCCAGCGGGTCGTACTCGCGCTTCTTGCGCGGCCGGGCCTGGGTGCCGAGCAGCGTGGCCAGCTCGTCGAGCAGCGCCACGTCGTGCACGGACAGGCCGGGGCGGCGCAGCGAGCGGGCGAGCCGGCGCGTCTCGCCGGGGTTGAGGACGCGGCGGGCCCAGCGGCCGAGCCGCTTCTCGTCGGCCATGGCGTCCAGGACCCGGCGCGGGGTGAGCTCGGGCCACCAGGCGTCGAGGAAGGAGAGGAAGGAGTCCTCGGTCGACACGTCCTCGTCGAAGGAGGAGCGCAGTTCGGCGGCGAGCTGGGGGTCGCTGTGCCGGCCGGCGGCGCCGGACTTGGTGTACAGCGCGTCGAGCAGCAGCCGGCGGGCGCGCGGGCGCAGCAGGTTGACGGGCGCGGTGCCCCCGAGCACGTTGTGCCGGATGCGCTTGAGCTCGTCGGCGTTCAGCTCCAGGCGGCGGTTGAAGGCGACGACGCGCAGAAGCGTCGGGGTGCCCTGGGGCGCGGCCGTGCCGCCCTCGTCCTCCTCGTCCCCGAGTTCCGCCTGTACGGCCTTCGGCGCGGGCGTCTCCAGGGCGCCGCGGGCGGCCTTGCGCAGCACGGCGAGCATCCGCGAGGAGCCCTTGACCCGGGCGACGGCGGGTTCGTCGTACGCGTCGGCCTCGGCCCCGTCGACGAGCGAGCCGAGGGCCCGGATGGCGACCTGGCCCTCCTCGCCGAGCGAGGGCAGCACGCCTTCGGTGTACGACACGAGCAGCGGGGTCGGCGAGACGATGAGGATGCCGCCGGAGTAGCGGCGCCGGTCCTGGTAGAGCAGGTAGGCGGCGCGGTGCAGGGCGACGGCGGTCTTGCCGGTGCCGGGGCCGCCCTCGACGTACGTGACGGAGGCGGCGGGGGCGCGGATGACCAGGTCCTGCTCGGCCTGGATGGACGAGACGATGTCCCGCATGGTGTGGCTGCGGGCCTGGCCGAGCGCGGCCATGAGGGCGCCGTCGCCGATGACGGCCAGCTCGTGGCCGTCGAGGGTGGCCGTCAGCTCGGGGCGCATCAGGTCGTCCTCGACGCCGAGGACCTTGCGCCCCTTGGAGCGGATCACGCGCCGGCGCACGACCCGGCCCGGGTCGACCGGGGTGGACCGGTAGAAGGGGGCGGCGGCGGGGGCGCGCCAGTCGATGACGAGCGGGGCGTAGTCGGCGTCGAGGACGCCGATGCGGCCGATGTGCAGGGTCTCGCCGATCTCCGCGTACGTGCCGGAGTCGTCGGCGCGGAGGGCGTCCTCGGCGGGTTCGACGGAGGTGTACGCGCCGTCGGGCCCCTTCTCGCCGTCCTTTCCGTAGAGGAGGTCGATCCGGCCGAAGAGGAAGTCCTCGAACTCGTTGTTGAGCCGGTTGAGATGGATGCCGGCCCGGAAGACCTGGGCGTCACGCTCGGCGAGTGCGCCTGGTGTGCCGACATGGCCCCGCTGGGCCGCGTCGTTCATCAGGAACTCCGCCTCGTGGATCTTCTCTTCCAGGCGGCGGTAGACCTGATCCAGATGTTCCTGTTCGACACCGATCTCACGGTCTCTGACCGTGTCGACGGCTTCCTGCGCGGCCACCGGGGCCCCCTTCTGACGTGCACTTGGCAGCCGTCGAGCGTACGCCACCCGGGGCGCCGTGTCAGTCCTGGGCCCGGTCGGCACGCGGGAGGAAGCGCGGGCGCGGGAGGCAGGGTGACGGGAGCGGGGCGCGATGCCGTCCGTACCCAAGGGGCGAGGGGCCGGGCGTGTACGGCCCTGTGGGCTCGGCACCGGCGCCCCGGAGGAGAACCGAGCCCCAGAGAAAAGGGCCGGCCCGGGCGTACGGGGGAGTCGCCCGGGCCGGCCGGAACCGGAGCGGCTCGGGGGGTCGCCGGTCCGGTTGTCAGGTGTCCCCGCAGGTCAAGCCGGGGGCACCCACAGCATGAACGTTGAACGGTTTAATATCTACGAATCGTTTTTCCTACGAATTCAGACCCGGAACGACCGGGGCACACGGGGGTGCGATGAACAAGACGGCCTTGCGTGCCCTGCTCAAGGAGCGCCGCGAGCTGATCGCCCCCGAGGCCCATGGCCTCTCCCGCCCGACCGGCCGGGGCCGGCGCGCCCGCGGGCTGTCGCAGCAGCAGGTCGACGAGCTGACCAACCGCGCCGTCGACACGTACAACCGCCTGGAGACGGGCCGCTATCCGAACCCGCCCGCCGACTACCTGCGGCAGGTCGCCCGGCTCTTCGGGCTGAACGAGCAGGAGTGGGTGTCGCTGTGCCGGTACGCGGGGATCGGCGACCCGCCCGGGCCGCTGCACCCGTCGTCCGGGCTCGAGGTGCCGGGCGTGTGGCAGGAGGCCGTGGATGGCATCACCCACATGGCGTACGTGACCGATGCCTCCTGGAACCTGCTCGCGCACAACCGGCACTTCGCCGAGATGTACCCGGGCGGGGTGCCCCCGGCGAACATGATGCGCTGGATGCTGCTCGACACGTCCGCCCGGGACACGATCCTGGTCGACTGGCGCGAGGGCTGGGCGCCGCTGGTGCTGCCGCAGCTGCACGCCGCGCTGGCCGCGCGCCGCGACGACGCGACGCTGCGGCAGATCGAACGGGAGGTGCGGGCCGATCCCGATCTCGGGCCGCTGTGGGAGGCGGGCGGGGCGCACATCCATCCGGACGGCGACGAGCGCCCGATCCATCACGCGCTGCGGGGTGCCGGGCATGTCTCGATCTGCGCGGCGCAGCCGCTCACCGCGCCGGGCGCACGGCTGCTGATCATGATCTTCCGCCCGGGCCCCCGGAAGTCCCACGCCCGCGCGCCGATGCTGCGCGCCCGGACGTAGGACCGGCGGCCCTCCGGCCTCGGACCGGCTCAGCCCCGCGGCGGCGGGTCGTCGTGCAGGATCCGCTGGAAGAGGTGGTGGTCGCGCCATTCCCCGTCGATGTGAAGGCAGCGGGGCGCGGTGCCGATGCGTTCGAAGCCGCACTTGGTGAGGACTCGCTGGGAGGCGTGGTTGTCGAGCAGGGTGCCGGCCTCGACCCGGTGCATGCCCAGGTCCTCACGGGCGGCCCGGCAGACCTCCTCGGTCAGCGCGGTGGCCAGGCCCCGGCCGCCGTACGCGGGGTCGACCCAGTAGCCGAGCGAGCCGCTCCGGAAGGGCCCGAGGACGATCCCGGAGAGCGTCGCCACGCCGGCGATCCGCCCGCCGGTCTCCCGGTCCTCCGTCTCGTCCACCGCGAACCAGCGCCGGCCGCCGTCGGCGAGGCGTTCCGCCTGCCCGGCGGGGGTGTAGTACGCCTCGGTCCGATACGGCTCCCAGGGCCGCATGTAGGTCCGGTTGCGCAGCACGGCGGCGGCGAGCGCGGCGGCGTCGGCGGGGCTGTCGGGAACGGCGGGCCTGATCTTTATGGGGTTCATCCGCGCACCCTAGACGCACGCGTGAGACGCGCGCGTATGCGGGTGCGAGGCGCGCAGCGACGACCAGGCATATGCCGAGGTGATGCGGAACATCAACGACCTGATCCAGAACCCGGTGTTCTTCACCCCCTTCTTCGGGGCGCTGTTCCTGACCGGGGCGGCCGCCTGGCAGCACGGACGTGCCGGGCGGGCGCGCGGGTGGACGCCGGCGGCGTTCGTCCTGTACGCGGCGGTCCTCCTGGTCACGTCGGCCGCGAACGTCCCCCTCGACGACGCCCTCGCGGCGACCGCGGACCCGGTGCGGGCACGGGCCGCGTTCGAGGTGCCGTGGGTGTTCTGGAACGACGTCCGTACGGTGCCGACGGTGGCCGCGTTCGGCTGCCTGCTGGGCGCCTTCGCCACCCGCCGGACAGGGCCCGGGGCCTCCGCCCGTCACCTGGACTACGAGAGCCGATGAGCGGCGCTACGGCAGCCCCGGCTCCCCCTCCGGCAGCCAGGCCCCGGCCGGGCGGGTCAGCCAGCCCTCCCGGGCCCCGAGCTCGGCGGCGGCGCGGCGCAGCGGGTCGAGGCCGGGATGGCGCAGCCCCTTGCGCCACACCAGGCTCACCGGTGACAGCGGTACGGGGTCGACGAGCGGCCGCAGCACGCTGCCGGGCATGGAGGGGAAGTCGACGCCGGCGAGCACGGGCGTGGGGGCCTTGATCATGATCCGCCGGAACTCCTCCTTGCCGATGACCAGCGGCGCGGGCGGCGCGACCTCGATGCCCCGCCCCGCGAAGAGGCGCGCGGCCAGGTCGGTCCACTCCGGCGTACGGTCGTTGCCGGCGCCCGCGTAGACCCGGCGGCCGGCGAGCGCGCCGAGCGGGACCTCGTCGAGCCCGGCGAGCGGGTCGCCCTCGGGCAGCAGGACGGCCATCGGCACGTACCGCACGAACTGCGTCCCCAGGCGGGCCCGCAGATCCGGCGTCAGGCCGCCGTACCGCCCGAAGGAGGCGTCGAGCCGGCCGGCCAGGATCTCCCGTACGGCGCCGGTCAGTCCGCTCTCGAAGCGGGGCATCAGCTCGACGTCCGGGGCGAGTTCCCGGGCGCGGGCCAGCACCCGGTCGTGGGCGAGGCCCTCGGTGTTGAGGTCGACGAGGAGCGGGCGGGGCGCGCCGCGGAAGGCGTCGGCGAGTTCGTCGTGGGCGGCCAGCACCCGGTGCGCGTACGGGAGCAGCCGGGTGCCGTCGGGGGTGAGCTGGACCTGCCGGGTGGACCGGACGAACAGCTCGGTGCCCAGGTCGCGTTCGAGCCGCCGGATGTCCCGGCTGAGCGCCTGCTGGGCGACGTACAGGCGGGCGGCGGCGCGGGTGAAGTGGAGTTCCGCCGCGACGGCGGTGAAGGCGCGCAGGAGCCGGGGGTCGAGGTCGTTCACGGAGGCCACCGCGGCAGTCAACAACAGAAGTGCGTGAATCACCACCGGATTGGTGTTGGACCGGCCGGACCGCGCCGACCGAGCCTTTCCCCATGCCCGACGCGACGATGCCCGATGTGACGCTGACGCCCACCGGCCCGGCCCTCGCCCCCCGCTACCGGGAGCCCGCGGACCGCCCCGCCCCCGCCAACCCGTACCTCCGTCTGTTCGCCCTCCCCGGCACCCGTGCCTTCGTCCTCGGCAACCTGATCGCCCGGCTGCCGGTAGGCATGTTCGGCGTCGGCATCGTCCTGCTGATCGCCCGCTCCTACGACTCGTACGCCCTGGCCGGCTCGGTCAGCGCCGCCGGCCTGGTCGCGAGCGGGCTCACGGCGCCGTGGATCGCCCGGCTCGTCGACCGGTACGGGCAGGCCCGGGTGGCGCCGCCCGCCGTCCTCTGGGCGGTTCTCGGGCAGCTCACCCTGGTGGCGTGCGTCCACGAACGGGCGCCCGCCTGGGCCCTCGTCGCCACCACCCTGCTCACGTCCACGGCCCCCAACCTGGGTGGCATGTCCCGGGCCCGCTGGGCACACCTGCTGAAGGACGACCCGGACTCCCTGCACACCGCCAACGCCTTCGAGCAGGCCGCCGACGAGCTGTGCTTCATGCTCGGCCCGGTGCTCGCCGCGCTCCTGTGCTCGGCGCTGTTCCCGGCGGCCGGCGCCCTGACCGGCTCGGCGCTGCTGCTCACCGGCACGCTGCTGTTCGCCGCGCAGCGCGCCACGGAACCGCCCGTCGCACCGCGCACGGCCACCGCCGGCCCGTCGCCGCTGCGCGCGCCCGGGATGCCGGCGCTGCTCGCGATGTTCCTGGCCACGGGCGCGGTCTTCGGTTCGATGGAGGTCTCCACGCTCGCGTACGTCGACGGTCCGGGCGCCGGTCCTGTCCTGGCCCTCCAGGCGGCGGGCTCCTGCGTGGCCGGACTGGTCTACGGCCGCGTCCGGCGCGCCGTCCCGCTCGCGGCCTGCCTCGCCGCGATGACCGCCCTGATGACCCTGCCCCTGCCGGCCGCCGCCCTCACCGGCTCGCTGCCCGCCCTCGCGGGCGCGCTGCTTCTGGCGGGCATGGCGACCGCGCCGACGATGGTCACGGGCATGGGCACGGTGCAGCGGCTGACCCCGGAGGGCCGCCTCAACGAGGGCATGACCCTCGCCGTGACCGCCCTCCTCGGCGGCATCGCGATCGGCTCGGCCACGGGCGGCTGGCTCGTCGACCACGCCCCCTCCCCCACGTACGGCTTCCTCCTCCCGCCGGTGGCGGCGGCCCTCGCCCTGACGGCCCGCGTCACGGCCCGGTCCCGCGCCTGAGCGGGGAACGGGAGCCCGAGTGCGAGCGCGATAGAAAGAGAGCCGTGAGCGAAGATTCGACCCGTACCTCCGGTGATGCCGCCCCTCCCCCGGGCACGCTGCCGTCCGTCCCGCTGACCGAGGCTGGAGCTCAGCTCTCCAAGCTGGTCACGCTCGCCGAACACACCGGCCAGGTCACCTCCCTCACCCGCTACGGTCAGCCGGTCGCCGCCCTCGCGCCCGCCGGGCTCCTGCCGCTCCTCGCCGGAGGAGCAGCCGGGCCTGCCCCCGTCGATGCGGCCTTCTCGGCCGCCGTCCACGCTCACGCCGCGACCATCACCGGCACCAGCCACGAGAAGAACGCGGCGATTCTCGCCGAGCTGCGCCGGGATGACGAGGCCGCCGAGGAGTCGTCACCGCCCCTCTCCTGACCACCTGCGTCACGGCGCAACCCCACACGCAGGTCGGGATGGTGCGCCCGGGATCGGCCGTGGCAGGGTCGCCCCATGCGGATTCTGGTAATGGGCGGTACGTGGTTCCTCGGCCGCGCGGTCGTGGAAGAGGCACTGCGCCGCGGGGCGGCCGTGACGGTGTTCAACCGTGGCCGTTCCGGCGTGGTCGAGGGCGCGGAGACCGTCCGGGGAGACCGGACCAGCCGGGACGATCTCAAACGACTCGCGGAATCCGGCCCCTGGGACGCGGTGGTGGATACCTCCAGTGGCGAGTTCCCGCCTCGGGACGTGGCTCTCGCCGTCGACACACTGCGGCCGGTGGCCACCCGGTGGGTTCACGTCTCCACCGTGTCCGTCTACGAGGGCTGGCCGCACCTGCCCCTGACTGAGGACTCTCCCGTCCTCGTGTGCCCGCCCGACGCCAACGAGACGTTCGGTCACACGGGTCCCGACGGATCGCCGACGAAGTACGGATTCCAGAAGGCAGGTGGCGAGGCGGCCGTTCTCCGCGCCTTCGGCGAGGACGCGGTGTTGCTGCGGCCCGGCGTCATCCTCGGCCCCGGCGAATACGTCGGCAGGCTTCCCTTCTGGCTCTCCCGTGCCCGGCGTGGCGGCGCGATGATCGCCCCCGCACCGGCCGGCCGGGTGATCCAGCCCGTGGATGTCCGTGACGTCGCCTCCTTCGCACTCGATCAGGCCGCCGCCGTCAGCGGAGGAGCCTTCAACATCGCCCATCCCACCGGCATGACCTTCGCCGACTTTCTCGCCACCTGCCTCGCGATCACCGGAGGCGACGGAACCCCGGTGTGGGCAGCGCCGACGGCGCTGTCCGCGCACGGGGTGAAGCAGTGGACCGAGCTGCCGCTGTGGCGTACCCATGCCGGGGTGTGGTCGGTCGATCCGTCCCGTGCCGTCGCGGCTGGTCTCCAGTGCCGTCCGCTCGCTGACACGATCGCCGACACATGGGCGTGGTTGCGGGCGGACGGCCGGCCGGTGGAACACCCTCGGTGGGCGGAGCACGGCATCGGGCCGGAGAAGGAGGCCGCTGTCCTCGCGGCCCTCGGCTGACGACTACGGAACCGAACTGTCAGGATTCGAGCGCGAGCAGACCCCGATCGGTGCCGAGCGTTCGCGGGGCGGATCGGCTTCTGAAGTCCTCGATACGCTCCCCGAGTTCGGTGGCGAGCCGGGCTCCGCGGAACGCGGGGGCGGTGAGTGCCACCCGCAGGCCGACGACCCGTTGCAGCAGACCGGCGCTGCGCCACTCCCCCGGAATTTCCCACACGGTCTCCAGGGACTCCGCCGCTCCATCCAAGTCCCCGCGTAGAACGCGTGCGGACGCCAAGTCGGCGGCGGCCTTCCCCTGGACGGTCACGGCGCGCGCCGCCGGCCGCGCCACAACGATCTCCAGGGCCCGCCGCGCCGACTTCTCGGCCCCTTCGGTGTCGCCGACGAGGAGGGCCGTGGTCCCGTTGGACATCACCAGCCGCTCCTCGGGGAAGCCGAACTCGCCCCCGACGTCGTCGTGGAGGAGGTCTCGGGCTCCGGTGTCCTGCTGGAGGGAGGCCGCCAGAGCGCCGACGGCGCGCTTCCGGTCGCCGAGGTGTCCGTGGGCGCGGGCTTCGATCGACAACAGACGACGACGGGCGGTGTCGCCCAAGCCTCCGAAGGCCAGGGCGGTCCGGACGTGCCGGACCGCGTCGCCGGGGCGGTCGGCGAAGTAGGCGCAGACGGCCAGACTGCCGGTCGCGTACGCCCGCAACGGATCAAAGCGTGCGGTCTCCCCGTACAGGACAGCCGCTCGCGCGAGCCGCGCGGATTCGTCCAGTACACCGAGGTCGAACGCGGCGGTGGACAACAGGGAACACGACTGTCCACAGAGAATCAGCAGTTCCTGCTGCTGCGCCGGAACCTGTGTCAGACCACGATGGTGCTCGGCGCCGGCGCGCAGTTGCCTGGCCCGCCGGAACGCCTCGAACGGCGACGTGGCCGAGTAGGCGCGGGCAAGGGCGGCCAGATCGTCTCTGAGTTGATCGATGGTGGTGTCGGACACGGACTGTGCGGCTGCGGAGCCTGCCTCGTCGGCGGCGTCCCGAGCGGTCATGGCGATTTCACTCTCGATGTCGAACGGGGTGGGAGCCTCCGTCGCAGCCGCCGGGAACTCCGGTGGCGGGCCGAAGAGGGCCGCTGCTTCCAGGCCGAACAGGTCCTCCAGGACTCGGCACGCCTCCGGACCCGGCAGCGTCTTGACCCGGCCCGATGTCCAGCGCCGGAACTGCGCTTCGGAAACCGTCAGGCCGCGAAAGCCCAGGCGCTCGGCTGCTCGGCCGAAGACCGTGGCAAAGTCGCGGTATCGCCACTGGCGCTGGGCGACCAGCACGCGTAGAAGCGTCGCCGGATCGGTCGTCACGCTCGCTCCCTCGGATCAGGGGACGAATATCCCCGCTCGATCCCTACCGGTCGATGCCCGCACGGCACAACGGAACCCGGCCGGATGACATCTGCGCGCTACCCAGGTGACGCCCCCGCCACCCTCCGGTGCACCCGGACGACACCTCCGGCGGTATGGCGACGACACCCGGGCCGGGAGGACTCTGGCGCAGCCTCGGCAGACCGCGTTCCCCGCAGACGCGGTCAGCGGTACTCACCCACGATGGAGACACCGGCATGAACACCCAGCCCGCCCCACCCGCGCCCCCACCACCGACTCGCGCGCCGGACGGACACGAGCCCTGCGGCCGGCCGTCCGCGCATCTCCTGGAGCGCGCCGGACACGGATGGGCCAGGTTCCTGGCTCGTTGGGACGCATCCGAAGACGCGGGGCTCCCCCGGACGGAAAAGGAGGCCGGGTGGTGAACCCCCCGACCGAAGCGAACCCGACCTGGATGGACATGAGCCGCGACGTGGAACTGGCACTCGCGCTCGCCCAGGGGCGCCCGACCGGTCCGGCAGCCGACGAGGTCCGCAAGCGACTCCGCATCTACCTTCGGCTGCTCGTCGATCCGGCCGAGGAGTACGCGAAACACCTCGCCGACTCCCGGGCCCGGGACATCGCGACCGCCACCGTGGGCCACGCCCGCGGCCTGCTCCGTGACCAGCACGGCGACCCGGCAGCCATACTCCGCCTTCTCGCCAAGAGCGTTTCCTGGCTGATGCGATACGTCTTCCAGACCCAGCGGCAGCGAAGCACGGGCCACTCTCCCCACACGGGTCCGGCGCAAGCCACACCGGCCCCGCCGGCCTGACAGTCGTGCGACCATCTGCGGCGCCCACCCTCCCCTGACGATCTGCGTCTCTCGGATCCCGGAGCAGTCGCTCCGGGACCCGAGAGCTCTGAAGGGTCACCACCGTCAGGCACGGAGGTCGGTAACTCCGTCCTTGGTGAGCTCGTGGGCGATCACAGCCCCCGGCTCCGGTACGACGGGAAGCGCCTTGTCTTCGAAATGAGCCTTGGCGTAGCCGATCGCCTCGTCCTGCCGGGTAGCGCTGCCGAAGTACAGCAGGAGAGGGTGCAGTTGGTACTTGCCCCGGGCTGTCTTCCACAAGAAGTTCCGGGCCATCAGATGCCCTATGGCCACGTTGATGGTGGGCCTCTTGACCCCGAGCATCCGGGCGAGCTGGTCCTGAGTGACCGCGATCTCGCCGTGCCGGTTGATGTGGACGTACTGGCCGTGATCGTCCTTCTCGGCCAGCAATCCGACGATGGTCCAGAACAGGTCCTTGGAAAGGCTCGGCAGGTTGTACCGCGGGAACCGGGAGATGAAGCCCAGCGAGACCACGACATGCATGGACTCGGTCTGATTCTCGAACACGTCTTCCATGGGATCAGTCGCCAGCATTCTGTACGGGCTCCTCTTCCTGATCGTGACGTCCACGTCTTCACCAGGGCGGCAGACCTTGCCTGCCTCCTCCACGACCTTTTCGAGGTCCTGAGGCACCCGGATCCGACGACGGCGTCCTGCGTCCTGACGTGCGCTGGCCATGAGCGCACTATACGAGGAAACGTCAGCGAAACCATGACATTCGACGAACCTGCGTCAGCGATCCACTGACACATGACGCCCGACTGATCGAACCTTCGATACCCCGCGCGCGGCCTCAGAGAGAGGAGAGAAGTGTTTGTGATTCCTAACGTTACCGTCTAGTAGTGTTCGGGTTTTCCTGACACATCGCCCCGGAAGCCGCAGGCCAGAGCGCGTGCCCCTTATTAAAGAACAGCGGGCCCCCGACAGCCGCGTCTCCACTCCCCCCTTCTTTCGACGGCAACCCCGGAACGCCGGCCCCAGCGGCGCCGCCGCGTGCACGACGGGGTGCGGAGGCACCTCAGCCACCCACGGACGGTCTCCCTGATGACCGGGAGTGTCGGGTCCGCACCCGGCCCGCAGGCCCCCAGGGGCCGAGGACACGGAAGGCGGGCCCGGCGGCGTGGCCGAGGTACGGCCGCAGGGCACCCCGGGCGGGAGCGGGACGGACCCGCGGGCAAACGGCCCCCGGACATGACGAAGGCCCGGCGGTCCTGGGGACCACCGGGCCTTCGCCCACATGGGATGAGTGGAGATGGCGGGAATCGAACCCGCGTCCAACGGTGCGGAACCAGGGCTTCTCCGTGTGCAGTCTGGTGCGATTTTCTCAGCCCTCCGGATCACCCAGACAAGTCCGGAACGGGCTCAGTCACTGTTTGATTTCCCTCTTCACCCCGTGACCGGGATCAAGGTTTAGTTCCCTTCATGATGCCAGGATCCGGGTCGGGAACAGCCCCGGGCTGACACTTCGCAAGTCGCTACTTAGGCAGCGAGGGCGAAGGAATCGCGCTTGGTGTTGGCGATTATAGGTTTCGGCGCGTGGTTAACGAGATCATTGCCGCTTCCTCGACACGCTTCCCCTGCTTCGACATCCGCTGTCGAAACCGATCATCCCCATGTTGCTGTATTCAATTAAAAACTGCTCAAATCGTGCGCCCTCTGTGGGGTGCACGGCCCATCGTACGTGACCAACGCACGCGGGTGCCAGCGTATTCCTGGGCGTCACCCAGGGGCGTCACCCCAGCTTGGCGGCCCGCTGACGGCGCCGGGCGGCTGAGATCGCGCGGCTCGCCTCGCGGGTGTCCTGCTGCTCGCGCAGCGTCTGCCGCTTGTCGTACTCCTTCTTGCCCCGGGCGAGCGCGATCTCGCACTTCACCCGGCCGCCCAGGAAGTACAGCGCCAGGGGCACGATCGTGTGACCGGTCTCGGACGCCTTCTGCTCCAGCTTGTCGATCTCGGCGCGGTGCATCAGCAGCTTGCGCTTCCGCTTCGCCGAGTGGTTGGTCCAGCTGCCCTGGACGTACTCGGGGACGTGGATGTTGTGCAGCCACGCCTCATGGCCGTCGATCTGGACGAATCCGTCCACCAGCGACGCCCGCCCCATCCGGAGCGACTTCACTTCCGTACCCATGAGGACCACACCGGCCTCGTAGGTGTCCAGGATGTGGTAGTCGTGCCGCGCCTTCTTGTTCTGCGCGATGAGCTTGCGCTCCGGCCCCTTGTCCTGGGTCTTCTTCTTCGCAGGCTTGCCCTGCACGTTGACGAGTCCCTTAGCCATAGTGCTGCCATTTTCGCACTACGAGCCCCCTCCGAGGCCACTCAATACCGTGCGGGCCCGCTCCTCGGCCCGGCGCTCCGCCCGCGTGCCCGCCGCCTGCTGCACCAGTACGTCCGGGGTGATGCCCTCGCCGTCGACGGCGTGCCCGGCGGGAGTGCGGTACCGGCCGACGGTGACCTCGGCGACCGAGCCGTCGGGCAGCTCGCTCGGCATCTGCACCGAGCCTTTGCCGAAGGTGCGCGAGCCGACCGTGACGGCCCGGCCGCGGTCCTTCAGGGCGCCGGTCAGCAGCTCGGCCGCGCTCATGGTGCCGCCGTCGACCAGTGCCACCAGGGGCCGCGCGGTGTCGCCGCCGCCCTCCGCGTACACGGCGTGCTGGGTGCCGTCCATGTCGTACGTGGCGATCAGACCGCCGTCGAGGAAGGCGGAGGCGGCGGTACGGGCCTCGGCGAGCAGGCCGCCGGAATTGCCGCGCAGGTCGAGCAGGATCCCGGTGCCGGCCGGGGCGGAGCGCACGGCCGTACGTATCCGCTCGCCCGTTCCCTTGGTGAAGGCGGTCACGCGGACGAGGACAGCGCGGTCGTCGAGGCGGCGGACAGTGACCGGGTCCGTGGTGAGCCGGGCCCGGCGCAGGGTCCGGGTCCAGGTGGCCCGGTCGCGGACGACGCCGAGAGTGACGGTGGAGCCGGTGACGCCCTCGCCGCGCAGCAGCGAGACGACCTCGGAGACGGAACGGCCGGCGACCGGCCGCCCGTCGACGGCGGTGATCCGGTCGCCGGCGCGCAGTCCGGCACGGTCGGCGGGGCCGCCGGGCCTCACCCGGCTGATCTCGACCCCGTCCGCGCCCGACCGGCGGGCGGACAACCCGACCCCGGTGTACGAGCCGTCCAGGGTCTGCTCGAACTCGGCGTATTCACGCGGGTCGTACACCGCGCTCCAGCGGTCGCCGCTGCGCGAGACGAACTCCTCGGCCGCCTGCTTGCCGGACTTGCCGTCGGCGACCGCGTCGGCGGCGGCGCGGGCCAGCGCGTCCCGGTCGACGGGGGTGGGGGAGGGCGAGGGGCCCTGGGCTGCGGAGCCGGGGTCGAACGCGGCGACGCCGAGGGCCGTACGGGAGGACGGGGACCGGTCCGCGAACCCGGCGGCGCCCGCTCCCGTACCCACTCCCGCCTCCGTCCCCGCCCCGGCCGCGGCGGGCGGCTCCTGGGCGTCCGGGCGGCGCGGCAGGGAGCCGGTGGCGGCGGCCGTACCGATCACCCCGGCGAACACCAGCGTCAAGGCGGCCCCACGGAGAACTCCACGGGGCCGTCGACAGAACTCGGAGTCGGCACCGGCACGCATGCGGCCACTCTAGGACCTGTCCGGGGACAAACCGATGGCGCCGAACGGCCCTTGGCCGGACGACGCCATCGGTGGACGCTGATGCCCCTGTGGCTCCCAGGGCGCGGGAATCAGACCTTCAGGTACTTGCGCAGCGCGACGAACGCGGCGATGGACGGCATCAGCAGTCCGATGACGAGCACCAGCGGGAGCTGGGCGAGGACGACGTCCCAGCCGACGAAGTTCACGAGCGGCATCTGCTGGGCCAGTTCGAGGCCGTGGTCGACGAGGAAGTAGTGCCCGCCGAGCAGCAGCACGCACGCGAAAAGACCGCCGATGAGGCCGGAGAAGGCGGCCTCCATGATGAACGGGATCTGGATGTAGAAGTTGGTCGCGCCGACCAGACGCATGATGCCGGTCTCACGGCGGCGGCTGAACGCGGACACCCGGACCGTGTTGATGATCAGCATCAACGCGATGATCAGCATCAGGAACATGAGCGCGACAGCGGCGTAGTTGACGCTGCGCATCATGTTGAAGAGGGTCTCCAGGATCGACCGCTGGTCCTGGATCGATTCGACGCCGTCGCGGCCCGCGAAGGCGGTGGCGATGACCTTGTACTTCTCCGGGTCCTTCAACTTCACCCGGAAGGATTCCTGCATCTGGTCCGGGGTGACGACGGAGGCGATCGCCGTGTCGCTGTACTGCTCCTTGTAGTGCTTGTACGCCTCGTCGGCCGTCTCGTGGTGGACCGTCTCGACGAGCTCCGTCATCTCCTTCAGATCGGCCTCGATCTGCTTCTTCTGCTGCGCGGTGACCGCGCCCTTGGAGCACTTGGCACTGGAGGCCGCGTCGCTCTTGTTGCAGAGGAAGATGGAGACGTTGACCTTGTCGTACCAGTAGTCCTTCATCGTGCTGACCTGCTCGCGCATGAGCAGGGCGCCACCGAAGAGGGCCAGCGAGAGGGCGACGGAGACGATGACGGCGAAGGTCATCGTGAGGTTGCGGCGGAGACCGACACCGATCTCCGAGAGCACGAACTGAGCGCGCATATGACTGTTCTCCCGCCCGTCAGTGCTGGTAGCCGTAGACGCCGCGCGCCTGGTCGCGGACGAGTCGGCCCTTCTCCAGCTCGATGACGCGCTTGCGCATCTGGTCGACGATGTTCTGGTCGTGGGTCGCCATGACGACGGTGGTACCTGTCCTGTTGATGCGGTCGAGCAGCTTCATGATGCCGACCGAGGTCTGCGGGTCGAGGTTGCCGGTGGGCTCGTCCGCGATCAGCAGCATGGGGCGGTTCACGAAGGCCCGGGCGATGGCGACACGCTGCTGCTCACCACCGGAGAGCTCGCCGGGCATGCGGTCCTCCTTGCCGCCGAGACCGACCAGGTCGAGCACCTGGGGGACGGCCTTGCGGATCTCGCCGCGCGGCTTGCCGATGACCTCCTGCGCGAAGGCGACGTTCTCGGCGACGGTCTTGTTGGGCAGCAGACGGAAGTCCTGGAACACCGTTCCCAGCTGGCGGCGCATATGCGGCACCTTCCAGTTGGAGAGGCGGGCGAGGTCCTTGCCCAGGACGTGCACCTGCCCTTGGCTGGCGCGCTCCTCGCGCAGGATCAGTCGCAGGAAGGTCGACTTTCCGGAGCCGGAGGAACCGACGAGGAAGATGAACTCCCCCTTCTCGATCTCCAGGGAAACGTCCCGGAGCGCGGGGCGGTTCTGCTTCGGATAGGACTTGGAGACGTTGTCGAATCGGATCACGAATGCACCACGGTCGGCCGGGAGTAGGTGTGCGTGACCATACGCGAACGGGCATGGCCCGCGCAGTCGCGGACCGCGCTTGTGTCCTTTATCCTTTTCGTCCTTCCAGGCGGACCGGCCCGGGGCGCGCCGAAACGCGCCGGAGCTGGCACAGTGGTAGAGGGAACGCCGGGGTCGCCCCGAGCGTTCTTCGAGACAGGAGCCCGGTGCGGGAGGAGGAGAGCGCATGACCTATGACCGACTGGTGTGCGCCAACTGCGCGGCGCCCGTCGCGGAGGGCCGCTGCCCCGTCTGCCGCGCGAACCGCGAGCGCCTGCCGCAGCCCACGGGGCTGACGCCGGCGATGCTGCTGGCGGTGGTGGTCGCCCTGGTGGCGGCGATGGCTCTGCTGGTGGCGGTGCGCGGGCTGTAAGCCCGTAGAGGTGCGAAGAGGCACCTGGGAGCGCCGGAGGCGCGCGAGAGGCGTGTGCGCGCGTATGGCGCGCCGCGTGGACGGCGTGCGAAGAAGACGCGGAGGGACGTACGCGGGGACGTCCGGGATACGGGAAAGGGCCGGGGTGCTTGGTGAAGCACCCCGGCCCTTCGCGTCCCTTATGGGCCTATCGGCCCTCTAGGCCGGTAGATCTCGTACGGCTCAGACCGCGGCGCGGCCGCCGCCGACGAGGCGCGGCAGGAAGCGGAAGCCGATGCCACCGGCGATCATGGTGGCGGCGCCGATGATCAGGAACGACGTCTCCGCCGCACCGGTCTCGGCCAGCTCTTCCTTGGCCTGGCCCTGCTCGACGGGCTGCGAGCCGGCGTTGTTGGCGTTGTTGTCGTTGCCACCACCGGTACCGCCGGCGCACTCGGCGCCGTCGACGGTCACGGTGCAGTTGGCGTCGCCGGCGTTGTCGCCACCGTTGCCGGTGTTGCTGTTGCCGCCGGTGCCGCTGCCGGTGGTGTTGTCCTGGCCGCCACCGGTGTTGCCACCATTGCCGTGGTTGCCGCCATTGCCGTTCTGGCCACCGTTGCCATTGTTGCCACCGGTGCCGTTGTTGCCACCGTTGTTGCCGCCGCCCGGGTTACCCGGCGTGGTCGGCGGAGTCGTCGGCGGCGGCGTGGTCGGCGGGGTCGTCGGCGGAGTCGTCGGCGGCGGCGTGGTCGGCGGAGTGGTCGGCGGAGTCGTCGGCGGCGGCGTGGTCGGCGGGGTCGTCGGCGGAGTGGTCTCCGGCGGCGTGGTCGGCGGGTTCGTCGGCGGAGTCGTCTCGCAGAGCGTCGGGTCGATCTCACAGGTGGGCGGCTCGTCGCCGGTCACCTCGGAGGTGAAGCCGACCCCCACCCCGGTCGCCGACGCGACACCGGCCGCCGTCAGCGACGCACCGGCCGCGATCACCGCACCGGCCGCGATCCGCGCGATGCGGATCCGCGTCTTCTTCGTCATATGCTCGCTACCCCCAGTAGCTCATTTTGTCTGTGGAGCCGCGGCCGGGGCCCGGGCACTGGGGGCGATCACGTGTAACCGGACCCGCCCCCGTCCACACACGCCCCGGTACACGCGTGCCGCGTGCCACCCTTCCGAGTTTCCAAGAACGCGTCAAGGCCGTTGCGCGTGCGATGCCGGAAAGATCCCGATCCGCCCGCCCTGCGGCGATGCAACTGTGACGTAAACCTGAACTCCAGCCCCTATCAGGCCAGTTACCTTGTCGACAAAGCGCCAGTTCGATCACTCCACCGCTTGCGCCCGCGAATCTCCGAACGCGTCGGCCGTCAACGGCACTTGCGCTGAGCGTCGATCTGCTCCCGCGTCCGCACCATGGGGACTTTTCCGGCCCACGTCATGTATTCGCCATCTCGTAGTCGCACGCCCTTCAGGGCGTCCAGCTTGACGACCCCTGAGTGGACCCTCGAACCTCCGCGGACGTTGGTGAAGCTCGTCTCGACGAAGGGCTCGTGGCCGGGGCGGACGGGGCAAGGAGGAGGCTCGCAGAGTGTCCTACGCCCGGGTACGCGCCGGGGCCCCGCTCAATCGATGAGCGGGGCCCCGGGTCGTACACGGGCATATGCGTCGGCGTTGGTTACGCCTCCGCGTGATCCTGCTGCTTGCGCCAGCGGATGCCGGCCTCCAGGAAGCCGTCGATCTCGCCGTCGAGGACGGACTGCGGGTTGCCGACCTCGTGGTCGGTGCGCAGGTCCTTGACCATCTGGTACGGGTGGAGGACGTAGGAGCGCATCTGGTTGCCCCAGGAGCTGCCGCCGTCGCCCTTGAGCGCGTCCATCCTGGCACGCTCCTCCTGGCGCTGGCGCTCGAGGAGCTTGGCCTGGAGGACGTTCATGGCGCTCGCCTTGTTCTGGATCTGGGAGCGCTCGTTCTGGCAGGAGACCACGATGCCGGTCGGGAGGTGCGTGATGCGCACCGCCGAGTCGGTGGTGTTGACGCCCTGGCCGCCGGGGCCGGACGCGCGGTAGACGTCGATGCGCAGGTCGGACTCGTCGATGTCGACGTGGTCGGACTGCTCGACGACCGGGAGCACCTCGACGCCCGCGAAGGACGTCTGGCGGCGGCCCTGGTTGTCGAAGGGCGAGATGCGGACGAGGCGGTGGGTGCCCTGCTCGACGGAGAGGGTGCCGTACGCGTACGGGGCCTTGACCACGAAGGTGGTCGACTTGATGCCGGCCTCTTCCGCGTACGAGGTCTCGTAGATCTCGGTCGAGTAGCCGTGGCGCTCGGCCCAGCGCAGGTACATGCGCTGGAGGCGCTCCGCGAAGTCGGAGGCGTCGACGCCGCCGGCCTCGGCGCGGATGTTGACCAGCGCCTCGCGCTCGTCGTACTCGCCGGACAGGAGGGTGCGGACCTCCATCTCGTCGAGCGCCTTGCGGACGTTGACCAGCTCGGCCTCGGCCTCGACGCGGGTTTCCGCGTCGTCCATCTCCTCGGCCAGGTCGAACAGGACCGCGAGGTCGTCGATGCGGCCGCGCAGGGTCTCGGTCTTGCGGACCTCGGCCTGGAGGCGCGAGAGACGGCTCGTGATCTTCTGCGCCGCCTCCGGGTCGTCCCACAGGGACGGGGCCGCGGCCTGCTCTTCGAGCACGGCGATGTCTGCCCTCAGCTTCTCGAGGTCCAGGACGGCCTCGATCGACCCCATGGTCGAGGAGAGGGACTTCAGCTCTTCGGATACATCGACGACTGCCACGCGTCCAGCGTAACGGCTCACGGCGCGAAGCCGGACCCACGGATTCGCGCGGGTGCCGCACGGACCGCGCCAGGACGGCGCGGACCAGGGCCCCCGCGAGCCCCGAAGGCCGCCATGGCGGGGCCCCTACGGCTGCGCGCCCTGCGTCGTCTCCCGCGAGTCCTGCGGCGGCGCGTCCGCGTCCCCGTCCCCGGAGGACGCCAGGTAGCCGCCGATCCCGAGCACGGCCGCGAGCACGGCGGCCGCGACGCCCAGCGTGATCCGGCGCTTGCGGACCGCTTCCGACTTGTGCCGGGCCGAGCCGGGCCGGCGGGCGCTCGCCGAGCGCGGGGCACGGGCCGTGCCGAGGGGGCCGCCGGACAGCTCGTCGGGGCCGGGGACCCGCATGGAGGTGTGGGTGTCGCGGTTGGAGTCGGTCGAGGCGCCCGGTACCAGCGGGACGGCGGCGCGGCGCGGGGCGGGTTCGCCGCCGCCCGGCTGGGTGGGGTACGGGTCCTCCGCACCGCCGCCGGCCGCCTCGGCCGCCGGGTCCGCGTCCGGCTCGTCGACGTCGAGCGGCGGGATGCCCTTGAGGGTGGGCAGGACGTCCCGCAGCCGGGTCGCCAGCTCGGAGGCGCGCAGCCGGGAGGCCGGGGCCTTGGCCAGGCACTGGACGATCAGCTGCCACAGCTCCTCGGGGATGCCGGGCAGCGGGACGACGGTCTCGGTGACGTGGCGGCGCAGTACGGCGCCGGGGTGGCCGCCGCCGAACGGCGTGAACCCGGCGAGCAGTTCGTACAGCACCGTGGCGAGCGCGTAGATGTCGACGGCGGCGCGGGGCGGCAGGCCCTCGACGATCTCGGGGGCGAGGTAGTCGGGGGTGCCGATGATCCGGGTGGCCTTGGTGCGGCCGGGGGTGTCGATGAGTTTGGCGACGCCGAAGTCGGTGAGCAGCGCCGGGTGGGCGCCGCCGGGGCCCAGCGGGCCTTCCATGTCGAGCAGGATGTTCTCGGGCTTGACGTCCCGGTGGACCACGCCGGCCTTGTGCGCGGCGGCGAGGCCGTCGGCGATGTCGGCGATGATCGCGACGGCGGCCTCGGGCGCGAGCCGGCGTTCGCGGTCGAGACGGGTGCGCAGGTCGGTGCCGCGGATCAGGTCCATGACGAGCGCGAGGTCGTTGCCGTCGACGACGAGGTCGCGGACGGAGACGACGTGCGGGTGGTCGAGCCCGAGCAGGGCGGTGCGTTCCTGGACGAAGCGGCCGACGAGTTCCTGGTCGGCGGCGAGGTCTTCGCGCAGCAGCTTGATGGCGACGGGGCCCTCGGGGCCCTCGCCGAGCCACACCGTGCCGGCGCTGCCCCGGCCGAGGATCTGGTGGGCCGTGTAGCGGCTGCCGATATTCCGTGCCAAGACTGCTCCCTCAGCGGCTGCGGTTCGCGACAAAGTTACGCGTCCGAGGACTCCGGCCGGCACTTCCGAGGGGAAAACACCCCGCGGAAGTCGACATGTCGATGACCTGGCCCTTCTCCGGGCACCCCGCCCCGCCGGTTACCTTCGGTTACCGGTGGAACGAGGGGTTCCGAGAGGCCAGGGTGTCACTGCCCGGCGGTACCGCCGCCGCCCGTCCCCGTGCTCTCGGTGAGCGACGAGATCCAGTCGGTCAGCGAGGAGATGCCGTCGCCGATCGCCTCCCAGTAGCCCTTGCCCTGGGCGATCCAGTCCTGGAGCGGGGTCAGCTCCCAGACGAGCCAGCCCGCGACCACGAACAGCACGATCGTGAAGAGGCAGCCCTTCAGGCAGCCGAGGCCCGGGATGCGCATCGGGTTGGCGCTGCGCTGCCGCGGCGGACGGGGCTCGCGCGGCGCGCGGGCGGGCGCGGGGGCGGGTGCGGGCGCCGGGGGCGGCGGAGGCTGCGGCGGCGCGTACTGCTGCTGCGGCGGCGGCTGGGGGGCGTACTGCTGCGGCGGATGCGGCTGCTGCTGGTACGGCGCCGGCGGCGGGGCCTGCGGAGGCTGCTGCCGGTACTGCTGCGGCTGCTGGTACTGCTGCGGCTGCGGCTGCTGGTACTGCTGCGGCGGGTGCGGGGGCTGCTGGGGGCGGCGCTGCGGGCGCCGGCGCAACGGGTCCTCGCTCGGGTCGAGGTACTGCATCTGCGTCGGCTCGTTGCGGTCGCGGGCCGCGCGCAGCTGGCTCTGCCAGGGGTGTGGCTGCTCGCCCGGCGGATCCTGCGGTACGGGCGGCATGGCCCGGGTCGGATCGGCGCCGGGGCCGCCCGCGGGGAGCACGGCGGTCGGGTCGGCCGCACCGGCCGGACCGCCTGCGGGCAGCACGCTGGTGGGCGCGGCCGGGTCGTACGCGCCCTGCTGACCGATGCCCGCCGGGGCGGCGGAACCGGTGGGCAGCACCTGGGTGGCGCCGGCCGGATCGGCCGCGGCGGGGCTGCCCGGGACCGGCGCGGGGGCCGGGTCGGGCGCGAGCAGCGCGCCGACGCCCTCGGCGGCCTCGATCTGGTCGGGGGTGGCGTGCACGCCGATGCCGGCGGCGACGGCGCGCAGGCCGCGGGCGAGGTTCTCGGCGCTGGGCCGCTCGTCCGGGTTCTTGCGCAGGCAGCGCTCTATGACCGTCCACAGCGGGGCGGGCACGGTGGACGGGCGGCGCGGCTCCTCGGTGAGGTGCTGGTGCAGCACCTCCAGGGCGGTGCCGCCGCCGAACGGGGGCCGTCCGGTGACCAGTTCGTACAGCAGGATGCCGGCGCCGTAGATGTCGACGGCGGAGGTCTGCGGGCGGCCCTCGGCGGACTCCGGCGCCACGTACGCGGGCGTACCGACGAATTCGTGGGTGCGGGTCAGGCCCGGGGAGTCGGCGAGGCGCGCGATGCCGAAGTCGGTGAGCATCGGGTGCAGGGCGTCGCCGTCCTGCCGGAGCAGCACGTTCGCGGGTTTGAGGTCGCGGTGGACGACGCCGTCGGCGTGGCTGGCGGCCAGCGCGTCGGCGATCTGCGCGGTGAGCAGCGCGGCGGCGACCGGGGTGAGCGGGCCGCTCTCACGGATGTAACGGTGCAGGTCGGGGCCGTCGACGAGGTCCATGACCAAGGCGAGGACGTCGCCCTCCACGACCAGGTCGCGGGTGCGCACGATGTTGGCGTGGGTGAGCCGCAGCAGCACGGAGCGCTCGCGCAGGAAGCGCATCACGATGTCCGCGTCGTTGGCGAGCTCCTCCTTGAGGACCTTGATCGCGACGGTCTCGCCGGGCTCGCCCGGCACCGCCGCCTCGGCGCCGGCCGTCTCCCGCTGGCGGGCTCGCCAGACGGTGCCCGTGGCGCCGCGGCCGAGCGGCTCCTCGAGCAGGTACTTGCTGCCGATAGGCCGCACGTCACGCGCTCCCTGCTGATCGTGGTCCCCGGGGGCTGTCGCCGTGTGCCCCCGTGGTCGCTGTGTGTTCCATGACCCGCCCGGGACTCGTCCGGGACGACGTGTCCGGGGCTCGTCCGGGTGTCCGCCCCACTTTAGGGCCTGTCCGGCGGATCATGGCCGGGCCCGCGACGCCCGGCGGGCGGGGCCCCGGAGGGACACCCGTGTCCGCTCGGCAAGACGCCGGAAACGGAACCAAGGTTGCCGGATACGTGCCCCGGGTTCGGTGGCCCGGACGGCGGCGGGCCCCGGCGCGGGTGCCGGGGCGGGCCTCGGTGCGGGTGCCGGTGCGGGCCTGGATCGACCGCCCCGGCCACGACCGCGTACGTACGTAACCAGGCGCATTCCGGCCCATCGACGACCGAACAAGATCGTTTGATGGCCACCCGGGGGCGGGTTGTCAGTGGCAGGTGCGAGGATGCGTACAGCACGTCGTGTCGAGGGTAGGGAGCCCGCGCACCGTGCCGACCTGACCGGACGACGCGTCCGCGACGGGTGGGGGGAGCGAGTGGGTGATTCCCCTGCCCGGCGCGCCGCGCAGAAGGGACCGCTGACGGCGATGCAGATCCGGCTGACCGTCCTCGCACCGCACGCCGGCCACGCCGACCACGGCGCGGGGCGCACCTGCGACGTGCTCGTCACCGCCCCGCGGGAACCGAGCTGGCCGCCGTGGCCTCCGCGCTCGCCACGGCCGTCTCCGGCCCGGAGACCCCCTCGTCCGGAACGGCCGTGCTGTACGCGGGCGGGGAGCGGCTCGACACCCGCCGCTGTCTGCTCGGCGAACCGCCGCTGGTCGACGGCGCCGTGCTGTCCCTCCACGTACCGGGCCCGCCCGGACCGGACGAGCACGCCGACGCGGGCATCCCGGCCCGGCTCCACGTGGTCGCGGGTCCGGACGCCGGCGGTGTCCATCTGCTGCACGGTGGAGCGATCAGAATCGGCCGTTCTGTGGACGCGGACGTACCGCTCGACGACCCCGACGTCTCCCGGACCCACTGCACCGTGACGGTCTCCCCCGGCGGCCGGGTGACGGTCGAGGACCAGGGCTCCACCAACGGCACGCTCCTCGACGGCACCCCCGTCGGCCCGCGGCCGGTCCGCTTCGCGCCGGGCGCGCTGCTGCGCGTCGGCGAGTCCGCGCTGCGCCTGACCGGCCCGGCGGGCGGCCCGGACGACACCCTGGCCACCGCCTCGGACGGCGACGGCCATCTGCGGGTGGCCCGCGCCGGGACCCCGGCGGATCCGACCGGTGCCGGCGGCGCGCCCGTCGGTCACCCGGCCTACGAGCCGCCGTACGAGCCCTCCGGCGGGGCGGCGGCCTCCGAGTCGCCCACGCACGGCGGCAACCGGCGTCTCGACGGCACCCCCGTCGACGCCGACGGGCACGGGCACGCCGACGCGGACGGCCACACGCGCGTGACGGAGTCCGACGAACCGCACGGCGAGATCGAGACCCACGCCCGGACCCGGCAGACCCGCAAGCGCGGCCTCGGCGCCTGGGCGCGGCGGCTCGCGGGCGGCCGGGAGGAGCCGGAGGCGGAGTACGGAGTGGCGCCGGTGCCCGCCTTCCCCGAGGGCCTCACCGGCGGCCCGGGCGGCCCCGGCGGCGCCCCGTCCGACAGCTGGCCCGACCCGGCGGCCGTCCTGCTCACCGCGCTCGGCCCCGGCCCGCGCCTGTGGGAGCGGGGCCTGGACCATCCCGAGGCCCTGGTGGTCCGGCTCGGCACGACCGACCGGGCCGAGCTGTCCGGCGTGCCCGTCACCGTCGGGCTGCGCGAGGCCGGCGCGCTGGGCCTCGCAGGTCCCGCGCTCCGGCTGGCCGGCCTGGCCCGCTCGGTGGTGGCCCAGCTCGCCGCCCTGCACTCCCCCGGCGACCTGGAGATCGTGCTGGTCAGCGCCGACCGGAACCGCCCCCTGGAGGAGCGGCGGCGGGACTGGGGCTGGCTCGGCTGGCTGCCGCACACCCGTCCGGCGCACGGCCAGGACTGCCGGCTGCTCCTCGCGTACGACCGCGACCAGGCCCACGCGCGGCTGACCGAACTGACCCGGCGGCTCGACGACGGGCCGCTCGGCCCGGCCTGGCCGAGTGCCGACCGGACCACGATCGCCGAGGCCGCCGCCCGGCACACCGGGCCGGTGACGGTCGTGGTCGTCGACGGCGACCCGGGCTCCTCCGCGCTGCGCGAGACGGCGGCGCGGCTCGCCGGGGCGGGCGCCGCCGCCGGCATCCATCTGATCTGTCTGGCCGAGGCGCCGGCCGCGTCCCCGGCCTCCCCGGTCGCGGCGACGTACGAGGCGGCGTGCGCGGCCTCCCTCGCCTTCCGCGAGTGCGGGGCGGCCACCCTGCTCAGCGGGGACGTGGCGACCGCGCTGCGGCTGCTGCGGACGGCGGGCGGGCGGGTCGCCGGGCACGGCACGGTCGGCGTGCTCGACGCGGTGTCGGTCGCCTGGGCGGAGCGGTTCGGCCGCGCCCTCGCGCCGTTGCGCACCGAGACGCTCTCCGGCGGGGCGGGCGGCCGGACCGCCGCCGCGCTGCCGCCGTCGTCCCGGCTCCTCGACGAACTGGGCCTGGCCCGGGCCACCCCCGCGTCCCTGATGGCCCGCTGGGCCTCGGCCGCGGAGGGCACGGCGGTGCTGGGCGCGGGTCCGCACGGGCCGGCCGCCGTGGACCTCACGAAGGAGGGCCCGCATCTGCTGATCGAGGGCCCGGCGGGCAGCGGCCGCACCGAGCTGCTGCGCTCGATCGCCGCCTCCCTCGCGGCCGGCGGCCGCCCGGACCGGCTGGGGCTGCTCCTGGTCGACGGCGCGGGCGGCGACCGCGGCGAGGGTCTGGCGGCGTGTACGGAGCTGCCGCACGTCACCGAGTATCTGGTCGCCTCCGATCCGGTGCGGATGCGCGAGTTCGCGCAGGCGCTGGGCGCGGAGCTGAAGCGGCGTGCCGAGCTGCTCGGGGACACGGACTTCGCCGACCGGCGCTCGGCCGGCCGGATGGTCGGCCCGCGCGCGCCGAGCGCCGCCGAGTCGCTCCCCTCCGCCTCCTCCTCTCTCACGTCCGCACCGTCGGGGGCGCGTGCGACGGCGCGGATTCCGGACGCGCGCCCCGGGGATTCCCGTACGGGTGCCACCCCCGGGCCCGCCGGTGGTTCCGGCGCCCTCGGCGACACCCCGAGCGGGCGCCTGCCCCGGGCCGGGGCGGCCGATCTCCACGCCCGTGCAAGCGGCCGCACGTACCGCACCGGCGGAGACGGCAGCCTCGGCGACACACCCAGCGGACGGCTGCCCCGCCCCTCCACCGGCGACCTCTACGACCAGGCCAGCGGCCGCACGTACCGCACCGGCGGAGACGGCAGCCTCGGCGACACGGTCAGTGGGCGGCTCGCCCGGCCCTCCACCGGCGACCTCTACGACCAGGCCAGCGGCCGCACGTACCGCACCGGCGGAGACGGCAGCCTCGGCGACACGGTCAGTGGGCGGCTCGCCCGGCCCGCGGGCGGTACCGCCGCGGCCGGGGCCGGGGTGCCCGTCGACGGGGCCGGGGCGCTGCCGCGGCTGATGGTGATCGTGGACGACTACGACGCGCTCGTGGCGCCCCCGCTCGGCGCGCCGGGCCGGCCCGCGGCCGGATCGGTGATGCGGGCCCTGGAGGCCGTGGCGCGGGGCGGGGCGCGGCTCGGCGTCCATCTGATCGCGGCCTCGGCGCGGCCGGAGCGGACGGCCGACACGGAGCTGGCGCACGGCGCGCGGCTGCGGATCGTGCTCGACGCGCCGCCCGCCGCACCCGTCGGCGGCCCGGACGGTCCGCAGCCGGGCCGGGGACGCCTCGGGCATCCGGACGGCCGGGTGACCCCGTTCCAGACGGGCCGGGTGACCGGGCGCATCCCGCGGACGGCGACCCAGCGGCCCATCGTCGTCCCGGTGGAGTGGGAGCGGATGGGCGACCCGCCGGCCCGCCGCCCGGTCCGCGAGCTGGGCAACGGCCCGACGGACCTGGCGCTCCTCGCCAGCGCCCTGGACCGGGCCGCCCGGTCGGTCGACGCCACGCCCATACCCCCGCTGACGTCCCCGGCGCCCGCCTGACGGGCGCCCGCACGAACCCGGACCGCACCCGCCGGCCGCCCCGGCCCGTACGCGCGCGTCCACGCCGTCCGTACGCCCCGGTCGCACGCCCCCGCGTGCGCCCGGGGGCGCCTCGCCGTCACCCTCCCGCGTCCCCACCGCGCCCCACCGCGCCCCCCTCACCCCGCCGCATCCCGACCCCGTCTGACCTGACGTCACGTCACGAGCCCATCACGATCGCGTACTTGACAGTGAAGGCGGTATTGCGGGCCCCGGTCACCGGGCGTAGAACCGGACCCCACGGACCAGACAGCGCGGGAGAGACGGGGCTCGGATGCGTCAGGGCAGAACTCTTCGACTGGCCGCGGTGACGGCGCTCGCCGCCCTCGCCGCGACGGCGTGCGGCGGCGGGGACGGCGGCTCGGACGACGACCGCCCCTCCGCGAGCGCGGGCGGCGGCTCCGCCGGCACCGGGCTCACGCTGCCGTCCCTCAAGGGCGAGAAGCTGGAGGTCGCCGCCGTCTGGACCGGTCCGGAGCAGGCCAACTTCACCAAGGTCCTGAAGGAGTTCGAGAAGCGTACGGGCGCGACCGTCACGTTCGTGCCGGCCCAGGACCCGATCGTGAACTTCCTCGGCACGAAGATCGCCGGCGGTTCCCCGCCCGACGTGGCGATGCTGCCGCAGGTCGGCGCGATCCGGCAGGCGGCGGCGCAGAAGTGGCTCAAGCCGCTGGGGCCGGAGGCCAAGGCCCAGCTGGCCGCCCACTACGGGAAGGGCTGGCAGGACCTCGGCGCGGTCGACGGCACCCCCTACGGGGTGTACTTCAAGGCCGCCAACAAGTCGCTGGTCTGGTACAACTCCGCCGCGTTCGACAACGCGGGCGCGAGCGAGCCGAAGACCTGGAAGGACCTGATCTCCACGGCCGAGACGATCTCGGCGTCCGGCGTCACCCCGGTGTCGGTGGGCGGCGCGGACGGCTGGACGCTGACCGACTGGTTCGAGAACGTCTACCTCTCGCAGGCCGGACCGGAGAAGTACGACCGGCTGGCCCGCCACGAGCTGAAGTGGACCGACCCGTCCGTCGCCCGGGCGCTGACCACGCTGGCCGAGCTGTTCGGCAAACCGTCGCTGCTCGCGGGCGGCACGAACGGCGCGCTCCAGACCGAGTTCCCGGTCTCCGTCACCCAGACCTTCACCGGCGGCGACCAGCCCAATGCGGCGATGGTGTTCGAGGGCGACTTCTCGGCCGTCAACATCGCGGCGACGGGCGCGAAGATCGGCACGGACGCCAAGGTGTTCCCGTTCCCGGCGGTCGGCGGCGGCCCGGCGCCCGTGGTGACCGGCGGCGACGCGGCCGTGGCGCTGAAGGACGGCAAGGGCGCGCAGGCGCTCCTCACCTTCCTGGCCTCGCCCGAGGCGGCGCGGATCTGGGCGGCCGAGGGCGGCTTCCTCTCCCCCAACAAGTCGCTGGACAAGGCCGCGTACCCGAACGACGTCCAGCGGACCATCGCCACGGCGCTGATCGGGGCGGGCGACGACTTCCGCTTCGACATGTCGGACCAGATGCCGCAGTCGTTCGGCGGGACGCCCGGCAAGGGCGAGTGGAAGGTGCTCCAGGACTTCCTGAAGAACCCGAAGGACGTGGCCGGCGCCCAGGCCGCGCTGGAGGCCGAGGCCGCCAAGGCGTACAAGGACTGATCCCGGTGGACCGCGCGCACGGCACCACCGCTCCCCCCTCGTCCGGTGGAACCGGCGGCCCCGGCGGGTCCACGGGGACCGCCGGTTCCGCCGGATCCTCCGGATCCCCCCGGCGCGGCACACCCGCGGGGTCCGGGCGGCGGTCCCTCCGCCCCCGCTCCGCGCTGACCGCCGCCGTCTTCCTCCTTCCCGCCCTCGTCCTGCTCGGCGCGCTGGTCGTCTACCCCATCGGCTACTCGGTGCAGCGCTCCTTCTTCGACAAGAGCGGCGACTCCTTCGCCGGCCTCGGCAACTACGTCACGCTCTTCACGGACAGCACGATCCGTACGGCCATCCGCAACAACCTGATCTGGGTGGTCGTCGCGCCGACCGTGGCCACCGCGCTCGGCCTGATCTTCGCGGTGCTCACCGAACGGGTCCGCTGGGGCACGGCGTTCAAGCTGGTCGTCTTCATGCCGATGGCGGTCTCGATGCTCGCCGCCGGGATCATCTTCCGGCTGGTGTACGAGCAGGATCCGGACCGCGGCGTCGCGAACGCCGTCTGGGTGGGCGTGCACGACACCTTCGCCGAGTCGTCGTCCTTCCCTCGCGCCCGGCCGCTGCCGGCGCATCCGCTGAAGGCGGCGGGCGGCGGGGCGTACGAGACCAAGGCGCCGGTCCGCGCCGGGCGGCCGGCCCTGCTGCCGCTCGTCGGGGTGGCTCCGGCGCAGATGCCGAAGGACGCGCGCCCTGCCCGTACTCCCGCCGACTCCCCCCACGGGGAGATCAGCGGGGTCGCGTGGCTGGACTTCACCCGGGGCGGTGGGGGACGGCCGAACGCCGTCGACCCGAAGGAACTCGGCCTCGACGGACTGCGGATCGAGGCGGTGAAGGACGGCCGGGTGGTGGCACGGACCACGGCGGCCGCGGACGGCACCTTCCGGCTGCCGGCCGCCGCCGACGGCGCCGTCCTGCGGCTGCCCGCGAGCAACTTCCGCGAGCAGTACGACGGGGTGGCGTGGCTCGGCCCCACGCTCGTCACCCCGGCGATCATCGGCAGTTACGTGTGGATGTGGGCCGGGTTCGCGATGGTGCTGATCGCGGCCGGGCTCGCGGGCCTGCCGCGCGAGCTCCTCGAAGCGGCGCGGGTCGACGGGGCGAACGAGTGGCAGGTGTTCCGCCGGATCACGGTCCCGCTGCTCGCGCCGGTGCTCGGCGTCGTCCTCGTCACCCTGATGATCAACGTCCTGAAGGTCTTCGACCTGGTCTTCGTCATCGCGCCGGGCTCGGCGCTCGACGACGCGAACGTCCTCGCCCTCCAGCTGTACCGCTCGTCCTTCGGCACGGGCGCGGACCTGGGCGTCGGCTCGGCGATCGCCGTGCTGCTCCTGCTCCTCGTCCTGCCGGTGATGGCGGTCAACATCCGCCGGATGCGAAAGGAGAGCCGCCGGTGACCTCCCCGTCCGCCACCACCGCGCCCGCCGCCGTCGAGCCCGCCACCCAGCCCCGGCGCGTGTCCCGGACCGCGGCGCGGATCGCGGCCCGGACCGCCTCGGGCGCGGTCCGGATCTTCCTCGTCCTGGTCGCGCTGTTCTGGCTGATGCCGACGGCGGGGCTGCTGCTCTCCTCGCTCCGCTCGCCGTCCGACATCGCCGCGAGCGGCTGGTGGCAGGTGTTCACCGCCCCGGCGCGGCTGACCACCGAGAACTACCGCGACCTGCTCGCGAACGACACGATCACCGGCTCCCTCGGCTCCACGATCCTGATCACCGTGCCGGCCACGCTGCTCGTCATCGTCATCGGCTCGTTCGCCGGCTACGCCTTCGCCTGGCTGGACTTCCCGGGCCGCGACTGGTGGTTCCTGCTGGTGGTGGGACTGCTCGTGGTGCCGGTGCAGGTGGCGCTCGTCCCGGTGTCGAAGCTGTTCGGCACGCTCGGGATCTTCGAGACGACGCTGGGCGTGGTGCTGTTCCACACGGCCTACGGGCTGCCGTTCGCGATCTTCCTGCTGCGGAACTTCTTCGCCGAGATCCCCCGCGAACTCCTGGAGGCGGCCCGGCTGGACGGGGCGGGCGAGCTGCGCCTGTTCGCGCGGGTGGTCATGCCTCTGGGCGGGCCGGCCATCGCCTCGCTGGGGATCTTCCAGTTCCTGTGGGTGTGGAACGACATGCTGGTGGCGCTGATCTTCGCGGACGCCCAGTCGCCGCCGATCACGGTGGCGCTCCAGCAGCAGGTCCGGCAGTTCGGCAACAACATCGACGTGCTCGCGCCGGGCGCGTTCGTGTCGATGGTGATCCCGCTGGTGGTCTTCTTCGCGTTCCAGCGGCAGTTCGTGTCCGGGGTGATGGCGGGCGCGGTGAAGTAGCCCCGAGGGTGAGCCCTGGGGTTACGCGGTGAGCGCGGCCACCGTCGCGCGCGCGAGGTCGTCGAGGTAGCCCCGCGGGGGCTCCGTACGGACGACCACCAGGCGCCAGTACAGCGGGCCGAGCACCAGGTCCAGGGCCCGGTCGGGGTCGGTGTCCGCGGGCAGTTCGCCGCGCCCGGCGGCGGCCTGGACGATCTGCGCCACCACGCCCTGCTGGCTGTCGAGCAGGGCGGCCTTCAGGGTGTCCGCGATCTCGGGGTGCCGGACGGCCTCGACCAGCAGGTCGGGGATGACCTGCGAGGCGACCGGGTGGCGCAGCGCGTGCGAGGCGACTTCGAGGAGGGCGCGGACGTCCCCGTACAGCGAGCCGGTGTCGGGGGCGGGCAGTCCCTGCACGGCGACGGCGCCGACGACGTCGACGACGAGCGAGAGCTTGGACTTCCAGCGCCGGTAGACGGCGGTCTTGCCGACGCCCGCGCGGCGCGCGATGCCCTCGATGGACATCCGGGAGAAGCCGACCGCGGCCAGTTCCGCGAAGACGGCGGCCCGGATCGCGTCGGTCACGTCCTCGCGGAGCACGGCGGCTCCCGCGGGTGCGCGGCGTGGGGTTCCCGGGGCTGTCGTCATACCCAGGATCTTAACCAGCGGGTTCCTCCCGAAAGACGTCTACGTATCGACGATACGGTTGCGTTCCGACGCATGCAGCCCTACGCTCCACGTAGCGACGATACGGACCCGTCCCGTCGCCCTGTCGCACCCCTCCAGCGCCCCCACCCCAGGAACGAAGGGGATCCCGTGACCACTCGGACCCTCGCGCCACCCCCGCCCGCCGCCCCCGGCACCACCGCCGGCACCACCGCCGGAGCCACCGCCGGACCCGCCGCCACCGCGCCGGGCGCGCCCCTCACCTCCGAGGAGCTGCGCGCCCTCGCCCTGCGCCACGGCCTGACCGTCAGCGGCGCGCGCCCCTCGCTCCCCGCGTACGTACGGCAGCTGTGGTCCCGGCGGGACTTCATCACCGCCTTCGCCACGGCCAGGCTGACCGCCCAGTACAGCCAGGCGCGGCTCGGCCAGATCTGGCAGGTGATGACCCCGCTGCTCAACGCGGCGGTCTACTACGCGATCTTCGGCGTCCTCATGAACGTCAAGCGCGGCATCCCGGACTACGTCCCGTTCCTGCTCACGGGCGTCTTCGCGTGGACCTTCACCTCGCAGACGATCATGACGGGGACCCGCGCCATCAGCGACAACATGGGCCTGGTCCGCGCCCTGCACTTCCCGCGCGCCAGCCTGCCCATCGCGCTCGCCCTCCAGCAGCTCCAGCAACTCCTGTTCTCGCTCGGCGCGCTGGTGGCGATCCTGTTCTGCTTCGGCGAGTTCCCGCGCGCGAGCTGGCTGCTCGCGATCCCCGCGCTGCTGTGCCAGACCCTCTTCGGCACCGGTCTCGCGCTCGCCATGGCGCGGCTCGCGGCGAAGACGCCGGACATCGCGCAGCTGATGCCGTTCGTGCTGCGCAGCTGGATGTACGCCTCCGGGGTCATGTGGTCGATCCCGCACCTCACCCAGGGCCGCGACCTGCCGCACGGCGTGATCATGGCGCTCCGGTCCAACCCCGCCGCCGTCTACATCGACCTGCTCCGCTTCGCGTTCGTCGACAGCTTCCACGCCTCCCAGCTCCCGCCGCACGTGTGGGCGCTCGCGGCGGGCTGGGCGGCGCTCGCCTTCGCCGGCGGATTCGTCTACTTCTGGAAGGCAGAGGAGACCTACGGCCGTGGCTGACCGCACCGCGCACACCGCGCCCACCTCGTACGCTCCCCAGGCCCGCGCGGCGACGCCCGAGCGCACCCCCACCGTCGTCGCGGACGGCGTCCACGTCACGTACACCGTCCAGGGCGGCCGGGCCGGCGGCCGCGGCGGCGCCACCGCCGCGCTCAGCCGTATCGCCACCCGCCGCCGCGCCACTACTGCCGCCACCAAGGCCCCCGGCACCCGCCAGGTCCACGCGGTCAAGGGCGTCAGCTTCGCCGCCTTCCGGGGCGAGGCGATCGGCCTCATCGGCTCCAACGGCTCGGGCAAGTCGACCCTGCTCAAGGCGATCGCGGGCCTGCTGCCGGTGAGCGCGGGCCGCGTGTACACCCAGGGCAGTCCCTCGCTCCTCGGCGTCAACGCGGCGCTCATGGGCGATCTGACGGGTGAACGGAACGTGATCCTCGGCGGGCTCGCCATGGGCATGAGCCGCCGCGAGATCGCCGCCCGCTACGCCGGCATCGTCGAGTTCTCCGGCGTCAACGAGCGCGACGACGCCATCTCCCGCCCCATGCGCACCTACTCCTCCGGCATGGGCGCCCGGCTCCGCTTCTCCATCGCCGCCGCCCGCAGCCACGACGTCCTGCTCATCGACGAGGCCCTGGCCACCGGCGACGCGGGCTTCCGGCGGCGCAGCCGGCAGCGGATCGACGAGCTGCGCGCCGAGGCGGGCACGGTCTTCCTGGTCAGCCACTCGAACTCGACCATCACCGACACCTGCGACCGGGCGCTGTGGCTGGAGGCGGGCACGCTGCGGAGGGACGGCCCCGCGCGCGAGGTCGTGGCGGCGTACGAGGAATTCACCGGCGCGGCGGGCAAGACCGGCCGTAAATAGGGCATAGCGCCCTAAAGTGCGGAGGGATGACGAACGAGCCCCCTCCGCACGACGCCCCGCCCCACGCCACGGACGACGCCCCGCACGACGCCGCGCGCGGTGCCCCCGCCGTCGGCCCGCCGGCGACCCGTACCGCCTCCGCCACCCCGCCGCCGGGCCTCACCCGTTCCCCGTTCGAGTCGGAGACCTTCACCTCCGCCACGTTCGTGACCGTCGGCCGCGGCCCGCTGCTCGCGCTCGCCGCCGTCTGGGCGCTGACCCGCGCCGGGATACTGTTCCTGCTGTGGCGCGACCGGCTCGGCATCGGCGGCGTCGCCAGCGAGGTGTACGCGCTCTACCACTACTGGTACGGCCTGTTCGCGCTCGGCACCTTCCCGCCCGGCGACGTCACCTGGCAGTACCCGCCGGGCGCCGCCCTGGTCGTGATGGCGCCCGGCGTGCTGCCCTGGCTCACGTACTTCCAGGCCTTCGTCCTGCTCACGCTGCTCGCCGACGCCGTCGTCGTGCTCGCCCTGGCCCACGCCGACAGCGCCCGCCTCACCCACGGCGCCTGGTACTGGGTGCTCGGCCTGCCGCTCCTGCTGCACCTCCCGCTCGCCCGCTACGACGTGATGACGACCGCCCTCGCCGTCCTCGCCCTGCTCGCGCTGAAGTCCCGCAAACCCTCCGCGCACCGCGCCGCCGGCGTGCTCGCCGGGCTCGGCGCGATGGTCAAGGTGTGGCCGGCGCTGGCCCTGATCGGCACCCCGCGCGGACGCACCACTCGCGAGGCATGGGCCGCCGCCGCCCTCACGGCCCTCGCGCTGTTCGCCACGCTCGCGATGTTCTTCACCGGCTCCCTGGACTTCCTGCGGCAGCAGAGCGGGCGGGGCGTGCAGATCGAGTCGACCGTCGGCACCGGCATCGCCCTCGCGCGCGTCACCGGCCTGTGGCGGGGCTTCGTCGAACTGCGCTACGGCTCCTTCGAGTACGTCGGCCCCTACGTGTCCACCCTCGGGCACCTGGCCCTGCTGCTCACCGCGCTCGCCTTCATCTGGCTGCTGCTGTGGCGGCTGCGGGCCCGCGACTGGACGGCGGCCACCCCGGCGGACGCGGCGCTCGCGGCGGTGCTGCTGTTCACCGTCACCAGCCGGGTGATCAGTCCCCAGTACCTGATCTGGCTGCTCGGCCTCGCCGCCGTCTGCCTCACCTCCCGCGCCACCGTGATGCGGCCGGTCGCGGTGCTGCTGCTGCCCGCCGCGCTGCTCAGCGTGCTGGCGTACCCGGTGCTGTACATGGACGTCGTCACCGGTACCTGGACGGGCGTCGTCGTCATGCTGCTGCGCAACGGCCTGCTGGTCGCGGCCGCCGCGCTCGCCGCCCGCCGCCTGTGGACGTCGGCGGTGCCCCCGCACGCGTAACCCCGGACGCACGCGTAACCCCGGACACGGAACAGCGCGCGCATATGCCGTGCGAAAAAGGGGCGCCCCCACCGGTCGTACCGGCGGGGGCGCCCCCTCTCACTCATCTGCGCGGATCAGCCGATCACCGATCCGGCGATCAGCTGTGCGTACGCAGCAGCGTGCGCATCGTCCGCATCGCGACGGACAGGTTCGCCAGGTCGAAGGCGTCCGAGCCCTGGATCTCGTCCAGGGTCGTGCGCGCCCGGCCCAGGATCGCCGTGTTCTCGGCCTCCCAGGCGGCGAACCGCTCCTCCGGCGTGGCCTCGCCCTCGCCGGCCGTCAGGACCTCCGCCGTGAGCGCGGCGTGCGCGGCGAACAGGTCCTGGCGGATCGAGGCACGGGCCATCGACTGCCACCGGTCGGCGCGCGGCAGCTCGATGATCCGGTCCATCAGGCCGGTGATCCTCAGCCGGTCGGCCAGGTCGTAGTAGACCTCGGCGACCGCCAGCGGGTCCTTGCCGGTGCGGTCCGCGATCGCGACGATGTCGAGCGTCGGGAAGGCGGAGGAGAAGCCGGCCACGCGGACCGCGAGCTCCTCCGGCACGCCGGCCTCGGTCAGCTGGTCCAGGACCGACTGGTACCAGACTTGGTCGGCGCCGCGCAGCAGCGTCGGCAGCTTCTGCCAGACCTGCTCGACCCGCTCCGCGAAGAACTCGATGGTCTCGCCGAGCTGCAGCGGCTGCGGCCGGTTGTTGAGCAGCCAGCGGGTGCCGCGCTCGACGAGCCGACGCGAGTGCAGCCGCATCTTGGTCTGGACGTCGGCGGCCACCTTGTTGTCGAGCGCCTCGACGGCGTCCCAGACCTCGTTCAGGCGGAAGATCGCGCGGGCCGCGGTCTGCGCGCGCACGATCTCCTCGATCGAGGCGCCGGACTCCTCGCGCAGCCGGTGCAGGAAGGACGAGCCACCGGAGTTGACGGTGTCGTTGACCAGCACCGTGGTGACGATCTCCCGGCGCAGCGGGTGGCTGTCGACGGCCTCGGTGAACTGCTCGCGCAGCAGCGTCGGGAAGTACGCGTGCAGCAGCCCGCGCAGGTAGGGGTCGTCCGGCAGGCTCGTGCCGATCAGCTCGTCGGCCACCGTGATCTTGGTGTACGCGAGCAGGACGGCCAGCTCCGGCTGGCTCAGGCCGCGGCCGCCGTTGAGCAGCTCGCGGATCTGCCGGTCGTTGGGCAGGAACTCCAGCGCGCGGTCGAGCGCGCCGTCCCGGCCGAGCCGGCGCATGAACCGCTGCTGGGCCTGGAGCAGGGAGGACGCCTCGGCCACGGCGTTGGCCAGGTTGGTGTTCTGCGCGTAGTTGTTGCGCAGCACCAGGGCGCCGACCTCGTCGGTCATCTGCGCGAGGATCTTGTTGCGCTGCTTCACGGTCATGTCACCTTCGGTGACCAGGCCGTTGAGCAGGATCTTGATGTTGACCTCGTGGTCGGAGGTGTCCACACCGGCGCTGTTGTCGATGGCGTCGGTGTTGATCTTGCCGCCGTCGCCCTCGGGCCCGCCGGACCGGGCGAACTCGATGCGGCCCAGCTGGGTCGCGCCGAGGTTGCCGCCCTCGCCGACGACGCGGGCGCGCACGTCCCGGCCGTCGACGCGGATGGCGTCGTTGGCCTTGTCGCCGACGTCGGCGTTCGACTCGGCCGAGGACTTCACGTACGTACCGATGCCGCCGTTCCACAGCAGGTCGACGCGCGCGTGGAGGACGGCCTGCATCAGCTCGGCCGGGGTCATCTTGGTGACGCCGTCGGCGATGCCGAGCGCGGTCCGCATGTGCGCGTTGACCGGGATCGACTTGGCGGTACGGGGGTGGACGCCGCCGCCCGCGGACAGCAGCGCCGGGTTGTAGTCGGCCCAGGACGAGCGGGGCAGCTCGAAGAGGCGGCGGCGCTCGGCGTACGAGGTGGCCGCGTCCGGGGTCGGGTCGATGAAGATGTGGCGGTGGTCGAAGGCGGCCACCAGACGGATGTGCTCGGAGAGCAGCATGCCGTTGCCGAAGACGTCACCGGACATGTCGCCGACGCCGACGACCGTGAAGTCCTCGGTCTGGGTGTCGTGGCCCAGCTCGCGGAAGTGGCGCTTGACCGACTCCCAGGCACCGCGGGCGGTGATGCCCATGCCCTTGTGGTCGTAGCCGGCCGAGCCGCCGGAGGCGAACGCGTCGCCCAGCCAGAAGCCGTACGACTCGGCGACGCCGTTGGCGATGTCGGAGAAGCTCGCGGTGCCCTTGTCGGCGGCGACGACCAGGTAGGTGTCGTCCTCGTCGTGGCGGACCACGTCCGCCGGGGGCACGACCTCGCCGCCGACCAGGTTGTCGGTGATGTCGAGGAGCGCGGAGATGAACATCTTGTACGAGGCGACGCCCTCGGCCAGCCACGCGTCGCGGTCCACGGACGGGTCCGGGAGCTGCTTGGCGACGAAGCCGCCCTTGGCGCCGACCGGCACGATGACGGTGTTCTTCACCATCTGCGCCTTGACCAGGCCGAGGATCTCCGTACGGAAGTCCTCACGGCGGTCGGACCAGCGCAGACCGCCTCGGGCGACCTTGCCGAAGCGCAGGTGGACGCCCTCGACGCGCGGCGAGTACACCCAGATCTCGAAGGCCGGGCGCGGGGCCGGCAGGTCCGGGATGGCCTGCGGGTCGAACTTCATCGACACGTAGGCGTGCGGGACGCCCTCCGGGGTCTTCTGGAAGAAGTTGGTCCGCAGCGTGGCCTTGATGACGGTGAGGAAGGACCGCAGGATGCGGTCCTCGTCGAGGGACGCGACCTGGTCCAGGGCGCCGTCCAGCTCCTCCAGGAGGCCGTCGATCAGCTCGGTGCCGGCGCGCTGGCGCTCCGGCGCCATGCGGGCCTCGAAGAGGTTGATCAGCAGCCGCGTGGTGTGGACGTTGTTGCGGAGGGTGTCCTCCATGTAGTCCTGGCTGAACGTCGAACCGGCCTGCCGCAGGTACTTCGCGTACGCGCGCAGCACCATCGCCTCGCGCCAGGTGAGCCCGGCGGACAGGACGAGCGAGTTGAAGCCGTCGTTCTCGGCGGCGCCGGTCCAGGTGGCGGCGAAGGCCTCCTGGAAGCGCTCGCGCGCGTCGTCGCCGAGGCCGCCGCCGTTGGCGGTCGCCGCGGGCATCCGCAGACCGAAGTCGTAGATCCAGGCGTCGTCCGAGCCGTCGGAGCAGCGCAGCTGGTACGGACGCTCGTCGGTGACCTCGACGCCGAGCCGGCCGAGGACCGGCAGGACGGCGGACAGCGAGATCTGGTCGCCGGTCTTGTAGACCTTGAACCGGCGCTCGCCGCTGCCGGAGGTGACCGGCTCGTAGAGGGAGAGCGCGAAGTCCTTGCCGCTGCCCACCAGGTCCTCGAGGTGGACCAGGTCGGCGACGGCGGCGCGCGGCGAGTGGTCGGCCTTGTAGCCCTCGGGGAAGGCGTTGCCGTAGCGGCGCAGCAGCTCGGCGGCGCGCTCCTCGCCGCACTCGGCGTTGAGCGCCTCGGCGAAGCCGTCGGCCCAGGAGCGGGTGGCGTCGGCGAGCCGGGCCTCGATGCGGTCGACGTCGGCCTCGGTGAGCTTGGCCAGCTCGGTGCCCGGCTCGACGCGGATGAGGAAGTGCAGACGGGAGAGGATCGACTCGGTGTTCCAGGCCGTGAAGTCGACGCTGGTGCCGGTCAGCTCCTCCTTGAGGATGTCGATGATCCGCAGCCGGACGCGCGTGGTGTAGCGGTCGCGCGGCAGGTAGACGAGGGCCGAGTAGTAGCGGCCGTACTCGTCCTGGCGCAGGTAGAGGCGCAGCCGGCGGCGCTCCTGGAGGTACAGGACGCTGGTGGCGATGGTGCGGAGCTGGTCGACCGGGGTCTGGAACAGCTCGTCGCGCGGGTACGTCTCCAGGATCTGGAGCAGGTCGCGGCCGTCGTGGCTGCTCGGCGCGAAGCCGGCGCCCTCGAGGACCTCCTGGACCTTGCGCTTGATGACCGGCACCCGGCGCACGGACTCGGTGTACGCGGCCGACGAGAACAGGCCGAGGAAGCGGCGCTCGCCGACGACGTTGCCGTCGGCGTCGAACTTCTTCACGCCCACGTAGTCGAGGTACGAGGGGCGGTGCACGGTCGAGCGGCTGTTGGCCTTCGTCAGGATCAGCAGGCGGTGCTCGCGCGCCTTGGCGCGGGCGTCGGCGGGCAGCCGGCTGAAGGACGGCGAGATGGGGTGCGCGTGGTTGTCGTCGCCGCTGTGGTGCGGGTCGGCGCGCAGGATGCCGAGCCCGGTGCCGGGGACGGCGGACAGGGCGTCACCGTCGACCAGCGCGTACTCGCGGTAGCCGAGGAAGGTGAAGTGGTCGTCGGCGAGCCAGCGGAGCAGCTCGCGGGCCTCCTCCACCTCGGTGGGACGCAGGTCGGAGGCGGTGGGCTCCTCGGGCAGGCCCTCGGCGATGCGCAGCGCGGCCTCGCGCATCTTCTCCCAGTCCTCGACCGTCTCGCGGACGTCGGACAGGATGCGCAGCAGGTCGCTGGTGATCTGCTTGAGGTCGGCCTTGTCGGTCTCGCGGTCGATCTCGACGTGGATCCAGGACTCGCTGAGCACATCGTGCGCCTGCTCGGCCTTGGCGCCCTTGGCACCCTTGCCGTTCTTGGCGCCCTTGGCCTCCTGCGGGTCCTTGGCCAGGACCTCGATGAGCTTTCCGGTCACGTCGCGGCGGACGCGGACCTGCGGGTGGATCACGACGTGGATGCCGCGGCCCTGGCGGGACAGCTCGTTGGTCACCGAGTCGACGAGGAACGGCATGTCGTCGGTGACGACCTCGACGACGGAGTGGCTGCAGGTCCAGCCGTTCTCCTCGACCGTCGGGGTGTGCACGCGCACGTTCGCGGTGCCCTGGGGACGGTTCTCGGCCAGGCGGTAGTGCGAGAGCGCGGCGCCGAACACGTCGACGGGGTCGCGGTAGGTGAGGTCCTCGGGAGCGGTGTGCAGGTAGTAGCGCTGGAGGTAGTCGAGCAGCGTCGCGTGGTCCGGACGACGGCCCTTCTCCGGCCCTGTCGGAAGTAGCCCCCCGACCGGGCTGTTCTCAGCTACCCGGGCGGCCCGATCGAGCAGCTCGGCCTTGGCTTCGTCCAGCTTGGTCTGCATGTCCTCTGACTCCTGTCGCGCGCCATTGCGTGACGTCGGTGGAAGAAAGGACACAACGCCACGCCGCGGTGGTACCGGTCGACGATGACGTTGTGCCGCGATGAGAGATGTCCGGGCGTTTCTCGGCCACGACGTGTGCGGCGGGTGTCGCGCCCGGACGGAGAGGATCGGCGAACGCACCGTCGACCCGGCCGCTGTGGCGGACCGGGCGGCAGCCGGGGGCTCCGCTGCCCCCTCGGCGTATCGCGCTGATCACGACGAAAGCCTATCGCTCTCGCCCCCCCGACCGTCATGAGCCTTATGTGTACAAAACCAGGGCCGGAAGTTTGACGATCTGGACAGCGACGCATGGTTCCCCGGGGCTCCGACGGCATCCGGCCCCCGGGATCCGCCCGGGAAGGCGTCGTCAGGGCCCGGGAATCTGTCATCCGGGCATCGGCCATACGAGACGGGACGTGGGAGCCGCCATGGCGAAGATCTTGATCGTGACGGGGGACGCGGCGGAATCGCTGGAGGTGATGTACCCGTACCAGCGACTGCTCGAGGAAGGGTACGAAGTCGACATCGCGGCCCCGGCGCGCAAGCAGCTGCGGTTCGTCGTGCACGATTTCGAGCCGGGTTACGACACGTACACCGAGAAGCCCGGCTACACCTGGCCCGCCGATCTGGCCTTCTCGGAGGTCGACCCGGGCGAGTACACGGCCGTGGTGATCCCGGGCGGCCGGGCCCCGGAGTATCTGCGCAACGACCCCGAGCTGCGCAAGATCCTCAAGTCGTTCTTCGACGCGGACAAGCCGGTCGCGCAGATCTGCCACGGACCGCTCCTGACGGCGGTCACGGGCAGCCTGGAGGGGCGGCGCGTCACCTCGTACCCGGCCCTGGAGCCGGACATGCAGGCGGCGGGCGCGAGCTTCCAGGACACGGCGGCGGTGGTGGACGGCCGGCTGGTGTCCTCCCGGGCGTGGCCGGACCACCCGACGTGGATGCGGGAGTTCCTGAAGGTCCTGCGCGCGACGGCGGCGGAGGCGTAGCCCCCGTACCCCGTACCGGCCATGGCCCCTCGCCGTCCCGTACCCGGGCGGCGGGGGGCCATGGCGCGTCAGGGGCCGTACGGCCCCTCGGCGGGCCTCAGACCAGCTCGTCGGCGATGGCCACGGCCTCGGCGAGCGAGTCCACGACCGGGACGCCGACCTTCTCCAGGGACGCCCTGCTGTGCGATCCGCCGGTGTACAGGACCGCCTTCGCGCCGACGTGCGCGGCCGCCACGGCGTCGTCCGCCGCGTCGCCGATCACGACGACCCGGTCCGCGGACACGTCGCCCAGGGCCTGCAGGTGGCGCACCATGTGCCCCGACTTCCCCGAGGGGCCGCCGGTACGGCCGTCCATCCGTACGAAGCGCTCCGCGATCCCGTGCCGGCGCACGATCGGTATCAGCTCCTCGTGCGGCGCGAGGGAGAGCAGCGACTGGGTGAACCCGGACTCCTGCCGGGCGGCGAGCAGGTCCGCCGCGCCCTCGGTGAGCCCGCAGGCCTCGGCGCGTTCCCAGTAGTGGCGGTGGAACGCGCCGTCCATCATGTTCCACTCGTCCTCGGTGGGCAGTCGCCCCATCAGCCGCTCGTAGAACTTCGGCACCGGGACCGTGTACAGCTCCCGGTACTGCTCCAGAGTGATCTGTTCGAACCCGATTTCCGCGAAGGACGCGTTGGTCGCCCCGATGACGGCGCCGATGTCGTCGAGCAGTGTGCCGTTCCAGTCCCAGACCAGATGCTTCGTGTGCTTCCCCATGGACGTCCACGGTACCGGCCCGCTCCGACACTGTGACCGGCCGTTTCGCTCGGCCGGGCACCCGGCGCGAGGGGACCGGCCCGACGGGGCGCGGCCGAGGAGTGACTCAGCCGAGGAGCGCGGGGATCTCCTGGACGCCGAACCAGAGCAGCTCGTGGTCCTCGGCCCCGTCGACGGTGAACTGCGCGTCGTCGTCGCCCTGGTCGGCGGCACCGAGCGCGCCGGCCGCGGCCGCGACGTCCGCCTCGGCGTCGTCGGCGTCGGCGTGCACGGCGGCGGCCTTGGCCAGCGGTACGGCGGAGGCGATCCGGACCTCGCCGAGCGCGCCCGCGTCCAGCCCGCGGTCCGGGTCGACGACGGCGTCCTTGTCGGCCACGTCGACCGCGACGACCACGCGCCGCCGGGCGGCCGCCGGGTCGCCCGCGAGCAGCCGCAGCGAGGCGGCGGCGGCCCGGTTGAGGGCCGCGTACTCGAGCTCCTCGATGTCGTCGCTCACGTACCACTCCCGCAGGGCGGGGGTGACGGCGTAGGCGGTGAGCGGCCCGGGGCCGAGCTCGCCCGCCTTGTGCGCCTGTGCGAGACCGGGGAGGGTCAGAGGGACGTACACGCGCATGGCTGGCCGCTTTCGTAGTCGGAGATGCCCTCAGGATACGTGCGCGGTACCTGCCCGGAGGCCGGGCCCGAGACCGCCACCGGTCGTACGGTTCGCTCGGATAGGTGAATCACCCTGGGTGACCGCGAGCGGTCCTCGGCCTGCTTGCCGCTCCCTCCGGACCGCCCGTACAAGATCCCCAGCCGGGTTACCGCCCGGTAGAAGCCGGTCACTCACCGCGACGAACGGGGATCCCATGAGCACACACACCCGGCGCACCCGCGGCCCTTCCGGTCCCGCCGGCCCCACCGGACCCGCGGGCCGCGCCGGGACCGGACCGCGCGGCCGGGCGGGAACGGCGCCCCGGCGGACCGCGCCGCCGCACATCCTGTTCGCCGAGCGCCTGCTGGCCGTCCTGAGCGGCGACCGCCCGGTGCACAGCATGCTGGGCTACGCGGCCGGCGAGGCGTACGACGAACTCGTCCGGCTGGCCCCGGAGCCCCCGTTCCGCTCCACCGACTGGCGCCCCGCGCTCCACCGCTGTCACTGCCGCCGGCCCGCCGCCGGCTCCGACGCCCTCGAGGTCTTCGCCACCGTCGCCACCGGCGACCGCTTCCGCGCGCTCGCCTTCCGCCTCGACCGCGGCGCCGACCTCCGCTGGCGCTGCTCCGCGTTGGCGATGGACGGCCTGTCGGGGACGCGCTGAGGCCCACGCCGGGCGGGGGGGGAGGCGAGGGTGGCGGCGGGGTGGCGTGGGGAGGCGGACGCCCTCGCCCGCCCTTGACACCCTCCCCACCCGATCGAGCGCACCGGACGGGCCCGTCGGGGCCCGGCCGGCGGATCCGGTCCGCCGCGTCCGGGCACATGGTCCGGCGCGTCCGGGCATACGCGAGGGGGCCGGCCGCCCCACCGGGCGACCGGCCCCCTCGTCACGTACGCACCGGGCCCTCGGGACCCGCGGACGGCCTTACTTCTTGCGGCGGCGTCCGCCCGCGCTCTTCTGCGCCTTGCGGCGCTCCGCGCGCGTCATGCCGTCGCCCGCGGGGACGCCCTCGCCCTCGGAGGCGAAGTCGCCCTCGACCACCGAGCCGTCGCCGTCCACCTTCGGCGCGGAGAAGTGCAGCCGGTCCGGGCGCTGCGGGGCGTCGAGGCCCTTGGCGCGGATCTCCGGACGGGCGGCACCGGCCGCGGCGGTGTCCTGCGCGGCCGCGTCCTGCACCGGGACCTCCTCGACCTGCTGCTCGACCTGGACCTCCAGGTTGAACAGGTAGCCGACGGACTCCTCCTTGATGCCCTCCATCATCGCGGTGAACATGTCGAAGCCCTCGCGCTGGTACTCGACCAGCGGGTCCTTCTGCGCCATCGCGCGCAGGCCGATGCCCTCCTGGAGGTAGTCCATCTCGTAGAGGTGCTCGCGCCACTTGCGGTCGAGGACGGACAGGACCACGCGCCGCTCCAGCTCACGCATGATGTCCGAGCCGAGCTGCTTCTCACGCGCGTCGTACTGCTCGTGGATGTCGTCCTTGACGGACTCGCCGATGAACTCCGCCGTGATGCCCGCGCGGTCGCCGGCCGCGTCCTCCAGCTCGTCGACCGTGACCTTGACCGGGTAGAGCTGCTTGAACGCGTTCCACAGCCGGTCCAGGTCCCACTCCTCGGCGAAGCCCTCGGTGGTCTCCTGGCGGATGTAGTCGTCGATCGTGTCGTCCATGAAGTGGCGCACCTGCTCCTGCAGGTCCTCGCCCTCCAGGACGCGGCGGCGCTCGCCGTAGATGACCTCGCGCTGCCGGTTGAGCACCTCGTCGTACTTCAGGACGTTCTTGCGCGTCTCGAAGTTCTGGCTCTCGACCTGGCCCTGCGCGGAGGCGATGGCCCGGGTGACCATCTTGTTCTCGATCGGGACGTCGTCCGGCACGTTGGCCATGGCCATCACACGCTCGACCATCTGCGCCTTGAACAGACGCATCAGGTCGTCGCCCAGCGACAGGTAGAAGCGGGACTCGCCCGGGTCGCCCTGACGGCCGGAACGACCGCGCAGCTGGTTGTCGATACGGCGCGACTCGTGGCGCTCGGTGCCCAGCACGTACAGCCCGCCGAGCTCCTTGACCTCCTCGAACTCCGCCTTCACGGCCTTCTCGGCGCGCTCCAGGGCGCCCGGCAGCGCCGCCGACCACTCCTCGACGTGCTCGACGGGGTCGAGGCCCGCCTGGCGCAGCTCGGCCTCGGCGAGGTCGTCGGGGTTGCCGCCGAGCTTGATGTCCGTACCGCGGCCGGCCATGTTCGTGGCGACCGTGATGGCGCCCTTGCGGCCGGCCTGCGCGACGATCGTGGCCTCGCGCTCGTGGTGCTTGGCGTTGAGCACCTCGTGCGGGATGCCGCGCTTGCTGAGCTGCTGCGACAGGTACTCGGACTTCTCGACGGAGGTGGTGCCGACGAGGACCGGCTGGCCCTTCTCGTACTTCTCCGCGATGTCGTCGACGACGGCGGCGAACTTGGCGACCTCGGTCCGGTAGATCAGGTCCGGCTGGTCCATGCGCTGCATGGGCCTGTTCGTCGGGATCGGGACGACGCCCAGCTTGTAGATCTGGTGGAACTCGGCCGCCTCGGTCATGGCCGTACCGGTCATGCCGGAGAGCTTGTCGTAGAGGCGGAAGAAGTTCTGGAGGGTGATCGTGGCGAGGGTCTGGTTCTCGTCCTTGATCGGCACGCCCTCCTTGGCCTCGATGGCCTGGTGCATGCCCTCGTTGTAACGGCGGCCGGCGAGGATACGGCCGGTGTGCTCGTCGACGATCATGACCTCGCCGTCGATGACGACGTAGTCCTTGTCCTTCTTGAACAGTTCCTTGGCCTTGATGGCGTTGTTCAGGTAACCGACGAGCGGGGTGTTCACCGACTCGTACAGGTTGTCGATGCCCAGCCAGTCCTCGACCTTGGAGACGCCGGACTCGTGGATGCCGACGGTCCGCTTCTTCTCGTCGACCTCGTAGTCGCCGGTCTCCTCGATGCCCTTGAGCGGGTTGCCGGGCTCGCCCTTGACGAGGCGGGTGACCAGCTTGGCGAAGTCGCCGTACCACTTGGTGGCCTGGTCCGCCGGGCCGGAGATGATCAGCGGCGTACGGGCCTCGTCGACGAGGATCGAGTCGACCTCGTCGACGCACGCGTAGTTGTGGCCGCGCTGGACGAGCTCGTCCTGGGACCACGCCATGTTGTCGCGCAGGTAGTCGAAGCCGAACTCGTTGTTCGTGCCGTACGTGATGTCGCACGCGTACTGCTCACGGCGCTGCGCCGGGGTCATGTTGGCCAGGATGCAGCCGACCTCCAGGCCCAGGAACTTGTGGACGCGGCCCATCATCTCGGAGTCGCGCTCGGCCAGGTAGTCGTTCACCGTGATCAGGTGGACGCCCTTGCCGGACAGCGCGTTCAGGTACGCGGGAAGGGTGCCGACGAGGGTCTTGCCCTCACCGGTCTTCATCTCGGCGACGTACCCGAGGTGGAGGGCGGCACCGCCCATGATCTGCACGTCGTAGTGACGCTGGCCGAGGACGCGCTTGGCCGCCTCGCGGACGGTCGCGAACGCCTCGGGGAGCAGGTCGTCCAGGCTCTCGCCGTCGGTGTACCGCTGCTTGTACTCGTCGGTGAGGGCCCGCAACTCGGCGTCGGAGAGATTGACGAAGTCATCTTCGATGGAGTTGACCTGGTCCGCGATGCGGTGCAGTTTGCGCAGGATCTTGCCTTCGCCTGCACGCATGAGCTTCTGGAAGACGGACACTGAGGCTGGTCTCCTTGCCGGTCGGGCCTGGCACTGGGTCTTGTCATGACTCGGGCGCGGGCACGGCAGGTGGTCCCCACCGCAACGGCCATCGTAAGCGAGACAGCGCTCGCGGAGGGAGGCCCGCAGGGCCGGAACCCCGGCTTCCGCCCATGACGGCTCCCGACAGGGAGAACGCGCGGGACCACCCGAAGGTGCCGCCACTTCCGAAAACCGTTCGCACGGCTCGGGACGGGTCACCAGAATTCCGTCATGGAGCCCATCACCCTGACCACGGCCCGGCTGCGCCTGCGCCCCTTCACCCCGGACGACGCCGATCTGGTGTACGAGATCTGCCAGGACCCCGAGATCCAGCGCTGGACCGCCGTCCCCACCCCGTACACGCGCGAGGACGCCGAGTTCTTCGTGACCCGGATCGCGCCGGACGGCTGGCGCCAGGACGGGCAGCTCCCGTTCGCCGTCGAACCGCTGGCGGGTGGACCGCTGATCGCCGCCGTCGGACTGCACGCCTGCGGGCCCGGCGTCCGGGAGATCGGCTACTGGACCGCCGCCGGGCACCGCGGCCGGGGCTATACGACCGAGGTCGTCGGCGCCCTCGCCCACTGGGCCTTCACCGGGCTCGGCGTCCACCGTCTCGTCTGGCGCGCCGAGGTCGGCAACGCCCCCTCGCGCGCGGTGGCCGAACGGGCCGGCTTCACGATCGAGGGCGTCGAACGGGCCGGCATCGTCAACAACGACACCGCCCGCGACTGCTGGCTCGGCTCGCTGCTCCCCTCCGACCTGGGCCTGCCGTCGTCGCTGCCGTACCTGCCCGCGCCGATCCCGCCGGAGCCCTCCGCCGCCTCCTGAGCGGTCTCCCGGCCCGCTTCCCTCCCGGTCCCGGCAGGCCCCGGCGGATTCCCCGCCGGGGCCTGCCGCGCTGTCGGTGCCGCCCTCTAGGGTGCCGACCATGACGACCGCGACGCCCACCCCGGCCGCCCCGCGCCCCGCCGCCGACCTGACCGCCGACGAAGCCCGCCGGATCACCCTGCGCGCCCAGGGATTCCTCGGCGCCCCCGACCGGCGGGCCGGAGTGCGCGGGATGCTGCGCCGGCTCGGCCAGGTCCAGCTCGACACCATCTCGGTCCTCGCCCGCTCGCACGAGCTGATCCCGTACGCGCGCCTCGGCGCCGTCGGCCGCCGCAGCGTCGAGGACGCGTACTGGACCGACGGGCACGCCTTCGAGTACTGGTCGCACGCCGCGTGCGTCCTGCCGGCCGAGGAGTGGCCGCTGTTCGCCTTCCGCCGCCGCGCCTACCGCGACCGCCCGCACTGGGGCCACGAGCTGTCCCCGGCCGCGTACGACGCGGTGATCGCGCAGCTGCGGGCCGAGGGCCCGCGGACCGCGACCGAGCTGGGCGGCGCCAAGAACAAGGGCGAGTGGTGGGACTGGTCCGACGCGAAGATCGCCGTCGAGCGGGCGCTGATGTACGGGGAGGTGGTGGTCACCGAGCGGCGCGGCTGGAAGCGGGTGTACGACCTGGCGGAGCGCGCCGTCCCGGCCGCGCTGCTGCACGACGACCTCGACGACACGGAATGCCTGCGCCGGCTCGTCCGGCAGGCGGGCGAGGCGCTGGGCGTCGGCACCCGCGCGGACCTCGCCGACTACCACCGGATCAAGGGCGAGGCGTTCGACGCGGTGGTGGCGGACTCCGGGCTCGTGCCGGTGAGCGTGGCGGGCTGGGGGAAGCCCGCCTGGGCCGACCCGGCGGCGCTCGCGACCGAGCCGCGCGGCCGGCACCGTACGACGCTGCTCTCGCCGTTCGACTCGCTGATCTGGGAGCGGGCCCGCACCGAGCGGATCTTCGGCTTCACCCACCGCCTGGAGGCGTACGTGCCCCGGCAGAAGCGGGTGCACGGCTACTTCGCGATGCCCGTCCTGGCCGGTGGCAGGCTGGTCGGCCGGGTGGACCCGGCGCGCGACGGCCGGACCCTGGTGGCCCGGCAGGTGTCCCTGGACGGCCCGAAGGCGGTGCCGGCGGTGGCGCGGGCGCTGCGCGAGGCGGCCGAGTGGGTGGGCTGCGACGCGGTCGCCGTGGAGCGGGTGGACACCCCGGAGCTCGCGCCGGCACTGGTGAAGGCCCTCGGCTGAGCCCGGCCGGGAGACCGGGGCCCGGGAGACCGGAAGGCGGCCGGCGCCTTCCGTGCCGCCCCGGGCCCACCCCCGGTCTTCCCCGGGTCAGCGGATCTCGAGGATCTTCTCCCGCATCGCGTAGACCACGGCCTCCATCCGGGAGTGCAGCTGCAGCTTCTCCAGGATGTTGCGGACGTGGTTCTTCACGGTGTTCTCGGAGATGAAGAGCTCCTTGGCGATGTCCCGGTTGTTCATGCCGGTCGCGACGAGCTTGAGCACCTCCAGCTCGCGGTCGGTCAGCCGGGGCGCCGGCACCAGCCGCCGCTCGTCGGTGCGCTGGATCATCGACTTGAACTCGGTGAGGAGCTTCGACGCCATCGACGGGCTGATCTGCGACTGGCCGTCGGCGACGGCGCGGATCGCGGTGGCGACCTCGTCGGTGGAGATCTCCTTGAGGAGATAACCGGTCGCGCCCGCCTTGATCGCGTCGTAGAGGTCCGCCTCCTCGTCGCTTATCGTCAGCATGATGATCTTGGCGCTGGGAGCCACCTCCTTGATGGAGGTGCAGGCCTCGATACCGCCCCGCCGGGGCATCCGGACGTCCATGAGGATGATGTCGGGCAGCAGATCCGCCGCCTTGTCGACGGCCTCGGCGCCGTCACCGGCCTCGCCGACGACCTCGATGTCCTCTTCCTGCCGCAGGACGATCTCCAAGCCCCGGCGGAAAAGCGCGTGATCGTCCACGACGAGGACCCGGATCGGTTCGTCCCGTGACGCTCCGATGGCCGAATCCGATCCCTCCGGGGCACTCGTGCTTCCTGGCTGTCGCCCGCCGTGCACCGGCCCGAAGCGGTCCGCCATCGTTCCTCCCCCTGAAGGCCGTGGCCTGAAGTCGTGTGCTGAATCGCGAATTTTCCCCAACCACTGCTCGGGGAGCACCGGTTGACGTGCCCGCCATGATTTCATGCCGCGGCGACAACACGATGATCCCGTGCTCCCGCGGGGTCACGCACGGTCGCACAGGGGTGCCCCCGGAGCGCGCGGGGCGCTCTCGGGGGCACTGTTCGTGTGGTGGTCGTCCGCGGTTCCTCGGTCCGCGGACGGACCGGGGCGAGGGATCAGCCGCCGAGCGCGCCTCCCGCGCCACCGCCCTCGGCGAGCGGGTCGCTCTCGAGGTGGATGACGCCGTAGTCGTAGGCGTGCCGCCGGTAGACGACGCTGGGCTGCTTGGTGTCGGAGTCGACGAAGAGGTAGAAGTCGTGCCCGACCAGCTCCATCTCGTAGAGCGCCTGGTCGAGGCTCATGGGTGCGGCGCTGTGGGTCTTCTCGCGGACCACCAGCGGTCCTTCGCCCTGGACCTCGATCGAGCCCATCATCGTGGTGGGCACGTTCTCGCCCTCTTCGACGACGAGTTCGCCGCTGCCGTTGAACTGGGCGGCGCCGGGCACCACATCGGGGACCTCCGCGGCCGACAGCCGGCCGGCGCCCCGGCGGGTGAACCGCTTGTCGTGCTGCTTGCGCAGGCGCGCCTCGAGCTTGTCGTGAGCGAGGTCGAGCGCCGCGTACGCGTCCGCGGCCGCCGCTTCCGCCCGGATCACCGGGCCTCGGGAGTGGAGGGTGATCTCCACGCGGTCCGACCGGTCGGCCTGCCGCGGGTTGTGCTCCTTGGACACCTCGACGTCGAGGCTGATCACCTTGCCGTCGAGCTTCTGGATCTTCTCCAGGTTCAGCTTCTCGGCCACGTGCTTCCGGAACCGCTCGGGCACCTCTGTCTTGCGGCCCTTGACGACGATGTCCACGCAGAACTCCGTTCCCGGATCGCTCGGTACGGCTCCTTGGCCGGCGAGCTTCTCCCTTTGCACCAGACCCCGGCGTTTGCCGGAGCCCCGGACTTGGCGACTCGCCCTTCCTCCTCCCCAGTCGACAAGCACCCCACCCCACCGGCCCGAGGTGAATTCCTCATGAACTCCCGTTCTGGAGGCGCACTCGTGCATTCGGTGAGGCCGTGGCATTCGCCATTCCTCACAACCGAACATAGCTCGTTCGGACGGGTGTCGGCACCCGGTGCGGCCAGTTACCGCCATTCGAGCACTTTCACCTCTCACCACCTGCAACGTCGCGGGTTCTCGGAGAGTTCCGGTTTAATTCGAACGAGGCCGGAGATGATGCGAGTACGGCAGCCGTCAGGCGTTCGAATAGGGGGTGCGCTGCCGCTTCTTCCGGGCTGCCCGCGAATCCCGGAATGGTGAACGGGGGGTGTCCGGCGGGACGCGCCGCCGCGAGTGCGCGCGCCGCCTCGGCGAGGGTCGCGCCGGTGGTCATCAGGTCGTCCACGAGCACCACGCGTCCGCCTGTCCGCGCCGCCTCGCGCAGCAGCCACGCGCCGCCCGGGGCGACGTCGAGGGCGCCCGCCAGGTTCGCGCGCCGCTCCGCCGCGCCGAGGCCCGCCTGGTCGGCCACCGTACGACGCTGCCGCAGCACCGGCAGTACCCGCGCCGCCCGTCCCGCCCGCCGCAGCCGTCCGGCCGCCGCGAGCGCGACGCGCCGCGTCGGATCGTGGCCACGTGCCCGTACGGAGCGCCGCGAGGACGGCACCGGTACGAGCAGCAGCGGACCGGATCCGGACGCGCCCGCGGCCCCCGCGACGGCCGTGACGGCCCCGGCGAGCGCCGCGCCCAGCGGTCCGGCGAGCGGCAGCGCGCCGCGCTCCTTGTGGGCGAGCAGCAGGGCGCGCGCCACGCCCTCGTACGGCACCGCCGCGTACGTGACCGGAAGCCCGCGCGGCTCCGGCGCCGGCCGCACCCGGCCGGGCCCCGTCCGCCCCGGCCCGGTCAGCGTGTCCGCGCACGCCGCGCACAGCGCCGTACGCGGCCTCCCGCAGCCCTCGCAGGAGACCGGCAGCACCAGTCCGGCGACCTCGCGCCACCATCCGCGCACGGCCCCACTGTCCTCCTCGCGCCGCCCGCCCGGCCACCCCTGTGGACAACGGACGGCCAAGGGCCGTGACGGGCCGCGGGGGCTGTGGAAAAGCGCGGGCCGGACGTCAGCCCGGATAGACGGGCACCCGGCCGCCCTTCGCCACCGGCTGCCAGTTCGCGCCCGGCACGAGCCGCACGACGCCGTCGTTGCCGGAGTCCGCGACCACCGGCGCGCTCTGGTCGGCGTACGGCGCGGCCACCGAGGTGACCCCGTTCAGGCCCGGGAGCACGGACGTGGCCGACGTGGAGCCGTCCGTCTGCACGTACCGCACCTGCTGCACCCCGCCGGCCTCCGTGCCGACCACGACGAGCCGGCTGGGTCCGGCCCAGGACACGGCCGTGACCGATTCGAGCCGGGGTGCCGCGTCCTGGAGGTCCTTGACGGTGATCTCCTCGTGCCCGTCGACGACGCCGCGCCCCACCCTCCCGATCTGGAGGGTGGTGCGGTCGTCCCGGGTCACGAGCAGCGCGATCCGCACCCCGTCCGCGGAGACCCGCAGCGACTCGATACGAGTGCCGTCGCGCAGCCAGGGCGTGCCGACCTCGACCCGCTCGCCCTGGCCGCCCGGCACCAGCCACAGCCGCGGCTTCACCGGGTTGCGGTCGGCGACCCACAGATCGCCCCGGCCGTCCCAGCTCGGCGCGGACAGCCGGTCCTCCAGCCGCGGCGCGACGCTGGTCACGACCGCCTCGGGCAGCTCCTCGTCCGAGGTGAGGGAGCCGACCCGCAGCTCGTGCCCGTTGTCCAGGACCGCGGCGGCGCGGTCCTCCGTGCGGTTCACGGCCACCGGGCCCAGCTGCACCGTGCCCTTGCCGAACGGTCCGGGCACCCCGGCCGGCTTGTCCGGCTGCCGGCCGCCCGCCTCCAGCGTCATCAGCCGCTGGCGGTCGTCGACGAAGTACGGGTTCTCGCCCCGGCCCGGCTCGCGGACCGGCGAGTACTCCTGCTCCGCCTGCCCCTTGGTCAGCAGGCACAGCGACGTGCCGCCACTGCCCAGGATCTCGACCTGCTCCACCCGTACCGAGGTCAGGTCGCCGAGCGTGAACAGCAGCTGCGCCGCCATGCCCTTGCAGACCACCCCGCTCACGCGGTCGGCCTTGCCGTTGAGCGGGATCCTCAGCTTCGACTGGTCGTCGGGGGCGAGCGAGCGGACGTCCCGGGCCAGCTCCGTACCGGACGGGAAGCGCGAGTCGACGGCCGGCCCCAGCCACTTCGTCGGGCCCTCCAGGAGCGCCTTGACGGTCTGGGTGACCGGATCCATGCGGGTGACCGGGTCCTGGCGCTGCCGGATGTAGACGGGGTCGGCGACGACCCAGTTCTCGTCGGAGGCGAAGTAGTACTTGTTGACCGCCCGGTAGTTGCGCAGGAAGTCCGCCTCGCCGAGCACCAGGCCCGGCGGCAGGCTGTCGATGCGCCACTCCTTGGTCTTGCCGTCGCCCACCGGCTGCTGCACCACGTGGATGCCCGTGTCGAAGGCGGAGGGGACCTCCGGCCGGTACGCGTGCCGGACGTCGACCTGCGCGATCCGCCGCCCGGTGAGCGGGAACGTCCGCCCCTCGTTGTCGGGGTCGCCGGGCCGGTCGGCCTGCCCGCGGTGGGGCGCGTTGGTGAGCACCGTGATGCTCTGCTCCGGCTTCCAGGACTGGGCGGCCCGCTTGGTCAGGTACTTCCGGGCCGTCGCGAAGCCGGGGTCGTCACTGGTCATGGCCTCCAGGAAGCCGTCGACGATCTCCTCCGGGTCGGCGTTGTCACGCGGCGCGACCGCGTACACCCGGACCTGCGAGTCCCCCGCGTTGGACGCCTTCACCGCCTCGACGTCGCCGCTGTCGGGCATGCCCGCGCAGGCCGACGCGAGCAGCGCTCCGCACGCCACCAGTACCGCGCCGCGTGCCGACCGTCCCCGCCCCCGGGCCTTCCGCTTCCCTCGAAGGTCAGCGCCCACCTGTCGTGTCCTCCCGCTCGGCGCGCCCCGGCGCCCTCGCCTCGCCTGCGTCGTCGTCCGCCGCCCCCGCGGGCCGTGCGACCACCCGGGCACCGCTGCCCGGCAGAGCCGTCGGGTCGGCCGTCGGCCGCGGTACGGACGGCAGCCGCGGCGGTACGGGCCCGCGGCCCGCACCGGACTGGGCCGGCACCTCGGTGAGCCGCGTCCCGGAACCGGCGCCGGCGCCGAGCGCGGCCGCCTGCTCCCGGTTGCGCCGCGAGTCCTCCGGCTCCAGTGGGATCGGGGACCCGCGCAGCGGCTCGTCGGCGGTGCGCGGCAGCGTCAGCCGGAACTGCGAACCGCCGCCCGCCTCGCCCCACGCCTGGAGCCAGCCGCCGTGCAGCCGCGCGTCCTCGACGGCGATGGACAGGCCGAGGCCCGTACCGCCGGTGGTCCGCGCGCGGGCCGGGTCGGCCCGCCAGAACCGGTTGAAGACCCGGGTCGCCTCGCCCGGCTTCAGGCCGACGCCGTAGTCGCGTACGGCGATGGCGACGGCCCCGCCCGCGGCGGCGAGCCGGACGACGACGTCCCGGCCCTCGCCGTGCTCGACCGCGTTCACGACCAGGTTGCGCAGCACCCGCTCGACCCGGCGGGCGTCCGCCTCGGCCACCACCGGCTGCTCGTCGCCGACGACGACGATCCGGCTGCCCTTGCGCTCGGCCAGCGGCTCGGCGCCGCCGATGACCCGCCGTACCACCTGGCGCAGGTCTATCGGCTCGGCTTCGAGGGACGCCGCGCCCGCGTCGAAGCGGCTGATCTCCAGCAGGTCGGCGAGCAGCGACTCGAAGCGGTCGAGCTGGTCGCCGAGCAGCTCGGCGGAGCGCGCGGTGACCGGGTCGAAGTCGACCCGCGCCTCGTGGATGACGTCGGCGGCCATCCGTACGGTCGTCAGCGGGGTGCGCAGCTCGTGCGAGACGTCGGAGACGAAACGCCGCTGCAACCGCGACAGCTCCTCCAGTTGCTGGATCTTCAGCTGGAGGTTCTGCGCCATCTTGTTGAACGCCTCGCCGAGGCGCGCGATGTCGTCCTCGCCGGTGACCTTCATCCGCTCCTGGAGGCGGCCGGCCGACAGCCGTTCGGCGATCCCGGCGGCCATCCGCACGGGCGTGACGACCTGGCGGACCACCAGCCACGCGATGGCCCCGAGCAGCACGACGACGAACAGCCCGGCGGTCGCCAGGGTGGTCTTGACCAGCGCGAGGGAGTCCTCCTCCTGGCTGAGCGGGAAGAGGTAGTACAGCTCGTACGGGGTGCCGTCGGCGTCGTTGAGCCGCTTGCCGACCACCAGGCCCGGCTCGCTGAGCTTGCCGCCGGTGTAGTGGATGCGGGCGTACGTCTGGAAGATGTTGGTGCCCTGGGCGACGCTGTGCCGCAGTTCGGCGGGGATGCTCGTGGTCGGGTCGACCTCGCCGGAGGCGCGGGCGCCGCGGCTGGCGGTCTCCCCGGTCTCCAGGGACAGCGCGACGACGTTGAAGGCGCTCTGGCCACCGCTCGCGAGCTGCTCGACGAGCGTGGAACGCCAGTTCACCGACGGTCCCGCGCGGCCGCCGCCGTCCTGCTCGCCGCCCGGCTGGGGCTGCGTGGTCGCCGCCCGGTCCTGCGCGGCGGAGAACCCGCCGGCCGCCTGGCTCTGCGCGGCCTTCTCCTTGGCGACGAGCAGGCCGTTGCGGACCTGGCCGATGACGACCAGGCCGAGCAGCAGCACCACGCCCAGCGACATCAGGAGGGTGCCCGCGACGACCCGCACCTGAAGGTTGCGCCGCCACAGCCGTACGGCGGGCAGCAGCGGCCTGCGCACCCAGCGGGCGAGCAGCCGGAACACGGGCGCGCCCGGCGTGCCGTCCTGCAGGAGACGGCCGAGCGGCCGGCTCCCTCGCCCCGGTCCGGCAGTCCGCCCCGCACGGACCGCCCGGTCCCCGTTGTCCGGAGCAGTACTGCCCTGGCTCATGTCAGCTCGGTCCTGCCTTGTATCCGACACCCCGTACGGTCACGACGATCTCCGGGCGCTCGGGGTCCTTCTCGACCTTCGAGCGCAGCCGCTGGACGTGCACGTTGACCAGACGGGTGTCGGCGGCGTGCCGGTAGCCCCACACCTGCTCCAGGAGCACCTCACGGGTGAACACCTGCCACGGCTTGCGGGCCAGCGCGACCAGCAGGTCGAACTCCAGCGGCGTCAGGGCGATGGACTGCCCGTCCCGCTTCACGGAGTGCCCGGCCACGTCGATGACGAGGTCGCCGATGGTCAGCTGCTCCGGCGCCGGCTCCTCGGACCTCCGCAGCCGTGCCCGGATACGGGCGACGAGCTCCTTCGGCTTGAACGGCTTGACGATGTAGTCGTCGGCCCCGGACTCCAGACCCACGACGACGTCGACCGTGTCGCTCTTGGCCGTGAGCATGACGATCGGCACCCCGGACTCGGCCCGGATCAGCCGGCACACCTCGATGCCGTCCCGGCCGGGCAGCATCAGGTCGAGCAGCACCAGATCCGGCTTGGCCTCACGGAAAGCGGCGAGTGCCTTGTCTCCGTCCGAGACGAACGACGGCTCGAAACCTTCACCCCGCAGCACGATCCCGAGCATCTCGGCGAGTGCCGTGTCGTCGTCGACGACAAGAACGCGTCCCTTCATATCGACATCATCCCATTTCCGTATCAGTCCCTAGGCGACTGGTGAGATACCTCACCGACCTGCGGCGACGTCCGTGATGGCCCGCGAAGAACCGCCGGTGTCTGTCGGTGTCGATGTCAGACAGGGATGTCACCCCCGTGGCCCCCGTGCCGCCCTGCACCGTACCCCGCGGCTCCCCGCACGGCCCATGGGAGGACCGCCTTCACCGCCCCTCGTCCCTCCGGGGAGACCGGCCCGGAGGGACGAGGGACGACCTCAGGACGCCCGTCCGGAGCCTCGACGCGGGCCCGTCCCCGGGCCCACGACGACCGGTCTCCCCTCTCTCGTACGTACGCGGCCCCGCGAACATGCCCGCGCGTAGAGGGGACGGCGTCCCGAAAGCGGGAGAAGCCGCCCAGGTCAGGCCCAGGCCACCCGGGGCGAGGGCCGCGCGTGGCACGATGGCTCCCGGTCCGCCGCCCCGTCGGGCGGGCGGGCGCTGTGACAGAGCCGGTTCGGCGATCCGGCACCGCGAGCGATATCGAGGTGGACGACCGTGAACGACACTCCGGGCTGGGCCTCGCCCGGGTCCTCTTCCTCCGACGGCGACGCCACCGGCTCCACGCCGCAGTGGTCCCGGAACCAGCCGCCCGCCGGCCAGTGGCAGCCGCCGGCCGCTCCCGCCCCCGGCACCCCGCCGCCGATCCCGGCCGCGCCGCAGGCCGGCCCGGGCTGGGGCGGACCGCCGCCGTACGGCCAGTGGAACGTGCCCCAGGCCGCGAAGCCGGGTGTGATCGCGCTCCGTCCGCTGACGCTGGGCGACATCCTCGACGGCGCCGTGACGACCCTGCGCCGCTACTGGCGGACCGTCCTCACCGTCTCCGTAGCCGTCGCCGCGATCATGCAGGTCGCGCAGATCCTCTGTCAGCGCTATCTGATCCCGGACCAGCAGCCGCTGGATCCCGCGGCGAGCCCCGCCGAGGCCATGGACCAGACCCTCGAAGCGGCGCGGACCAGTGCGATCGGGATGGCCCCCGCCTCCTTGATCGCGGCGGTCGCCACGCTGCTGAGCGCCGCGCTGCTCACCGTCGTCATCAGCCGTGCCGTCCTCGGCAAGCCGATCGACCTCGCCACCGCGTGGCGGGAGGCCCGGCCGCGGCTGCTCCCGCTGCTCGGGCTGAGCCTGCTGGTCCCGCTGATATGCGCCGTCGTCATGTTCGTCGGCATCCTCCCCGGCCTGCTCCTCGGGAGCGACGGCCTCACCCTGCTCGGCATGTTCGTCGCCCTCGGCGTCGTCGTCTGGCTGTGGATCCGCTTCGCCCTCGCCTCGCCCGCCCTGATGCTGGAGCGGCAGGGCGTCATCGCGTCGATGAAGCGGTCGGCGAAGCTGGTGCAGGGCGCCTGGTGGCGCGTCTTCGGCATCACCGTCCTCATCAACCTGCTGATGGCCCTGGTCGCGGTGATCCTCGCGATCCCGTTCACCGCCCTCGCGATGGCCTTCTCGGTCGAGGGCCTCGCCGACCTGGCCAACGCCGGCGCCTTCGAGAAGGACTGGTCCTTCCTGATCCTCACCGGCATCGGCGGCGTCGTCACGAACGCGCTCGTCTACCCGATCGTCTCCGGCGTCTCCGTCTTCCTCTACATCGACCAGCGCATCCGCCGCGAGGCACTGGACGTCGAACTCGGCCGCGCGGCCGGCCTCCCCGGCTACGGCGGCTGATGGGGTGACGGCCACGGGGGGCACGTCCGGCAGCGGAGTTCCGGTGGACATCCCGCGCGTCCCCGCCCAGGAGGCGGCGGAGCGGGAACTGTCCCAACCGATGTACCACGAGAACGATCCCGGCTTCCTCCAGCGGGCGATCGACCGCTTCTGGGAGTGGGTCGGCGACCTGTTCGACTCGGTCACCGGGGCGGGCCCCGGCGATGTCGTCGGCATCGTGGCCGTCGTCCTGGTCGTGCTCGCCCTGGCCGCCGCCCTCTGGTGGCGCCTCGGCACACCCCGGCGTACGCCGTCGTCCGGCGGCGACGTCCTCTTCGGCGAGCGCGCCCGCACCGCCGCCGAACACCGCACCGCGGCCGCCCGGCACGCCTCGGCGGGCCAGTGGAACCAGGCCGTCCAGGAACGCATGCGGGCCATCGTCCGCTCCCTCGAGGAACGCACCCTGCTCGACCCGCGCCCCGGCCGCACCGCCGACGAGGCGGCCGCGGAGGCCGGCCGCTCGCTGCCCGCCCACGCCGACGGGCTGCGCTCCGCCGCCCGGGCCTTCGACGACGTGACATACGGCGGCCGCAGCGCCGACGAATCCGCGTACCGGCGCGTCGAGCAACTGGACACCGCCCTGGAGCGGGCCAAGCCGTCCCTCGCCGACGCCGGCGCTTCCTTCACGCGGGCGCCGCGATGAGCCGGACCGCCACGAGCCCCACCTCGACCTCGCTCACCCCCCGGACGCTGTGGACCCGCGCCCGCGTCCCGCTCCTGATCGTCGCCCTGCTGCTGCTCGGCGGCCTGCTCTTCGCCACGGTCCACACGGCCGACCACAACGGGCGCCTCGACCCGCGCTCCACCGCGCCCGGCGGCAGCCGGGCCGTGGCCGAACTCCTCCGGGACCGCGGCGTCACCGTCGACGTGGCCGGCACGCTCGCCGAGGCGACCGCCGCCACCGGCGCCGACACCACCCTGCTGGTCGCCGGCCCGGATCTGCTCACCGAGGATCAGCTGTCCGACCTGCGCGCGGCGATGACCGGCTCGGCCGGCCGCACCGTCCTCCTCGGCCCGGACGCCCCGTCCCTCGCCGTCCTCGCCCCCGGCGTCCGCACCGGGACGAGCACCTCGGTGTCCCCGCTGGAGCCCGGCTGCGCCCTGCCCGCCGCCACCCGCGCCGGCGACGCCGACCTCGGCGGCACGCGCTACCGGACCGGCACGGCCACCGCCGACGCCTGCTACCTCTCCGACGGCCTGCCGACCCTGGTCCGCGTCCCGGGCCCGGGCACCGCCGACACCGTCCTGCTCGGCTCGGCCGACCTCCTCACCAACAAGCGTCTCGCCCAGCACGGCAACGCCTCCCTCGCCCTGCAACTCCTCGGTTCCCGCCCGCATCTCGTCTGGTACCTCCCCTCGTTCACCGACGTGCCCGACGATGCCGCGGCCGACGACGACCCGATGGCCGGCTTCCTCGAACTGGTCCCCTCCGGCTGGTTGTGGGGCACCCTCCAGCTCGCCGTCGCGGCCCTGCTCGCCGCCCTCTGGCGCGGCCGTCGCCTCGGCCCCCTGGTGACCGAACGGCTTCCCGTCGCCGTCCGCGCCGCCGAGGCCACCGAGGGCCGCGCCCGCCTCTACCGCAAGGCCGACGCCCGCGACCGCGCGGCGACCGTCCTGCGCACCGCGACCCGCACCCGGATCGCCCCGCTCCTCGGCGTCCCCTCCCAGGACGCCCACTCCCCCGAACTCCTTCTCCCTGCCCTCTCCACCCGGCTCCCGGCCGGCCCGGCCGACGCCGGGGACCTGCTCTTCGGCCCGGTTCCCGCCGACGACGCCGCCCTCATCCGCCTCGCGGACCAACTCGACGCCCTCGAAAGAGAGGTACGCACCTCATGAGCGCCCCGACCCCCGAGACCGTGCCGAACTCGGATGCCGCCCGCGCCTCGCTGGAGGCCCTGCGCACCGAGATCGGGAAGGCCGTGGTCGGCCAGGACCCCGCCGTCACCGGTCTCGTCGTCGCCCTGCTCTGCCGGGGGCACGTCCTCCTCGAAGGCGTCCCCGGCGTCGCCAAGACCCTGCTGGTGCGGGCCCTCGCCTCGGCGCTCGAACTCGACACCAAGCGCGTCCAGTTCACCCCCGACCTGATGCCCAGTGACGTCACCGGCTCTCTCGTCTACGACACCCGGACCGCCGAGTTCTCCTTCCAGCCCGGCCCGGTCTTCACCCATCTGCTGCTCGCCGACGAGATCAACCGGACGCCCCCGAAGACCCAGTCCTCCCTCCTGGAGGCGATGGAGGAACGCCAGGTCACCGTGGACGGCGTGCCCCGCCCGCTGCCCGATCCGTTCCTCGTCGCCGCGACCCAGAACCCGGTCGAGTACGAGGGCACCTATCCGCTGCCCGAGGCCCAACTCGACCGCTTCCTGCTGAAGCTGACGGTCCCGCTGCCCTCACGCGAGGACGAGATCGCCGTCCTCACCCGCCACGCCCAGGGCTTCGACCCCCGCGACCTGAAGGCCGCCGGTCTGCGCCCCGTCGCCGGACCCGAAGATCTGGCGGCCGCCCGGGAGGCCGTGGCCAAGGTGTCCGTCTCGGCCGAGATAGCCGGCTACGTCGTCGATATCTGTCGTGCCACGCGTGAATCCCCCTCGTTCACCCTCGGCGTCTCCCCCCGAGGAGCCACCGCCCTGCTCGCCACGTCCCGTGCCTGGGCCTGGCTGACCGGCCGGGACTACGTCACCCCGGACGATGTGAAGGCCCTGGCGCTGCCCACCCTGCGGCACCGCGTCCATCTGCGGCCCGAGGCCGAGATGGAGGGCGTCACCGCGGACTCCGTCCTCACCTCGATCCTCGCCCACGTCCCCGTCCCCCGCTGAGAACGGCGCCCCATGGCCCTCACCGGACGAACCGCCCTGCTCGCCGCCCTGGGGTTGCTTCCCGTCGGCATCCTCGCGCCCAGCTGGACGGGGATGCTGGCGGTGAACGCCCCGCTCTCGCTGGTAATTCTGTGCGATTACGCGATGGCCGCGCCCGTGCGAACGCTCCGATTCACCCGAAGCGGTGATACGTCCGTTCGACTGGGTGACGGTGTAGATGTCCAGCTCACGGTCACCAATCCGTCGCGCCGCCGGCTACGGGCCCTGATCCGCGACGCGTGGGCGCCGAGTGCCGCCCAGGACCCGGTCCGCCAGAAGCTGTCCGTGCCGGCCGGCGAGCGCCGCCGGGTCACGACGGTCCTGCGCCCGACCCGCCGCGGCGACCGTCGCGCCGAGCACGTCACCGTCCGCTCGCACGGCCCGCTGGGTCTCGCGGCCCGGCAGGGCCGTCACGAGGTGTCGTGGGCGGTCCGGGTGCTGCCGCCGTTCACCAGCCGCAAGCATCTGCCCTCGCGTCTGGCCCGGCTGCGCGAGCTGGACGGCCGCACGAGCGTCCTCACCCGGGGCGAGGGCACCGAGTTCGACAGCCTTCGCGAGTACGTCCCCGGCGACGACACCCGCTCGATCGACTGGCGGGCCACGGCCCGTCAGTCGACGGTCGCCGTCCGCACCTGGCGGCCCGAACGGGACCGCCATCTCCTCATCGTCCTCGACACCGGCCGTACCTCGGCGGGCCGGGTCGGCGACGTCCCGCGTCTGGACGCGGCGATGGACGCCGCGCTTCTGCTCACCGCGCTGGCGTCCCGCGCCGGCGACCGGGTGGATCTGATCGCGTACGACCGCCGGCTGCGCGCCCAGGTCCAGGGCCGCTCCGCCCGCGAGGTCCTGCCCGCGGTGGTGGACGCTCTCGCCACGCTGGAGCCGTCGCTGGTGGAGACGGACGCCCGTGGCCTCGCGGCCACCGCGCTGGCCCGTGCCCCGCGCCGTTCCCTCGTCGTCCTGCTCACCGGTCTGGACGCCGCCCCGGTCGAGGAGGGCCTGCTGCCCGTCCTCCCGCGGCTCACCCAGCGCCACACTGTCCTGGTGGCCTCTCCGGCCGATCCGCACATCGCCCGTATGGCCGCGTCCCGCGGCACGGTCGAGGGCGTCTACGAGGCCGCCGCGGCGACACAGTCCCAGGCTCAGCGCCTCCGTACGGCGGAACAGCTGCAACGCCATGGCGTCACCGTCGTGGACGCGGTTCCCGACGCGCTCGCTCCCGCTCTCGCGGACGCCTATCTGGCCCTGAAGGCCGCCGGCCGTCTCTGACGGATGTCGAGGAGAGGGCTCCCGCCAGGGAGCACCCTCCTCTCCCGAAAAAGCCCGTAAACGCAGAAAAGCCCCGCACCATAAAGGTGCGGGGCTTTCCCCAAAAGGAGTTCGGCGGTGTCCTACTCTCCCACAGGGTCCCCCTGCAGTACCATCGGCGCTGAAAGGCTTAGCTTCCGGGTTCGGAATGTAACCGGGCGTTTCCCTAACGCTATGACCACCGAAACACTATGAAGTTGGAACTCCAGCCAGAAAAGGCGAGTTCGTTACTTCAGAACAAACACAGTGGACGCGAGCAACTGAGGACAAGCCCTCGGCCTATTAGTACCGGTCAGCTCCACCCATTACTGGGCTTCCACATCCGGCCTATCAACCCAGTCGTCTACTGGGAGCCTTACCCTCTCAAGGAGGTGGGAATACTCATCTCGAAGCAGGCTTCCCGCTTAGATGCTTTCAGCGGTTATCCCTCCCGAACGTAGCCAACCAGCCATGCCCTTGGCAGGACAACTGGCACACCAGAGGTTCGTCCGTCCCGGTCCTCTCGTACTAGGGACAGCCCTTCTCAATATTCCTACGCGCACAGCGGATAGGGACCGAACTGTCTCACGACGTTCTAAACCCAGCTCGCGTACCGCTTTAATGGGCGAACAGCCCAACCCTTGGGACCGACTCCAGCCCCAGGATGCGACGAGCCGACATCGAGGTGCCAAACCATCCCGTCGATATGGACTCTTGGGGAAGATCAGCCTGTTATCCCCGGGGTACCTTTTATCCGTTGAGCGACGGCGCTTCCACAAGCCACCGCCGGATCACTAGTCCCGACTTTCGTCCCTGCTCGACCCGTCGGTCTCACAGTCAAGCTCCCTTGTGCACTTACACTCAACACCTGATTGCCAACCAGGCTGAGGGAACCTTTGGGCGCCTCCGTTACCCTTTGGGAGGCAACCGCCCCAGTTAAACTACCCATCAGACACTGTCCCTGATCCGGATCACGGACCGAGGTTAGACATCCAGCACGACCAGAGTGGTATTTCAACGGCGACTCCACAACCACTGGCGTGGCTGCTTCAAAGTCTCCCACCTATCCTACACAAGCCGAACCGAACACCAATATCAAACTGTAGTAAAGGTCCCGGGGTCTTTCCGTCCTGCTGCGCGAAACGAGCATCTTTACTCGTAGTGCAATTTCACCGGGCCTATGGTTGAGACAGTCGAGAAGTCGTTACGCCATTCGTGCAGGTCGGAACTTACCCGACAAGGAATTTCGCTACCTTAGGATGGTTATAGTTACCACCGCCGTTTACTGGCGCTTAAGTTCTCAGCTTCGCCCTGTCGAAACAGAGCTAACCGGTCCCCTTAACGTTCCAGCACCGGGCAGGCGTCAGTCCGTATACATCGCCTTACGGCTTCGCACGGACCTGTGTTTTTAGTAAACAGTCGCTTCTCGCTGGTCTCTGCGGCCACCCCCAGCTTGGGAAGCAAGTCCCCTCACCAGGCGTGGCCCCCCTTCTCCCGAAGTTACGGGGGCATTTTGCCGAGTTCCTTAACCATAGTTCACCCGAACGCCTCGGTATTCTCTACCTGACCACCTGAGTCGGTTTAGGGTACGGGCCGCCATGAAACTCGCTAGAGGCTTTTCTCGACAGCATAGGATCATCCACTTCACCACAATCGGCTCGGCATCAGGTCTCAGCCTTAACGTGTGACGGATTTGCCTACCACACGGCCTACACCCTTACCCCGGGACAACCACCGCCCGGGCTGGACTACCTTCCTGCGTCACCCCATCGCTTACCTACTACCACCTTGGGTCGGCGGCTCCACCACTTTCCATTCCCCGAAGGGTCCGGAACGGCTTCACGGCCTTAGCATTAATGGGCTCGATATTGGGCGTTTCAAAGCGGGTACCGGAATATCAACCGGTTGTCCATCGACTACGCCTGTCGGCCTCGCCTTAGGTCCCGACTTACCCTGGGCAGATCAGCTTGACCCAGGAACCCTTAGTCAATCGGCGCACACGTTTCTCACGTGTGTATCGCTACTCATGCCTGCATTCTCACTCGTGAACCGTCCACAACTCGCTTCCGCGGCTGCTTCACCCGGCACACGACGCTCCCCTACCCATCACAGCACCCGTTGGGGCTTATTGCTGCAATGACACGACTTCGGCGGTACGCTTGAGCCCCGCTACATTGTCGGCGCGGAATCACTTGACCAGTGAGCTATTACGCACTCTTTCAAGGGTGGCTGCTTCTAAGCCAACCTCCTGGTTGTCTCTGCGACTCCACATCCTTTCCCACTTAGCGTACGCTTAGGGGCCTTAGTCGATGCTCTGGGCTGTTTCCCTCTCGACCATGGAGCTTATCCCCCACAGTCTCACTGCCGTGCTCTCACTTACCGGCATTCGGAGTTTGGCTAAGGTCAGTAACCCGGTAGGGCCCATCGCCTATCCAGTGCTCTACCTCCGGCAAGAAACACACGACGCTGCACCTAAATGCATTTCGGGGAGAACCAGCTATCACGGAGTTTGATTGGCCTTTCACCCCTAACCACAGGTCATCCCCCAGGTTTTCAACCCTGGTGGGTTCGGTCCTCCACGAAGTCTTACCTCCGCTTCAACCTGCCCATGGCTAGATCACTCCGCTTCGGGTCTTGAGCGTGCTACTGAATCGCCCTATTCGGACTCGCTTTCGCTACGGCTTCCCCACACGGGTTAACCTCGCAACACACCGCAAACTCGCAGGCTCATTCTTCAAAAGGCACGCAGTCACGAGATACAGCAAGCTGCATCCGACGCTCCCACGGCTTGTAGGCACACGGTTTCAGGTACTATTTCACTCCGCTCCCGCGGTACTTTTCACCATTCCCTCACGGTACTATCCGCTATCGGTCACCAGGGAATATTTAGGCTTAGCGGGTGGTCCCGCCAGATTCACACGGGATTTCTCGGGCCCCGTGCTACTTGGGTGTCTCTTAAACGAGCCGTTGATGTTTCGTCTACGGGGGTCTTACCCTCTACGCCGGACCTTTCGCATGTCCTTCGACTACACCAACGGTTTCTGACTCGTCCTGTCGCCGGCAGACGACAGAAAAGAGATCCCACAACCCCGCATGCGCAACCCCTGCCGGGTATCACACGCATACGGTTTGGCCTCATCCGGTTTCGCTCGCCACTACTCCCGGAATCACGGTTGTTTTCTCTTCCTGAGGGTACTGAGATGTTTCACTTCCCCTCGTTCCCTCCACATGCCCTATGTGTTCAGGCATGGGTGACAGCCCATGACGACTGCCGGGTTTCCCCATTCGGAAACCCCCGGATCAAAGCCTGGTTGACGGCTCCCCGGGGACTATCGTGGCCTCCCACGTCCTTCATCGGTTCCTGGTGCCAAGGCATCCACCGTGCGCCCTTAAAAACTTGGCCACAGATGCTCGCGTCCACTGTGTAGTTCTCAAGCAACGACCAGCCACCCATCACCCTGAACCCTAAGGTCCAAGTTCACTGGGGCCGGCATCGCGAAGGTTCAGCCTTTCGGCCGTACCCTCAGATACCCAACAACGTGCCAAGCACACTCATCGAACCTCTTCACTGTGTTCCACGCCGAAGCAGTACTTACAGGGGAGGCTTTCCGAGTGTGCCAACTAATCAACGTTCCACCCATGAGCTGACCGTGCAGAACGTTTGTCTGCAATCGGTACTGTGCTCCTTAGAAAGGAGGTGATCCAGCCGCACCTTCCGGTACGGCTACCTTGTTACGACTTCGTCCCAATCGCCAGTCCCACCTTCGACAGCTCCCTCCCACAAGGGGTTGGGCCACCGGCTTCGGGTGTTACCGACTTTCGTGACGTGACGGGCGGTGTGTACAAGGCCCGGGAACGTATTCACCGCAGCAATGCTGATCTGCGATTACTAGCAACTCCGACTTCATGGGGTCGAGTTGCAGACCCCAATCCGAACTGAGACCGGCTTTTTGAGATTCGCTCCGCCTCACGGCATCGCAGCTCTTTGTACCGGCCATTGTAGCACGTGTGCAGCCCAAGACATAAGGGGCATGATGACTTGACGTCGTCCCCACCTTCCTCCGAGTTGACCCCGGCGGTCTCCTGTGAGTCCCCATCACCCCGAAGGGCATGCTGGCAACACAGGACAAGGGTTGCGCTCGTTGCGGGACTTAACCCAACATCTCACGACACGAGCTGACGACAGCCATGCACCACCTGTATACCGACCACAAGGGGGCATCCATCTCTGGATGTTTCCGGTATATGTCAAGCCTTGGTAAGGTTCTTCGCGTTGCGTCGAATTAAGCCACATGCTCCGCTGCTTGTGCGGGCCCCCGTCAATTCCTTTGAGTTTTAGCCTTGCGGCCGTACTCCCCAGGCGGGGAACTTAATGCGTTAGCTGCGGCACCGACGACGTGGAATGTCGCCAACACCTAGTTCCCAACGTTTACGGCGTGGACTACCAGGGTATCTAATCCTGTTCGCTCCCCACGCTTTCGCTCCTCAGCGTCAGTAATGGCCCAGAGATCCGCCTTCGCCACCGGTGTTCCTCCTGATATCTGCGCATTTCACCGCTACACCAGGAATTCCGATCTCCCCTACCACACTCTAGCCTGCCCGTATCGGATGCAGACCCGGGGTTAAGCCCCGGGCTTTCACACCCGACGTGACAAGCCGCCTACGAGCTCTTTACGCCCAATAATTCCGGACAACGCTTGCGCCCTACGTATTACCGCGGCTGCTGGCACGTAGTTAGCCGGCGCTTCTTCTGCAGGTACCGTCACTTTCGCTTCTTCCCTGCTGAAAGAGGTTTACAACCCGAAGGCCGTCATCCCTCACGCGGCGTCGCTGCATCAGGCTTTCGCCCATTGTGCAATATTCCCCACTGCTGCCTCCCGTAGGAGTCTGGGCCGTGTCTCAGTCCCAGTGTGGCCGGTCGCCCTCTCAGGCCGGCTACCCGTCGTCGCCTTGGTGAGCCATTACCTCACCAACAAGCTGATAGGCCGCGGGCTCATCCTTCACCGCCGGAGCTTTCCACCCGAGAAGATGCCTTCCCGAGTCGTATCCGGTATTAGACCCCGTTTCCAGGGCTTGTCCCAGAGTGAAGGGCAGATTGCCCACGTGTTACTCACCCGTTCGCCACTAATCCACCCCGAAGGGCTTCATCGTTCGACTTGCATGTGTTAAGCACGCCGCCAGCGTTCGTCCTGAGCCAGGATCAAACTCTCCGTGAATGTTTACCCGTAATCGGGTCGAACACCACGAGAGCGGAACAGCCGGACCGGAATATGGTCGGCTGTTCACAGCGTCCTCGCTGTGTGCCACCCCGTGGGGTGGACTTTTTCAAAGGAACCTCGACCATCCGAAGATGGACGGGGTATCAACTAATCTGGCGTTGATTTTTGGCACGCTGTTGAGTTCTCAAGGTGCGGACGCTTCCTTTGTACTGACCCTCTCGGGCTTTCCTCCGGGCGCTTCCTTCGTTTCCGACTCTATCAGATCTTTCCGATCCGATTTCCTCGGTGCTTTCCGGTCCCGGTCGCTTTCGCTTCCGTTCCCTTCCGGCTTTTCGAGCTTATCAGATCTTTTCGATCCGATTCACTCGGCGCTTTCCGTTCCCTTTGGCTTTCGCTCTTGGGCCCTTCCGGCGTTTTCCCGACTTTATCAGATTCATTTCCGCGACCTGACCGGTGGCGTACGTGATTCGGATAAGGAATCGAGGTGGCTCCGAGTGGAGCGAGGAAGAGTGTAAACGTTCAGCCGGGAGCTGGTACAACTCCCCGGGTAACCGTTTGAATCTACCTCCCCGCGCAGGCCGTGTCAACGGTTTTTTGCGGGTGAGGAGAGACTAGCAGGTCAGCCGGGGGCTCCGCACATCAGGCGGCGGTCGGGAGCTCGGCGGGGCGGTCGGCTTCCTCGACGTCGCCGGTGTCGCCGGCGCGGGCCGCGCGGCCGCCCAGGACGTAGACGTACGCGAGGAAGGCCAGCTCGGCGACGACGCCGATGCCGATCCGGGCCCAGGTAGGCAGGCCGGACGGGGTGACGAAGCCTTCGATCAGGCCCGAGAGGAAGAGGACCAGGGCCAGGCCGATGGCCATGCCGATCGCGGCGCGGCCCTGCTGGGCGAGGGCGGCGCGGCGGGTGGTCGGTCCGGGGTCGACGAGGGTCCAGCCGAGGCGGAGGCCCGTACCGGCGGCGACGAAGACGGCGGTCAGTTCGAGCAGGCCGTGCGGAAGGATCAGGCCGAGGAAGACGTCGAGCCGGCCGGCGGAGGCCATGAGGCCGATGCCGAGGCCCAGGTTCAGCATGTTGGCGAAGAGGATCAGCAGGACCGGGATGCCGAGGAACGCGCCGAGGACCAGGCAGACGGCGGCGGCCTGGGCGTTGTTCGTCCAGACCTGGGCGGAGAAGGACGCCGCCGGGTGGCTGGAGTAGTACGTCTCGTACTGACCGCCGGGGCGGGTCATCTCGCGGAGGTGGTCCGGGGCGCCCAGCGCCGACTGGACCTCGGGATGGGCGGCCACCCACCAGCCGATCAGCGCGCCGAGCAGGGTGGAGAGGAGTGCGGTCGGTATCCACCAGTGGCGCGCGCGGTAGACGGCGGCGGGAAAACCGGCGGTGAAGAAGGCGGCCGCGTCGCGCCAGGAGGCGCGGCGGGTGCCGGTGACCATGGCGCGGGCCCGGGCGACGAGCTGCGTGAGCCGTGCCGTGAGCATCGGGTCCGGGGCGCTCGACTGGATCACGGAGAGGTGGGTGGCCGTGCGCTGGTAGAGGGTGACGAGTTCGTCGGCCTCGGCGCCGGTGAGCCGGCGGCCCCGGCCGAGCAGATGGTCGAGACGGTCCCACTCGGCGCGGTGGGCGGTGACGAAGACGTCGAGGTCCATGATCGGCTGCTGCTCCAGGCACTGGTGCGTACGGGTCCGTACTACTGCGGCGCGCTGCGGGCCAGCTTGGCAGACTGACGTGCGCACGGGGATCGGCAGGGCGAAGAAGGGTGGGGGCCGTGAGTGGAGTGGTGACGGGAGACGCCGTCGTCCTTGGGTTGCAGCCGGCGCGGCTGCCGAGCCGGGCGCTGGCGCTGGTGATCGATCTGGCCGTGATCATGGTCGTCTACATGGCGATCAGTCTCGGGCTGCTGCTGCTCACCTTGTCGCTGGACGAGGCCGCGCTCGCCGCGGTGAACGTCGCGGCGTTCGTCCTCGTCCTGGTCGGGGCGCCGATCGCCGTGGAGACGCTGACGCACGGGCGGTCCCTCGGAAAGCTGGCGTGCGGGCTGCGGGTGGTGCGGGACGACGGCGGGCCGATCCGGTTCCGGCACGCGCTGGTGCGCGGGGCGATGGGGGTCGTCGAGATCCTGATGACGTCCGGGGTGGTCGCCGTCATCGCGTCGCTGGTGTCGGAGCGGGGGCGACGGCTCGGGGACGTGTTCGCCGGGACGCTGGTGGTGCGGGAGCGGGTGGCCACGTCGGCGGGCATGATGCTGCCGCCTCCGCCGCCGTGGCTGGCGGGGCGGTTCACGGGGCTCGATCTGTCCGCCGTACCGGACGGGCTGTGGCTGGAGATACGGCAGTACCTGACGCGGATGCGGCAGCTGGATCCGGCGGTCGGGCAGCGGATGGCGGACCGGCTGGCCAACGAGCTGGTCGCGCGGACCGGGGCGCCTCCGCCGCCGGGGGTGCCGGCCGCCGCGTATCTGGCGGGCGTGGTCGCCGAGCGGCAGGCCCGGGAGGCACACCGGGCGTTCGCCGCGCACCCGGTGCCGGGAGCGGTGCCTGGGCCCGTGCCCGGGGCGGGTGCGGGGTTCGTGCCCACGTACGCCACGCCCGCGGCTCCGCCGGCCGTGCCCACCGCACCCGTCGTACCCGTCGTACCCGCAGCTGCCTCCGCGCCCGCCGATCCTCCGGCGCCCGCGACCGGGTTCGCGCCGCCGGCCTGAGCGGAGCCGCGGGGTCAAAAGGCGTTCGGCGGGGTGTCGAGCTCTTCGAGTTCGATGCCGGGGGCCGCGAGGACCACGTCACCGGCCAGGTGGACGCTGTGGGTCTCCCCCGTGCTCAGGTCCCCGACCCGGTACTCGTCCACGACGAGCGGGCCGTTGTCAGTGGCGTGCGTTTCACTGTTCACCAGCGACCAGGACTGATCGGTCGTCAGGGGGGCCAGCGAGGGTCCCGTGAAGGCGACGAGCCGGACGCGGGTCTCCGGGGAATCGGGGGTGAGGCGCAGGAGACGCGAGAGCGCGACGAGGAATGCCGGGGACGTGCCCGTGAAGGCGTGGGCGCGGACCGTGCCTTCGGTGGCATGGGCTCCGGCGGGGTCGGTACGGACCCAGGTGACGCCGTCGAGGGCGGCGCCGCGGACTTGCCAGTGCGCGGTGCGCAGTTCGAGGCGGATGGGGCGGCCGCGTTCGTCGACGGCCAGGTCGACGGAGCCGGCGGGCGCGCCCGAGGGGGTGGTGGTCCGTGCCACGTAGCGCCAGCCGGAGGGGCCGGGCGCGCACTGGAAGTGCTCTTCGCCGAGGGGGGTGTGGTCGTGCGGATCGTGGAGCGAATAGCGGCCGCGGGGCATGGGTCCTCGGGGTGCTTCCTGGAGCCGGAGCCGGCACCGTGGCCGGCTGTCGTCGGCCGGCGCCGGCTGTGGTCGGCCGGCGCCGGCTGTGGTCGAGGAACGGAGCAGGCCCCCGGCACGGGGGTGCGGGGGCCTGTCTCGTTCCGCTGGGGGCGATCCGGGGCGGGCGGGTGGTGTGTGCCACCCGCCCGTCACCGGATCGGATCGCGTCGGATCAGTAGCGGTAGTGGTCCGGCTTGTACGGGCCCTCGACCGGGACGCCGATGTACGCGGCCTGCTCCGGGCGGAGCGTCGTGAGCCTGACGCCCAGCGCGTCGAGGTGGAGGCGGGCGACCTTCTCGTCGAGGTGCTTGGGCAGCGTGTAGACGCCGATCGGGTACTCGGACGTCTTGGCGAAGAGCTCGATCTGGGCCAGGGTCTGGTCCGCGAACGAGTTCGACATCACGAACGACGGGTGACCGGTCGCGTTGCCCAGGTTGAGCAGACGGCCCTCGGACAGCACGATGACGACCTTGCCGTCCGCGAACGTCCAGGTGTGGACCTGCGGCTTGACCTCGTCCTTGACGATGCCCGGGATCTGGGCCAGGCCGGCCATGTCGATCTCGTTGTCGAAGTGGCCGATGTTGCCGACGATCGCCTGGTGCTTCATCCGGGCGATGTCGGACGCCATGATGATGTCCTTGTTGCCCGTCGTGGTGACGAAGATGTCCGCCGTCTCGACGACGTCGTCGAGCGTGGCGACCTGGTAGCCGTCCATGGCGGCCTGCAGCGCGCAGATCGGGTCGATCTCGGTGACGATGACCCGGGCGCCCTGGCCGCGCAGCGACTCCGCGCAGCCCTTGCCGACGTCGCCGTAACCGCAGACGACGGCCGTCTTGCCGCCGATGAGGACGTCGGTGGCGCGGTTGATGCCGTCGATCAGCGAGTGGCGGCAGCCGTACTTGTTGTCGAACTTCGACTTCGTCACGGCGTCGTTCACGTTGATCGCCGGGAACAGCAGGGAGCCGTCGCGCTGCATCTCGTAGAGGCGGTGGACACCGGTGGTGGTCTCCTCCGTCACGCCGCGGATCTCGGACGCCAGCTGGGTCCACTTCTGCGGGTTCTCGCCCAGCGTGCGGTTGAGCAGCCGGAGGATGTAGCCGTACTCCTCGCTGTCCGCGGTGGACGGGTCCGGAGCGGCGCCGGCCTTCTCGAACTCGACGCCCTTGTGGACGAGGAGCGTGGCGTCACCACCGTCGTCGAGGATCATGTTCGGGCCGCCGGTGGGCGTGTTCGGCCAGGTCAGCGCCTGCTCCGTGCACCACCAGTACTCCTCCAGCGTCTCGCCCTTCCAGGCGAAGACCGGGACGCCCTGCGGGTTCTCCGGGGTGCCGTTCGGGCCGACGGCGATGGCCGCGGCGGCGTGGTCCTGGGTGGAGAAGATGTTGCAGGAGGCCCAGCGGACCTCGGCGCCGAGGGCGACCAGGGTCTCGATGAGAACGGCGGTCTGCACGGTCATGTGCAGGGAGCCGGTGATCCGGGCGCCGGCGAGCGGCTGCTGCTCGGCGTACTCCCGGCGGATCGCCATCAGGCCGGGCATCTCGTGCTCGGCGAGGGTGATCTCCTTGCGGCCGAAGGTGGCCAGGGACAGGTCGGCGACCTTGTAGTCCTGCGTGGCGACGGTCGTCATGACGAAAGCTGCTCCTCGTGGCATCGGTTGCGAGGGGTCGAGTGGGCGCCTCACACCGCGGCGGTGAGCGACGCGGGCATACGAATGCCCGAGCACTTGTGCGCGGTGCAGTCGTCGGAGGCCCTCTCTCCCTCGGCCGGTCCGCTCGCGGACCGCCCGACCGCCATCAGCAGCGACGTCTGGCTCGTCCCGAATCTACACCGATCGGCGCAGCGGCCACAGTCCGCCTGGTCGGGGGCGGACGGATCCCGCCAGGGCCCACCGGTAGGGTACGGGGCCGGTCGGCGCGTGGACGCCGGACGGGTGACGGGCGACGACGGCGAACGACGAGGGGCGGGCGATGAGGCCGGGGCGGGGACTGCGGATCGCGGGACTGACACTGGCGCCGCTGGGGGTGCTGCTGATCGCCGCGGGGTTCCTCCTGCGCGTCGCGTACCCCGGCCACACGGTTCAGGGGACGTCGATGGAGCCGGCGTACGGGCCGGGCGACACGCTCCTCGCCGAGCGCGTCGAGCCGTCCGAGCTGCGGCGCGGGGATGTCGTCCTCGTCACCGCGCCCGAGTGGGGCGTGTCGCGCGACCTGCTGGTCAGGCGGGTCATCGGGGTCGGCGGCGACCGGGTCCGGAGCGACGGCGGGCGGCTGTACGTGAACGGCCGACCGCTCGCGGAGCCGTACGTCGCCGGGACGGGCGGCGGCCCGTTGGGCGCGGAGCCGGACGTCGAGGTGACCGTGCCCGAGGGGCGGCTGTTCCTGCTCGGCGACAACCGGGCGAACTCCAACGACGCGCGCAACCATCGGGACGACCCCCATCAGGGGACGCTTCCGGTCACCGCCGCGCGGGAGCGGGTCGCGAGCGGTCCGCTCGGCGCGGTCGGCGCGGGCGCCGGGGTCTTCGGCGGCGCGGTGGTGCTGCTGACCGGCCTCGGGCTCGGTCTCGGCGGGCTGCTGGCCGGGCGGGCCGGGCGGCGGGCCGGACCCGCCTGGCAGGTGCCGTAGAACGGCGGCGGCCCCGGACCTCATCAGGTCCGGGGCCGCCGCCGTATGACGTACACGCGCGGTCAGGCGGTCTTGGTCCGGTAGATGTCCGGCTCCAGGTAGATGACCCGGGCGATCGGCACGGCGGCGCGGATGCGGGCCTCGGCGTCGTCGATCGCGCGGGCGACCGTGGCGGCGTCGTCGCCCGCCTCGACCGCGATCTTGGCCGCGACCAGCAGCTCCTCGGGGCCGAGGTGCAGGGTGCGCATGTGGATGAGGCGGGTGACGGAGGTGCCGTCGACGACGGCGTCCTCGATCTTCTTCACCTCGTCGGCGCCGGCGGACTCGCCGAGCAGCAGCGACTTGGTCTCGGCGGCGAGGACGATCGCGATGGTGATGAGCAGGATGCCGATGCAGAGGGTGCCGATGCCGTCCCAGATGCCGTCGCCGGTGAGGACGGCGAGGCCGACGCCGCCGAGGGCGAGGACGAGGCCGATGAGCGCGCCGAAGTCCTCCAGGAGCACGACCGGCAGCTCGGGGGCCTTCGCGCGGCGGATGAACTGTCGCCAGGACAGGGAGCCGCGCAGCTCGTTCGACTCCTTGATCGCGGTGCGGAAGGAGAAGCCCTCCGCGATGATCGCGAAGACGAGGACACCGACGGGCCAGTACCAGGACTCCAGCTCGTGCGGGTGGGCGATCTTCTCGTAGCCCTCGTAGACGGCGAACATGCCACCGACCGAGAACAGCACGATGGAGACGAGGAAGGCGTAGATGTAGCGCTCGCGGCCGTAGCCGAAGGGGTGCTGCGGGGTGGCCTCGCGCTGGGCGCGCTTGCCGCCGAGCAGGAGCAGGCCCTGGTTGCCGGAGTCGGCGAGCGAGTGGACGCTCTCGGCGAGCATCGACGACGAACCGCTGAAGAGGAACGCCACGAACTTGGCTACGGCGATCGCGAGATTGGCGCCGAGTGCCGCCACGATCGCCTTGGTTCCGCCTGACGCGCTCATGGGTCTCCGTGTTCCCTTCGTCGATGCTCCGGCCCCGGCGGTCGCACCGCGGACGCCGCGGTGGCTCCCGTGGCGGCCGTGACTGCCGTGGTGAGGCTGGTCATTGTCGCATCAGGCCGCGACGGTGGCACGAAAGACTGTTCCCCTACCGGACAGTTCGGTCTTTTCGCCCGCCGGTACGAACACGGATTCGCCCTGGTCGAGGGACAGGCCGCCGTCCGCCCCCGCGCCGCGCAGCCGGAGGGCGCCGTCGACGGCGAGCAGGATCTGCGGGGTCGGGGCGGTGAGGTCGGTCGGGGCGGCGTCCGCCGCCCGTACGTACCGGGACAGCCGGAACTCGTCGATCGGGGTGTCGTACACCTCCTCGCCGGACGCCGACGCCTCCGGCCGCAGGATCCCCGGCTCGCCTGGCTCGAAGCGCACCACCCGCAGCAGCTCGGGCACGTCGACGTGCTTGGGCGTCAGCCCGCAGCGCAGGACGTTGTCGGAGTTGGCCATGATCTCGACGCCGAGTCCGTCGATGTACGCGTGCGGGACGCCCGCGCCGAGATAGAGGGCCTCGCCGGGCTGCAGCGTGACCGGGTTGAGCAGCATCGCGGCGAGCACGCCGGGGTCGGTCGGGAAGTGGTGCGCGATCCGTGCGTACGCGGTGTGGGCGCCGCCCAGGCGGGCGGCGGCGTGCGCGGCCTCGGTGACGGTGTGCGCCAGTTCGGCGTGGTCGGCGGTGAGGATCGCGGTCAGGACCTCGCGGAGCGCGGCCTCCTCGGGGTGGGCGCGCAGCAGGTCGACGTACGGCTTGAGGGAGTCGACGTCCAGCGCGGCCATCGTGTCGGCGGCCTCGGCCGGGTCGCGGAAACCGCACAGGCCGTGGAACGGGGTGAGAGCGCAGATGAGTTCCGGCTTGTGGTGCGGGTCCTTGTAATTGCGCCGCGGGTCGTCGAACGGGATGCCCGCGGCCTCCTCGGCGGCGTACCCGGCACGGGCCTGGTCGAGGTCGGGGTGGACCTGGAGGGAGAGCGGGGCGCCGGCGGCGAGGACCTTGAAGAGGAACGGAAGGCGCGGGCCGAACCGGGCGACGGTGGCACGGCCGAGTTCGCTGACGGGGTCCTCGGCGACGAGCTCGTCGAGCGGACCGCGGCCGGTGCGGGACGGGGCGCCGGGGTGGGCACCCATCCACATCTCGGCCTGGGGCGTGCCGCTGGGGGCGACGCCGAGCAGTTCCGGGATGGCCGTCGTGGAGCCCCAGGCGTAGGGGCGGACGGTGTTGACGAGGCGGTCCATGGGGCTTCCAGCTCTTCTCAGTGCGGTGGTGCCGGTGGGTGCCGGGCGCCTGGTGCCGGGGGCCCGGTGGCGGGTCCGGCGCGCGCGGAGGAAAGGGGTCGGCAAGGTGTCGGGGCGTACGAAGGGACGCCGGGTGGGGTGGGCGGGTTGTCGCCGGGAGGGGTGGCGTGGGTCCCTCCCGTACGCGCGGGTGCCGGATCCGGGTCTCGGTCCGAGCCGCGTTTCCGAATCCGAATCCGAACCCGAGTCCGAATCGGGATCGGAATCGGAATCGGGATCGGGATCGGGATCGGGATCGGGATCGGGATCGGGATCGGGATCGGATCGGGATCGGGATCGGGTTCCGGCGTTACCCGGCGGCGGTGGTGAGGCCGGCCGACGCGAGCGAGAGGTACACGGCGGCGAAGTCGGTGACGGCGACCAGCTCGGCGAGGTTCTCCAAGGCGCTGCCCTCCTCCGGTTCGAGCTCGCTGACGGCCACCTCGTGGCCGAGCGCGAGTTCGCGGGCCGCGGGCGCCGCGCTCAGCGCGTTGCCCTCGGCTGGCCGGTCCCGGAGCAGGACCACCCGGGCGCGCAGCGCCTGGGGTTCCTCGACGCGGTCGCGGAAGAAGTCGTCGGGGTCGGCGCCCGCCGCGTAGTCGCCCGCCAGCAGCATGCCGTGGGCGGGCAGCGCCTCCGGCAGTTCGGCGGCGAGCGCGGGCAGTCCGGACAGTTCGGCGAGGACGGCGGCGAACCGGCGGCCGACCGGCCCGGCGGCCTCGCCCTCGGTCCACACGAGCGGCAGCGTGTCGGCCAGCTCGGCGGCGAGGGTCTTGGCCGGGTTGCTGTACGTGGCGATCGCCGGGCCGCAGCGTTCCGCCGTACGGTCCAGCCGGTCCGCGACCCGCTCCAGCACCTCCGGCGGCGCCTCCACCAGACCGACCCGGTCGAGCAGCGCGAGCAGCGGCGTGAACAGCGCCCACAGCGCGCCGGGGCCGGCGGCCGGGGTCTCCACGGAGTCCTCGGCCGTCTCGTGCGGGGCCATCGCCAGCGGGACGAACAGACCGCGCGAGCCGTTCACGGAGTCGGCGAGCGGGGACGCGGCGGGCGCGACCGCGACAACCGTGAGGCTGCGGCGGGACGCCTGTTCGACGAGGAGGACGAGACCGGGCTCCGCGCCGTCGGTCGTCGGCACGAGGAGCAGGTCCATCGAGCCGGCCCAGCCGGGCAGCGCCCAGCGGAGCGCGCCGGCCGCGGGGGCGACCCCGGTCGGCTGGAGCCGGGTCACCGGGGCGGCCGCGCCGGCCAGGGCGCCGACCAGGTCGGCGACGCCCGCGGCGACGGTGCCGGGACCCGCGACGAGGACGGTGCGGGGGCGGCCCTCCGGGCGGAGCTCGGCGATACCGGCCTCGGCGGCGTGCCGGGCGGCGGTCCGTACCCGCGCGCCCGCCTCGGCGGCACCGCGCAACAGGTCGCGGCGGTCGGCGAGGGCGAGGGCTTCCGGTGCGTCGAGGAGGGTCTCGTCGAGCATGTGGCGGGCCTCCGGTCGTCGGAGCGGGACCGGCCGGGCGGCCGGGGTTCCGCGTGGTCTTCCTGCCGAGGGGCTTACCCGGTTCTCCGGGGCCTCCCCCAGGCGGGTCGCCCGCTGCGGGTCACCCCGTGGGGGTCACCCGGGGCGGGCAGCCGGCCGGTCAGGCGGGGCGGCGCGCCTCGTCGACGAGCAGGACCGGGATGTCGTCGCGGACCGGGTAGGCGAGACCGCAGTCGGCGGCGGTGCACACCAGCTCGGGGGTCTCCTCGGCCGTACGGTCGTCCAGCGGAGCGTGGCAGGCCGGGCAGGCCAGGATTTCCAGGAGGCCGGCTTCGAGCGACATGTGCGGTCCCTTCGGGCGGTGCGGGCCGCGTACGCGGGGCGTACGGGCGATTTCGGACGGACGGTTACGGGCCAGGTCAGCCTACCGCCGGGTCACGTGCGGCGCCCGCCCCCGCAGGGCCGGTGCCGGGGCCTACGTTCCGTGGCCCGTGTGACGGACGAGGGCCGTGGGGTGGGCGTGACGCCGAACAGCGGGTGTCCGGCAGAACACACATGCCCGTGGCGGCGACGCGAAGCGCGCCTCCGCCACGGGCATCGTGCGGGCCGGGTCACGGCCGGTCAGGACCAGGTCAGGGCCGGGTCAGTCGTGAAAGAACCGACCGGCGAAGAGCCGGCTCCGTGACCGGCCGCGTGACCGGCTCGCTGACCGGCTCCGCGACCTGCCGCGTGAGCGAGGACTCAGCCGCGGATCAGCGCGAGCGCCTCGTCGCGCACCTTGGCCATCGCGGCCTCGTCGCGCGCCTCGACGTTCAGGCGGAGCAGCGGCTCGGTGTTGGAGGCGCGGACGTTGAACCACCAGTCGGCGGCGGTGACCGTCAGACCGTCCAGCTCGTCGAGGGTGACGCCCTCGCGGTCGCCGAAAACGGCCTTCACGGCGGCCAGGCGGGCGGCCTGGTCGTCGACGGTCGAGTTGATCTCGCCGGAGGCGGCGTAGCGGTCGTACGAGGAGACCAGCGCGGACAGCGGACCGTCCTGGCCGCCGAGCGCCGCGAGGACGTGGAGCGCGGCGAGCATGCCGGTGTCCGCGTTCCAGAAGTCCTTGAAGTAGTAGTGGGCGGAGTGCTCGCCGCCGAAGATGGCGCCGCTCTTCGCCATCTCCTCCTTGATGAAGGAGTGGCCGACCCGGGTGCGCACCGGCGTGCCGCCGTGCTCGCGGACGACCTCCGGCACCGACCACGAGGTGATCAGGTTGTGGATGACCGTGCCGCTGCCGCCGTGCTTGGCCAGCTCGCGCGCCGCGACGAGCGCGGTGATCGCGGACGGGGAGACCGGGCCGCCGTTCTCGTCGACGACGAAGCAGCGGTCGGCGTCGCCGTCGAAGGCGAGGCCGAGGTCGGCGCCTTCGGCGCGGACGCGCTCCTGGAGGTCGACGATGTTCTTCGGGTCGAGCGGGTTGGCCTCGTGGTTCGGGAAGGTGCCGTCCAGCTCGAAGTACATCGGGACGACGTCCAGCGGCAGACCGGCGAGGACGGTGGGCACGGTGTGGCCGCCCATGCCGTTGCCCGCGTCCACGACGACCTTGAGCGGGCGGATGGCGGTGAGGTCGACGAGCGAGCGCAGGTGCGCGGCGTAGTCGTCCAGGGTGTCCCGCTCGGTGACGGTGCCGGCGGTGGCGGCCGCCTCCGGCGCGCCCTGCTCGGTCCACCGCTCGACGAGCGCGCGGATGTCGGCGAGGCCGGTGTCCTGGCCGACGGGGGCGGCGCCGGCGCGGCACATCTTGATGCCGTTGTACTGGGCGGGGTTGTGCGACGCGGTGAACATCGCGCCCGGCAGGCCGAGCTGCCCGGAGGCGAAGTAGAGCTGGTCGGTGGAGCAGAGGCCGATCAGGGTGACGTCGGCGCCGAGGCGGGTCGCGCCGCGCGCGAAGGCGGCGGCGAGACCGGGCGAGGAGGGGCGCATGTCGTGGCCGATGACGATGGCCTCGGCGTCGGTCACGCGGACGAACGCGGCTCCGAACAGCTCCGCCAGGGCCTCGTCCCACTGATCCGGCACCACCCCGCGGACGTCGTACGCCTTCACGATCTGCGACAGATCAGCAGCCACGGATCAAACCCTCCAGAAGTCTCGGCATGTCACACCCGCGCGATGCGGTGCCCGTACGGATACGGAACGCCCAAACTACCCGGGGCCCGGCCCTGGTCAGTTCTCGGGGGAACGCAGCACCCTCAGATGGCCCCGTCGGCCGATCTCCATCGGATCGCCGCCGCGCGGGCCGCCCTTGCCGCCGGCCTCGGCCGCGCGCTCCTGGGGGCGCGCCGCCTCACGGACCGCGTTGGCGAGGGCTTCGAGGTCGTCGCCGCTGGGGCGGGCGGGGGCGGTGCCGTCGGTGAGCCGCACGACCTCCCAGCCGCGCGGGGCGGTCAGGCGTTCACTGTGCTCGGCGCACAGGTCGTAACAGTGGGGCTCGGCGTAAGTGGCGAGCGGGCCGAGGACCGCAGTCGAGTCGGCATAGACGTACGTCAGTGTCGCGACGGCAGGGCGGCCGCACGCGGTGCGCGAACAGCGACGTACAGGGCTCACGACGTTGGACGGTACCGCACTCTTGAGCGGGCCGCGACGACTCTCCCCCAGGTCACTCCACCGTGTCGCGGTGTGACGTCCGCCACGGCGGCCCTCCGGAAGGCCCTTCCGACCTGCGGAATCGCCCGGATCAAGGGCCTCGGACGGGGTCCGGTCCGGCCGCCGGGAGGGCGCCGGGGGCAGGGGAGAAAGCGGAGGGAAAGGTGCGGGAAGGGCAGGGAATCCGACGCTCGTACGGTCGCCTCCGCGAGCGACCCGGGCCGGACGGACCGCGGCGGGCCGGTCCGGGGAGGGTCCGGGAGCGGTCTCTCCCGTCCTGGACCGGCCCCGGACGACCGGTGGGAGTTACGCTGCGTCAGTGACGGACACCACCGAGAGCAGGGACACTCCCGCACCGCGGCCGCGGCACCGTGACCGGCACGGCCGGGGCATGCGCGGGCCGGTCGCGCCGCCGCAGGTCCCGCTGTCCGCGAGCCGGGCGGACACCTTCCGCGATCTGGTCCTGGACTCGGTGGAGCGCCTGGAGCGGAACTGGCCGCAGCTCGCCGACGTCGAGTTCATGATCATGGAGGTCCCGCCGCCGGCGCCGCTCGGCGAGACGGTGCCCCTGGGCGAGGCGACCCCGGCGGAGCGGAAGGAGCCGGCCCGGATCGTGGTCTACCGCCGCCCGGTCGAGCTGCGTTCGAAGAGCCGCGACGAGCGGGCCCTGCTCGTCCACGAGGTCGTGGTCGAGCAGGTCGCGGACCTCCTCGGGCTCTCCCCGGAGACGGTGGATCCGCGGTACGGGGAGGAGTGAGCGGGCCGGGCACCCCGTACGTACGGCGCGCGCACCTCGCACGCCGCGTACACCTGGCACGCCGCGCACACCTCGCACATCTCGTACGTCACACGCGGCCCGCGCGCCCCGCGCCCGGTCAGTCGTCCAGCACCGTCAGGTCCTGCCGCGCCCGCGGCACCCGCACCGAGCTGCGGTCGTCGGTGAAGGTCTGCACCGTGAACATCGGGACGCCGTCCTGCGGCAGTTCCAGCGTGCGCGCCGCGTACACCGGGCCGCCCGACAGCCGCTCGACCGTCAGCGCGTAGGGGCCCTTCACGCCGTCCGGGACGGGCGCGTCCATCGAGACGGTGGTGCCCGCCTTCACCGTGACGTTCTTGGTGACCGGGGTGCCGCCCTCGGCGCCCGCCGAGGCGGTGATCCGGACCTGGGCGCCCTCGGCCGGGGCGCTCACCGCGAGGGTGGTGCCCTTGTCGCGGTTGTCGGCGACGGTGGCCCGGCCCTCGATCGCGCCGGTGCCCGGGATGAACGCCACCTCCTGCTTCTCTCCGCTCTTGCCCCGGACGACCTTCACCGCGGCCACGACGGGCGTCGGCTTCTTCGGGTCGGCCGGGGTGAGCAGCAGCGAGCCGGGCTCGCCGCGGGTGAGGCCGGCGAGGTCGACGCCCGTGGTCATGCCGGACTTCACGTGCACGGAGTCGGCGCTCGCCGGGACGATCGTGCCGGTCGGCGTGACCAGCTGGACCTTCAGGTCGGCGTCGTCGTCGCCGGGCGCGAACGCCACGAGCCGCACCGAGGTGGCGTCGGCCGGGATGCCGGGCAGCAGCACGGTGCCGGCCGGGTCGGCGGCGGCCGGGAGCCAGTCGCTGCCCAGCTTGTCGTCGGCCGCGCCGAGGGCCGCGCCGACGCGGCCGCTGCGGGTGGTGACGTGGACGGTGAGGTCCTGCTGGGCCGGGTCGCCGGTCAGGGTGGACAGGAGCACCGGCACGGTGCTGTGCGCGGGCACCGGGATGCCCTCGGTGACCTCGGTCTTCAGGGTGCCGTCGGGGCCGTACAGCTCGATGTCGGCGACCGCGCCGCTGTCGTCGGGGTTGGTGAGGTGGACGTAGTCCTGGCGCTCCTTGGCGGTGGACGCGGCCGGGAACCAGAAGTCGCTGTCGGGGGCGGAGCAGGTGAGGCCGAGCAGGCCGCGGGCGCCGCCGGCCGGGACGACGGTGGTCTGCTGGACGGTCCAGCCGGGGGCGAGCGCGCCGTTCGCCGCGCCGGTCAGGGCGGGCACGGCGCCGCCGTTCGCCTCGGCGGCGACCGGTGTGCCGGGCTTGGTGACGGTCGCCGGGACCTTCGGCTCCTTGGGCTTCTTCGCCGGCTTCTCCGCGGCGTCCTCGCCGGGGAGCGCGGCCTTGGCGGCCGGCTTCAGGACGGCCTCGGCGGCGTTCTTGCCGCCCGCGCCGCCGCCTTCGCCGCCCTGGCCGTCCTGGGGCCGGCCCGCGGCGTTCCGGGCCGGCGGGGTGTACGAGGTGTACGTGGTCTCCGCGACCTCCGAGGTGCTCGGCGCCGGGCAGAGCAGGCCGGCCCGCTCCACGGGCAGCCGGGCGGCGGGCGGGGCGGCGGCGGGCGCGGCGGCCTCGGGGGCCGGGGCGGTCATCGCGGCCGCGCCGGTGACGGCGGCCAGGACGGCGGCGGCCGCGATCAGGGAGAGGGTGGTGCGCTTCACTGGTTGCTGCTCCCGTCGGAACGCTGCTGACCGTAGCCGTACGGGTCGTAGACGTCGTAGGCCTGCTGCTCGTCGTACCCGGGGTGCGCCTGCCGCGGCTGCTGGTCCTGCTGCGGCTGCTGAGGCTGCGCGTACGGGTCGTACTGCTGCTGCTCCCCGTAGTACTGCGGGTCGTACGGCTGCTCGTACTGCTGGTGCTGCTGGTGCTGCGCGTGCTGCTGCGGCTGGGCGTACGGGTCGTACGCGTACTGCTGCTGCTCGCCGTACTGCTGCGGGTCGTACGGCTCGGCCTGCTGCGGGACGGCGGCGTACTGGCCGTCCCACTCCGGCTCCTGCTCGTACGTCTGCTGCTGGGGTACGGCGGCGACGGCGGGCTCGTCGGCCGCAGGCGTGGGCGCGTCGGCCTGGCCGGCGGCGGCCGCGGCAGCGGCCTCCGCCTCGGCGGCGGCGCGCAGGCGGCGGGCGCGGCGGCCCTCGCCGTCGGCGGCCGGGGTCTCCGCCCGGGTCCGGGCCGGGACGGCGGCCTCCTCGTCGGGCAGGTCGTCGTCGATGTCGCGGCGGCGGCCGGGCAGGGCGAGGACGAGCAGGACGAGGGCGAGGAACGCCTGGGTCCAGATCCAGCCGGTGTGGGTGGCCGGGGCCTCGTAGGTGAGGTCGAGGCGGCCGCCCTCGGCGGGCAGTTCGAAGCCCTGCGCCCAGTCGTCGACGGTGACGGCCTTGAGCGCCGTGCCGTCGAGGGTGGCGGTCCAGCCGGCGTCGGCGCGGTCGGCGACGCGCAGCACGCGGCCCGCGGCGCCGGCCGGGATCTTGGTGTGGGCCTCGACCGGTCCGGCGGCGACGGCCACCGGCTGCGCGCCCTCCCCGTCGGCCGCCGCGCCGGCCTTGGCACCGGCGGGCACGATCATCACGCGGGCGACGTCGCGGTCGACCCGCCACAGGGCGCTGCCGTCGAGCTGGCTGAGCCGGGTCAGGCCGGGGGTGGCGTCGAGGACGCGGCTCATGGCGCGCGGGGCGCCGTCGCGGACCAGGACGTAGCGGATCGCGAAGCCGCTGAGCTCCGTGGTCTGGTCGGCGCCGGATCCGGCGACGAGGTGCGAGACGACCTGGTCGAGGCGGGTGTCGCCGTCGGCGGCGGCGGTGAGTTCGGCGTCGCCGAGCCGGCTGCCGGAGCCGCGGACCAGGGTGTACGCGACCTCGCCGGGCGCGCCGGCGCCGAGCACGAGGGTGCGGGCCTGGTCGCGGGTGCCGCTCTCCTCGGCGACGAACGCGGGCACCTGGACCGGGTCGCGGCGGGTCAGCGGGCCGTCGGCGCCGCCGATCATCCAGCCGGCCGCGGCGACCACCGGGCCGACCGCGCAGGCGAGCGCGATGAGCGCGGCGAGCGGCTGGCGCCAGCCGAAGCCGTGGGCGGCGACGCGGGTCCGGCCGCCCTCGGCGCCGATCATGGCGGCGGCCAGCAGGGCGGCGCCGTACACGAGGGTGGCGGGGCCGGCCCAGCCGGTGGCGCCGTCGCCGGCGCCGTTGGTGAGGACGGCGAAGACCAGGCCGGCGAGCGCGGCGGCCCAGGCGGCGCGGACGGCGAGCACCCGCTCCTCGCGCAGCAGGGCGCCGAGCGCGGCGAGCACGAGGCCGAGGAGGACGAGCCCGCCGAACGTGCCGGGGCCGCCGGGGCTGGTGCCGAGCAGGTCGAGCGCGGAGGCCGTGCCCGTACGGATGTCGAGTCCGGCCTCGCGCAGGAAGGCGGCGGGGCTGGTCAGGAGGGACAGCGACCACGGCGCGAGGATCAGCAGCGGGGTGCCGGCGGTGGCGAGGAAGCGCAGTCCGTACGCGGTGATGTCGCCGCGGCGCAGCGCGAGCACGCCGACGCCGAGGACGACGGCGAGCGGCCAGACGACCGGGGTGAACGCCGTCGTGAAGGTCAGCAGGAAGGTGTACGCCCAGGTGGCGCGCCAGCTGCCGCGCTCGCCGCCCGCGCGGTTCAGTCCGTACGAGGCGACGGCTGCGCGGGCCAGGAGCGGGAGCAGGATCGCGAGGACGGCGGTGCCGAGCCGGCCGGTGGCGAGGGCGCCGGTGGCGGCGGGCAGGAACGCGTAGGCGATGGCGGCCCAGGCGCGCAGCAGCCGGGATTCGACGATGCCGCGGGAGGCGAAGTACGCGGTGAAGCCGGCGAGCGGGACCGAGCAGACGAGCAGCACGGTCAGCGCGAGGGACGTCGAGCCGAACAGCAGCGCGGAGAGCGCGGCGAGGACGGCGAGGTAGGGCGGGGCGGTCTGGGTGCCGCCGGTGCCGAGCGCGTGCCAGCCGTCGGCGTAGCGCGACCACAGCTCGGAGACGGTGTCCGGGGCGGGCAGCAGGGCGCCGCCGGCCAGCGAGCCGCCGCTGAGGAGGTTGCGGCAGGCGACCAGCGAGACGGCGAGGAGAAGGGCGAAGAGGATGGGTCCGGGCTTGCGGACGATCTTCTTCAGCCGGGCGAACTGCTCGATCTCCAGGAAGTCGGCGTCGTCGCCGCCGGGGCCGGATTCGACGGCGCCGTGCCGGGATCCGCCGGACTCGGCGTCGTCGCCGCCGAAGTGGGAGGTGACCTGTTCGGCGGCGGCGCGGACGGTGGCGCCGGGCGGCGGGAACAGCGGACGGAGTTCGGACGGCGGGACGGCCGGGTTCTTGCGCCGCGCGCGGGCCGCGAGGATCCGCTCGGGGCGCAGCAGGGTGCCGAGCAGGCCCATGACCTCGTCGACGGCCTGGCCGGGCGCCTTGCCGACGAGGTAGCCGAGGGTGCGGAGCAGGGTGCCGACGACGAGCCGGAGCAGGACGTACGGCAGGGCCCGGCCGCGGGTGTTGGCGAGCAGCGTGTAGACGGCGCCGGCCTTGTCGACGCGGTGCGGGTTGGCGGCGGAGCGGCCGGCGCAGTCGACGGTACGGCGTTCGCGGGCGGACGCCTCGGCGTGCCGGAGGACGGCGCCGGGAGCGACCAGGACGCGGTGGCCGGCGGCGTGGGCGCGCCAGCACAGGTCGACGTCGTCGCGCATGAGGGGCAGCCGGCGGTCGAAGCCGCCGAGCTCCTCGAAGACGTCGCGCCGGACGAGCATGCCGGCGCTGGAGACGGACAGGACGGAGCGGACCTGGTCGTGCTGGCCCTGGTCCTGTTCGCGGCGGTCGAGTCCGGTCCAGCGGCGGCCGCTGCGGGCGATGCTGACGCCGGCTTCGAGCAGCTGCTTGCGGTCGTACCAGCCGCGCAGTTTGGGGCCGATGACGGCGGCGTCCGCGTCGGAGTCGGCGACGCGCAGGAGTTCGGCGAGGGCGCCGGGTTCGGGGGCGCAGTCGTCGTGCAGCAGCCAGAGCCACTGCACGGGCTCGCCGTGCGGCAGCTCGGGCAGGTCGTAGTTCTCGTCCTGCCAGGTCCGGGTGACGGGGTCCCAACTGCTGGGCCGCTTCAGGTAGGTGAGGTCGTCGGGGCCGAGGACGGGCGCGGTGCGCGCGGCCTCCTCGACGGCGGCGCCGAACCCGGTGCGGCGGGCGAGGTGCAGGATCCGGTCGTCGCCGAGGGCCTCGGCGAGCAGTCGCGCGGAGTCGTCCGCGCTGCCGGTGTCGGCGGCGACCGCGTTCTGGACGGGGCGTTCCTGGGCGAGCAGCCCGGCTAGGGCGTCCGGCAGCCAGCGGGCGCCGTCGTGGGCGACGAGCACGGCGGTGACGACGTGTCGTGGGAACTCAGGAGTTGAGGACATCGAGCTACGGGCCCTCCGGCCGGGGTCGCCCGCGAGGGGGCATGGGTGCGTCTCGGACGGAGCCCCACACTAACGGCTGGCACGACGACGGTCCGCCGCCTGTGGCCGGAGCACAGGGAGCGGACCGTTCGTTGTGGACGTCTTGTGTCCGTCTTCGTGTCTGTCGTCGTGCCTGTCGTCGTGTCTGTCGTCGTGTCTGTCTGCGTGTCCGACTTTGTACGCGTCTTCGTGCGGGTCCTCACGGGTGCCCGGGGGCGGGCCGTCCGTGAGGTGGCCGGTGGGTCCGAACGGGCGGGCGGCCCGAGCGGAGCGTGGCCGAAATCAGACGGCGGCCTTCTTGAGCCGACGGCGTTCCCGCTCGGACAGGCCGCCCCAGATGCCGAAGCGCTCGTCGTTCTGGAGCGCGTACTCCAGACACTCGGAGCGGACTTCGCAGGCGAGACAGACCTTCTTGGCCTCGCGGGTCGAGCCGCCCTTCTCGGGGAAGAAGGACTCGGGGTCGGTCTGGGCGCACAGTGCGCGCTCCTGCCAGCCGAGTTCCTCGGCCGTGTCCTCGACCAGCAGTTCCTGGAACAACTCGGTCATCTACGCCCCTCGTCTGTCTGTGCGTCCCCGTGGGGTTGCCGTTGCCGGTCGGCCGAACGACACGAGTGAAATTACAAGTTCGGCGCTCAGTGAGAGTCAAGCCGGGATCTGCTATTGGGCCCCGTATTCACTCTGCGGAACCAACCCTATGCAGAAAGCTCTCGAATCAGCAAAAACCATGACACATGCCACCGGCGTCGTTCTGACGCCACCTCTCTCAGGAGAGGGACGTCTCAGACACGGATCATGTTGCGATCCAGCCACGGAAGCGATCCGGATCACAGTCTGATCACAGGACCTCCACCGGGTTTACGGCGGCGGATGTTGCGCCATGTCTCCGGGGCGTGAGACGCACAAACCTTTCTCCGGGCACAGTAACCGGATGAGGTGAAACAATACCCCCAAATCGGTCATTGAGTTGACAGTCGGGTGTCGGTCCCGCCACGTTGGTGTCATGCCAGCGACCGCAGCGCCCGCCGTGACCCACAGCCATGGGGTCCATCGGGCTGCTCTCGTTCGCTGTCGCTGTCGCTGTTGTCCCAGCTGTTGAGCGCGCCCTTCTCCGGCGCCTCCGGCATCCCAGCGGTCCGCCCCCGGCCGCTGCCCTGCGCACAGCTCCCCTCGCGTCACCCCTCCCCCGTCTCACCCGCTTGACCCGTTCGACCTGTTCGACCCGTTCACCCCGGATCGGCTCGTTTTGTCGTTCCGCTGTGTTTCCCCTCCCCCGTTTCCCCGTTCTGCGACACCCCGACTTCTGCCGAGGAACACCCGCATCCCATGAACATGGACAGCGACCTTCAGATCGCCGGCGACATCCTTGAGGTCCCGCACCTCCTCCAGCCCCCGCGCGCGCACCCGGCCACCGTGGCCGAGTTCGCCGGGCTCGCCCGGGAGATCGCCGCCGACCGCGACCAGTGGGCCCCCTACGTCGCGTACGACCCCACCACCCGCTGGTACCACCGGCTGCGCACCGGCCCCGGCTACGAGGTGTGGCTGCTGTCCTGGCTCCCCGGTCAGGGCAGTGGACGCCACGACCACGGCCCGTCCTCCGGTCTGCTCACCGTCCTCGCGGGCGAGCTGACGGAACGTACGCGGCGCGGCCCGCGCGCCCTCGCCCCCGACGCGCAGTACGTCTTCGCCCCGGGCTACGTCCACGAGGTCGTCAACGACTCCCTCGAACCCGCCGTCAGCCTGCACGTCTACTACCCGGGCCTCACCGAGATGCCGATGCACCCGGCGGTGCCGGAGACGACAGCGGTGCCGGCGACGGCGGCGACGACCGGGACGACGGGGACGGCCTCGCTGACGGCCGCGACCACGTCGACGACGGGCGCGGCCGCGTGGTCCGCCGCGGCCGCGCTGCCCCGCGTACCCGGTCAGGGAGGCGTACCGGCCTGACGGCCCGGCCGCCCGGTACCCCGTACCGCCGGAGCCGTACCGCCGCCCCCACCGCTCGCCGGGCCGCCGCCCGCTGCTGACAGACTGTCCGTATGCGCATTGTGGTTCTGGCCGGTGGCATCGGTGGTGCCCGCTTCCTTCGCGGCCTCAAGAAGGCCGCGCCCGACGCGGAGATCACGGTCGTCGGCAACACCGGTGACGACATCCATCTCTTCGGCCTCAAGGTCTGCCCCGACCTCGACACCGTGATGTACACCCTCGGCGGTGGCATCGACGAGGAACAGGGCTGGGGCCGCGAGGGCGAGTCCTTCACGGTCAAGGAGGAACTCGCGGCGTACGGGGTCGGGCCCGAGTGGTTCGGCCTCGGCGACCGCGACTTCGCCACGCACATCGTCCGCACCCAGATGCTGGGCGCCGGCTACCCGCTCAGCGCCGTCACCGAGGCGCTGTGCGCCCGCTGGCGGCCCGGCGTCCGGCTGCTGCCGATGTCCGACGACCGGGTCGAGACGCATGTCGCGATCGAGGTGGACGGCGAACAGCGGGCCGTCCACTTCCAGGAGTACTGGGTCAAGATGCGCGCCTCCGTGCCCGCGCGGGCCGTCGTGCCCGTCGGCGCCGAGCAGGCCACGCCCGCGCCCGGCGTCCTGGAGGCGATCGCCGACGCGGACGTCATCCTCTTCCCGCCGTCGAACCCCGTCGTGTCCATCGGCACGATCCTCGCCGTGCCCGGCATCCGCGAGGCCGTCGCCGCCGCGTCCGCCCCGGTCGTCGGCCTCTCCCCCATCGTCGGCGACGCGCCCGTGCGCGGCATGGCCGACAAGGTCCTCGCGGCGGTCGGCGTGGAGTCCACGGCGGCGGCCGTCGCCCGGCACTACGGCTCCGGGCTCGTCGACGGCTGGCTCGTCGACACCGTCGACGCGGGCGCCGTCGCCGACGTCGAGGCCGCCGGCATCCGCTGCCGCGCGGTCCCGCTGATGATGACCGACGTGGACGCCACGGCCGCGATGGCGCGCGAGGCGCTGGCGCTCGCGGCGGAGGCCGGCAAGACCGCGGAGCCCAAGGAGACCAAGGGGACCGGGGAGTGACGCCGAAGGGCCCGACGGCCCGGTTCGAGGTGTGGGCGCTCGACGGGATACCCGAGGTGGCGCCCGGCGACGACCTCGCCAAGCTCATCGCCGACGCCTCGCCCGGCCTCGCCGACGGGGACGTCCTGCTCGTCACCTCGAAGATCGTGAGCAAGGCGGAGGGCCGGGTGCTCGCCGCCACCGACCGCGAGGCCGCGATCGACGCCGAGACGGTACGGGTGGTCGCGCGGCGCGGACCGCTGCGGATCGTCGAGACCCGGCAGGGCCTGGTGATGGCCGCCGCCGGGGTCGACGCCTCCAACACCCCGTCCGGCACTGTGCTGTTGCTGCCCGAGGACCCCGACGCCTCGGCCCGCCGGATCCGCGACGGCCTGCGCGAGACGCTGAACGTCGACGTCGGCGTGCTCGTCACCGACACCTTCGGGCGGCCCTGGCGCAACGGGCTCACCGACGTGGCGATCGGCGCGGCCGGCGTACGGGTCCTCGACGACCTGCGCGGCGGCACCGACGCCCACGGCAACGGGCTCAACGCCACCATCACCGCCACCGCCGACGAACTCGCCGGCGCCGGCGACCTGGTCAAGGGCAAAATCGACGGCCGGCCCGTCGCCGTCGTCCGCGGGCTCTCCCACCTCGTGAAGCCCGAGCCCGAGCCCGAGTCCGGGGACGCGCCCGTGGCCGAGGCGGAGGGCGCGGCCGAGGCGGAGGGCGCGCGGGCGCTCGTACGCGTCGCCGCCGACGACATGTTCCGGCTCGGCACCTCGGAGGCCGTACGCGAAGCGGTGACCCTGCGCCGTACCGTGCGGGACTTCACCGACGAGCCCGTCGACCCCGGGTCCGTCCGGCGGGCCGTCGCCGCCGCCGTCACCGCGCCCGCCCCGCACCACACCACCCCGTGGCGGTTCGTCCTGCTCGAATCGGAGGCCTCGCGGACCCGGCTGCTCGACGCGATGCGGGACGCGTGGATCGCGGACCTGCGGGCCGACGGCAAGACCGAGGAGTCCGTCGCGAAGCGGGTCAAGCGCGGCGACGTCCTGCGCCGGGCGCCGTATCTGATCGTGCCCTGCCTGGTCATGGACGGCGCGCACCACTACGGCGACGCGCGCCGTGACGCCGCCGAACGCGAGATGTTCGTCGTCGCGGCCGGCGCCGGCGTGCAGAATCTGCTGGTCGCGCTGGCCGCGGAGCAGCTCGGGTCCGCGTGGGTGTCGTCCACGATGTTCTGCCGCGACGTCGTCCGCGGCGTCCTCGGGCTGCCCGGCGATTGGGACCCGATGGGCGCGGTCGCCGTCGGCCGGCCCGCCGCGGCGCCGAAGGAACGGCCGGCGCGACAGGCGGCGGAGTTCATCGAGGTGCGCTGACGTCCCGGGTCAGTACGCCCTGATGTCGCCGGGCGCCATCCGGGGCGCCCGGCGCGGCGGGACCCGGCCGCTCAGCAGGATCAGCCGGGCGGCGCGGTGGCGCTGGCCCGCGTACGGCTCCAGCAGCTCCAGCATGGCCGCGTCGTCCGCCGCCCGGTCGCCCGCGAGCGCCCAGCCGACGATGCCGGGGAGATGCAGGTCGCCCGTCGTGACCTCGTCGGGGGCGCCGTTGCTGCGCTGGACCGTCTCGGCCGACGTCCACGGGCCGACGCCCGGGATCAGCTCCAGACGCGTGCGGGCCTCCGCCGGGGGCATGTGCGCCGCCTCCTCCAGCCGGGGCGCGACCCGGGCCGCCCGCACGATCGTCGCCGAACGCTTCCCGTCCACGTTCGCCCGGTGCCACTCCCACGACGGGATCGCCGCCCAGCCGCGGGCGTCCGGCATCACGTACATGCCGTCCGGCACCGGGCCCGGTGCCGGCTCCCCGAACGCCCGGACCAGCCGCCGCCAGGAGGCGTACGCCTCCGTGCTCGTCACCTTCTGCTCCAGGACCGACGGGATCAGCGACTCCAGGACCAGGCCCGTCCGGGTCAGCCGCAGGCCCGCGCGGGCGCGCGCCGTGACGGCGAGGAGCTTGTGGCGCGGGACGAAGGCGGCGGGGTCGTCCTCCGCGCCGAGCAGCGCGGGGAGCCGCGCGAGCAGCCAGTCGGCGCCGGGGCCCCACGCTTCGGCGCCGTCCGCGCGGACGCGGAGGGTGCCGGGGCCTTCGGGGGTGCGGCTGGCACGCCAGGTGGAGCCGTCGGGGGTGGTGCGGAAGGTGGGGTCGGCGGGGCCGCGGCGGAGGGGGGCGAGGGTGAGGGCGAGGTCCGCGGGGGTGGGGGTGCGGAGGTGCGGGGGGAGGAAGCGGCCGGCCATGCTTCGACCGTAACCCGCCGGTGGGGGCTCGCGGTGGTGTCGCGCGCCCCTGACCGACGGGGGGGCTACTGGTCGGACGAGAAGCGGATCGTCTTCGCCGGGAGCTTGGTGTCGCACCAGATCCTCGCGCCCGCGCGGAGTTCGTTGTCCGGGCCGATGTGGGCGCCGTCGCCGATGAAGGCGTCCGTGAGGATCGTGCGGGCGCCGATGCGGGCGTTCTCGCCGATGAGGGAGTCGGTGAGGACCGCGCCCGGTTCGACGACCGCGCCCGCGAGGACCGCGGAGCCGTGGATGCGGGCGCCCTCGCCGACGGTCGCGCCGGCGCCTATGACCGTGCCGCCGGTGAGCTTCGCGTCCGGGGCGACGTCCGCCGTGTCGAGGACGAGACGGTCGCCGCAGCGGCCCGGGACCGCCGGGGACGGGGCGCGGCCGAGGACGAGGTCGGCGGAGCCGCGGACGAAGGCCTGCGGGGTGCCGAGGTCGAGCCAGTAGGTGGAGTCGACCATGCCCTGGAGGTGCGCGCCGGCGGCGAGCAGGTCGGGGAAGGTCTCGCGTTCGACGGAGACCGGCCGGCCGGTGGGTATGGAGTCGATGACGGAGCGCCGGAACACGTACGCGCCCGCGTTGATCTGGTCGGTGACGATCTCCTCCGGCGTCTGTGGCTTCTCCAGGAACGCCGTCACGCGTCCGGTCCCGTCCGTCGGCACCAGGCCGAAGGCGCGCGGGTCCGCGACCCGGGTGAGGTGGAGGGAGACGTCCGCGCCGGAGTCGTCGTGGGTGGCGACGAGGGCCTGGATGTCGAGGCCGGTGAGGATGTCGCCGTTGAAGATGAGGACGGGGTCCTCGGGGCCGGAGTGGAGGCGCGAGGCGACGTTGCGTATCGCGCCGCCGGTGCCGAGCGGCTCCTCCTCGGTGACGTACTCGATGCTGAGGCCGAGGTCCGAGCCGTCGCCGAAGTACGGCTCGAAGACCTCGGCGAGGTACGAGGTGGCGAGGACGATGTGCTCGACGCCGGCGGCCCGGGCCCGGGCCAGCTGGTGGGTGAGGAAGGGCACCCCGGCGGCCGGGACCATCGGCTTCGGGGTGCGGACGGTCAGGGGACGCAGCCGGGTGCCTTTGCCACCGACCAGGAGAATCGCTTCGGTCACCTGTCGTCTCTGCTTCCTGTTCGGGTCCGGTTCTCGCCGGACGGCGCGATGCGCGCGTCCGTACGATATGACCGGTCAGTTTATGCGGATGGTTGAGCGCCGCTCCGGTCAGTGCCGTCCCTGGTACTTCGCGGAGGCCGACCGCGCCGTGCCGAGCTTCCCGTAAAGACGTTTGCCGGGGCACTCGGTGGCGAAGCCGTCGCGGTGCCCGGAGATCACGTTGAGCTTGACCTTCGTGCCCTTCTTGAAGCGGTTCCCGCCGCCCGAGGTGAGCGTCGTCCTGCTCTTCGGGTTCGCCCCGAACAGCCCCAGCTTCCACGCCGTCAGGCGGGCGATGGCGGTGACGGCGGCGGCCGGCGGGTTGGTGCTGCCGTACGTGCCGAGGACGGCGATGCCCATGCTGTTGCCGTTGAAGCCCATGGTGTGGGCGCCCTGGACGGCCTTGGCGACGCCGCCCGCGCGGCCCTCGTAGATCGAGCCGCACTTGTCGACGGCGAAGTTGTAGCCGAGGTCCCGCCAGCGCAGGCTCTTCACGTGGTAGCGGTAGATGCCGCGCAGGACGGCGGGGGCGTCGCCGCACGTGTAGTTGTTGCCGGTGGCGCTGTGGTGCACGAAGGCCGCCTTGACCGTCTTGGTGTAGACGAACCCGCCCTCGCGCAGCCCCTCGTCGGCTCCCCAGCCCTTGCGGGTGACGATCTTCGGGCGGGCGCCGATGTACGGCTTGGCCTTGGCCGTCGCGGCCTCGGGGAGGGACGCGAGGGTCTGCGCCTGGCTCAGGGCGGGGATCGCGGACGTGCCGTACGGGGCGAGGTCGGCGTTCGCCGCCGCCGACTCGGCGGCCTGCTCGGCCGCGACCGCCGCCTTCTCCCCCGCCTGCTCGGACAGTTCGGTGGAGGACGTGTACGGGTCCGTGAACTGGATGTACGACATCGGGGTCGCCTCGCCGCCGTCCGCGCCGTCGGCGGCCGGCGCGTCCAGGACCCGGTCCGACGGGGCGCCGGCCGGTTCCCGGCCCGGGTCGACGAGTTCGAGGCGCAGGCCCGCGGGCAGTTCCCCGGCCGTCTCGCCCGCCTTCTCCGTCCCGGCCGTCTCGCCCGCCTTCTCCGTCCCGGCCGCCCCTGCCGTCCTGTCCATCCCGTCCGTCCTGTCCGCCTCCTCCGTCTCGCCCCGCTCGGGGCGGACCCGGACCTCGACGCCGTCCGAGTCGCCGACCCACAGCGGCGCGGTGGCGCCGCGCGGGGCGGCGGCGCGGTCCTCGGTGGTGCCGGGGTCGGCGCCGTGCTCGTCGTAGTGGGTCTCGACGTCCTGCCAGCGCGACCACGCGCCGTCCGCGGTGGCCCGGGTGCGGACCTGCACCGTGCCGTGCAGCGCGGTGCGGGCGTCGTCCCAGACCACGCCCACCAGCGAGAACGGCCGGACCTCACGCCGGGTCAGGCCCCGTTCGTCCGGGGCCGCCCGGCCGCCCGCGCGGTCGCGCGGCCCGTCGGGGGCCAGGGGTTCGAGCGGCAGCGACTGGGTCGAGCCCGCGAGGCCCGCGCCGGACGCGGCACGTGCGAGGGCGGGCACGGGCGCGGCGGCGGCCGGGGCCGGGGCCGTGAGGGAGAGCGGCAGCGCGAGGGCGGCGGCGCAGCCGACGGCGATCGAGGAGACGAGGGAGGCACGCATGCAGCGATCCTGAGCGGCCGGCCGGGCTTCCGCGCGGCGGGCGGCGGCGCGGGCGGCCGGTCTCCGGGTCCCCCGTACCGGTGGACCGCGTCACCGGTACGGGGGATGCGGCGCGGCGTCCGCGCGTACGCTTGCCCGCGTGAACGCCAGCGACCGCACCCCCGCCGACCTGCTGCGATCCGCGCTCGCCGCGGACCCGGCCCGCCCTTTGGTCACCTTCTACGACGACGCCACCGGTGAACGCGTGGAATTGTCCGTGACCACGTTCGCCAATTGGGTGGCGAAAACCGCCAATCTGCTCCAGGGCGAACTGTCCGCCTCCCCCGGCGACCGGCTCGCGCTGCTGCTGCCCGCGCACTGGCAGACCGCCGTGTGGCTGCTCGCCTGCTCGTCGGTGGGCGTGACGGCCGAGATCGGCGGCGATCCGGCCGCCGCGGACTACGTGGTCGCGGGCCCCGACGGCCTGGAGGCGGGCCTGGCCTGCTCCGGCGACCGGATCGCGCTCTCCCTCGCGCCGCTGGGCCGCCGCTTCCCCGCGCCGCCCGCCGGTTACGCGGACTACGCGGTCGAGGTGCCGAGCCAGGGCGACCGGTTCACCCCGTTCGTCCCGGTCGACGCCGACGCGCCCGCCCTGGTCGTCGACGGTACGGAGCTGACGGGCGCCCGGCTCGTGGAGCGGGCCCGCGCGGACGCGGCGGAGCTGGGGGCGGCGGCGGCCGGCGCCCTCCGGGTGCTGTCGGGCCGTCCGTACGACAGCTGGGCCGGGCTCTCGGCCGGTCTGTACGCGCCGCTCGCGGCCGGCGGCTCGGTCGTGCTGTGCCGGAACCTGGACCAGCTGGCGCCGGAGAGTCTGGCGAAGCGCGGGGAGAGCGAGCGGGTCACCGTCCAGCTGACGGACTGACGCCCCGTCCGGGTGAGCCGCGCCGCCGCCCGTCCGCACCTCTGTTCCTCCCGTCACCCGCGCATCCACCCGCATGGCCCATCGACGCGCCGCGTACCCGCGTACCCGCGTAACCGGCGGGCGGGCGGGACATGATCGGCCGGTAGCGGAGTGCAGTCGTCCGCACAACCAAGCCGGGGAATCGTCCGTCTACTCCTGCATGACGACGGACTCCCGGCGCGCAGCGGACGCCATCGAGGACGGACTCAGACGTGACGGACAGCGCGGACACGCCCACGGGTACGGGCGGCGGACGCAAGCCGCGGCACTGGCTGCGCTGGACGGCGCTGGGGACGGCCGTGCTCGTGCTGGCCTCGGCCGGGGTGGGCTGGTGGCTCTACCGGAAGCTGAACGCCAACATCACGGCGGACACGGCCGCGGAGGCCGAGCTGCGGGCGTACGAGAAGGAGCGGCCGCCCGCGGAGGTGCGGGCGGCCCGCAACATCCTGCTGATCGGCTCGGACACGCGCGCGGGCGCCGGGAACGCGGAGTACGGGCGGGACAAGGGCACCGAGCGCTCCGACACGACGATCCTGCTGCACATCGCGGCGCACGGGTCGAGCGCGACGGCGGTGTCCGTGCCGCGCGACCTGATGGTGCGCGTGCCGAGCTGCGCGCGGCCGGACGCGACGCGGACGCAGCCGCAGTTCATCCAGTTCAACTGGGCTTTCGCGGTCGGCGGGACGGCCTGCACGATCCGCACCCTGGAGAAGCTGACCGGCATCCGGATCGACCATCACGTGGTCGTCGACTTCCAGGGCTTCAAGAAGATGGTCGACGCCGTCGACGGGGTGACGGTCTGCCTGAAGGAGCCGATCGACGACCGCGACGCGAAACTGCGGCTGCCGGCCGGCCGGCGGCTCCTGCACGGCGAGCAGGCGCTCGGCTTCGTCCGGGCGCGCAAATCGCTGGGCGACGGCAGCGACACCGAGCGGATGGACCGGCAGCAGCAGTTCCTGGCCGCCCTGGTCGACAAGGTGCAGAGCGACGGCGTGCTGCTCAATCCGGCCAAGCTGTATCCGGTGCTGGACGCGGCCACCAGATCGCTGACCACCGATCCGGGGCTGGCCTCGCTGCGCGATCTGTACGGCCTGTCGCGTTCGATGCGGGCGGTGGAGACCGAGCGGGTGCAGTTCCTGACGGTGCCGCGGCAGCCGTACACGGCCGACGCCAACCGGGACCAGCTCGTGCAGCCCGCGGCGGACCGGCTCTTCGCGCGGCTGCGCGCCGATCTGCCGGTGGCCGTCCACCCGGGCACCACCGAGAACGCGACGGGGAACGGGACCGGAAACGGCACCGGAAACGGTGCCGAGGACGGCCCCGACATCCCGTCGGACCCGTCCGCGACGCCCTCCTTCACGGGCCGCAACGCGGCTCAAAGCTGCTGACTGGGCAAAGAAGCAGCCAAGGGGAAGGCCGTATCGGATGAGGTTTGGGCAGATTGCCCGAGTGTAAGCAAGGTGGAATTTGTCACGCACGTCGCCCGGCGCTGAACTGGCCGGATAGTGTGACGCGACCCGCGTGCTGCGACCGATCGGTCGGGCACGCGATGGACCGTGGACCGAGCGCCCGAGGGGGAGGCGTCTCGCGTGGCACCGACGGAGGACTCAGGAAACCGTGGACTCGCACAGCCGTGGAGGGGCGGAGGGAATCGACCCCGCCGACCAGTGGGTCCTCAACCCGCAGACCGGTAACTACGAACTGCGACTGGACAGCTCCGCTGAGCAGTCGGGCCCGGCCGGACCGGCCCGCCCGCGCCGTTCGGCGCCGCGTGGCGCCACCCCGCCCGGACAGCGCCCGCGCCCGTCCGAGCAGGGCGGCGACCGCATTCCCGAGCAGCTCTCCGACCGTGGCTCCGAGCGCGGCCGGGGCGGCGAGCGCCGGGGGGCCGAGCGCGGGACCGGACGGAGCGCCGAGCGCGGTACCGGGCGTTCCGCCGGCCGCGGTGCCGGCGAGCGGACCCGTGAGGCCGACCCGGCCGCGAACCCGACCGTCCCCGGGCAGCGCCGCCGTCGCGCGGCCGAGCCCGCGGGCGGCCGGCAGGCCGCCGCGGCCCGCCGCAAGCGCCGCCCCGGCACGTCCCGCAAGAAGAAGGTCCTGCTGTGGACCGGCGGCACGATGGCCTTCGTCCTGGTGGGCGGCGCCGCCGGCGCGTACGCGCTGTACAACCACTTCAACGGCAACATCAACACCATCGAGGTGGCGGGCGGCACCACCGAGGGCTTCCAGGACGGCAAGCCCTTCAACATCCTCCTCATCGGCACCGACAAGCGGACCGGCAAGGGCAACGCGGGCTACGGCGACAAGAACAGCCCCGGCCACGCGGACACCACGATCCTCTTCCACGTCTCCGAGGACCGGACGAACGCCACGGCGATGTCCATCCCCCGGGACCTGGTCACCGACATCCCGGAGTGCGAGTCCAAGCTGCCCGACGGCAGCGTCAAGACGATCCCCGGACAGAGCGCGGTCCGCTTCAACACCAGCCTCGGCCAGGACGAACGCGACCCGGGCTGCACCATGCGGACCGTCAAGGCGCTCACCGGCGTCACCGTCAACCACTTCATGATGGCGGACTTCAACGCCGTCAAGGAGATGACGACGGCTGTCGGCGGCGTGAAGGTCTGTCTGGCCAAGCCGGTCGACGACCCGAAGTCGCATCTCAAGCTGCCGCAGGGCGAGTCCACGATCGAGGGCGAGCAGGCCCTCGCCTTCGTCCGCACCCGGCACAGCTTCGGCAACGAGAGCGACCTGGACCGCATCAAGGTCCAGCAGCAGTTCCTGAGTTCGATGATCCGCGAGATGAAGTCGAGCGACACGCTCACCTCGCCGACCAAGCTGTACGACCTCGCCGACGCGGCCACCAAGGCCCTCACCGTCGACAGCGGCATAGGCACGATCGGCAAGCTGAAGTCCCTCGCGGGCGAGCTGGCCAAGATCGATCCAAAGAACATCACCTTCACCACGCTGCCGGTCATCGACAACCCGGCGGAGCCGCGTCCGGTCACGGTCGTACCCGACCCGACCAAGGCGCCCCGGCTGTTCTCGATGCTGCAGTCCGACACCTCGCTCACCGAGGTGAAGAAGAAGGAGCAGGACGCCAAGAACGCGAAGGCGAAGGAGCAGGCCAAGCTTCTGGAGGGGGCGCGTTCCACACCGCGCGAGGTCCGGGTCGACGTCTACAACGGCAGCGGCTTCCAGGGCGCGGCGCAGTCCACGATCAACTGGCTCCAGAACGAACACGGCGTGACGCGGTCGACCAACAAGTCCAACGCCCCCGAGAAGGCCGCGAAGACCACGCTCACGTACGCACCGAACCAGGCCGCCCAGGCCCGCGAACTCGCGGATCTGATGGGCCTGCCCGCCACGGCACTCAAGCCGGGCACGGAGGACGCGGGGGCTCTGGTGCCCATGACGCTCGTCCTCGGATCCGATTTCAAGGGCGCGGGGGTGCCCCTCACCGGTCCGGCGAAGGCGCCGGAAGGTGCGCAGACGGCAGACAAACAGGTGTGCGCCAAGTAGTCGGACCGCAACCGTCTTTGAGGGACGGACGGCCGTCGGCCTGGGGCCACATCTGATGTGACGAGGGAGACCTGGGGTGGGACAGAGCAGCGTGCGCAGGGAGGGGACGCGGAAACGCGCCCCGCACGCCCGTGGTGCGGAGTGGGACGACCGCGCGTACGAGGAGGGGGACGACGACACCGGTCCGGGCGGACGCCCGGGCGGCGGCGTACCCCGCTCCCGTCGTGCGGGCGGCGGCGGTTCGCGTGACGGCGGAAACGGTGACGGCGGTGGCGGTGGCGGCCGGTCGGGGCACCGGCGCGGCCGGCCGCAGCGGCGTGCCAAGAAGTCCGGCAAGCGCCGGATATTCCGCTGGATCGCCATCACACTGGCGGTGCTGATACTCGGTACCGGCGGCGCCGGTTACCTCTACTACCAGCACCTCAACAACAACCTCCGGGGCGGCAGCCGCGCCGGCGGCGAGAGCGGGGTGAAGAAGGCCGCGCCGAACGCGCTCGGCGACACCCCGCTGAACATCCTCATGATCGGCTCCGACGACCGGTCGAAGAGCGCGAACGTGGCGCTGGGCGGCGGCAAGAACGAGCGGGACCGCAAGCCGCTGGCCGACGTACAGATGCTGCTGCACATCTCGGCGGACCGGCAGAACGCGTCGATCGTCTCGATCCCGCGCGACACCGTCGTCCCGATCCCGGAGTGCAAGGACACCGACGGCAAGGTGTACGCGGCGACGACGACCCGGCCCATCAACGAGACGCTGAGCCGCGGCGGCCCCGGCTGCACCCTCACCACCTGGGAGAAGCTGACCGGCGTCTACGTCGACCACTGGATGATGGTCGACTTCGCCGGTGTCGTGTCCATGGCCGACGAGGTCGGCGGTGTCCCGGTCTGCGTGAAGACCGGCGTGTACGACAAGTCGACCGCCCAGCAAAAGGGCGGCTCCGGTCTGAAGCTGACCAAGGGCACGACGGACGTGAAGGGCGAGCAGGCGCTGCAGTGGCTGCGTACCCGGCACGCGTTCGGCAGCGACCAGAACCGGGCCAAGGCCCAGCACATGTACATGAACGGCATGATGAAGAAGCTCCAGGAGCAGAACGCCTGGACCGACACCGGCCGGCTCATGGGGCTCGCGGAGACCGCCACCGACGCCCTCGCGGTTTCCGACGAGATCAAGTCAGTGTCGAGGCTCTTCGATCTGTCGATGCAGTTCAAGAACGTGAAGCTGGACCGGCTCAGCACGACCACCGTCCCGACCGTCCCCTACCCGGGCAACCCGAACGCCTGGCTGTCGCTGAAGACCTCGGCCGCCGACAAGATGTGGTCGATGATCCGCGAGGACGTGGCCTTCGACAAGAACGGCGGCCCGAAGAAACCGAAGGACGGCGCGGACGCGTCCCAGAAGCCGAAGGCCACCGCCGAGGCGGCCGGCTCCTTCCCGGTGACGGTCGTCAACGGCACCGACGGCGACGGCCAGCCGCCTAAGGAGGGCCGGGCCTCGGAGCTGGCGAAGATCCTCCAGGGCAAGGGCTTCACCCGGGCCGCCGCCACCGGTGAGGGCGAGGGCAGCAAGGACACCGCGGTCCTCTACCCGAAGGCGAGCGGCGACCAGGGCAAGGCGAACGCCGAGTCCGTGGCGACGGCCCTGGGCCTGCCCCTCTCGGCCGTCCACGCCGACGCGAAGGGCACGGGCGTCACGCTCGTCGTCGGCTCCGACTGGCGCCAGGGCAGCGTCTACAAGAAGCCGGAGATCGCCGACGGCGACCTGCCGGAGGGCGCGGACGACAAGACGGACTGCATGGACGTCTACGACGTCTACCAGTGGGACGGGAAGAGCTGACACTCACCGGCTGAGGTACGGACGGCGACGGCCGGGTCCCTGGGAGGGGATCCGGCCGTCGCCGTTCGTACGGGGTGTGTTGTACCGGGCCGGGTCAGACCGTCTCGGTCCGCACCGCCGGGCGCTTGCTCGCGATGACCTTCTTCGCGAGCGCGCGCGGGCTGGTCAGGAAGCCGAAGCCCCACGACATGTGCATGGTCGCGAGCGCCACCGGGATCCGCAGCCGGGCCTTCAGGGGCAGGCCCTTGCCCGCCGGTATCGAGCCCGCGGTGATCGCCGCGAGGTAGCCCGCCGGGATCACGAAGCCGACCGGGGTGAGCGTCGCGCCCACGACGACGCCGGCGGCGATCGCGCAGACGGCGGCCGGCGGGGCGAGGTAGCGCAGGTTGATGGAGCCCTCGTGGTAGCGGGCGACCACGTGCCGCCAGCGGCCGTAGTCCTTGTACTGCTTGGCAAGGGCGCGCACCGACGGCCGCGGCCGGTACTGCACCCGCAGCTCCGGCGAGAACCAGATCAGGCCGCCGGCCTCGCGGATGCGGAAGTTCAGCTCCCAGTCCTGGGCGCGGATGAACTCGACGTTGTACCCGCCCTGCCGCTCCAGCGCCTCGCGCCGGAACACGCCCAGGTAGACCGTCTCCGCCGGGCCCGCCTCGCCGCCGGTGTGGAAGGCGGCGTTGCCGACGCCGATCTTCGAGGTCATCGCGGCGGCGACCGCGTCCTCCCAGGCGTTCTCGCCCTCGGCGTGCATGATGCCGCCGACGTTCATCGCGCCGGTCTCCTCCAGGAGGCGGACGGCGGTCGCGATGTAGTTCGGCGACAGCATGCCGTGGCCGTCGACCCGGACCACGATGGGGTGGCGGGACGCCTTGATCGCGGCGTTGAGCGCGGCGGGGGTGCGGCCCGTGGGGTTCGGCACGGTGAGGATCCTGGCGCGGTTATTGGACGCAGTCTCCCGCACGAGCTCGGCGGCGATCTCGTCGGTACGGTCCGTGGACGGGCCGAGCGCGATCACCACCTCCATCTCGCCGTCGTACTCCTGCGCCAGGATGTGGCGGACCGAGTTGCGCAGGTGCCGCTCCTCGTTGAGGACCGGCATGATCACGGAAACGGGGGGATTGGCGTTCATCGCCAGCCACGTTACCGCGAACGGGGGACACGGGTCGCGCGCCGCCGGGTCGCTGCCCGGTGGCCCTCGCCGCAGGGGCCTACGGTGCTGACGATCCGCTTGTCGTACCAACGGAGGTGTCCCCCGGTGCCCACTCCGCCCCGTCCGACCCGGTCCGCAGCCCGCCCCGCACCGATACGCCGGCCAGGGCCACGAGGGCGGCGGGGACGGCGCGGGCGTACGGGGAGGCGGGGGCGGCCGGCCTGGGGGACGCGGGTGGCGACCACGCTCTCGGTGGCGGTCCTGGCCGCCGGGGGGCTCGGGCACGCGCTGGTCACCGGCCTGGACACCGGGATCACCCGGGTCGATCCGTTCAAGGACATGAAGAACCGTCCGCAGGGCGGGCACGGGCTGAACGTCCTGCTCGTCGGCACCGACGAACGCGACCGGATCACCCCCGAGGAGAAGCGGGAGTTCCGGCTCGGCGGCGAGCCCTGCCACTGCACCGACACCGTCATGCTCGTGCACCTCTCCGAGGACCGGGACCGGGCGAGTGTCGTGTCCCTGCCGCGCGACTCGTACGCCGAGATGCCCGAGCACACCGACCTCACCACCGGCCGGACCCACCACGCGCACCCGGTCAAACTGAACGCCGCGTACGCGGAGGGCGGGCCGGGGCTGACCGTGCGGACCGTGGAGTCGATGACCGGCGTGAAGATCGACCACTACCTGGAGGTCGACTTCACCAGCTTCATGCGGACCGTCGACGCCGTCGGCGGGGTGCAGATCTGCACCACCACGCCGATGAAGGACGCGTACACCGGCATCGACCTGACGGCCGGACCGCACGACCTGGACGGCGGGCAGGCGCTGCAGTACGTGCGCTCCCGCCATGTCGACGGGGCTTCCGACCTGGGGCGGATGGAGCGCCAGCAGAAGTTCCTCGCGGCACTCGTCGACCGGGTGACCAGCGGCGGGGTGCTGCTGAACCCGGTGCGGTTCCGGGAGGTCGCCACCACCATGCTCGGCTCCGTCCGGGCCGACCAGGGCTTCGGTACGGAGCAGCTGCTCACGCTCGCGAAGGCGATGCGCGGCTTCACCCCGGCGTCGTCGGAGTTCGCGTCCGTACCGCTCGGCGACACCGCTTTCCAGGTCAAGGGCATCGGCTCGACCGTGAAGTGGGACGCGGCGAAGGCCCAGAAACTCTTCCAGTCGCTGCGCGACGACCACCCGCTCGCGCCCGCGACGCCGGTGGCCGCCCCCAAGGCCAAGGTGGAGGAGGACGAGAAGGGCCCGCGCCCCGTGGACGTGGAGGTCGCGCCCGCCACCGTCCGCGTCCAGGTCTACAACGGCACCCACACCGCCGGCCTCGGCGGCCGCGTCGACGCGGCCCTGCGCCACGCCGGCTTCGACACGACCCGCAGCCCGCAGACGCAGAAGACCCAGAACCACGCCACGACCGTCGTCGCCTACGACCCGAACTGGGACCGCTCGGCCCGCACCCTCGCCGCCGCCCTCCCGGGCGCGACCCTGAAGGCCGTCCCGGACCAGGGCGCCACGCTCCAGGTCACGGTCGGCGCGGACTACCAGGGCGTCACCCCGGTCAACGCCCGCGACCGACAGGCCGGCCCGTTCGACGCCCTGCGCGGCGACCAGGTCGTCTGCCCCTGACGCTGACGCCCCCCGTACGGCCCTGAGGGCTGCACGGGGGGCGTCTTCGTCGTTCCGTCCGCTGCGGCGCGTCAGGCGCCGAACCGGCCGCCCTTGACGCCCGCCATGAACGACGAGAACGCGCCGGCCGAGACGTCCAGCACCGGGCCGTCGACAATCTTCGAGTCACGGACGGGGACGATGCCGCGCGAGGCGACGAGGTTCGTGGCGACCTCGATGCACTGGCCACCGGTGTCGCTGTAGGAGGACTTGAACCACTGCGGGTGTTCGGTCGTCACAAGTAGTCCTTTCGCACTTCTTCAATCATGGCCACCGAAGCCTTATGAGGAAGCGCTTCGGCCTGTAGCTGATGGTAGGACGTCAACAGGGGCCATACAGCCAGTGGTTCACGCTCAAGATGCCCGCGGGCCTGCGACTCCGCGTACGCGAGAACAGTCATGTCCGGCAGCGTCAGCAGGTAGACGGGCAGGTACAGAGTGTGCCGCTCGCCTATGTCGAAGGTGGCGATCTGGAGCTGGTGGTTCGGCTGTTCGGCGAACTCCAGCAGCCGATCAAGTTGCGCGCCCATGACCCCCGGGCCACCCACCCGCTTGCGGATACAGCTCTCGTCCAACACGATCATCACCGTTGGAGGGTTGGGCCGTACCAGCGCGGCCTGCCGCTCTTCCAGAAACGCGACAAGCTCCTCGGCCTGGTCAGGCGACATGACACCCCGCCGCACCTTGCTGTCCGCCAGACACCGGGCGTACCCGGGCGTCTGCAGCAGGCCCGGAATCAGTCCGATGTCGAACAGCCGCAGCTCAGCGGCTCGCCCTTCATGCTCCACATACTCGGGGAAGCCCTCCAGAAGGGACGCCTGCCGCATCTCACGCCAGGCCCGCTCAAACGCATCACCGGTCCCCAGCGCGATGTCGACCCGCTTCGAGAACTTCAAAGAAGGTAGCTTGCGCCCATTTTCGACCTGCGAAATATGCGGCCCGGAATATCCCACTTGGACGCCGAGCTCAACCTGCGACAGCCCCTGATCCTCGCGCGTCCTGCGCAAACGCGCCCCATACGCCGCCTGCGGCGAGGCGTCTGGGTTGAGTTCGTTCTTGTTGGCCAACTTACCTGCCTTTCCTAGGAACTTGCAGGACATCCGACTGTAGGCCACGCTGGCGACTCCCGGTAGCGAAATCGCTACAGACAGGAACGGCGCGCTCGAACACGGCACCCGTTCTTGACTGGCGCGCTCGCCAACGGGTCCGCCTGACCTCGGATGTTCGTGCCGAAGTTGCCGCCGAGCCAGCGGAAAATCCCGACCCGGACGAGTGACGCCCGCTGGTCGGACCTGTCGCAGTACAGCGAGGGGATGGTGATCCGTGTCAAACGAACCCGACAAGCGGACGCCGGCTGTGGGCCGGTACGCGCTCGACACCAGCGGCACCCCACCGCGCGCCGATCTGGTGACGCGCTGCACCGAGGACCGCACGGCCATACACCGCCCGGATGACGGCAGGGGGTGCTGCTCCCCGCCGACCGGCACCCCGAACACGCTCATGCTCGGAGGCGAAGCCGAATCGGTCTCCCACGCCCGCAGGTTCGCCGACGCCTACGTACGCGAGAAGTCTCCGGCCGCCTCCGGTGCACATCTTGACGACGTCGTCTTGGTGACGAGCGAGTTGGTTACCAACTCGGTCCGGTACGGCACCGAGCCGGGCGACCAGATCCTGATCGCCCTCCACACAGACGACAAGCGGACCCGTATCGAGGTCCACGACCCCGTGCGCCGAACGCCGCGCAGCCAGCCCGAATCCGTCGAACGCGAGCGCGGGCGCGGTCTGTTCATCGTCGACGCGGTGTGCATGGGCCTATGGGGCTGCCAGGACCGCCCCTTCGGGAAGTTCGTGTGGGCGGAGGTCCCGTGCTGACCGTCCGGCCGGTCTCCGCTGCCGGGTCAGCCGAGGTAGGGCTGCTCGCGTCGTTCCATGAAGTGCCTGAGCCTGAGCCGCTGCGTGTGGTGCATCGGCAGGTGGTCCAGCTCGTCCGGCCGCACGAAGCGCAGCTCCGTCGACTCGTCGGAGATGGCCAGTTCTCCGCCGACGATCCGCGCGGTGAAGCAGACGTTGAACTGCCGGCGCACCTCGCCGTCCGTGTAGGCGATGATGTGCCTCGGGTCGGTGTACGTGCCGACCAGGCCCGTGATCTCCACGTCCAGGCCGGTCTCTTCCCTGACCTCGCGGACGGCCGTGCCGGGAAGCGAGTCGGTGAGGTCCATGCCCCCGCCGGGGAGCGCCCACAGGTCGTTGTCGCGTCGGCGCTGGAGCAGGATGCGCCCCTGCTCGTCGGTGACGACGGCCGAAGCCGCGACGACCATGCTGTTCGGCTGCGGCGCGTTCGGGTCGTCGTAGTACTCGGTCCGCGCCATGGTCACCTCTCGTGCCGTACGGGCGTCGCCGTGGACCACACCGCGTCGAAGCTCTCGGCGTAGGTGTCGAACATGCCGCCCTCGCCGCTCCGCCGAAGATGCCACACCGGGGCCCGGTACGCGGTGACCCCCCAGACATGGGCATTGACCAGCACGTGGTCGTCGGCCCGGTAAAGCGAGTTGTAGAGCGTCGTCCCGTGGGTCCGGATGTCGATGCCGGGCACGCCGATCAGGGGTCGGTAGTGCATGAGCGCCAGTTGGCAGCGGGACTCGATGCCGTGTCCGAACTTCTCCTCCTGGCCGCGCGCCCGCACGTTGTCGCTCCCGGCGTCGCCCACCGCGATCCGGATCACACAGCCCTCTGCGGCACGCTCCCGCAAGAGATCGTTGAGCCGGGGGTACATCTCGTGCAGGAAGAGGGCGGCGTACACCAGCACATCGATGCGCTCACGCGCCTGTGCCAGCATGTCCACGAACGCCGACATGGGAGCGCCCGCCCGCTGTCCATAGAGCGCCACGAGTTCCGGGCTGCTCGCTCGTGCGGCGCGCGCCCGCCGGAATGCCGGCCAGAGTGCGTGCAGGTCTTCCCCGAGGATCTCTGCCGCCCGCACGGCTGTGCCGCGGCGTGGCGTACGGCCGAGATTGACCCACCGTTCAACGGACTTGGGGTCCACGTCGACCCGCTCCGCGAGACTGGCGTACGTCCAGCCTGCGTCCGCCATCACGGTACGAAGCCTCTCGTTCGGCACGCGTCTCCCCCTGCTCCTCGGGACGGCCCCAGGGACGTTCTACCGGACATGGGACGTCCCGAAGTGGGGTTTGGTGGAGGTTCCTCCGTCCTTACGACCGGCGGGACGATCACGGAGAGCGTCAACCATGGTGACCGCCGTCGGTACCTGCCTGAGGCGAGAACCGGGACAGGTCACACCACATTCGTCGACAGCGACAACCGCAAGGGAGCACCCATGGGATGGGGAACGGGCAAGGGTGGCAGTGGCGGCGAGGGGAAGCACTCCGGAGGCAAGGACCCGGGGACCTCCAAGCCGTCGTCGGACACGAAGTCGCCCCGGCCCGAGCCGAAGCACAAGAAGAACACGTGAGGCTGTGGTGACGAACCGCGAGGTGGCCGAGCAGATCGCGATGCGTGGTCTGCTCGGCGAAGTGAACGCGGAGCTCGGTGAGCCGCTGACCCCCGCCTGGGAGGAAGCGTTCTGGACGGTGCCCCGGCACCGGTTCCTGCCGGATCGGGTGTGGCTCGGGGCCGGCCTGGACCCGTGTGACAGGAACGCGGACCCCGGCAGGTGGCTGAGCGCGGCCTACGCCGACGACTCGGTGGTGACGCAGATCAACGACGGCCGCGACCCCGGCGAAGCCGAGTCGTGGCCCTCGTCGTCGGCCTCGGCACCCTCGATCGTGTTCCGCATGCTCGACATGCTGGACGTGCAGGCCGGGCACCGGGTGCTGGAAGTGGGCACGGGTACCGGATGGAACGCCGGCCTCCTCACCCACCGTGTGGGCGCTGCGGACGTGACGACGATCGAGGTGGATCCCGTTCTCGCCGCGCAGGCCGCGCTGAACCTGAAGAACGCGGGTCTGGAGCCGAAGGTGATCGGCGGCGACGGCGCGGCCGGTTACGCGGCCTCGGCTCCGTACGACCGGATCATCGCCACCTGCTCCGTGCGTGAGGTGCCCCGCACCTGGGTGGAACAGACCCGCCCGGGTGGAGTGATCCTCACGCCGTGGGAGAGTCCGTGGGCCTGCTACGGGCTGGTGCGCCTGGTCGTGAACCCCGAAGGACTGGCGTCGGGCCGGTTCCACCCGCACTCGGCGTTCATGCTGATCCGCAACCAGCGCACGGACCTGCGGATCTTCCGGGACGTGGTGCGTGAGGACCACATGCCCGACGAGTCCTCGACCGATCTCTCTCCCTGGGCGGTCGCGGGGGACGACTGGTCGGCCCGGTTCGCCGTCGGGCTCCGGACACGTGACGTGTGGAGCACCTGGCACGACGACCCCGACGTGGACGGCGTGGCGGCACGGCTCTGGCTGGCCACGACGGACGCCACGTCCTGGGCCGCGGTCGACTGGGACGGCCGGGACGACGAACGGTTCACCGTATGGGAGTACGGCCCCCGTCTGCTCTGGAGCGAGGTGAAGGCGGCACACTCCTGGTGGCTGAAAGCAGACAGGCCGGGCCCGGAACGCTTCGGGCTGACGGTGGCTGCCGACGGGGCTCACAGGCCCTGGCTCGACCGGCCCGACCACATGGTGCCCACCACAGTCTGACCTGCGGCGCCGAACGACCGGACTGTTCCTGAGCGCGGAAGGGTCAGTCCTCTATGCCGTCGGCCGCGCGCTGGTCGCGGAGTTCCTTGATCGCGCGGCGGCGGGCCAGGCGGTGGGTGCGGCGGATCTGGGCCTCCTGGTAGCGGCGCTTGTCGCGCTCGGTCTCCGGGATCACCGGCGGCACCGGGCGCGGCTTGCCGTCGCCGTCGACGGCGGCGAAGACGAGGTAGGCGGTGCCGACCTGGGTGGCGGGCGTGGACTCGTTCCAGCGCTCGGCCATGACCCGGACGCCGACCTCCATGGAGGACCGGCCGGTCCAGTTGACCTGGGCCTTCACATGCAACAGGTCGCCGACCCGGACCGGCTCCAGGAAGGCCATCTCGTCCATGGATGCGGTGACGGCCGGACCGCCCGAGTGCCGGCCCGCGACCGCGCCCGCCGCGTCGTCCACCAGCTTCATGATCACGCCGCCGTGCACCGTACCCAGGAGGTTGGTGTCGTGCGCGGTCATGATGTGGCTGAGGGTGGTGCGGGAAGCCGAGGCCGGCTTGCCGGGGATGTCGCCCTGATCTGTCATGCCCTCTACCTTATGCCCCGGAGCGACGCGCCCCGCTTTGCATCAGCTTGGCAACAGCGGTCGTCCGATCCCGCACCCACCCTGTCGGGGCGCGTCACCCGGACGGCAGACTGACCGTATGAATGACTGGCCCGACGGATGGACCGAGGACCGCGGACACGGCCGCGGCAGCGCGAACGGACAGCCCGAGGGGGCCCGTCGGATGCGCCATGTCCAGCGTCCGCAGGTCCCGCCGCAGCCGCCCCAGGGCGGTCGTGGCCAGGGCTACGACCAGGGGTACCCGCAGAGCTACACCGACGCCCGGGGCACCGGATACGACTCCGGCTACAACTCCGGCCAGGTCTACGGCGGCCACCAGGCCGGCGGACACGGCGGCGGGAACGGGACCGTGCCGCCGCAGTACGACCCGCGCGGGGCGGGCGGCGGCCGACCGCCGGGCCCGCCGGTGGACTGGCGCAAGCGGATCAAGGTCGGCTCGATCGTCGCGCTCGTCGTGATCGTCGGCTGGAGCGCCGGCACGTACGCCTGGGCCAGCTCCCGGATGCGCAACGAGGTCGACCTCTCCAAGGTCGTCGAGCGCCCGGAAGAGGGCGACTGCACGACGTATCTGATCGTCGGCTCCGACAGCCGCGAGGGCATGTCGGCCGAGGACAAGAAGAAGCTGCACACCGGTTCCGCCGAGGGCAAGCGGACCGACTCGATGATGATCCTCGCGGCCTGCTCCAGCGGCAACACGATGGTCTCGCTGCCCCGTGACTCGTGGGTGACGATCCCGTCCTTCGTCGGCTCGGAGTCCGGCAAGAAGTACGGCGAGCGCGGCGGCTCCAAGCTGAACGCGGCGTACGCGATGGACGGCCCCGAGCTGCTCGTCCGTACCGTCGAGTACAACACCGGCCTGCGCATCGACCACTACGCGGAGATCGGCTTCGCCGGCTTCGCGAACATCGTGGACGCGCTCGGCGGTGTCGAGCTGAACATCGAGAAGGGCTTCAAGGACAAGAAGTCCGGCGCCGACTTCCAGGCCGGCACCCAGACCCTCAACGGCGAGCAGGCGCTGGCCTTCGTCCGTACCCGCTACGCCTTCGCCCAGTCCGACCTCCAGCGGACGAAGAACCAGCAGAAGTTCCTGTCCGCGCTGGCCAACCAGGCGGCGACGCCGGGCACGATCCTCAACCCGTTCGCGCTGTACCCGACGCTGGGCGCGGGCCTGGACACCCTCATCGTCGACAAGGACATGTCCCTGTACGACCTGGGGAAGATGTTCTTCGCGATGAAGGGCATCAGCGGCGGTGACGGCAAGTCGATGAACATGCCGCTGAGCGGCGCCGGCGCGCCGCAGAACTCGCTGCGCTGGGACATGCCCAAGGTGAAGCAGCTGGTCAAGGAGATCCAGAACGACGAGCCGGTGACGGTCACCGCCGACCGCTGATCCTCCCTGAACACGCGAGGAGCCCCCGAACCTCAGGCACGAGGCCGGGGGCTCCTTCGTCCTTACGGGAGGTTGCGGGCCATGACGATGCGCTGGACCTGGTTTGTGCCTTCGTAGATCTGGGTGATCTTGGCGTCGCGCATCATGCGCTCGACGGGGTAGTCGCGGGTGTAGCCGTAGCCGCCGAGGAGCTGGACGGCGTCGGTGGTGACCTCCATGGCGACGTCGGAGGCGAAGCACTTGGCGGCGGCGCCGAAGAAGGTGAGGTCGCCCTCGACCCGCTCGCTCTTGGCGGCGGCGGCGTAGGTGAGCTGGCGGGCGGCCTCCAGCTTCATGGCCATGTCGGCGAGCATGAACTGCACGCCCTGGAAGTCGGCGATGGGCTTGCCGAACTGCTTGCGCTCCTTGACGTAGCCCTTGGCGTAGTCGAGGGCGCCCTGGGCGATGCCGAGGGCCTGGGCGGCGATGGTGATGCGGGTGTGGTCGAGGGTCTTCATCGCGGTGGCGAAGCCGGTGCCCTCGGCGCCGATCATCCGGTCCGCGGGGATGCGGACGTTGTCGAAGTAGACCTCGCGGGTCGGGGAGCCCTTGATGCCGAGCTTCTTCTCCGGCGCGCCGAACGACACCCCCTCGTCGGACTTCTCCACGACGAAGGCGCTGATGCCCTTGGAACGCTTCTCCGGGTCGGTGACGGCCATCACCGTGTAGTACTCCGACACCCCGGCGTTGGTGATCCACCGCTTCACACCGTTGAGGACCCAGAAGTCCCCGTCGCGCACCGCGCGGGTCTTCATGCCCGCCGCGTCCGAACCCGCCTCCGGCTCCGACAGCGCGTAGGAGAACATCGCCTCACCGGCCGCCAGCGGGCCCAGGTACTTCGCCTTCAGCTCCTCCGAGCCCGACAGGATCACCGGCAGCGAACCCAGCTTGTTCACCGCCGGGATCAGCGAGGAGGAACCGCAGGCACGCGCGACCTCCTCGATCACGATCACCGTCGCCAGCGCGTCCGCACCCGCACCGCCGTACGACTCGGGCACGTGCACCGCGTGCAGATCCGCCGCCACCAGCGCGTCCAGCGCCTCCTGCGGGAACCGGCCCTCCTCGTCCACCGCGGCGGCGAACGGAGCGATCTTCGCCTCCGCCAGCGAACGGACCGTCTCCCGGAGCATCTCGTGCTCCTCGGACAGGCGATACAGGTCGAAATCAGCGGATCCAGCCACCGTGACACTCTCCCACGCTTGTTATCTACCACTGAGTAACCGAAAGGGTAGGGCGAGATCCGGTCCCGATCCAGGCCCCCGCGCCACCCCGACTATGCTCGGGCAGGCATTCCGCCCGACCTCACTGGAGTCCGCATGGCCCTCAAGATCACCGTGATCGGCACCGGCTACCTCGGCGCCACGCACGCCGCGGCCATGGCGGAGCTGGGCTTCGACGTCCTGGGCCTCGACGTCGCCCCCGCGAAGATCGAGATGCTCGCGGCCGGGCGCGTCCCGATGTACGAGCCGGGGCTTGAGGAACTGCTCGCCCGGCATGTCGACACGATCGGGGGATCGACCGGCCGGCTGCGCTTCACCACCTCCTGGGACGAGCTCGGGGCGTTCGACGGCGACGTCCACTTCGTGTGCGTGAACACGCCGCAGAAGCACGGCGAGTACGCGTGCGACATGTCGTACGTCGACAGCGCCTTCACCTCGCTGGCGAAGGTCGTCCGCGGTGACGCCCTGGTCGTCGGCAAGTCGACCGTGCCGGTCGGCTCGGCCCGGCGGCTGGTCGGGCTGCTGCCCGAGGGGGTCGCGCTGGCCTGGAACCCGGAGTTCCTGCGCGAGGGCTTCGCCGTACAGGACACCCTGCACCCGGACCGCATCGTCGTCGGCGTCCCCGAGGGCCCGGCCGGCGAGACCGCCGAGAAGGTGCTGCGCGAGGTGTACGCGACACCGCTGGCCGAGGGCTCGCCGCTGGTGCTGACCGACTACCCGACCTCCGAGCTGGTGAAGACCGCCGCCAACTCCTTCCTCGCCACCAAGATCTCCTTCATCAACGCGATGGCGGAGGTCTGCGAGGCGGGCGGCGGCGACGTGGCCCGGCTGGCGGAGGCCATCGGCTACGACGAGCGGATCGGCTCCAAGTTCCTGCGGGCCGGCATCGGCTTCGGCGGCGGCTGCCTGCCCAAGGACATCCGCGCCTTCATGGCCCGCGCGGGCGAGCTGGGCGCCGACCAGGCGCTGACCTTCCTGCGCGAGATCGACTCCATCAACATGCGGCGCCGCGCGTCCATGGTCGAGATGGCCCGCGAGGCGCTCGGCGGCGGCTTCCTCGGCAAGCGGGTCGCCGTGCTCGGCGCGACCTTCAAGCCCGACTCGGACGACGTCCGCGACTCGCCCGCGCTGAACGTGGCCGGTCAGATACACCTCCAGGGCGGCCAGGTCACCGTGTACGACCCGAAGGGCATGCCGAACGCCCGCCAGGTCTTCCCCACCCTCGGGTACGCCGACTCGGCGCTCGACGCCGTACGCGGCGCGGACGTGGTGCTGCACCTCACGGAGTGGCGCGAGTTCCGCGACGCGCTCGACCCGGCCGAGCTGGCCGGCGTCGTCGCGTCGCCGGTCATCCTCGACGGGCGCAACGCCCTCGACCCGGTCCGCTGGCGCGAGGCCGGCTGGACGTACCGGGCGATGGGCCGGCCGACCGCCTGACCCGCCGGAGCATGCGTGAGGGGCCCGGTCCCGTACGGGGAAATCCGTACGGGACCGGGCCCCTTCTCGCGTGACGGTCGTACGGCCTCAGGCGAGCGAGGCGATCGTCGCCACCGACGGGCCCTGCCGGCTCTGCCGGTCGCGGGCCACGGCCTCCGCGTCGCGCAGTACGCGGACCGCGTTGGACCAGGTCAGCTTGGCGAGGTCGGCGGGCGACCAGCCGCGGGTGAGGAGCTCCGCGATCAGGTTCGGGTAGCCCGCGACGTCGTCCAGGCCGGCCGGGGTGAAGGCGGTGCCGTCGAAGTCGCCGCCGATGCCGATGTGGTCGACGCCGGCGACCTCGCGCATGTGGTCGAGGTGGTCGGCGACCGTGGCCGGGGTGGCGATCGGGCGCGGGTTCTCCGCCTCGAAGGCGCGGTGGACCGCCATCGCGTCGGCGGTGGTGTCGAGGTGGTGCAGGCCGTGGGCGCGCATGTTGTCGTCGGCGCGGGCGGTCCACTCCACGGCGGCGGGCAGGATGAACTTCGGGACGAACGTCGCCATGGCCACGCCACCATTGCCGGGCAGCCGCTCCAGGACGTCGTCCGGGATGTTGCGCGGGTGGTCGCAGATCGCGCGGGACGAGGAGTGCGAGAAGATCACCGGCGCGGCGGAGGTGTCGATGGCGTCCCGCATCGTCGTCGCGGCGACGTGCGAGAGGTCGACCAGCATGCCGGTGCGGTTCATCTCGCGGACGACCTCGCGGCCGAAGGCGGTGAGTCCGCCGTGCCGGGGCGTGTCGGTGGCCGAGTCCGCCCAGTCGTTGTTCTCGTTGTGGGTGAGCGTCATGTAGCGCACGCCCAGGGTGTGCAGCGCGCGCAGGGTGGCGAGGGAGTTGTTGATCGAGTGGCCGCCCTCGGCGCCCTTGAGGGAGGCGATCCGGCCGTCGGCGCGGGCCGCTTCCATGTCGTCGGCGGTGAGCGCGGGCGCCAGCTCGCTGCCGTAGCGGGCGAGGAGCTGGTCGACGGCGTCGATCTGCTCCAGGGTGGCGCTCACGGCGTGGTCGCCGGCCAGCCGGCCCGGCACGTACACGGACCAGAACTGGGCGCCGACGCCGCCGGCCCGCAGCCGGGCGAGGTCGGTGTGCAGCGCGCCGCGCTGGTCGCCGGCGATGTCGAGCTTGTCGAGGTCGTAGCCGCAGTGCTCGCGCAGCGCCCACGGGAGGTCGTTGTGACCGTCGACGACGGGGGCCTCGGCGAGCAGTTCCAGGGCCTCGGCGAGGCGGGCGGACGCGGCCTCGGTCACGCCGGGGGCGGCGGCGCCCGGGGTGCCGTCGGTCTCCGCGGCGCTCATCGGGCGAATCCGAAGGAGGCGGAGCCCTCGACCTTCTGACGGAGCCGCTTGCCCTTCTCCGTCGCCTGGTCGTTGAGCTTCTTCTGGAACTCGGTCATCCGGGTCTGCAGCGCGGGGTCGTGCGCGGCGAGGATCCGGGCGGCGAGCAGGCCCGCGTTGCGGGCGCCGCCGACGGAGACGGTGGCGACGGGGACGCCGGCCGGCATCTGCACGATGGAGAGCAGCGAGTCCATGCCGTCGAGGTACTTCAGCGGGACGGGCACGCCGATGACGGGCAGCGGGGTGACCGAGGCGAGCATGCCCGGCAGGTGGGCCGCGCCGCCGGCGCCCGCGATGACCGCCTTGAGGCCGCGGCCTGCGGCCTCCTCGCCGTACGCGATCATCTCGCGCGGCATCCGGTGCGCGGAGACGACGTCGACCTCGTACGCGATCTCGAACTCGTCGAGGGCCTCGGCGGCGGCCTCCATCACGGGCCAGTCCGAGTCGGAGCCCATGACGATGCCGACGAGCGGGTGTCCGGCGGGCGTGTTACTCAACGATCGTCCCTCGCAGGTAGTCGGCGGCGTGACGGGCGCGCTCCAGCACGTCGTCCAGGTCGTCGCCGTAGGTGTTGACGTGACCGACCTTGCGGCCGGGCTTCACGTCCTTGCCGTACATGTGGATCTTGAGCTGGGGGTCGCGGGCCATGCAGTGCAGGTACGCCGCGTACATGTCGGGGAAGTCGCCGCCGAGCACGTTGCTCATCACGGTCCACTTCGCGCGCGGGCGCGGGTCGCCGAGCGGGAGGTCGAGCACGGCGCGGACGTGGTTGGCGAACTGCGAGGTGACCGCGCCGTCCTGGGTCCAGTGGCCGGAGTTGTGGGGGCGCATGGCCAGCTCGTTGACGAGGATGCGGCCGTCGCGGGTCTCGAAGAGCTCGACCGCGAGGTGGCCGACGACGTCGAGTTCCTTGGCTATGCGCAGCGCCAGCTCCTGCGCCTGGCCGGACAGCTCCTCTGAGAGCCCGGGCGCGGGCGCGATCACGGTGTCGCAGACGCCGTCGACCTGTCGGGACTCGACGACCGGGTACGCCACGGCCTGGCCGTGCGGCGAGCGGACGATGTTCGCGGCCAGTTCGCGCGCGAAGTCGACCTTCTCCTCCGCGAGGACGGGCACGTCGGCCAGGAACGCGTCATGTGCGTCCTCAGCCTTTCGTACGAACCAGACACCCTTGCCGTCGTAACCGCCGCGCACGGTCTTGAGGATGATCGGGAACCCGTCGCCCTCGGCGGCGAAGGCCGCCGCGTCGGCCGGGTCGGCCACGATGCGGTGGCGCGGGCTCGGGGCGCCGATCGCGTCGAGCCTGGCCCGCATCACCCCCTTGTCCTGGGCGTGCGCGAGGGCCGCGCGGCCGGGCCGGACGACGACGCCGTCCGCCTCCAGGGCCGCGAGGTGCTCCGCGGGCACGTGCTCGTGGTCGAAGGTGATCACGTCACAACCGCGCGCGAAGTCACGCAGCGTGTCCAGGTCGCGATAGTCGCCGACGACGACCTCGCTCACCACCTGGGCCGCCGAGTCCTGCGGGGTGTCACTGAGGAGCTTGAACTTCAGGCCGAGGGGGATGCCCGCCTCGTGGGTCATACGGGCGAGCTGACCGCCACCGACCATGCCGACTACCGGGAACGTCACCCTCTTAGGGTATCCGCACAAGTTCCGGAGCCGTCTCCGGCTGTGTTTTGTCACAGCGGGAGTGGGGTCGGGCACGGATCGCGAGCATCGGGCGCGGGCGGCCGTACGGGTGGTTAGCATGGCGTGGTCGTCGCCTTCTTACGGCGGCTTCACCCGCAGGAACCCGCACAGCCCCGAACGCGACCGCACGCACCCGAACGGACAGGACAGAGCCCTCACGATGAGTGAACCCGGCACACTGCGTCCGCGCGTCGAGCGCCTCGCCCGCGAGGTCGCCAAGTTCGGCGTGGTCGGCGGCCTCGGCGTGCTGGTGAATCTGGCCGTCTTCAACCTGGTGCGGCACTACACCGGCCTGCCGGTGGTGCGGGCCAGTCTGATCGCCACCATCGTGGCCATCCTCTTCAATTACGTGGGGTTCCGCTACTTCACGTACCGCGACCGCGACAAGTCCGGCCGCACCCGCGAGATGACGCTGTTCCTGCTGTTCAGCGCGATCGGCCTGGTCATCGAGAACGGTGTCCTGTACGCGGCGACGTACGGCGCGGGCTGGGACACCCCGCTCCAGAGCAACTTCTTCAAGTTCTTCGGCATCGGCGTCGGGACGCTGTTCCGCTTCTGGTCGTACCGCAGCTGGGTGTTCAAGGCCCTGCCGGTGGAGAGGACCGGGAAGACCGAGGCCGAGCGGGCGGTGCGTACCGCCGAGGCCCTGCTGGAGAAGACCCCGCGCCAGGCCACCCGCAAGCAGCCCGACCGGGTCTGATCCGAAGCCGTACCGCGTCAGCGGACCGGGCGCTCCGGCTCCGTACGGCTGCGCACCTCACGGCTCAGGAAGAGCGCGAAGACCGGCGGCTGCTGCTGGAGCAGTTCGAGCCGGCCGCCGTCCGCCTCCGCGAGGTCCCGGGCGACCGCGAGGCCGATGCCCGTGGAGCTGCGCCCGCTGACCGCCCGCTCGAAGATCCGCGCCCCGAGGTCGGCGGGGACGCCCTGGCCCTCGTCGGTCACCTCGATCACGGACTGGTTGCCGGTGACGCGGGTGCGCAGGGCGACCGTGCCGCCGCCGTGCATGAGCGAGTTCTCGATCAGCGCGGCGAGCACCTGGGCGACCGCGCCCGGGGTGCCGACGGCGCGCATGCCCTGCTTGCCGGAGTGCACGATGGCCCGCCCGGCGCTGCGGTAGGCGGGCCGCCACTCCTCGATCTGCTGCTTGATCACCTCGTCGAGGTCGAAGGCGACGGCGGAGCCGGTGCGCGGGTCGCGCGCGTTGGTCAGCAGCCGCTCCACGACGTCCGTGAGCCGCTCGACCTGCGTGAGCGCGATCGTGGCCTCTTCCCGGACCGTCTCCAGATCGTCGGCCACGGCGACCTCCTCCAGGCGCATGGAGAGGGCGGTCAGGGGCGTACGGAGCTGGTGGGAGGCGTCGGCGGCGAGCCGGCGCTCGGCGGTGAGCATGCGCGCGATCCGCTCGGCGGAGGCGTCGAGGACATCCGCGACCCGGTCCAGCTCGGGCACCCCGTACCGCTTGTGGCGGGGGCGCGGGTCGCCGGAGCCGAGACGTTCGGCGGTCTCGGCGAGGTCGGTGAGCGGCGAGACGAGCCGGTTGGCCTGGCGTACGGCGAGCAGGATGGCCGCGACGACGCACAGCAGCGCCACTCCGCCGGTGGTCAGGGAGGTGCGGACGACCTCGGCGGTGATCGCGGAGCGGGCCTCCTCGACCACCACGGTCTCGCCGCGCTCGCCCTCGGCGTGGCCGCGCAGGACGCTGCCGGTGGGGCGGGTGCCGAGCTCGATCGCGTCACGGCCGGGGATGGAGACGCGGGCGTACCGCTTGGCGCCGCTCTGTTCGGCGAGGATCGTCGGGGTGACCGGCTCGCCGCCGATCAGCCGGCTGTCGACGATCGACACGATCCGCAGCGCCTCGGCGTCCACGCTCTCCTGGGCGCCGGCGGTGATGGTCCGGGACTCGACGAAGACGAGGGAGCCGCCGAAGACGGCGATGACGACGAGGACCACGGCGAGCGTGGAGTTGATCAGACGGCGGCGCACCCGGTGACGTTCTCTCGTTCTCGCGTTCCCGCGTTCTTCGGCGGCTCTGGCGGCTCTGCGGGCCCTGCGGGCCCTAGTTCTTCTCGAAGCGGAAGCCGACGCCCCGCACCGTGGCGATGTAGCGCGGGTTGGCCGCGTCGTCGCCGAGCTTCTTGCGGAGCCAGGAGATGTGCATGTCGAGGGTCTTGGTGGAGGACCACCACGTGGTGTCCCAGACCTCGCGCATCAGCTGGTCGCGGGTGACCACCCGGCCCGCGTCGCGGACCAGGACGCGCAGCAGGTCGAACTCCTTGGCGGTGAGCTGCAGCTCCTCGTCGCCCATCCAGGCGCGGTGCGACTCGACGTCGATCCGTACGCCGTGGGTGGTCGGCGCGGCGGCCGGCTCGGTGGCGCCGCGGCGGAGCAGGGCCCGGACGCGGGCGAGGAGCTCGGCGAGCCGGAAGGGCTTCGTCACGTAGTCGTCGGCGCCGGCGTCGAGGCCCACCACGGTGTCGACCTCGTCGGCGCGGGCGGTGAGCACCAGGATCGGCACGGTGTGCCCCTCGGCGCGCAGCCGGCGGGCCACCTCCAGGCCGTCCATGCCGGGCAGCCCGAGGTCGAGCACGACCAGGTCGACCCCGCCCCGCAGTCCGGCGTCGAGGGCGGTGGGGCCGTCCTCCCGCACTTCGACCTCGTATCCCTCGCGCCGAAGGGCGCGGGCCAGCGGTTCCGAAATGGAGGCGTCGTCCTCGGCGAGCAGTACACGGGTCATGAGGCGATGGTAGTCCGCGGGACACCGCTGCCGTGGCGCGATCCGAAGGGCCGCGGGAGACCCTGTGGATCTTGACCCGTAAGCTGCCGAACGCCTTCGATCGCGGGCATTCGGTTCCCCGGACGCCTGTGATCCATCTCTCAAGTCCTTCCATATCCGGCAGTGTCGTGTCGTATGGTGGCGAGAGTTCTCTTGCGGTAATCCGGGACCTTTGGCCGCGTTGGCGAGCCAAGGGTCTCTTTCTGCACAAGGCCGCCGTCCGCGGTTTTGAGTCCTGGGAACAGTGAACGACCTGTGGGCCGGGTCCTGGCGCGATGACGCGTCGAGGGCGTGGATCCCGGTGGAGCGCGACCGCGTTCCCGCCGGTGCCGGCCTCCCCCACCGGGCGCAACCCGCTCACCAAGCGCGCGTCCCGACAGAGCAAGGATCGACATGGCGTCCAGCCTGACGAAGGCTTCCACCGGAACCCCTGGTTCCGAGAAGACCTTCTTCGGCCACCCTCGCGGCCTGGCCACTCTCTTCATGACCGAGATGTGGGAGCGCTTCTCCTACTACGGCATGCGGGCCCTTCTCGTCCTGTACCTGGTCTCCGGTGGCGCCGAGGCCGCCACGGGCAGCCAGGGCGGCGGACTCGCCATGACGGCCGCCACGGCCACGGCGATCTACTCCGTGTACGTGTCGATGGTCTACCTGATGGCCATGCCCGGTGGCTGGTTCGGCGACCGTGTCTGGGGCGCCCGCAAGACGGTCGCCATCGCCGGTTTCGTCATCATGGCGGGCCACGGCTCCCTTGCCCTGCCGGGTCAGGCCGCGTTCTTCGCCGGTCTCGCGCTGGTCGCCATCGGTTCCGGTCTGCTCAAGGCCAACATCTCGACGATGGTCGGCCACCTCTACGACGGCCCGGACGACCCGCGCCGTGACGGTGGCTTCACGCTCTTCTACATCGGCATCAACCTGGGTGCCTTCATCGCGCCGTTCATCGTCGGCACCGTCGGCGAGAAGGTCAACTGGCACCTCGGCTTCCTCCTCGCCGCGGCCGGCATGGGCATCGGCCTGGTGCAGTTCCTCTTCGGCACCAAGCACCTCAGCGCGCAGAGCAGCGTCGTCCCGAACCCGCTCGCCCCGGCCGAGCGCAAGAGCCTCCTGGTCAAGGCCGCCCTGGTCGTGGTCGTCGCCGCCGTCTTCTACGGCGTCGTCATCGGCATGGGCATGTACACCCTGAACTGGGCGCTCGTCCCGATCACCCTCGCCGGTCTGATCATCCCGGTCGCCGTCCTCGTCCGCATCAAGCGCGACAAGGACCTCGACAAGACCGAGCAGTCGAAGATGACCGGTTACATCTGGTTCTTCGTCGCCGCCGCCGTCTTCTGGATGATCTACGACCAGGGTGGCTCGACCCTGTCGCTGTTCGCCGACGGCAAGACCTCCGGCACCGTCTTCGGCCTGGGCTTCCCGGCCACCTGGTACCAGTCGCTGAACCCGCTGTTCGTGATGAGCCTCGCGCCGGTCTTCGCCTGGCTGTGGCTGTGGCTGGCCCGCAAGAACCAGGAACCGAACACCATCGTGAAGTTCTCGATGGGTCTGGTCCTGGTCGGCGCCTCCTTCTTCATCTTCATCGTCCCGATGAACATGGCGAGCGACGGCACCAAGGTCACCCCGCTCTGGCTGGTCTCGATCTACATGATCCAGACCATCGGTGAGCTGTGCCTCTCCCCGGTCGGCCTCTCCGTCACCACGAAGATGGCGCCGAAGAAGTACGCCTCCCAGATGATGGGTGTCTGGTTCCTCGCCGTCACCGCCGGTGACTGCACCACGGGTCTGCTCTCGCTGGCCGGTGTGAGCCTGAACGGCATCGGGATCATCGCCATGCAGGCGTCGCTGGCCGTCGTGGCCGGTATCGCGATCTACATGTACCGCAACAAGGTCCAGACGCTGATGGGCGACGTGCACTGACGCACGTACCCATGGACGTACGGCATACGGAGGGCCGTCGCACCGATTCGGTGCGGCGGCCCTCCGCCGTTTCCCCGCTGCCGGCCGCTTCAGCGGCGCAGCCGGGCCCACGGGGTGAAGGTGAACACCGCGCCGCCGAGCAGGATCACCGTGCCGGCGACGAGGGCGAGCGCGCGCAGGGTGCCGTGGTCGGCGGCGCCGGTCTCGGCGAGACCGCCGCCGCTGCCTCCTCCGGTGGTGCCCGAGCCGCCGGAGGTGCCCGAGCCGCCGGAGGCGCCTCCGGCCTGCTTCTCGGTGTCCAGGGTCAGGGACGCCTGGGCCGAGCCCTTGACCTCGCACGGGATCACGATCGGCGTGCCGCCGAGCGAGACGCTGATGGTGAGCTTCCCGGGCGTCAGGGTGGTCTTGCCGGTCGCGCCGGGCGTGTACGTCCCGGTCATGTCGGTCAGGTCGACCGGCTTGCCCGCCTCCAGCGGGGCCGGGTTGCCGGGCCCGGTGACCTTCACCGAACCGGAGTCGGCGCCCCCGAGACGGATGTCCATGGAGGGCTTGAGGGCGTCCTTGGGGAGGGCGGCGGGGCTGTTCATGACGCCCTTGGCGGTCTTGACGGTGAGGGCGTAGGAGCCGCCGTTCTTCTTGGCGCCGATCGTCACCTTGGAGGAGATGGAGGAGGGGCCGGGGGCCTGGCAGGCGAAGTTCACCGCGACTTCCTTGCCGGGGAAGTCGGTCCGGCCGCCGGAGCCGCCGGTGCTGCCGCCGCCCGAGGTGCCTGAGCCGCCGGTGCTCGACGCGGTGCCGGACGAGCCGGAGGAGCCACTGGACGAGCCGCCCGTGCCGCTGGTGCCGCCCGTGCTCGACGTGGTGCCCGTGGTGCCGGACGAGCCGGAGGACCCGCCGGTGGCAGACCCGCCGGAGGCAGACCCGCCGGAGGCCGCCGTACCGCCCCCGGACGTCGTCCCCCCGCCGCTCGTCGTACCGCCCGAGGCCGTCGTACCGCCCCCGCCGGCCGTCACCTTGATCGTGGCGCCGGCGGCGACGGTCTCCTTCGGCGCGCACTTCGTGTCGGTCGACATGACGTTGACGGTGTACGCGTCGGGCGTCAGCGTGATCTCGCCCGGCGCCGTCAGCTTCAGCGTGCCCTTCATGTCGGAGAGGATCATCGGGCTGCTCTTCGGGATGGGCGGGTTCTGCCGGGGGCCGGTCATCGTCAGCGTGCCGCTCGCCGCGCCGCCGAGCTTGACCACCCCGCTGGGCTGGACGGTGTCCTTCCCCAGGTCGAGGAAGTCGGGGTTCTTGGAGGCGGCGGCGACCGTCTTCCACACCACCTCCACCTCGTCGCCGACCTTGGCCTCCGCGGGCGCGGTGAGCCGCACCGTCGTCGTGCCCTGCACGGGTGGCAGGCCGGAGATGGCGGGCGGGATGCACTCCGTCCGATACGAGACCTCCGCCGCGGCGGCGGGCCCGGCGGCCAGCAGGATCCCCGCGCCGCCGAGCATCATCGCGACGCCGGCCGCGCCGATCCTCCGTGTCGTCGTGCGTGTCGTCCTCACGACCGTCCCTTCGTCGTCGGGCTGTTGTCTGACGGTGCGGAGTCGGGGGTGAACCACGGCAGGACGGCGGTCGGCGCGTCCGCCGAGGCCGGCCGCGGCCCGGGGTCAGGGGCGGGGGCCGGGGTCCCGCCGCGCCGGGGGTGACGGCGGCGGGCCGGGGCGCGGGCGTCCGGCGGGCGGACCCGGTCGACGACCGCCATGCCGATACGGAACAGGGCGGCCGGGACCACGAGCGCGAGCAGCAGCCAGAAGAGCGTGACGCCCCACGGCCGGCCGACCGCCCACGGCTGCTCGACCAGCACCTTCCCGCCGTACCGGACGGACACCCGGTAGTCGCCGTGGGCGCCCGCCGTCAGTTCGACGGGCAGTTTCACGAGGGCCTTGCGGCCGGGCTGGATCGTGCCGCGCCACTGCTGTTCCTCGTACTGCGGCGAGAGGACCCCGTGCCGGCTGCCGACCTCGAAGACGGGGTCCTTGACGGCGTTCTGGCCGAGGTTGCCGACCGTCACGACCACCTCGCGGCGGGCGGGCGCGCCGAACCACACGAGGACGCCGCTGGAGCCTTCGAGCCGGGCGGAGGTGAGCACCGCGAGCCGGCCGTCGCCGGTGGCCGCGGGCAGCGGGGCGGTCGGATGCCCGGCGACGGTGAACGCGACGTCCACCGTGTCCGTCCCGGCGGCCGCGCCCTGGGGGCTGGTGACGACGGCGACGTGAACCACGCAGGGGCAGGGCTTGGGCGGTTCGGCGACGGGCAGCCGGGAGCTGAAGGCGCCCCGGGCGTCGACGGTGGCGGCCCGGCCGTCGGTGTTGGCGCAGGAGTTCGTGCCGCCGATGACCCCCTTGCCGGGCTCCCCCTGGCCGCAGATCAGCAGCATGAGCAGCGCGCCGGGCTGCCAGCCGGAGCCGCTGATGGTGAGGGTGCCGCCCTTGCCGCCCTCCTTCTGCGAGAGCACGACGGCGGGCGGCTCGGCGGCCCGGGCGGCGGCGGACGGCCCGGCGGTCAGCGCCGCGAGCAGGGCGAACAGGAGTGCCGTGAGCACGGTCGTACGGGGGCGGGTCATCGCTTCCTCCTCCGTAGCGCGTACGCCGTGTACGTGACCGCGCCCGCCCCCGCGAGGAGCGCGGCCGTGGCGGCGGCGATCCCCGGCGCGGAGGCGAAGGACGCGGCCGCGCGGGCGGTCGCGGGCGGGGCGCCGGGAGCGGCGGCCGTCAGCCGGACGGTGACCGCGTCGAGGGCGGGCGGGTCGGGCCACGGTTCGGTGCGGGTGGCGCGCTCGCCGGGGCGCAGGGTGAGCGGGAGCGGGCGTTCGGGGCGGTCGAGGACGGTGCCGAGGACGCCGTCGGCGCGGACGGCGAGGCGCGGTGCGAGGGTGGTCGTGCCCCGGTTGACCAGGGTGTAGCGGACGGTGCCGGAGCGGTCCACGCGGACGTCCTCGACGGTGAGCGCGGCCAGCCGCGGGCCGCTGACCCGCAGGTGGAGCGGGACGACGGTGGTGCGGGCGGCGGCGGTCCGGGCGGCGGCCTCGGCCCGTAACGCGCCGCGGTGGTCGCCGGGCGGGGTGCCCGCGCCGACGGTGACGGTGAACGGCACGTCCGCGCGGGTCCGGGCGGGGACGGTCACCGTGCGGGCGGCGAAGGTGACCGGGGCCGGAGCGGCGTCGCCGGTGAGGCGGACGGTGAGCGGGGCGGTGGTGGGGTTGGTGACGGACAGCGTGTCCGTGAGGACGCTGCCGGCCGCGCCCTCCAGATAGACGTACGGGCGGCCGGCGGCGGGCGCCGCGCTCCAGCCACCGCCGGATGCGGGGCCGGGCCCGATCGCGGGCGCGGGGCCGGGGGCGGCGGCGAGGAGGGCGGGGAGCGCGAGGGCCCCGAGCCCGGCGCGTACCCCCGCTCGTACGACCCGTGCCGCCCGCCCCGCCCGCAGCGCCCGTGCCGCCGTCATCAGCGCGCCGTGGGCCGCGACGGGCGCCGGGTGAGCCAGAGCACCCCGGCCGCGCCGGTCAGCAGCACCGTGCCGCCGAGGGTGCCGAGCGCGACGGCCGAGTCGAGAGGACCGGTCTTCGGCAGCCGGCCGCCGCCGCCCGACCCCGTACCGCCGCCGGAGGAGCCGTCCCCGGACCCCGTACTCCCGCCGGAGCCGCCCGCGGCGGCCGTGACGTCCAGTTCCAGGGAGGGCTTCGGGCCGTTGGACGGCTTGCAGACGGCGGCGTCCATGCCGAGCGCGTGGACGGTGAGGGTGCCGGCGGTGAAGGTGACCCTGCCGCTCTTCTTCGGGGTGTACGTCCCTGTCAGTTTCCCTATTTTGATGGGGGTTTGGGGCGGGATCGCCTCGGTGTTGGGCTCGCCCTTGACCTGGACCTTGCCACTGTCGGCGCCGCCGACGACGAGTTCGGCGCGCGGGGTCATGACGCCCTTCGGCAGCTCGACGGGGCTGTCGGAGACGCCTTTGTCGAAGGACATCGTGACCGTGTACGTGTCGCCGTTCTTCTCGGCCGTGACGCCGACGGGCGAGACCGCGCTCTTGGGACCGATCTTCGTCTCGCAGGCGTAGTTCACGTCGACGACGGCGGCGTGGGCGGCCGGGGCCGCCAGCAGCACGGCCGAGCCGGCCGCCATCGCCACCGCCGCCGCGGCCGCCCGCGCCGCCGATGACCTCGCCACCTTCGGCGCGCCCGCCGTTCTCCTCCGGTTCGGCACCACAAGCACCCCTCACCGCACGATTCCTGACGGAGTATCAGATGGGCCGTCAAGGTACGCCCACGGCGTCGAGGAGGGAAGGGAGGCGGAGCGATGGGAGAAGGAGGAAAGGGAAAGCGCGCGCCCTACGCGGGCGCGGCGAGTTCCGCCCAGACGGTCTTGCCGGGAGTGCCCGGCGTGCGCTCGATACCCCAGGCGCGGCAGAGGCGCTGCACGATGAACATGCCGTGTCCGCCCGGCCGTCCGGCCCGGTGCGGGGTACGGGGCGCGGGCTGGCCCGCGCCGCGGTCGACGACCTCCAGGCGCAGCACGTCGGCGAGGCGCAGCACGCACAGGCTCTCCGGGCCCTCGGCGTGCAGGCAGGCGTTGGTGACCAGTTCGGAGACGACGAGCAGGACGTCCTCGGCGGCGGCCCGGCGGTCGGCGGTGGCGGCCGGGAGCCAGCCCCAGTCGTGGAGCGCCGACCGGGTGAAGTCACGGGCGAGCGGCACGGTGCCGGGGGTCGACCCGAGCGCGAGCCGGCGGACGTCGGGGTCGCCGGAGGCAGTCTCCATCAGTGCTTCACCTCACCGATTCAGCGAAACGAGGACGAGGGGGCGGGGCAGGACGCGCGGAACGGGGTCACCGTCCCCGGCCCGGAGGGGGCGAGGTCCGGGGCCGGGAGCGGACCCGGCACCGGGAGCGGGCCCGGCTCAGCCGGGGAGGGCGGATTCGATCGTGTCGTGCAGGGTGAAGACGGCGTCCGCCCCGGTGATCTCGAAGACCCGGGCCACCGTGGGCCGCATCGCCGCGAGATGGACCCCGCCGCCCGCGGCCTCGGCTCTCAGCCGGGCGCCGAGCAGGACGTTCAGCCCGGTGGAGTCGCAGAACTCAAGCTGTGAGCAGTCGAGTACGAGGCGTACCCGGCCTTCGTCGAGGGCCTGATCGAGTGGCGTACGCAACAGTTCGGCGGTGTGGTGATCGAGCTCACCCACCGGGGTGAGGACCTCGCTCGCCCCCACGGTCCGGACGTCGACCCGGAACCGCCCGGGTGCGCTGCCGATGTGCTGGCGGTACATGCGTCGAACCATACAAGTCCGGGCTCTCCCGGCGCACATGCGCTCCGCCTCAAACCATCCCTAAACAGACAATTGCCACTTGCGACCTTCACCGTCGATTGGGTAGGGCTAGAAGAACACATTCGACACGGCCGGCTTCGGAGGCGCCGCAAACCGCAGCAAAAGACCACATTGGAGGAGACCATGTCCCCCCGGCTCGACGTCACGGAACTCGCCGATCTCCCGCCGATTCCGCCCGTCGACGAGATCGCGCCGCATGACGCGCGCGCGCTGTCGAAGACCCTCTTCGCCCGCCTCGGCCAACTGGAGGAGGGCACCCACGAGTACGCGTACGTCCGCAACACCCTGATCGAACTCAACCTGGCCCTGGTCAAGTTCGCCGCCTCCCGGTTCCGCACCCGCAGTGAACCGATGGAGGACATCGTCCAGGTCGGCACCATCGGCCTGATCAAGGCGATCGACCGCTTCGAACTGGCCCGCAACGTCGAGTTCCCCACCTTCGCGATGCCGACGATCATCGGCGAGATCAAGCGGTTCTTCCGCGACACCTCGTGGTCGGTGCACGTCCCGCGCAGACTCCAGGAACTCCGCCTCGACCTCGCCAAGGCCGGCGACGAGCTGGCCCAGCGCCTCGACCGGTCGCCCACCGTCGACGAGCTCGCCCGAGAGCTGGGCCTGCCCCCCGAGGAGATCGTCGAGGGCATGGCCGCCGCCAACGCGTACACGGCCAGCTCGCTCGACGCCCCGCCCGAGGAGACCGAGTCCGACGGCGCGACGCTCGCGGACCGCCTGGGGTACGAGGACCACGGCATCGAGGGCATCGAGTATGTCGAGTCGCTGAAGCCCATGATCGCCTCGCTGCCGTTCCGCGAACGCCGCATCCTCTCCCTGCGCTTCACCGCCGGCCTCACCCAATCCGAGATCGGCGAAGAACTGGGCATCTCCCAGATGCACGTCTCGCGGCTGCTCTCGCGGACATTGGCACGCCTACGCAGGGGACTTACGCTCGACGAGTGACAAGATCACCGGAGCACGACACCGTAACCTCCCTGCTGGGGACGGGACGGTCCGCCGACGTGTACGCGCTCCCGGCGCCGCACGAGGAATGGGTCCTGCGCCGCCACCGCGACGGCGGCGACGCGGAACGCGAGGCGCGCGTCATGCGCGACCTCGCCGACCACGGCTTCCCCGTCCCCCACCTCGCGGCCGCGACCGCCTTCCGCGCGGCGGACCCGCACCTCACGGCGGAGGAGCGGGCGGGCGTGGAGGCGGCGGCGGACCTGGTGGCGACGGTCGGCTGACCGCCGGTCCCGGACCTACCAGCCAGTCCGCGCCTCGCCCAGGACGTCCAGGCCTGCGCGGGCGGCCAGTTCGCGGACGCGGGCCGGTGGGCAATGCTTGTGGACGTGGAGGAAGACGGTGTGGGTCTCGGTGCGGCGGTCCGGGGGGTCCAGTTCGAGGTCGTCGTGGTGGAACACCACCTGCACCCCGTCGTACTGGACGCTGCCGTCCGGACCGGGCCAGCGTCCGCGCCGGCCCAGCATGGCCGGGGCGTCCCCGGCCGCCGCCAGGAACGGCAGGTCCGCGTCCTCCGGCGCCTCCTCCGACCACGCCCACACCGGGAACCGGTCCGGCTCGGGCTCGCCCCAGGGGTCGTACTCCTCCTGGTCACTCCCCTCGAACGCCAGGTCCGGCACCGCCTCCGCCACCCGGAGCAGCCGCTCCGGGTCCGCGAGCACCGCGTCGACCCATATCTCGTCCTCGATCAGCTCCAGTCCCGCGCTCAGTTCCTTCGCCCGGTCGTAGGCGGCTTCTTCGTCGGTGGTCCGGTAGACGGGATAGGCCCGTGAATGCCCCATGCGGCCACCCTCACATGCCGCGCACCCGTCCTGCCAGCGCCTTTCCCCGCTCTGGACCGGGCAGGCACGGCGCGGCGAGAATCGCGGGGATGAGAAGCGGACGGCTTCGGGCGCGCGGGCCCCTCGGCTTCCGGTAGCCCGCCGGGAACGGCCCGGCGGTCGCTGCCGAGGAGTCTCGATGTCGCGCACCGCTCATCACACCCGTACCTCCTACGCCCCTGCCGCCGAGGACCGTTGGCGTCCCGGCGGTCCGTGGCATGCCGTGGTGCTGTACGACCTCCGGTACGACGCGCAGGAGCGCGCTGTGGATGGCCTGAGGCGAAATCAGAGCGTGCCCACGCACGCCTCGTTGCCCTCCGGGTCCGCGAGGACCCAGTGGGAGGGGGCGTACGTGTCGGTGACCAGGGTGCCGCCGGCGGCGAGGGCGGCCTTGATGCGGGTGTCGGCCTCGTCGTACGGGATCCAGACGTCGACGTGGAGGCGGTTGCGCTGCGGGCGTGGGGCGTCCATCGGCTGAAAGTAGAAGGCGGCGTTGCGGCGGGCGGGGTCGATGAGGTCCTCGGGGCTGCCCGCGCGGTGGTCGTAGCCGAGGAGGGCGCGCCAGAACGGGGTGACGGCCGGGATCGACAGGGCGTCGACGGTGACCTGAACGGCGGTGAGGGCGGCGGGTTCGGCGGTCAGGTCCAGGGTGCGCGCCAGGGCCGAGACGGCGCGGGCCCGGGCCGGGTCGCCCTCCGTCAGGCCGTAGAGCGTGTCCGTCACCGTGACCAGGCGGACCGTCACGGCGTCGGGGCGCAGGTCCACGTCGGGTGCGTGGTCCGCGAGTTCGGGCAGGTCCGCGAGGGCGGCGGCAAAGCGGGCGCCGGCGGCGAAGGAGCCGGTGCGGAAACGGGCACAGGCTCCTTCGCCGAGGACCCGCCAGTCCTCGGTGCCGGGGGACTCGCGGAACTGGCGCGGGGTGATCTTCATGCGCGCCAACGTAGGGCCTGGTCAGGCCACTCGTACACCCGTGCGCCAGACCTGGGCGACCAGCGGGACGCCCGGCCGGTAGGCGAGGTGGACGTGGGAGGGGGCGTCGAGGAGGACGAGATCGGCGCGGGCGCCGACGGCGACGCGGCCGATGTCGGTACGGCGCAGCGCGGCGGCGCCGCCCGCGGTGGCGGACCAGAGGGCCTCGTCGGGGGTCATGCGCATGTCGCGGACGGCGAGGGCGACGCAGAAGGGGACGGAGGAGGTGAAGGAGGAGCCGGGGTTGCAGTCGGTGGACAGGGCGACGGTCACGCCCGCGTCCACCAGGCGCCGCGCGTCGGGCCACTGCGCGCGCGTGGAGAACTCGGCGCCCGGCAGCAGGGTGGCGACCGTGTCGCCGGAGGCGAGCGCGTCGACGTCGGCGTCCGTGAGATGGGTGCAGTGGTCGGCGCTGGCGGCGCCGAGTTCGACGGCGAGCTGGACACCGGGGCCGTACGACAGCTGGTTGGCGTGGATCCGGGCCGCGAGGCCCTTCGCCTGGCCGGCCGTCAGGATCGCGCGGGCCTGGTCGCCGTCGAAGGCGCCCTTCTCGCAGAAGACGTCGATCCAGCGGGCGTGCGGGGCGCAGGCGTCCAGCATCGGGCCGGTGACGAGGTCGACGTACGCGGCGGGGTCGTCGGCGTAGTCGGGGGACACGATGTGCGCGCCGAGGTAGGTGACCTCGTCGGTGTGCTCGGCGGCGATGCGCAGGGCGCGGGCCTCGTCCTCGACGGTGAGGCCGTAGCCGGACTTGGTCTCGAAGGTGGTGGTGCCCTGGCGCAGGGCCTCCGCCATGTAGTGGGCGACGTTGGCGGAGAGTTCGGCGTCGGTCGCGGCGCGGGTGGCTGCGACGGTGGTGCGGATGCCGCCGGCCTTGTAGGGCTGGCCGGACATCCGGGCGTGGAACTCGGCGGTCCGGTCGCCCGCGAAGACGAGGTGGGAGTGGGAGTCGACGAAGCCGGGGATCACGGCCCGGCCGGCGGCGTCGACCCGGTTGTCAGTGGCGGGTGCTTTGCTGGATTCACCGACCCAGACGACACGGTCGCCGTCGATGACGACGGCCGCGTCCTGGATCAGGCCCAGGGGGGTTCCATCACCGAGGGAGGGGTCGTTGGTGACGAGGCTGGCGATGTTGACGATGGCGGTGGCGGTCGTCGCCACGGCGCTGTTCGCGCTCGTGGGGGCGGGGGTCGCCGCCGGGCTGTTCGTCGCCGCGGGGCCGGTGTTCATGTGGGGTGTCTCCTTCAGCCGCGCAGGGCGGCGATCGAGTCCGCGAGGGCTCCGGCCGCGTCGGGGACGGTCGCGTGGACCCCGTCCCGGACGACCGTACGTCCACCGACGACCGTGTGCCGTACGTCCGCCGCGGACGCTGCGAATACCGCCGTCTCGGCTGCCAGACGCGGCGGTGGCCCCGCTGTCCTGACCGTGTCGAGGGCGATCGTCGTGAAGTCGGCGAGGGCGCCCGCTTCGAGGCGGCCGGCGTCGGTCCAGCCGAGGGCCGCATGGCCGTCGGCGGTGGCGGCGCGCAGCAGCGCGGCCGCCGTCCAGTGACCGCGGGTGCGGGTGCGCAGACGCTCGTTCAGTTCCATGGCGCGCGCCTCTTCGAGGAGGTCGACGACGGCGTGGCTGTCGCTGCCCAGCGAGAGGGGGGAGCCGGCGCGCTGGAGGGCGGCGGCGGGGCCGATGCCGTCGGCGAGGTCGCGTTCGGTGGTGGGGCACATGCAGGTGCCGGTGGCGGACCCGCCGATCAGCGCGATGTCGCCCTCGGTCAGGTGGGTGTTGTGGACGCCGGTGGTCCGCGCGCCGAGGACGCCGTGGTCGGCGAGGAGCTGGGTGGGGGTGCGGCCGTGGGCCGCCTGGCAGGCGTCGTTCTCGGCGGTCTGCTCGGAGAGGTGGACGTGCAGGGGAGCGTGGCGGTCCTCGGCCCAGCGGGCGACGGTGGCGAGCTGGTCGGCCGGGACGGCGCGTACGGAGTGGATGGCGGCGCCGATCCGTGCGCCCTCGCGCTCCTTGAGCGCCGACGCGCGCTCGGCCCAGGCGTCCGCCGTGCCGTCGGAGAAGCGCAGCTGGTGCGGTTCGGGGGCCGCGCCGAAGCCGGAGGAGAGGTACGCGGTGTCGAGGAGGGTGATGCGGATGCCGGCCTCGCCGGCGGCGGCGATCAGGGCCTCGCCCATGGCGTTGGGGTCGGCGTAGGGGGTGCCGCCGGGGGCGTGGTGGAGGTAGTGGAATTCGCCGACGGCCGTGATGCCGGCGAGGGCCATCTCCGCGTACACGGCGCGGGCGAGGGCGAAGTAGCTGTCGGGGGTGAGCCGCCCGGCAACGCCGTACATGACCTCGCGCCAGGTCCAGAAGGTTCCGGAGCCGACCTGGACGGTGCCGCGCAGGGCCCGGTGGAAGGCGTGGCTGTGGGCGTTGGCGAGGCCGGGGATCGTCAGTCCGCGCAGCACCTCCGCGCCGGGCGGGGGCGTGGCCGCCCCCGTCCGGACGTCGGTGATCCGCCCGTCCGCGACCTCCAGGAGGACGCCGGACTCGACGACGGGGTCGGTCCAGGCGTGTTCCAGCCAGTAGGTGGCAGGGGTGGGGGTGGTCACCGGCACGCGAGGCCCTCCAGTACGTCGGCGAGTGCGCGGACTCCGGCGAGGCAGTCGTCCTCGGCGGCGGACTCGGCCGGGGAGTGCGAGACGCCGGTGGGGTTGCGCACGAACAGCATGGCGGTCGGGATGGAGGCGGACAAAATACCCGCGTCGTGTCCGGCGCCGGTGCCGAGGACGGGGACCTTGACGCCGTCGGCGGACGCCTCGCCGAGGATGCGGCCGATCTCGTCGCGCAGCGCGTGTCCGAACTCCACGATCGGGGTGAAGGACTCGCGGACGACGGCGAGGTCGACGCCCTGGCGGGCGGCGTGGGCGCGGGCGGCGGTCTCGATGCCGGCGACGACGGTGTCCAGGGACTCCTGGTCGGCGGCGCGGGCGTCGAGCCAGCCGCGGACGAGGGAGGGGATGGCGTTGACGCCGTTGGGCTCGACCGCGATCTTGCCGAAGGTGGCGACGGCGCCCGCGAGTTCGGCCTGCTCGCGGGCGGCGAGGACGGTCTCGGCGTACGGCAGCATCGGGTCGTGCCGGTCGACGAGCCGGGTGGTACCGGCGTGGTTGGCCTCGCCGTGGAAGTCGTACCGCCAGCGGCCGTGCGGCCAGATGGCGGAGGCGATGCCGACGGGGTCGCCGGACAGGTCGAGGGCGCGGCCCTGCTCGACGTGGAGTTCGACGAAGGCGCCGATGCGGGCGAGCCGCTCCGGGTCCGGGCCGATCCCCGACGGGTCGTGGCCGGCCGCCTCCATCGCCTGCGGGAGGCTGACGCCGTCGGCGTCGCGCAGCTCGAAGGCCTTCTCCCGGGTCAGCTGTCCGGAGGTGAGGCGGGAGCCGACGCAGGCGAGGCCGAAGCGGGCGCCTTCCTCGTCGCCGAAGTTGACGATGGCGAGGGGGCGCCGGAAGGAGACGCCGCGGGCGCGGAGTTCGTCGAGCGCGGCGAAGGCGGAGACGACGCCGAGGGGGCCGTCGAAGGCGCCGCCGTCGGGGACGGAGTCGAGGTGGGAGCCGGTGACGACGGCGTCGCCGGCGGTGGGGTCGCCGAGCCAGGCCCACTGGTTGCCGTTGCGGTCGGTCTCGACGTCGAGGCGGCGGGCCTCGGCCTGCATCCGGAACCAGAGGCGGCAGTCGGCGTCGGCGCCGGTCCAGGCGTAGCGGCGGTATCCGCCCGAGGCGTCGCTGCGGCCGATGGGCCGCAGCGACGTCCACATGGCGTGGAAGGAGGCACTCACGCGGAGCCTTCCTCGGAACCGGTGCCGGTGCCGGTGTCGCCCTCGCGCATCGGGACGCGGACGCCGCGCTCGCCGGAGACGCGCTCGGCGATGTCGTAACCCGCGTCGACGTGACGGATGACGCCCATGCCGGGGTCGTTGGTGAGCACGCGGCGGATCTTCTCGCCGGCGAGCGGGGTGCCGTCGGCGACGGTGACCTGGCCGGCGTGGATGGAGCGGCCCATGCCGACGCCGCCGCCGTGGTGGATCGACACCCAGGAGGCGCCGGAGGCCACGTTGACCATGGCGTTGAGCAGCGGCCAGTCGGCGATGGCGTCGGAGCCGTCGAGCATGGCCTCGGTCTCGCGGTACGGGGAGGCGACGGAGCCGCAGTCGAGGTGGTCGCGGCCGATGGCGAGCGGGGCGGCGAGTTCGCCGGAGGCCACCATGTCGTTGAAGCGCTCGCCGGCGCGGTCGCGCTCGCCGTAGCCGAGCCAGCAGATCCGGGCGGGCAGGCCCTGGAAGTGGACGCGCTCGCCGGCCATCTTGATCCAGCGGTGCAGCGACTCGTTCTCGGGGAAGAGGTCGAGGATCGCCTTGTCCGTCTTGTGGATGTCGGAGGCCTCGCCGGACAGGGCGGCCCAGCGGAACGGGCCCTTGCCCTCGCAGAAGAGGGGGCGGATGTACGCGGGGACGAAGCCCGGGAAGGCGAACGCGCGGTCGTAGCCGGCCAGCTGGGCCTCGCCGCGGATGGAGTTGCCGTAGTCGAAGACCTCGGCGCCGGCGTCCATGAAGCCGACCATGGCCTCGACGTGCTTGGCCATGGACTCGCGGGCGCGGGTGGTGAAGCCGGCCGGGTCCTTGGCGGCGGCGTCCGCCATGTCCTCGAACGCCATGCCCACCGGGAGGTAGGCCAGCGGGTCGTGGGCGGAGGTCTGGTCCGTCACGATGTCGATCGGGGCACCCTCGGCGAGCATCTGCGGGAGCAGGTCGGCGGCGTTGCCGAGGAGGCCGATGGACAGCGGGCGGCGGGCGTCGCGGGCCTCGGTGGCGAGCTGGAGGGCGTGCGCGAGGTTGTCGGCCTTGACGTCGAGGTAGCGGTGCTCGATGCGGCGCTCGATGGCGCGCGGGTCGCAGTCGACGCAGATCGCGACGCCGTCGTTCATGGTGACGGCGAGCGGCTGGGCGCCGCCCATGCCGCCGAGGCCGGCGGTCAGGGTGATGGTGCCGGCCAGGGTGCCGCCGAACTTCTTCGCGGCGACGGCGGCGAAGGTCTCGTAGGTGCCCTGGAGGATGCCCTGGGTGCCGATGTAGATCCAGGAACCGGCGGTCATCTGGCCGTACATGGTGAGGCCGAGGGCCTCCAGGCGCCGGAACTCCTCCCAGTTGGCCCAGTCGCCGACGAGGTTGGAGTTGGCGATGAGGACGCGCGGCGCCCACTCGTGGGTCTGCATGACGCCGACCGGACGGCCGGACTGGACGAGCATCGTCTCGTCCTGCTTGAGGGTGCGCAGGGTGCGCACCATGGCGTCGAACGAGCGCCAGTCGCGGGCGGCCTTGCCGGTGCCGCCGTAGACGACGAGCTTGTCGGGGTGCTCCGCGACCTCGGGGTCGAGGTTGTTCTGGAGCATCCGGAGGGCGGCCTCCTGCTGCCATCCCAGGGCGCTCAGTTCCGTACCGCGCGGGGCCCGTACGGGGCGGGGTCCTGACATGGCGAAGCCTCCTCGGTTATTCACTCTGGTATTCACATCCTGGCCCGCTGAATAGACTTAGTCAACAGCTGCGGCGGCGCCCCGCCCGGTGGTGGGATGGACGCATGGCCACCTCCCTCGGAACGACCTCGCCGAACCGCCGGGAACACGCTCGCGACCGCGCCGTGCGCGCCGCCGTCGCCCAAGGACTCCTCTCCGCCGAGGAGCCCGTCGCCGCCCTCCTCGACACGGCCGGCATCCGCGCCTCCGCCGCCGCCCTGACCAGCGCCTTCGCCGCCGTCACCGACGCCCCCGTCCTGCACGCCTTCGCCGTGAAGGCCGCCCCGCTCGTGCCCGTCCTGCGCCTGCTGTACGAGGCGGGCCTGGGCGCCGAGGTCGCGAGCCCCGGCGAACTGGCCCTGGCCCGGGCGGCCGGGGTGCCCCCGTCCCGTACCGTCCTCGACTCCCCCGCCAAGACCCACGCCGAGCTGCGCCAGGCCCTCGGCCTCGGCATCGCGGTCAACGCCGACAACCTCCAGGAACTGGCCCGGCTCGACGGCCTGCTCCCGTCCGCCGCCGGCGCCCCGCCCGTCGGACTCCGGGTGAACCCACAGGTCGGAGCCGGTGCGATCGGCGCGATGTCGACCGCCACCGCCACCTCCAAGTTCGGTGTCGCGCTGCGCGACGACGGCGCCCGCGAGGCCGTCGTCCAGGCGTATCTGGACCGCCCCTGGCTCACCCGGCTGCACACCCACACCGGCTCCCAGGGCGTCCCGCTCCCCCTCATGGCCGAGGGCGTCCGGGCGGCCTACGCGCTCGCCGAGGAGATCAACGACCGGGCCGGGCGCCGGCAGATCGACACCCTCGACATCGGCGGCGGCCTCCCGGTGAACTTCGCCTCCGACGAGGACACCCCGACCTACGCCGCGTACGCCGGGCTGCTCGCCGCCACCGTCCCCGGTCTGTTCGACGGGCGCTACGCGCTGGTCACCGAGTTCGGCCGGTCGCTGCTCGCCAAGCACGGCACCGTGCTGGCCCGGGTCGAGTACACGAAGACCTCCGGCGGCCGCCCCATCGCCGTCACCCACGCGGGCGTCCAGCTCGCCGTCCGCACCGTCTACGCCCCCGGCTCCTGGCCGCTGCGGATCCTCGCCTACGACGCGGAGGGCCGGCCCCGCGCGGGCGAGCCGGCGGTCGTCCAGGACGTGGCCGGACCCGCCTGCTTCGCCGGGGACCTGCTGGCCACCGGGCGCGCGCTGCCGCCGCTGCGGCCGGGCGACGTGGTGGCGGTGCCGGACACCGGCGCGTACTACTTCGCCCACCACTACGCGTACAACAGCCTGCCCCGGCCCGCCGTGTACGGATTCACCCGGGCGGCCGAGGGCGGCACGGTCTTCAGCCTGGTCCGCCGGGCCCAGACCCTCGACGAGATCGTGGCGGAATCGGGCGGCGGCCGGCCGGACGCGCTGACGGCATGACCTTGCGCCCGGGCGGCGGCGGTGCTCCCGTGGATCCATGACAGCAAGCACCTCGGTGGTCGTGGAACGGAAGGTGGCCGCCTCGCCCGGGCGTGTCTGGCTGATGATCACCGACCTGCCCGGACTGCCCCGGCTGCTGTCCGCCGTCGACCGGGTCGAGGTGCTGACCCAGGGCGGCTTCGCGGTCGGCACCCGCTGGCGCGAGACCCGGCGGACGCTGGGCCGGCAGGCCACCGAGGAGCTGACGGTGACGATCTGCGAACCGGCCGAGCGATACGTCACGGTGGCCGACTCGGGCGGCATGCACTACGCGTGCGAGCTCGCCCTCGCGCCCGACGGGCCGCTCGCCCGCGCCACCGCGACCACCCTGCGCCTCACGTACACCGCCCGCCCCGGCTACGACCGCGCCCCGACGCCGCTCACCCGGCTGCTCGGGCGGCTCGGGACGCGGGTGATGGCGCGCTCGCTCGCGCGAGACCTGGAGGAGATCGCGCGGGCGGTGGAGACCCGGGGCTGAGGCCGCTCCTCCGGATCCGCTGACAAATTCCTCTGGAAAATGCCAGAACTCCTGCCCGAGAGCGCGACGTTGAGTAGCGTCACCGTTACTGCCGTACGCCCGTACGCCGCATCGGGAGGGGATCTCGCGTGCCCGGAATCGACGAGTGTCTTCAGGAGGCCATGAGCCTGCCGGGGGCGCGCGGGGCCTGGCTGGTCGACTGGACCAGTGGTCTGGCCCTCGGGTCGGCGGGCGAATCCCCGGTCGGCGACCACGAGACGACCGCCGCCGAGAGCGCCGAATTGGCCCGCGCGGCGGCCGAGTTCGAGTCACCGGCGGGAACGGGCGACGGCGCGTTACCACCCGAGGCCGGCGCCCCGCCGGTCGAGGACCTGATCGTCAGCACCCGCGTCGGGTACCACGTGATCCGCTTCGTCGAGACCGACTTCGACAGCAGTGTCTTCCTGCATCTCTGGCTGGACCGCTCCACCGGCAACCTCGCACTCGCCCGCATCCGGCTGGGCGACCTCGCCGAGAGGCTGGTCCTCGGATGAGCGCGCTCCCCCCGATACGCCCGGTCCGCGTCGACTCCCCCGCCTTATCTTCCTTACCTTCCTTACCTTCCTTACCTGCCTCGGCTGCCTTACCCCCCTTATCCGCACCACCTCCCTCCCCCGCCATCCCCGCTTTTCCGGCCGCCCCCGCCTTCTCCGCGGCCCCCGCTCCCCCCTCGCTTCCGGCGGCCACCCCCGTCTCCCCCATGCTGCTGCGGCTCACCGCCGAGAAGGCCACCGGCGCCCTGTTGCGCGACCACGGCACCCTCTACCTCGTCGACGGCCGCGTCGTGCACGCCGAAAGCCCCAGCTCCCCCGGCGTCGACGTCCTCCTCGCCGCCGCCGGCCGGCTGCCCCGCGAAGGCTGGGACGACGCCGTGAACCAGGCGGGCGCGCGCGGCACCGTCGGCCGCTTCCTCGTCGACAGCGGCCGGCTGCACGACGGGGAACTGGAGATCTGCCACCTGGAGGCCGTCTTCGACGCCGCGTTCTTCGCCCTCGGACCCGCGAGCGGCCCGACCCGCTTCCGGTACGGGGCGGCGCACTGGTTCGGCGCGGTGCGCCCGGTCGCCACCGAGGCCGTGGAACGCGAGACGCTGCGCCGCCGCGACCTCCTCGACAGCGTCTGGCCGTACCCCGCCGTCGACACCGCGCCCGTGGTCCCCCGCCCCGTCGCCCCCGGCCAGCCCGTCGGCACCCGGCACCGGGCCCTGCTCGCGGCGGCCGACGGCGTACGGACCCCGGCGGACATCGCCCGGGTGCTCGGGCGGCCCGCGTTCCACACGCTGCTGGACGTACGACGGCTCGCCGCGGCCGGTCTGGTGGAAACCCCTCACGAAGCGGCGCCCCCCGCCCCGCCCCCGGTGCCCGCCTGGGTCGGCGAGGTCGCCACCCCCGACCCCGACGTCGCCTTGCTCCGCCGGCTCCGTGACGCCCTGGAGGCAGCCCTGTGATGAGGCGTGCCCTGCGCCTGCGCGCCGAGAGGAGACAAATGATGACTGCGGAGGCCGAGGTGCTCGGCGAGCTGAGACGGCTGCGGGCCCGGCTGCCCCAGCTCACCGGGGCCCTGGCGGCCAGCATCGACGGACTGGTGCTCGCCCGGGACGCCGTCGACGCCGAGGCGGAGAGCGTGGCCGCGCTGACCGCCGCCGCGCTGGGCGTCGGGCAGCGGCTCGCGGACACCACCGGACAGGGCGGCTTCAAGGAGCTGCTCGTCCGGGGCGAGAACGGCTACGTGGCGACGTACGCGGCGGGCGGCTCGGCCGTCCTGACGCTGCTCGCCGAACCCCGGATCAACGTCGGCCGGCTCCACCTGGAGGCCCGCCGGTCCAGCGCCCGCATCGCCGAGCTGGTGGACGGCGCGCTGGAACGCAGAGACCTGAACTGACCACCCGGCCACCGGTCGACCGGCCGGCCACCGGCAGGTCGGCCACACCAGAGAACGACGACACCCACGGAAAGAAGAACGGAACCACACCATGGCGAACACCGAGACCTCCCTCAAGGAAGCCGCCCAGATCGAAGGCGCGATCGGCGCGGCGCTCGTCGACTACACGAGCGGCATGGCCCTCGGCACGATAGGCGGCGGCAAGGACCTCGACCTGAACGTCGCGGCGGCCGGCAACACGGACGTCGTCCGGGCGAAGGTCCGCGCGATGGAGATGCTGGGGCTCAGCGACGAGATCGAGGACATCCTCATCACCTTGGGCAGCCAGTACCACCTGCTCCGGCTGCTCAAGACCCGCGGCGCGAACGGTCTCTTCCTGTACCTGGCGCTGGACAAGGGCCGGGCGAACCTGGCGATGGCCCGCCACCAGCTGAAGAAGATCGAGAGCGAGCTGGAGATCTGACCCCGGACGCCCCCCCATGGGCCGTGGCCCCGGCCGGTCGGCGATGAGCCGGCCGACCGTCCGGGGTCACGGCCACCCCCCACGTCCAGGGACAGCATCCCCGGCGACCCCGGCGACCCCGGCGACTCCGACGACCTCGGCGCCCCCAGGGGTCAGTCGACGAACAGACCGCGCGTCGCCGCGCGCGTGTCGAACTCCTCCAGGCGCGCCTGCGCGTCCGGCAACTCGTCCGCCATCGCCTCCAGGAGCACCCGGCCCAGCAGCATCGGCGCGCAGGCCGTGTCGAAGGCGAGGCCGGTGCCGACGGGGGCCGGGATGAGCAGGTCGCTGTGGGCGGCGACGGGGGCGAAGGCGGACTCGGCGACCGTCACCACGGTGAGCCCGGACGTACGGGCATATGCCAGCGCGTCGACGACCTCGCGCGGATGGCGCGGCAGCGCGAAGCACAGGAGCGTCGACGCCCCGGCGCGGACGACCGCGTCGATCCGGTCCTCCAGCATCGAGCCGCCCTCGTCGAGCAGCCGTACGTCGGGGTGGACCTTGCCCGCGAAGTACGCGAAGCCGCGCGCCTGCGAGGAGGCGGCCCGCAGACCGAGCACCGGCAGCGGGCGGGAGGCGGCGAGCAGCCGGCCGGCCCGTACGACGGGCGCGGGGTCGGCGAGGAGGTCGGCGAGGTGCCTCAGGTTCTCGATCTCGCCGAGCACGGCCTGCTGGTACTCGTTGTGGCCGACGGTCTCCTCGGGGGCCGCGGGCACGCTCTCGCGCAGATGCCGGCGCAGCGCCGGATAGCCGTCGAAGCCGAGCGCGACCGCGAAACGGGTGACGGACGGCTGGCTCACCCCGGCCAGGTCGGCCAGCTCCACACTGGACAGGAACGGCACGTCGGCGGCCCGCCGCACCATGCAGTGCGCGATCCGCCGCTGTGTCGGCGTGAGCCGGTGCCCTTCGAACAGCGTCTGCAGCCGTCCAGCGGGACTGTCGTTCATGCCGTCCCCCTCCCCTTCCACCTGCCGACTATTCATGCACCAAGAACTCTGCATAAGCATATGCAGTCGGCGGGCGCGAGGGAGCCCGGACGTACGGATGGACGCATAGCCGCAGGGGCGCGTGGAAACGGGCGGGCCCGCGGAAAGAGAGCGCGGGGGCCGCCGTCCCCTGCCGGGCGGTGCCGGGCAGAGGTCGGGACGACGGCGGTCCCCGCGAGCGGACGCGGGGCCCGGGTCAGGACCGGTGGCCCGCGTCGGACGGCGTACCAGGAGATCCGGGAGCCGCTCCGGAGGCCCGTGACGCCGACGAGGAACACTCTCCCGCCGTCGTGTTACGCGGGCGCTGCGGGCGCGTGTCGCGCGCGTACCGTTCGTGTGACGTACACGCGCGGGGGCGTACGGAGTCGTACGGGGCGACGCCACGCGCGTAGACATACGAGACGGGGCGGCCGGTGCCCGAAAGCCCCGCCGCCCCGTCTCGTACCGCTCTGTACCTCTGCGGCGCCGTACCGCTCTCGCGCTGTACCGCTGTACCGCTTACTTCACGCCGGGGTTCGCGGCCAGGAAGGCCAGCAGGTCCTGGCGGCTGACCACGTCGGTCGGCTTGCCCTCGACGAGGACGATCGCCGCGTCCGCGTCGCCGAGCACCGCCATCAGGTCGGCGACCGGCTCGCCCGAGCCGACCTGCGGCAGCGGCGCGGACATGTGGTCGCCCAGCGGGTCCTCCAGGGACGCCTTCTGGTTGAACAGGGAGCTGAGCAGCTCGCGCTCGACGACCGAGCCGACGACCTCGGCGGCCATGACGTCGGGGTGACCGGCGCCCGGCTTCACGATCGGCATCTGGGAGACGCCGTACTCGCGCAGCACCTCGATGGCCTGGCCGACGGTCTCGTCCGGGTGCATGTGGACGAGCGAGGGCAGACCGTGCGTCTTGTGGCCGAGCACGTCCGCGACGGTGGCGGAGGTGGTGTCCTCCAGGAAGCCGTAGTCGGCCATCCACTCGTCGTTGAAGATCTTCGAAAGGTACCCGCGGCCCGAGTCCGGAAGCAGCACGACGACCACGTCGTCCGGGCCCAGCTCCTTGGCGACCTCAAGGGCGGCGACGACCGCCATGCCGCAGGAACCGCCGACGAGCAGGCCCTCCTCCTTGGCGAGGCGGCGGGTCATCTGGAAGGCGTCCTTGTCGGACACGGCGACGATCCGGTCCGTGACGGTCCGGTCGTACGCGGTCGGCCAGAAGTCCTCGCCGACGCCCTCGATCAGGTACGGACGGCCGGAGCCGCCGGAGTAGACCGAGCCCTCCGGGTCGGCGCCGATGACCTCGACCCCACCCTCGCTGGCCTCCTTGAGGTAGCGGCCGGTGCCGGTGATGGTGCCGCCGGTGCCGACGCCCGCGACGAAGTGGGTGATCTTCCCCTCCGTCTGCTCCCACAGCTCGGGACCGGTGGTCTCGTAGTGCGAGCGCGGGTTGTTCGGGTTCGAGTACTGGTCGGGCTTCCAGGCACCGGGCGTCTCACGGACCAGACGGTCGGAGACGTTGTAGTACGAGTCCGGGTGCTCCGGGTCGACCGCGGTCGGGCAGACCACGACCTCGGCGCCGTACGCGCGCAGGACGTTGATCTTGTCCGTCGAGACCTTGTCCGGGCAGACGAAGATGCACTTGTAGCCCTTCTGCTGGGCCACGATCGCCAGGCCGACTCCGGTGTTGCCGGAGGTGGGCTCGACGATGGTGCCACCCGGCTGGAGAGCACCGCTCTCCTCGGCGGCCTCGATCATGCGGACCGCGATGCGGTCCTTGACCGAGCCACCGGGGTTGAAGTACTCCACCTTGGCCAGGACGGTCGCCTGGATGCCGGCGGTCACGTTGTTGAGCTTCACCAGCGGGGTGTTGCCGACGAGGCTGATCATCGAATCGTGGAATTGCACCGTAGTCTCCGGGGTCTCCGTAATGGTGCAGCCAGCGTATTCGCTGGAATGCGTAGGCGGAGCCGCTTCCGGGGCAGTAGACGACAAGACGGCTTCACTACGACGTACGGGAGGTGACGGCCCCGATGTCCAGGGCGAGGGTGGCACGGCGGATCGCGGCGGGCGCGGCGTACGGCGGCGGGGGCATCGGGCTGCTCGGAGTGGCCGCGGTGGGCGTGCTGCTCGCCGAGGCGGCGCTGGCCCGGCGGTCGGTCGGGACCGGCGTGGCGCCGCTGCCACCGGGGCCGGACGGACGCTACGGGCAGGCATATGACGAGGAGCCCCCGCTGCGGCTGGCCCTTCTGGGTGATTCCACCTCGGCCGGCCAGGGCGTGCGGCGCACCGGGCAGACCCCGGGAGCGCTGCTCTCCTCGGGCCTGGCGGCGGTGGCCGAGCGGCCGGTGGACCTGCGGGTCGTGGCCCTGCCCGGGGCGCGCTCGGACGATCTGGAACGGCAGGTGTCGCTGCTGCTCGCCGGGCCGCACGGGGCGCCCGACGTGTGCGTGATCATGATCGGCGCCAACGACGTCACCCACCGGGTACCCGCCACCGAGTCGGTGCGCTGCCTGGCGGCGGCGGTACGGCGGCTGCGCGCGGCGGGCTCGGAGGTCGTCGTCGGCACCTGCCCGGACCTCGGCACGATCGAGCCGGTCTACCAGCCGCTGCGCTGGCTGGCCCGGCGGGCCTCGCGGCAGCTGGCGGCGGCGCAGACGATCGTGGTCGTGGAGCACGGCGGGCGGACGGTGTCGCTGGGCGACCTGCTGGGGCCGGAGTTCGCGGCCAACCCGCGCGAGATGTTCGGGGTGGACAACTTCCACCCGTCGGCGGAGGGCTACGCGACGGCGGCCATGGCGGTCCTGCCGACCGTCTGCGCGGCGCTCGGCATCTGGCCGGAGCCGGAGCGGATCGAGCCGGCCCGGCGCGAGAACCTGCTGCCGGTGGCGCAGGCGGCGGCCGAGGCGGCGAGCGAGGCGGGCACGGAGGTGGCCGGTACGGAGGTGGCGACCGCCCGCGCGCCCTGGGCACTCCTCAAGCACCGCAGGCGCCGCCGGCTGCCCCTGCCGAACGGCATCGGGAACGGCCACGGCAAGGGGAACGGGAACGGGAACGGTTCCGGCCACGGGAATGAAAAGGGGCGCGGGAGCGGTAAGAGGAAAGGAGCCGGGAACGGGAACACGGCCAAGCGTTCGCCCGGCTCCGAGGGCTCCGACGGCCCCGGGAAACCGGGCGCGGCCGGGGGCTCGTCCGGGGAACGGGAGGAGCCCCTCTCCCAGGACACCTGAGCGAGCGCTTAGAAAAGAGGCCCGCATCACACGCCAAGGCCGGTGACCCCGTGCGGTACGTACGGGTAACTTCCCTTTCTGTCCACCCACTCCGCATTTTTCTGGAGCCGTGATGCCCGAAGCCGTCATCGTCTCGACCGCCCGCTCTCCGATCGGCCGGGCCTTCAAGGGCTCCCTCAAGGACCTGCGGCCCGACGACCTGACCGCCACGATCATCCAGGCCGCGCTCGCCAAGGTCCCCGAGCTGGACCCGCGCGACATCGACGACCTGATGCTCGGCTGCGGTCTGCCGGGTGGTGAGCAGGGCAACAACCTGGGCCGGATCGTGGCCGTGCAGATGGGCATGGACCACCTCCCGGGCTGCACCATCACCCGCTACTGCTCCTCCTCGCTGCAGACCTCGCGGATGGCCATGCACGCCATCAAGGCGGGCGAGGGCGACGTCTTCATCTCGGCCGGTGTCGAGATGGTCTCGCGCTTCGTGAAGGGCAACTCCGACTCGCTGCCGGACACGCACAACCCGCTCTTCGCCGAGGCCGAGGCCCGCACCAAGGCCACCGCCGAGTCCGAGGGCTCGACCTGGCACGACCCGCGCGAGGACGGCCTGGTCCCCGACGCGTACATCGCCATGGGCCAGACCGCCGAGAACCTGGCGCGCTGGAAGGGCGTCACCCGCCAGGACATGGACGAGTTCGGCGTCCGCTCGCAGAACCTCGCCGAGGAAGCCATCAAGAAGGGCTTCTGGCAGCGCGAGATCACCCCGGTGACGCTGCCGGACGGCACGATCGTGTCGCAGGACGACGGCCCGCGCGCCGGCGTCACCCTGGAGGGCGTCTCCGGCCTGAAGCCGGTCTTCCGCCCCGACGGCCTGGTCACCGCCGGCAACTGCTGCCCGCTGAACGACGGCGCCGCCGCGCTCGTGATCATGTCCGACACGAAGGCGCGCGAGCTGGGCCTGACCCCGCTGGCCCGCATCGTCTCCACCGGCGTCTCCGCGCTCTCCCCCGAGATCATGGGCCTCGGCCCGGTCGAGGCGTCGAACCAGGCCCTGAAGCGGGCCGGTCTGACCACGAACGACATCGACCTGGTCGAGATCAACGAGGCGTTCGCCGCGCAGGTCATCCCGTCCTACCGCGACCTGGGCTTCGACCTGGACAAGGTCAACGTCAACGGTGGCGCGATCGCCGTCGGCCACCCCTTCGGCATGACCGGCGCCCGCATCACCGGCACCCTCATCAACAGCCTCCAGTTCCACGACAAGCAGTTCGGCCTGGAGACGATGTGCGTGGGCGGCGGCCAGGGCATGGCGATGGTGATCGAGCGGCTGAGCTGAGCCGGAGCGGAGGGTAGGGGTCGCCCGAGGAACGAGGGCGGCACCTGCCCGCAGCGGTGGCGAAGCTCAGCGCGACCAAAGAAGAGGGCGGCTGAGCTGAGCCGGAGCGGAGGGTAGGGGTCGCCCGAGGAACGAGGGCGGCACCTGCCCGCAGCGGTGGCGAAGCTCGGCGCGACCGAAGAAGAGGGCGGCTGAGCCAGGTTCGCGGCAGCCCGCTGAACACCCTTCGAACCGCGCGGAATCGGCCGGGACCGACGCCCCGTAACCAGACGACTACGAGGCGAACCCTCCCGCGTCCAAGCCGTGACCGAATCTCCCCCAGGATGTGACATACGTCCTGGGGGAGAGTCGTTTTCCCAGGTCAGCACGGTTTCAGGACCAAACACCCGGCCGAAATACCTGCCCATTTCGTGACGTAATGCACTGACAACCGGAGCAACCTCACCGCAAGCTGATGTAGGAAGTCGGGGGATCGACTCGGAATCGGGAGTACGTCAGTGAGCGCACTGTCTCTTGCCCTGCTGGTGAGCACGGCCGCCGCAACGGCTGTGGGCGCCGCCGCTCTGCACGCCGCCCGGGGTCTCCGTCAGCAGATCACCGCGCTGCGCGGCGAACTCGCCGCCGAGCGGGGCGTCTCCGTCCCGCAGGCGCGCCAGTCGCACGCCGCGGAGATACGGGCCGCGGTCGCCGAGGCGCTCGCCGAGGAGCGGGAGCGGGAGCTGGCCGAGGCGCGGGCGTTCTGGGCCGCGCAGGAGGCCCGGGACGCCGCCGACGCCCCGTCGCTGCTGGGCGGGCTCGCCGGGCCCGCCGACGACGGTCCGTACTACGTGCCGCGCCAGGCCGACTTCGTGGGCCTGGAGGCGATGGCCCTGGAGGCCATGGAGGCGGAGGCCGCCGCGCTCGACAACCGGGAGACCCGGGAGGCGCTGGACGCCTTCGACGCGCTCGACGGTCTCGACACACTGGAGGACCTGCCCGAGCTGACCGGCGCCGGCGACTACGCGGAGGACTCCCCCGAGCTGGCCGCGGCCCGTCGCCGGCACCCCTCGCACCCGGACTTCGTGCCCGTCCGCACCCCGGTGGCGACCGACCACGAGCGCACCGTGGACCGCCTGGAGGAGCTGGCCGAGACCGGTACGGCGCTGACCGACGTGCGTCCCGGCCCGCTGGGCACGCTGGACGTGTACGTCTTCGCCGACGGCACCACGCTCTGCATGACGCCGGGTCACCGCGAGACGGCCGAGCGTCTCGCGGAGGCGCTGCGGGCCGGGCGTACCCCGGTCCTGCTCGGCGGCTCGGGTGTCTCGGGGGCGTACGCGCTCACGTTCTCGTACGGCGAGAGCGCCGAGGACACCGTCTACATCCTCGCGGACCGCGTGATCGCCAGTTTCTGACGGGCTCTGAGAGCCCGGGGCCCCGCTCACGGCCCCAGGGCCTCGCTCCGGCCCCCAGGAGCCCCGCTCACGACCTCAGAGCCCTGCCCGGGCCTCCGCCTCCCGTACCAGCCGCACGGCCTCGTCCAGCGCCCCCTCAGGGGCCCCGGGCGGGGCCGTGCGGAGTGTTTCGGCCAGATCCGCGGCGGCGACCGCCAGTTGGTCGGCGACCGCGAAGACGCCGGCGTCGGGCATCGTCCGCGGCTCGCGGTCCGGGAACTCCAGCCGCTGCGCCCGGTCGGCCAGTTCCCTGGCGAGCGCCAGGCCCTCCGCCGCGGCCCCGCGCTGCAGGCGGCTCTGCGGGGCGGCCCGCAGCCGGTCGGCGAAGCGTTCCGCGGCGGTGGTCAGTTCAGTCGTATCGCGCACCCGGCCGACCCTATGCGCCCCGCCCGGCCCCCCGCCAAACGGCCCCCGAACCGCCCCCGGAACACCCCGTGACGCGGAAGGGCCCGCCCGGCGGCTGCCGGACGGGCCCCTCCCCCGCTCATGGGGACGCGGTGGGTCAGTCGTCGCCCTGAAGGATCGACAGGAGGCGCAGCGCCTCCAGGTAGATCCACACCAGCGTCATGGTCAGACCGAAGGCGGCCAGCCAGGACTCCTCGCGCGGAGCGCCGTAGGTGATGCCGTCCTCGACCTGCTTGAAGTCGAGGGCGAGGAAGCAGGCACCGAGGATGATGCCGATGATGCCGAAGACGATGCCGAGGCCGCCGGAGCGGAAGCCCAGGCCGTCGCCGCCGCCGAAGAGCGAGAACAGCAGGTTGACGGCCATGAGCAGCACGAAGCCCATCGCGGCGGCCATCACGAAGCCGTAGAAGCGGCGGGTGACGCGGATCCAGCGCATCTTGTAGGCGATCAGCACGCCGGCGAAGACCGCCATGGTGCCGAGGACCGCCTGGGTGACCACGCCGTCGGCGATGTACGTCGAGACGGCGGCGGAGATCACGCCGAGGAAGACGCCCTCGAAGGCCGCGTAGCCCAGGATCAGGGCCGGGCTGGGCCGGCGCTTGAACGACTGGACCAGCGACAGCACGAACGCGACGAGCGCGGCGCCGATGGCGATGCCGTAGGACTTGTTGATGTTCGCCGGGTCGACCGGCAGCAGCAGCCAGGACGCGATGGCGGTGACCACGACCGTGCCGAGCGTGATGGCCGTGCGGCTCACCACGTCGTCGATCGTCATCACGTCGCCGCGGACCTGCTGCGGGGCGCCGAACCGGGTGTCCTGCGTCGCGTACGGGTTGGTCCCGTACGGGTTCGCGGTGCCCTCGGCGTAGGGGTTGCCGGTGGGGTACGGGGTCGTTCCGACGGCGGGGCCCCCGGCCTGCGACTGCTGCGGCCCGAAGCCCGCGGAGCCGTTGTCGCGGCTGAACCCCCGTCGCGAGAAGACCGGGTTGCTGCTCCTCATCTCACTCCTCCATGGCCGCACGGCGCGGCACTGCGACCAGAGTAATGCGAAGGCAAAAGAAACTCTCTCGTGCTGCGGGAGGATCTTCATCACGAATCGAGCAGCGGAGCTCCCCCGAGGCTCCCCCTTGAAGGGGGAGCCAGGGAGCGGTGCGAGGAGGTACGACGGCGGTACGAGTGACCCGAGATGCCCCGAGGTGTGTCGGTCGGGGAATGTGCCCGGAACCGGATTCGAACCGGTACGGCCCGAAGGCCAGCGAGGTTTAAGCTCGCCGTGTCTGCATTCCACCATCCGGGCGTGGCGCGAAGCCCCGCGTTGGCACACGAGCCTATCGGGGCGGCGTCGCTCGATCAGAGGAACCGCTACCCGATGTTGTCTTATTTTATTGACAGCTGAGGGTGCGTCAGCACAGGTGGAGGCCCCTGGCGAAGGGGAACAGGGATCGCGGCAGCAAAGTCGTCGCCTTCGGATTGACGGAAACTCGCCGCCCGCCCGGGACGACCTTGTCACCTCGGCCCCGCCGGGCCGGGCCCCCGGGGCCGGTCTTCCGCCCCTCGCCCGTGATCACGGCATGCGGTGCGCCCCTTGATCACGTCTCAGGGTTCCTGTCATACCTCAGGAGGAGGGGCCACCCGCGCGGTGCGACTCCAGACTGCCCCAGGAACGGGCATGTGGACGGACGATCCGGGCTCTAACGCTCGACACGATGGAGTGGTTCCCGAACAAGCCGGATTGACCCCGATGGACAGGAGTCCTCGCCGTGACCACCACTCCCACCGTGCCCCGCTCGACCGCGGTGGCCGCACGTGCCACCGACCTCTCCAAGGTCTACGGACACGGCGAGACCCAGGTGGTCGCGCTCGACCGCGTCAGCGTCGACTTCCGGCAGGGCGAGTTCACCGCGATCATGGGCCCCTCGGGCTCCGGCAAGTCGACCCTGATGCACTGCGTGGCCGGCCTCGACTCGTTCAGCTCCGGCTCCGTCCGGATCGGCGACACCGAGCTGGGCAACCTGAAGGACAAGCAGCTCACCCAGCTGCGCCGGGACAAGATCGGCTTCATCTTCCAGGCGTTCAACCTGCTGCCGACGCTGACCGCGATGGAGAACATCACCCTTCCGATGGACATCGCGGGCCGCAAGCCCGACAAGGAGTGGGTGGAGCGGGTCATCGACATGATCGGTCTGTCCGGCCGGCTGTCCCACCGCCCCTCGCAGCTCTCCGGCGGCCAGCAGCAGCGGGTGGCCGTGGCCCGCGCGCTGGCCTCCAAGCCCGAGATCATCTTCGGTGACGAGCCGACCGGAAACCTCGACTCGCGCTCCGGCGCCGAGGTCCTCGGTTTCCTGCGCAACTCGGTGCGCGAGCTCGGCCAGACCGTGGTGATGGTGACCCACGACCCGGTCGCCGCCGCCTACTCGGACCGCGTCGTCTTCCTCGCGGACGGCCGGATCGTCGACGAGATGATCCACCCGACGGCGGACGACGTGCTCGACCGCATGAAGGCGTTCGACGCCAAGGGCCGTACGAGCTGAGCCAGGAGCCGTAGCCGGCCGTACGCGCCGCCCCGGCGGCCGTGAGCCGCCGGCCAGGCCGTACGCGCCGAGCCGGACGCACCGGCCGAGCGAAGCCGGACCGGACGCCAGGCCGGGCCCCCGCGGCCCGGCCCCGCCCCGTTCCCGCCGCTCCCCCGCGCCCGGCTCCCCTCCTCGTACCCCCGTCACCCCTTCCGTTCCGGATTCCGGATTCGGGACCCAGGACCCAGGACTCAGGACCTCCCATGTTCCGCACCGCCCTGCGCAATGTGCTCGCGCACAAGGCCAGGCTGCTGATGACCGTGCTCGCCGTCATGCTCGGCGTGGCCTTCGTCTCCGGCACCCTCGTCTTCACCGACACCCTCTCCGCCGCCTTCCGCAACCAGTCCGCCAAGAGCTACGACGACGTCGCCGTCGCCGTCACCGCCCCGCTGAACACGGGTGACCCGGCGGCCTCCTCCGGCCTGTCCGAGCGGACCCGGCAGAAGATCGCCGCGCTCGACGGCGTCGCCGAGGTCACCGGCCGCGTCACCGGCTTCGCCGGCGTGCCCGACAAGAACGGCAAGCTGATCGGCGTCGGCTGGTCCAACAAGGGCACCAACTTCGTCGCCGGCAAGGACGGCAAGGACGCCTCGTTCGCGTTCGCCTCCGGCACCGGCCCGGTCGCGGACGACGAGATCGCCCTCGACCAGGACACCGCGACCAAGGGCGGCTACCAGGTCGGCGACCGGGTCCGGGTGGCCACCACCGGGCCCGTCAAGACGTACACCCTGACCGGTGTGTTCACCACCGAGGACGGCGCCGTGAGCGCCGGCGGCAGCCTCGTCCTGTTCGACACCAAGGTCGCCCAGCGGCTCTTCGCGAAGCCGGACACCTTCCAGGAGATCACCGTGCGCGCCGAGTCCGGCGCCGACGCGGACAAGATCCTGGCCGCCGTGAAGCCGCTCGTCGGCGACACCGCCGACGCCAAGACCGGTCAGGACCTCGCCGACGAGCAGGCCCGGGACATCGAGTCCAGCATGGGCACGCTCAATCAGATGCTGCTCGGCTTCGCCGGCATCGCGCTCTTCGTCGGCATCTTCCTGATCTCCAACACCTTCACCATGCTGGTCGCCCAGCGCACGAAGGAACTCGCGCTGATGCGCGCCGTCGGCGCCTCGCGCAAGCAGATCACCCGCTCCGTGCTCGCGGAGGCCGGTCTGGTCGGCCTGGTCGCCTCCGTGATCGGCTTCGGCCTCGGCATCGGCCTCGCCGCCGGACTGCGCTCCGCCATGACCGCGTTCGAGCTGAAGGTGCCGGCCGGCAACCTGGTCATCGGTGCCACTCCGCTGGTCTCGGCGCTCGCCGTCGGCGTCCTCGTCACCATGCTGGCCGCCTGGCTGCCGGGCCGCCGCGCCGCGAAGATCCCGCCGGTCGCCGCCATGAGCAGCGTCCACGCGGTCGCCACCACCAAGTCCCTGGTCGTCCGCAACACCATCGGCGCGATCCTCACCGCGCTCGGCGTGGTCGGTGTCGTCCTCGGCGCCGGCAAGGGCGGCAGCGACGGCCGCACGTTCATCGCCGGCGGCGCGTTCCTCGCCCTCCTCGGCGTGATCGTGCTGATCCCGCTGCTGTCCCGCCCGATCATCGCGCTCGCCCGTCCGCTGCTCAACGCGTTCGGTGTCGCGGGCAAGCTGTCCGGCCAGAACGCGGTCCGCAACCCGCGCCGCACCGGCGCCACCGCCTCCGCGCTCGCCATCGGCCTCACCCTGGTGACCGGTCTCTCGGTGGTCGGCGCCTCGGCCGGCGGCGCCATGGACCGGGCGACCACCGACCAGATCAAGGCCGACTACATGATCGCCATGGCCAGCGGCGACGGCCTCAGCCAGGCCGCCCTGGACGCCGTGGCGAAGACCCCGGGGGCCACCGCGGTCTCGCCGCAGCAGGCCGGCTGGTTCGACCTGGAGAAGGGCGGCTTCGCGTCCGTCTCCGGTGTCGCCCCGGACGCCATCGGCAAGGTGCTCAAGCTGGACGTCACGGAGGGCTCGCTCGACTCCCTCGCGAAGGGCGAGATCGGCGTCGAGGACAAGACCGCGAAGAAGCGCGGCTGGAAGGTCGGCGACACCGTCAAGGTCACCTTCGCCGACAAGAAGAAGGGCGAGGTCACGGTCGGCGCGGTCTACGCGGACAGCGACTTCGTCTCGCCGATCATCGTGGACGCCAAGGTCCTCAACGCGCACGACACCCAGCCGTACATCCCGCAGATCCTCGTCAAGATGGACGGCGGCCCGTCGGACGCGGCCGAGAAGGCCGTGATGAAGTCGCTCGGCGACAACCCGGCGATGACGGTGATGGACAAGAAGGACATCCGTGACACCTTCAGCGGCGCCATCGGCATGATGCTGAACATCATGTACGGCCTGCTGGCGATGGCCCTGCTCATCGCGGTCCTCGGTGTCGTCAACACGCTGGCGATGTCGGTCTTCGAGCGGCAGCAGGAGATCGGCATGCTGCGCGCGATCGGTCTCGACCGGCGCCGCGTGAAGCGGATGGTCCGTCTGGAGGCCGTGGTCATCAGCCTCTTCGGCGCGGTCGTCGGCATCGGCCTCGGCTCGTTCCTGGGCTGGGCGGTCGGCGAGACGATCAAGGGCAGCCTGCCGGACTACGCGCTGGTCGTGCCGTGGGGCCGGGTCGGGATCTTCCTGCTGCTCGCCGGACTGGTGGGCGTGCTGGCCTCCCTGTGGCCGGCCCGCAGCGCCGCGAAGCTGAACATGCTGCAGGCCATCAAGGCGCAGTAGCTCCTCCGCTGTACGGACGGCCGGCGGGCCGGGTCCCTCACCAGGGACCCGGCCCGCCGGCCTTTCGCGGGTACGCGCGCGTACGGGGCTCAGCCGCCCGCGCAGTACTCCATCAGGCGGTCGTGGTTCGCCCGGTACTGGTCGTACAGCGCCGCCACGTCGATCTTCAGCAGCGTCTCGTCGTTCGCCCGCAGCGCCGGGTACGAGTAGTTGTGGCTGCCGGTCCACACCAGCTTGCTGCCGGGCACCCCGGCGTACGTGCCCTCCACCATCAGGTACTTGGAGTGCAGCCCGGCCTTGGCCGTGTCCGCGCCCCGGTCCTCGTAGCACTGCACCCGCCGGGTGAGCCTGCCGGACAGGATCGACTCGACACCCGCGCCCGTCGAGCCGGGCGTGCCGTCGTGCGCGAGATACACGCCGCAGCCGGCGTTCTTCAGGTCGACGAGCTTGCTCGCCACCTCGCGGCGGGTGAAGAGGTTGGCGGCCATCCGGACCTGGGTGCCGCCCGCGCAGTCGACGTTGCCGAGGATCAGCTTGACGGTGTCGGTGCTCGCGTCGGCGTCGTATGCGGTGCCCGGGGCCTCCTTGCGCGGGAAGAAGTAGGCCTTGTACGGGCCGCTGGCCGGCGTCTTGTAGTAGTGGTCGAGGCCGGCCCCGGCGGTGCCGTAGGACAGCAGGTCGGCGAAGTAGTCCTGATAGACGCCGTAGAGGCCGCTGTCGACGATGGTGACGGCGTTGTTGAACAGGTCGGTGCGCTGGACGCCGGTCAGGTTGGCCGAGGACTGCACGACGACGTTCTTCGCCCCGCCGGTGGCGGAGAAGAGGAAGAACTTGTTGTGGTTGATGGCCCCGTCCGGGTCACTCGGCAGCCGCCGGTCGCCAAGGCAGCCGCGGCCGGCCGGGCAGGCGTACACCCAGGAGTTCTTCGTACGGTCGGTGCCGAGCGCACGGGCGAGGGCGTCGTACTCGCCGCCGGAGGTGGTGAGGGTGGTGTGGTCGAGGAGGACCCGGACGCCGACCCCGCGCGCCGTGGCGGCGGCGAGCGCGGCGGTGACGTCGTCGTCGGTGAAGGTGTACATGCTGACGCTGATCGTGGAGCCGCTCTCCGCCCGCTTCACCAGGTCGACGAGGTGATCGCGGATCCGGTTCCGGGCACCGGCGTCGCCGCCGGGGTCGTTGAAGGTGGCGGTGGTGGTCACCGCCGCGGCCTCGGGCTCCGCGAGCGCGGGCTCCGCCGGCGCGGCGCTGCCCGGGACCGCGGACAGGGCGAGCAGGCCGGTGGTGGCGATGGTGGCGGCGGCCAGGGCCAGCGGCGGACGGGTGGCGGGTCGACGGCGCACGGTTCCCCCTACGAGACGGTCGCGGTACGGACGGACGCACCGGCCCACGGGAAAGCGGGGTGCCGGTACGCACCGGCACCCCGCCTACCCCGGACCCGGAGGGCCTGAACGCGGCCGTCCCCCGAACCGGCTGCCTTTCCCGCGCACTTGGGCTCACGCCTCGGCCGCTGCCGCCTCCTCGGTCCTCGTACGGGCGGCCGTCTCGGTCCACTCGCGCGGCCGCAGCGCCATCCCCGAGGCCCCTGAGCCCGGCGTCTTCACCGCGAGGAACTGGTTGACGCCGATCCGGTTACGTTCGAAGGAGACCGCCGACGCGGCCATGTAGAGCCGCCAGATCCTCGCCCGGCCGGGCGAGGTCAGCCGGATCGCCGTGCTCCACTCGCGCTCCAGGTTGGCCACCCACCGGCGCAGCGTCAGCGCGTAGTGCTCCCGGATCGCCTCGACGTCGCGCACCTCGAAGCCCGCGTCCTCCAGGGTCGCGAGGGTGCGGCCCATCGGGGCGAGTTCGCCGTCCGGGAAGACGTACGCGTCGATGAAGGCGTCCACGTGGTACGCGGCCTCGTCGGGCTCCGGGCGGCGCGCGATCTGGTGGTTGAGCAGCCGTCCGCCCGGCTTGAGGAGCCCGTACAGGATGTCCGCGTACTCCCGGTACCGGACCGCGCCCACGTGCTCGGCCATGCCGATGGACGAGATGGCGTCGAACGGCCCGTCGGGGACCTCCCGGTAGTCCTGCACCCGGATCTCGACCCGGTCCGCGAGACCCTCCTCGGCGACCCGCTTGCGGGCGAACGCGGCCTGCTCGCGGGACAGCGTGATGCCGACGACCTTGACCCCGTACTCGCGGGCCGCGTGGATGGCCATCGAGCCCCAGCCGCAGCCGACGTCGAGCAGCCGGTCGCCCTCCTTCAGCCGCAGCTTGCGGGCGATCAGGTCGAGCTTGTCGCGCTGGGCGTCCTCCAGGGTCCCGGCGGGGCCGTCGAGGTCCCAGTACGCGCAGGAGTAGACCATCGAGGGCCCGAGGACCAGCTCGTAGAACTCGTTGCCCACGTCGTAGTGGTGACTGATCGCCTGTTTGTCGCGGCGCTTGGAGTGCCGGGTCCCGCTGCGCCCGCGCGCCTCCTCGACGGGCGGCTTCGGCGGTGGCAGCGGACCGGCCAGTTTCAGCAGCGCGCGGGCCGCGGCCCGTACCTTCGGATCGCGGACGGCGTCGAGCGCGCTCCGCGTGTCGTCCCCCCGCTCCCAGATCGCGCCGGCGAGCTTGTCCAGGACTTCGTACAGATCCCCCTCGACGTCGATCTCGCCGGCCACCCAGGCGCGCGCGAGACCCAGCTCCCCCGGCTTCCACAGCAGCCGGCGCAGGGCGCGGCGTTCGCGGATGATCAGTACGGGGCCGCCCGCAGGTCCGGCTTCGCTGCCGTCCCAGGCCCGCAGCCGTACCGGGAGCCTGGCTCCCAGGACGTCCTCGGCGAGGGCGGTCAGCCGTGATGCGGCGTCGGCCATGGTGCAACACCTCCGTGATCCCGTGCCCCAGAAATGCGTGTCACCAGGGGAACACCGTCGGTAGGCGATTCACTCCCGTCCGAACGCAACGCGTCCGTAAAAACATACGAACGGACACAACGAAAGGGCCGTCCGCACCACGGATGGCGGACGGCCCTTTCGGGGGTACTACGGGTACTTCAGGCGTATGACGCGAGGTCAGGAAGCCTTGGCGGGCTCCTGCGCCGGGGCGGCCGGCTTCGGGGCGGGCTTGGCCGCCTCGTAGAACTCCTCGCGCGGCGTCTCCATGGCACCGAGGGAGACGACCTCACGCTTGAGGAACATGCCCAGGGTCCAGTCGGCGAAGATGCGGATCTTGCGGTTGAAGGTCGGCATCGCCATGCCGTGGTAGCCACGGTGCATGTACCAGGCGAGACGGCCCTTGAGCTTGATCTTCATCTTGCCCATGACGATCATCGCGACGCCCTTGTGCAGGCCGAGACCCGCGACGGCGCCCTTGTTGGCGTGGCGGTACTCCTTCTGCGGGAAGCCGCGCATGCCGGACACGACGTTGTCGCCGAGGACCTTGGCCTGACGCAGGGCGTGCTGCGCGTTCGGCGGGCACCAGGCGTTCGGGTTGCCGGCGTCGCGGCCGACCATGTCCGGGACCTGGGCGTTGTCGCCGGCGGCCCAGACGTAGTCCATGCCCTGGACCTGGAGCTTCTCGGAGGTGTCCACGTGGCCGCGGGGGCCGAGCGGCAGACCGAAGCGGGCGAGCGCCGGGTTCGGCTTCACACCGGCGGTCCACACGATCGTGTTGGCGTCGACCTCGAGGCCGTTCTTCAGCACGACGTGGCCGTCGACGCAGGAGTCCATCGAGGTCTGGAGGTAGATCTCGATGCCGCGGCTCTCGAGGTGCTCCTTGCCGTACTGGCCGAGCTTGGGGCCGACCTCGGGAAGGATCTTGTCCGCGGCGTCGACCAGCACGAAGCGCATGTCCTCGCGCTTCACGTTGGTGTAGTACTTCGCCGCGTCGCGGACCATGTCCTCGACCTCGCCGATGGTCTCGGCACCGGCGAAACCACCGCCGACGAAGACGAAGGTCAGCGCCTTGCGGCGGATCTCCTCGTCGGTCGTCGAGTCGGCCTTGTCGAGCTGCTCGAGGACGTGGTTGCGCAGGCCGATGGCCTCCTCGATGCCCTTCATGCCGATGCCCTGCTCGGCGAGGCCGGGGATCGGGAAGGTACGGGAGACGGCACCCATCGAGATGACCAGGTAGTCGAACGGCAGCTCGTACGACTCGCCGGTGAGCGGCGCGATCGTCGCGACCTTGCGGTCCTGGTCGATGGTGGTGACCCGGCCGGTGAGCACCTCGGCTCCGCGCACGACGCGTCGCAGCGGGACGACGACGTGGCGCGGCGAGATGCTGCCGGCGGCGGCTTCGGGGAGGAAGGGCTGGTAGGTCATGTACGACCGGGGGTCGACGACCGTGACGGTCGCCTCGCCGTAGCGCATCTTCTTCAGGATGCGCCGAGCTGCGTACAGTCCTACGTACCCGCCGCCTACTACGAGGATCCTGGGACGCTCCGTGGTGCTCATGGCATCGAGTATCCACCCCGCGGGAGGGGGTACCTCGTGAGCCCCTTCACAAGGTTGTCGGGTACCTCTGCTACACTCCGCCGCCCACGTGACCGATGTCATGTTCCAGCAAAGGAACCGGGGGCTCCGGTTGATCGTTGTCCACCCCCTGTGAACTGGTCCGGAGGCCTTTCCTTCACGCTGAATGACAGGGTGCGTTCACACGATGGAATCAATGAGCGAAGATGCGTGCGCGCCTGCGAAAGGGCCCCGGACAGCCCCCCGGAGGGACCAAAGTCCCTCCACAGGCCCCTAGAGGACCCTTTCTCTTGTGAAGAACTTCACGACCCTTTTCGACAGGACGTCGCCAAGCACCCCTCATGGGCCCCTTTCGGCCCTCTTCCGCACCGCCCGCAGGCCCCTCACAGGCACTCATAGCCACCCGCTATGCGACGCATAGCGGTGCCGCATGGTGACCGCGAGGCCACCCTCCGGACTCCCCGGAGGGCCTCGGCGGGCCGTCTCGGCGGGCTGACTCGGAGGGCCGCCGAGGGGCCGGAACGCGGAACCGCCCGGCGCGCGTGAGAACGGGACGACGTCACGCGGCCGGGCGGGACGGTTCCGCGGGCAGCCCTGGAGAAGCAGCCCTAAGCCCGGGAGAAGCAGCCCTGTGGAAGCAGCCCTATAAAAGGGGAACGGTCACGCCACGGAGAGCGCGATCCCGTCGAGGATGTCGTGCTCGCTGACGACGACCTCGGTGGCGCCGGTGCGCTCCATGATCTCGGCGAGGACCAGCGCGCCCGCGACGATCACGTCGACCCGGCCCGGGTGGATGACCGGGATGGCGGCGCGCTCGTCGTGGGTGGAGCCGAGCAGCCGGGCGACCACCTCGTCCACCTGGGCCCGGGAGATCCGGGAGTGGTGGACCTTGGTGGAGTCGTACTCCGGGAGGCCCAGCGCGATCGCGGCGACCGTGGTGACCGAGCCGGCCAGGCCGACCAGCGTCCCGGCCTCCGTCAGCGGCACGTTCTCGGCGGCCAGGTCCATCGCGGCCCGGACGTCGGCGCGGATCGCCGCGATCTCGTCGGCGGTCGGCGGGTCGTGGCGCACATGCCGTTCGGTCAGGCGTACGCAGCCGATGTCCACGGACCGGGCGGCCTCCACGTGCCGGACGCCGACCACGAACTCGGTGGAGCCGCCGCCGATGTCCACGACCAGCCGCCGGTCGTCGCCGGGCAGCTCGCCGGTGGCGCCGGTGAAGGAGAACTCGGCCTCCTGGTCGCCGGTGATGACCTCGGGCTCGACACCCAGGATCCCGACGACGCCGCGGACGAACTCGTCCCGGTTCTCGGCGTCGCGCGAGGCGGAGGTGGCCACGAAACGGAGCCGCTCGGCGCCCAGCTCCTTGACGACCGCCGCGTACTCGCGGCACGCGGCGAAGGTCCGCTCCAGCGCCTCGGGCGCGAGCCGGCCCGTCCGGTCGACGCCCTGGCCGAGCCGGACGATCGTCATCCGCCGGTCCAGCTCGATCAGCTCGCCCGTCTCCGGGTGGACGTCCGCGACGAGGAGGCGGATGGAGTTCGTACCGCAGTCGATGCCGGCGACCCGGGTCATTCCGCGGACCCCTTCGGCGCCTCGGCCTGCTCGCCCTGCCCGGCCGTCCCGGACCCTTCGGCCTTCTCCGCGCACGGGGTGACGCACGGGCCCTTCGCCCACCACTCGGGCAGCATCGCCAGGGCCTCGTCGCCGAACGGGTTCACGCCCGGGCCCGCCACCAGCGCGTGGCCGACGAGCACGTGCAGGCACTTGACCCGGTCGGGCATGCCGCCGGCGCTCGGGAAGCCCTCCAGGACCTCGATGGCGTCGCGGCGCGCGATGTAGTCCTCGTGCGCGGCGCGGTACGCGGCGGCCAGCTCCGGGTCGGTGGCGAGCCGGGCCTGCATCTCCTTCATCACGCCGTTGGCCTCCAGGGTGCCGATGGCGGAGGCGGCGCGCGGGCAGGTCAGGTAGTACGTCGTGGGGAACGGCGTGCCGTCGGGGAGCCGGGGCGCGGTCTCGACGACGTCCGGGTTGCCGCAGGGGCAGCGGTGCGCGATGGCGCGCAGGCCGCGGGGCGGCCGGCCGAGCTGGGCCTCGAAGGCGGCGACGTCCAGGGCGGTGGGCTCGGTGCGTTCGGTCTGCGGAGGGGGCGTGTCCATGTCTGCCTTGTTCGTCGGTCGTGCGGTCGGGTCAGTGGCGGTCGGCGTTGTCCACGCCGTCCCACAGGTTGTCGTACCAGGGGCGGTCGTCCGCGCCCCGCTCGGAACGCGGGCGGTCCGCCGCGTCCGGGTCGTTCACGGTGAAGCCGGTCTCGCCGGGCCGCACGTAGTGCAGGTGCTCGCGGGCCAGCCGGCGGATGTAGGCCGGGTCCTGGAGACGGGCCTTCTCGTCGCGCAGCTGCTCGACCCGGCGGGCGGCCTCGGCGGCCTTGCGCTTCTGGTCGGCGATCTCGCCCTGCTGGGACACGTAACTCCGCATCGGGTACGCGAGCGCCACCACCAGCGAGCAGACGACGAGCGCGAGAAAGGCGGCGCGTCCGGTGAGCCGGGAGCGGCGGGCCTGACGGCGGGTCTGGGAGCGGTAGACACGGGCGGCGGTCTGCTCGCCGAGCAGCCTGATCCGGGTCGCGGTCGAGAACCGGTCCCGGTCCTTCACGGCCATGTCCTGCGTCTCCCCATCCGTCCGTGCCCGTCGCGGTCCGCCGCGTACGGTCACGCGCGTCGCGTACGGTCGCGCGCCCGTGCTCCCACGCGCGCGTGCCGGCGCGGTGCGTGCCGGTCAAACGTACGTCCCCGCACACGGTACGGGACCGGGTGCGGGGACGGACGGAGGCGGCGAGCCGAAGATCGGCCCTGACGGGGGTTCGGCCCGCCGGGGCGAGGTCATCGGCCCGCCCGGGGCATCAGCCCTTGAAGCGCGGGAAGGCGCTGCGGCCGGCGTAGACCGCGGCGTCGTCGAGGATCTCCTCGATGCGCAGGAGCTGGTTGTACTTGGCGACGCGCTCGGAGCGGGCCGGGGCGCCGGTCTTGATCTGGCCGCAGTTGGTGGCGACGGCCAGGTCGGCGATGGTGACGTCCTCGGTCTCGCCGGAGCGGTGCGACATCATGCACTTGAAGCCGTTGCGCTGGGCCATCTCGACGGCGTCCAGGGTCTCGGTCAGCGAACCGATCTGGTTGACCTTCACCAGGAGGGCGTTGGCGGAGCCCTCCTCGATGCCGCGGGCCAGGCGCTCCGGGTTGGTGACGAACAGGTCGTCGCCGACGAGCTGGACCTTGGCGCCGAGCTTGTCGGTGATGACCTTCCAGCCGGCCCAGTCGTCCTCGAACAGCGGGTCCTCGATGGAGACCAGCGGGTAGGCCGCGACCAGCTCCTCGTAGTACTCGGTCATCTCGGCGGCCGAGCGGGACTTGCCCTCGAACTCGTACACGCCGTCCTTGTAGAACTCGGACGCCGCGACGTCGAGCGCGAGCGCGACGTCCTTGCCGGGCACGTAGCCGGCCTGCTTGATGGCCTCGAGGATGAGGTCGAGGGCCTCGCGGTTGGAGCCCAGGTTCGGGGCGAAGCCGCCCTCGTCGCCGAGGCCGGTCGACAGACCCTTGTCCTTCAGGACCTTCTTGAGGGTGTGGTAGACCTCGGTGCCCCAGCGCAGGGCCTCGGAGAAGGACTCCGCGCCGATCGGCGCGATCATGAACTCCTGGATGTCCACGTTGGAGTCGGCGTGCGAGCCGCCGTTCAGGATGTTCATCATCGGAACGGGCAGCAGGTGCGCGTTCGGGCCGCCGAGGTAGCGGAAGAGCGGGAGGTCCGACGCCTCGGAGGCGGCGTGCGCGACGGCGAGCGAGACGCCGAGGATGGCGTTGGCGCCGAGCGACGACTTGTCCGGGGTGGCGTCCAGGTCGAACATGGCCTGGTCGATCAGGCGCTGCTCGGTGGCGTCGTAGCCGACGAGCTCCGGGCCGATCTGCTCGATGACCGCGAGGACGGCCTTCTCGACACCCTTGCCCTGGTAGCGGTTGGGGTCACCGTCGCGAAGCTCGAGAGCCTCGAACGCACCGGTGGAGGCGCCCGACGGAACGGCAGCACGGCCGGTGCTGCCGTCGTCGAGGCCGACCTCGACCTCGACGGTGGGGTTGCCTCGGGAGTCCAGGATTTCCCGGGCTACGACGACGTCGATGGACGGCACGAGCATCTCCTTCTGGGATGTGACGCTGGGTGTGACGCATGCGGCAAGGTCTCGTTCGCCTTGCGACAAGAGCCTAACCGGCGCGGCGGCCGGGGCCACCGGGCGCCCGCCCGCTAAGACGAAAAAGGACCCGGGGGCATGCACATGGGGAGGAATCCCCTGGGTTACCGATCGGTACGGAAGGACCGAAACCGGCCCGGAGCGCACGCTCCGGGCCGGTTTCGGGGGGGGACCGCCGGATCACCGGGTCCTGGGGTCCCGAAGTCACGGGGTCACGGGGTCACCACGGGGGACAGTCGCCGAACCCGCGCGAGGTGGCCGCTCGTGTGAGGTGGGGCTCACGCGAGAGGACGGCCCACAGGCTCATCGACTCACAGACGCTCGGACTCAAGCACTCAAGGGCTCAAGGACCCGACGGCCCGACGGCTCGCCGACTTCACCGGCTCACCGCGTCACCGGACCGCCGGCTCACCGCGCCAGGGGACGGCTCACTTCAGGTGGAGCTGCTGGCCCGGGTAGATCAGATCGGCGTCCGTGACGACGTCCTTGTTCAGCTTGAACAGCTTCTGCCAGCCGCCCTTGACGCCGTGCGCCTGGGCGATCTTGCTGAGGGTGTCGCCGGAGACGACCTTGTACTCGCCGTCGCCCTTCTTGACCGTCTTGCCGGTCGGGGTGGTGACGGTCTTCTTGGCCGTCGCCTTCGGGGCGGCCTTCGGAGCGGCCTGCTGGGTGCTCTGCGGGGCCTGGCGCTGGGTGCCGCGGGTGGTCGGCTGCTCGGTGGAGCGCTTCGGCGTCATCGAGCCGGTGGCACTGCCGGAGCCGGTGCTCTTGCTCGCCGAGGACGACGAGGAAGAGGAGGAGGACGACGCCGAGGAGGAGGACGACGAGGAGGACGAGGAGGAGCCGGTGTACGCGGCGCCGGAGAGGCCCACGCCGCAGCTCGGCCACGCGCCCTTGCCCTGGCTCGCCAGGACCTTCTCGGCGACGGCTATCTGCTGGGACTTCGAGGCCAGGTCGGCGCGCGAGGCGTAGGCGGTGCCGCCGTACGCCGCCCAGGTGGACGGGGAGAACTGGAGGCCGCCGTAGTAACCGTTGCCGGTGTTGATGGACCAGTTGCCGCCGGACTCGCACTGCGCGACGCGGTCCCACTCGGAGGCGGTGGCGGCGGAAGCGGTGCCCGCGGCCATCAGCGGGGCGGCCACGGCGACGCCGGCGACGCTCGTCAGCGTGATGACACGGGTGGCCTTGGAGGGACGACGGTGTTTGCCCTTGCCGGAAAGCAGCATGGAGATTCTCCTCACCGACGCCTACGAGGTGAGCTGTCGGGTTCGGACCTGTGAGTTGTCCGGCCGCGTGTCCTTGCACGCGGCTTCACCCCAAGCCGGTCGTTCGGCCGTCTGTCTCAACGGCCGGGACCGGCACGTACCTTGGGTCCCCCGCTCCTGCCTTCGGCGCTTGTCGCGACGACTGTTCCCATCGGCCGGCGGCAGGATTCGGCGTACCGCCCGACGGGGCCCGCTGTGGCGAGCGGTCACGACCGTAGACACAGACCCGGGAGAAGATCAAAGCCCATCAACCCGGAAAAATCGCCCCTACTTGCACTCCGTCAGGGGGTGTTTATGCAGGTGAGGGGCGATTCGATCACGCGTCCCGGTCGTCACACGCCCATTCGGCAAGAGAGATCCATGTCTCACTGCGCCATAACGGACATTCAGGTCGCGACCGACCGCTGACTACTTGTCGGACGAGACGTCCCGGTCACCCAGGCTGAGGCTCTGACCAGGAACGATGAGGTCGGGGTCGGAGCCGAGGGCCTTCTTGTTGGCGTCATAGAGCGCGGACCAGCCACCGGAGAGGCCGGTGCGGCGCGCGATATCCGCCAGACTGTCCCCCGACCTGACGATGTATTCGTCCGCCTTGTCCGCTGTGACCGAATTTCCGGCCGCGACCTTGCCGTTGGCGGGGCGAGTCTCTTCCTTGCCCGCGGCGTCGGCCGGAGTCCCGGCGTGGCGCCCGGATTCGCGCGTGATGTCCGAGTTGCCCGTCTCTTCTGGCGCGGCGTCACCCCGGTGCTTGCCCTTGGTATTGCCCTGGCCCTGCTTCCGGCTCTCCTCCTGACCCCGGTCCTGGCCGGTGCCGGGGGCGGTCGTCCCGGGCGTGGACGGCGTCGTGGAGACGTCGGGGGTCGCCGGGACCGCGGGGGTCACGGGCGTGCTCGGGACGGCCGGCGTGCCGGGCAGGAGGACGCCGGGGATGGCGAGGAGGCCGGTCGGCGCCGGGGCGATGGAGATGCTCGGCACGGCCGGGCTCGTCGGGGTGGCGGGCGCCGCCGGGGTGGTCGGGGTGACGGAGGCGTCGGGCGCGGCCGGGCCGGTCGTCGCGCCCGGGTTCGGGTCCGCGGACCAGCCGGGCGCGGTCGGACCGTACCCCTGCCCGTCGCCGCCCTGACCGTCGCCGCCCTGACCGTTGCCGCCCTGACCGTTGCCGTTCTGGCCGTTGCCGTTCTGCTCGTACCCGGGCTGCCCCAGGCCGGTGCCGAACCGGCCCCGGTCGCCCTGGTCCCCGTCGGACTGCCCGCGGTCTTCCTGGCCGTTGCCGTTCTGTCCGCGGTCGCTCTTCTTGTCGCCGCGGGCCTCGGTCGGCAGGCCGTCGGTACGGCTCGACTCGACGACGGGCCGGTGCGACGCCGAGGGGCGTGCGCCGGAGCCCGGGTCGACGGCGGGTGCCTTGCCGTCGTGCGTGAGGCCGGCGATCGGGGCGCAGGTGTCCCACTGGGTGTCACCGGCGGCGAACGCCTTCTCGGCGACGGAGATCTGCTGGGCCCGGCTGGCCAGGTCGGCGCTGGGCGCGTAGGCGAGGCCGCCGTGCCGTTCCCAGCCGTCCTGGGTGAACTGCAGGCCGCCGTAGAGACCGTTGCCGAAGTTGGCGCTCCACGCGCCGCCCGACTCGCACTCGGCGACCCGGTCCCAGGTCTGGGCGTCGGCGGCGGAGGCGGAGCCGGTGGCGAGCAGGGGCAGCGCCAGGGCCGATCCGGTCACTCCCGCGGCGACGACGATGGCGGGGGCCTGACGGGGGCGACGGTGACGTCCGTTCCCGGAGCGCATGCGGAGGGCCTTTCGCGTGACGACGTGGACTTACGGGTGAGACTTGCGGGTGAACGTAGCCGCATTCGAACGGGCGTCACAAGTCGATGCACCCCGGATCACGTGAACATCACATTTCTGACGCAGCGTCAGTTGCCGTGGACCCGAGGGGCGGGAGTGAACTCCACCGGCAGGGTCCGCAGGCCACGCATGATGAGCCCGCCGCGCCATCGCAGTTCGGCCGGATCGGCGCCGAGCCGGAGGTCCGGCAGCCGGGTCAGGAGCGTCGCGAGCGCCGCCTGCCCCTCCAGGCGGGCCAGCGGCGCGCCCAGGCAGTAGTGGATGCCGTGCCCGTACCCCAGGTGCTGGTTGTCGCGCCGGGCGAGGTCCAGGGTGTCCGGCCGGTCGAAGCGGGCGGGGTCGCGGTCGGCGGCCGCCAGGACGACGAGGACCGGGTCGCCGGCCGGGATCTCCTGCCCGCCGATGGTCAGCGGCCGGGTGGCGAACCGCCAGGTCGCCATCTCCACCGGCCCGTCGTACCGCAGCAGCTCCTCGATCCCGGTCTCCAGCAGGCCCCGCTCCCCCGCGGCGAGCGCGTCCTGGAGCCGGGTGCGCTGCCCAGGCTCACGCAGCAGCGCGTAGACGCCGTTGCCGATGAGGTTGACGGTGGTCTCGAAGCCGGCGAAGAGAAGGATGAAGGCCATGGCGGCGGCCTCGTTCTCGGTGAGGTGCTCGCCGTGGTCCGAGGCCCGGATGAGCCCGGAGATCAGATCGTCGCCCGGCTCTCCCCTCTTCTTGTGGATGAGCTCGGCGAGATAGCCGCGCATCTTCTTCACGGAGCGGGCGACCCCGCCGCGCGGGCCGCCGCCGTGCCGGATCATCATCCCGGCCCAGTCGCGGAAGTCGTCCTGGTCCTCGCGCGGGACGCCGAGCAGGTCGCAGATCGCGTAGATCGGCAGCGGGAACGCGAACTCGTGGATGAGGTCCGCGCTGCCCCGCTCCGCGAAGCCGTCGATGAGCCGGTCGGTGAGTTCCTGGACGCGCGGGGCGAACTCGGCGACGCGGCGCGGGGTGAACGCCTTGGAGACGAGGCGGCGCAGCCGGGTGTGGTCCGGCGGGTCGATGTTGAGCAGATGCGTCATCAGCTCGGCCTTGCGCTCGCCCGGGATGCCGGTCTTTCCCTTGGCGTGCGCGGGCTCGTCGTGGTGCGCCGGGTTCTTCGACAGCCGCTGGTCGGCGAGCGCCTGACGGGCGTCCGCGTACCGCGTCACGAGCCATGCCTCCACCCCGCTGGGCAGCGTCGCCCGGTGTACGGGCGCGTGCTCGCGCAGCCAGGCGTACGCCGGGTACGGATCGGTGGCGAACTCCCAGGTGAACAGCTCGGGGGCGGGGGGTGTGCTCATGTTCCGACCGTACAAGGCACCCGGCCGGGCACCACCGGGGCCCGTCGGTGACCCGGGGGACGGACCTGGCCGGCGGACCGGGTCAGCGGGCCTGGCCGGCGGACCGGGTCAGCGGGCCTGGCCGGCGGGCCCGGTCAGCGGTAGGCGGCGAGGAAGACCCGCACCCCTTCCTTCGCGTACCGGTCCAGATCGGCGTCGGTGTGCTGGGCGGAGCCGTGGAACATGGCCGCGTTGACCGGGATCCAGAGCAGCAGCCCGGCGAAGTGGTGCGCGGCGAGCGTGGGGTCCGGGACGGTGAGCCGCCCCTCGGCGCCGAGCCGCCGGAAGCTCTCGGCGAGGCCGTCGAGCACCCGCTCGAAGCCGCGCTCGTACCAGCTCGCGCCCAGCTCGGGGAACTGGTCGGCGTTGGCGATGATCAGGCGGCGCAGCTGGAGGACGCGGTCCTGGGTGAGGGTGCCGACGAAGCTCTGGGCGAGCCGGGTCAGGCTCTCCTCCAGGCCGTCCTCGCCGCCGGTTCCGTCGGTGCCCCCCGGAGCGGCACCGGTGTGGAACTCGGCCGCCGCGCCGATCATCGCGTCGACGCCGTCGGCGGTCGCCAGGACGATCTCGGCGAACAGCGTGTCCTTGTCGGCGAAGTGCTTGTAGACGGTCTGCTTGGAGACCGCGGCCAGTTTCGCGATGTCGTCCATGCTCGTCCCCGCGTATCCCTTGGACAGGAATACCGAGGTCGCCGCCTCCAGGATCGACTGGTGCTTGAGTGCCGAGCGGCTGTCCATGTCCGTCCCCTTCTCTCTCTGCTCTCCGTCCCCGTCGGAAGTGCTCACCCGAAAGAGTACTGGACTGACCAGTACTCAGGTGAGTACTGTACGGTCCAGTACCTGATCGTGATCGAGATCGAGTTTCGAACGAACTCTGGGGAAGGGGCTCTCCCATGACCGTGCGCAAGGTCGTTTCCGCCGACGGCACCGCGATCGCCTACGAGACCCGCGGCGCCGGCCCGGCCGTCGTGCTGGTCGGCGGGGCCCTGATGACCGGCGCCGAGTCCGCCGAGCTGGCCGGGCTGCTCGCCGAGCGCTTCACCGTGATCACATACGACCGCCGGGGCCGCGGCGACAGCGGCGACACCGCGCCGTACGAGCCGGCGCGGGAGTCCGAGGACCTGGAGGCGCTGATCCAGGGCCCGGCCGGCGGCTCCGCCGCGCTCTTCGGCATGTCGTCCGGTGCCGTCCTCGCCCTGGAGGCCACGGCCCGGATCGGCGGCGCCGTGACCCGACTCGCGCTGTACGAGCCGCCGTTCGTCACCGACGGCAGCCGCCCGCCGCTGCCCGCGGACTACGTGGCGCACCTGACGGAGCTGATCGGCCGCGAGGCCTACGGGGACGCGGTGGAGTACTTCATGACGGCGGCGGTCGGCGTGCCCGCCGAGTTCGTCGCGGGCATGCGCCAGGCCCCGTTCTGGGCGAGCATGGAGGCCGTCGCGCACACCATCTCCTACGACGGCCGGGTCATGGGCGACACCATGTCCGGGCACCCGCTGCCGGTCGACCGCTGGGCGTCGGTGACCGTGCCGGTGCTCGTCGGCAGCGGCGACCAGGGCGCGCCGCACATCCTGACCGGCGCGCGCGAACTGGCCGAGGCGGGCGACAACTTCACCCTGCGCGTGTTCCCCGGTGAGGAGCACGCGATAGCGCCGCAGGTCCTGGCCCCCGTGCTCGCCGACTTCTTCGGGGCCCCGGCGGTGTGACGTTCCGCGTCACACTCCCCAGGCGCGGGGTGGGGCACTCGGCCGGCCGGCGAGGTGCTTAGATCTCTTCAAGTGGATGCCCAGCTACTCAAAAGCACGTTCGCGGTCGTCGAGAGACGGGCGGAGCACGCTGTCACCTACTTCTACTCGCACCTGTTCTGGAACAACCCGCGGGTCCGCGAGCTGTTCCCGGCCGACATGGCGCCACAGAGAGACCGGTTGTTCGCCGCGCTGACCCATGTGGTGACACACCTGGAGGACCCGGGGCTCGCGGAGTACCTCGGCCAGCTGGGCCGCGACCACCGGAAGTTCCTGGCGACGCCCGCGCTCTACAGCGCGGTCGGCACCAGCCTGCTCGCCGCGTTCGCGCACGCGACCGGCGCCGCCTGGACGATGGAGGCGGAGAAGGCGTGGACGGAGGCGTACGGGCTGGTCGCCGACCTGATGCAGGCCGGCGCCGCGCGGTCCGCCGACGCGGGGCAGCCGGCCTGGTGGGACGCCGACGTGGTGCGGCACGAGCGGTACGGGCCGGATCTGACACTGCTGACGCTGCGCCCCCGGACGCCCTTCCCGTACCTGCCGGGGCAGTACACGAGCCTCAGCACGCCCCATGTGCCGCTGGTCTGGCGGACCTACTCGCTCGCCAACGCGCCGCGTCCGGACGGCACGGTGGACCTGCACATCGGGCGGGTCGAGGGCGGGGTGATGAGCACCGCGTTGTCCGACCGGCTCCGGACGGGCGAGACGGTGCGGCTGTCCGCGCCGAGCGGCGCGCTCACCGCCCGTACCCCGCCCGGCAAGCCGCGCACCTTCATCGCGGCGGGCACGGGCTGGGCGCCGATCCGGGCGCTGCTCGAAGAGGCCGCGGCGGACGAACCGGGTTTCGAGGGGCGGCTGTTCGTCGTCGCCCGCACCCGTGAGTACCTGTACGGACGGGCGGACGCGGAGCGGCTCGCCGAGCTGATACCCGGGCTGCGCGTCACCTACATCACCGCGGCTCCGCGCGCGCCGCGCGGGCAGGCGACGGAGCGGCTGTTCCAGGCGCTGCGGTCGGGGGTCAACTGGTCGGCCCATGACGCCTACCTGGCCGGGCCGCCCGACTTCCTGACCCAGGTCTCGGCGATCCTGGCGGCGCTGGGCACCGACCCGACGCGGGTGTTCCACGACCGCCTGCCGCCCGTCACCCCGGTGTCCGAGCCTGCCCCCACCCGCGCCCGGTCCCTCTCCGAGCGCCGGATGGCCCGTCCCGCGCTCCAGTGGCACAACCCGGACGCACGCGCGCCGCGAGCGTTCTGAGGACGTTCGGAGGACGTTCCGAGGGCGCGCCGACAGTGGACTGGCCCCTCCGGGCGGACGGGAAACCGGGCGCGCGGGAGGGGGCGCTACTGACACGATCGGCCGCATGTCCCTCGATTCCGCCCCTCCCCTGCTGACCAGAGCGCGCGATGTCTGGCGACAACTGGCCGCCGAACCAGTCGAGTTCGGTGCGGCCGGTGAGGTGGCCGTCGTGGCCTCGCCCGGGTCGGCGTTCTGTCCGCCCGGCTGGGCCGGCGTGGTGGTCCTGGGCGGGGCCGCCCTCGTGACGGCCCCGGACGAGGAGACGGCCGCCCGGATCCGTACCGCCGTGGCCGCGCTGTCCGCCGAGCGGCTGACGGACCCGGCGGCGGTACGGGCGGTGCTCCCGGTCTCCGAGTTCCTCGGGCCCGCGGCCCTCGCCTATGTCGCGGCCGACGGCTTCCGCCCGGCGGTGTCCGCCGGGCCTCGGGTGACCGAACTGGACGCCGCGCACCCGGACGTGGCCGCGCTCGCCGAGGCAGCCGGGACGGAGGACGCCGGTGAGGCGGCCCTGGACGAGATCGGCTCACCGGCGTTCGTCGTCCGGTCCGGCGAGCGGGTCGTGGCGGCGGCCGGGTACCGGCGGTGGCCCGGTGCGGCGGCGCACCTGAGCGTTCTGACCGCGCCCGGCTCGCGGGGCCTGGGCCTCGCCCGTACGACCGCGTCGGCCGCGGTCCGCCATGCCCTCGCCCACGACCTGCTCCCCCAGTGGCGCGCCCGGGTCCCCGCCTCGCGGGCCGTCGCCGCCGCCCTCGGTTTCCGGGAGCTGGGCCACCAGCTCGCCTTCCGTGGGGACCGGCTCCCGACGGCGGGCTGATCCCGGCGGGATGGCGAACATCGTCCCCTCCATCGGCACCCTGCGGCGCGGCAGGTACTCCGTCGAAGGTCCGACGCGCGCCGCTGGGCCCCCGGGCTCAGGCCCCGGTCTCCTCCAGGCCCTCCGCCGCGCGGATCGCGTCGCGGTAGAGGCGGCCGGCGGCGCGGAGGGCGGATTCGGGGTCGACGCCGGCGGCTTCCGCGCGGACGGCGAGGGCGAGGAGTTCGTAGCCGATGCCGTCGCCGGCCGGCGGGGGCACGTCGAGGCCGGCCGTCCGGACGCGGCTCGCGAGCTTCGCGGCGAGCGCGAGGCCCGGCTGGCCGACCGGCACGCCGTCGGTGACGGACTCGCGCCGCTTCTCGACGGCCTTGGCCCGCAGCCACTGGGCCCGTACGTCCTCCGGGGTCTCGGCGGTCGCGTCGCCGAAGACGTGCGGGTGGCGGTTGATCAGCTTGGCCACGATCGTCCCGGCCACGTCGTCCACCGAGAACGGCGCCTCGTCGTCCTCCTCGGCGATCCGCGCGTGGAAGACGACCTGGAGCAGCACGTCGCCGAGTTCCTCGCGGAGCTCTTCGCGGTCGCCGTCCTCGATGGCCTCGACGAGTTCGTACATCTCCTCGATGCCGTACTTCGCGAGGCCCTCGTGGGTCTGCCGCGAGGACCACGGGCACTCGCGCCGGATGCGGTCCATGACCTGGACGAGGTCGAGCAGCCGGGCGCCGGGCAGGTCGTACGAGCCGGGCAGGAGCTCCAGGTCGGGCATGGCGTACCGGCCGGAGCCGGCCATCCGCGCGAGGCCGTCGGTCAGCGCCCCGTCGCCCTCGCCCGAGGGCAGGTAGACGACGGTCCGGCCGCCGGCGCACGCCTCGACGAGGTCGGCCGCAGAGGGCCGCCCGAGCTCGACGGTGACGCCGGCCTCGCGCAGGTACGGCAGCTGGAGGTGGTCCGCGTCGGGGCACAGCACCCGGTCGGCCGCGTGCAGCGCCTGCCAGGCGGGCCAGGACAGCAGTCCGGGCGCCACCCGGTGGCTGGCGGTGAGCAGGACGACACGGCCGGGGTTCTCAGCGTTCACTCCTCGAACCTACCGCGCCCGGGCGCCCCGCCCCCGGCCCGTGCCCCGCTCCCGCCGGCCCTCGGCCCTCAGCTCCCGCTCTCCACCGCGGCGCCACCGGCTTCGGCGCCGCCGCTCATCTGCCGCAGCCACGGCGCGCTGTACGTGGCGAGCGTGATCTTGTCGTTGTCCCAGGCGCCGAAGCGCGGGTTCACGTCGATCCGCAGTTCCTTCGACGCCCGGCTGAACGCCTCGGTCAGCCGCTGCTGCCCCTCGGGGCTGTTGGTGGCCCCGAGCTTCGCCGCGATCTTGTCCATGAGGACGGCGCGGCGGGCGACGTCGTCGATCTGGTCCGGTGCCACGCTCTGCTGCTGGAGCAGCGCGGCCGCCAGCTGCTCCTCGCCGCCGCTCTGCTGCACGAAGGCCGCGCGCGCCTGCTGGATCTCGGCGCGGGTGGCGGTGACCCCGTTGTCGCGGGCGACCTTCGCCACCACCCGGTCGAAGATCATGCCGTGCAGCTTCTGCCGGGTGAGGTCGCCGGTCGCCTTGATCAGCTGCGCCGACTGGGGCGACGCGGCCTGGGCGGTCCGGACGTCCTTGACCTCGGACTGGACGCTGGAGACCTCGATCCGCTGTCCGCCGACGACGGCCGCGGCCCCCGGATGGGCGTCGCTCCCGCAGGCGGTGAGCAGCGGGGCCGCGGCGATCAGGACGGCGGCGGAGACGGAGAGCGCTGTGCGGCGGTGCAAAGGAGCCTCCCGGCGTGGGTCGTGCGTCAGTTGGAACGACCGTGCGGTGATCGATGGTAGGCAGTCGGCGTGGCCCGGGCCACTACTTGGCGCCGACTGCCTGGCTCGATTCAGCCGATCCGGACGATCCGGTGGTCGCTTCGGTCAACGACCCACGCGTTCGGGGGGTGTCGGGTCGCAGCATGATCGTCCGGGAGACGAGGAACGTCACCGGGATCGCGGCCGCGGCGGCGAGCAGCGGGGCCCAGCGCCCGTCGACGCCCGCCCACTCGACGAGGACGTACACGCCGGCCGTCGTGATGACGAAGTTCGCGGCGTTGGTCAGCGGGAAGAGCAGGAACTTCCGCCAGGTGGGGCGGGTGCGGTAGGTGACGTACGTGGTGAGGAAGAAGGAGCCGACCATGGACAGCGCGAACGCGGCGACGTGCGCGGCGAGGTACGGCAGCCACCGGTCGAGCAGGAGGTAGAGCCCGTAGTACGTCCCGGTGTTCACGGCGCCGACCAGGGCGAAGCGCACCACCTGCCAGGCCGTCGTCATCGGCGCGCCAACTCCTCCGCACGGTTCTTCGCCGCGCCCTGCTCGCCGCGCCGCGCCGGCGGGACGGCCGTGTTCGTCGCCTGCACCAGATAGTGCGGGCGCCGCTTCACCTCGTAGTAGATACGGCCGACGTACTCGCCCACCAGACCCAGCATGACCATCTGGACGCCGGCGAGCGCCGTGACCGTCACGAGGAGGGTCACATAACCGGGAGTGTCCACGCCGTTCACCAGGGCGACACCCACGATCCAGGCGGCATACGCGAAAGCCACCGCGACCAGGGCCATTCCGAGATAGACGGCGGCCCGCAGCGGTTTGTTGTTGAAGGAGAGAAGGCCGTCGAGACCGTAGTTGAGCAGTTTCCCGAAGGTCCACTTGGAGGTGCCCTGGTCACGCACCGCATTCTCGTACGCGAAGGTCGTCGTCCGGAATCCGACCCAGGCGAACAGGCCCTTGGAGAAGCGGTTGTATTCGGTCAGTTCGAGAATGGAGTCGACGGTGCGGCGGGACAGCAGCCGGAAGTCTCCGACGCCGTCGACGAGTTCCACGTCGACGAGCCGGTTGATCGCCCAGTAGTAGAGGCGGGCGGTCAGGGTGCGGGTGACCCGGTCGCCGGTGCGCGTACGACGGGCGATGACCTGGTCGTATCCCTCTCTGTGCAGCTCCAGCATGCGGTGCACGAGCTCCGGTGGGTGCTGGAGGTCGGCGTCCATGATGACGACGGCGTCGCCGCCGGCGTGGCGCAGGCCCGCCAGCATGGCGGCCTCCTTGCCGAAGTTGCGGCTGAAGGAGACATAGCGCGCCCGGGGGTCGCCGGCGGCGATGTCCTCCAGAAGCGGAAGGGTCCGGTCGCGGCTTCCGTCGTCGACATAGACGATTTCGAAATCGCAAGCGGAATCACCGCCGAGGCGGGCGAGTTCCTGAGTCACCTGGTCGTGGAAACGACCGATGATCTCTTCTTCGTTGAAGCACGGGACCACGATCGAGAGCAGCACGCTGGACACCTCAACGGGCCCGTGTGTCGATGTCGGATTCGCTCGGTGAAGGGCAGGCGACCATTGCGTGAACTGCCCGGCGGGGCGGCCTATTTCAGCATTCTCCCTGCCATATTCGTCTCACGATGAAGATCAGGATTCCGCTGACCGGCCGCGATGCCCGCGGGGGACGGGGCGCCGGCCCGGGCTTCGGCGCGCGGGGCCGGGTGCCGCTGTGCGCCGGGCTGCTCACCGTCCTCGCCGTCTGCGCCGGGGACGCCGTCGCCACGACGTTCCCCTTCGGCCGCCACCACCGCTCGGTCAACGACCTGGCCAACCAGTTCCTGCCGTTCCACGCCCGCCTGTGGGACCTGCTGCACGGCCGCGCCGACGGCGGTGTGCTGCTGAACTGGCAGTCCGGCTGGGGCACCAGCTTCCTGCCGGACCTCGGAACGTATCTGACCAGCCCGTTCGCCCCGCTCGTCGCCCTCGCGCCGCGCGCCGATCTGGAATACGCCCTTTACGCGGTCACCCTCTTGAAGATGGCGACGGCCGCCGCCGCCATGGCCTACGTCCTTCCCCGGCTGATTCCCCCGGCCCAAGGGCCGGCGGCGGGACCGGCGGGGGAAGCGGGTACGCGCGCGGGGTGGCAGCGGTGGGGTGCGGGGCTGCTCGGCGCCGCGTACGGGCTGTGCGGCTGGGCGATCCTGGAGGCCGTCTACAACCCGATGTGGCTGGACGGCCTGATCGCGTTCCCGCTGCTCTGCCTGGTGGGCGGAGTGTGGGTACGGGAGCGGCGGCGGCCCCTGCTCGGGCCGCTGGTCGTGGCGCTGTGCTGGACCGCCAACTTCTACACCGCGTACATGGCCACCCTCGGCGCCGCGCTCGTCCTCCTCGTCCTGGCGCCGGACCGGCGGGTGGTGCTGCGCGGCGCGGCGACCGTGCTGCTCGGCATCGGTCTGGCGGCGCCGGTCCTGGTCCCGGTGTTCCTGGGGACGCGGTGGGCCTACCCGGGTCTCGTACGGGAGTTCGCCCCGGCGGGCGGCGCGGACCTGGCGGCGCGGCTGCTGCCCGCCACGTACGGCTTCTCGACCCCGGCGCTGTTCGTCGCCACGCTGGTCCCGGTCCTCGCGGCCTCGCTGGTGTTCCGCCGCCGGTGGCGGTGGCCGTGTCTGGTGGCGGGGGTCGCGCTGTCGCTCCAGTGGACACCGACGCATCTGGTGTGGCACGTCTTCACCACCCCGAACGGCAGCCCGTACCGCCAGACCTTCGTCCTCGCGGGCGTCCTCGTCATCGCGGCGTGGGCGGCACTGGCGGACGGTCTGCCGGACCGTCGTTCGCTCCTCGGCGGCGCCGCGCTGGTCGCGGCCCTGGCGCTGGCCGCGCTGGGCAGCGGGGAGGCGACGGTGGTGGGCTGGGCGCTGTTCGCGGCGGGCCTGCTGTCCGTCTTCGTCCTCCCGTACACGTCCGCCGGTGGCGTTTCCCGTACGTACGCGCGCGTGGCCGTGCTCGCCCTGCTGCCCGCCGTCCTGGTGGCGCAGGCCGCCGCCACGACGGCCTGGGGCGACAAGGAGCGGCTCGCCCGCCTCGACGACTACCGTCCCTGGAACGCCGCCGACACCCGCCGGGCCGCCGCCCTCGCGGACGCGGACGGCTGGCCCGCGTACCGTACGGACTCCGGCCGCCCCCAGGTCACCGGCAACGAGCCGATGTCCGTCGGCGGCCAGGGCGGCGCGTACTACAGCAGCCTCACACCCGACGTCCTCACCCGCACCATGGCCGCGCTCGGCGCCGGCTGGACCTCGCGGGGCCGCAATCTGCAGAGCCTCGACAACCCGGTGACCGACGCGCTGTTCGCGGTCGGCGCGCGCTGGCGGGACGGTGCGGTGGTGCGTACGGGTCCGGTGCCGCCGCTGGTGACGGTACGGCCCGCGGGCCCGGCCCCCCGCTTCGGCGCCTCGCCGTTCCGCAACCAGGAACTCCTGCTGGGCGCCCGCGTCTACGAGCCGCCGGACCCGGCGACCGGGGCGTGCCGGGTGGGCACCGAGGTGTTCCTGTGGGCGCCCGACCGCACGGGCCCGGCCCGCCTCGGCACGCGCACCGTCGAACTGCGCGGCGGCCTGCCCAAGCGGCGCGCCGCGCTCACCTCGCTCGGCGTGCAGCGGGTCGCGGGCCCGCGCGTCGAGGGCGGCGGGCCGGGCGGGCAGGTCGCCTGCCTGGACCACGCCCGGCTGCGGGCGGCGGTGACGGCGCTGCGCGCCACGGCGCCGACGGCGGTCGAGGTCACCGGCACCGGTGTCCGCGCCACTCTCCGCCCGGGCACCACCGGCACGCTCGTCCTGTCCGCGCCCCGCATCCCCGGCTGGACCTGCGGCGGTCGCCCGGCCGGCGCGTACGCGGGCCTGGTCGCCGCCCCGGCGGACCCGGCCGCGACGAGCCTTACGTGTTCCTTCCGGCCGCCGGGCCTGCGCGCGGGCCTGGCGGCGGCGGGCGCGTCCCTGCTGCTGCTCACGGCCTGGGTCGTCGCGTACCGCCGCGGGCGTCGGGGCGACCGGACCGGCGACGCCGCCCCGGAAGCGTCCCCGGAGCCCGAGGCGGCGGGTTCGGCGGCGTAGCGGGTCCCCCGGGGGTCAGGACCGGCCGGCGCCGGTCAGTTCCGCGACGCGGGCGGCGGTCTCCTCGGGCAGGACGGGCGGCTGCCCCGAGGTCCAGACGGCGCGCACGGACAGGTCGCCGATGCGCCAGCCGCGGTCGGTGCGCCGGAACGTCCCCTCGTAGACGCCGCCCACGGTGAAGCGGGAGTCGGCGCCCTCGCCCCGCGCCCAGAGCGTGGAGTCGAGGTGGAGGTGCGTCATATGGGCGTTCCAGGAGACGTCGGCGGTCCGGGCGCCCGGTGCGGTCCGGACGAGGACGTCGGAGGACATGTGGAGGGTGGCGGCGAACCGGCCGACGGACTCCTCCATGTGCCGTACGGCTTCGGCGCCCTCGGCCACGCCGAGCGGCGTCGTCATCCGTACGTCGTCGGTGAAGTAGGCCTCCGCCCAGCCCTCCTCGAACGTCTGCTCGTCCAGGGCGCGGAAGAAACCGCTGATGAGGTGGCTGATCTCGATGTGGTCCCGGAGTTCGGTCGTGTCCGTGGTCTCATTCATGGCTCGATCATGAGACCTCGACCAAACTTGAGGTCAAGTGTGAAGTCGAGCATGAGGTCAAGCCTCGGATCGCGGTGCCGTCTCCCGCTCATCCCACTCCACAGCCCGCAGCAGGTACGCGCGGTCGTCGTCGCCGATCAGGCCGGCCGGGAGACCGGGGTCCGCGAGCAGCGCGCGCAGGTCGGGGGCGTGGGCCGCGAAGACGGTCCGGCAGGCCGCGCGCTCCCGGCGGTCGCGGTCGAAGCCGGACGGCGGTGCGTGGTCCTCGCCGTCCGCTTCGCCGTCGTCGGGCTCGGCCATCAGTGCGGCGAACACCAGCAGGCCGAACAGGTCCTCGCGCACCGCGAGACCGGGGACGGCCGCCAGCCGGATCAGGTACGGCAGGACGGCCGGCGCCCCCGCGCCGAGGTGCAGCGGGCCGCTCATCAGGGCGTCCCCCACCTGCCTCACGGCCTCCGGACCGGCGGCCTCGTCGAGAAGCCCCCGCAGCAGGTACGGAACCCCGGCCGGGCACTCGGGGACCGCGGACCAGTCGACCTCCGCGCAGCCCGCGAGCGCGGGGTGGTCGTACGCGACCTGCTCCACCCGCGGATACGCGCGCAGGAACCGCGCGACGGAGTCCTCTCGCATCGCCGCCGTCACGACACACATCCCGTCGCCTCCCCGGTCCCGGTTCGCCGCCGACCCTACCGACCGAGCGGACGGACCGTGGTGATCGCCCGCCAGCGCGTAGCCGGCCTGGACGCGGCGGTCGGGGAGGCGGTGGCGGCCGGGGCCACCGTGGTGATGCCCGCACAGCCCACCCCCAACGGCCACCGCGCCGTACTGCGCCACCCGCGGGGAGGCGTGTACGAGTACGTCGGGCCCTGACCAGCCGAGACGCCTCCCGAACTCCCGCTTACCCACGGTCAGTTGGGCGGAATCGGACGTTCCTTGGCCGAAAAGCCACGCCCCCGGAATACGCCTCGCCCACGCGAACGCCGCCCGCCTAGGATCACGCACAGCATCGCGTGCCGGTCACCGTCCGGGTGAGGCATGGAGGTGCCGTGAGATGTCCAACGGAGGCATTCCACACATGTCAGTCGAGCTGAACCACACCATCGTCCATTCCCTGAACGACCAGGAATCGGCCACCTTCCTCGCCGGTCTCCTGGGTCTCGAAGTCGGCGCCCGGACAGGCCCGTTCATCCCAGTGAACACCGGCAACGGGGTCACCCTGGACTACGCCACCGTCCCGGCGGAGTCGATCACCACGCAGCACTACGCGTTCCTCGTCTCCGACGACGTGTTCGACGCGGCCTACGCGCGCATCCAGGAGGAGGGGATCACGTACTACGCCGATCCCCACAGGAAGATCGTCGGGGAGATCAACCACAACCACGGCGGCCGCGGCATCTACTTCATGGACCCGTCCGGGCACGCCATGGAGCTGATCACGAAGCCCTACGGAAACGCCGAGTAGACACCGACGACTCCGTGAGGCGACGGGCAGGCCGGGCAGCGCTCCCGGCCTGCCCTTCCTCGTTCCGGCGGCGGGGTGCCGGGGTCCTAGACCTCCGGGCCTGGGTCCGGGGCGCAGATCGGACCGTGCGCGAGCCCGATGCCGCCGCCGTGTGACGGGGGGACACGATGCGGGGAGATACCCGCCGAGAGGAACAACGCCATGTCGTACTGGGAACAACTCGACTACCCCGCTGCCCGCTACCACGGCGACAAGGGCGAGGTGAACGCGTCCTTCCGCCCCGCCGATACCCCGCCGGAGGTCTCCTCGCCCGGCGGCTCCACCGCCTACCTCGCCACCAACGAGATGACCGGCGGCGAATTCGGCTTGTACAAGGGCGAGTTGGCCGCGCGGTCCGCCGGCGCCAAGACCCACTTCCACCGGGCGATGTCGGAGTCCTTCTACATCCTGTCCGGCGAACTGGAGCTCTACAACGGCGAGAAGTGGCTCACGGGCCGCACGGGTGACTTCCTGTACGTGCCGGCCGGCGGCCTGCACGCCTTCAAGAACGTGACCGACGAGCCCGTGTCCATGCTCATGCTCTTCGCCCCGGGCGCCCCGCGCGAGGAGTACTTCGAGCGGGTCGCGGAGATGACGCGACGCGGCGGCGGGGAACTCGAACGGTTCCGCGTCCGGCACGACAGCTACTTCCTGGAGAACCCGGAGGACCCGGCGCCCGGGAAGGAGTAGTCCGGGACGGTCCGGGACTCCTGGGGTCGAAATTCCCGGGCGGGGCGGTCGTCGCGTCCGTAGGATCCCGCCTCGACGCAGATACGGAGACGCCCCGAGTTCACCGAGCAGGTCGTACGGTTCCCGGCCGGCACCCTTCCGTGAGATCCCGTAGGACGGGGCCTAAGGTCGGGCATATGACAACCGCCCTGGTCCTGATCGATCTGATGCCGCGCATCATCGCGCTCCCCGTCGCCCCGTACACGGGTGACGAGGTACTGAAGCGCTGCCTGGAGCTGGCCGACGCCTTCCGAGCGCAGGGGCGGCCGGTGGTCCAGGTCCGCGTCGAGCGGCCGAACGTCGCCGAGCAGCCGCCCGGCAGCGACTTCGCGCCCGGCGTGGTGCGGGACGGGGACGTCGTCGTGGTGAAGCGCAGCATCGGCGCGTTCGCGACCACGGACCTCGACGCCCGGCTGCGTGAGCTGGGGGTCGGCACGGTCGTCCTGGGCGGGCTGGTCACCACCATGGGTGTGGAGTCCACGGCCAGGGCCGCGAGCGATCTCGGTTACGAGGTCGAGTTCGTGGCCGACGCCATGTCGGGCCTGGCCGCGGACGAACACGACTTCGCGGTGACGAGGACCTTCCCGCGCTTCGGCCGGGTCACCGCGACGCGGGACTACCTGTAGGCGTCCGGGCACCGGTGCCGGACCTCGCCGATGTACGTGATCCGTGGCCGAGTTTCGTGATGTCGCGTTCAAGCTCGTCGTCGTCGACAAGCTCATGTACCGGGACACCGGACGTCATGAGGCTCCGCGGGGCGAAATCCGCTCGCCGTGCCGGCGGACCGGCTGGCAGGGTGCGGCCTATGACGCCCCAGTTCCAGATTCGTGCCGACTACGACGCGCGCACCATCGTGGTCTATCAGGCGTACGCGCCTGCCATCGCCGACGCGGCACTGCGGGCGGGCCGCTTCGTCACGCCGTTCTCGTTCCACCGGATGACCTGGATCAAGCCGTCCTTCATGTGGCTGATGCACCGCAGCAACTGGGCCCGCAAGCCCGGCCAGGAACGGGTTCTCGCGGTGCGGATGACCCGGGAGGGCTGGGAAGAGGCCCTGTCACAGGCCGTGCTGACGACCGCCGACCCGGCGGCCGTGGCCCAGGCGGCCGTGCACGTCCAGTGGGACCCGGAGCGCTCGCCGCGCGGAGCGGCACTGAACCACTACAGCATCCAGGTCGGCATCGGCCGCCACCTGATCCGCACGTTCGCCGACGACTGGGTCGTCGGGCTCACGGACCTCACTCCCCAGGTACGCAAAGCCTCGGCACTGATCCAAGCCGGGCGCGCGCCCCAGGCACGGCGGCTGTTTCCCCCGGAGCGCGTCTACCCCGTGCCACGGACCTTGGAAGACGTCGTCTCCCCGGGCGGGTGACAGGAAAGACGCACGGGTGGGGCGTCAGCGGCCGCACTCACGAAGGCCGTCGACGGGGGTGCCGCTCAGGTCCAGGTCCGCTGCCGGGACATTGCCATAGCGGCCCGCTTCATTCGTCCAGTACCAGATCTTGTTGCCTCCCACGTGGGAGGTGCCAGGCCCCCAGCACAAGAACCGGACGGTGTCCCCTGCGGCGAGTGTGCGGGACGGATTGGGATCGTATTCGCGCTGTTCGTAGAGCTTGACCCCCGCCTTGCCGAGGACGCAGGTCATGATTCCGGAGTCGACCGTGCAGGAGGCGGGCTTGGCGGTCGGGCCGGACTCCGGCGTGCTTGGCGTACCCGGCGTGCCCGGCGTCTCCCCCGTACCCGGCCGGCTGTCGGACGTGTCGCGTCCGGCGGGTGTCTCCGATCGGCCGGAAGCCGAGCTCTGCGCCGCCGCCCCGCCGCCCGGGCCGTCGCTCAGGGAGGCGCTGACCACGCCGAACACCCCACCGCCGACGGTCGTGAGCACCGCCGTGACGAGGCCGACCTTGCTCGCCTCGGACAGGCCGCCGAACCACTCCCGCGCCCGGCGCAGGCCCGACGACCTCGGCGGCGGCGCAGTCGCCGCGCCCGCCCCAGCCCCCGCCCCAGCCCCCGAGTCGGCCCCTGAGCCGGCCGCCGGGTCGGGGTTCGTTCCGGTGCTCGCGTCGGGTCTCGTGCCGGTGCTCGCGTCAGGGGTCGGGCTCGGGCTCGGGCTCGGGTCGCTACTGGGAGATGGCGGTGTCGAGGACAACGAGACCTCCTGGCCTTCCGTAGGCGGGACGGACCCACGACGGTAAAGCATGCGTGTGACCGGGACCACACGCCGAGGTCAGGGGGCATTTCCTGTTGACGGTCAGATGGCGGCGGTGGCGGACTTCCGGGCCCGCGTCACCGCCTCGCCGAACGCTTTCCAGCTCCAGGGCATCCGCTGCGGCGCGAGTTCGTCGACCACTTGGGCGAGCCATTCGGGGTCGCCGAGACAAGCTGCCTCACCCTCGTTGATCACCTGCCTGAACAGCTCCTGAAGGAAGTACATGTGCGTCCCCGCGTACCGGTGCGGGTGACGGGTGAACCTCGCCGTCCACGTCTCGTAGGGATGCCGCACCGTCACGATCAGAGCGGGCGGGACCCTCGTCCGGTTGCGCCATAGGGGGCCCACCGATTCCATCAGCATGAGCCGCGACCATGGCACGACGGGCTGTCGGACGCCGTGGTCCCAGTGTTCGAGCCCGTCGGGCAGGAAGAGGATCCAGCCGGCCCCCGGCTTCCCTTCCTTGTCCCCCAGCATCCACACGCCGTCGTCGCCCCGCACCAACGGTCCGAGCTCCATGGCCCGCCTCCCCGCACACGTCCGCTCCCCCACCGACACATCCATCGTCCTCCCGGCGTCGGCGGGCGCACCATGCCGTAATCCGGCAATTCCAGGGGCGGTCGGATGCCGGTGGAAGGAAGAACCTGCCTGCCTACAGCAGCACCACGCACCCCCGCCGCTCCAGCGCCGCCACCAGCCCCGCGGGCACCTCGCAGGGGTTCCAGCGGAGGTCGAGCTTCTCCAGGGACGGCAGCCGGTCGGGGAGCCAGTCCGGCAGAGACGTGAGGCCGTTGGCGCGCAGGTCGACGTGGCGGAGCAGCGGCAGTCCGGCGAGGACGGCCGGGAAGTCGGTGAAGGCGTTCTCGCGCAGGTCCAGGTGCCGCAGCTCGCGCAGATCGGCCGTGGAGGCGGGCAGGTGGGTCAGCGGGTTGCCCCGGAGCCACAGTTCGCGCAGCCGGGCGAGGCCGCCGAGGGTGTCCGGCAGGGCGGTGAGCCGGTTGTGCTGCGCTCGGAGTTCGATCAGCCCGGTCATCCGGCCTACGGCCTCCGGCAGGGCGGTCAGCCGGTTCTCGCCCGCGTTGAGGTAGCGCAGTCGCGTCAACTCACCCAGCGCATGCGGCAGTTCGGTCAGCTCGTTGTCGTGGACGTAGAGGAACCCGTCGAGTTCCTTCAATTCCCCCAGTTCCACGGGCAGTTCGGCCATCCGGTTGTGCCCGAGGTCCAGGGTGGACAGCGCGCGCAACCGGCCGATCTCCGCCGGGAGCCGCGTCAGTCCGACCTCGGCGAGGATCAGCACCCGCAGGCCGGTGCGTTCCCACACCTCCGCCGGAATCTCCCCGCCCAGATCCTGCCGCCACAGATTCACCACGTCGTCGGTCATCGTCACGTCCACGACCTTAGAGCCCGCCTCGGGGCCGCCGCCCCGGACTCGATCGGGTGAGTGGGCTGGGGCCGCCGGCCCGCCCTGCCGATGCACCGACCATGACACTTTTCTCTTCACCGAGGACAGCTCTGTCCCGACTCCTGCTCCCCGCGGCCGCCCTGCTTCTCACCGTTCCGGCCGCCCCCGCCCACGCGAGCGGCAACTGGGTCCAGGCCACCGTCACCGACGCCACCGGCGGCTCCACGACCGCGCGGCTCACGTGCTCCCCGCCCCAGGGCCACCCCCACGCGGCGGAGGCGTGCAAGCAGCTCGCGGCCGTCCAGGGTCAGATCTCCGCGATTCCGGCGGACACCAGTGTCAGTTGCGGAGCCGTGTACGACCCTGTGACGGCCTCCGCGAGCGGCGTCTGGGACGGGCACCGCATCACGTACAAGAAGACTTTCTCCAACGCCTGCCTCATGAGGGCTTCGACGCGGGCGGTGTTCGCGCTCGACGCGTGAGACCCGGGCGGCAAGAGAACCGGGCCCCCGCCGCCAACGGGGAGGCGACAGGGGCCCGGCGTCTGTGCGGACCGCGGGGGCGGGTCACAAGGAACGGTAGGGCTCCCGGATCCCTCATGCCCCACACTCTCCCGATACTTCACCGGATCGGCTGAATCTTCGGCCAACGCGAGCCGGGCAGACGGCCCTTGTGAGATGAGCGGTGACGCGGGTCACTCGCCGGGCTGTCACAACCTCCCGACGCGTGACGTCGTAGGGGTGAAGCTGACAACGGCAGAGGAGATTCGCCATGGAACCCCGCATCAACCCCTTCGGTCACCCCTTCGCCAACAAGATCTTCAAGCAGCTCGGCGGCGCCGGGACGGCCCTGGCCGACACCACCCTCCCGATGCCGCTCCAGGAGCTCGTGAAGATCCGCGCCAGCCAGATCAACGGCTGCGGCGGCTGCCTCGACATGCACACCAAGGAGGCCGCGGCGGCCGGCGAGACCGCCGTACGGCTCGCCCTGGTCGGCGCCTGGCGCGAGGCCACCGTCTTCACCGACGCCGAGCGCGCGGCCCTCGCCCTCACCGAGTACGGCACCCGTCTCGCCGACGGCTACGGCGTCCCGGACGACGTCTGGAACGAGGCCGCCAAGCACTACGACGAGGACCAGCTCCTCGCCCTCACCACGCTGATCGCCCTGATCAACGCCTACAACCGCCTCAACGTCCTGCTTCGGATCCCGGCGGGCGAGTACAAGGTCGGCCAGTACGGCACCCACGCCTGACGGCCCGCCCCGGGTGCCCGTCACCCTCCATCGTGCTCCTGCGCCAGATGACGGCGCAGGAGCACGATCGTGTCGCTCTCCGCGCTCCCGTCGTACCGCAGCAGCGCCTTCCGCCGCAGCTCGGCCAGGTCGTCGCACACCCCGCATCCCTTCACGGGTACGGGCAGGGGTGGCAGCTCCCGGTCCAGGTGCGCGCTCACGGCGGCCCGCGCCCGCTCGTTGACCGCCCGCACGCCCGCGCTCAGCCGTTCCGCCTGCGTGGCCGGCCGGACGCGCGCGGGGTCCGCCTGCCACTCGCGCCCGCCACCGACGGGCCGCAGCATCGCGTACGGTCCGTCACTGCCACGGAACTCCCCTACCACACCGGCCACTTCGTCGTACACAAAAGTGCCGCATTCCATGACAACCGGTCCTCTCGTTGAATACCCTCTGTAGCGGGGCATGTCGAGAATGGACCCTGGGCAGGTACGCACCGCCGGAATCAGGGTCGCCGCTCACGGCGTCGCTCCGGTACTTCCACACCTTCCAAGAGGGAGTGCGTGATGCCACCAAGAAGGGTGATCACGGGCCGCAGCCAGGAACCGCGCAAGCGGTTCGCCGAGGAGCTGCGGCATCTACGGGTCGAGCACAAGCTGACCTTCCGGGCCTTGGGTGACGCGCTGGGCTGGGACGGGTCGCTGTTCTCCAAGATGGAGAAGGGCGAGACGCTCGGCGGCCCTGAAGTCATTCAGGCACTGGAGACGTTCTACGGCGTGCCAGGACTGATCCTGGCGCTTTGGGAACTGGCGCTGGGGGATCCGACGCAGTTCAAGGAGCGTTACCGGCGATACATGAGCCTGGAAGCGGAGGCGGTGAGTCTCTGGTACTACGCAGTCGGCAGTATGCCGGGCCTGCTTCAGACACCGAGCTACGCTCGCGCTCAGCTGGAGGTTGGCGGCCTCGAAGGCGACGAACTGGACAGCCAGGTTCAGGCGCGCATAGGGCGGCGTGAACTGCTGGACGGCCCCAGCGCACCGCCCTTCCGGGCGATCTTGTCGGAGACGGTCCTGCGTACACCCCTGGCAGACCAGGAGCAGTGGCGCGAGCAGTTGGAACATCTGCTGACCATGAGTGAGCGCAAGAACATCACGCTCCAAGTCGTTCCGCACGCCGCTGGACTGCACGCGCTGATGAACACCGACGTGATCTTCCTGAGGCTGGCAGACGGGCGTTCCGTCACCTACGTGGAGACCGCCCACACAGGCGATCTGGTGCAGGATTCCGCAGCCGTTCAGCGCCTTCAACTCAGCTACGATCAGACGCGCGATCTGGCCCTTTCCCCGGACCAGACACGGGAGTTCATCACGAAGATCCTGAAGGAGATGCCGTGCGATCCGTCGACCTGAGGAACATCACCTGGCGGAAGAGTTCGTACAGCAACTCGGACGGCGGCAACTGCGTCGAGGTATCCGACGACCTTCTCGCCCACGCCTCCTGGCGCAAGAGTTCGTACAGCAACCAGGACGGCGGCAACTGCCTTGAGGTCGCCGATGGCCTCCCCCTCGTGCCCGTCCGTGACAGCAAGGTGCCCGACGGGCCCGCGCTGGTGTTTCCGGCGGCGGCCTGGGCCGCGTTCGTGGACGGGATCAAGTAAGGGAACAGGAGCCCTGCTCGATCCCGTCCGGGCGGTTCACGCGGCGGCTTGGCGCTCCTCCTCGGAGCGGCAGCCGCCGCATTTTCCTGGTTCGGGGGCGCGGAAGGCGTGGTCGCAGCTGTCGCAGTTCTGCATCGGGATCGGCCCCGCCCCCGCTCCCGTCGCCTGGACCGGGACCGGCGGTGGCAGCAGGGTGGACAGGCGGTAGGCCAGCAGGCCGGCCGGGTAGGCCAGGTGGTCCGGCAGCAGCGTGGTGAGCGTGTGGCGTACGGCGTCGGGCCGGGCGCCCCGCTCGAACCACTCGTTCACGGCCGGGACGAGCCGGTGCACGTCGGCCACCGAGAGCAGCAGGCGCGGGTCGTACTCGCGTAGGCCCATGAGCAGTTCGGCCGCCGGTCCGGCGGGCGGCGGGGCGGACGGGGACTGGCGCTTCGGCTTCGCGCCGCCCGACCTTCGCGTACGGGCGGTGGCCTGCGCGGGCACCGTCTTCCGGGAGCGCGGCGCGGCCTCACGTACGGGCGCACCGCCCCCGCCCCCGCCGCCACCCGACGGCGGCTCCGGGTCGGGCTCCGGCTCCGGCTCCGGCTCCGCCGCAGCCTCGGGCTCGGCCATCGGCTCCCGCGAGGGCGGCGGCGTGGCGGCGGCCTGCCCCATGGCGATGTCCAGGAAGTGCTGGACGGCCGGGGTGAGTTCGGGTTCCGGAGCCGGGACGGGGTCCGGCTCGGCGGCCGGTTCGCCGTCGGGCTCCGCGCCCTGGTCGCGGTAGGCCTCGGGGTTGTTGCGGGAGATGGTGCGGGTGACGACCTGGCCGTTGGGGAGGCGTTCCCGGTAGCGCTCCAGGTAGCCGTGTTCCTCCAGCTCACGCAGTGCGGCGGCGATGCGGATCTCCCCCTCGGGGAAGCGTCCGGCGAGCGTGCGGATGGACACACAGGCGCCTTCGGGCAGCGACTGGATGTGGGCGGCGAGACCGATGGCGACGAGCGACAACCGCTCGTGCTGGGCCAGGTGATGACCGATGACGGTGTAGCGGTTCGTGAACTTCATCTTCTCGTGGCTGACACCGGATCGGGTCGCAGTCCGGGGAGTCGACGGCAGGGCGCGGCGACCCGCGCTAAGGTGCTGGGTACCCATCAGGAAGCGTCTTCTTCCTCGTGGTCAGGCCCTCGATCGGGATTGCGAGTCCCGGCCGGGGGCCGATTTGTTTCGCTTGAGTGGTTGCGAGCATATGCCACGCAACGACCCTCAAATCCAGCCTAGTTGGCACAGTTCCCTCATCTGGGTGATACCCGCGCAACTGTTGCCGCAGGAAGGAAAGAGGGGTGGGGTGAGGTGGGGTGGGGTGGGTTTCCCCCACCTCACCCCACCCCACCTCACCTACTTTCTCCTTAGATCTCGTGGGCGGCCTGAACGCGGCCGACCGCACCGCGCTTCCCCACGTTCCGGCCCCACCTGCTGCCGGGCCCCGCCGTCAGCGGGCGGACTTCTCCTTGGCCGCCGGGGTGACCGGAGTGAAGAAGTTGACGAGGTGGCCGTCCGGGTCGCGGACGAGCAGGGACCGGTTGCCCCAGGGCATCGTGGCGGGCTCCGCGACGACGTCCGTGACGAAGCCGGCCAGGTCCCGGTGGACGCGGTCCACGTCGTCGACGAGGAACTCGGTGATCACGCTGTGGTTCTCCGCCGGGCGCGCGGACCCCGGGGCGAACAGCGGGACGGTGCGGGTGCCCGCGATGGCGAGGGCGGCGGTCGCGGTCCGGAGTTCGGCGAAGTCCTCGGTGGCCCACGCCGCCCGCACCCCCGTGGCCCGCTCGTAGAACGCGACGAGGCGCGCCACGTCGCCGGTGATGATGCGGATCGAGACGAAGTCCATGGGTATCTCCTGAGCCGTGCCGGGACTGGTGCCGGTGCTGACGGTGTGCGCGTCGCAGGCTAGGAGCGATAGGGGTCAGATTCGGTCCTGTATGCGACCCGGGCTGTCTGGTCGTCCAGCCGCCCGGCCGCCCGCGTCCGCGTCCGGGCATGCGGAAGGGGCCGGTCCGAAGACCGGCCCCTTCCGTGACGCGTGGAGCCGCGCGACCCGTGCGACCCGTGCGACCCGTACGGGCCGCCGACGGGTCAGTTCTTCGTGGCCGGCTCCAGGCACAGGACGAACTTGTCCGAGTTCAGCTGCTGCGCGAGCGCCGACAGCTCCTCGCCGCACTTGTTCACGTCGAAGGTGTCGTCGTAGACCTTGACGACCTTGAAGAGGTCGGAGCCACCCGAGGAGCAGTCCTTGGTGTCGACCTTGGGGTCGTTGTCCGGGCCGGTCACCTCGACGCACTCGCCTGCCTCGGCGTGGACCGGGGCCGAACCGGTGACGTACGGAAGACCGAGCTTGACCGCGATGGCGACGACCGCGAGGACGACGACGCCGCCGACCTTCTTCAGCATCGCTCCGCCCTTCTTCTGCGGGGCCGGCTCGGGGGCCATGCCCGGCGCCGGGGCACCCTGCGGGTCGGCGAACGGGTTGGACTGCGGAGGCGTGGTCATCGCGGAATCACCCTTGAACGGCGTGGACATGATCTTATGCGCACGCTACAGACCGCAAAACGACCAAAAAGGATCTAGATCGAACCCGTATCCCATCGGATATCGACTCGTGATTTTGCGGCGCACATCACACCCTCAGACCCGGTGTGTCGGTCAGAGGTCGGACGGCCCCACCGCATAGGGCCGAACGGCCCTCCCTGTGGATAACTCTCCCGCGATTCGATCTTGACATGACCGGTCACCACGACGACTACCACGCCCTTCTCGCCCGACGGGAGGCGATGCGGCTGCGGGACAACCTCCTGCGGCCCTCCCGTTCAGCCGGAGGCGACGGTGGCCATCCCCCCACTCAGACCTTCCAGCCGTACGACGGCCTCGCCGACCAGGAAGCCATCACCCGCAGCCTGGCCGCCGTCACCCCGTTCAACACCCTCATCGACCGCCTCTACGAGGCGATGTTCAGCCATCACCCGTATCTGCGGCAGCTCTTCCCCGACTCCATGGAGTTCCAGCAGGCCCACCTGGAGCAGGCCTTCTGGTACATGATCGACAACCTCTCCCGGCCGGACGAGCTGACGGGCTTCTTCGCCCGGCTCGGCCGCGACCACCGCCGGCTCGGCGTACTGCCCGTGCACTACGAGGTCTTCGAGGCCGCGCTGGTCGCGGCCCTGCGCGGCTGCGCGGGGCGGGCGTGGACGGTGGAGGCCGAGGAGGCGTGGGTTCGGATGGTACGGACATGTTCCGCCGCCATGGTGAACGGCGCCGAACGCGCGATCGGCGAGCCGGTGTCGTGGAACGCAACGGTCACCGAACACGAGCGGCGCGGCCCCGACGTCGCCGTCGTGCGGGTGCGACCGGGCGAGCCGTACCCCTTCCGCGCCGGCCAGTACGCGCGCGTGGAGTCGCCCCTGATGCCGCACACCTGGCGGCCGTACACCCCCGCGTGCGTGCCCGGCGAGGAGCTGGAGTTCCACGTCCGGCGCACCGGCGCCGGCGGTGTCAGCGACGCGCTCGTCACCCACACGCGCGTGGGCGACGAACTGCGCCTCGGCCCCGCCCAGGGCCGCGCCACCCTCGACGAGCAGCTGGACCGGGACGTCCTGATCGTCGCGGGCGGCACCGGCTGGGCCACCGCCAAGGCCCTGCTCCAGGAGTTCTCCCACCGGCGCCCGGCCGGCCTGTCCGCCCATCTCTTCCTGGGCAAGCGGACGGAGGCGGACACCTACGACGAGGCCGCCCTGTCCCGTATGGAGGAGCGCAGCCCGTGGCTGCGCGTCACGCGCGTGCTCGACGACGGCCGGCAGGGCGACACCCTCATGGACGCCGTCCTCAAGGCCGGCGCGGGCGCCGGGGGTACGGACTGGACCCGGCACACCACCTTCGTCAGCGGCCCGGCCGGACTGGTCGCCTCCGCCTCCTGGCGGCTCGCCGAGGCGGGCGTACCGGCGGACCGGGTCCGGCACGACCCGCTGCCCGTCACCTCCAGCTCCAACTCCAGCACCCACGGCGCCCCGGTGGGCCAGGCCGGTGTGCCCGGCATGACCGCGCGGGGGATGACCACGCAGGGGATGGCGGCGCCCGCCATGGTGCGCTTCACCATGGGCGCGTCCGCCCAGCGGTAGCGGCGAAGAAGGAGAAGAGGGCGGCTCAGCGGTACGGGCCGCCCATCTGACGCCTGCGGTCGAGCGCGCGACGCAGCTCGGCCGCCAGCGGGTGGTACGGGCCGTGGGCGCGCTCGACCTCGTACAGCAGCGCGCCCAGATCGGCGGCCGCCGCGGCGTGGTCGCCCGTCGCGAGCAGCAACAGGCCGATCCGGTACCGGATGTCATAGGCCCGTTCGCCCGGCTCGTGATACGGCAGCAGCGCCCGGTACTCCGCGAGCGCGGCGCCCGCCTCGCCCAGCTGCTCCAGGCACAGGGCCGCGTCGTACCGGAACCGCAGGGCCTGCGGATCGGCCGGGCCCGCCACCGCCTCGCGGTCGGCCGCGAGGCGGCGCAGTTCGGGCAGGGCACGGCGGTACTGGCCGTCGTCCATCAGCGTGCTCGCGTACTGCTTGCGCAGGATGCCGACCACCGGCGAGTGCTCGCCGTGCTCGGCCGCGGCGGCCGGGAGGATGCCGCCGAGGATGTCCACGGCCCGCGTGATCGCCCCCTCGCCGAGCAGCCGCTTCGCCTCGTCCACGGCCGCCGCCACATCCGGCTTCGCGGGTGCGGGGAGCCTTGGGTCCCGGGTCGGGGCCGGGGTCGGTGCGAGTGGTGCGGGGGCCTGCGGGGGTACGGCGGGCGGGGGCGGTGTCGTCGACCGTTCCGGCCACGGGGCGTGCGGGCGGCGGAACGGGCGCGTCGGGTCGAGCGGCGCGGACGGCCCCGGCGCACCGTGCCCGGGCAGCAGCGGCAACAGCCGCTCGTACACCTCCTGCGCCCCCGACGGCCGGTCCTGCGGGTCCTTCGCGAGCAGCCGCAGCACCAGCGCCTCCAGCACCTCCGGGACCTCGGGGCGGATCCGGCGGACCGGATCGGGCGCCTCGTACAGATGCCGGTGCAGCACCCCGAGCGCCGTGGATCCGGCGAAGGGGACGGTGCCGCTGAGGAGTTCGTGCAGCAGGACGCCGAGCGCGTAGAGGTCGGTGTACGGGCCGACGGCGCCGCCCATGGCCTGCTCGGGCGCCATGTAGGCGGGGGTGCCGATGGGCGAGCCGGTGTGGGTGAGGCGGGTCGTCTCGGAGTCGAGGACGGACGCGACGCCGAGGTCGAGGACCGTGACCGTACCGTCCGGGCGGATCATCACATTGCCGGGCTTGAGGTCGCGGTGCACGATCGGGACCGCGTGCACGGCGGCGAGCACCGCGCACAGCTGGGCGGCGACGGACACGGCCCAGGGCCAGGGGTACGGCTCGTTCTCGGCCAGGTGGTCGGCGAGGTCCGCGCCCTGCACGTACTGCATGACGAGGTACAGGTCGTCGCCGTCGCTGCCCGCGTCGTGGACGGTGACGAGGCCCGGGTGGTCGACCCGGGCGGTGACCCGGCACTCCCGGACGAAGCGGCGGCGCAGCTCGTCTGCGGCGGTCGCGGGGCCGCTGAGGGCGGCGGGCTGGAGCAGCTTGACGGCGACGCGCCGGTCCAGCCGGCCGTCGTACGCCGTCCAGACCTGGCCCATGCCGCCCTGGCCGATCAGGGTCGCCAGCTCGTACCGCCCGGCGATGACGCGACCGTTCACCGGCCGCCGCCCTCGTCCTTGCGCAGGAGGTCGCTCAGCTCGTCGAGTTCGGCGCGGACCTGGTCGATGCGGGGAGTGGGGGCGGGGCTCGTGGCCGGCGGCGCGGCTCGCAGCGGCTGGGGCTGGGGCTGGGGCTGGGGCTGCGGGTAGCCGTATCCGGGCTGCGGCGGGTACGGGTGCTGCGGGACCGTCTGCGCGTACGGGTTGAACGGCGGCGGGTACCCGGGCGGGAGCGTGGCGGCACTGGCGGCACTGGCGGCACCGGCGGCCGAGGCGCGGCGGCGGGCCGGCCGGCGCAGGTCCACCACCAGGAAGTACGCCGTGAACGCCACCGCGCAGAGCAGCACCCCGCCCACGACCAGATCGCCCAGGAGCGAGGTGTCGTCCTCGTCCGGCATCAGCACCATGGCGACGACGAAGACCACGACCGACATCACGAACAGGACCCAGTCGAGGGCGCGGCGCGTCATCAGCGCGATGCGCAGCGCCGTCCCCCAGGTCAGCAGGCCGAGGCTGAGCAGGGGCAGCAGGGCGAAGAGCACCCGCAGCACGATGACGGACGCCGGCACACCGCTGTGCTGCTGCGGCGGCTCGGGCGGCGGATAGCCCTGGCCGTACATTCCTGCTCCTGCTCCCCGTTCGAACACCATCTGGTGCGATCACCCTTTGGTACGAGCGTATACACGGACTCGGGGACGGGCTCAAGGGTTGTACGGACCGGAGCCGGCCGGAGGAACATCAGGGCGCCACGGTGCCGTCCGCGAGGCCGTCGTACAGGCCCTGCACGAGCTGTTCGCCGAGCCGTCCGGCCAGCCGCAGCGCCTCCTCGAACTCCGCCAGCGCCTTGAACCGCGCGCCGTACTGCCGCTGCTGAGCGAGCGGAAGGCGGGGCAGCTGGAGGCGGCGGACATCGAGACGGGTGGCGGTGGAGGCGTACGAGCTGGCCTGGCGGCTGTTGGCGGTCGCCCGCAGGAAACCGGCGAGGAACCAGGGGTCGAGGGCCGCCGGGTCGGGGCGCAGGAGATGGGCGTTGCGGCCGAGGGCGGCGCCGGCGGAGGCCGCGTCGACGACCCGGGCGACCGCACCGCCGCCGAGGACGGGGACGACGACGTCGCCGGCGGCGAGCAGCGCCGGTTCCTCGGCGGCCTCGCCGGGCGGGGCCTCGGGGAGGGTGCCGGAGGGCGGCAGGGCGGCGAGGACGTCGGTGTCGGTGAGGACGGCGACGGGCGGCGACCCGGCCGGGACCGTGCCCGTGCCGCCGGCGCGGAGCACGAGGGCGCCCGCGCGGGCCAGTTCGCCGACCGTCGTGACGGGGCGGGGCGCGGCGGTGCCGGGGGCGAGGGCCGTGTCGGCGGCGGGCGGCGGGGTCAGCTCGCGGGTCCGGCGCAGGGTCTCCGTCAGACGGGTGCGGACCTGGTCGAGCTGGGCCGCGTCCTCGGCGGCGGCGGGCGGCGGGAGATGGCGGGCGGGGGTCAGGTCGACGTCCTGGTCGAGGAGGTCGACGACGGGGAGGGAACGGCTCTCGCCCGGGGTCTCGGCGAGCGTGCCGTCCTGGTCGAAGGCCCGCCAGGCGGCGAGGGCGGCGGTCTCGACGGCGGGCCAGTCGAGCCGGTCGCGGCCGGTGCCGGAGCCGGAGCCCGTCCCGGTGGCGCTCGCCGCCGGGGCGGCGGGGGCGGCCTGGGCTGTGGCGCCGGTGGCGGCGGTCGTCGTGTCGACGAGGAGGAGTTCGGCGGGCGGACGGGCGCCGGGCACCGGCTTGCGCAGCACCCAGAGGTGCAGCGGGATGCCGTACGGGGGCGCGGCGCCGGGCGGCAGGGCGACGACGGCGCGCAGCGCGCCCCGGCGCAGCAGGTCGGCGCGGATACGGCGGCCGGAGCGGCGGGAGGCGGCGGCGGGCGGCATCAGGAGAACGGCGGTGCCGCCGGGGCGCAGGCGGGCCAGGGCGTGCTGGACCCAGGCCAGTTCGGACTCCGTACGGGCCGGGAAGCCGTACTCCCAGCGCGGGTCGTAGGCCAGTTCGTCGTGGCCCCAGTTGCGCTCGTTGAAGGGCGGGTGGCAGACGACGGCGTCGGCGGCGAGGGCCGGGAACGCGTCGGCGCGGAGGGTGTCGCCGGGAAGGACACGGACGTCGGGGAGGACGCGGACGTCGGGGGTGTCGACCGACGTGGTCCCGGCTGAAGGAGTTCCGGCGGACGGGGTGGGCTCGGTGAGGGCGAGGCGCAGGGCGGTGAGGGCGGCGAGGTCGGGGTCGGCGTCCTGGCCGTGGAGGGTGAGAGCCGTTCGCGGGGCGTCGGTCTCGGAGTCCGCGGTTCGAGCGGGCCGGCCGGCCTGGGCGGCTTGGGCGGCTTGGGCGGCTTGGGCGGCGGCGCGGAGCAGGGCGCCGGTGCCGCAGGCGGGGTCGAGGACGGTGGCGGCCGGGCCGGCCAGGGCCGTCATCAGGGCGGCGGGGCCGGGCGGAGTGAGCGTGAACTGACGTGGGTTGGCGTCGAGCTGGCGGCCGAGCAGGAACTCGAAGACGACGCCCGCGACTCCGCTCGACGCGGCGAGTTCGGTGACGCCGCGCAGGAGCGGGACGGAGGGGGCCAGTTCGGCGGCGGTGGGGGTGCGGACGGCGCGGGGGGTGCCCAGGCGCGCGGTCAGCGTCTCCTCCAGGGGGCCCGGCAGGACCTCCGCGAGCCGCTCGTCGGGGGTCGCGGCGAGGGTGGGGCGGGCGGCGGGCCGGTCCCGGAGGAGGAGCAGGACGCAGCCCGCGTGGATCAGGGCGGTGACGGGACCGGCGGGGTGGCCGGCGATCTGCTGCCAGACGCGTTCGCGCGGCGGGACCTCGGCCAGCTTGCCCTGGTCGCGCAGCCACGCCTCGACCTCGCCGAGCGCGAAGGACGGGCTGGTCTCCGTACCGCCGACGGGTTTCGGGAAGTCGGGGTGGCGGCGCCGCCAGTTGCTGACGGCCGCCCGGCCGACGCCCGCGAGGCGGGCGATGCCCGCGGCGGTCACCTCGGCCGCCGCGTTCGCCGCGTGCTCCGTGCTCGCCGTGCTCTTCGGGTGTTCCGGCATGTGCCACTCCCCTTATCCGGCCCGTGACGTCCGATCCGTGCCGTCCGGCCCCTGCGTGACCCCTGTGCGGCCTGTGTGTGACCTCGATCTTACTGATGAACACGCGCGACACCACTTCACAGCGTGATCCGACCCGTTTTCCGTGAACCGTGTTGACTCGGTTCACAGGCTCTGCTGTGATTGATCCATCGCGCCAGACATCTTCACTGTCCGGGAGGACACACTCATGTCGTACGACACGCATCTCCCGCAGGCCCCGGCACCGGTGGCGGCCATGCGGAACGGGCTCGGCACCGCGGCCCTGATCCTCGGCATCATCGGCACGGTCTCCGGTCTGATCCCGCTGTTCTTCTGGCTGGCCGGCATCCTCGGCCTGATCGCGCTGATCCTCGGCCTGGTCGGCCGGGGCCGGGTCAAGCGCGGCGAGGCGAACAACAAGGGCGTCGCCCTGTTCGGCGCGCTGCTCGGCCTGGCGGCCCTGATCCTCTCGGTGGTCGGCGCGGTCATCACCTACACGGCGGTCAGCGACGCGGTCGACGAGATCGACAAGGCGGTCAAGGACGCCGCGCCCAAGACCCCGGGCAACAGCGCCGGGAAGGGCGGCAAGAGCAAGCCGCTCGCGGGCGGCGACACCTCCGTCTACGACGACGGCCTGAAGGTCACGGTCTCCGCCGCCAAGCCGTTCACGCCCGGCGAGTACGCTGTCGGCCACACCAAGGGCGACAAGGCGTACCAGGTCACCATCACGGTCGAGAACGGCGGCAAGAAGAACTTCGACGCGACGCTCGTGACCCTGTCCGCCCGGGCCGGCGCCGACGGTGCCGAGGCCGATGAGATCGCCGACGACAAGATCGGCGGCGGCATCACCGGCTCCATCCTGCCCGGCAAGAAGGCCACGGCGATCTACGCCTTCGACACCCCGGCCGACGCCAAGGACCTCACGGTCGAGGCCAGCCCGGGCATCGACTACGACGGCGCCCAGTGGGAGCTGAAGCTCGGCTGACGCCGCCTCGGCTTCCCGCCCGGCCCCTCCCCCGTACCCGCATCACCCGCACCGCCCCCCACCCGGAGAACCACCATGCCCCTGACCCCCCGCCCCCGCTCCCGTCGCCTCGCGCTCGCCGCCGGCGCCCTGTGCACCGCCGCTCTCGCGCTCGGCGCGACCGCCTGCGGCCCCGGCTCCGGCTCCGGTTCCGGCTCCGGCGCGGCGGCCAAGGAGACCCCCAAGGCCACCGGCCCGTTCGGGGACATGACGGGGACCGCGATAGCCGACAAGGCGTTCGCGGCGACGCGCGACGCCGGCTCCCTCACCATGGACGTCTCGATGCACCTGTCGGACGGCCGCGTCAAGGCGAAGATCTCCACCGACCACGAGGGCCGCTGCGCCGGCACGGTCCAGGACGGCGGCGCGGGGGCGGCCGACCTGATCCGTACCGCCGACAAGACCTCCTACGTCCGCTTCGACGAGCGGCTGATCAAGGAGCAGGTCAAGGGCGAGTCGGCGGACGTCCAGGCGGCCGTGATGAAGGAGCTCAAGGGCCGCTGGATGAAGGTCGACCCGAAGGACCCCGACCTGAAGGACATGGTGGAGGTCTGCGAACTGCGGCAGGTCCTCGCCGACTTCGAGACCTCCACCGCCGGCACGGTGAAGGGCGGGGAGACCACGCTCGACGGTCGGAAGGCGCTGATGCTGACGCAGCGCGACGGCTCGGAGAAGAGCACCGCGTACGTGGCGACCGAAGGGAAGCCGTACCTCCTCAAGATCACCGTCACCGGCGGCAAGGAGCCCGGCAGCCTCACCTTCTCCGACTACGACAAGCCGGTGAAGGCCGAGGCGCCGGCGAAGAAGGACATGGTCGACGAGGCCGCCCTCGGCTGACCGGCCCGGCCCGGGGGGGAGGGCTCGGGGCTCGGGGGGCTCGGGGTCCGGGGGAGTCCGGGTGGGGACACGCGAAGGGCGTGAAAGCCGTGACAGGGGTACGGCTTTCACGCCCTTCGCGTCTCGCGTGTCGCGTTTCGCGTGTCGCGTGTCGCGTGTTTCGTGCTTCCCGGGCCGGCTCAGAGGCGGTGGCGGACCCAGATGTTCGGCTCGACGTAGACGGCGAAGCCGCCCGTGGTGTCGCAGTGCACCGGAATCAGGGCGCCGGGGACCTCGACCGGGCCGTCGGTGTCGAACGCCAGGCCCGTCCACTCGCGCCACTGCGCCAGCGAACCGCCGATGGTCATGGAGGCCGGTGCCACCTTCTCCACCGTGCCGCCCGCGCGGACGTGGACGCGCAGCCACGGGTCGTGCGGCAGACCGTCCGACTCGCGGGTGCGGAACGCGTACTCGTGGATGGAGGAACGCGCCTCCAGGTGCTTGCCGTTGGGGCGCACCGGAGCGATCAGGTCGCCGAAGCCGAGACGCTGGGCGTTGGCGCGCATCGCCGCCAGCATGCGGTGCGAGATGCCGTGGCCGAGCGCGCTCGTGTCCACGGTGATCTCGATCGCGCTGACGGTGTCCGGCTCGCGCTTGAGCCGCTGGTCCGAGAAGGCCCAGAGGAGCACCTGGTCCCATCCGGTGTCCGGCAGTTCGCCGCGCCCCTCGGCCGCGAGCCGGAACGGGACGCTGAAGCCGCGGGCGACGACCGGGCCGTCCGCCCCGTCGGTGGCGACGAGGACGTACTCGGGGAACTCGGAAACGATCCGGCCGATGTACGCCCAGCCGACCGGGTCGTTCATCATGAACTCCGGCCAGAGATCCTTCATGCCCCACAGCTTGCCCTGGAGTGCGGGGCGTTCGGCGAGAGTCGTGATGCGCAGGTCCATGCGCCGCAGGGTAATAGCGGGGCCATGACCAGGTAAAACGATTATTCGATGGTGCCCCGGGGCCGGTGACGTCCGGCCCCGGGGCACCGGCCGGACGCCACCGGCCCGGACGTCACGGCCCGGGTGTCGCCCCACCGGGGTCACACACGCGCCATCCGGCGCTCCGCGGCGCCCACGGGGGTGTCCTCCGTCAAGGGGTGGGCGTAGCGGCGGAAGCCACGGACGTGCTCGGCCCGGTGGAGCGCTCCCCGGTACAGGAGCATGCCGTGCACCGTGGTGCCGTCGTCGCGCCAGCACACGAGCGGGATGCGGTGGGCGTCTCCCTCGTCGGTGACGAACAGGGCGACATGGCCGTCGGCCGGCAGCAGGCTCATGCCGCGCCGCCGGAGGGCTCGGCGGCGAACAGGCGGCCGTATCCGGTGACGGAGCGCGCGGCCTCGGCCGCGCCGGCCAGGTGCAGAGCGTGCCAGAACAGCACCTGGTTGGCGGTCAGGACCGCCATGCCGGTCTCCTGTTCCAGGGCATCGATGACACCGACGGCGCGGATGCCGTTGCCGGCGACCAGGACGGCGTCGGGACGGTGCTCGGCGACGGTGGAACGGATCCACTCCGCCAGCGCCTCGGGAGTGATCAGCTTCTGGTTGCTGGGCAGTCCGCAGGGGCCGTGGTGGACGACCTCGAATCCCTGCTTGGTGAAGTAGTCGGCGCCGAGCGCGGAGAGTTCGTCGTCGAACCACGGGGGGTTGACGAGGGCGATACGGCGGGCCCCGAGGGCGGTGAAGCCGGCGACGGCCGCGACGGTGGTGCCGGTGAGCGGAAGGCCGCGGGTGTACGCGGCGAGCCGGTCGAACAGCTCCTTCTCGCCGTCGGCTCCCAGGACGTAGGCGGAGCTGGTGAAGCCGAGGGCGATCACGTCGAGCGGGGAGGCGGCGAGCAGCTCGACCGCCTGGTCGATGTGCGGGGCTTCCACGAAGGCGCGGACCGGGTCATGGGGGATCTTCGGGTCCATCTCGCCGCCCGGGCGCATCGCGCCGAAGTGGACGCGCGAACCGTGCACGAACACGTCGTCGGGGGCGATGGCCTGGAACTCCGACTCGGGGCCGACGTCCGCGTGCGGAACGACCACGCCGATGCGGGCCCGTGCCTCCCAGCCGTCCTTTTGGGGTCGGATGCCGCTCATCTGCTGTCTCCTTTGCCTGTTCGGAGGGGACGGCCGCCGCCGGGGTCGGACGGCGGCCGTTCGGAGGGGACGGTCGCCGCCGCGGTCAGCGGGCGGCTTCGGCGGCCAGGGAGCCGCCGCGGACGGTGCCGGTGCCCGCGGTGTCGAGAAAACCGGGGTGCTTGCGGCGCATGTTCGCCATGACGAAGTCGTAGGGGACGTCGTCGAAGCCGCCGTGGTCGGTGAGGAACTCCATGTTCTGCCGGCCGTCGTCGTCGAAGGGGTGGTGGAGGCTGTCGGCGGTGCCGTCGAAGTCGAGCGGCTTCATCCCGTACAGCCGGCACAGGATCTTGTTGAAGACCGGCGTGGCCTTGACCCAGGCGCCGTTCAGGTGAACGGAGTTGAGGCCGTGGAAGAAGACGTCACCGCCGATGTGGGCCCGCAGCCGGTCGGAGGCGAGGTGGTTGCGCACGTCGCCGTAGTGGACGCGGGCGGGGATGCCCACGGCGCGGCAGGCCGCCGCGTACAGGGCGGACTTGTGCAGGCAGAAACCCTTGAGGGTGTCGGCGGTGTGGCTGGCCTTGAGTCCCTGCGGGGACAGGTCGGCTCCGTAGACCTCGTAGAACACGTCGTCGCGGACGGCGTGGTAGAGCTCGACGGCCAGCTGCCGCTTGTCGGCGGCGCGGTCGGTGACGGCGTCGTCGACGAAGCGCTGGACGGCGTCGGTGTCGTAGTCGAGGAAGTCGGTGGGCGCGGTGAGCCGCCGCAGTTCCTCGGGGCTGAGTGCGTTCAAGGGAACTCCTTCGTCGGTGTGCGGCTCACAGGCCCAGGAGAGAGGCGATGCGGTTGCGCTGGATCTCGCTGGTGCCGGAGTAGATGGTTCCGGCGACGGCGTTGCGGATGTCGCGTTCCAGACCGGTGGCCGTGAGATAGCCCTGGCCGCCGAAGATCTGGACGGCGTCGAGGGCCGTCCGCTTGTTGGCCTCGCTGACCACGGTCTTGGTCGCGGCGATGTCGATCGCGGCGTCCTGGCCGGCCTCCACCTTGGCCCCGGTGTCCGTCAGCCACTTGCGGGCGGTCTCCACGGCGATCTTCATGTCCGCGATCTTGTGCGAGACGCCCTGGAACGCGCCGATGGGTGCGCCGAACTGGCGGCGGGACTTGGCGTGGGCGAGGACGCGTGCGAGGCGGTGCTCCATCTCGCCGAGCGTCAGGGAGAAGGAGAAGAGGATCTCCCGCTTCATCACGTGGTCGAGGATCAGGAAGCCGGCGCCCTCCTGGCCGATGCGGCGGGAGGCGGGCACGCGCAGTTTGTCGAAGGTGACCGCGCTGAGGGGCGAGGTACGCAGCCCCATCTTGGACAGCGGTTCGCCGACGGTCAGACCGGGGGTGTCGCGCTCGACGAGGAAGACGCTCAGGCCGAACGGGCCGGGCTTGCCGGTGCGGACGTAGAGCAGGAAGAGGTCGGCGATGGGGGCGTTGGTGATGAACATCTTGCCGCCGTCGATGACGTAGTCGTCGCCGTCGCGGGTGGCGGTGGTGGAGATGTTCAGGGCGTCGGAGCCGTTGTCGGGCTCGGTGATGGCGTGCGCGGTGATCAGCTCGCCGCTGATGATGGCGGGCAGGAAGCGGGACTTCAGCTCCTCGGAGCCGAACGCCTGAAGCGGCACGCCGACGCTGACGATCTGCGTGGAGGCGGTGAAGCCGAGGCCGGCGTCGCGGCAGGCGTGTCCGAAGCCCCGCAAGGCGCGCATCGTGTCGGTCAGGGTGCCGCCGTGGCCGCCGTACCGCGCCTCGAACGGGACGCCGAGCAGGCCCGAGCGCTGGACGATCTTCCACTTCTCCCAGGGGAACTCCTCGCGGGCGTCCCACTGTTCGACGTCCTGGTTGAGCTCCTCGGTCCAGGCGTCGGTGAGGGTTACGTAGGGGTCCGGTACGGTGCCGGCGGTCCGCGGTGCGGGGATCATGTCTGCTGCCTTCCGGTACGTCACTGGTCGGGGCCGGGGCCCGCGCCGCGTGGAGCGGGGCGGGCCCTGGTGCGCGTCACTCAGTACTGGGAGAAGCCGTCGGCGGACAGCGTGTGCTTCTCGTCGCCGCGCAGGGCCGGGCTGAAGACGGAGACGAGTCTCAGGTCCTCGTCGTCGGAGGCGATGAGGTAGTGGGCGTCGTTCTCGTTGAGGGCGTAGATGGTGCCCTCGGTGATCTTGTAGCGCTCGCCCGAGGCGGTGACGACCTCGCCGGAACCGCCGGTGCAGTAACAGGCCTCAAGGTGGCGGCGGTACTGCAGGGCGCTCGACGTGCCCTTGCGGACGACGGTCTCGCAGACGGTGAAGCCCATGCCGTCGGCCTCGGTGAGCAGACGGTGGCTGGTGCCGTTGCCCCACTGGATGGGGGCGAACTCGTTGGTGCTGCGAACGATCATGACAATCTCCTTGTGTGGACGGGGTGTTCGGAGGATCCGTGTCTCAGGCGGCGGTCTTCGTGGCGCTCTCGACGAAGGCCGACATGGCGGCGATGCTGCGGAAGTTGTCGGGGTTCAGCGGGATGTCGTCGATCGGGATGACGTAGGTCCGCGACAGGTGCGACACGACGCGGACCACGCCCAGGCTGTCGACGACGCCGCTGTCGATGAGGTCGTAGTCGGTGGTCAGGTCGGCACTGTCCTCGCCGTCGAGGAACTCGGTGACGATGTAGCCGCGTATGTCGTCCGCCAGGGAGGTCATGCGGGATTTCCCTTCTGTCGTGTCGCCTTGATGAGGTTGCGGTCGGGTTTCCCCGTGGTCGTGCGCGGCAGCGGGCTGTCGCCGACGTGCACGGAGGAAGGAATGGCGTGGCGGGGCAGCCGCGCCGCGCTGTGCGAACGCAGGCGCAGGGAGGTCAGCGACGTACCGGGCCGACGGGTCACCTGCGCGTGCAGCCGGTAGCCGGCCTCGGTGTCGGGGATCGCCACGACGGCGGCCTCGGCCACATCGGGGTGGGCCGCCAGGACGTTCTCGACTTCCTGGACGTTGGTGCGTACGCCGCGGACCTTGACCTGGAAGTCGGTACGGCCTTGCAGCCAGAACAGTCCGTCCAGGTCCCGGGTGACGAGGTCGCCGGTGCGGTAGAAGACCTCGCTCCCGCCGTCGGGGGCGGGGACGAAGACGCCTTCGTTGCGGGAGCGCTGCAGGTATCCACGCGTCTGGAACGGTGTCGTCACCAGGAGTTCACCGCTGCCGGGGCCATGGACGATCCCGCCGTCGGCGTCGAGCAGCAGGGCCCGGGTGCCGGGCAACGGGCGGCCGATGGGGGTCCGTTCGCCGGCGTGGGCGGGATCGGCGTCGTGGATGAAGCTGTCGTTGGTCTCGGTGCAGCCGAAGACGTTGTGGAAGCCGGCGGAGGGGAAGGCCGTGCCGAGCCGGCGCAGCAGCGCTTCCGGCATCGCGTCCCCGGTGAAGATCACCGTACGGACGTGCGGGTGGACGGCTCCTTCCTGGGTGAGCAGCCGGTGCAGCATGGGCACGCCTTGGACGAACGTGACCTCGTGGCGGGCCAGCAGGTCCTGTAAATGCCGGGCGTCGGTGCTCAGTTCCGCCTCGACGAGGACGGCGCGGGCACCCAGGCGCAGCGCGGTCCACACGTCGAGCAGGGACAGGTCGAAGTTCAGGGGGGCGTAGCTGAGCAGGGTGTCCCGCTCGGTGAGACGGAACCGGTCGGCCGCCCAGCCGGCGAAGCGGGCGAAGCCCTCGGCCGGGATGGGCACGATCTTCGGGGTACCGGTGGAGCCCGAAGTGGTCAGCATCAGGGGCGCGGTCACGGGATCCGCGGCGTCGAAGCCCTCGGCGGCCCGCGGGTCGGCGGCGACCGGGACGATGTCGAGCGCCCCTTCGTCGTCGACGGTGAGCAGGGCGGAACAGCGGGCCTGCGCGGCGAGGGCCGCCCGGGCGGAGGCGCCCAGTTCGGGCGAGGGCGCCAGGACCGCGTAACCGGCCTTGAAAGCGCCGATGAGCAGGGCGATCGTGGCGGGTGTCTTGCGTGCCGGTACGCACAGCGGCTGCCGGCGGTCGAGCCCGCTCGCTTTCAGGGCGTCGGAGAGTTCTTCGGCGAGGGATGTCAGCCGGCGGTAGGTCACCCGCCGCTCGCCGTGGATCAGGGCCACCTGATCGGGTCGGAGCCGGGCGTGCGTGGTCAGCACGTCCAGAAAGTTCGATGACGGCACAATTCCTCCGATTCAGAACATGACTGAGCAATCACACCGAAGGGGGAAGAGCGAGAGTGTGGCGCATGAGCGGCGCCGAAGGAGCTGAAGGAGCTGAAGCTGATCCGCGGAACCCGGCATACGCCTGACCGGCTGATCTTCACCGGTTCCGCTCGTTCGATCTGTCACCAACTTTAGCCGAGATAGATGCTTCGTCAAGCATGTATCCCCTTTCCTCTCCGTGACGCACACCACGCGACCGCGGTCGTTTGAACGCCTCGCACCCGAGGAACCGTTAGGGGTCGCGTTCGAGCCGTCTGTCACGGCCGGCGTACGGGCACGACAGGGCCTACTGGGGGCCTACCGGGGGCCGCTGGGGGGCGTGGGGGGGGGCGCTTGCGGCGTGGCGGCAGCCGGCCGCCCGTACGCGTCCGGCTTCCGCACACACGAAAGGGGCCACCCCGTCAGGGGCGGCCCCTCCCCCACCCCCGGAGGGGCGGGCCGGTCACGCGGACCGGCAGTTCTCAGAGAGCACTGCGCAACGACTGGACGGTGCCGGTCAGTTCGGGGTCGGCGCCGGCGGCGTTCAACGCCGCACTGAGGACCTCGGCATAGGTACCGCGCGCGTCGGCGTAGCGCCCCTTCCCCGAATCGGTGATGACGGCATAGACACCGCGCTTGTCATTGGGGCAGAAGTCGCGGGCGACGAATCCGGCCGAGAAGAGCCGGCCCACCAGGCGGGTCACCGAGCTCTGCCCGAGCCCGACCTTCTCGGCGAGCTCCTGCATGCGCAGCGCGCCGTCCTCGGCCCGGACGAGGCACTCCAGAGCGCGGAACTCGGAGAGCCCCACTCCGTGCTTGCGCTGCAGAGCCTGGGTGAGCTGGCGCTCCACATGTGCGTGCAGGCTGAGGACTCTCCCCCACATGGCCTGATCGGACGACGCGGCCGACACCTTGGCGATCGTGGTCATGAAGCAGCTCCCTCTCAGCGGCGCGTTGACAACAACATACATGTTCATGCAAGCTTCCACCGGATACCAGGGTTCTGCGACGGGATCTCTTGGTTGTCTGGAAGTTGCACGTACAAACAAACACTTGGGGGGCTCCATGCCTGACACCACCACACCCGTCACCGACGGCTCCTTATCCGGGAGCCACGCCCGGCCGTTCCTCACCCCCTCGGGCATCGGCGCCGCCGTTCCCCACCCGCACTCGGTCTGAGCGGGGAGTGACGATGATGTACAACGAGATCTCCCCGGACGAGCTGACCGCGTACGCCCGCGAAGCCGTCCGCATCAGCCGCGAGCACGTCGCCGAGGGCGGCATCCCGTTCTCCGGTCTGGTCGTCAACAACGGCCGCGTCCTGGGAACCGGCTTCAACCGGGTGCGCGAGGACAACGACCCCACCGCGCACGCCGAGGTGGTGGCCCTGCGGAAGGCCGCCGCCACATACGGACTGCGCGCCACCACCGGGGCCACGCTCTTCGCCTCGGGCGAGCCCTGCGCCCTGTGCTACATGGCCTCCCTGCACTTCAACGTCGGCCACATCGTCCACGTCGTGGACCGCAAGACGGCCGCCCGCTACGGCTTCGACTACTCGGGCTCGTACTCGATCTTCGCCCGGGACCCGTCCCTGTGGCCGGTCAAGGTCACCTCGCTGCCCGTCCCGGAGGGGACGGAGCCCTTCGAAGACTTCCTGAACCGGAGGCGCACGTGAACGACAACGACACCCGGACCGGCACGGTCTCCATCAAGGTCTGGTCCGACTACGTCTGCCCGTTCTGCATGCTCGCCGAGGGCCCGCTGCACGAGGCCACCCACGACCTGGACGTCGAGATCGAGTGGATGCCCTTCGAACTGCGGCCCCACCCCACCCCCACCCTGCGGCCGGAGGACGACTACCTGCCGGCGATCTGGGCCCGCGCGGTCTACCCGATGGCCCGCCGGATGGGCGTGGACATCACCCTGCCCACCGTCTCGCCCCAGCCCTACACCCGGCTGGCGTTCGAGGGCTACCAGTACGCCGCCGAGCACGGCCGCGCCGCCGAGTACACCCCGCGGATGCTGCGCGCGTTCTTCCAGGAGAACCGGGACATCGGCCGGCTGGACGTCCTCACCGACATCGCCCGCGAACTGGGCCTGGACGGTGACGGTTTCGCCCAGGCACTGACCGCCGGCACCTACACCGCCGCCCACGAGGAGGCGCTGCGCACCGCCGCCGCGTACCGCGTCACCGTCGCCCCCACGCTCATCATCGGCGAACGCCACCGCATCGAGGGCGTCCCCTCACCGGCCCAGATCCGCAAGGCCGTCCTCGACATCCAGGCCGAACAGGCCGTCGCCCACGGTGCCGCCTGCGGCATCGACGGGTGCTGACCACTCCGCTCCCGCCTTCCCGGCAACCGGCCGGCGCGCACCCCGACGCCTCGGCCCACCCCACGCTCCCCCGTCTCGCGCTTCCCCGCCCGGCGCTTCCCCGTCCCTGACCACCCGTCCGGGACGGCTCACCGGGACCGCTTCCCAAGACCGCTCACCGGGACCGCTCCCCTAGACCGCTCACCCGGTACGCCGCACCCCCACGACACGCCGTCCTCCACATCGAACGAAGGAACCGCCATGCAGTGGCTCTATCTCGCCATCGCCGACATCTTCGAGATCGCCGTCGCCATCGCGGCCGGCAAGGCCGAGGGCTTCAAGAACCGCAAGTGGACCATCGCGACCCTGGTCAGCGGTGCCATCGGAACGTACTTCCTCAGCAAGGCGCTGCTGACCTTCAACGTCGGTGTCGGCTACGCCATTTGGACCTCCATCGCCGGCGTCGGCATCACCCTGCTGGGTGCGCTGCTCTTCGGCCAGCGGCTGAACTGGCGCAAGGCGCTGGGCATCCTCGCCATCATCGTCGGCGTCGTCGGCCTCCAGCTCAGTGGTGCCGCCTGAGCCCCCAGGACACCGCCCACCCCTCCACTTCGCGAAAGGACCCACGCACATGTCCGACACCACCCCCTCCACGGCCAACTCCTGGCTGATGCTCCTGCTCGCCGGCGGGTTCGAAGTCGGCTACGCCCTGGCAGTCGGAGGCAGCCACGGCTTCACGCTCCTGACCTGGTCCCTGGTCGCCGTCGTCTTCTTCCTCCTGACGCTCTGGGCGCTGAGCGCCGCCCTGCGCACCATCGACGTCGCTCTCGGATACGCCGTCTGGGCCGGTATCGGCTCGGCGGGCGCGGCACTGCTCGGCCCGGTCTTCTTCGACGAGACCCTCACCCTGCCCCAGGCCCTGTGGCTGGGCCTGATCATCATCGGCGTGATCTGGCTCAAGCTCGCCGACAGGACCAAGGGCGCCGCCGATGCCGTCACCGCGCCGCGGGACGCGCGGGAGCTCACCGACCCGCGCGAGACCCAGGGTGCCTGACACCCACTCCCCCACCACACGGCCCCGGCCCCTCGGCCGGGGCCGTGGACGTCGCCCGCGCCCGGCCGACGCCCGGTCGATGCCCCGTCGACGCCCGGTCGACGCCCGTTCTCCGCTACGCGCTCAGCCGCCGCACTGACTCAGCATCGCCTGCTTGTCCGGGGCCGTCACCGGCATCCGGTACTTGTTGGCGACCTGGGCGAAGCGGACGGCGTACGAGCAGCGGATGCCCTTGTCCGGCGGCAGCCAGGTCGCGGGGCCGGAGTCGCTCTTGGAGGAGTTGGCGCGGCCCTCGACCGGGAGGAGGTTGAGGGTGTCGTTGGCGAGCTGCTTGCGCTTGCTCTCGGGCCAGGCCGACGAACCCATCTGCCAGCTGTACGACAGCGGTACCACGTGGTCTATCTGGACCGCGGAGGCCTTCTCCTTGCGCCAGTCGATGGTGGTGCCGGTGTACGGGTCGTTCAGGGTCATGGCCGTGACGACGCAGTCGGAACCCTTGCGGAAGGTCAGGTTCCGGCCGTCGCGGCGCAGCAGGTCGTTCCGGGTGTCGCAGCCGTTGCGGGCCAGCGGTACGCCGTCGGCGGTGTCCATCCAGGCGTAGCCGAACTTGTCGCGGGCGTACCCCGTCTTGGGTCCGCGCCCCTTCGTCCGGACGCTCTCGATGAGCGCGCGGCCGGCGGCCCGGTCGGCCGCGGTCGTCAGGGGCGCGAGACCCGGCTTCGTCCCGTCCGGGTTGACCAGCGGACTCGTCCCGGTCGCCGACCGCGACGAGGAGCCGTCACCACCGCCGGATCCTGAGCCGGAACGGGAGCTGGAGCCGGAGCCGGTTCCCGGTCCGGCTCCGTCCGGGGAGCACGCGGCGTTGGTGAACAGCGCGAGGAGGGCAAAGGCCGAGGCCGCCAGGGCTTTCTGATAGGTCGACACCCGAAGATCCTAGGACGGACTCCGGTGTGCTCTTCATACCATTAGTCCTGAATACGGAAGGCCGAAAGGCCTGGCTCCGGCCGGCCGGCGGACCGCGCTCAGATCGTGCCGATGCCGAGGGGCGGGGCGGCCGACCCCCGTACCGTCGGCATCGCCGCCTGGTCCCTCGCCCACGGATTCGCGACCCTGCTGCTCACCCGCAACCTGGACGACGCACTGGCCGGACGCGACCCGGGCGAGGCGTTCCGCTCCCTCGCCGGGCTGCTCGGCGCCGCCCGACCGGGCGACGCCGAGGCGGAGTAGCCCGGCCGGGCGGGAGCGGCGGCCGGGCGGGAGCGCGGCGCGAAGGGCTCAGGAACCGAGGATCTCCGCCAGGAACTCGCCCGTCCACGCCAGGAGTTCGCGGCCCACCACCGGCTTGCCGCCGATCCTGCCGCTCGTCGGACGCGGGACCAGAATCTGGTGGACGGCCGGCTTGATGACCGTACGCGGGTACAGCCGCTTCAGGCGCAGCTCCTGCGACTCGCGCAACTCCACCGGCGCGAAGCGGATGTTGGGGCCCTGCAGCACGATCTCGCCGACGCCGCAGGCGCGGGCCAGCATGCGCAGACCGGCGACGAGGAGAAGGTTCTCGACGGGCTCGGGCAGCTTGCCGTAGCGGTCGGTCAGCTCCTCCCGTACCGCCTTGATGTCCTCCTCCGAGTTCGCCGACGCGATCGACCGGTACGCCTGCAGGCGCAGCCGCTCCCCCGGCGCGTAGTCGTGCGGGACGTGCGCGTCGACCGGCAGCTCGATCTTGACCTCCAGCGGCGGCTCCTCCTCCACGCCGCCCTCCAGGGACGCCCGGTAGTCGGCGACGGCCTCGCCCACCATCCGTACGTACAGATCGAAACCGACGCCCGCGATGTGACCCGACTGCTCGCCGCCGAGCAGATTGCCCGCGCCGCGGATCTCCAGGTCCTTCATCGCCACGTACATGCCCGCGCCCATCTCCGTGTGCTGGGCGATCGTCGCCAGCCGCTCGTGCGCGGTCTCCGTCAGCGGCTTCTCCGGCGGGTAGAGGAAGTACGCGTAACCGCGCTCGCGGCTCCGGCCGACCCGGCCGCGCAGCTGGTGCAGCTGCGACAGGCCGAAGTTGTCGCCGCGCTCGACGATCAGGGTGTTCGCGTTGGAGATGTCGATGCCGGACTCGACGATCGTCGTCGACACCAGCACGTCGAACTTCTTCTCCCAGAAGTCCACCACGACCTGTTCCAGGGCCTGTTCGGACATCTGCCCGTGCGCCGTCGCGATCCGCGCCTCCGGCACGATCTCGCGCAGCCGGGCCGCGGCCCGGTCGATCGACTCGACCCGGTTGTGGATGTAGAAGACCTGGCCCTCGCGCAGCAGTTCACGGCGCACCGCCGCGCCGATCTGCTTCTCCTCGTACGGGCCGACGAACGTCAGCACCGGGTGCCGCTCCTCCGGCGGGGTGGTGATCGTCGACATCTCGCGGATGCCGGTGACCGCCATCTCCAGCGTACGGGGGATGGGGGTCGCGGACATCGTCAGCACGTCGACGTTGGCGCGCAGCTTCTTCAGCTGCTCCTTGTGCTCGACACCGAACCGCTGCTCCTCGTCGACGACGACCAGGCCCAGGTCCTTGAACTTCGTCTCCGACGAGAACAGGCGGTGCGTGCCGATGACGACGTCCACCGACCCCTCGCGCAGCCCTTCGAGCGTCGCCTTCGCCTCCGTGTCCGTCTGGAAACGGGACAACGCCCGTACATTGACCGGGAATTGGGAGTAGCGCTCCGAGAACGTGCCGAAGTGCTGCTGTACGAGGAGCGTCGTCGGGACGAGGACCGCGACCTGCTTGCCGTCCTGCACCGCCTTGAACGCCGCCCGGACCGCGATCTCCGTCTTGCCGTAGCCGACGTCGCCACAGATCAGCCGGTCCATCGGGATCGACTTCTCCATGTCCTCCTTCACCTCGGCGATCGTCGACAGCTGGTCCGGCGTCTCCGCGTACGGGAACGCGTCCTCCAGCTCCCGCTGCCACGGCGTGTCCGCGCCGAAGGAGTGCCCCGGCGCCGCCATCCGCGCGCTGTACAGCTTGATCAGATCGGCGGCGATCTCCTTGACCGCCTTCTTCGCCCGCGCCTTCGTCTTCGTCCAGTCCGCGCCGCCGAGCCGGTGCAGCGTCGGCGCCTCGCCACCCACGTACTTGGTGACCTGCTCCAGCTGGTCCGTCGGGATGTACAGCCGGTCGCCGGGCTGGCCGCGCTTCGCGGGCGCGTACTCCACGAGCAGGTACTCACGCGTCGCGCCCTGCACCGTACGCTGCACCATCTCGATGTAGCGGCCCACACCATGCTGCTCGTGGACGATGTAGTCGCCCGCCTCCAGCGTCAGCGGGTCGATCGTCTTACGGCGCTTCGCCGGCATCCGGCGGCCGTCCTTGCCCGCCGCCTTCTGGCCGGTCAAGTCGGTCTCCGTCAGCACCGCGAGACGCAGGCCCGGATCCACGAAGCCGTAGTCGATCGCACCGCACGACACGTGCACCACCGACGGCGACAGCGCGTCGGCGTCCGGCAGATCCGGGTCCAGCCGGGCCGGGACGCCCTCGCCCGACAGCACCTCGGCCGTACGGGACGCGGGGCCGTGCGCCTCCGTCACGTACACCGTGCGCCAGCCCTCCGCCAGCCAGCCCTTCGTGTCCGCGAGCGCGCGCGCCGTATCGCCGCGGTACGCCTCCGGGGCGCGCATGCCGAGCTGGAGCGTGTCGCCGTCCAGCTCCGTGTCCGTCGCCGCGAACGGCGACACCGACCACCACATCATGCCCAGCTCGCGCGCCCGGTCCCGGACGTCCGCGATCCCCCACAGCGACGCCGCGCCGACATCGATCGGCGCCTCGCCGCCGCCCGCCGTCGCCGCCCACGACGCCGCCAGGAACTCCTGGCTCGTCGCCACCAGGTCCGCCGCCCTCGTCCGCACCCGCTCCGGGTCGCAGACCACCGTCATCGAGCCCGCGGGCAGGACGTCCAGGAGCAGCTCCATGTCGTCGACCAGGACCGGAGCCAGGGACTCCATGCCGTCGACCGCGATCCCCTCGGCGATCTTGCCGAGCAGCTCGCCCAGCTCCGGGTGCTCCTCGGCGAGCGCCGCGGCCCGCTCCCGTACGGAGTCGGTGAGCAGCAGCTCACGGCAGGGCGGGGCCCACAGGCCGTGCTCCGCCACTTCGAGGGAGCGCTGGTCCGCGACCTTGAAGTAACGGATCTCCTCGACGTCGTCGCCCCAGAACTCCACCCGGAGCGGATGCTCCTCCGTCGGCGGGAACACATCCAGGATGCCGCCGCGGACCGCGAACTCGCCCCGCTTCTCGACCAGTTCGACGCGCGAGTACGCGGCGGCGGCAAGGCCCGCGACCACGTCCTCCAGATCCGCCTGCCGGCCCGTGCGCAGCGCCACCGGCTCCAGCTCACCCAGCCCCTTCACCTGCGGCTGCAGCACCGAACGGACCGGCGCCACCACCACACTGACCCGGCCCGTCGCCGGATCGTCCGGAGACGGATGCGCCAGCCGGCGCAGCACCGCGAGACGACGGCCGACCGTGTCCGACCGCGGCGAAAGCCGCTCGTGCGGCAGCGTCTCCCACGACGGGTAGTCCACCACCGTGTCCGGGTCCAGCAACGTACGGAGTGCCGCCGCCAGATCCTCCGCCTCCCGGGTCGTCGCGGTCACCGCGAGCACCGGGCGGGCGGCGTCCCGGGCCAGGGCGGCGACGGCGAAGGGGCGGGCGGCGGGCGGGCCGACCAGGTCGACATGGGGGCGGTTGCCGTCGCGGGCGGCGTCGACCGCCTCGGCGAGGGCCGCGTCGTGGACGACGAGGTCAAGCAGACCGTGCAGGCTCATGGGGCTTCCATCCCGGCAGTGGGCAACGCGGAGCGCCCGACACGTGGGACGGGCCGGGGGGTTCCAGCGTACGACGCGGGGCGCGTGCGCGCGGGGCGTGCGGTGCGGGTGGAGGTGGCGCGGGGGCCGGGGAGGGGGTCTCCGTCGTGGGCCCCTGTCCGCTGGTGGTGGTGGGATTTTTGGGGGTGGGCATGGGTGAGGGGCGTCACGCCGGCAGGCGCGACGCCCCTCGGGGGGTGGTGGTCAGTCCGTGGCGATGGCCGTGAGGACGTTCAGGCGGCCCGCGCGGAAGGCGGGGATCAGGGCGGCGAGGAGGCCTACGAGGGCCGAGCCGGCGAAGACGCCGAGGATCGTGGGCCAGGGGATGTCGAGGACGCGGAGGCCCTCCAGGGCGAGGAGCTGCTGGGCGGCCGCGCCCCAGGCCATGCCCAGGCCGAGGCCGAGGAGGGCGCCGAAGAGGGCGATGACCACGGATTCCAGGCGGATCATGCGGCGCAGCTGGCGGCGGGAGAGGCCGATGGCGCGCATGAGGCCGATTTCGCGGGTGCGTTCGACGACGGACAGGGCGAGGGTGTTCACGACCCCGAGGACGGCGACGATGATCGCGAGGGCGAGCAGCCCGTACACCATGTTGAGCAGCTGCCCGACCTGGTCCTGGAGCGTCTTCTTGTAGTCGGCCTGGTTGGAGACCTTGTACTGCGGATACGGCTTCAGGGCCTTCTTGAGCGCCGTGTACGCGGCGTCCACCCGGCCGTCCTCGGCCGCCGCGAAGACGATCAGGCTGGGCATCCTGTCGGCGGACACGTACTTCTCCGCCGTCTCGATGCTCGTGTACATCGCGCCCTTGTCGATGTTGTTGTCGTCGGACGTGATGGCCGCGACGCGCAGCTTCGTCTGCTTGCCGCCGGTGAAGGCGACGGTGAGCGTGTCGCCGATCTTGACGTGGTGCTCGGCGGCGTACGTGGTGCCGACGGACATGGCATCCGGGCCGTACGCGTCGGACAGCGTGCCCGCCGTCGTGTCGCGGCGCAGGTCGCCGGCGTACGTCGGGTCGGCGGCGACGACGCCGTTCTTCACCGCCTTGCCGCGCGGGTCGGTGACGGTCGCCTCGACCGCCTTGTAGCGGGTGACGTGGTCGAGCCCGGCGGTCTTCGTCACGGCGGCCTCGGCCTGCGGCACGATCGGCTGGCCGTTGGTGGTCTCGATGATGAAGTCCGTACCGACGGTCCGGTCGAGTTCCTCGGTGGCGGAGGCCACCATCGACGAGCCGACCACCGACAGGCAGGCGACCAGCGCGAGGCCGATCATCAGGGCCGCGCCGGTGGCGCCGGTGCGGCGCGGGTTGCGCAGGGCGTTCCGTTCGGCCATCCGGCCGATCGGGCCGAAGACGCGCAGGACGAGCGCGCCGAGGACGCGGACGACACCGCCCGCGAGGAGCGGGCCGACGACGACGAAGCCGAGGAGGGACAGGACGATGCCGAGGCCGAGGAACATCGAGCCCGGGCCGGACTCGTCCGACCGCGACGCGAGCCACAGCGCGCCCCCGCCGACGGCGGTCAGCAGCAGGCCGAGGACGGCGCGGACCCGGCCCGCCTTCGCGTCGGCCGGGGTGCCGGCGTCGCGCAGGGCGGCCATCGGGGAGATCTTCGCGGCCCGGCGGGCCGGGACGAAGGCGGCGAGGAGGGTGACGAAGACACCGAGGGCGAGGCCGACGACCGGGGTGGTCCAGGCGACGGTGAGGTCCTCCGTGGACAGTTCCATGCCCATCGACGACATAATCTTCATCAGGCCGACGGCCAGGCCGACGCCCGCCGCGACACCGGCGACCGAGCCGACCACGCCGAGGAGCAGCGCCTCGACCAGGACGGACCGGTTGATCTGGCGGCGGCTGGAGCCGATGGCCCGCATGAGGCCGATCTCGCGGGTGCGCTGGGCGACCAGCATCGAGAAGGTGTTGACGATGAGGAAGATGCCGACGAGGAACGCGATGCCGGCGAAGCCGAGCAGCGCGTACTTCATGACGTCGAGGAAGCTTCCGATGTCCTCGCGGCCGGCGTCGGCGGACTCGGCGGCCGTCCGGAGCTCGTAGCCGGAGCCGACGTTCGCGGCGATCCGCTTCTTCAGCGTGTCGTCGCTGACCCCGGGCGCGGCGTCGACGGTGATGTGCGTGAACAGCCCTTCCTTGCCGAGGAGTTCACGCTGCGCGGTGGCGGTGTCGTACCAGACGACGGTGGCGCCGGGGTTGGTCACCTTGAAGGCGGCGATGCCGGAGATCTTGGCGGTGAAGTCGCCGGTGACGGAGATGGTGCGCAGCTCGTCGCCGATCCGGAGGTGGTTCTTCTCCGCGGTCGTCTCGTCGACGACGACGTCGCCCGGTCCGCGCGGCTCGCGACCGGAGGCGATCTCGAACGAACGCAGGTCGTCGGCCGACCAGTTGCCCGCCATGGTGGGGGCTCCGGACGTCGGACCGACGTTCTCGTCACGGGAGTTCACCACGGTGACGGCCGTGGTGATGACGCCGCCCTGGACGGCGCGGGCGCCCTCGGCGGCCCGCACCTTCTCGACGAGGGACGCGGGCAGCGCCTCGGGCCGGCCGGTGCGCGGTCTGCCCTCGCCTTCCTTGGGCGACGCGGGCTTGACGGTGACGTCGGCGGCCGTGCTGGCGAAGAGCTTGTCGAAGGTGGTGTTCATCGTGTCGCTGAACACCAGGGTGCCCGACACGAACGCGACGGAGAGGAGGACGGCGACGGCGGACAGCGCCATCCGCCCCTTGTGCGCGAGGAAGTTGCGCAGCGAGGTCTTGAGAACGGTCACGACGTCCGCCCGCGCGCGTCGAAGTCCTTCATCCGGTCCAGGACCTGCTCGGCGGTCGGCGCGTGCATCTCGTCGACGATCCGGCCGTCGGCGAGGTAGAGCACCCGGTCCGCGTACGAGGCGGCCACCGGGTCGTGGGTGACCATGACGATCGTCTGGCCGAGCGTGTCGACGGACTGGCGCAGGAAGCCCAGCACCTCCGCCCCGGCGCGCGAGTCGAGGTTTCCGGTCGGCTCGTCGCCGAAGATGATCTCGGGGCGGGCGGCGAGCGCGCGGGCGACCGCGACACGCTGCTGCTGACCGCCGGACAGCTGGTTCGGCCGGTGCTTCAGCCGCTCGGCCAGACCGACGGTCTCGACCACCTGCCGCAGCCAGTCCGCGTCCGGCTTGCGGCCGGCGATGTCCATGGGGAGCGTGATGTTCTCCAGGGCGTCGAGCGTGGGCAGCAGGTTGAACGCCTGGAAGATGAACCCGATCCGGTCCCGCCGGAGTTGGGTCAGTTTCTTGTCCTTCAGGCCGGTGATCTCGGTGTCGGCGAGGAAGATCTGGCCGCCGCTGACGGTGTCGAGACCGGCGAGGCAGTGCATGAGCGTGGACTTGCCGGAGCCCGAGGGCCCCATGATCGCGGTGAAGCGGCCGCGGGCGATGTCCACGTCGACGTGGTCGAGGGCGACGATCCGGGTCTCCCCCGAGCCGTACGCCTTCACGACCTGACGCGCCCGCGCGGCGACGGCCGTACGCTCTCCAGTTCCCCCGTGCCTGGGGATGGTCACAGCCGAAGTCACGGTCGTTCTCCTTGTGGGTATCCGAGGTATTCGAGGTATCCGAGGTATCCGGCAGATCTGACGGATCGTCGGAGGGGTGAGGCGGTACGGCGCGACGCGCTCGCCTCGTAAGAACAAGCTAAGGACGGAAGGCCCTTCGGCTCGTCCTCCGCCGGGACGAACGGTCCCTGGCCTCTCTGAGGGAGCTGCCCCTAGGGGTTCCTCAGCCCGTGGTACCGGTGGGAGGCTTCGTCTGCTCCCTTGGATGTACGCGGCATCGAACCGGAGGCGTACGGGCGGAGTACGGGAGCCCGAGGTACGACGAGGGGAAGCGGCAGCGATGTCCGGGGCGACCACACCGAAAGCGTCGGCACGGCGTACGGGAGCGGGCGGCGGCGACGGGACACGGCGCGGGCCCGTCGTCGCCGCGCTGATGCTGGGCATGGCGCTGGCCGCCCTCGACGGCACGGTCGTCTCCACCGCCGTCCCCCAGATCGTCGGCGACCTCGGCGGACTGTCCGTCTTCTCCTGGCTGTTCTCCGGCTATCTGCTCGCCGTGACCGTGACCCTGCCGGTGTACGGGAAACTCAGCGACACCTTCGGCCGTAAACCCGTACTGATCACCGGAATCGTCCTCTTCCTCGTCGGCTCGGTGCTGTGCGCGTCCGCCTGGGACATGGGGTCGCTCATCGCGTTCCGCGTCGTCCAGGGCCTCGGCGGCGGCGCCCTCCAGGGCACGGTCCAGACGATCGCCGCCGACCTCTACCCGCTGAAGGAACGGCCCCGGATCCAGGCCCGGCTGTCCACCGTGTGGGCCACCTCCGCCGTCGCCGGACCGGCGGCCGGCGGACTGCTCGCCGGATACGCGGACTGGCGCTGGATCTTCCTGGTCAACCTGCCGGTGGGCGGGGCGGCGCTGTGGCTGATCGCCCGCTACCTGGTGGAGCCGGGACGACCGACCCCGAGACGGCCCGCCGAACCCCTAGGGGTCGGGGGTGGGGAGGGCCTCCGGGGCGGGCACCGGACTCAGGGTCGGGGCCGCGACCGACGTCGGGGGCGGGGGCAGGGGCGGGTCTCCGTCGACTGGGCCGGGGCACTCGGCGTCTTCGCCTCCGGGACGCTGCTCCTGACCGCCCTCGTCCAGGGCGGCGTCGCCTGGCCCTGGCTGTCCGCGCCGTCCCTCGGCCTGTTCGGCGGAGCGGCCGTCCTCACCGCCGTGACCGTCGTCGTCGAACGGCGGGCCGCCGAACCCCTCATCCCCGGCTGGGTCTGGCGCCGCCGCACCATCGCCGCCGTCAACCTCGCGCTCGGCGCGCTCGGCCTGCTCATGGTCGCGCCGACCGTCTTCCTCCCCACGTACGCCCAGGCCGTCCTCGGCCTCGGCCCGATCGCGGCCGGCTTCGTGCTCTCGGCGATGACCCTCAGCTGGCCCGTCACCGCCGCCCTGTCCAACCGCGTCTACACCCGCATCGGCTTCCGCCAGACCGCCCTCATCGGCATGACCCTGGCCCTGCTCGTCCTGCTGGCCTTCCCGCTCCTGCCGTTCCCCGGCGAACCCTGGCAGCCCGCCCTGCTCATGCTGCTGCTCGGCGGAGCGCTCGGCTTCTTCCAACTGCCGCTGATCGTCGGCGTGCAGTCGACCGTCCCGTACGAGGAACGCGGCACCACCACCGCTTCCGTCCTCTTCGTCCGCCAGATCGGCCAGAGCGTCGGCGCCGCCCTCTTCGGGGCCGTCGCCAACGGGGTGCTGACCGCACGGACCCGCGACACCGGCGGCACCGGCGGCGACCTCGACGGGCTCGTCCACTCCCTGAACACCCCCGGCGCGCTCACCGACACGGCCGCCGACCACCTGCGGCACGCGGTCGACGCCGCCGTCGACTACGTCTACCTCGGCGCGGCGGGCGCCGCCGCCCTCGCCCTCCTGGCCCTCCTCACCCTCGCCCCACGCCGCTTCCCCGTCCTGAAGGAACACGAAGAAGGCGCGGGGCAGGAGGAACGGGAGGGACAGGATGAGCGGAAGGAGCGGGAGGAGCGGGAGGAATAGGGCGGAACCGGCGCCGCGTACGCATGAGCGGGAAGGCTAGTGCTGCGACCGGGAAGGTGAGCCGGTGAACCTTTCCGGTCGCAGCACTAGGGACGGTTCGAGGCGTCGCGGTAGCGGTCGTGGGTCTCGGGGCGGCGGTGGAAGCCGGCCGCCTCGTAGGTGGCGACGGCGGCCGTGTTGGCGGTCGGGGTGCTCACTGTCGCGCTCGACGCGCCCAGTTCCCGGAGCGCCGCCGCCGCGGCGCGGGTGATCGCCGCCCCGTACCCCCGCCCGCGGTGTCCGGCGTGCACGCCCATCGGTTCGAGCAGTCCGGGCCGGCCCGGGCCCGCCGACCAGACCGCCACCGCCGCCACCGGCTCGCCCCGGCCGTCGTACGCGACGAGCGACCGCCCGTCCGCGTACGGGAGTCCGGCCGCCATCGCGTGCCAGCGCTCCGCCGTGAACCGCCGCCCGCCGAACGCCGACCGGTGCACCGCCGCGAACGCCTCCGCCCGCTCCGGGCCCACCACCTCGACACGGACACCCGGCTCCTCCACCGGATCCGCGAGACCGCGCGCCAGTGGCGTCCACGGCTCGTCGGTGCGCCAGCCGTACTCTGCGGCAAGCAGGTCCAGGAGCGGGGAATCCGCGGGCGCCTCGACGTTCACCCGGCCCTCGGGCAGCACGCCGTGCCCCGGCTCGGTCACATCCCCGGCCAGCCGCCGCGCCAGCTCCTCGTTCCGCCGGACGTCGGGCGCGAACGCCAGCCGCAGCAGGTCGGGGCCGTCGAGGAGTCCGACGGCGAGCACCCGGCCGCCATGGCCCCGCCACAGCCGTACGGCCGCGGCGGTCGCCGCCGCGCCCGACCGCCAGAACCACCCCAGGTCGCCCGGATGCAACTGCGCCGGCGTCCCCTCGGCCCGCCACTCCCGCAGCACGCCCACGGCCTCGCCCAGCCCGTCGGCCCCCGGCTCGCTCCACGTCACCGCTCGCGCCTTCGCCATGGAACCGATTGCACACGGCCGGGCCCACGGGGCGCATCCGAATTCCGCGGGCCTGGTCAGGAGAAGAGCTGTTCTATTCGGACGGCGCCAGGGTGCGCAGGACGCAGAACTCGTTGCCCTCGGGGTCGGCCAGGACGACCCAGCTCCGGTCCGGGCCCTGGCCCACGTCCGCCGTGGTGGCGCCGAGGCCGATCAGCCTGGCCACCTCGTCCGCCGTACTGCGGTCGATCGGACTGACGTCGATGTGGAGCCGGTTCTTCACCGTCTTGCCCTCGGGCACCCGGGCGAACACCAGCGTGGACGGCATCTGGCGGGCCCGGACCTCCTCGGCGGTCGGCACCCAGGAGCCGATCTCGACCGTGTCCTCATCACGGTCGATCACCTTGAAGTCCAGGACCTCGCACCAGAAGGCCGCGAGGCGCTCCGGATCGTGGCAGTCGACGGACAGCTCGGTGAATCTACTGGTCATGGTTCCCCCGGATCGTACGAACGGAGTCTCAGCCTAGGAGTTCCCCGCCCGTCCGGACAGGCATTTTCTCTACGCCGGATCGCCGACCTCGAAGGCCGGATCCGGGTCGGAGTCCGCCCCGGGGGCGGGGGCCGGATCGGGGGCCGGGTCGGGGGCCGGGGTGAGGCGGCGGACCACCGTGACCGGGCCGACGACCGTGAGCGGGATGCCCAGGGCCTCGCAGAGCCGGCGGATGCGGGACAGCGCGCCCAGGCCGGCGGGCGACGGATCGAACGTGGGGAGCTGCACCCGGACGCGCCGGGGACGGTGGACGTGGACCAGGAGCTCGGTCTCCAGGGCGGCCACGGGCCGGCCGGTGACGTCGAGATCATGCGGGAGCGACACGTGCAGGACGCCGTCCTCGAAGGAGTGGCGGATGAGCATGACGATCGGTCTCCTTCCTCCGCTCGGCGGGCGCGGTCCACCGCGCGCGAGAAGCAGCGGGGGCCACGGCCACGCGATGGCGGGCGGATCTCCGGGCTCCGGCATGCCGCCGGGCCGGGGAAGGGCCTCGCCGGGGGAACCTCGCCGGGCTCGTACGGCCTCAGGCTAGGCAACCGCCCGGACTGATCGCACCCGGCCCCGGCCCGCTCCCGCCCGCCCCGGAGCGCCGTCCGGCCGGAACCCACGGGCCGCGCGGGGCACACAGGCGTTGCGCCACTGGAGTGACGGGAGGGACGGGCCGGGGTGCGGACCGGGTGGCTCGGGTCGGGGACACGGGCCGGGTGGTGCGGACCGGGGTGCGGACCGGGTGACGCGGGCCGGATGGCGCGGACCGGGGTGCGGACCGGGTGACGCGGGCCGGATGGCGCAGGCGGGGGGGAGGGTCCGAGGGCGCGGGCCGGGTGGTCAGCCAGTGCCGTCGCCACCCCGCAGGCCGTCGATACCGGTGTCGCGGTGCATCGCGGCCTCCTCGGCCGGGGCCGTGCCGTCGTCCCGTCCGACGTCCACGGCGGTGACGCCGTCGTCGGACCGCCAGGCCAGCCGGCCCGCCCGCCGGGCGCCGGTCTCCTCGTCCAGCGGCTCCCCCTCGCCGCCCGGCAGGTCGCCCACGTCGTCCCCGAGGAGCGGGTCGGTGCCGGACGGATCGTCGGGGCGTTCCTCGGCGAGCCGGTCGTCGAGGGACGCGCGCTCGTACTGCTCGCGGGCGGTCGTCCCGTGGTGGGCGACCCCGCGCGGGCGTTCGGGCGGCGAGTAGCCGGGCTTGGCCAGATCCTCGGTCGGGTCGGTGTCGAGCGCGTTGTCCGGGTCGTACGGGCCGCTCGGCCGGTTCGCGCTGTCCGAGCCGGCCGGCTGGTAGACGTCGTCCCCGCGCGCGTCCGCCGGCGGGGTGTTCTCGCTCATCTCCCCGCTCCTCTCGTCTGTCCGCCAGGTCCCCCCGCGCCCCCGCGCCCCACCGGGGCCCGCTGGGTCCACGGCATCCGCCCCGCGCCTATGCGGGTACCCACGGAGCGGGAACGCAGACATCGGCGTCCGCCGAACGCCGGACAGATGGTCCGCCCCCGAAGAACGCGTGTCCCGGGGCGGCGCCCCCTCCCCCTTTTGGAGAGTCCCGCGCGCGTACGCAACGTCCTCGCGGCCCTCGCCCTGGGCTGCCGGAGCCCCGACCGGGACGGGTCCGAACCCACCCCACTGGCCGGCGAGGACGGGGGCCGCCCCGGACGTGGTGCCGGAGGCGGACGTGGTGCCGGCGGCCTCCTCCGGCGCGTCGAGCAGGTTCGGCACCACGAGCAAGATCAAGACCGGCGGCACGACCGGCCTCGCCCGCTCGGTGGCGAGACAGCCGGCGGCGTCTCCTTCCGCGCCTATGCCCTCCGGGACGTCTTCGACGTCTCGGCGCCCTCGGCAGCCCCGGTGGCCTCGGAGCCGCCTTCGGCCGCCTCGGCCGCCTCGGCCGCCCTCGCGCTCCTCGTACGCCCCGGCGGACGCCCGCCCGTGAGCGCCGCCAGCGAGGCGCGGATGTGCTCCATGTGGGAGTGGATGTCCTCGCGGTCCTCCTCGTGCTCGCGCAGCACCCGCTCCGTCGCCCGCTCGATCCGCTCCTCGCCGACGTGCGCGGCGGCCAGCAGCTCCGCCGCCTTCGCCTCCGCGTCCTCCTGCCCGTGCCGGGCGGCCTCCTCGGTCCTGGCCAGGGCGCGGCGGGCCTCCTCCAGACGCTCCTCGGCGCGCGCGACCTGCTCCTCGTGGCGGGCACGCTGGTCGGCGAGGGCCGCCGCCTCCGCGCGGTCGGCCGCCTCGCTCGCCGCCTGCTGCCGCTCGGCCTGGTCGGCGAGCAGCGCCGCGCCCTCGCGTTCGGTGGTCTCGTAGGCCTCCTCGGCCTCGTCGCGCAGCTTCCGGACGTCGCGGGTCGCCTCGTCGCGTATCGACTCGGCCCGCTCGCCGGCCGTCTTCACGGTCGCGCGGGCCGTCGAATCGGCCTCCGACCGGACCTCGCCCGCGTACGTCGCGGCCGACTCCGCCAGCTCCTCGACGGCCGCCTCCGTCGCCTCCGCGAGGGACTGCGCCTCGGCCTCCGCGGCCCGTACCAGCGCCTCGTCCTCGGCCTCCGCGTCCGCCAGGATCCGCCGCGCGCGCTCGCTCAACGCCTCGTAACGCTGCGGCGCGAGCGAGGCGACGGCCTCGCGCAGCCGGGCCGCCTCCTCCTCCATCTCCTTGGCCAGGACCGTCAGCCGCGCCGCCCGCTCCCACGCGGCGTCCCGCTCGGCGGAACGTTCCGCCAGGTAGCGGTCGACCTGCTCCGGGCGGTATCCGCGACCGCGTCCCCCGATGGAGAAATTCATCCGACGCCCCTTCGGCTGCTTTTGACCTCGAAAGTCAAGGATGCGGCATCAGAACGGACAAAAGGCGCCCGATGTGAGCACACATCGAGCGCCTTTTGTCACATTGCCCGGGTCTCCCCGCGGAACGGATCCCCTACAACAACCCGTCCCACATCTGCTCCAGGAGCACCGACCACCAGTTCTCCGGCGACGACAGCGCCGCCGGGTCCAGCATCGCCAGCTGCGCCTGGAAATCGACCGTCCAGCGGCCCGCCTGCTCCGGGTTGAGCCCGAACCGCAGCCGCCACATCCGGCCCAGCAGCGCCAGGCAGCGCACGAACTCCGGCAGCCCCGTGTTCACGAACTGCGGCGGCGCCGACTGCCCGCCCGGACCCGGCTCCACCGGCACGGCCACGATGTTCGCCGTCCCGTACTGCACACAGATCGCCCGGCCGAAGTCCGTCCCCAGCACCAGGTACGAACTCGCGTCCGCCGCGGGCTGGATCTGCCGCTGCTGCGCCACCTCCGCGAGCGTCGGCACCACCGGCATCGGCGGCTGCGCCCAGAAGAACGGACCGAAGTCGGCCGGCAGACCCGCCCACACGAGCGTGACCGCCACGACCTCCGGCACACCCTGCCGGGACACCGCGCGCTGGTCGAAGCGCAGGATGCCCGGACCGAACGCCCCGGCCAGCTCCTGCGCCACCCCGTCCGGCGGCACCGGCGGCGCGGGCTGCACCTGCGGCAACGGCGCCCGCACCGGCGCGGGACGCGCCGGAGCGTCCGCGACCTGCGCCAACTCGCCCTGATGGGTGAGGAGTTGATGCATACCCTGACGACGGGTCGCGTGCTCACGGCCGTACGGCGCGATGTTGGTGATCCGCGCCTGCGGCCACGTCTCCCGGATCATCCGCGCGCAGTAACCACCCGGCAGCTCGCACGACTCCAGCTCGGTATGGAGTTCGAGGACCTGCTGCGGCGGTACGTTCATCGCCCGCAGCTCGTGCAGCATCTGCCACTCGGGGTGCGGGGTGCCCGGCGCGGAGCGGCGGATGAGCTGCTGCTCCGAGCCGTCGGGCGCGCGGTAGCGCAGCACGGCCTGGTAGCCCGGGCCGACGGTCGGCTGACCGGTCGGCTGCGGGTAGCCGTACGCGCCCCCGGGGCCGGAAGCGGGCGGCGGCGTGGATCCGGGCGCGGGCGCGGGGCCCGGCGGCGGAGGCGGACCGGCCGGACCGCCGGGGCCACCCGGACCGGGCTGCGCCAGCATCGTCGCGGCGTGCGCGACACCGCCCGGAGGCGTACCGGGAACACCCGGCGGCGGGGGCGGCGGAGGCGTGTTGCCCCCCTGACTCGGCTGACCCGGACCCATCTGATTCGGATGCGCCAACATCGTCGCGGCGTGCGCCACGCCACCCGGAGGCGTACCGGGAACACCCGGCGGCGGGGGCGGCGGAGGCGTGTTGCCCCCCTGACCCGGCTGACCCGGACCCATCTGATTCGGATGCGCCAACATCGTCGCCGCATGCGCGACACCACCCGGAGGCGTACCGGGAACACCCGGCGCGCCGGGAGGACCGGGCGGGCTGGGAGGACCGGGCGGGCTGGGAGGACCGGGAGGACCGGGCGGGCTGGGAGGACCGGGCGGGGTCGGCGCACCCGGGACACCAGGGGCACCAGGGGCACCAGGAGGACCGGGCGGGGTCGGGGCTCCGGGAGAGCCGGGCGGGCCGGGAGGCTGCGGGCCGTCGACGCCGGCCTGGGGCGCCGGCTGCGGCCGGACGTAACGGCCGGGCGGCGGCGTCGCCTTGCTCGTCGCCGCGTCGGCGATGTCCGCCGCACCAGGCGCCCTCGGCGGCACCGAAGGCGGCGTCGGCGCTCCGGGCGGACCCGGCGGGGTCTGCGGGGCCTGCGCGGGCGTCGGAATCGGGGCCGGGATCGGGGACGGCGGCGGAGGCGTCTGGCCGGGGCCGGCGCCCGGGTTCAGCGCGGGCGCGATCGCCGTCGCGGGCAGCGCGCTGCCGCCGTGCATCAGCGCGGTCGGCGCGTCGGCGCCCACCGCGGGCGGCGGCGCGTCCTCGTCGTCCGCCCCGGACAGCGGCGGCGCGAAGACCGTCGCCGGCAGCGGAACGGCGCCGGCCGCACCACCCGCGCTCGCGTTGGCGTCCGCCCACGGCCCGTTCACCGGCACCCCGTCGGACGCCGTCGGCACGTAGTCGTCGGACACCTCGTCCCCGCCGCGGGCGGGACCGGAGGGAGACGCGGACGCGCCGGTGCCGGAGGGGGTGGCACCGGACGCGCCCGCGGGCATGGGGCGGGGGGCGGCGTGGGCGCGGGGGCGGCGGGCGCCGCACCGCCGGCCGAAGCCGAAGCCGGAGAAGGGGAAGGGGAAGGCGAAGCGGAAGGCGAAGGAGAGGCCGGGGAAGCCGACTCGTCCGCCTCCGACGGGGACGTCGTCTCCTGCGACGCGTCCGCCGTCGCCTGCGACGCGTTCGACGCCACCGGCGGCAGGCCGACCTTGTCCGCCGCCTCCTGCAGCCACTCCGGCGGAGTCAGCAGGAACGACGTCTGGTTCAGATCGATCCGGGCCGCCGCCGGAGCCGCCTCCGGCGGCGCCTGGTCCGCCGACGCGCCGTACGCCTCCTCGTAGCGCCGGATCACCTCGCCGACCGGCAGCCCCGGCCACAGCGTCACCTCGCCGCCGTCCCGCGCGAAGACCAGCCGCAGCCGGTCCCCGTCCGCGGTCCGCGCCTCCTCGCGGTCCTCCGCCCAGACCACGAACCCGAGCCCGAACTCCCGTACCCGCACCTCACGGTGCAGATACGCCGGCACATCGCCGTTGATCCACTCCTCGGCGCGCTCCTGCGCCTGCGCGAACGTCACCACAGCCAGTTCACTCCCCCACCGGGACCACGGGCACGGCGCGCGCGAAGCCACCGTCCACCATCAGATTCGCCACCGTCTCCAGCTCCGGCGGACTGCCCGCCAGCCGCTGGAGGAACTCGTCGAAATCCGCGCCGCAGGGCACCAACAGCCGCTCCACCCGCTCGGCCACCGTCCAGGCCGCCGCCAGCTCGCCGCCGTCCCGCGCGTCGTCGTACGCGCAGAACCACACCGAACCGACCGCCTCGCCCTTCACCTTCACCGCCAGCAGACCGCCCTGGACGAAGGCCACCCCGAGGTAGTCCTTCGTCAGATGATCACGCAGACACTTGTTGACGTAGACCAGGTCGTCGACACCGGCCTCCTCGCGCACCGTGAAGAACGGCTGATCGACCAGCAGACCCAGCTCCGCGTCCAGCGCCGTACCCACCGGAGCACAGCCGCCGGCCGCCTTCAGGAAGGCCCGGTACGCGCCCGGCAGGCGGTACCCCAGATCCTCCTCGACACCCTGCACCTGGTGCTCCGGCACCGACACCGCGCGCTTCGGCAGCCCGAAATGCACCGGCCGCGTCTCCTGCAGCGGACGCGTACCCCGCTTCGACTGGTCCACCGAGGCCGACGTCGCCACTCCGCCGTGATGCCGCAGCAGCGCCTTCACCTCGACCGGGACCAGCTCCAGCCGCCGCGAACCCGCCACGTGATGCCACGTCCAGCCGTGCGGCGTCGCCACCGCCGGAATCGTGTCCCACAGCTCGTGCCCCGTCGCGGCCAGCGCCGCGTTCGCCGACACGTAATCCGTCAAGCGCAGTTCATCGACGCCGAAACCATCCGGCGGATCGGCGATCTCCGCCGCCGCACGCGCGTACGGAGAGAAAACCGGGTAGCCGTGCTCGTCCACCCGCACCCCACGGGGATGGCGGGAGGCCCGGACCGGGTCCGGGAAATGCACGACCTGACCGGCGTACGCCGCGTTCGGCGGCACGGTGTCCCGGCCGAGCCGACCTGTCGTCATGGCGATTGCCCCCAAAGTGGCTTTCCGTGGCTTCTGCTGAGCGGCGGCCTGTTTCCTGCATCCGACCGACCCGGGCCCACAGCCTAAGCGCTGCCACAAGCCCCCTCCCCGGCCCGCCCCGGCCGGGCCCCGACCTCAGCCGACCCGCTCACCACAGTGACGATCCGTCACCTCCGCGTCACCCCCCTCACCCCCGCCACGACACACCCATCACCGTTTCCCCGCCCCAGCTTTCCCATCGGGCACCGCATTTGGCAGGCTGTTCACGCAACTCGGGGGGATTGCGGAGGGGAAGACCAGCACCATGAACGCACGAACGACACCGGCACCGGCGCCCACACAGGGTGACCCACGTCTCGCCTGGGGCAACGACGCCACCGCGCATCACGCCCCCACCCTGCGCCAGCGCCGCGACGGCATCCTGCCCACCGTCGGCGCGGCCCTCTCCGTCCGCGGCGAGACACTCACCTGCACCGCCGCCCGCGGCGACCAGGCCCCCGCCCTCCACCCACTGGTCCAGGACTTCCTCGACACTCTCACCAGCGGCCAGCGGGAACGCTTCACCGGCCGCTGCCCCGAGGCGATCCTGCTCTCCCGGCACCTGACTGCCACCGAGAACAGCCGTTCCAAGCGCGCGCAGCGCAAACCGCTCACTCCGAGCGAGGCCCGGCGCGCCCTCAAGCACGCCAAACTCACCGCACGGCGCATCCGCGAGGACGGCGACCCGCTGCACGGCAGCTACGCCGCCCCCTGCCGCTCCTGCGCCGCCATGCTCGCCCACTTCGGCGTCCGTACGGTCGACCCGGCCGGCACCGCCCCCACCCTCCCCACGCAGAACGGCTGAACGCGCCCGCATGCCCGACCTCACCAGCACCCGCTTCCCGGTCAACGTCGACGCCGCCCTCCGCGAGGCCGGCTGGCAACCCGGCCGCTGGGACATCAAGCTCGCCGAAGAGTGGGCCGACACCCTCCGCGCCCACACCTCCCCCGCGGGCCACCGGCACGCCGTCTTCCCCGCCGTCGTCGAAGCCTGGGCCGAATTCGGCGGACTGCTCGTCACGCCCCCCGGGCACGGCCGGCAGATAGCCCCCGCCCCGCTGCGCTTCGACCCGCTCGCCGGCCTCCACCTCGCCCGTACGCTCGGCGACCTCGGCCGCGCCCTCGACACCGAACTCGCCCCCCTCGGCGAGGAAGGCGAGAACAGCGAGCAGCGCGCCATCCTCGCCATGGACACCGAAGGCCGCGTCTACAGCATCGACCACACCGGCGACTGGTTCCTCGGCCGCGACATCGACGCCGCCCTCGCCACCCTCGTCACCGGCACCCAGCCCACGCGCCTGACCACCGCCCCCTGACCCGCGGGCCCGGACACCCGGGGTCAAGGGCGGCGGCCGGGGCAGGGACCCAGGGAATCGGGACTTCAGGAACGGGGCCTCGACGACAAGGCCTCAGGAGCGAGGCCTCGACGACACGGCCCCAAGGACGCGACGGGACTCACGCCCCCACCGGAACCGGCAGCACCGCGCTCACCCGGAAACCGCCCGCGTCCGTCGGCCCCGACACGAACACCCCGCCCAGCCGGGTCACCCGCTCCCGCATCCCCACCAGACCGTTGCCCCCGCTCGGCAGATCCGCGGCGACCACCGACGCGTCCGACGGACCGTTCTCCACCTGCATCGCCACTTCCTCCCCGCGATGCGCGAGCCGCACCACCACCTCGGCACCCGCCGCGTGCTTGTGGACGTTCGTCAACGCCTCCTGGACCACCCGGTACGCCGTCTGCTCCACCGCCGGCCCGTACGCGCGCACCTCGCCCATCACCACGAACTCCACCAGCGCGCCGGCCTGACGCGACTGCTCCACCAGCGCCTCCAACGCGTCCAGCCGTGGCCCGTCGACCCCCTCGGCCACCGCGTCGGCACCCGTCACCGGACCCACCGGACCCCCAGGGCCCATCGAACCCACCGGCACCTGCGGACCCGCCGGCCCCACCGACACCGCGGCCTCCGCCGCGGCCGCGGCCGCCCGGCCCACCGCCGCCAGCGGCGGCGCCTCCCGACCCGCCGGACCGGCCGGACCCGCCGCCGGGGACTCCTCCCGCAGCACGCCCAGCATCTCCCGCAGCTCCGTCAGCGCCTGCCGGCCCATGTCCCCGACCAGCGCCGCGTTCCGCACCGCCTTCTGCGGATCCTTCGGCGCCACCGCCTGCAGCGCCGCCGCGTGCACCACCATCAGCGACACCCGGTGCGCCACCACGTCGTGCATCTCCCGGGCGATCCGCCGCCGCTCCTCCTGCCGCGCCCACTGCGCCTGCTGCTCCGCCCGGTCCGCGAGGAGCGACAGCTCCTGCTCCAGGCTGTCCGCCCGCTCCCGCAGCGACTCCATCAGCCGCCGCCGCGCGCCTATGTAGAGGCCGAACAGCACCGGCGGCGCGTTCAGCCCGAGCGTCATGAACGCCGACACCACCGGCACGTACCAGCCGCTCGGATCGAAGTCCTGCTGGTCGAGATCGGCCTGGGCGACGTCCTCCCGCATCCGGGCCACCATCACCACGAACGTCGCCAGCGTCGACATCCCCGCCAGCGCCGCCGTGAACCGCCGCGGCACGTCGGCCGCGGCCAGCGTGTACAGACCGACGATCCCCATCAGGAAACCCATCTCGGCCGGCGCCATCGCCACCGAGAACAGCACGACCGTGATCGGCCACCGCCGCCGCACCACCAGTACGGATCCCACGGCCAGCCCGACGAGCACGCCCAGCGGCACCGGCAGCGACACCCGGTGCGCGAACGCGACCCCCTCCACCCCGCATTCCAGCGCCGACACCACGGCCAGCCCGACATCCAGCGCCACACTGCGGCGCTTCCCCCACCACCACCAGCTTCGCTGGGCGCCCCGCGCGCCCGTCACGTCCTGATCTGCCCCCGTTGCGGTCATGGCACCCACCCTACGGGCGGGTGCCACCGATTTTCCCCCCGCCGGCGCCCCCGGAGCGCCGCCCGTCAACCCCGCACACACACCAGTCCCTCGAACTAACGAATCGCCCGAATATTCGATCCGGACTCCCCTATTCCGGACGAATCTGAGCCCATGAGCCGCACCACCCCCGGACCCGACCACCCCGCCGACTTCGAGGACCTCCGCCGCCAAGCCGTCGCGCTGCGCCGCGAGGGCCTCAGCCTCCGCCAGATCCGCGACCGCCTGAAGATCCACAACAACGACCTCCTCAACCGCCTCGTGAAAGGCGAACCCCCACCGGACTGGACCCGCCGCCCCAACGCCAAGGACGACCTCCGCGAGCGCGCCCGCGCCCTGCGCCGGGAGGGCAGGACCTACGACCAGATCCAGCTGGAACTGGGCTGCTCGAAGAGTTCGATCTCGCTGTGGGTACGGGACCTGCCGAAGCCGGAGCCCCGCTACACGCCCGAGGAACAGCGCGCCCTCATGAACGAGGGGCGGGCTCGCATGCGCAGCGCGCGTGACGAGGAACGAAAACAAGCCAAAGGACGCGCCGCCGCGGAGGTGGGTTCCCTGTCACCCCGCGAGCTCTTCCTGATCGGCGTCGGGCTTTACTGGGCCGAGGGTTCCAAGGACAAGCCGTACGCGCGCCGGGAGGACGTCCTCTTCGTCAACAGCGACCCGGGCATGATCCGCGTCTACCTCGCCTGGCTTCACCTGCTGGGCATCACACCCGCCCGTATTCGCTACCGCGTCATGATCCACGCGACCGCCGGCATCGCCGGTGCCGAGCGCTACTGGGCCGGTCTCGTCGGGACGGACGTCGACCGGCTCCAGAAGACCACCGTCAAGAAGCACAACCCCAAGACCGTCCGGAAGAACGTGGGCGAGGACTACCGGGGCTGCCTGGTGATCCGCGTGACGAAGGGGGCCGACTTGTACCGTCGCATCGAAGGCGCCTGGTACGGCATAGTGGGTGCCGCTGGATCAACGGACCAAGATTAATGTCCGTATTGACCCAATACGCCATCCCCTGTGGTGTAATCGGCAGCACTGGGACCTTTGGAGTCCTATGTCCGGGTTCGAGTCCTGGCAGGGGAGCTGCGCAGTTCGGGCCCCGACCCTTCCAGGTCGGGGCCCTTACTCATGTCCCGGGCGATACCCCCCGGTATCCTGCGGACGTCCGACACCCGAAGCCGAAGGGCATATCCGTGAGCGCCAATCGCCCGGCAGCCGTCGTCGTCCTCGCAGCGGGTGAGGGCACCCGCATGAAGTCGAAGACCCCCAAGGTCCTGCACGAGATCGCAGGACGGTCGCTCGTCGGGCACGTCGTGTCCGCCGCCCGTGAGCTGGAGCCCGCGGACCTGATCGTGGTCGTGGGGCACGCCCGGGAGCGGGTGGCCGCGCACCTGGAGGCGGTGTACGCGGGGACGCGGACCGCCGTGCAGGAGAAGCAGCTGGGCACCGGGCACGCGGTGCGTACCGCGCTCGACGAGCTGGGCCGTACGCCCGAGGGCACCGTGGTCGTGGTGTGCGGTGACACGCCACTGCTGTCCGGGGCGACCCTGAAGGCGCTGGCGGCGACGCACGCGGCGGACGGCAACGCGGTGACGGTGCTGACGGCCGAGGTGCCGGACTCCACCGGGTACGGCCGGATCGTGCGCGACGCCGCGACGGGCGCCGTGACGGAGATCGTGGAGCACAAGGACGCGACGGACGAGCAGCGGGCGATCCGGGAGATCAACTCCGGGGTGTTCGCGTTCGACGGGGCGCTGCTCGCGGACGCGCTGCGCAAGGTGCGGACGGACAACAGTCAGGGCGAGGAGTACCTCACCGACGTGCTGGGGATCCTGCGCGCGGACGGTCACCGGGTGGGCGCGTCGGTCGCCGGCGACCACCGGGAGATCCTGGGAATCAACAACCGGGTGCAGCTGTCCGAGGCGCGCGTCCTGCTGAACCGCCGGCTCCTGGAGCAGGCGATGCTGGCGGGCGTGACGGTCGTGGACCCGGCGTCGACGTTCGTCGACGTGACGGTGACGTTCGAGCCGGACGCGACGGTGCTGCCGAACACGATGCTGCTCGGTGCCACGCACGTCGCGGAGGACGCGGTCGTGGGCCCGAACACGCGCCTGTCGGACACGACGGTGGGCCGCGGGGCGCGGGTGGACAACACGGTGGCGGACTCGGCCGCGGTGGGCGAGGGCGCCATGGTGGGCCCGTACGCGTATCTGCGTCCGGGGACGTCGCTGGGCGCGAAGGCCAAGGCCGGTACGTACGTCGAGATGAAGAACGCGACGATCGGCGAGGGGACGAAGGTCCCGCACCTGTCGTACGTGGGGGACGCGACGATCGGCGAGTACACGAACATCGGCGCGGCGAGCGTCTTCGTGAACTACGACGGTGAGGCGAAGCACCACACCACGGTGGGATCTCACTGCAAGACGGGGTCGGACAACATGTTTGTGGCTCCTGTCACTATCGGGGACGGTGCCTACACCGCCGCCGGGTCCGTGATCACGAAGGACGTGCCGTCGGGCGCGCTGGCCGTCGCCCGTGGCCAGCAGCGGAATATCGAGGGTTGGGTGGCCCGCAAGCGGCCGGGGAGCGCCGCCGCTCAGGCCGCTCAGGCGGCTGGGGAGAAGTCCGCAGGCGAAAGCTGACCGGAAACGACTGCGCCGGACACGGCGTACCGTGATACGTGCACACAAATTCGGCTGGCTCGCACACGCGTACGAGGCGCGGGTAATCGCGGCCAGAGAACCCGTCGAGGAGACAGTGCTGTGACCGGGATCAAGACGACCGGCGAGAAGAAGCTCATGCTCTTCTCCGGCCGCGCCCACCCCGAGCTGGCCGAGGAGGTCGCGCACCAGCTGGGTGTCGGTCTCGTTCCGACCAAGGCGTTCGACTTCGCCAACGGTGAGATCTACGTCCGCTTCCAGGAGTCCGCGCGCGGTGCGGACTGCTTCCTGATCCAGAGCCACACGGCTCCGATCAACAAGTGGATCATGGAGCAGCTCATCATGGTCGATGCGCTGAAGCGGGCCTCGGCCCGCAGCATCACCGTGATCATCCCGTCCTACGGCTACGCCCGTCAGGACAAGAAGCACCGCGGCCGCGAGCCGATCTCGGCCCGCCTCATCGCCGACCTGATGAAGACCGCCGGTGCGGACCGCATCCTGACCGTGGACCTGCACACGGACCAGATCCAGGGCTTCTTCAACGGCCCGGTGGACCACCTGTCGGCGCTGCCGGTCCTCGCGGACTACGTCGGCACCAAGGTGGACCGCAAGAAGCTCACGATCGTGTCCCCGGACGCCGGCCGGGTCCGCGTCGCGGACCGCTGGTGCGACCGTCTGGACGCGCCGCTGGCGATCGTGCACAAGCGCCGTGACAAGGACGTCGCGAACCAGGTGACCGTCCACGAGGTCGTCGGTGACGTCAAGGGCCGCGTCTGTGTCCTCGTCGACGACATGGTCGACACCGGCGGCACGATCTGCGCCGCCGCGGACGCCCTGTTCGCGCACGGTGCGGAGGACGTCATCGTGACGGCCACGCACGGCATCCTGTCCGGCCCGGCCGCGGACCGTCTGAAGAACTCCAAGGTGAGCGAGTTCGTGTTCACGGACACGCTGCCGGACCCGGGTTCGCTGGAGCTCGACAAGATCACGGTCCTGTCGATCGCGCCGACGATCGCGCGCGCGGTCCGCGAGGTCTTCGAGGACGGTTCGGTCACGAGCCTGTTCGAGGAGCACTGAGCCTTCCGGATCCCCTGAGCCGAGGATCCGAGCGGCGGGCCCGCTTCCTTCGTACGTCGTCCCCGCGACGCGTACGGCGGAGGCGGGCCCTTTCGCGTGCCCGCCCCGCCCCGCCCCCGCTTGACACCGCTCCGGAGATCCATTTGGGCGGGCCGGAGGGGGCGGCTAGACTGTCGAGGTTGCTCGGCGAGGGAGGCCGGAGCCGTACGCGCGCCGTACGGGGTTCCGGCGGTCCGTTATCGACGCGCTCTTCGTAGCAGGCCATCGTGCAGGTCGTGGCCGGGTGACAGTCTCATCCGTCATCTGACTACGAGGAGTGCACATGTCCGACGTGAAGATCTCCGCCAGCATCCGCACCGAGTTCGGCAAGGGCGCCGCCCGCAAGATCCGCCGTGCCGACCAGGTTCCCGCGGTCCTCTACGGCCACAAGACCGAGCCGGTCCACATCACCCTCCCGGCCCACGAGCTGACCATGGCGCTGCGTACGCCGAACGTCCTGCTCTCCGTGGACATCGAGGGCCAGGGCTCCGAGCTCGCCATCCCGAAGGCCGCCCAGCGCGACGCGCTGAAGGGCTCCCTCGAGCACGTCGACCTTCTCCTGGTCAAGCGTGGCGAGAAGGTCACCGTCGAGGTCCCGGTCGTCGCCGAGGGCGAGCTGGCCGTCGGTGGCAACCTGCTGGAGCACGTGCTGAACACGCTCTCCGTCGAGGCCGAGGCCACCCACCTGCCCGAGTCCGTGACGGTCTCCATCGCGGGCCTGGACGCCGGCGCCTCCGTCCTGGCGAAGGACATCACCCTGCCCAAGGGTGTCTCCCTCGCGACCGACGCCGACGCCGTCGTCCTGCAGGTCCTGGCCGCGCAGGCCGAGGAGCCGGCCGCCGAGGCCGAGGGCGACGAGTCCGCCGAGGCCTGAGCCGTAGGCTCTGCCTGACGTGACGGGGTGAGGGGCCCACCGGGCCCGTCACCCCGTTTCTCTTGCCCGCGCGCACTTTCGGGCATATGCCGGTGCGTGCGCGGGTGTGTAGACGAGGACACGAGGAGACGAGACGCATATGACGGACGACGCGAACGCCCCCTGGCTGATCGTCGGCCTCGGCAATCCGGGCCCGGAGTACGCGGGCAACCGGCACAACGTGGGCTTCATGGTGGCGGATCTGCTGGCCGGGCGGATCGGCGGCAGCTTCAAGCGGGCGCAGAAGGCGCAGGCGCAGGTGCTGGAGGGCCGGATCGGTCCGATGGGGCCGGGGAGCCGCCGGGTGGTGCTGGTGAAGCCGATGTCGTTCATGAACCTGTCGGGCGGTCCGGTGACGGCGCTGCGGGACTTCTACAAGGTGCCGACGGCGCGGGTCGTGGCGATCCACGACGAGCTGGACATCGACTACGGGGTGCTGCGGCTGAAGATCGGTGGCGGGGACAACGGTCACAACGGTCTGAAGTCGATGACGAAGTCGATGGGTCCGGACTATCACCGGCTGCGGTTCGGGATCGGGCGTCCGCCAGGGCGGATGCAGGTGGCGGACTTCGTGCTGAAGGACTTCTCGTCGACAGAACGCAAGGAGCTGGACTACTTCGTGGACCGGGGGGCGGACGCGGTGGAGTGCCTGGTGACGGAGGGCCTGGAGCGGGCGCAGTCGGCGTACAACTCGTAGGGGCCGTTCCGTACGGCTGTACGATCGCGGGTCATGACGTTCGCTCGTAATGCCGTGGTGGCCCTCGTCGTTCTGCTTCTGCTGGTGGCGGGGGCGTGGTCGTCGTGGGGCACGGCGCAGCATGTGCTGTTGTCCCAGGGGCGTGAGCGCGGGACGCTGACGGTGACCGGCTGCAATGACGAGACGTGCAGCGGCCGTTATGTCCCGGACGGCAAGGGGTCGTCCGGCCGGGCGCTGACGATCGTTCATTCGGTGGCGGCGGACAAGGGCGAGACGCTGCCGGTGGTGGTGAAGCCGGGGACGGACGAGGCGGTGCGGGCGGGCTGGGGCGGTGGTCTGCACGCGTGGCTGCCGCTGGGCGGTGCGTTGCTGCTGGCGGCGCCGCTGATCGGGGGCGGGATGCGGCTGGTGCGGACGGCGTGGTCGTTCGCGGGGGCGGGTGCGGCGGTGCTGCTGGGGGCGTTCTTCCTGCTGTAGGGCCGTCAGGGACGGGCGAAGTGGCCGGAAGAGGCCGGAAGAGGCCGTTCCGTACGCGTTACCTGGGCTGTTTCGGCGGGGATTGGGATCTTTCGACCGAATAGTCATCGACCCTTGGGTTAAGCGTGACTTAAAGCGATGGATAGGCTGCCCCCGCCACCCCCTCACGGCACCTCTCCCATTCGTCTCTCAGATGGACAGCAGCCCTATGCGACGTTCCCTCATATCCGCCGCCACGGTGGTCAGCACCGTCACCGCGGCCTCCCTGATGCTCGCTCCGATGGCCTCCGCCACCGGAAAGCCCGGTGGCAACGGCAAGCCCGGGGACAACGGCACCGTGAAGATCCACGATGCCAAGACGGGCGAAGAGCTCATGAAGAACGAGCCGCACGTCTGCACGTTCTACCTCGACGGCTTCAAGTTCGACGGCGCCCAGAAGGTCGACTGGACCATCAAGGGCTGGGCCCCGACCAAGGACCTCGAGGGCACCTCGGGTTCGCTCACGCTGGACGGTTCCGGCCACGGGCGCACCCAGGACATCTCGCTGCCGAACGGCCACTACAAGCTGTTCTGGAACTTCGACGGCGAGAACGGCAAGGCCAAGCAGAAGGTCTTCTGGGTCGACTGCGAAGGCACCGAGCCGGGCACGCCGGGCGAGACCCCCGGCACCCCGGGCGAGACGCCGGGTACTCCCGGCGAGACCCCGAGCACCCCGGGCGAGACGCCCGGCACCCCCGGCGAGACCCCCGGTACGCCGGGCGAGACGCCGGGCACCCCGGGCGTGACCCCGAGCACCCCGGGCGAGACGCCGGGCACCCCCGGTGAGACCCCCGGTTCCCCGGCGCCGTCCACCACGTCGCCCGCCGGCAGCGCCGGTGGCGACAACGGTTCGAGCTCGACCGGTGGCGACAACGGCAAGACCGAGGGCGACCTGGCCGAGACCGGTTCCAGCGCTCCGGTCGGCATCATCGCCGGTGTGGCCGTCGTCCTCGCGGCCGCCGGTGCCTTCCTGGTGAGCCGCCGCAAGAAGGCCCAGCAGCACTGACGGCGTACCACCTGATGGCGTACCACCTGATGACGCACCACTTCATGGCCTACCGCCTGACGTGGTGACGTCCTGACGGAGCCCGTCACGCACGTGCCCCCGTGGATCGCTCCACGGGGGCACGTGCGTATACGGGACCGGACGGGACTCAGCCGGTGTTGCGCAGGCCCGCCGCCACACCGTTCACGGTGAGCAGCAGCGCCCGGGCGAGCAGCGGGTCGGGCTCGGTCCCGGCCTCGGCGGCGGACCGCTGACGGTCGAGCAGGGCGACCTGGAGGTACGAGATCGGGTCGAGGTAGGCGTCGCGGATGGCGAAGGTCTGCTGCAGGACGGGGTTGGAGTCGAGCAGCCGCTGCCCGCCGGTCACCTTGAGCACCTCGGCGACGGTGAGGGCGTGTTCGGCCTCGATGGTCTCGAAGACGTGCCGCAGGTCGTCGGGGACGAGGGTGTCGACGTAGTGGCGGGCGATCCGCAGGTCGGTCTTGGCCAGCGTCATCTCGACGTTGGAGACGAAGTTGCGGAAGAAGTGCCAGCGGTCGTACATCTCGCCGAGGACGGCGTCGAGGCCGGCCTCGCGCAGGGCCTTGAGGCCCGACCCGACGCCGTACCAGCCGGGGACGATCTGCCGGGACTGGGTCCAGCCGAACACCCAGGGGATGGCGCGCAGTCCGTCGAGGCCGGCGCCGGAGTCGGGGCGGCGGGACGGCCGGGAGCCGAGGTGGAGGTCGGCGAGCTGGTCGACGGGGGTGGAGGCGAAGAAGTACGCGGGCAGGTCGGGGTCCTCGACCAGCCGCCGGTACGCGCCGTGGGCCGCGTCGGACACGGTGTCCATGGCGGCGTCCCAGCGGGCGAGGGCCTCGTCGGACTGGCGGGGCGCGGTGTGCAGGGCGGAGGCCTGCAGGGTGGCCGCGACGGTCAGTTCGAGGTTCTCGCGGGCGAGCGACGGGATGAGGTACTTGTCGGAGATGACCTCGCCCTGCTCGGTCACCTTGATCTCGCCCTCCAGGGTGCCCCAGGGCTGGGCGAGGATGGCGTCGTGGGAGGGGCCGCCGCCGCGGCCGACGGTGCCGCCGCGGCCGTGGAAGAGGCGGAGCCGTACGCCGTAGCGGTGGGCGACGTCGCGCAGCCGGCGCTGGGCGCGGTGGATCTCCCACTGGGAGGTGGTGATGCCGCCGAACTTCGAGGAGTCGGAGTAGCCGAGCATGACCTCCTGGACGTCGCCGCGCAGGGAGACGAGGCGGCGGTACGAGGGGTCGGCGAGCATGTCGTCGAGGATGACGTCGGCGGCCCTGAGCTCGTCGGTGGTCTCCAGGAGGGGGACGATGCCGATCTTCGCCCAGCCGGCGTGCAGGTCGATCAGGCCGGCCTCGCGGGCGAGGACGGTGGCGGCGAAGACGTCGTCGGCGCCCTGGCACATGGAGATGATGTACGACTCGATGACGTCGGGGCCGAAGACGCCGAGGGCGCGGCCGACGGTCTGGAAGACGCCGAGGGTCTTCTGGCCGGCGGCGTCGAGGGGCGCCGGGGTGGGGGCGAGCGGGCGGCGGGAGCGCAGTTCCTTGGCGAGGAGCTTCTGCCGGTACTCGCGGGGCATGTCGGCGTAGCGCCAGGACTCCTCGCCCAGCCGGTCGAACAGCTGGCCGAGGGCGTGGTGGTGGGCGTCGGCGTGCTCGCGGACGTCCATGGTGGCGAGCTGGAGGCCGAAGGCGGCGAGCGTGCGGATGGTGCGGTCCATCCGGCCGTCGGCGAACAGGCCGCCGCGGTGCTCGCGCAGGGAGGTCTGGACGAGGGTGAGGTCGCGGAGCAGCTCGTCGGTGCCGAGGTAGTCGCGGCCCTCCTGGTGGGGGGTGCCCTTGGCGAGGCGGTCGCGGGTGTTGAGGAGCTTCTGGCGGACGCAGGTGACCTTGAGCCGGTAGGGCTCCTCGGCGTTGAGGCGCTTGTAGCGGGGGCTGATCTCGGGCAGTCGTTCGAGGTCGGCCTGGAGGGATTCGAGGAGTTCCTCGGTGGCGCCGGCGTACCGGATGGAGTTGGAGAGCAGCCCGCGCAGGAAGTCGACGAGTTCGAGGGCGTCGGTGATGCCGTGCTCGTGCTGGAGGATCAGCACGTCCCAGGTGACCTGGGGGGTGACGTTGGGGTTGCCGTCGCGGTCGCCGCCGATCCAGGTGCCGAAGGTGAGCGGGCGGGTGCCGGCGGGCAGCTCGAAGCCGACGCGTTCCAGTTCGGCGGCCAGGTCCTCAAGGACGTCGCCGACGGCGTCGGCGTGCAGTTCGTCGAGGTAGTAGATGGCGTTGCGGGCCTCGTCGGAGGGCTCGGGGCGGACGACGCGCAGTTCGTCGGTCTGCCAGATGAGGTCGATGTTCTCGGCGAGCCGCAGGTCGTGGCGGCGCCGGTCGGCCTCGATGACGGGGGTGTCGAGGAGGGCGGCGATGCGGCGCAGCTTGTTGAGGACGGAGCGCCGGGCGGCCTCGGTCGGGTGGGCGGTGAAGACCGGCCGCACGTTGAGGTTGCGGATGGTGGCGCGGACGTGGTCGGCGTCGCCGTCCTTGAGCATGTCCGCCGTCCGGGCGAGCAGTCCGCCCTCGGCGGCGCGCTTGTCGCGCAGCTCGCGGCCGCGGTGCACCTGTTCGGTGACGTTGGCGAGATGGAAGTACGTGGAGAACGCGCGCACCAGCTGGGCGGCGGTCTCGAGTTCGACTCCGCGCAGCAGCTCGGCGGCGGCGTCGCCGTCCTCGCGGGTGAGGCGGCGGACCTTCTCGACGAGTTCCAGGAGGGCGTGACCCTCCTGGCGGACGAGCGTCTCGCCCAGCAGGTCGCCCAGTCGGCGGATGTCGGAGCGCAGCTCGGAGCTGGCGGTGGAGGTCTGGTCGGCACTGCTCACAGGTGTGGCTCCTTGCAGTGTTTGAGCACGTCTGGAGGGGTTCTGCAGGCTTGCGGACCGCGCTGTCCGGCGCACCCAGGATAGGTGTCCGGGTGCGCCGCACGGGCCATACCCCGGGTTTGGCGGTCTTGCCGGACGGGGAGGCGCTGCCATACTTACGACGCCGTAGGTTACGGAGCCGTAGCCTCGTGACGTTTCAGCGTTTCAGCGTTTCAGCGTTTCAGCGTTTCACCCTTACCCACCCCCTCACCCTCATCTCCCCAGGGGACCGTCATGACCACAACCCCCGAGGTGACGTCCGCGTCCGAGCGGACCGCCTCGCCCGCCGCCGGCCAGGCCGGGCCGTCCGCCACGCTGGGCGGGGACAGCAAGCGGTCGATCGAGCAGATCACGCTGCTGCTGTTCATCACGGTTCCCTTCGCCGCCCTGGTCGCGGCGGTGCCGCTGGCCTGGGGCTGGGGGGTGAGCTGGCTGGATCTGGGCCTGATGACGGCGATGTACTACATCGGCTGCCACGGCATCACGATCGGCTTCCACCGCTACTTCACGCACGGGTCGTTCAAGGCGAAGCGGCCGCTGCGGATCGTGCTGGCGGTCATGGGGTCGCTGGCGGTCGAGGGGCCGCTGGTGCGGTGGGTGGCGGACCATCGCAAGCACCACCGGTTCTCGGACGCGGAGGGCGACCCGCATTCGCCGTGGCGGTACGGCGAGACGGTGCCGGCGCTGCTGAAGGGCCTGTGGTGGGCGCACATCGGCTGGATGTTCGACGAGGAGCAGACGTCGCAGCACACGTACGCGCCCGATCTGATCAAGGACCCGGTGATCCGCCGCATCTCCCGCCAGTTCGTGCTGTGGACGCTGGTCTCGCTGCTGGTGCCGCCGCTGGTCGGCGGGCTGGTGACGATGTCGTGGTGGGGCGCGTTCACGGCGTTCTTCTGGGGCTCGCTGGTCCGGGTGGCGCTGCTGCACCACGTCACCTGGTCGATCAACTCGATCTGTCACGCCGTGGGCAAGCGTCCGTTCAAGTCGCGGGACCGGTCGGGCAACGTGTGGTGGCTGGCGGTCCTGTCGTGCGGCGAGTCCTGGCACAACCTGCACCACGCGGACCCGACGGCGGCCCGGCACGGGGTGCTGCGCGGCCAGGTCGACTCCAGCGCGCGCCTGATCCGCTGGTGCGAGCGGCTCGGCTGGGCGTACGACGTGCGCTGGCCGGGCGCGGAGCGGATCGCCGCCCGGCGCCGGTCTCCGGCCACTGACGCGGCATGATGGAGGATGTGGCGATCGACGGCGGTACCAGCGGTACGAACGAGCAGAAGCCCCGGCGCGGCCGCCGGGTGAGGATGACGGGCGCGGAGCGCCGGGAACAGCTCCTCGACATCGGTCGCACCCTTTTCGCGGCGAAGGGCTTCGAGGGCACGTCGGTGGAGGAGATCGCGGCGAAGGCCGGGGTGTCCAAGCCGGTGGTGTACGAGCACTTCGGCGGCAAGGAGGGCCTGTACGCGGTCGTGGTCGACCGGGAGATGCGCCAGCTGCTCGACATGGTGACCGGGGCGCTGACCGCGGGCCACCCGCGCGAGCTGCTGGAACAGGCGGCGTTCGCGCTCCTCGACTACATCGAGCGGTACACGGACGGCTTCCGGATCCTGGTGCGGGACTCGCCGGTGGCGCAGTCGACGGGCACGTTCGCGTCGCTGATCAGCGACATCGCCACGCAGGTGGAGGACATCCTGGGTCTGGAGTTCAAGGCCCGGGGCTTCGACCCGAAGCTGGCGCCGCTGTACGCGCAGGCGCTGGTGGGCAGTGTGGCGCTGACCGGCCAGTGGTGGCTGGACGTGCGCAAGCCGAAGAAGGCGGAGGTCGCCGCGCATCTGGTGAACCTGGCCTGGCACGGCCTCGACGGTCTGGAGCAGAAGCCGCGGCTGATAGGCCACCGCAAGAGCTGAGCGGTACGGGTGGGGCGCGCGGGTACCGCGCCGCCCCACCCCGCCCTCACTCCACGGGTTCGAGGAACTCCAGCCGGTTGCCGACGGGGTCCTCGGAGTAGAACCGCCGGTGCCCGGGCAGGTGGTCGTCCCAGACGACGGCGCCGCCGTGCGCGGCGACCCGCGCGGCGAACGCGTCGATGCCGCTGACCCGCAGGCCGGGGTGGGCCTTGCGGGCCGGTCTGAAGTCGGCCTCCACACCCACGTGCACCTGGACGGCGCCGTCGGCGGCGGCGAACCAGCAGCCGCCCCGGGCGGCGAGGACGGGCGGCTTCGGGATCTCGGTCATCCCGAGCACACCCTCGTAGTAGGCGCGCAGCCGCGGTTCGCTGCCGGCGGGGGCGGCGAGCTGGACGTGGTCGAGGGCGACGAGCATCTAGAAGGCCTTCCGGACGAGGGCGAAGATCCTGCGGAACGGGAAGGCGGTGCCGTACGGGCCGGGCGGGTAGGCCTCGCGCAGCCGCTCCCGGTACGCGGCGAGGAAGGCGTCGACGGCGGCCTGGTCGTCGCCGAGGGCGGTGAGGACGGGCCGCAGGGCGGTGCCCTTGACCCAGTCGAGGACGGGGTCCTCGCCGGTCAGCATCTGGTGGTACGTGGTCTCCCACACGTCCACGCCGTATCCCAGCCCGGACAGCCGGTGCAGATATTCGGCGGGTTCCAGGATGTGGACGAACCGCCGGCCCTGGTCGCCGACCCGGCTGCGCCATTCGGGGGTCTCGCACAGTTCGCCGAGGAGGGCGTGGCTGGGCGAGGTGAAGTTGCCGGGGACCTGGAAGGCCAGCGTGCCGCCGGGCCTGAGGCCGGCGACCCAGGCGGGCAGGGACTCGGGATGGTTGGGCACCCATTGCAGGGCGGCGTTGGAGACGATCAGGTCGTACGGCTCGTCGGGCGTCCAGTGCGCCGCGTCGGCGAGCCGGAAGTCGAGCCAGCCGCCGCCGGCGGTGGTGCCGGACCAGTCCTTCTCGGCCTGCTCCAGCATTTCGGACGACAGGTCGAAGCCGGTGATGTGGGCGTCCGGCCAGCGGTCGGCGAGCAGAGCGGTGACGTTGCCCGGACCGCATCCGATGTCGGCGATGCGGGCGGGCCGTTCTTGGCTGGGCAGGCGCGGTATTCGTGCGAGCAGATCGAGGAACGGCCGGGTGCGGTGTTCCGAATGCCGCAGGTACTGCTGTGGGTCCCACGTTGGTGCGGCGGAGTCCACGGAACGCATTGTCGAAGTCCCCTCGCTGGAACGAATGACCGAAACGGAACGGGTAGTCCCGGCCCGGTCCCTTCCCCGCACTCCGCCATTCTATATCTTGACGTCAAGATACTCGACCTGAAGAGACTTTACGTCAACAGACCCTCTACACTGATCGTCATGGAGGACGAGGTCGACCGACTGGTCGCTGCATGGCGCCGCGAGCGCCCCGACCTCGACGTGGAACCGCTCGAGGTGCTCAGCCGCGTCTCCCGGCTGGCCCGCCACCTCGACCGCGCCCGTCGGCTCGCCTTCTCCGAGCACCAGCTGGAGCCCTGGGAGTTCGACGTCCTCACGTCGCTGCGCCGCGCCGGCGCGCCCTACCAGCTCTCCCCCGGCCAGCTGCTCACCCAGACCCTGGTCACCTCGGGCACGATGACCAACCGGATCGACCGCCTCACCAAGAAGGGCCTGGTCGAACGGCTCCCCGACCCGAGCGACCGGCGCGGCGTGCTGGTCCGCCTGACCCCCGAGGGCCGCGACCGCGCCGACCAGTCCCTGGCCGGCCTGCTCGCCCAGGAACGCGCCATCCTGGCCCGTCTGGCCCCCGCGGAACGCACCGAACTGGCCAGCCTGCTGCGCCAGTTGACGGCCCCGTTCGACAACACCCCGATCTGACCGCGGCCGGCCGGGTCAGGAGGCGACGTCCTCCACGGGCCCGACCCCGGCCCGCCGGGCCAGCGCCACCGCGGCCAGCGTGGAGTGGACGCCCAGCTTCCCCAGCACGTTCTGCATGTGCGTCCGTACGGTGTGCGGGGACAGGAACAGGCGCTCGGCGACGGCCTTGCGCCCCAGTCCCGCCACCATGCAGCGCAGTACTTCCCGCTCGCGCGGCGTGAGCGCCTCGACGAGCCGCTCGCTCTCCGTGCGGTGCCGGCGGGCCTCGGTCAGCTCGCGCAGGACGCCGGTGAGCAGGGCGGGCGGCAGATGCGTCTCGTCCCGCAGGACGCCGCGGACGACCGCGAGCAGGCGCTGCAGCGAGCAGTCCTTGGCGACCCAGCCGGAGGCCCCGTTCTGCAGAGCGAGCGCGGCGCGCGGGGCGTCGTCCTTCTCGGCGAGCACCACGACCCGCAGCGACGGGCGGCCCTCGCGCAGCTCCGCGACCAGCGCGACCCCGTCGGCCCCGCCCAGATCGGCGTCGACGAGCAGCACGTCGAACCGCCGCCCCTCGGCCGCGGCCCGGTCCAGCGCACGCCGCGCGGCGGCCCCGCTCCCCGCGGCGGCGACGTCGACGTCGGGCTCCGCCGCGAGGGCGGCGGCCAGCGATTCGGCGAACACGCGATGGTCGTCCACCACCAGAACCCGGATTCGGGCCACGGACACCCCCAAGAATGGTCGAGGTACGGCCCGGCGCGGGCACGGCACCGGGAGCGGCGGGCCCGTCGGTTCACACGGCCGCCGCCGTGCCCTGACAGTTACCCCGCCCCGGGCGCCGTACCCGGCGGGTCTCGATACCCCTGATCAGCACCGGCCCCCACCGATGCCACGACCAACGTACAAGCAGCCCGCACCCGCCCGAGGCGAATTCCCGGAAGTCCCCCACCCTCCACACACCCCACCCCCGACACCCGCAACCCCCACCCACTCCCCACCAGCGAAGACGGCGGGCGGCCGCGGCCCCTCAGCCCACGCGCCGCGCCCCCGCGGCCGGCACCGCCGCGAAGACCCCCGGCACCCCGTACCCCGCGCCGGCGAACGCGCCGGTCACCGCCGCCGACACCGCGTCCGCCCGCTCCGACTCCACGAGCACCACCGCGGACCCCCCGAACCCGCCCCCCGTCATCCGCGCCCCCAGCGCCCCGGCCTCGACCGCCGCCTCGACCACCAGGTCCAACTCGGGGCAGGACACCCGCAGGTCGTCCCGCAGGGACGTGTGTCCTTCGACGAGCAGCGCTCCGACGGCGCGCGGGTCGCCGCCGTCGAGGAGCGCGATGACGCGTGCGACGCGGTCGTTGTCGGTGACGACGTGCCGGACGCAGCGCCGTACCGATTCCGCCTCTCCCTGCAACTTACGCAGCGCGTCGTCCAGTTGCGTGATGCTCACGTCGCGCAGCGTCCGCACCCCGAGCGCCCGCGCGCCCGCTTCGCAACCGGCGCGCCGCTCCGCGTACGCGCCGTCTCCGAGCGCGTGCTTCACGCGGGTGTCGACGACGAGGAGCCGCAGTCCGTCGGCGGCGAGGTCGAAGGGCACCTGTCGATATGTCAGGTCGCGGGTGTCGAGGAACAGCGCGTGGCCTTCGGTGGCGCACGCGGAGGCCATCTGGTCCATGACGCCGCAGGGCACGCCGACGAAGGCGTTCTCGGCGCGCTGGGCGAGCACGGCGAGTTCGGGGCGGCCGAGGCCGAGTCCGTACAGCTCGTCGAGGGCGAGCGCGGTGACGACTTCGAGGGCGGCGGAGGAGGAGAGTCCGGCGCCGGTGGGCACGGTGGAGGCGAGGTGGACGTCGGCGCCGCCGACGGGGTGTCCGGCGTCGCGCAGGGCCCAGACGACCCCGGCGGGGTACGCGGCCCAGCCGCTCACGGAGCCGGGCGCGAGCGCGTCGACCCGGGCCTCCACCACACCGCCCTCGACGTCCCGGGAGTGCAGCCGCAGCACGCCGTCGTCCCTGCGGGAGACGGCGGCCACGGCGGTGTGCGGCAGAGCCAGCGGGAGCACGAAGCCCTCGTTGAAGTCGGTGTACTCACCGATGAGGTTGACGCGTCCGGGCGCGGCCCAGACTCCTTCGGGCCGGGCCCCGTACAGCGCGTCGAACTCTGCCGCGATCCTCATGCGTATCCCTACTCCTGTTCCTTTTCCTGCTTCCGCGCGAACGCCCACGCGTCCTCGACGATGCCCGCGAGGTCGGCGCGCGACGGCGTCCAGCCGAGCCGCTCGCGCGCGGCGTCGGCGGAGGCGACGAGCACGGCCGGGTCGCCGGCGCGGCGCTCGGCCATGACCTCGGGCACGGGGTGCCCGGTGACCTTGCGGACGGTCTCGATGACCTCGCGGACGGAGAAGCCGTTGCCGTTGCCGAGGTTGCAGATCTGGTGCTCGCCGGGCTTCATCGCGCCGAGCGCGGCGAGGTGCGCCTCGGCGAGGTCGGCGACGTGGATGTAGTCGCGGACGCAGGTGCCGTCAGGCGTCGGGTAGTCGTCGCCGTAGACGTTGATGGCGGCGCGCTTGCCGAGGGCGACCTGGAGGACGAGCGGGATGAGGTGCGACTCGGGGTCGTGCCGCTCGCCGCACTCGTGGTAGGCGCCGGCGACGTTGAAGTAGCGCAGGGAGACGGCGGCGAGGCCGTGCGCGGCGCACTCGCCGGTGATCATGTGGTCGACGGCGAGCTTGCTGGCGCCGTACGGGTTGGTCGGCGCGGTGGGCGCGGACTCGGTGATCGGCACGCTCTGCGGCTCGCCGTAGGTGGCGGCGGTCGACGAGAAGACCAGCTGCCGGACGCCGGCGTCGCGCATGGCGGCGATGAGGGCCATGGTGCCGCCGACGTTGTTGTCCCAGTACTTCTCGGGCTTGACGACGGATTCGCCGACCTGCGAGTACGCGGCGAAGTGCAGGACGCCGTCGTACGAGGAGTCGAGCCAGCGCGCGGCGTCCTGGATGCGGCCCTCGATGAACGTCGCGCCGGCGGGGACGCCTTCGCGGAAGCCGGTGGAGAGGTCGTCGAGGACGGTGACCTCGTGTCCCGCCTCCAGCAGGTGCGTGGCGACCGTGCTGCCCACGTAGCCGGCTCCACCCGTCACCAGGTACTTACTCAACTGCTTGCCACCTCTCGGAGTCTGTCGGCCGCGGACTCCGGTGAGACGTCGTTCATGAAGGCGCCCATCCCGGATTCGGTGCCCGCGAGGTACTTCAGCTTGCCAGAGGCTCGGCGGACGGTGAAAAGCTCCAGGTGCAGGGCGAACTCGTCGCGGGCGTCGGCGGGGGCCTGGTGCCAGGCGGAGATGTACGGAGTGGGCGGGGCGTCGGGCCCGAAGAGGCGGTCGAAGCGGCGCAGCAATTCGAGGTAGAGGCCCGGGAGTTCGGCGCGGGCGTCGTCGCCGAGGGCGGTGAGGTCGGGGACCCGGTGGTGCGGGTAGAGGTGGACCTCGTAGGGCCAGCGGGCGGCGTACGGCACGAACGCGGTCCAGTGCTCGCCGGCCAGGACGACCCGTTCACCGGCCCGCTCGCGCGCGAGGACGTCGTCGAAGAGATTGCGGCCGGTACGCGCGCGGTGCGCGGCGGCGGTGCGCAGCATGGTCGCGGTGCGCGGGGTGGTGAAGGGGAAGGCGTAGATCTGGCCGTGGGGGTGGGCGAGGGTGACGCCGATCTCGGTGCCGCGGTTCTCGAAGCAGTAGACCTGCCGGACGCCGGGGCGGGCGGCGAGTTCGGCGGTGCGGTCGGTCCAGGCGGCGACGACGAGGGCGGCCCGCTCCTCGGTGAGGTCGGCGAAGGAGGCGGTGTGGTCGGAGGTGAAGCAGACGACCTCGCAGCGGCCGTTGTCGCCGGAGAGGGAGGGGAAGCGGTTCTCGAAGACGGCGACGTCGTACGCGTCCGCGGGGATCTCGCTGTGCCGGTCGCCGGTGGAGGGGCAGAGCGGGCAGCTGTCGGCGGGCGGGTGGTAGGTGCGGCCCTGGCGGTGCGAGGCGATGGCGACGTGCTCGTCGAGGAGCGGGTCGTGGCGGATCTCGGAGGCCGAGGTGACGGGCGTGAGGGGGCGCGGGTCGGCGGCGTCGCGGACGGTGTCGTCGTGGGCGTCGAAGTAGACGAGTTCGCGCCCGTCGGCGAGGTGGGTGACGGTCTTCTTCACGGCGGGCTTCTTCACGGCGGGGCCTCCATCGAACAGAACCCTTCATAAAAAACCACAATCCAACATCACCGCGCAACACTCACCCCGGTACGACCGCACCGGGGCATCAGCCGCGCGCCGCCGAGGCGCCCCCCAGACCCACGCCGCCTACGCCGCCCAGGCTCCCGACGCCCGCGCCGCCGCCCACACCCGCCGGGGCCGGCACCCGGTCGAGCAGCCCCGTCCGCGCCGCCAGCGCCGCCGCCTCCAGGCGGGACCCGACGCCCAGCTTCATCAGCACCCGCTGCACATGCGTGCGCGCCGTACTCGGCGCGATCGCCATGCCCGCCGCGATCCCCCGGGTGTCCTCGCCCTCCGCCACCCGGACCAGCACCTCCGCCTCGCGCGGGGTCAGCAGCCGCAGCAGCCGCTGCCCCTCGTCGTCGGGCTGCGCCGCCGGGTGCAGCAGCTCGGCGAACGCGGCCTGGAGGAGCTGCGGCGCCACCGCCGACTCGCCCGCCCGGGCCTTCACCAGGGCGCGCTCGACCCCCTCGATGCGCTCGTCGTGCCGGACGTACCCGGCCGCACCGGCCGCGAACGCGGCGGCGATGCCGCGCGGCGACGGCACCGGGCCGAGCACGACGACGGCGGTCTGCGGGCGCTCGCGCCGGATCCGTACGACCGGATCGAAGACGCCCGGTTCGGCGGGCCGCGAGGTGCCGAGCAGACAGACCTCCGGCGCGCGGCTCACCACCAGGTCCGCGGCCCCCGCGACCGGCGCCGCCGCGGCGAGCACCCGGTGCCCGCGCAGCTTGAGCGCCGAGGCCAGCGCCTCCGCGTGCAGACGGTGGTCGTCGACCACCATGAGCCGAACCCCCATCGGTCCTCCCCTCCCCGGGCCAGGCCGCCCCCGGCCCCTGGACCCGGCACGGTACACACTCCCCCGCCCGTCTCCGCCCTGTTCGCGGGCATCGGCCGGCCGCGGGCCGGATCCGGCGCAGGTCCGGGAAACACGAGGGGCCCCTCCCGCGGTGGGAGGGGCCCTGAGTCCGTCCGGCCGTCCCCCAGGGGTGGCTGTACGGGTGTGCGTACGGTCAGCCGGCCGCCGAGAAGGCGACGACCAGGTACTCCTTGCCGATCGGCTTCTTGCTGATCAGGGTGTCCGCGACGAAGAAGTGCCCGTTGCCGTACAGGTACTCGGCACTGGGGGCGTTGAAGCTCGTCTCGGCGTCCCGGATCTCCTTCTGGTCCGGGTTCTTCATCAGCACGGTCGACTTCATCGAGCCGCCGTCGATGGAGACGATCTCGCCGCCCTTGTTGTACGGGGGCAGCTTGTACGCGATGAGGTTGCCGCCGTCCATGCGCAGCGGCATCAGGGTGTAGCGGTCGCCCGCGTCGGCCTTCTCCGGGGCCAGCCGGCCGTTGTCGAGGTCGAAGGCGACGATCTCGTTGGTCTCGTCGCCGTACTCGCCGGTGCTGCCCTCGTGCTTCTCGGTCGGCACGTACAGCTTGTTGTTGCCGACGGCGAGCTGGGTGCAGCCCTCGACCCGGCTGGAGCGGCAGCGGCCCGCGTAGCGCTGCGGGTCGGCCGTGATCTTGGCCTTCAGCTTGCCGGTCTTCTCGTCGATGGAGAAGAAGTCCGAGATGCCGCTGCCGTCGCCCTCGACGTCGCCGACCTCGGCCGCGACGACGAGCGGCTTGCTGGAGACGACGGACGCGAAGTCGACACCGCGGGGCATCTTGTACTCCGACCGCGGGGCGCCGGACATCGGGTCGAGGGTCTGGATGCTGACGGTCGGGTCGTCGTACGTGCCGCACCTGCGGACCGCGACCAGGCCGGCGCCGCCGCCGTAGCCCGCGTCCTCGCAGTTGTCGGCGTTGGCCTGCGGCTTCCAGCGCGGGTTGCCGTTGGCGATGTCGAAGCCCGCGCCGCCGTCGAGGCCGCCGGCCGCGACCGTCCGGTCGTGCACGGTGACCTCGGTGAAGGTGGCCTTCTTGTCGCCGGCGGTGCCGCCGGTGATCGAGGTGGACCACACCAGCTTGCCGGTCGTGAGGTCGACCAGGCCGACCTCGGTGCAGGGCTGGAAGAAGCGCGGGGCGGCCCGCTTGGACGCCTCGAAGAGGATCGGCACCTTGTGGTCGTTCGTCATGTGGGCCGAGGCGCCGCAGATCTGACCGGTCAGCGGCAGGGTCCACTTGACCGAGCCCTTGGCCGGGTCGTAGCCGACGACCGAGTTCAGGCCCGCCTTCACGTACGTGGTGTCCGTGAGCCAGGAGCCGGAGGTGTCGGTGACGTCCTGGACCCGCGGCAGGTCCAGCTTGAACGCGAGCGTCGACTTCGGGTCGGCCGGGGCCTTCTCCTTGCCGGGCCCGTCCACGCCGCCCGAGCCGCCCTTCTCGCCGCCCGTGCCGCCGCCGGCGGCCCCGCCGGACGTGGCCTGCGGGTCGGCGGGCTTGTCGCCGCCGGTGTTCGCGTAGATCAGGCCGCCGCCGACGAGCAGGACGACCGCGGCGGCCGCCGCGACGACGATCCGCATCTGCGTCGACAGCTTCTTGCGCCCGCCGGGCGCCGGCTGGCCCGCCGCCGGCATGGGCCGCATCGGCTGCGTGGGGAACTGCGGCTGCTGCTGCGGGTAGCCGTACTGCTGCGGCGGCTGCGGCATGGTGGGCGGCTGCGGCGGCTGCTGGCCCGGCGGATAGCCGTCCTGCGGGTAACCGTACGGCGGCGGCACCGCCGGCTGGCCGGGCTGCTGCGGGTATCCGTACCCCGGCTGACCCGGCTGACCGGGCGGCGGCGGGGTGCCGTAGGCGCCGGGCTGGGGGTCCTGCGGCGCGCCGAACCCACCCGGCGGGGGGTCCTGCGGTGCCCCGAAGCCGCCCGGCGGCGGCCCGGGGGGCTGGTTCGGCGGGGGCGGCGGCTGCGTCATGACGTACGTACCTCGGAAGGGTCGGGGAGGGGACGGCGGGGCGGGCGGGACGGGGCGTCACGGGGACGGCCTCACCGGCGGGGAACGACGACGCGGGTGGCACGGCACCGGCGGACGGGCCGCCGTGCCGTACCACCCGGGACGTCACTTGCCGTAGGCCATCATCGACTTGGTCTCCTTCTCCGCCTTGTCGTTGGCGGCGGAGATCCGGCCGGCGGCGATCACGAAGGTCCCGCCGGAGTACGCGTAGGCGGCGTCGTAGAAGGAGCTCTCCATCGACGCGAGCCCGGCCTGGCCCTGGATCAGCACCTTCGGCGCGCCGCCCGTCGGGGCGAGGGTCGCGACCGCGCTGCCCTTGCCGTACTTGGGCTCGACGTACACCAGCACGTCGGAACCCTCCATCCGCAGCGGCTGCATGGCCTGCTCGGCGGGCGCCTTGGCACGCCACTTGACGTTGCCGGAGTTCAGGTCGAAGGCGACGACCTCGTTGGACTTGCCGTACTCGCTGTCGGTCGCCATGTAGAAGGTGTTCGCGTCGGCGGCGACACCGGTGCAGCCCTGGAGGTTCTTGCCGAAGACGACGAAGGTGCCGCCACAGCTCGGCGAGAACCGGTCGGAGCCGCCCGCGTGCATCTGCGAGCGCAGCTTGCCGCCCGAGGTCAGCGTGAAGATCGACCACTTCTTCTTGTCGGTGTCGTCGTTGCGCTGGATCGTGGAGACCACCAGCGGGTCGACGGAGTAGACCCGGTCGACCTCCCACGTGAGCGGGAGCTTGTAGGTCCACTTGGTCGCGCCGGTCGCGGGGTCGATCTCGCTGACCGCGTGCGACTCCTTCTTCACGTCCCCGGACGGGCACTTGGAGGCGGCGATCAGCTTGCTGCCGCCCGCGTACGCGTACGGCTTGCAGCCGCTGGTCGGCGAGGTGAAGAGCTGCTTGCCGTCGGCGAGGGAGAAGCCGTAGGCGGAGCTGGAGCCCGACGCGGTCACCGTGTTGCCGCTGATGGCGAGGGTGTTGTCGGAGAAGGCGAACAGGCCGGTGGGCTTGGGGATGGCCTTCTTCCAGCCCGCCTTGCCGGTCTTGAGGTCGACCTGCTGCATCTGGAGGCACTTGGCGCGGTCGCCGGCGCTGTCCTTGACGCCGAAGACCATGACGCCGTCGGCGGACGGCTCCGGCGGGGCGGCGCACAGCTCGAAGGGCACGTCGACGTGCCACTTCGAGGAGCCGTCGGCGAGGCTGTAGCCGTCGATGCCCTTGTACATGGCCTTGACGACGGTGTCGCCGACGATCCACGGGCCGTAGACGTCGGCGCCGTTACGGGGCAGGTCGACGTTGTTCTTGAGCAGCCACTGGACCTTGGCCTCGCTGCCGGTGCGCTGCGCGTTGAGGTCGTCCTCGCCGCCGTCGCCGTCGCCCTTGCCGTCGCCCTTGTCGACCGGGGCGGTGGTCTTCGGCCCGTTGGAGGAGGTCTCGGTGGGGCCGGCGACCGGCTTGTCCTCGTCGCCGCCGCTGAGCGCGAACCAGGTGCCGCCACCGACCACGAGCAGCGCGGCCGCCGCCGCGGCGACGATGACGCCGGGCTTGCCCTTGAACGGGTTCCTGCCGCCTCCGCCGCCGGGGCCGGGCACGGGCCCGCCGGCCATCGGGGCGGTCGGGTAGCCGCCACCGCCCCCGTAGGGGTTCTGCTGCTGCCCGTAGGGGCCCGGCTGCTGGCCGTACGGGCCGGGCTGCTGCGGGTACCCGTAGGAGCCGGGCTGCTGCCCGTAGGGGCCCGGCTGCTGGCCGTACGGGCCGGGCTGCTGCGGCTGCCCGTACGGGCCGGGCTGACCGGGCTGCTGCTGCGGCGGGGCGTACGGGCCGGGCGTCGGGCCGGCGGCCGGGGTGGCGGGTGCCGTGGGCGGCATCGCGGGTGCCGTCGGCGGAGCCGGCGGAGCCGCGGGCGCCTGCGGCGGGACCGGCGGCGCGGGCGGAACGTTGGAGTCCGGGTTCGGTGCGCCGAAGCCCGGCGGCTGGTTGCTCGGCGGCTGGGTCATCAGCGCGGTCCCCCTATGGATATGAACGGGTTTTCTTTCTACCACCCGGAGGATGGCTCAAAAGTGGCCGGTCCGCGCCTTGTTCCCAAGGGCGAACCGGCCTGTGATGCCGTCGTTACTCGTTCTCTACGAGTTCTCTACGGGTGCCTACGCATCCTCGGCGAGTTCCAGCCACCGCATCTCCAGCTCCTCGCGCTCGGCCGCGAGCTCCCGGAGCTCCGCGTCCAGTTTCGCCACCTTCTCGAAGTCCGTGGCGTTCTCGGCGATTTGAGTGTGCAGCGTGGACTCCTTGGCCGAGATCTTGTCCAGCTGACGCTCGACCTTCTGGAGTTCCTTCTTCGCGGCGCGGGCGTCGGCGGCGGACAGGCCCGGCTTCTGGCCGGCCGCGGCACCGCCGCCCGCGGGGGCGGCGGCCGGGGCCGGGACGGCGGCCTCGACCATCGCGCGGCGCCGCTCCAGGTACTCGTCGATGCCGCGCGGCAGCATCCGCAGCGCCTGGTCGCCGAGCAGCGCGAAGACGCGGTCGGTGGTGCGCTCGACGAAGAACCGGTCGTGGGAGATGACGATCATCGAGCCGGGCCAGCCGTCGAGGAGGTCCTCCAGCTGGGTCAGGGTCTCGATGTCGAGGTCGTTGGTGGGCTCGTCGAGGAAGAGGACGTTGGGCTCGTCCATGAGGAGCCGCAGCAGCTGGAGCCGGCGCCGCTCACCACCGGACAGGTCGCCGACCGGCGTCCACTGCTTCTCCTTGCTGAAGCCGAACTGCTCGCACAGCTGCCCGGCGGTCATCTCCCGGCCCTTGCCGAGGTCGACCCGGTCGCGCACCTGCTGCACGGCCTCCAGGACGCGCAGTTCGGCGGGCAGCTCGGTGACGTCCTGCGAGAGGTACGCGAGCCGCACGGTCTTGCCGACGACGATCCGCCCCTCGGCGGGCTGCTGCTCGCCCTCGGTGACGGCGGCGTCCGCGAGCGCGCGCAGCAGCGAGGTCTTGCCGGCACCGTTGACGCCGACCAGACCGATACGGTCGCCCGGGCCGAGCTGCCAGGTGAGGTGCTTGAGGAGGGACTTCGGACCGGCGGTGACGGAGACGTTCTCCAGGTCGAAGACCGTCTTGCCGAGCCGGGCGTTGGCGAACTTCATCAGCTCGCTGGTGTCGCGCGGCGCCGGCACGTCCGCGATGAGCGCGTTGGCGGCCTCGATGCGGAAGCGGGGCTTGGAGGTACGGGCCGGGGCGCCGCGGCGCAGCCAGGCCAGCTCCTTGCGGACCAGGTTCTGCCGCTTGACCTCCTCGGTGGCGGCGATCCGCTCCCGCTCGGCGCGGGCGAACACGTAGTCGGAGTAGCCGCCCTCGTACTCGTACACCGAGCCTCGCTGCACGTCCCACATGCGGGTGCAGACCTGGTCGAGGAACCAGCGGTCGTGGGTGACGCAGACGAGCGCCGAGCGCCGGTTGCGCAGGTGCTCGGCGAGCCAGGCGATGCCCTCGACGTCGAGGTGGTTGGTGGGCTCGTCGAGGATGATCAGGTCCTGGTCCTCGATGAGCAGCTTGGCGAGCGCGATCCGGCGGCGCTCGCCACCGGACAGCGGGCCGATGACGGTGTCGAGGCCCTTCTCGAAGCCCGGCAGGTCGAGCCCGCCGAACAGCCCGGTGAGCACGTCGCGGATCTTGGCGCTGCCCGCCCACTCGTGGTCGGCCATCACGCCGATGACCTCGTGCCGGATGGTCGCCTCGGGGTCGAGCGAGTCGTGCTGCGTGAGGACGCCGAGCCGCAGCCCGCCACTGTGCGTGACGCGGCCGGTGTCGGCCTCCTCCAGCTTGGCGAGCATCCGGATGAGCGTGGTCTTGCCGTCGCCGTTGCGGCCGACGACACCGATCCGGTCCCCTTCGGAGACGCCGAGCGAGACCCCGTCCAGCAGCGCACGGGTGCCGTACACCTTGCTGACGGACTCGACATTGACCAGGTTGACGGCCATTTCACTCCTGTACGGGATCGGTAGACGTTCAAGAGTAGACGGTGCGGGGTATGCCTCACTCTTTGTAATGACGCCACGGGAAGCGCGCGGCAGGCGGGGGACCGGGGCGGAACAATCGGGGCCATGGGAGAGACCACGGGGCCCGAGCGCACGATCCAGCCGTTCACGGAGCCGGTTCCCACCTGGCCGAGACCGCCCGTCGGGGGCTGGACGGTGGACGACCTGATGACGCTTCCCGGCCTCCCCCGGCACACCGAGCTGATCGACGGGAGCCTGGTCTTCCCGGCGCCGCGGCGCCGCTTCGACAGCGTGATGATCTCCCTCGTCTGCGAAGGGCTGCGGAGCAGCGTGCCCGCCGGGTTCCGCGCCTACAGCGGGATGACGGTGGTCGTCGACCGTGCGAACGCCCCCGAGCCGGACGTCCTCGTCGTCCGCGAGGAGGCCGTCGGCGGTCTCGGCCAGCGGTCGTTCCCCGTCGACGGCGTCGCCCTGGCCGTGGAGGTGGTCTCGCCGGACTCGGAGTCCCGCGACCGCACCACCAAGCCGCACAAGTACGCGGCCGCCGGCATCGAACACTTCTGGCTGGTGGAAATGGAGGGCGAGGACGACCACCCGGTCGTCCGGGTCTACGAGCGCGACCCGGTCACGCGGACGTATCTCTGCACCGGCATCCACCGCGACCGGCTGAGACTCCCGGTCCCCTACCCCCTCGACATCGACCTCACCGCCGTCGACGACTTCTAGGCCCGCCCCGCCCGCTCCACCAGGAACCAGCCCGCCAGGGCCATCGCGACGGCCGCGGGGGCGGTCACCCGGACGGCGATCAGGGTGGCGGTGTGGCCCTCCAGGAGGCCGCCGAAGCCGGTCATGGAGAGGCCGAGGACGCCGAGCAGGGCGAGGGTGATGCCGAGGGCGGCGAGCGGGCCGCCCGTGCCGTCCGAGGGGGCGGCGGGAGCCGGGTGCTCGAAGCGGCGGAAGACGGCGACGAGCAGCGCGGTGAGGGCGACGGCGGCGGCGATGCGCAGCGGGACCTGGGCCCACCAGGCGCCGGTCGCGGGGGCGGGGAGGCGGACGTCAAAAGCGAGCATCGCCCCGTACACGCCGAGCATGGCCGTCAGGTGCCACAGGAACGCGGTCATCGCGATGCCGTTCGCGGCGACGACCGCCCGCCAGACGCGGGCCCGCGCGGCGAGGCGGGTGCCGGGGCCCTTCAGCAGTTCGACCGCGCCGACCAGCCACAGCCCGTGGCAGAGCAGGGCGAGGGTGGGCGGGGCCATGTTGGAGATCTTCTCGCCGGGCATGCCGACCATGGACAGCGGATACGGGCCGAACGCCACGAGCGCCACCGCGCCCCCGAGGCCGGCCGCGGCAAGCAGGGCCGGGCGGCGGATCATGCCGTCGGCGCGCAGGAAGCCGAGCTGGTGGACGGCCAGCCAGACGAGGGCGAAGTTCAGGAACTCGACGTACGGCACCCCGGCCGCGAACCGCAGCAGGTCGACGCCGACCGCGCCCGCGACCAGTCCGGCGAAGGCGCCCCAGCCGTACCGCTCGTGCAGCCGCAGCAGCGGCGGGGTGAAGGCGACCATCGCGAGGTAGACCCCGATGAACCACAGCGGCTGGGTGACCAGGCGCAGCGCCACGCCCGTCAGCCCCGGCCCGGCCGTCCCGTCGGCGGCGAGCAGCTGGACGGCGAGCGCGAGCACGCCCCACACCGCGATGAAGACCATGGTGGGCCGCAGCAGCCGTTGCAGCCGGGCGCGCAGGAAGCCCGCGTACTGGGGGCGGGAGCGGTGGGCGAGGGCGTGCGAGAAGCCGCCGACGAAGAAGAAGACCGGCATGACCTGGAGTGCCCAGGTCAGGAGCTGGAGGCCGGGGACGACGGCGAGCAGGTTGCCGACCTGTCCGTCGCCGGTGACGGCGGCCATCAGCCAGTGGCCGAGGACCACGACGGCGAGCGAGGCCACCCGCAGCAGGTCGATGTAGCGGTCGCGCGACGCGGGGGTGGCGGCGGCGAGTTCCCGAGCGCTGATTCCCATGGGGGTACGGTGCCGGGCCGGCCGGGCACGGCGTCAGAGCGTTCGTACTCACCTCATGCATGAGTACGAACAGAATCGGCCAGATCCGCGCGGCGGCGCCGACGGCACGGAGAAACCCCCGGCGCCGCCCCTTTCGGGACGGCGCCGGAGGTCTGTCGGTCCGTCTGTTTCCTCTCTGCCGCTCAGCGGCGGGCGGGCTCCTTCTTGTGGCCGTAGCCGTGGTCGTCGCAGTCGCCGTACTCGCAGGGCTTCTTCACCTTGATGGTGATGTGCGCCCGGGCCGGCTCGCTCGTGACCTCGCGTCCCTCCGGGTCGGTCCCGGTCGCCCGGGCCGTGTTGGTGATCACGCACTCCTTGCCGTGGCCACCGCCCTTGCCGTCCTTGCCGCGGTCGTCGCACTTGTCGAGCGACGCCTCGGTGACGGTGTAGGTACCGGTGCAGGTGGTGGAGGCGCCCGGTGCGAGCGTGCTCGCCTCACAGGTGACGTTCGAGATCAGGTCGTCGGTCACCCGTACGTCCTCGATGGGCGTGGTGCCGGAGTTGGTGACGGTGTACGCGTACTCCACCTCCGAACCGACCTCGAACGGTCCGCGGGAGACCACCCGCTTGGCGAGGGTGAGGGCGGCCTGCCCGATCGGGACGGTGACGCTGGCCTCGGCGGGCTCGCTCGTGGCGTCCTCACCGCGCGGGTCCGTGCCGGTCGCCCGGGCCACGTTGGTGATGACGCAGCTGGTGGTCGAGCCACCCTGCCGGCACGCGTCGATGTCGGCCTGGGTGATCGTGTACGTGCCCTGGCAGAAGGTGGAACCGCCGGGGACGAGGTCCGTCTCGTCGCAGACGACGTGCTGGACCCGGTCGTCCGTCACCCGCACGTCGTGCAGCGGGGCGGTGCCGGTGTTGGTGACGGTGTACAGGTAGTCGACCGTCGTCCCCACCTGGAACGGGCCTTCCGAGACGACCTGCTTGGCCAGGGTGATGTGCGGCTCTCCGATGAGGACCTCGACGCTCGCCTGGTCGGGCTCGCTGACGATCCGGTCGCCCTGCGGGTCCGTGCCGTTCGCCCGGGCCGTGTTGGTGACCATGCACGGCCGGGTGGTGCCGCACGCGTTCGCGTCGGCCTGGGTGATCGTGTACGAGCCGGTGCACTCGGTGCTGGCACCGGGCGCGAGCGTGGTCGCCTCGCAGGCGATGGTGGTGACCTTGTCGTCACTCACCTGCACGTTGGCCAGCTGGACGTTGCCGGTGTTGGTGACGGTGTACGCGTACTCGACCGTCGACCCCACGTGGAACGGGCCTTCCGAGGTCACCCGCTTGCCCACGGTGATGTGGGGCTCGGCGATGGAGACGCCGACGCTGGCCTGGTCGGGCTCGCTGACGATCTCCTCGCCCTGCGGGTCGGTCCCGCCGGCCTGCGCCACGTTCGTGATGACGCAGTCCGTGGTGCCGCCGGTCTCCCGGCACTGGTCGATGTCGGCCTGGGTGATCGTGTACGAGCCGGTGCAGGTGGTGGAGGCACCGGCGGCGAGCGTCGTCGCCGCGCAGGTGACGCCGGTGGCGTGGTCGTCCAGGACCTGGACGTTGGTCAGCGTGGTGGTGCCGGTGTTGGTGACGGTGTACGAGTAGTCGACCGTCGAGCCCAGCTGGTACGGGCCGGTCGACGTCACCGACTTCGCGATGGTGATGTGCGGCTGTCCGATCGGGAGGGTCAGCTCGACCTCCGGGGAGGTGATCGTGTTCCCGTCGGACGTCCCCGTCGCCGTGGCGGTGTTGGTGACCGAGCCCTCCGTGCCGTCCGCGGCGGTGATCACGTAGATGCCGGTGCAGGTGGTGCTGTCACCCGGCTCCTCCGCGGGGGCCAGCGTGGTCGACTCGCAGGTGACGTTCGTGACCTTGTCGTCGTGCACCGTGACGCCGGTCAGCTCCGTTCCGCCGGTGTTGCGGACGGTGTAGCGGTAGGTGACCGTCTGCCCGACCGCGTACGGCTCGGGCGTCTCCACGTTCTTCTCGACCTCGATGCCCGGTGGCCGCTGGAGCGGCACCCGTTCCGAGGAAGGTGGCGACTCGACCGTCTCGCCGTCGGAACTGCCCGTCGCGATGGCGGTGTTGAGGACGGCGCCGGCGGCCACGTCGGCCGCGGTCACGGTGTACGTGGCGGTACAGGTGATGGTCTGTCCGACCGCGAGATCCGTCGTGGGACAGGCCACCGGGCCGATCTTCGGGTCGTTGACGACGAGATCGGTGATGGGCGTCGTCCCCGAGTTGGTGACGACGAAGTCGTACGGCACCTGCGACCCGGGCGCCAGGTCACCGGGGAGCGGCAGCCTGGCCTGCTTGACGAGGTTCAGCTCGGGAAGCGGGTCGGCACTGTGGACGACGACGTTGCGGATGAGGTGGACGTCGGTGTTCGCCCCGGTCGAGGCGGCGAAGCCGAACTTGAAGGTCGTCGGCAGGGGCGTCGGCGCGGGCGTGTTCAGGACCTCGTGCGAGCCGGTGCCGTCGTTGAAGTCGACGGCCACGGTCAGCTGCGGGTTGGCCCCCGCGGTGATGTGCACGTTCACCCGGCGCCGGTCGGCCTCCAGCAGCTGCACGGCCTCCGCCGGGGTGGTGCCCGCCGGGATCGAGGTCGTCGGGCCCTGGAGCTCACCCGGGAGCGTCGACGGGTAGGGACCGGTGGGGCCGAAGTTGCTGACCGTGGCGGTCATGAAGCAGTACCCGATCGTGCCGTCGCCCGGCCCGCGCAGGGTGATCACGTTGGGCGCCGGGGGCGGCCACGACTGGAAGGACGGCGAACGCTGGGCGCAGCCGTTGCCGCGCGACTCCCCGTCACCGAAGTAGTTGCCGTACACGTCGAGGCCCACGCCGAGGTACCCGTGGTCGACACCCGGCTGCATGGGGATGCCCGGGTTGTCGCCCTCCCGGAGCTGGGCGTAGCCGAGGCTGCCGCCGAAGGCTCCGGGGTGGGTCAGCGAGGAGGCGCCGTCGGCCAGGAAGAAGGAGATCCCGTCGGCGGGGCGGGCCGGGGTCGTGCTGCCGTACTGGTACTGGTCGAAGGTGACGTCCAGACCCTGACCCGCGGGGAGGGCGTGGTTGTACAGCACGGCCGCGCTCTTGAAGTTGCTGGCGTCGGTCAGCCGCAGGAAGCCGTCGGGCGCCGCGTTGTTCGGCGGCACCGGCCCCACCGGGCTCGGCCCGCAGCCGCCCAGGGGGTGGCTCCCGCTCGGCGGCTGCGAGGCGGCGCCCGGCGCACCGGTGAGGCACGCGGGCCCCACGGCCATGAACTCCGGTGCCGTGGCCTCGGCGAACGTCTCGTTGAGCAGGGGCGAGCCGGCTCGCAGCCTCGGCTCGGGCTTCGGCTCGGCGCCGGCGGTGCCGCTCAGCGCGAGGGGCGCTCCCGCGCCGACCACGAGTGCCAGAGCCACCGCGGCGATACGGGAGACGCGCCCGGGCGGTGTGGGCCGGCCGGGCGCGGAAGGGGGTCGTCTTTTCCTCATGCCCCGCATCAGACAGTCACCGCATTCACGCGACTACCTGACAAAGTGCCACGTACCCCCAAAGGCTTCCGCATTGGAGCCGAGTGCCGTAATACGCCCCCGGACGCGACAGCCGGAGGGCACGTCGGAGGACCGCCGGGACTGCCTTAAAGGAGGGTGGCCCCGGCCGCCGGGGAGGTCGCCACGCGCGCCGTACGGCAGGTGCCGGAGGCGATCAGCGCGTCGGCGACCGAGGCGGCGGCGTCCGCGTCCTTCACCAGGAACGCGGTCGTCGGCCCCGAACCGGACACCAGCGCCGCCAGCGCGCCCGCCTCGGTGCCCGCCGCGAGGGTCGCGGCGAGCGAGGGGCGCAGGGACAGGGCGGCGGACTGGAGGTCGTTGGCGAGGGCGTCCGCGAGGGCGCTCGTGTCGCCGGTCCGCAGGGCGTCGAGCAGGACGGGCGACGCGGCCGGCTCGGGGACGTGCACGCCCGCGGTGAGACGGTCGAACTCGCCGTACACCGCCGGGGTCGAAAGCCCGCCGTCGGCGACCGCGAACACCCAGTGGAAGTCGCCGCCCACCGGCAGCTCGGTGAGCCGCTCGCCCCGCCCGACGCCGAGCGCCGCGCCGCCGACCAGGCTGAACGGCACGTCGCTGCCCAGCTCCGCGCAGATCTCCAGGAGTTCGGCGCGCGGCGTGCCGAGGCCCCACAGGGCGTCGCAGGCGAGCAGCGCGCCCGCGCCGTCGGCACTGCCGCCGGCCATGCCGCCGGCGACCGGGATGTCCTTGGCGATGTGCAGGTGCACGTCCGGGGAGATGCCGTGGCGGGCGGCGAGCAGCTCGGCGGCCCGCGCGGCCAGGTTGGTCCGGTCGAGCGGCACCTTGTCGGCGTCAGGGCCGTCACAGGTGATCGTCAGCGTCCCGGCGGGCGTCGCCGTGACCTCGTCGTACAGGGAGACGGCGAGGAAGACGTTGGCCAGGTCGTGGAACCCGTCGGGGCGCGCGGCACCGACCGCGAGCTGGACGTTGACCTTGGCCGGGACCCGTACGGTGACGCTGGCACTCATGCCGTGGATTCCTTCTGCTGCGGCTGCTCGGGCTTGTTCTCGGCGATCCGGGCGAACTCCTCGACCGTCAGCGCCTCACCGCGCGCCTGCGGCGAGATCCCGGCCGCGACCAGGGCCTCCTCGGCGGCGGCCGGCGAACCGGCCCACGACGCGAGGGCGGCCCGCAGGGTCTTGCGGCGCTGCGCGAAGGCCGCGTCGACGACCGCGAACACCTCCCGCTTCGACGCGGTGGTGGCGACCGGCTCGGCACGCCGCACCAGGGACACCAGCCCCGAGTCGACGTTCGGCGCGGGCCAGAACACGTTCCGGCCGATGGAGCCGGCCCGCTTGACCTCCGCGTACCAGTTGGCCTTCACCGACGGCACGCCGTACACCTTGTTGCCGGGCCGCGCGGCCAGCCGGTCGGCGACCTCGGCCTGCACCATGACGAGGGTGCGCTCGATGGTCGGGAACCGGTCCAGCATGTGCAGGAGGACCGGCACGGCCACGTTGTACGGCAGGTTCGCGACGAGCGCGGTCGGCGCGGGACCGGGCAGCTCCCGGACCAGCATCGCGTCGGAGTGGACCAGGGCGAAACGGTCCTTCCGCTCCGGCATGCGGGCCGCGATCGTGGCGGGCAGCGCGGCGGCGAGGATGTCGTCGATCTCGACGGCCGTCACCCGGTCCGCGGCCTCCAGGAGCGCGAGGGTGAGAGAGCCGAGCCCGGGGCCCACCTCCACCACCGTGTCGTCCGGGCGCACCTCGGCCGTGCGGACGATCCGCCGCACGGTGTTGGCGTCGATGACGAAGTTCTGGCCCTTCTGCTTCGTGGGCCGTACGCCGAGGGCGGCGGCCAGCTCACGGATGTCGGCGGGGCCGAGGAGGGCGTCGGGGCTGTCGGGGCCGGTGGTGGTGCTCACCGGTACAGCGTAGGGCCTGTCCCCACCCACCTGTCCGGCCGACGCCTCCCGGAGAACCTCGGAGCCCTCTTCCCCTGTGCTTTTCCTCCCCTCCCCGGCCCCCGCGCCCCCACCCCCGACACCAGCGCCCGCCCCGCGGCCCGCACCCCCTCACCCGGACAACCGCGACCCGCAATGCGGCCACGGCGCCGCCCCCGGCTCACGTACAACTTCTTCGCCCGATACGTCTGCTCCGCCGCCGGCGCCTCCTGCGCCGTCCCCGTCCCTCCCAGCGCCCGCCACGTCCCCGCGTCGAACTGGTACAGCCCCCCGTACGTCCCCGACGGGTCCACCGCGTCGGCCCGTCCCCCGGACTCGCACGCCGCGAGCGCCCCCCAGTTCAGCCCGTCCGCGCCGGCCACGGACCCCGGCAGCCGTCTCGTGCCGACGCGGATCCGTTCGGGGACGGGCTCGTGGACGGTCTCCTCGCTCGTCACGCGGGGTTTCTGCCGGACGCCGTTGACGGTGCGCAGGGCGTACGTGACCCGGCGTACGCCCGGCATGCCCTGCCGGTCGACGACTTCCGTCCCGGCGAACAGGGTGGGGTCCGGTGTCCGCTCGACGGCGAACGGCACGGGTTCCTCGCGGATCTCCTCGCCGCCGGTGATCCGCAGGATGGTGACGGTCTGGCCGTCGCGGGGGAAGGAGGCGGGCGGTACGGAGGTGGTGTCCTCGTCGGCGAGGACGATCCCGGCCTCCTCGACGGCCTCGCGGACGGTGGCGGCGTTGGTGCGGACGGTCCGCTCCCGGCCGTCCGCGAGGAAGGTGACGGTCCGCTCGGTGCGGACGTCGAGCGCGAGGCCCCGGCGGGAGATGGCCGCGGACCGGGAGACCGAGAGGTACGCGCCTTCGGCTCGGACGCCGAGCTGGCGCAGGGCGCCGTCGACGGTGTGGGCGGTGGTCCACACCTGGCGGCGCTGTCCGTCGAGGGTGAGGGAGACGGGGCGGCCGTAGCGGACGGCGACCTCGTCGCCGTCGGCGAGGGCGGCGCCGGGGGCGGGGGCGACGATGTCGTGGGCGCCGGGGGCGAGGCCCTGCTCGGCGAGGAGTTCGCCGATGTCGTCGGCGAAGGTGTGCAGGGTGCGCGGGACGCCGTCGACGGTCAGCCGGACGGCCTTGTCGTCGGCGACGAACGCGGTGGTGCCGCCGGCGAGGCAGGCGACGACGAGGGCCTGCGGGAGGACCCGGCGCAGGCCGCCGGTGGCGGGCGGCGGCGCCTTGCGGCGGCGGCCGCGGCCACCGCCGCCGGGGGCCCAGGGGTGGGCCCGGCGGAGGGCCCGGCGGAGGGCCCGGGGATGGCGCCGGTGCCCGCACCGGATCGAGTGCTCACGAGGCCGGGACCCTAGCCCCGGCCTCGGTGACACGTCATGACGACGCGACTATGCCCCGCGATCGTTATGCGGTGGTGATGTCGGACCGGTCAGTAGTCGAAAGCACGTGCCGTGTTGACGGCGAGCGCCTCCGCCAGCTCCTCCTCCGTGATCCCGCGTACCGCGGCCATCGCCCGGACGGTCACCGGGATCAGGTACGGGGCGTTCGGGCGGCCCCGGAACGGCGCGGGCGTCAGGAACGGCGCGTCCGTCTCGACGAGGACGCGGTCCAGCGGGGCGACGGCGAGGGCGTCGCGCAGCGGCTGGGCGTTCTTGAAGGTGACGTTGCCGGCGAACGACAGGTAGTAGCCCTTGGCCTTGCAGATCTCCGCCATCTCGGCGTCGCCCGAGAAGCAGTGGAAGACGGTCCGCTCGGGCGCGCCTTCCTCGTCGAGGATCCGGAGCACGTCCGCGTGCGCCTCGCGGTCGTGGATCACCAGGGCCTTGCCCTGCCGCTTGGCGATCTCGATGTGGGCGCGGAAGGAACGCTCCTGCGCGGCCATGCCCTCGGGGCCCGTACGGAAGTAGTCGAGGCCCGTCTCGCCGACGGCCCGCACGTCCGGGAGGGCGGCCAGCCGCTCGATCTCGGTGAGCGCGTCGTCCAGGGCCGCGTCGCCGCCGGCCTCGCGGGCGCCCTGGCGGGACCACCCGTCGGGGTCGCCGAGAACGATCCGCGGGGCCTCGTTGGGGTGCAGGGCGACGGCGGCGTACACGTTCGCGTGGGCGGCGGCGGTGTCGGCGGCCCACTGGGAGCCCTTGAGGTCGCAGCCGACCTGGACGACGGTGGTGACGCCGACGGCGGCGGCCTTGGTGAGGGCCTCTTCGACGGTGCCGGACTGCATGTCGAGGTGGGTGTGCGAGTCCGCGACGGCGATGAGAAGGGGTTCAGGCAGGGGTGGCGGGGCGTCCTTGGCGGTCATGGAGGTGATCGTATGCGGGGCGCGTTCGCGGGGGCCGGGGCATGGTGGGTGGGGGTGCGAGGGCCAGGGCCTTTCTTTTGGATCAGGCTGGATCAGGGAGCGGGGTCCGGTGCGGGTGATCGCAAGGCGGAGGAGGGAGACAACGCGGTGGGGGTACCTCCCGTGCCCGAAGGGCTACGGGGGAGTTGGCGACCGACGACAACGCGGCGAGCGCGCGTGCCGGGGCACGCGAGCCCAGCAAGATCCAAAAGAAAGGCCCTAGGGCCGCGGTTCGTGTGGGGTGGCCGTCGTGGGCCGCCTCCCGCCCCTGGGAATGCGGGAGGGGTGAAAGACGACAGTGCGCCCCCTCCCTCGCGGGAGGGGGCGCACTGGGGAACACGGGCGCCGGGGCGCCGGGGTTACCGGCGGGGGCGGAACGGGTGGAGCAGGTCGGACAGGTGCCAGTGGTGCGGGACCGGCGGCTGGTCCGGGTCGGCCGGGACGGGCTCGTCCGCGGGCTCCTCCGCGGGCTCCTCCGTGAGTTCCTGGCCGATGGGGCCGGCCGGGGACACCGGGCGGGTGGCGTGGGCTCCGCGGTGGTGGCGTTCGCGCGGGGCCATCAGGTCGAGGACCGACGAGACCTGGCCCGCGCGCATGATGCGCACGACGTGGCTGCCGCAGTTCATGCAGGTCGGCTTCGACAGCGGGGATGGGACCCGCTCTCCGTCGGCCTTGTAGACGACATAGGCGTGTCCGCGGGCGTCGACGTGGTGCTCGATGACGTACGCCTGCTCCCATCCGTAACCGCATCGCATACAAGCGAAGGCATATGCCTCGTGGGCGACGGACGTTCCGGTGCCGGTGATCTCACTCATTCCAGCTCCTCTCCACTGATCCAGTGGACGCCCTTTCGAGGGGAAGCGCATCAGCGCCGGAACAACCATGGCCGCGCTTTGGCGTTTCCTTGCCAAAAGGTGCTTCGCCCGGCCCATCCGGCGGGGTTCCGCTTTGCCTTTCAGGTTAGTCCTTTACCGTTCGCGGGGCCGGTCCTCGCCGGTGGCCGCGGCGTTCTTCGCCGCGACGACGGCGTCGAACACCTCGCGCTTGGGCAGGCCCGCCTCGGCGGCCACCGCGGCGATCGCCTCCTTGCGGCGCTCGCCCGCCTCCTCGCGCACCCGCACCCTGCGCACCAGTTCGGCCGCGTCCAGCTCGGCCGGGGCGGCTTCCGGGGCGCCCTCGACGACGACGGTGATCTCGCCGCGTACGCCCTCCTTCGCCCAGGCGGCCAGCTCGCCCAGCGGTCCGCGCCTGACCTCCTCGTACGTCTTGGTCAGCTCACGGCAGACGGCCGCCCGCCGGTCGGTGCCGAAGACCTCGGCCATCGCGTCGAGCGTGTCGTCGAGGCGGTGCGGGGCCTCGAAGTAGACGAGGGTGCGGCGCTCGGCGGCGACCTCGCGGAGGCGGGACAGCCGCTCGCCCGCCTTGCGGGGCAGGAAGCCCTCGAAGCAGAAGCGGTCCACGGGCAGCCCGGACAGGGCGAGCGCGGTGAGGACGGCGGACGGGCCGGGCACGGCGGTGACCTTGATGTCGTGCTCGACGGCGGCCGCGACCAGCCGGTAGCCGGGGTCGGACACCGACGGCATCCCGGCGTCGGTGACGAGGAGCACGCGGGCCCCGCCGGTCAGCGCCTCGACGAGTTCGGGCGTACGAGCGGACTCGTTGCCCTCGAAGTAGGACACGACGCGGCCCTCGGTGTGGACGCCGAGTGCCCGGGTCAGGCCGCGCAGCCTGCGGGTGTCCTCGGCGGCCACGATGTCCGCGCGCGCCAGTTCGGTGGCGAGGCGGGGCGGGGCGTCCGCGATGTCGCCGATGGGGGTCCCTGCGAGTACGAGCGTTCCAGTCACACCGGCCATCCTCCCAGCCCGGCCGCCGTTCCTCCCAGTCAGGCCGGGTTCCGAGCGGGCCGCGCGGGCGCCGCCCCGGGGGCCCGCGTCGGATCCGGCCCGCCCGGGCAGGCGACCGCGCCCGGACACGTTCCCTACGATGGCGCGATGACCAGTACCGCACCCGAGGCCCTGGAGGGTCCGCACCCCATGGCACCGACCGTGGCAGAGCCCTCTTCGTGGGCGCACCGGCTGCGGCGCTTCGGCTACCGGCCGCCCGCCGCCGGCCCGCTCGCCGTCGGCCTGCGGGAACGTCTCGTCCCGCCGTACACCCGGCCCTCGCCCCGCATCTGGACGATGCTCGGGATCTCCCCGGCGACGGCCGAGCGGCTCGTGCGGCTGTCCGCCTGGGGCGGCCCGCTGCTCGTGGCGCTGGTCGCGGGGGTGCTGAGGTTCTGGAACCTCGGCCATCCGAACGCGGTGATATTCGACGAGACGTACTACGCCAAGGACTCCTGGGCCCTGATCAACCAGGGCTACGAGGGCGCCTGGCCCAAGGACATCGACAAGACGATCCTCCAGGACCCCGGCTCGGTGCTCGTGCCGACCGATCCCGGATACGTCGTCCATCCGCCGGTCGGCAAATGGGTGATCGGACTCGGCGAGAAGCTGATCGGCTTCGAGCCGCTCGGCTGGCGTTTCATGGTGGCGCTGCTCGGCACGCTGTCCGTGCTGATGCTGTGCCGGATCGGCCGGCGGCTGTTCCGTTCCACCTTCCTGGGCTGTCTGGCGGGTCTGCTGCTCGCGGTGGACGGCCTGCACTTCGTGATGAGCCGCACCGCGCTGCTCGACCTGGTGCTGATGTTCTTCGTGCTCGCCGCGTTCGGCGCGCTGGTGATCGACCGGGACCGGGCGCGGGCCCGGCTCGCCGGGGCGCTGCCGGTCGACGAGGAGGGGCTGCTGCGGCCGGACGCGACGGTGGCGCGGACGCTGAACCTCGGCTGGCGGCCGTGGCGGCTCGCGGCCGGTGTGCTGCTCGGTCTGGCCGCCGGCACCAAGTGGAACGGCCTGTACGTGATGGCCGCGTTCGGGCTGCTCACGGTCGCGTGGGACCTCGGCGCCCGCCGTACGGCCGGGGCGGTCCGCCCGTACGCGGCGGTCGCCCGGCGCGATCTCGTGCCGGCGTTCGTGTCGGTGGTGCCGGTCGCGATCGTCACCTACGTGGCCTCGTGGACCGGCTGGCTGGTCACCGACAAGGGCTACTTCCGCGACTGGGCGGAGCGGCAGGACCGGCTGACCGGCGGCGGGACGTGGAGCTGGCTGCCGGACTGGCTGCGCAGCCTGTGGCACTACGAGACCGAGGTCTACCAGTTCCACGTCGGTCTGCACGAGCCGCACACGTACCAGTCCAACCCGTGGAGCTGGATCGTCCTCGGCCGCCCGGTCTCGTACTTCTACGAGTCGCCCTCCCCCGGCGTCAACGGCTGCCCGACGGACGCGGGCGGGAAGTGCGCCCAGGAGGTGCTGGCGCTCGGCACCCCGCTGCTGTGGTGGGCGGCCTGCTTCGCGATCCTGTACGTGCTGTGGCGCTGGGCCTTCCGCCGCGACTGGCGCGCGGGCGCCATCCTGTGCGGCATCGCGGCCGGCTGGCTGCCCTGGTTCCTGTATCAGGAACGCACCATTTTCCTTTTCTACGCGGTGGTGTTCGTGCCGTTCCTGTGTCTCGCGGTGGCGATGATGATCGGGGCGATCGTGGGACCGCCGGGCTCCTCGGAAAGGCGCCGGACTTTCGGTGCGGTGGGCGCTGGAGTGCTGGTTCTGCTCATCGTGTGGAATTTCATCTATTTCTGGCCGCTGTATACCGGGACGCCCATTCCGCTGGACGCGTGGCGGCATCGGATGTGGCTCGACACCTGGGTATAGCAGGGCACATACGGAAGGAGGGCGCGGCCACCGGTCGCGCCCTCTTGGTTGTTGTTGGTGGCCATCGGTGACCTTCGGCGGCCCTCGGACGGCCCAGCGACGGCCCGGGAAGACGACTGCCGTCTCGTGGCCGAAGCGGGGTCCAGCCCGTCCACACTGAACCGCGAGCCCTCCGAGGGGGATGGAGCGTGCGAGGCTAGATCACGACGGAAACGGAGAGGAGATGGCGTGCCGCAGCAGGCCAGCCCGCGGGGAACTTACTTGAAGGTCGCCGACGCAGTGAAAGCGCAGATCGACGCCGAGGCTGCTATGACGGAGCTGCCGACGCTCGCCGAGTTGATGGCGGCGTACGGGGTCTCGCGCGGGGTCGCGGTTCGCGCCTTCAAGGTGCTCAAGGAAGAAGGACGGGCCGAGGAGGTTCGAGGCGGCCGATGGCGAGTCGTACGGGATGGCGAGCAACGCGACCGCCGGCCGTTGGTCGAGCGGATCGCGGACGTCTTCCGCGTGGACGGGCTGAAGGTCGGTGACGACTTCCCCAGCACGTCGAAGCTGGCGGACCGGTTCGGGGCCTCCCGACCGACCGTCGCCAAGGCCCTGGACAGGTTGGAGACATCCGGCCTGCTCTCAGCGAGCCGACAGGGCAAGCGGCGCACCGTACTGGCCCTACCGGGCCGAGAGGAGCAATCCTAGTGACCGTCACGACACTGACCGAATGGGCCTACCCCCTGGCCGAGTCGCTCCTTGCCGAGCCGCTGCCGCGCCGGTGGGCGCACTCCCAAGGAGTGGCCGAGCGGGCACGGATCATCGCGCCCATCCTTGGCGAGGACGCCGAGCTGCTGGAGGCGGCCGCTGTACTCCACGACATCGGGTACTCGCCGGACGTGGCCGAGACCGGCTTCCACCCGCTGGACGGCGCCCGATACCTGCGCGACGTCGCGCGGGCCGAGGACCGGATCGTGCGTCTCGTAGCGCACCACTCCTGCGCCTGGATGGAGGCCGAGGCGCGCGGCCTCAAGGAGGACCTGGAGAACGAGTTCCCCAGGGACCTTCCTCATCTCGACGATGCGTTGTGCTTCTGCGACATGAACACCACCCCGGACGGCGTGCCCACGAACCCGGTCGACCGCATCAACGAGATCGCCGGCCGGTACGGCGTGGACAGCCTGATCGGGCAGTTCATCCGCCGCGCCGAGCCGGAGATCTTGGGGTGCACGGCCCGGGTCCTTGAGCGAGTCGCTGCGGTGAAGCGTCAGCCGATGTAGGGAGCTGTCCGCGTCCGGTCCATCGCGTGCTCGATCCGGAGTCGCATCGTGGGGTGGACATCGAGCTCGACCAGGTCCGCCGGGGCGACCCAGCGGACCTGAGTCGTCTCGCTGCTCGTCCGCACCTCTCCGCCGGTCGGGCGAGCGCGGAAGCAGATGGAGAACTGCTGCCTAATCTCGCCGTCGTCGTACGCCATCACGTGTCCGGGGTCGGTGTAGATCCCGGACACGTCAATGACCTCGGCGTCGATCCCGGTCTCTTCCCAGACCTCGCGAACCACGGTGTCGCTGATGGACTCGCCGGCGTCGTGCCCACCGCCGGGGAGCGCCCACCGGCCGTTGTCGGATCGCTGGATCATCAGGACACGGCCCTGCCCGTCCTGGACGAATGCCACGACGGACGGCACTACGGAGTTGGCCGGCGGGGCATCGGGATCGTGGAGGTAGTCGATACGTCCCATGGTCAGGCTCCTGTGATGTCGTGGTCCACGACCTGGCGGGCGCCGCCCCAGGTCTGCTCGATGCTATTCGCGTACGTATCGAAGAGGCCGCCCCCGGGCAGGCGCCGCAGGTGGAAGACCGGGGCCATGTAGGCACCGATGCCGAACACGTGCGTGTTCACCAACATCTCGTCATCAGCGCGGAAGAGCGAGTTGTAGAGCGTGGCGTCGTGCAGCCGGAACCCGATCTCAGGGTGGCTGCGGAACAGCGGCTGGTAGTTGACCAGCGCATTCCTGATCTTCCCGTCCATGACGCGGTGCCCCTCGTCGATTCCTCGCTGCTGGACGGCGGGGCACGCGGGGTCCCCCAACAGGATGCGGACCTGCACGGTTCCCTCGACCTTGGACTTGAGGATGGAGTGGAACACGGGGTCCTCGGACAGCCACAGGCCCGCGTACACGAGGACGTCCAGATGCTTCTCCGCCCTCTCGTACATCTCGCGCCACAGGCCCGTCGGGACCATGTGGCGGTGCGGGTACACGGTCACGATCTCCGCCTTGCCGAGATCTGTGGCGGTCTCCACCGCGCGCGAGTCGTCCCAGAGGGTCGTCACGTCGACCCGGAGGAACGCGGCGGCGGCGTACTGGTGCCGCCGGTACGGCACCTTCCCCTGGGTGATCCAGCGCTCCACCGTCTTTGGGCTGACCTCGATGGCGTCAGCCAGATCTTGGACCGAGGCGCCGCGCGCCAACAGGGCTGAGCGTAGGCGCTCGTTGGACATCTCCACCCCCGAGGGACGTCTTGGGAGCTCTTGACGGTAGCCAGATGTCCTTGGGCTGTCCATCGAAGGGGTGAACAACGCCCCTGACCTGCGGCGATTCTGATGCTGCGCCAGGAAATCCCCGGCGCGAACCCGAGAGGTTCCCTCGGCAAGCTTGACGAAAGCCGATGCGGTACCTGTAATAGAGGTACCGCATCGGCCGGAGACGGAACCGATCGGTAGGGAGCATCCGCATGGCCGCTCCCGACTCCAATAACTGAACAGCGTGATCCACCGCAGTACGACGACCGTGACAGCTCCGGCCGGTGGCGAGTGGAGACCAGCCGACCGAGACCGGGCCCGTGTCACAACCGGGCCCCACACCCCATTGGGGGACACGCAGTCGGCTCTAAAGAACCGCGTGGCCACATTGACGCCGCAATGCGCTCCGGGACGGACCTCCCCGGGGTCAGCGGCACCACGCGAGTCGGAGGTCCGACGCAGTGCCCCACGACTTCCGCAGCCACACGGCTGCGGCCTGTTGCCTCCTCCGCCCGTCCGGCTCTTCAGGGTCGTACGGGCGGGGTCGAGGGGAGCCGGATTGCTCCGAACGGCGAGAGGCCCCGGTGCGGGAACACCGGGGCCTCGTTTCGGGCCGTTCCTGTCTGAGAGGAACACACCCAATGAAGTCCATCGCTGCACTTCAGGCCGTTGTTACGGCCTTCCCGTCTGACGCCGAGCCGTCGGACGCGGAGCTGAAGACGATCGAGCTGGAGACCCCGCGGATCGAGGCGGACGTCAAGCTCCTCGACCTGTACCTCGGCGACGCCGAGCTGCTCGACCTGTACATCGGAACCCTGAACGGCCCCGCCACCGACCTGGCCGAGCGGCGCCTGCGCCGGGCCTGCCGCCGGGTGCTGGCCGAGCGTCGCGCGCTGACGAACCGCGTCGCCGGTCAGCCGCCGGTTGGAGGCGCGGCGTGAGCGGCCTGTCCCTTGCGGGGCTGAGCGCCCCGCTGACGGCGCTGAGCGCGGCGGCGAGCAGGTTCCCGCATCTGCCGGCCCCGACGGTAAGCATCTCGACGATCTTCCCGGAAGCGCTCGCGCTGACGTTCCACGACGACGACTACTCCGCCGCCAGTCTCGCCGCGTTCGAGGCGTGGCGGGAGGCGCTGGACATCGACCCGGCAACCGTCGTTCACAGCGTCCAGGCTGACGGCCGGACCGGCGTCTTGGGCGCTCACGGAGCCTTCGCCGGAGCGGTCGTGGAACTCGTCGCCTACGCCACGGTCCCGGCCCCGAAGTCGGAGCCGACGGCACCTGTGTCGATCCCTGCCTGCCGCACCCACTGACCTGAGGAGATCACCATGGCAAGCAACAGCAACAGCAACCGGGTCCACAACTTCCGGCAGCAGCAGGCGGAGCAGCCGTTCGGGCCGCCCCGGCCCCGGCAGTCCGCACCCCGCTCGAACCAGAACGGCCAGTCGAAGAGCAACAAGTTCGCCGCCGACGCGGGTGCGGCAATCGGTGGGTTCATCGGCGCGATGGGCGGATCTTTCGCCCCGCCGATCAACCTGACGGTCAACACCACCAAGGGCGGCTCGACGTCGCTGAAGGCCCAGACCACGCACTTCATGCTGGGCGAGCCGGAGTTCAACTCGACCGAGGACATCCGGGCGTACTGCAACAACGTGCGGGCGCTGATGGTCCAGTGCGCGATCGAGCTGTCGATGGGCGCCGCGATCCTGGAGGCCCGGCTGGGGCAGGCGCAGTCGCTCCCCGAGGACAACATGATCCAGGCCCGGCTGAGGGCCAAGAACGTCGCCCGGAAGCTGAAGAAGGCGGCCGACGGTGCGACCGCCGCCGCGAAGAACTCGGTGGCCGCGTACGCGGCGTTCCAGCGCGAGTACGCCGACCTGATGCGTCCGCGTCCGCAGCGGGCCGCGACGACCACGCCGTTCCGGTACTGAGGGAGGGGGCCTGATGGTGAAGCAGCAGAACATCCAGCAGAACCTCCCGGCGGTCTCCTCGGGTGCGGGCACGGTGAAGTCGTGGCTGTGGAAGCAGACGCAGCCGTTCGTTCCGCCGTGGATCGTGACCGGTCTCGTCGGGGTGGCCGGCGGCGGCGCGAATTTCGCGTGGGACGGGTCGCCGTGGGCGGGTATCGGGCTCACGCTCGGGTCGGTCGCGCTCACGGCCGTGACGTGGACGGCGGGGGCCCGGTCGGGGCGGCAGCTGCGTCTGCACTCCGCGATCACGGTGGCGTCGGCGTCGGCCTGGACGACGGCGGCCGCGGTCAGCGGCCCGTTCTCCGGGCCGCTCGGGAACCTTTACCTGATGGGCGGCGGGATCCTCGCGCTGTCGTGGAACATCCGCCGGGTGCTGGTCGCGGGCGGGCTGGTCGAGACGTCCGGCACGTCGGACAAGGGCCTGATGGAGAAGGTGGGTCTGGCCCGCACGCTCCTGAAGAACGTCAAGGTCGAGCCGAACAAGGTCACCGCCGCGTACGAACTCCCGGCGGGCGAGCTGACCAACGGGGACCTCGGCAAGGCCAGGGACCGGCTCGCCTCGGCGCTCGACGTGCCCACCACGGCGATCCGGATCGAGCACGACCCGGACTCCGCCCGGCGCGGACGGATCGTCATCGTCCCCGAGGACATGCTCAAGGACCCGACGATCTGGCCCGGCCCGTACGCGCCCGGTGAGTCGGTCGCGGAGCCGCTGCGGATCGGCGTGTACGACGACGGCTCGGACCTCCTGCTGCCGCTGCTCGCCGCGATCCACATCCTCGTCATGGGGATGACCGGCTCCGGCAAGACCGAGGGCGCCCTCGACCTTCTGCTGGAGCTGCTGACCCGCAAGGACGTCGTGGTCTGGCTGGCCGACGCAGCGAAGGCCGGCCAGGACTTCCAGCCCCTGGTGCCCGCGCTCGACTGGGCGGCGCTCGACACCCCGTCGGCCGCCGCGATGGTCGCATCCGTCCAGACCGTCATCCCCGCGCGCACCGCGTGGCTGCGCGACCACGGCTACCGAGCGTGGGAGCCCGCGGCTGCCGAGCGGCAGACGGACCGCAAGCACTCGTGCCGCAAGGACGGCAAGGCCTGCGGCTGCGAGGGGATCGCTTACCTGCTCGCCTGGTTCGAGGAGGCCGCGAAGTTGCTCAGGGAGTTGGGCGACGACGTGTTCACCGGCATCGCCCAGGAGGCCCGCTCCGCAGGCGTCACCCTGGTCGTCTCGATGCAGCGCGCGTCCGGCTACCAGCTCTCCACCGACACCCGCGCCTCCCTCCCGGCCGCCATGTGCTTCGGCGTCAAGGGCGACGACGCGAGCTTCGCCCTCCCCGAGGAAGTCCTGGACGCGGGTGCCGACCCGGCCGCCTGGGGCAACAAGCGCAAGGGCTACGTGTACTTGGCCTCCGCCGGGGTCGACGAGGACCTCCACGCGACCCCGGCGCGCACCTACTGGACCGGCCCGTCGGGCGAGTACGAGCGGATGGCGGAGTACGTGGTGACCCAGTTCGAGACCATCCGGGCCGCGATCGACGCGGTCACCGCCGACGCCGCCACCAAGGTCGCGGGCAAGTTCTTCACCGACCGCCGTGCCCGCGCCCTCGGCGAGGCCCCCGCCCAGGCGCCGGCCGCGATCCCGACGGCGGAGCAGGACGACGACCAGGAGCACGAGTTGGTCGACGCGGAGGACGCGGACGTCGACCCCACCGCCGAGATCCCTCCGGCCGGAACGAACACCGCTCTCCCCCCGGCGTCCAAGCCGGGCCCGGAGGAGGCCCGCGAACTGCTCGACGAGCTGGTGCGGATGCTCGCCGGAATGGGGCCCGGCACGGTCGCCGTGAAGGACCTCGGCCCGTACCTGGAGCAGCTCGGCCGCGACCGCTCCTGGGTCTCCAAGGAGATGAAGCGGCTCGCGGAGGAGGGGCGTCTGGCCCCCACCGCCGACGCGGGCGTCTACCGCCTCGTCCCGGTCCTCGCCGGGGTCTGACGGCCGCCGCACACCTCCCGCACAGCCGCACACCCCCGCACACCCGCACAGCGCGTATCCCCACATCAGGCGGGGTGTGAATAGGGCCGCACACCGGCCCGCACACCCCGCCGCACACCCCCGCACACCAAAACGAGAGGGCCGACCCGGTTGCCCCCGGATCGGCCCGGACGACCGCGGAGGAACCCGTGACCGACCGCCCCCAGTATCCCACCGGACGGCAGATCACCGACGCCGATCTGCTCGCCGCACTCATGCCCGACACGGCCGCCGGCGCCGCCCCGGCCCCCGCCGCCCCGGCGGCCCCGGCCCCGGCCCCGCAGTTCGACGTCGCCGCGCTCCTGGAGCTGGCCCGCCGCCAGGGCGCCCTCGAAGCCGCGGTCACCCAGACCGCACCGGCCGCCGAGACGTCCGCGTCGATCCTGCCCCGGTGGGCTGTCGGCACCGCCGTCGCGAGCGTCGGGATCGGCGCCGGCGCCTGCCTTCTGGGCTGGGCGCTCGACCTTCTCGCCACCGGGGCCGCCGCCGTCGCGGCCGGGATCACCGCAGCCGCCCCCATGCTCCTGATCGGCGCAGTCCTGGTCGTCGCCCTCCTCGCCCGTCGCTCCAAGGGCGGCGGCATCGAGGTCACACAGACGATCACCCAGACCATCACCCAGTCGGTCAAGGGCGGTGGCCGCCGGTGAAGCTCGACACCCAGCAGCAGATCGACCGGGCGGAGCAGGTGCTCCGGCTCGTCTGGCTGATCGTCTTCGGCGCCGTGCTCTTCAGCGTCCTGACGGTCACTCCGCTCGTCGAGCGGGTCACCCCGGAGGGCTGGGGCTGGACAGCCTGGATCCTGCCCTTCGTGGTCGACGCCGCCGTCGTCATCGTCGTCCGCGTCGACGAGATCACCGCGCGTCTCGACGGCCGCGCCGGCGGCTGGCCGCTCGCCCTGCGCTGGCTCACCGGCGGAATGACCCTCGCGCTCAACATCGGCGACTCGATGCTCAAGGGCGACTGGGTCGGCGTCGGGGTTCACGCGGTCGCCCCGACCCTGCTCATCTTCACTGCCGAGGCCGCCATCGGATGGCGCCGCGCGATCACCCGGGCCGTCGCCCGCATCGAGAGTGAGCGGGCCGCCGAGCGTGAGCGGCAGGCGCGTGAGCGCCGTGAGCGCGAGGACCGTGAGCGCGCAGAGCGCAAGGCCCGGGAGGACGCTCGGGCCGCCGAGCGTGAGCAGCAGCGGCTGGCCGATGAGCGCGCCCGTGAGCAGGAGCGGCAGGACCGTGAGCACGCCCGTGAGCAGCAGGCCGCGCTGGAGCGTGAGCGCCTCGCTCACGACGCCGAGCAGGCCCGCGCCGAGCGCGAGCACGCTGCCCAGGTCGAGCGGGAGCGGCGGGAGGACGCCGCACGTCAGCGCCGCGAAGAGCAGGACCGTGCCGACAAGGCCCGAGCGGAGCGGGAGGCCAAGGCCGAGCGCGAGCAGAAGGCCAAGGAGGCCACTCAGCGCGCCGAGCGTGAGCGCAAGGCAGCTGAGGCCCGGCGTGCGGCGCCGCCCGTGAGCGCCGCCGTGAGCACCCCCCGCCCGACCGTGAGCACCACCGTGAGCACCCCCGCTCACGACACCACGAAGACCCCCTCCGAGACCCCCAAGGCAGCCGAGGCCCGGCGTCCGGCCACACCCGTGAGCGCCGCCGTGAGCACCCCCCGCCCGACCGTGAGCACCACCGTGAGCACCCCCGCTCACGACACCACGAAGACCCCTGCCGAAACGCTCAAGATGACCGAGGCCGACGCCCGCCGGGCCGTCGCCGAGGCCGTACGCGAGGGCCGCTCACAGAGGCAGGTCGCCGCGCTCACGGGCTGGTCCGTCGGCTGGGTCGCCAAGCGCTTCCAGGACCTTGAGCAGACCGGGGTGAGCGCCGCGTGAGCACCGACGACCTGAACGCCATGCACGCCGAGGTCCGCGCCGAGATCACCCGCACCGACACCAAGGCCGGACTCCTCATCGCGTTCGTCGGCGCCGTCCTGGCCGGCGCCGGGAGCATCGCCCACGACGTCCCGATGACCCTGCCCGCTTACATCGCGGGCGGCATCGGCGCCGCGCTCCTGGCCGCCGCCGCCGTCCTCCTGCTCCACGTGGTCCGGCCCCGCCTCGGCGGCCGACACGGCTGGCCGCTGTGGGCGACCCTCACCCCGCAACAGCTCCTTGCCGCCGAACCGCGGAACCTGGCCGCCGACGTCGTCGGCCTCTCCCGCCTCGCCGCCGCGAAGTTCACCGGCCTGCGCCAAGCGATCGACCTGATCCTCACCGCCGGCGCCGCCTTCGTCGCCGCTGCCGTCCTCGCGCTCGCCCTCGGAGGTGCCGCATGACCACCGTCATCCGGATCGTGTCGTACGGCGTCGGCCACGACGACGAGCCGCGGGCCCACCGCCCCGTCGTCGTCGACACCACCGAGCTGCGCAACCCGCCCGACGACCCGGCCGTCCGCGCCCGCCTCACCCAGCTCACCGGCCTCGACCCCGAAGTCCACCAGTACGTGATGACCACCCCCGGCGCCCGCCAGCTCGTCGCCCGCCACGTCCGCGAGATCGATGTCCGCGCCGAGGCCGGCCAGACCCGCCTCGACGTCCTCGTCCACTGCTACGGAGGCCGCCACCGCTCCGTCGCCATCGCGCAGCAGCTCGCCGCCGAACTTGCCGCGCTCGACCACCACGTCCAGCTCCACCACCGGCACATCAACCGCCCGCTCCTCCCCTCCCGTCGCAAGGAGAGTCGATGAGCCGCCCCGGACGAAAGAAGAACGGCTGCGCGGACACCGGGCCGAACGGCTACACGGGCAGCGCCCCGCTCGGCGGCCAGGAACGGGCGGGCAACAACGCCAGAGGCGCCGAGCACCCCAGTACCACCCGCAAACCCCACGGCCCCAAAGCCTCCTGACCGCCATGGACACGATCCCTGTCCTGGACTGGGGCGACGCCTCGCACTTCGACCACCACCGGGACCGGCCCTGCTGCCTGTGCGGCAGGCCGACCCCGATGCGGTCCCACGCGGGAGAGCCCGTCCACAAGGTCTGCGCCGAGCAGTGGAACGCCGATCACCCGGACGCGCCGCGGCTCTACCGCCCGCCGGACAAAGCGGACCCGACCCGGCCCCAGCGCGACATCGGCACCACCCGTTTCCACTCCGACGGCCCCAGCACCCCAACCCTCAGCCGCCCCGGCCTGTTCGCCGCCTGACCCCAAGGAACCCCGTGCGACCGCGCATCCACTACGCGACCTGGCCCCGCCCGGCCCTGATCGTGACCGACACCCCTGACCCCCGCTGCCCGGACTGCCGGGGCGAGGGCGGGTGGAACCGCGACTACGGCGACCACGAGACCGGCGAGTACGCCGGCACCGAGTGGGACCCCTGCACCTGCTGGGACGAGAACCGCTCCTGGACGCTCCTCCCGCTCCCGCGCATCCCGCGCCGCCGCCAGCCGTACAGCGACCCGTGGGCCCAGCACCACGGCTACAGCGACGAACCGCCCTTCTAACCCCCGAGGAGACACGTCTTGTTCGAGATCCGGATCATCTGCGACCCCGCCGACACCGACCGCGTCACCGGCGCGCTCGCGGGCACCCTCACCCTCGGCACGGCCCGCGAGTACCCCACCCGCGACAGTCAGCGCACCAGCCTGTACATCACCGCCGACCACCTGCCCACCCCCGAGGACTGGCCCACCCCGCAGCGCGCCTACGTCGAGGCCCCGCGCATCGTCCACGAGATCAGTTGGGTCGCCCGGACCGTCACCGACAGGCCCTTCGGCGAGAAGGCCAGCCGGGAGTTCTGGCTCCGCAAGGCCGCACTCCTGGACCGCATCGCCCTCGATGTCGACGGCGCCCCCGCCGTCGGCGAAGCCAGCGAGGCCGCCGAGAAGGCCGCTCACCAGCTCCTGCAGTTCGACCTCAACGGCGAGGGCGACCACCACGGCGCCCCCTTCTGGCCCGAGCACCCCGCCTCCCACGCCGACCCGCGCGGCTACGTCCGCCAGGAATACGCCCACTGGACCACGACCCACCCGTAGCAACGCCAAGGGCGGCCCCCATCCGACCAAGAACCGGGGCCGCCCTCGCCTGCCAGCACCCTCAAGAGAACTGGAGACACCCAGCATGACCCAACCGACCCTCATCCGGCGAGCAGGCGGCCCCCCGCCGACGCTGGTCGCCGCCCTCCAGGCCGCCGAGCGCGGCTGGCACGTCTTCCCACTCCGCCCGGGTACGAAGCGGCCTGCCCTGCACGGCGAGAGCCGCTGCCCCCGCACCGCCACCTGCGTGGACGGACACGTGAAGTGGGAGGACCGGGCCACCACCGACCGCGAGCGGATCGCGGGCGCGTGGGGGCAGGGCCCGTTCAACGTCGGTCTGGCCACGGGGCCGTCGGGGCTCGTCGTCGTCGACCTCGACATGCCCAAGGAGGGCGCCAGCGGCCTCAGCGGTGCGGAGGTGTTCGCGGCCCTCTGTGAGCGCGCCGGCCAGCCGCTTCCGGCGACCTTCCGGGCAGGGACCGCGTCGGGTGGCGAGCACCTCTACTTCACCGCCCCGGTCGGCATCCGCCTCGGCAACTCCGCTGGATTGCTAGGCCAGTTGGTGGACACGCGGGCGTGGGGCGGCTACGTCGTCGCACCCGGGAGCATCACCCCCGGCGGGGTGTACACGGTCCTGGACGACGCTCCGGTCCTTCCTCTGCCCAGCTGGCTCTTGGAGGCACTCACGGCCCGCCAGAAGTCCTCACGGCCCCGTGGAGGGGTTCCGGCCTTCCCGGCGGTCAGTGGCAGCCGCGCGGCCCGTGCGGCGCTGGAGCGCGAGTGCGGCAACGTCCAGGCCGCCCCGACGAAGCAGGCCAACAACACGCTCAACCGGTCCGCATTCCTGGTGGGGCGCTTCGTCGCATGGGGCGACATCGACCGGCAGGTGGTGGAGGAGGCATTCCAAGGGGCGGGGGAATCGCGGGGACTCACCGCGGCCGAGTGCCGCGCCACGATCCGTAGCGCCCTGGACAGCTCCCTCCGCAAGGCCCGGCCCCGGGAGGTGGCATGAGGCCCCAGAATCCCTCCCCCTTGGAATGCCGTCCCACCACCACCCCGCCCGTCGCCGCCGAGCAGGCGGTAGGACTGCGGGCCGTGGGCGCCCGAAAGGTCGTCGCCGAAGGCGTCCCTTCGGGTTCTGACCCGCACCCGGCCGGCGGGCTGAGGATCCTCGCGATGCTCCACATCGGCGCGCCCGGCCGCAACGCGATGCCCACCGCGCACTCCTGGTGCTCCTGCGGCCGGGACCTGAAGGCGTTCGGCCACCAGCAGATCGCCCGCCTCGCAGCCGACCACACCCGCCACCGCGCCCAGTGCCCGCTGCTCACCCAAGGGAAGGAAGCCGCATGACCGCGCACGACCCCGAGCTGTGGGCCGGGTTCGACGAGATGAGCGCCGAGGATGTCGCCGGGCCCATCTGGGACGAGCCCGTACCGCTCAACCCGCGCGGGCAGCTCCCGGTGTTTCCCGTGGACGCGCTGCCCGACTGGCTCGCCGCGATGACGGCCGGGGTGGCGGAGGAGACCCAGACCCCCGTCGACCTGGCGGGGTGTCTCGCGCTCGCCGTCGTCGGCACCGCCGCCGGCGGTCGCCTCACCGTGACCGTGCGCGGGCAGTGGAGCGAGCCGGTCAACCTCTACACCGCCGTCGCGCTCCCGCCCGGCAACCGCAAGAGCGCGGTCTTCGGGCTCATGACCAATCCGCTCCTCGCCGCCGAGAAGGCGCTCATCGAACTCACCGCGCCGCAGCGGGCCGAGGCCGCCGCCTCCGCGCGGATCGCGAAAGCCGCGGCCGAGAAGGCCGAGAAGCTGGCCGCCAACGCCGAGGCCGACAAGCTGGCCGATCTGACCGCCCAGGCCGTGTCCCTGTCCGAGGCCGCCGAGCGGGCCGTGATCCCGGCGGAGCCGCAGCTCGTCGCGGACGACGTCACCGCAGAGAGCCTGACCACCCTCCTAGCCCAGCAGGACGGGCGGATCTCGATCCTGTCCCCCGAGGGCGAGATCTTCGAGATCATCGCAGGCCGCTACTCCGGCGCCCCGAACATGGGGATCTTCCTCAAGGGCCACGCCGGCGACATGGCCCGCGTCAACCGTCAGGCCCGGGACGCCCAGTACATCGAGAACCCCGCCATCACCATGGGCCTGGCCGTGCAGCCCGACGTCCTGGACGCCATCGGGCAGATCAAGGGCGCCGACGGCCGCGGCCTGCTCGCCCGCTTCCTCTACTCCCGGCCCGAGTCCCTCGTCGGCTACCGCAACCTCACCCCCGAACTCCTCAGCCCCGACATCGCCGACACCTACGCCCAGAAGCTCGGGCGTCTAGCCCTGACCCTCGCGGGCTGGACCGAGACCGCCGAACTCACCCTCACGCCCGAGGCCGACGCCGTCCTCCTGGCCTACCAGCGCGTCACCGAATCCCGCCTCCGCAAGGACGGGCCCCTCGCGCCGATCATCAACTGGGCCAGCAAGCGCGACGGCGCCGTCGCCCGCATCGCCGGACTCCTCCACCTCGCCAAGCATCCCGAGGACGCGTGGACCCGGCCGATCGCCGCCGACACGATGGCCGCCGCCACCCGGCTCGGGGACTACTTCACCGCCCACGCCCTCGACGTTTTCAACGCCATGAAGGCTGACCCCGCTCAGGAGGCGGCCCGCACCCTCCTGACGCACCTGACCGAGACCCGCACCGCCGCCTTCACCAAGCGTGACCTCTTCCGTGCCATGCCCCGCAGCGAGTTCCCCACCATGAGCGACCTCGACCCCGCCCTGAACCTCCTGGAGGAACACGGCTGGGTCCGCCAGCAGCCCCCGCCGCCCCGCACCACACGCGGCGGCCGGCCACCCTCTCCCCGCTACGAGACCCACCCCCGCATCACCCCCGCCGCCTGAAACCCCCCACCCCGCCGACAGAACTGACAGAACCCCCCGACCAGCCATCTGACCTGCGAAAACAAGCGCCTTGGCGCCTCTGACAAAACCTCCGGAAACTCCGACAGAACTCAGAGAACCTCACGGCCAGCCGGGACGAACGCTCCGACGCGGCCCAGGTTTTCGAGGTTCTGTCAGAGTTATTCGAGGTTTTGTCACGACAGCCGAATCAGCCGAATCGGCAGGTCAGCGGCCAGACGGCGAGGTTCTGTCAGTTCTGTCAGCACTCCCAGGGGTTTTCGCACCCCGGGCCGAGCTGAAGGAGCCCCATGGCGAAGGCCAAGACGCCCCAGCCCGTCACAACCCTGCCCGAGCGATACCTCACCCCCGAAGACATCGCCGCCCTCTTCGAGGTCCCGCTGGAGACCGTCTACCACTGGCGGAAGCAGCACACCGGCCCGCCCGGATTCCGTGTCGGCCGCCATGTCCGCTACGACCCCACCACCGTCCAGGCGTGGGTCGCACAGCAGACACAGGTCGACGCCGCCGCCTGACCCGCCACGCACCGGCTCGTGCTGCCCGCTCCAGTGGGGCGGCGCGGGCCTTCCCGTACTCCGAGAGGATCCACAGCACCATGGCCGGCCACGTTCAAGACCGCTGGTACAAGACCGAACTCGGCTCGGACGGCAAGCCTCGTCGAGTCAAGACGGACCGGTTCGGCACTGGCACGCGCTACCGCGCCCGCTACGTCGGCCCCGACGGCACAGAGAAGTCCAAGAGCTTCCCCGACAGGCAAAAGCGACTCGCCGAGCAGTGGCTCAACGAGACCGCCGCCGACATGGCCAGGGGTCATTACATCGACCCCCGCGCCGCCCGGATCACCTTCCGGCAGTTCGCTGAGAAGTGGGTGGCGACCCACACAACGGAGGTGAACAGCAAGGAGGCGGCCGAGCGCCGCCTGAGGCTGCACGTGTACCCGTACATCGGCACCAGGCCGCTCGCGTCCTTCCAGCCGGGGCACATTCGTACGTGGCTCGGCGAGCTGGAGTCCAAAGTGCCCGCGGCCTCGCACCGGAGGATCGTGTTCGGCACCGTCTCGGCCGCGTTCGGCGCCGCCCTGGACGACGGCCTGATCGCGAAGAACCCGTGCAAGGCCAGGTCCATCCAGATCCCGAAGCCGACACCCACCAGGGTCACCCCCTGGACCACCCGCCAGGTCTTCGGTGTCCGGGCCGCGCTTCCGGAGCGACTGCGCGCGACGGTCGACGTGGCCGGCGGCTGCGGCCTCCGACAGGGTGAGGTGTTCGGCCTCTCCGAAGACGAGCTGGACTTCGAAGGGGGATGGCTCTCCGTCAACCATCAACTCAAGCGAATCCGTGGGAAGTTCGTGTTCGCTCTCCCTAAGGGCGCCAAGGTCCGTGACGTCCCCCTTCCGGACACCGTGGCGGACGCGCTGCAGGAGCACCGCCAGAAGTACCCTTCGGTCGCGGTGACGCTGCCCTGGCGAACCCCGGACGGCCCCCTCGTAACGAAGTCTCTGATCTTTTCCGGGTCAACCCGCGACCACGTCAGGGTGAGTCATTTCAACGATCACATGTGGAAGCCTGCGCTCGCAGCCGTGGGCATCATTCCGGAGCTGGTCGAGGGCAAGCGGTACGCGTCATCCCCAGAGCACGGAATGCACGCCCTGAGGCACTTCTACGCCTCCGTCCTGCTGGACGCGGGGGAGAATATCCGGGCCTTGAGTCAGTACCTCGGCCACGCTGACCCCGGCTTCACTCTCCGGACCTATACGCACCTCATGCCGAGCAGCGAGGGGCGCACACGGAAGGCCATCGAGAGCCTCTACCAGGGGCTCCGGGACCATGATCACGGCCCAGAGACGGCCCAGTAGCCTCGCCATGACCCTGATCGGCGGCTCCGTCGCTGGTCAGGGCCCATCCGCCCCTAATTCGCGAGGCTTCATCTATTTCTGGCCGCTGTATACCGGGACGCCCATTCCGCTGGACGCGTGGCGGCATCGGATGTGGCTCGACACCTGGGTGTGAATCGATGATCGCGATCGTGCCGGGGCCCGGAATTCGGGGCCCCGGCACGATCGCGTTCACGTAACGATCAGCTCCCCCGCTTCATGACGTCGAGAAGGCGCTCGTAGGGTTCCCCGGGGAATCCGGTCCGATGATCAGACCGGATTCCGCAAGGGCCATACACCTGGGGAGGGAGCGCGTCATGCGCAGTGGGGCCAAGGTCGCGATCGTCGGCGGCGTGTTCGTCGTCGTGGCGAGCGGAGTGGGGTACGGGGGGTACAACCTCTACAACGGGCTGACGGGCGGCGGCGACGATACGGTCACCAGCCGGTCCGGGTCCGGCGGAGGGGCGAAGAAGACGGGGCCGGTCACGGCCGACGAGGTGAAGGCGACCTCCAAGGACTTTCTCGCGGCCTGGGCGACCGGGGAGGCGGACCAGGCGGCACAGCTGACGAACAACCCGGTCGCGGCCGGTCCCGCGCTGACCGGCTTCCGGGAGGACGCCAAGGTCACCGCCGCGACGATCACCCCGGGCCCGGCGAACGGGGCGACGGTGCCGTTCACGGTGAAGGCGACCGTCTCGGCCGAGGGCGTCACCAAGGACCTGACGTACACGTCCGAGCTCACCGTGGTCCGCGGGAACACGACGGGACGGCCGCTGGTCGACTGGTTCCCGACCGTGCTGCACCCGAAGCTGACGTCGAAGACGGCGACGCTGCGCACGGGCGGGGCGAAGACCGGCGCGATCGAGGCCGTCGACTACCGGGGCCGGGTGCTGACGGCCGAGAAGTACCCGTCCCTTGGGCCCATCCTGGCGCAGCTGCGCGAGCGGTACGGGTCGACGTCGGGCGGCGAGCCCGGCATCGAGCTGGTCGTCGACTCGGGCGACCCGGACGTGCCGGACCTTCCGCTGCTCGTCCTCGCCAAGGGCAAGGCGGGCAAGCTCCAGACGACCATCGACGCCGACGTGCAGGCGGTGGCCGAGCGCGAGGTGGGCCGGTACACCAGTGCGTCGGTCGTGGCGATCAAGCCGACCACCGGTGCCGTGCGGGCGGTCGCCAACAGCTCGGCGGGACAGTTCAACGCGGCGTTCGAGGGCAAGAAGATGCCCGGCTCCACGTTCAAGATCGTCACGGCGGCGCTGCTCCTGGAGAAGGGCCTGGTGAAGGCGGACCAGGTGGCGGAGTGTCCGGCGACGGCGATGTACATGGGCCGGTCCATGGGCAACCTGAACGGCTTCTCGATGGACGGAGCGCCCTTCTCGAAGAGCTTCGCCCGCTCCTGCAACACCGCCTTCATCAAGAAGATCGACGACGTGGAGCGGATCGAGGGCGACGACTACGGCCTGGCGCGGGAGGCCAAGGAGGTCTTCGGCATCGGCCTGGACTGGAAGACCGGCATCCTCTCGGTCGACGGCTCGGTCCCCGAGGCGACCGGCGCCGCGGCCCTTGAGCAGTACATCGGCCAGGGCACCGTCCAGATGAACCCGCTGAACATCGCCTCGATCACCGCCACCGCGAAGGCCGGCGTCTTCAAGCAGCCGTATCTGGTGGCGCCTTCGGTCGACAACCGCACCCTCGCCACGGCGGAGCGGCAGATGCCGGCCGCCGTGTCCCGGCAGCTGCGGGACATGATGCGGCTGACGGCGACGGCGAGTTACGGCACCGGGACCCGGGCCATGGCGTCGGTGCGCGGGGACAAGGGCGCCAAGACCGGTTCGGCCGAGGCCGACGGGCAGGCGACGTCGGACTCCTGGTTCACGGCGTTCGCCGACGACCTCGCGGCGGCGGCCTTCGTCCAGAGCGGCGGGCACGGCGGCGACGCGGCCGGACCGCTGGTGGCGAAGGTGCTCAACGCCCGCTAGTTCCGGGTGACATGAAGGGCTCCGGGGCGGGGCAGGGGCGAAAAGCGTCGCGTGCCTCGTACACGTACCGCTAGCGTGCGGCCATGACCGACACCCCCGCCACCGCCGCCCACCCCCTCTTCGCCGCCGCCCTCGCCGAGTTGGGCCTCGACGTCGAAGTGCGCCGCTTCCCCGACGAGACCCGGACCGCCCAGCAGGCCGCCGACGCGATCGGCTGCCAGGCCGCCGAGATCGTGAAGTCGCTGATCTTCGCGGCGGACGGGGAGCCGGTGCTCGTCCTCATGGACGGGGCGTCGCGGGTGGACCTGGAGCGGGTCCGGGCCGAGCTGGGCGCGACGGCGGTGACCCGGGCGGACGCCAAGGTGGTCCGGGAGACGACCGGGTACGCGATCGGCGGCGTCCCGCCGTTCGGGCACCGCACCCGGACGCGGGTCCTCGCCGATCAGGGGCTGCTCGACCACGAGGTGGTGTGGGCGGCCGCGGGCACCCCGCACACCGTGTTCGCGCTGGACCCGAAGTCGCTGGTCGCGCACGCGGGCGGCACCCTGGTGGACGTGCGCGAGCGCACCGCGTGACACCGCTGATCGCGGCGGCGGTGCTGGCCGCCGCCGTGACGCACGCGAGCTGGAACGCGATCGCCGCCCGCATCCGCGAGCAGCTGTTCTCGTTCACCCTCATCGCGGGCGGCGGCGCGCTGATCGGCGCGCTCACCGCCTGCTTCGTCCCCTTCCCGGCGGCCGGCGCCTGGCCGTACCTGCTCGTCTCCGCCGTCCTGCACCTCGGGTACTACGCCCTGCTGATGCGGTGCTTCACCCTCGGCGACTTCGGCCAGGTGTATCCGGTCGCACGGGGTACGGCGCCGCTGGTGGTGACCCTGCTCGCCGCGTTGTTCGTCGGCGAGATCCCGGACGCCGGGCAGCTCGCGGGCGTCGCGGTCGCCTGCGCGGGGCTGACGGGGCTCGCGCTGTGGGGCATCCGCGGCACGCGCGATCCCGGCGGGCGGACCGGTGCCGGTGCCGCCTGGCCGGCGCTGATCGCGGCGGGGGCGACGGGCCTGACGATCGCCGCGTACACCGTCGTCGACGGCGTCGGGGTCCGCGCGGCGGGCAGTCCGCTCGGCTACATGGCGTGGCTGATGCTCGTCCAGGGCTTCGCCGTACCGGCCTACGCCCTGGTGAAGCACCGCTCCGCGCTGTGGCCCGCCCCGCGCCCCGACGTCGCGCGCGGACTGCTCGCCGCCGCCCTGTCCGTCACCGCGTACGCGCTCGTCCTGTGGGCCCAGTCCCGCGCCCCGCTCGCGCCCGTCGCCGCGCTGCGCGAGTCGTCCATCATCGTCGGCGCGGCCATCGGCGCGGTCCTCTTCAAGGAACGATTCGGCGGTCCGCGGGTCGCGGCGGCGGGACTGATGGTGGTGGGCATCGGGCTGATGCTGTACGGGAGTTGAGCCGCGCCCGGCCTTGGGGCTCCGGCGCCCCGAGGTCAGGCCCCCGGGGTCAGGTGCCGCCGTCCCGGTAGGCGGGCCGGACCGGGACCCGGTGCCGGCCCGCCCGGCGGCGCAGCCAGAGCAAGAGCTCGCCGGTGGGGGTGCGGTCCCGGTGGCGGTACGTGGTGCCCCGGTCGGGCTGCGGTACGGCGGTCAGGGTCGTGCCCTGCTCGTACGCGAGGGCCAGTTCGACCAGCCGGAGCGCGGCGAGCTGGCCGGCGCGCGCGGAGAGCCGTTCGTCGGTGTCGCGCGGCCGGGTCTCGGGCCGGACCCGGGCGAGCACCGGGCCCGTGTCGAGGGTGGGGACGACGAGGTGGAGGGTGGCGCCGACGCGTTCCCAGTCGCCCGCCTTGTAGGCGAAGTAGTAGCCGTGGTTGCCCCGGTACTCGGGCAGCCAGCCGCCGTGCAGGTTGACGATGACGCCGGGCGTCGAGGTGAGCAGGCGGCGGCCGAGGATCATGGTGCCGCAGACCACGGTGAGTTCCGGCGCCAGTTCGGCGACCAGTTCGCGGGCCGACCGGTCGTTGACGGACTCGACCGTGTGGCAAGGACTTCCGACCGGCGGGAGGCCCTCCGCGAGCCGGTCGAAGAACCGGGCGCGGCGGCGCGAACGGCCGGTGATCCGGCTGCGCCACTCCTGGTAGCGGCGGGCCGCGAGGTCGTAGTGGCGGCGCTTGCGCCGTTGCCGGCGGCGTTGCGCGTCGCCCGGCTCCAGGACGGTCGCCACCAGGTCCAGGCGGGCGGCGAGCAGGGTTCTCAGGTACGTGTGGAGGGGGTCGTCCGAGCACAGCAGCACCACGCGGAGCCGGGTGCCGGGGCCGCCGGAGGCGGGCATGACGCGGCGGAGTTCCACCGTGCCGGGGCCGGCGTCGGGGTCCGGGTCCGGGTCCGGGTCCGGGTCCGGGCCGGGGCCGAGTCCGGGGTCGCGATCGGGGTCACGGTCGGGGTCGGATCCGGGTCCGGGTCCGGGTCCGGGCCGGCCTGGGTCGAACGGGGCCGCCGTGTCCGGCTGTTCGTTCGTGGACGTCACTGACTCGCCTGCCTCTCGCGCGGGTCCGGGGCCGGCGGGCCGAGCACCCGGTGGCCGCGGTCCGGGTGGTAGAGCGTGTGCATCGGGTGGTAGAGGCCGCGCAGCGCGCTCAGCACCGCCTCCGCGATGACGGGCGCCTGCGCGAACCCGCCGGTGTTGTGCCCGCCCGTCAGGACCATGACCCCGTCCTCGGCGGGGGCCAGGTCGAACAGGCCCAGGTTCGTCGCGGTCCACGGCCGGACGCAGTGCCGGCGGGACGCCCGCAGGCCCTCCTCGCCGCCGCCCGCCTCGTACGCCGCCGGGAACAGCCGGCGCGCGGTGTCCGCGAGCGCGGCGTGCACCAGGTCCAGGTGCCGTTCGTCGATGTTCTCCGGGTCTCCGCCCGTCCAGCCGTAACCGGAGCCGACGATGAGCACCCGGTCCCCGGTCTCGTCGCGGCCGAGGGTGATGTTGGCGTCCTCGGTGAGGTGGCCGCGCCGGCCCACCTTCAGGGAGTGGCCGAGTCCGGGAGCGAGGTCGGGCAGCGAGGCCCAGCAGCCGAGCACCCCTTGTACCTGCCCGAGGGCGCCCACGTCCCGGGCGAGCGCCCCGCCGGTGACCCCCGGGGACACCACGTAGTGGTCGGCGCGGTGCACCCCGTACGGGGTGACCACCCCGCTGACGTCGCCGTGCCGGGTGCGCAGGATCCGGTCGGCGCGGCAGTCGAAGTGCAGCCGCGCGCCGCCCGCCTGGAGCGAGTCGAGGAGGGCGGCGAGGAAGTCGTGCACGGTCAGGGTGAAGCCGCGCACCATGATGCCGCCCGCGTACGCGTCGGGGACCGCCCCGGCGAGGGCGGGGAACCGTTCGCGGACCTCCTCGGAGCCGTACCGGGCGAGGGTCGCGCCGACGTGGTCCTGCCGTCGCGCGGACTCCTCCAGGTGGCCGGCGTCCTCGTACAGCCGCAGGATGCCGTGGCTCAGCCGGACGTCCGCGAACAGGTCGGGCCGGGTGTCGATCCACCGCCGCCACAGCCGTTCGCCCCGGCGGTTGAGGGCGAAGATGTCCTCGTTGTAGGTGCGGGCGAGCCATGGGGGGACGCTCTTGAAGTCGCGTACCCACGCCGTTTCGGCGTCGGCGCGGGCGGCGGCTTCCTCGGCGCGGGCGGGCCCGGTGGGCAGGGGTCCGGTGGGGAGGGATCCGGGTTCCGTCGCGTCCGGGGCGGGCCCGGCGGGAAGGGGTCCGGGTGCGGTCGCGTCCGGGGCGGGCCCGGTGCGGCGGCGGACGTCCCAGCCGCAGTCGTCGTCGGGAGGCCGGTCGAAGACGGACGGACTGGCCGTGTCGGACGGGGACTTCGCGTGGTAGTCGTCCATCTCGGTGAGCGTGAACATCCGGGCGTTGCCGCCGCCTCGGGAGGTCCCGTACGTGTGCCAGGGGGCACCGGCGCGCGGATCGGGTCCGGCCTCGACGACCGACACCTCGTACCCGGCGCTCCGGAGCCGCTGCGCGGTGACCAGGTTGACGACGCCGGCTCCGACGAGGAGGACCGTCTCCGGGCGGGTGGGGGGCCGGGGTCCGGTCCGGGACGCGGTTCCCGGTGGCCGGGCGGGCCGGGCCCGTCGCTGGAGGAAGCGCTCGGCCGCCCCCAGGGCTCTGACCAGGGTCTCCTCGGCGATTCCGGGGGGAATCACGGGGGCGCCGCCGTCCGGGAGTCCGTCCGGGATGCGTACGCCGGTCGCGTCGATGATCGGGGCGCCGGTCGCGTCGGGGAGCGGGACGCCGGCCTCGTCGGGGCCGCGGGTGCCGGGCCCGTCGGGGACGGGTGCCGCGGCGACGGAGAGCACGGGGACGCCGTACGCCACCGCGTGCGCGTCGGCGTCCCCGGGCACGTCCCCGTCCCCGTCCGCGGTCGCGGTCGCGGTCGCGGTCACGTGATCGGGCCGGCCCGTCGGATCCCCGTCCCGTGACCGTCCGCACCGGACGATCACGACGGGATCGTCCGGCATCGCGCGCCGCCATTCCCGCAGCGGATCGGGGCCGAGCGCGCGGTCGGTGACGAGGGCGTGCGGGCGCTCCGCGCGCAGGGCCTCCGCCAGGGTGACGTCGTCCGCCGTGCCGAGATCCGGCCGGTAGAGCACCGGGCCGCCCAGGACGCCGTCCGGCGGCTCGGTGGCCGAGCAGATGATGAGAAATCGCATGGTGACCCGTCCCATCGAACGTAGTGCCGACAGTCCTCGTGGTCTTGCCCGTGCGGGAAGGGACTGTAGTCACGCGTGAGGCGCGGGGACAAGACCGCTTTCGGCTGCCCCCACGCGCCCACGTGCACGAATCCGTACCCGAACCCCGCGTACGGACGGTGCGTGGACCGTCGGCGTCCGGCGCCGGTGCCCGGCGCCGAATCCTCAGCGCCGGGGGGCGGGCCGGATCAGTCCGGCCTCGGTCCAGGCGTCGTGCCAGGCGGCCATCCGCGCGGCGGCCTCCCGCGGCGAGTCCGCGGCGACGGCGAGCATGCCCCAGCGGCCCGGGATGGAGCTGATGACCTCCGACCAGGGCGGCCGGCCGTCGGTGCGGGCGCGCAGGGCCCGCAGGTCCAGGGCGGGATCGACCACCTGGGTGACGGCACAGCCCGGGCCGCCCTTTTCGAGCACCCGGTCCCGGAAGAAGCGCAGGTACTCGGCGCCGTGCGAGGAGAGGTTGGGGTCCTGGAGGACCACCTGCGCCTCGTCCCCGAAGCGGCCGCCGAGCCGTCCGACGGCGAAGTCGAACCCGGCCGTGACCACGCTCAGATCCTGCCCGGCGAAGCCGTCGCGCAGCTCGGCGAGGGCGTCGCGGACGGTGCGGTACGCGGCGGCCGACAGGCCGACCTGTCCGGCGTACTCCTCCTCGAAGAACACGTTGCCCTGCCACGAGGTGCCGTTCGTCAGCTGGAGCGTCAGGCCGGGCGCCAGGTGACCGTCCCGGACGTGCCCGGACGGCGAGAGGAACACCCCGGGCGCGAGGGGCGAGTCGAGGTAGTCGACATGGGCCTCCAGGACGAAGGTCTCCTGGGCCCGCCACACCCGCTCCGCCTGCCGGGCGAGCGTCACCGGGTCGGTCAGGTCGAGCCCGGGCACGATCCGCGCGCCGGCGCCGCCCTCCGACGGCTTGAGGCAGCCCCGTACGATCCCGTACCGCTCCGCGAACAGCCGTCCCGCCGTGACCAGTTGGGCGTGGACGGCCTCGATGTCCGGCCGCCGTCCGTCGATCGCGTACCCGGGCACGACCGGACACCGCACGCCCAGCCGGCGGCCGAGCGGCGCCACCGCCGCCTCGGCCCGCATGACCTCGTACGGGGCCAGGTCCGCCACGGACAGCGCGGCCGCGTCGGTGACCGTCGGGTGCAGCGGGGCCTTGGTGTTCCAGTAGCTGCCCACCTCGGGGCTGTTCGCGTCGGTGCGCAGGGCCGGGACCCCGGCGGCGCGCTTCAGGTAGAGCAGGAAGATCTGGATCTCCAGGTCGACGGCGTACAGCCGGACCAGGGTCTGCGGACGCGTCCGTACGGTGTCGATCAGCCGCGCGAGCACCGGCGACCGCTCGCCCTCCATGGCGGCGAGCCGCAGCAGCGCGTGCGACAGGTAGTAGTACTCGATCCCGGGGACCTCGACGAGCTCGACGCCGTCCGTCTCGGCGGCGAGCGCGGCGGCGGCCCGCCACGGCGCGGTCCGGCCCACCACCAGGTCGCCGGGCCGGGCGAGACTGACCGCGCGGGTCTCGACGTAGGTGGCGACGTCGTCGGCGACCCGCCCGTTGACCGTGTCGTCGAGGTCGGCCTCCAGCGACTTCAGCATCGGGGTCGCGGAGTGCAGCACGACGGACACGACCGGCGAGCCGTCCGACACGTACGGCCGCAGCTCGCGACCGGCGGCATCCGGCACCTCCTCCGGCCCGATGCCGAGGAGCGCGCGGCAGATGCCGTCGATCTCCCCCGGGTCCAGCCGGTACGGCCCGGTGTAGAAGCCTTCCCAGGTCACCTCGCCGACCCCGGGCACCGCCACGTCCCAGGTCCCGGGGAACCCCGGCCCGACCGGGATCTCCGCCCCGCTGTGCTCCGGCACTTCGACCGCGCTCACTTTCCGCACCTGCCCGTCATCCTCGCTGCCTTGCCCCAGCCGTATCTCCACCATGCCCGCTACACCCCCACCCCACGACCGGGCCGGACGCCCACCCGGCTTACCCGATTCACTCGATGTGATCGATGGGCGGGCCGGAGCGGTACGGGTGGGCGGGAGCGGGATCGTGGGGGTGAGGGTCCTGGTGGGGGCGGTGGTGCGGGTGGTGGTGCGGGTGGCGCCACGGGATGCCACGGGTGCGGCAGCGGTGGGGCGGGGGCTTCACCGGTCGGTACGTGTCGTACGCGCGCCGACCGGTACCGGACAGGGCCCGGCGGGCCCGGCGGTCAGTCCGCCAGGATCTCGGAGAAGCGGGTCGGGACGGCGAGGAGGCCGCCGTCGACGCGGAGGGTGATGCCGGTGATCCAGGAGGCGTCGGCGGAGGCGAGGAACGCGACGGCGGCCGCGATGTCCTCCGGGGTGCCGACCCGGCCCAGCGGGTAGACGCGCTCGCCGAGGCGCTCCAGGTCCTTCTCGCGGCCCGCCCAGGCGAGGGTGGCGATGGTGCCCGGGTGCACCAGGTTGACGCGGACCCCGCGCGGCGCGGCGTCGCCCGCGAGGGTGCGGGTGAGGGAGCCGAGGCCGGCCTTGGCGGCGCTGTAGGCGTGGTTGCCGAAGTCGGCCTCGGCGTTGACCGAGCCGATGGTGACGACCGCCCCGCGCCCGCCCGCCGCCTCAAGGAGCGGCAGCGCGGCGCGCACACAGCGCACCGCGCCCATGAAGGTCACCTCGAACTGGCGGCGGAAGCTCTCCTCCCGCTCCTCCTCGAAGCGCTCGCTGTCGGCGACGTCCTGCGCGAACGCGTTGTTGACGAGGACGTCCAGGCCGCCGAAGGACTCCGCGGCATACGCGACCGCCGCGTCCACCGACGCCTGGTCGGCGACGTCGCAGCGGGCGGCGAGCGCGCCGGGGAGGTCCGCGGCGGTCCGCCGGGCGCCGTCCTCGTCGATGTCGGTGACGAGGACGCGGGCGCCCTCGCTCGCGAGCCGGCAGGCGATCGCCGCGCCGATCCCGCGGGCGGCGCCGGTGACCAGCGCCGAGTGACCTTCGAACCGCTCCCGTATCAGTGGCTGTGTCATGGAGCGATCACAGCACCGAACGCACCGCCCGCACCAGAGCCTGGGCGCGCGGATCGGCCGTGACCGTCTTGCGCATGCCGTTGGTGACGTACCCGAACGCGATGCCCGACTCGGGGTCGGCGAAGCCCAGCGAGCCGCCGCGCCCGGGGTGGCCGAAGGAGCCGGGGCCCAGCAGCGGCGAAGCGGCGCCGTGCAGCATGTAGCCGAGGCCGAAGCGGGTGCCGACGACCAGCACCCGGTCGGGGCCCGCCGACTCCTCCGTACGCGCCAGGGCGACGGTCTCCGGGGCGAGCAGGCGCGCGCCCCCGCCGTCGACCGGGCCGAGCGTCGCCGCGTAGAAACGGGCCAGCGCGCGGGCGGTGGCGACGCCCGCCGAGCCGGGGAGTTCGGCGGCCAGATAGGCCGGGTCGTTCTCGTCGGGGCGGGTCTCGATGACGTCGAAGGCCCGGCGGGTCAGCGACCGCGGGTCCCGGTACGCGGCGACGACCGACGGCTTGGGGCGCAGCTTCAGCGCGGGGCTGTCGGCCGGTTCGGTCTCCGGGACCTCGCCGACCCGGCCGACCCGGTGGGTCTCCTCCGGGGGCAGCCCGATCCACAGCTCCAGGCCGAGCGGGGCGGCGATCTCCTCGGCGACGAAGCGGCCTATCGTGCGGCCGGTGACCCGGTGGACCAGGCCCGACATCAGCCAGCTGAAGGTGTGGGCGTGGTAGCCGTGCGCGGTGCCGGGCTCCCAGACGGGGGCCTGCGCGGCGATCGCGCGCGTGGAGGCGTCGAGGTCGATCGCCTCGGCGAGGGTCAGCGGACGATCGAGGACCGGCACGCCCGCGCGGTGCGCGAGCAGCTGCCGTACGGTCACCCGGTCCTTGCCGGCCGCCTTGAACTCCGGCCAGTACGCGCCGACCGGGGCGTCCAGGTCGAGCAGGCCGCGCTGGTGGAGCAGCAGCGGGACGGCGGCGGCGACACCCTTGGTGGCGGACCGGACGACCTGCGCGGTGTCCGCCGTCCACGGTATGCCGGCACCCTCGGTGCTGTCGGTGCTGTCGGTGCTGTCGGTGCTGTCGGTGCTGTCGGTGCTGTCTGCGCTGTCTGCGCTGTCGGCGTTCTTGGCGCCCGCCCACAGGTCGACGACCTTCGTGCCGTCACGGTAGACGGAGACGGCCGCGCCGCGCTCTCCCCGCTCGTCGAAGTTGCGCCGGAACGCATCCCTGACGGGCTCGAAGCCCGCCGCCACCGTGCCCTGGACGTCCATCCGGCCCACGCTTCCTCTCGTACGTACGACCCTCCATGGTGCAACGGAACGGGACGGCCGCCGATTCCGGGCCTGGTGACGAGCCTCGGGACCGGGGCGTACGGGATCAGGCGACGGAGCTCGGCACGAACCCGTACGGCAGCTCCAGCCGGTGCCGCGCCATCAGCTCCTCGTCCGTCAGGATGTCCGCCGTCCGCCCGTCGGCCGCGATCACGCCCTCGCTGAGGATCACCGAGCGCGGGCACAGTTCGAGCGCGTACGGCAGGTCGTGGGTGACCATGAGGACGGTGACGTCCAGCGTGCGCAGGATGTCCGCCAGCTCACGCCGGGAGGCCGGGTCCAGGTTGGAGGACGGTTCGTCGAGGACCAGGATCTCCGGCTCCATCGCGAGGACGGTCGCCACCGCGACCCGGCGCCGCTGCCCGAAGGACAGGTGGTGCGGCGGCCGGTCCGCGAAGTCCGCCATGCCGACCCGGGCCAGCGCCTTGTGCACGACGGCCTCCAGTTCGGCGCCGCGCAGGCCGGCCGCCGCCGGGCCGAAGGCGACGTCCTCGCGGACGGTCGGCATGAAGAGCTGGTCGTCGGGGTCCTGGAAGACGATGCCGACCCGGCGCCGGATCTCGGCCAGGTTCCGCTTCTCCACCGGCAGGCCGGCGACCGTGACGCCGCCCGCGCCGCCGGTCAGGATGCCGTTGAGGTGCAGGACGAGGGTGGTCTTGCCGGCGCCGTTGGGGCCGAGCAGGGCGACCCGCTCGCCGCGGCCGACGGTCAGGTTCACGCCGAAGAGGGCCTGGTGGCCGTCCGGATAGGCATAGGCCAGACCGCCCACGTCGAGGGAGGGGTGGTCGGCGGGATGGTCGGCGGGGAGGTCCGTGGGGAGGTCCGCCGAGCGGTCCGTGGGCTGGGAGGTCATAGCGTCCATCCGAGAAGGCAGATCAGCAGAGCGGTGAGCGGGAGGACGGCGGCGTACCGCCACTGGGCGCCGGTCGCGGTGACCTCGTCGATGACCGGCATGCTGCCGGTGTAGCCGCGGCTGACCATGGCGAGGTGGACGCGTTCCCCGCGCTCGTACGAGCGGATGAAGAGCGCGCCGGCGGACTTGGCGAGGACGCCCCAGTGCCGTACGCCCCGCGCCTCGAAGCCGCGCGAGCGGCGGGCGATGGACATCCGCCGCATCTCGTCGGTGATCACGTCCCCGTAGCGGATCATGAACGACGCGATCTGGACGAGCAGCGGGGGCAGCCTGAGCCGCTGGAGGCCGAGCAGGAGGGCGCGCAGCTCGGTGGTGGCGGCGAGGAGGACGGAGGCGGCGACGCCGAGGGTGCCCTTGGCGAGGACGTTCCAGGCGCCCCAGAGTCCGGGGACGGAGAGCGAGACGCCGAGGAAGGTCGTCTGCTCGCCGGGCACCACGAACGGCATGAGCACGGCGAAGGCCACGAACGGCACCTCGATGAGCAGCCGCTTCAGTACGAAGGCGGCCGGCACGCGGGCGCTCGCGGCGACGACGCCGAGCAGGACGGCGTACAGCGCGAACGCCCACATCGCCTCGCGGGGCGTGGCGACGACCACGACGACGAAGGCGAAGACGGCGGCGAGCTTGGTGTGCGGGGGCAGGGCGTGGACGGGTGAGTGGCCCTGCCGGTAGAGCTTGTGCGCGTGTCCGGCACCCATGTCAGACGGTTTCCGAAGCGGAGGCGGCCGTACGGTCGGCGGTACGGCGGCGGCGGACGACCCAGAACGCGCCGGTGCCGACGGCCAGGGTCGCGCCGACGCCGATCACCCCGGCCAGACCGCCAGAGAGGCGGGCGTCGGAGACGTCCTTCACGCCGTAGTCGGCGAGCGGGGAGTCCGCGGCGGCGTGCGGCTTGGCCTGCGCGTCGATGCCCTTGTCGGCGGCGACCTTCTCCAGGCCGTCGGGGCTCCCGGAGGCGTAGAAGGAGACGAAACCGGCGAGGACGAGGGCCGTGACGACGCCGGCGATCCACAGCCTCCTCGGCGACCGGGCGGCCGCGGCGGCGGGCCGGGCGGCCGGCGCGGCGTCGACGAGCTCGCCGCCGACGCGCAGCTTGAGCGGGGTGGTCAGGCCGCGGGCGCCGTGCACGAGGTCGGGGCGGACGGCGATGACCGCGCCGACGGTGAGCATGGTGATGACGGCCTCGCCGACGCCGATGAGGACGTGGACGCCGACCATCGCGGTCAGGACCTTGCCGATCGGCACGTCGGTGGTGCCGCCGAGCGCGTAGATCGCGGTGAAGGCGGTGGCCGCGGCCGGCACGGACACGAGCGCGGCGACGAAGGACGCCACGGTGACCGAGCGGCGGGTGCGCGGCAGCACGAGGACCAGGCCGCGGAAGAGCGCGTACGCGACGACGACGGTGACGACGCCCATGACGGTGACGTTCACGCCGAGCGCGGTCAGCCCGCCGTCCGCGAAAAGGACGCCCTGCATGAGCAGCACGACGGCGATGCACAGGACGCCGGTGTACGGCCCGACGAGGATCGCCGCGAGCGCGCCGCCGAGGAGGTGCCCGCTGGTGCCGGCCGCGACCGGGAAGTTGAGCATCTGGACGGCGAAGACGAAGGCCGCGACGAGCCCGGCCAGCGGAGCCGTCCGCTCTCCCCCGTGGCCTTCGGCACCGGAGGTACCCCCGAGTTCTCTACGGGCTCCGCGCAGGGCGACGGCGACGGCGCCGGCGGCGACGACACCGGCGGCGGCCGATACGGGGGCGTTGATGAATCCGTCAGGTACATGCACAACCGGCATGATAGAGCGCTCCTGCGAATGACTTGCAAGAGCGCGGACGGGACAAGAGCACCCGGAAGGTCCCACTCCGCTCGGGCTTGCGTTCGAGCAAAGCGGGGTAAGAGGTAAGGAATGACGCGTACGAGTGTGAGGAGTACCCCCATGCCCCGCATACCCCGCGCCGAGCACCCCCCGGTGGCCACCGGCCCCGAGGTCGCGGACCAGGCCCAGGGCCTGATCACGGGCGACACGCCCCTCGTCCGGACCGTGCCGGTCCGGCTGCGCTACGACCCCGGCACCGCACCCGAGACCGTCCGCTTCGGCTTCCCCGACGACGTCGAGTGGGCCTTCCCGCGCACCCTCCTGGAGACCGGGCTGCGCACCCCCGCCCGGGGCGGGGACATCGGGGTGTGGCCGTGCGGGCGGGTCCAGACGGTGGTCGAGTTCCACACGGCCGACGGCGTCCAGGTGGTGCAGTTCGACACGACCACCCTCACCCGTTTCCTCAGACACACGTACGCCGCCGGCGCGCCGATCCCGGCGCACTGACGGCGTACGACCGCACCGCGTCCCCGTCCCCACGGGCCCGGCGCGCGACCGGAGCCGGCCGCCCGCTCGTGCGGCGGCTCCGGAGCGGAGGGTCCCGGGTGATCCGCGGACGCGGATCACCCGGGGGATGACACCCGGCCTCTCACCGAGTTCTCACCAGGTCATCGCTGGGCCATCGCCGGCTCAGCGTCGGGTCATCGTCGGGTCATCGCCGGTGGGAGACGAGCTCCTTCTCGGTCGCTTCCGAGCCCGAGCCCTGGTGCGCCGCCCCGGCCGGCGCGCCGGCCGTCACCAGACCCTCGCCCTCGACGTCCACGTTGGGGAGCACGCGGCCGAGCCACTTGGGCAGCCACCAGGCCGCGTGGCCGAGGAGCGCGAGCACGGCCGGGACGATGGCCATGCGGACCACGAACGCGTCGAAGAGGACGGCGACGGCCAGACCGAAGCCGATCATCTTGACCATCTGCTCGCTGGAGCCGATGAAGCCGGAGAAGACCGCGATCATGATCACCGCGGCGGCGCCGACCACCCGGGCGCCGTGCCGGAAGCCGTCGACGATCGCCTCGCCGGGACGTGCCCCGTGGACGTACGACTCGCGCATCCGCGTGACCAGGAAGACCTCGTAGTCCATGGCGAGACCGAAGACGACGCCCACCATGAAGATCGGCATCATCGACATGATCGGACCGGTCTGCTCCACGCCGAAGACGCCGCCGAGCCAGCCCCACTGGAAGACCGCGACGACCGCGCCGAGGGCGGCGACGACGGAGAGCAGGAAGCCGAGGGCCGCCTTCAGCGGGACCAGGACCGACCGGAAGACCACCATGAGGAGCAGGAAGGCGAGTCCGACGACGAGCGCCAGGTAGGGCAGCAGGGCGTCGTTCATCTTCTGCGAGAAGTCGACGTTCATCGCGGTGGCGCCGGAGACCAGGACGTTGTCGCCGGTCGCGTCGCGGATGTCGTGGACGAGTTGCTCGGTCGCCGCGGAGGACGGGCGGTCCTCCGGGATGACCGTGATCATCGAGGTGTCGCCGGCCTTGTTCGGGGTCGGCGGGGTGACGAACGCCAGGCCGTCCAGGCCCTTGATCGCGGAGACGGCCTGGTCGGCGGCGGCCTTGTCGCCGTCGACGACGAGGAGCAGCGGGCCGTTGAAACCGGGGCCGAAGCCGTCGGACAGCAGGTCGTACGCGCGGCGCTCGGTGGTGGAGGTGGGCTTCACGCCGTCGTCCGGCAGACCCATCTCCAGGGACGCGGCCGGTACGGCGATCGCGCCGAGGCCGAGGACGCCGACGAGCAGCACGAGCAGCGGGCGGCGCAGTACGAACCGGGCCCAGCGGGTACCGGCGTTCGGCTTGCCTTCCTTGCCGCCGTCGGCTCCCTTGGCTCCCTTGGCTCCCTTGGATCCCTGGTCGTCCGTCGTGCCGTCGGCCAGGGCCTTGCGCTGCTTGCGGCCGATGACCTTGTCGCCGGCGAAGCCGAGCAGGGCCGGGATGAGGGTGAGCGCGATGAGGACGGCGATCACGACCGTGCCGGCCGCGGCGATACCCATCTTGGTGAGCATCGGGATGTTGACGACGGCCAGGCCCACCAGGGCGATGACCACGGTCAGACCGGCGAAGACCACGGCGGAACCGGCGGTGCCGACGGCCCGCCCGGCGGCCTCCTCCTTCTCCCGGCCCTCGGCGCGCTCGGCGCGGTAGCGGGAGACGATGAAGAGCGCGTAGTCGATGCCGACCGCGAGGCCGATCATCATCGCGAGCGTGGAGGTGGTGGAGCCGAGGTCGAGGGCGCTGGCGAGCGCGGTGATCGTGGCGACACCGATGCCGACGCCGATGATCGCGGTGAGCAGCGGCAGTCCGGCGGCCACGAGCGAGCCGAAGGTGATGACGAGCACGATGCCCGCGATGACCACGCCGACGACCTCGCCGGGGCCGGTCTCCGGCATGCTCTGGAGCGCGTCGCCGCCGATCTCGACGGTCAGGCCCTGGCCCTGCGCCTTCTCGCCGGTCTCCTTGAGCGCGTCGCGGCTCGCGTCGGACAGCTCCATCCCGTTGACCTTGTAGGCGACGGAGACGTACGCGGTCGAGCCGTCCTGGGAGACCGCCTGCGCCGCGTACGGGTCGACGACCTGCGCGATCTCCTTCGAACCGGCCTTCAGATCGGCGACCGTGCGCTCGACCTTGGCCTTGTTCGCGGGATCCGTCATCTTCTGGCCGTCCGGGGCCTTGAAGACCACGCGGGCGGTGGCGCCGTCGGCGCTGCCGCCGGGGAAGCGCTCTTCGAGCAGGTCGAAGGCGCGCTGGGCCTCGGTGCCGGGGATCGAGAAGGAACTGGAGGTCGCGGTCGGCGCGGTGGCGGCGCCGACTCCGGCGACCGCCAGGAGCGCCACCCAGAGCAGGGCGACGAGTCGGCGGCGCCGGAAGGCGGACCGGCCGAGTTTGTAGAGGAACGTGGCCACGGGGGCGTACTCCCGGTGTTGAGGGGGTCAGGGCATGGGGAGCCGGCCCGACGGCGTGAGCGGTGCGACGTCAGGTGGTGCGGAAGGGTGGGGAGGGGGGTGTCAGGCGCCGAGTGCGGGGAGCACGACGGCGTCGACGTAAGCGCGGAGGAACTCCAGGTCCACCGGCTTCTCGTCGATCAGCGGGCGGCTGATGAACGCCCCGATCATCATGTGGGGGACGAGCTTCAGCGCCGGGTTCCCGGCGTCGACCTCGCCTCTCCGGACGGCGCGCTTCAGCATCTCGTCGACTCCGGTGATCTCCGGCTCGATGAGCGCGTGGCGCAGCGCCTGAAGCAGTTCGGGGTTGTGGTGGACGGCGTGGATCAGGCTCCGCATCAGCGCGGAGTCCCGCTCCATCTGGCAGTCGTCGGACAGTTCCAGACCGGCGATGAGGTCACCGCGCAGCGTGCCCGTGTCGACCCGGGTGAGCGAGACCGGCTGGTCGTGGCGCACGGCCTTGGCGACCAGTTCGGGCTTGCTCCCCCATTGCCGGTAGAGGGTGGCCTTGCTGCAGTGGGTACGGGCGGCGATCGCGTCCATGGTGAGCGCGTCGTACCCGGACTCGCGGAGCAGATCGAGCACGGCCGCGTACAGCTCGGTCTCCCGTTCGGGAGTGAGCCTGCTGCGTGCCATGTCCGGCCTCCTGGTCCCTGTCCCGTCCGGGACGGATGGGCTGGCGGGTGGGTGTCGAGCCCGAGCCTATCGGCACCGGGGCAAGGGGGACGGCCACGGTGAACGAAACGGTTTCGTACTCGTACGGCTCGACGATACCCGCAAACCCCCAGCGAAACGAAACCGTTTCGTACGTGTCCTGAACCACACCCCGAACGGGAACGATGAAACTGACGTACGAGTTGCCGCACCCCCTTCGCGCGGAAAGCATGAGGACGTGAGTGACGACCGCGCCTACCTCCGCTTCCCGCACCTCCACGGCGAGCTGCTGTGCTTCGCGGCCGAGGACGACCTCTGGGTCGCGCCGCTCGTCCCGGAGGGCTACCGGCCCGAACGGGCCTGGCGGGTCACCGTCGACCGGACCCGGATCGGCCACCCGCGCTTCTCGCCGGACGGACGCCACATCGCCTACACGAGCTGGCGCAGCCTCGATCCGGAGATCCACCTCGCGCCCGTGGACGGCGGGCCGTCACGGCGGCTCACCTACTGGGGATCCACCGACGCCCGGGTGTGCGGCTGGTCGCCCGACGGCGACATCCTCGCCGTCTCCTCGCACAACCAGCCCTTCTCCTACTACTCGTGGGCCTACACCGTGCCCACCGACGGCTCCCCCGGCGGCCGGATGCCCTGGGGCCCGGTCTCCGACATCGCCGTCGCCGACCTCGACGGACAGCGCCGCACCCTGCTCCTCTCCGGCACGCCCCCGCACGAGCCCGCCTCCTGGAAGCGCTACCGGGGCGGCGCCATGGGCCGGCTGTGGCTGCACGGCGAACGGCTCCTCCCCCACCTCGGCGGCCACATCGAGGCGCCCCTGTTCGTGACCACGCCCGTGGGCGAGCACGGCGGCGCCCGGATCGCCTTCCTCTCCGACCACGAGGGCATCGGCAACCTCTACTCCTGTCTCCCGGACGGCACCGATCTGCGCCGCCACACCGATCACGACGAGTTCTACGCCCGCAACGCGTCCAGCGACGGGCGGCGGGTGGTCTACCAGTGCGCCGGCGAACTGTGGGTCGTCGACGACCTGAGCCCCGACGCCCGGCCGCGCCGCATCGACGTACGCCTCGGCGGACCGCGCACCGGCCGGCGCCCCTACCAGGTGCCGGCCGCCCACCACGTCGACGGCCTGTCCGTCGACGAGACCGGCCGGGCCAGCGCCGTCACCGTGCGCGGCAGCCTCTACTGGCTCACCCACCGCGACGGCCCGGCCCGCACCATCGCCGACACCCCCGGCGTACGGGTCCGGCTGCCCGAGATGCTGGGCAGCAGCGGACAGGTCGCCTACGTCACCGACGCCGACGGCGAGGACGCCGTCGAGGTCGCCTATCTGCCCCGCGCCAGCGGCGACCGCGCACCCCGCCGGCTCGCCTCCGGCGTCCTCGGCCGGGTCGAGGAACTGGTCTCCGACCCCGACGGCGAACGCCTCGCCATCGCCTCCAACGACGGCCGTCTCCTCCTTCTCGACCTCACCGAGGAACCCGGCGTCACCTCCCTCTCCCTGCCCGAGACCACCCCGGGCTCCCTGCCGGACGACTCCGGCACCGTCCCGGACACCGGGGACGCCGCCAAGGACGACAACGACGACAAGGACGACAAGGACGGGGACGACAAGGAGCCCGAGGAAGCCGAGGCCGGCGCCGACGCCCCGGACACGCCCGCGGACTCCGCCGAGCCTGCCAGATCTGCCGGATCTGCCGGATCTGCCGGTGAGCCCGTTGGCTCCGCCGCCTCTGCCGACCCCGCCGACTCCGGAAGCGCCGCCGACTCCTCGGACGCCGGAAGCGGGCGGGTCACCGAGCTGATCCGGTCCGTCAACGGGCCCGTCCGCGATCTCGCCTTCTCCCCCGACGGCGCCTGGCTCACCTGGTCCCACCCCGGCATCGGCCGCTCCCTGCGCTCCATCAAGATGGCCCGCATCTCCGGCACCGGGGCCGGTGTCGTCGTGGACGTCACCAACGGACGCTTCGAGGACGAGAACCCGGTCTTCACCCGCGACGGCCGCTATCTCGCCTTCCTCTCCTGGCGCGGCTTCGACCCGGTGTACGACGTGCACACCGGCGACCTCTCCTTCCCACTGGGCTGCCGCCCCTATCTCGTACCGCTGTCCTCCGCGACTCCCTCTCCCTTCGCGCTGCTCCCCGACGGGCGGCCCGCCGGCGGCGGCATGGACCCCGCCGACGAGGAGGCGGGCGCCGGGGACGGCACGGTGACCGTCGAGGTCGAGGGACTCCCCGACCGGGTCACGCCCTTCCCCGTGACCGCGTCCAAGTACTCCGCGCTCCAGCCCGTCGCCGGCGGCGGTCTGGTGTGGCTGCGCTGGCCGATCTCCGGCGCCCTCGGCGAGACCTTCGCCAACCCGTCCGATCCCTCCCCCCGCCCACGCTGGAGCACTACAACATCCCCAAGGCCCGCAAGACCGAACTCGTCGGCCACCTCGACTGGTTCGCGATCAGCGGCGACGGCACCCGGCTGGTCGTCGTCGACGAGGGCGAGCTGCGGGCCGTGCCCGCCGCCGAGCCGGGCGACGCCGACTCGACCGTCTACCTCGATCTGCGGCGCATCGTGCACGAGGTGAACCCGGCCGCCGAGTGGCGTCAGGCGTTCGACGAGGCGGGCCGGATCATCCGCGCCTACTTCTGGGAACCGGACATGGGCGGCGTCGACTGGACGGCCGTGCTCGACCAGTACCGGCCCCTGGTCGAACGGGTCGCCTCCCCCGACGAATTCGCCGACCTCCTGCGCGAAGTCCTCGGCGAGCTCGGCACCTCCCACGCGTATGTCACCCCGGCACGGCGCAACGAGGGCCCGCCCCAATACCAGCGCGCGCAGGGTCTGCTCGGCGTCAACCTCCTGCCCCGCGACGGCGGCTGGACGGTCAAGCGGATCCTGCCCGGCGACTCCTCCGACTCCAAGGCCCGTTCACCGCTCGCCGGCACGGGCATCCGCGAGGGCGCGGCCCTCACCCATGTCGACGGCCGCCCCGTCGACCCGGTCGCCGGTCCCTATCCCCTCCTTTCCGGTACGGGCGGCACCACCGTCGAACTCACCTTCACCCCCGCCGAGGGCGAGGGCCCCTCCCGCCGCATCGCCGTCGTCCCCCTCGTCGACGAACGGCCGCTGCGCTACCAGGACTGGGTGGCCAAACGGCGCGCCGTCGTCCGGGAGCTCAGCAACGGCCGCTGCGGCTACCTGCACATCCCCGACATGGGCGGCTCCGGCTGGGCCCAGTTCAACCGCGACCTGCGCATGGAGGTCTCCCGGCCGGCCCTCATCGTGGACGTCCGGGGCAACGCCGGCGGCCACATCAGCGAGCTGGTCATAGAGAAACTCACCCGCAGGATCCTGGGCTGGGACCTCACGCGTAACGCCCAGCCCGTCTCGTACACCTCCAACGCTCCGCGCGGCCCCGTCGTCGCCCTCGCCGACGAGGCCACCTCCTCCGACGGCGACATGATCACCGCCGCCTTCAAACTGCTCCGGCTCGGACCCGTCGTCGGCCAGCGCACCTGGGGCGGTGTCGTCGGCATGACGGGCCGTCATGTGCTGGGCGACGGCACCCAGATCACCGTCCCCATGAACGCGGCCTGGTTCCCCGAGTACGGCTGGTCCGTGGAGAACCAGGGCGTGTCACCGGACCTCGCGGCCCTGCGCACCCCGCTCGACTGGGCCGAGGGCCGGCACGCCCAGCTCGACGACGCCGTGATCGTCGCGCTGGCCCTGCTGGAGGAGAACCCGGCCGCGAGCCCGCCCGGTTACGAGGCCGTGCCCGACCGCTCCCGGCCCAGGCTGCCGCCGAGGTCCAGCTCGTAGGCGATCCCCGGCTCGTCGGCGTCGCCCCCGGCCCGGAGGGTCACCCCGCCGACGGCCCCGAACCCGACCCGGGTCAGCACCGCCCGGGACGGGCCGTTGCCGAGGGTGGTGACGGCGGTCAGCCGGGTCAGCCCGTACTCCTCGCGGGCCAGGCGGCACAACTCCCGTACCCACGTCGTCGCCATCCCGCGCCCGGTGGCCTTCTCGGCCACCCGGTAGCCGAGTTCGGCGCCCCCGTCGGCCAGGTCGACGAGATTGAACCGCCCGAGTATCTCCCCGTCGCCCGCCACCAGCACATGGAAGGCGATCGCCCCGGTCTCCTGCTCGTCGAGCAGGGCCTGGTGCCGGGCGTCGAAAGCGTCGAAGTACGCGTCCCCGCGGTCGGGCACGGACGCGGCGAAGAAGGCCCGGTTCTCCCGCTCGAAGACGAGCAGGGCGGGCGCGTGGTCGGATCGCAGTCGCTCAAGGGCGAGTTCTGTGACGGACATGCGGATCACGGTACGTATCCCGCCGGTTCCGTGCAGCACGTTATCCACAGGCCCCACTCAAAGTCGGATGGTCATACCGCAACTCCCCCGCGCCGGGCCGCGGACACACGAAGGCGCACCCGGCGTCCCGGGTGCGCCTCGCTCACAGGACAGGGCTCAGGCCCGGCGGTCCCGCGGCTCGTCCTGACCGCCCTGGCCGCCCTGCGGCCTGTTCCGGCCCTGCCGCGCCCGGTCCTTGGCCTGCGACGCACGCTCGGACGCCTCGTCCTTCGCGTTGCCCATCTGCTGCCGGGTCCGGTTCTGGAGCTCCCGCTCCTTGTCCTGGAACTGGTCCTTGATGCCCATGAAGTTCACTCCTAGACGGGTGTGAGGGGGGAGGGGGCGTCGCGCCCCCTAGGGCCTTGACCAGCCTGACACGGCCTTTCACCCTGCGCATGTCGATCAGACACGCAGCGTCATGGCCGCGGCGGCCGGTCTCCGGCGCCCTCCCCACCTGTCGTCGGCGCTCACGGCGCCGCCGTCACGTCCGCTCGGCGCGGGTCCGCTCGTCGGCCACGCCGCCCGCGCCCACCAGGCCCGTCGACACCGTCCCGAGCCGCGGCTCGAAGCGCCGCATCTCCCGCTGCCCCACGGCCGCGATGACGCCCGGCAGATAGCCGCGGCTCGACTGCATCCCGCGCAGCCACCACTGCGCGTACACATGGGCCGAGCGCCGCTCGATCCCCGCGACGATCCGCTCCACGGCCGGACCGAGCGGATACGTGCGGTTCGCCGGCCACGGCAGCCGGCCGCGCAACTCCCGCATGACGTCGTCCTGGTCGGCGCCCCGCACCATGTCCGTGTCGGTCCACGACAGATAACCGACCCCGACCCGCACACCCTTGTACGCGACCTCGGCGCGCAGGCTGTGCGCGAACGCCTCGACGCCCGACTTCGAGGCGCAGTACGCCGTCATCATCGGCGCCGGCGTCATCGCGGCCAGCGAGGCGATCTGGAGGAAGTAGCCGCGGGACTCCATGAGGACGGGCAGGAACGCCCGCGCGGTCACGGCGCCGCCGATCAGATTGACCTCGATGACCCGCCGCCACGCGACCGGGTCGGAGTCCACGAACGGGCCACCCGCCGCGACACCGGCGTTGGCGACCACGATGTCGACCTTGCCGAACCGCTCCTTCACCTCGGCCGCCACCCGCGCCATCGCCACGTGGTCGGTGACGTCGGCGTGCCACCAGTCGGCCTCGGTGTGCAGCCGCCCGGCGACCTCCTTCAGCAGCTCCGGCTCCAGGCCGACCAGCGCGACCCTCGCGCCGCGCGCGGAGAGCTTGCGGGCGAGGAGTTCACCGACGCCGCGGGCGCCGCCGGTGACGACCGCGACCTGTCCTTCCAGGCTGACCCTGCTCATGCCCCTGCCTCCTCGTTCTCGCGTCCGTCCGTTTCCGCGGCCGTGGCCGCGGCCGCCTCAGCCATCGCGCCGCCCTGCTCGCCCTGCGCGTCCTGCTTCACGCCCAGGTACGTGAGGGTCAGTTCACGGATCCGCGCCGTGACGGCCTCCGGGGCCTCCACAGGTGTCATATGCCCCATCCCCGGGAGCACGGTCAGGCCCGTGCAGTGTGGCAGCGCGGCGGCGAGCCGGCGGGCGTGCACGGGCGGGGTGAGCCGGTCGGCGGTGCCGACGACCACGGCCACCGGCAGCCGCAGCTCCCGTACGTCCGCGTCGAGGTCGAGCGTCGCCAGCACCTGCGACCAGCCGTAACGGGCCCCGCGCGGGCACGCGTGCACGATGTGCGCGCAGGTGTCGACCCGCTCGGGCGGGCTGGCCGGGCCCATCGTCGCGTACTTGAGGATCTTCCGGGACACCGGCGTGACCGGCCCGAGCGGCGCCTTCGCGCCGATGATGGCGCGGGTGAGCCGGGTCCGCAGACCGCCCGGACCCAGCGGTACGACGAGGGACTCGGCGATCAGCCGCGCCGGCCCCGTCGAGCAGAGCAGCGCGGCGGCCGCGTGCTGCCGCAGGAGCGGCCGGCGGGCGGCGGCCATGATGGTCATGCCGCCCATGGAGTGGCCGGCCAGGACGGCCCGTTCGCCGGGGCGGAGGGTGGCCGCGAGCACGGCCTCCAGGTCGTCGGCGAGCGCCTCGGCCGAGTAGCCCCGGCCGCCGCCCGTACCGAGCCCCGCGACCGGAGCCGGGGCCGGGGAGCCGCCGTGTCCCCGCTGGTCGTAGGCGATGACCCGGTGGTCGGTGGCGAGGTCCCGTATCTGCGCGTCCCAGAAGCGGGTGTTGCAGGTCCAGCCGTGGGCGAGGACGACGGCGGGGGCGCCGGCCGGCCCGTACTCCTCGACACGGAGGGTGGCTCCGTCGGCGGAGGTCACCATCGACGTGCGGACGGGCGGGATCCCGGTCACCCGGGTGTTCACGCGGCTCACTGGACCGCCTCCTTCGTGCGGGAGCCCGCGGCGGACGCCGCCGCGGGGACGGGGGCGCGCAGCACCTCGTACTCGGAGAGGTCGACGGTCCGGGTCTCGCGCCGGAACGCATAGGTCGTGCCGGGCCACAGCGTGGTGTTGCGGCCGTTGGCGTCGAGGTACCAGCTGTCGCAGCCGCCCGCCTTCCACACCGTCCGCTGCATCCGGGACTGCACCCGGCGGTTCCACCCGTCGACGGCACCGGGACGGACGGCGAGGGCGGCGCGCCCGCCGAGCGCGTCCAGCTGGCGCAGGTAGTCGGCCATGTAGTTCAGCTGGGACTCGATCATCAGGATCATCGAGGAGTTCCCGAGGCCGGTGTTGGGACCGATGATCGTCATGAAGTTGGGGAACCCGGCGGCGGTGGCGCCGCGCAGCGCCTCCATGCCGTTCTTCCACCGCTCGGCGAGCGTGCTGCCGTCCGCGCCGACGACCCGCTCGGCGATCGGCATGTCGGTGACGTGGAAGCCGGTGCCGAAGACGATCGCGTCGACCTCGCTCTCCGTGCCGTCGGCGGCGACCACGGTGTTCCCGCGGATCTCCTTGAGGCCGGAGGCGACGACGTCCACATTGGGCCGGGTGAGCGCCGGGTAGTACGCGTTGGACAGCAGGATGCGCTTGCAGCCCAGGCGGTACGAGGGGGTCAGCTTGGCCCGCAGCGCGGGGTCCTTCACGGCGCGGGTGATGTTGGCCTTGGCGAGCCGTTCGACCAGGCCCAGCTCGTCGGGGCGCTTGGTGAACGCGCTGACCTGGAGCTCGCGGATGCCCCACAGGATGCCGCGGCGGGCGGCCGTGGTGAACGGCAGCTGCCGGTGCAGCCAGCGCTCGGGGGCGCTGATGGGACGGTCCACGCGGGGCATGACCCACGGGGGCGTGCGCTGGAAGAGGGTGAGCCGGGCGACCCGCGGCTGGATCGCCGGGACGATCTGGATGGCGGAGGCGCCGGTTCCGACCACGGCGACGCGCTTGCCGGTCAGGTCGTAGTCGTGATCCCAGCGGGCGGAGTGGAAGACCTTGCCGGTGAAGCCGTCGAGCCCCGGGATGTCGGGGATCCTGGGGTCGGAGAGCGGGCCGGTGGCGGAGACGACGACGTCGGCGGAGAAGGTGCCGCGGCTGGTCTCGATGTCCCAGCGCAGCTCGTCCGCGTTCCAGGTGGTCCGCGTGACCTCGTGGTTCAGGCGCAGGTGCGGGCGGATCCCGAAGGTGTCGGTGACGTGCTCCAGGTACGCGCGGATGTGGCGCTGTCCGGAGAAGGTGCGCGGCCAGTCGGGGTTGGGCGCGAAGGAGAAGGAGTAGAGGTGGGAGGGGACGTCGCAGGCGCAGCCGGGGTAGTCGTTGTCCCGCCAGGTGCCGCCCACGGAGTCGGCCCGTTCCAGGACGACGAAGTCGGTGATGCCTTCGCGGCGCAGCCGGACGGCGGCTCCGAGGCCGCCGAATCCCGATCCGATCACCGCCACTCGTACGTGCTCGTGCTTCGCCACGCCGCCTCCCGTGCGCCCGGCCAAGATTCCGCCAGCGATCACTGGCACGATTGGACTGTAGGGCACCCGCATACCGAGCGGTAGGGGTTGGGCGAGGGAAAGTTACCGGCGGTACAACATAGGCTGACGGTCGTGGCGAAACGATCGGGAGAACAGGCCCCAGGACAGGACGCCGGACGGGCGGGAGGAGCGACCGCACCGGCGCCGCCCGATTCCGGAGCGGGGGCGGCGGGACCGGCGGCCCCCGGAACGGAGACGGCGGGAACGGCGGCGGGGACGACGGACCCGGTACGCGAGTACCGGATGGCCGACCTGGCCGCCGCGGCCGGCATCACCGTACGCACGCTGCGCTTCTACCGTGAACGCGGACTGATCCCGCCGCCGCGCCGCGAGGGCCGGATCGCCTGGTACGACGAACACCACCTGGCCCGCCTGCGCACCATCGCCGCCCTGCTCGACCGCGGCCACACCCTCAACGGCATCGCGGACCTCACCGCCGCCTTCGAGTCCGGGCGGAACGTCGGCGAGGTCCTCGAACTGGGCCCGCCCACCGAGGAGGAGCCCGTCCGGCTCACTCCGCAGGAACTCGCCGACCACTTCGCCGGCGAGGCCACCCCCGAGAACCTGGTCGCCGCCCTCGACCTCGGCTACCTCGCCACCGACGGCGAGGACATCGTCCACATCAGCCGCCGGCTGCTGGACGTCTCCGCCGCCCTCGTCCGCGAGGGCGTCCCGCTGGCCGCCGTCCTGAAGGCGGGCGGACGGGTGCGCGAGCACGCGGACGCGCTGGCGGAACTGTTCACCGACCTGCTCGGCGCGGAGGAGGCGCGACGGCTGCGCCCGCTGGCCAAGAGCGTGGTGGAGGCGGAACTCTCCCTCGCCCTGGACCGGCGCCTGCGCCCCTGACGCACGCCGAGGGCGCGGGCCAGGGGCGCGGAGGCCGGGGGCGCGGGCCAGAGCGGGGCTCCGGCGCTCTACAGCTCGTAGACGACGGTGACGGGCGCGTGGTCGCTCCAGCGCTCCGCATGCGTGGCGGCCCGCTCGACCTCCGCCTTGACGGCCTTGGCGGCGAGCCCGGGCGTCACCATCTGGTAGTCGATGCGCCAGCCGCTGTCGTTGTCGAAGGCCCGGCCCCGGTAGGACCACCAGGAGTAGGGGCCGTCCTGGTCGGGGTGGAGGGCGCGGAAGACGTCCACGTACCCGCCGTCGCCCTCGTCGAGGACCCGGCCGAGCCACGCCCGCTCCTCGGGGAGGAAGCCGGAGCTCTTCTGGTTGGCCTTCCAGTTCTTGAGGTCGGCCTCCTGGTGGGCGATGTTCCAGTCGCCGCAGACGACGACCTCGCGCCCGTCGGCGGCGGCCCGCTCCCGAAGCCCCTTCAGGTACGGCAGGAACTCGGCCATGAAGCGGATCTTCTCGTCCTGCCGCTCGGTGCCGACCTCGCCGGAGGGCAGATAGAGGCTGGCGACGGTGACGCCCGGCAGGTCGGCCTCGATGTAGCGGCCCGTCCCGTCGAACTCGTCCGACCCGAAGCCGACGCGTACGGCGTCGGGCTCGCGCCGCGTGTAGAGCGAGACCCCGGCCCGCCCCTTCGCGGCTGCGGGGGCATGAGTGACGTACCAGCCCTCCGGGGCACCGGCCTCGGCCGGCAGCTGAGCCTCCTCGGCGCGCACTTCCTGGAGGCAGACCGCGTCTGCGGAGGTGCCGGCCAGCCACTCGACGAAGCCCTTTTTGGCGGCGGCACGCAGACCATTGACATTCACGGTGGTCACAGTGAGCATCCCGGGAGAATACCGGCACCTCCGGCCGGCACGTGAACGAACAGAAGTGCGATTTACCGAATGAATATCCGCCCGACTTCTTTTGACCACCCCGACGCGGTCAAGCTCAACGACGCCGTCCAGCTGGAGTACGCCAAGCGCTACGCGGACGAGGACGAGGACGGCGAGGGCGATCTCACCCCGCTCGACGCCACGATGTTCGCCCCGCCCCGGGGCCTCTACCTGCTGGCATACGACTCGTCGGACACCCCGGTCGCCTCCGGCGGCTGGCGCACCCAGGACGAGAACGGCGAGGGCTACTCCGACGGCGACGCCGAGCTGAAGCGCATGTACGTCACCCCCGGCGCACGCGGCCTGGGCCTCGCCCGCCGCATCCTCGCCCTCCTGGAGTCGGACGCCCGCACGGCGGGCCGCACCCGCATGGTCCTGGAGACGGGCACGGCCCAGCCGGAGGCCATCGCCCTCTACACCTCCAGCGGCTACGAGCCCTGCCCGAAGTTCGGCTACTACCGCGCGTACGACAGCAGCCTCTGCTACGCGAAGCCGCTCTAAGCCGGCGCGACGACCGCAGCACATCGAGGCATATGCGGGTCCGACTCCTGGCCCGACCCGCATATGCCCGCCCGCATGCCGCCCCTGTCAGTACCGGCCGCACCTGCGCCACCATCCGGATGCGGTGACCCTCGCCGCTCGAATCGCCGAACAGCCCCTGGAACGACAAGAATCCCGCCCGATCGTGTGATCGGGCGGGATTCTTGGTGTCTGTGGACCTGAGGGGATTCGAACCCCTGACCCCCTCGATGCGAACGAGGTGCGCTACCAGACTGCGCCACAGGCCCTTGCGACGTGTGAAACATTAGCATCCCGAGTGGCGGAGTCGGAAATCCGCTCCCGCCCTGGTCAGCCGGGGGCCGTCGCGCCCCCGGGACGGCCGGTCATTCGTTGGCCGCGCGGGGGCGGTCGTCGTCCGCGTACTGGTCGAAGAGCGGCGTGCGGCCGTGGTCGCGGCGCGGGCGCTGGGGGGTGGCGCGCCGGCGCGGGTGCGGGGCCGGGGCCGGTTCGGGCGCCGCCGCGGAGGAGCGGGCCGCGCTCCAGGTCTCCGGGTCCGTCACGTCGACGCCGCCCGGCGCGCGCGGGGCGACCGGGGCGGTGACGTACGTGGGGAGTGGGACCGGGACCGGGTTCCAGCTGTCGCCGCGGGCCGGGCCGCGCTCGCGCTGCTGGTCGACCCATTCCGCGTGGTCCGTCTGCTCGACCAGCGCGCGGCGGTCGGCCTCCTGCGGGGAGACGATCGGTTCGGGCGCCGGGACCGCGGCCGGTGCGGGCTCCGGCTCGGGGGTCGGGGCGACGGCGCGGCGGCTCTCGCGCAGCCGGGCCGCGGCGGCCTCGGCGTTGCGCCGGTCCATCACGTAGACGAAGCGCCGCCGTTCCTGGGCCCGCAGGTAGACGATGTACGCGCTCAGGAGCACGGCCGGGGCCGCCGGGACCCACAGGAAGGCGAGGCCGCCGACGGCCGCGACGATCGCGCCGATCGTGAACGCGAGGAAGAGGGTCACCGTGGTGCGCCGGCGCCGGGCGAGGACCTTGCCGCGGCGGGCCCGTTCGGCCGCCGCCGCGTTCGGTTTCGCGTCCCGGACGGGCTTCCCCGGTCCCGCGACGCCCGCCGTGCCCGCCGCCTTGGAGGCCGGCGCGTCCGCGGGCGACGCCGGGACCTTCCTGGCCGCCGGGACCGCCTCGGGCATCTCCAGACGCGCTTCCGTCCTGGCCGCGGGCGCGCAGAAGCCCCGGACGTCGACCGAGCTGAGATGCTCCGTCGCCGCGTCCGGGTCCACGTCGGCCGTCGTGCCGTCGCCCGCCCGCTCCCGGTCCCGTAGCTCCTTGGCGTAACGACGCTCCATGCCCGCCCGTCCGGACAGCAGCCGGATGGCGGTGCTGAAGCGTTCCGTCGGACGAGCTTCGTTCAGCTCGTCCTGCCTTCGGAGCCACATCGGCACCAGGTAGGCGGCCCAGGCTCCGACGATGACTGCGTAGATGAGGCCGCTGCTGCTCACGCCTCACACGGTAGAGGGGTTCGGGTGAGGGCATCGCCCAATTGGGCCGGTGTGTCGCACGATCTGGCTGATATCACTGAACTTTTTTCAGATTATCCAGACCGAACGCCGGTCAATCACGCTTGGAATTCGAACACTTATTGGAATTAATGAGGTTGACGGCGCGTCTGGGCCTGATGCCAGCGCCGCAGCAGCCCCTCCGGCACTTCCTCCGCCGTCAGCGCGAAGACCAGGTGGTCCCGCCAGGCACCGTCGATGTGCAGATAGCGGGGCCGCAGCCCCTCCTCCCGGAAGCCGAGCTTTTCCACGACCCGCCGCGAAGGGCCGTTCTCCGGGCGGATGCAGACCTCGATGCGGTGCAGTCCGACCGTACGGAAGCAGTGGTCCACGGCGAGCGCGACCGCCGTCGGCATGACGCCCCGCCCGGCCACCGCGCTGTCCACCCAATAACCAACATGTCCCGAGCACATCGAGCCCCAGGTAATGCCCGCCACCGTCAACTGCCCGACCAGCTTTCCCTGGTACTCGATGACGAAGGGCATCATCCGGCCGGCGTTCGCCTCCGCCCGCAGATGGCGCACCATCTGACGGTACGTGGGGCGCTGGGCCAGCGGGCCGCCCGGGCCGGGCGGCGGGACGGTCGCCTCCCAGGGGCGCAGCCATTCGCGGTTGCGCCGGTTCACCTCACGCCAGGCCGCCTGGTCGCGCATCTTCATCGGCCGGAGCAGCACGTCCCCGTCCGCCAGGACCACGGGCCAGGACGGCATCATGACGCCGGGCCCGCTTCCGCCGCCGGTCTCGGGTGGTCGCCGCCGCGGATCTGGTCCACGGCGTGGACGAGCAGCGGCGTGAGGACAGCGAGACCGTCCCGTACCCCGCCCGTCGAGCCCGGCAGGTTGACGATCAGCGTCTTCCGCGCGACACCGGCGAGGCCGCGCGAGAGCGCCGCCGTGGGCACCTTGTCCCGGCCGTACGCCCGGATCGCCTCCGCGATGCCCGGGATCTCCCGGTCGAGGAGGTTCCGGGTCACCTCGGGGGTCTCGTCGGTGGGCGAGATGCCCGTACCGCCGGTCGTGACGATCACGTCGTAGCCCGCGTCGATCCCGGCGCGCAACGCCGCCGCGACCGGCGCGCCGTCCGGCACCACCCGCGGGTCGTCCACGGCGAAGCCCGCCCGGCGCAGGCCGTCGGCGATCAGCGGACCGCCCTTGTCCTCGTAGACGCCGGCCGCCGCCCGGTTGGAGGCGGTGACGACGAGGGCGGAGTACGGGGCGAGCAGAGCGCCGCCGATGTCCGCGCCCTGACCCTGATCGCGCTGGTCGCCCTGGTGCACGCCGGTCACGCCTCGCTCCTCGTCCAGTGGCCCGACTTGCCGCCGGTCTTCTCCTCCACCCGTACGTCGGTGATGACCGCGCCCTTGTCGACCGCCTTCACCATGTCGACGACGGTCAGCGCCGCCACGGACACCGCCGTCAGGGCCTCCATCTCGACGCCCGTACGGTCCGTGGTCTTCACCGTCGCCAGGATCTCCACGGCGTCGTCCGTGACCGCGAGGTCCAGCTTCACGCCCGAGACCGCCAGCGGGTGGCAGAGCGGGATCAGGTCCGGGGTCCGCTTCGCGCCCATGATCCCGGCGATCCGTGCCGTGGCGAGCGCGTCACCCTTCGGGACGCCCTCGCCGCGCAGCAGCTCGACCACACGCGGCGACACCAGGACGCGTCCGCTCGCGCGGGCGGTGCGGGCCGTGACGTCCTTCCCGGAGACGTCGACCATGCGGGCCGCCCCCGCCTCGTCGATGTGGGTGAGTCCTTGCTGCGTACTCATGGCGGTGACACTCCCGGTCGCTGTGTGGGACGACACCGTACCCCCACCATGCGCCCCTCAGCCGAGGAGGACCACCTCGAGCTCCGTACCCGGCTTCACCTCTGTCACCTCCTCGGGTACGACGAGCAGCGCGTCGGCGTGCGCGAGCGCGGCGATCAGGTGCGAACCGGCGCCGCCCACCGGGGTGACGGTGCCCGCCCCGGCGTCGTATGTCCCCCGCAGGAACTGCCGGCGCCCGGCCGGCGAGGACAGCACCCGGTCCCCCGCGACGGCCGCCCGCAGCCACGGACGCCGCTCGTCCGGCTGGTCGCCGAGGCCCATGAGGGCGCGGATCGCGGGCCGTACGAACAGCTCGAAGGAGACATAGGACGAGACCGGGTTGCCCGGCAGCGCGAGCAGCGGGGTGTGGTCGGGGCCGATCATGCCGAAGCCCTGCGGCTTGCCCGGCTGCATCGCGAGGCGGCGGAAGTCGACCTCCCCGTCCGCCGTCAGCGCCTCCTTCACCACGTCGTACGCCCCCACGCTGACCCCGCCCGTGGTGACGAGCAGGTCCGCCCGGACCAACTGGTCCTCGATGGCGGCGCGCAGCGACTCGGCGTCGTCGGCGACCGCGCCGACCCGGTAGGCGAGGGCTCCGGCGTCGCGGGCGGCGGCGGCCAGCGCGAAGCTGTTGGAGTCGTAGATCTGCCCTTCCCTCAGCGGCTCGCCGGGCTGGGCCAGTTCACTGCCGGTGGACAGGACCACCACGCGCGGGCGGGGGTGGACCCGGACGCTGCCGCGGCCGATCGCCGCCAGCAGGGCGATCTGGGGCGGGCCGAGGACCGTGCCGGCCGCGAGGGCCAGTTCGCCCGCCTTGACGTCGCTGCCGCGGGCCCGGACGTGGGCGCGGGCCTCGGCGGGGCGGTGTACGCGGACCTCGCCGGCCGCGCCCTCCGGGGCGGTGCTCGCCGGGCGCATGGTGCCGGTCGCACCGGCCTCCGCGCCCGTACCGCCGTCGGTCCACTCGACCGGGACGACGGCCTCCGCGCCGGGCGGCAGCGGGGCGCCGGTCATGATCCGGGCGGCCTGGCCGGGGCCGACCTCGGGCAGGGCGCCCGCGCCCGCGACCACGTCGCCGATCACGGTCAGGACGGCGGGGAACTCCTCGCTCGCCCCGGCGACATCGGCGACGCGGACCGCGTAACCGTCCATGGAACTGTTGTCGAAGGGCGGCAGCGCGACCGGCACCGTGACGTCCTCGACGAGGACACAGCCCTGGGCGTCGGGCAGTTGCAGCTCGATCGGCTCCAAGGGGGAGACGGCGGCCAGGATGTCGGCGAGGTGCTCGTCGACGGTCCACAGGTCCCGGGCCGGGCCCGCGCAGGGGTCGCCGGGGGTGCCGCCGGTCGCGTCGCCGGTCGCGTCGCCGCTCGCGCCATGGGGCGTGTCGGTCGCGTCGGTCGCGCGGGGCGCGCCGGTCGTGTCATCCGTCGCGCCGCCGGTCGCGTCCTCGCCGGGGCCGTGGTCCGACGGTGCCGTGCTACTGCTCAAGGTGCTCCATCTCCTCGCTGACGTAACCGCGGAGCCAAGTGCGGAAGTCCGGCCCCAGATCATCACGTTCACACGCCAGTCTGACAATGGCGCGCAGATAGTCCCCCCGATCGCCGGTGTCGTAGCGGCGGCCCTTGAAGACGACGCCGTGCACCGGGCCGCCGGCCCGCTCGTCCTGGACCAGCTTCTGCAGCGCGTCGGTCAGTTGGATCTCGCCGCCGCGGCCCGGCCGGGTCTCCCGCAGTATCGCGAAGACGGCCGGATCGAGGACGTACCGGCCGATGATGGCGAGGTTGCTGGGCGCGTCGGAACGCTCCGGCTTCTCCACCAGATCCGTCACCTTCACGACGTCCGACTCGCCGGTGGGGGCGACGGCGGCGCAGCCGTAGAGGTGGATCTGGGACGGGTCGACCTCCAGCAGCGCGATCACGCTGCCGCCGAACCGCTCGCGCACCTCGACCATACGGGCGAGCAGCGGGTCGCGCGGGTCGATGAGGTCGTCGCCGAGCAGGACCGCGAACGGCTCGTCGCCGACGTGCGGCGCGGCGCACAGAACGGCGTGGCCGAGGCCGCGCGGGGCGCCCTGGCGTACGTAGTGCATGGTGGCCAGGTCGCTGGATTCCCGGACCCGGGCGAGGCGTTCGCCGTCGCCCTTGCGGGTCAGGGCCTCCTCCAGCTCGTAGTTGCGGTCGAAGTGGTCCTCGAGCGGACGCTTGTTGCGGCCGGTGATCATCAGGACGTCGGACAGACCCGCCGAGACGGCCTCCTCCACGACGTACTGGATCGCCGGCTTGTCGACGACCGGCAGCATCTCCTTCGGCGTCGCCTTGGTGGCCGGCAGGAACCGGGTGCCAAGGCCGGCGGCCGGGATGACAGCCTTGGTGAGAGAAGGCTTCTGAGTCATGCGGAGCACCCTAGCCGTTCGGTATGGGCGGAAGGCGGGGCTCCGATGAGCTTTCCCGACGCTCGTACCACTACCGTCCGCTTTCGGAAGTACCCGGGAAATCTGAGGAATCAGAGGAATGCGAGCCGTAGTGAGCAGTGTCGACCCCTCCACCGGATCCCCTGCCGGACCACTCGACCCACTCGACCCACTCGACCCGTCGGCCGGCAAGGCGTCGCTGCGCCGCGCCCTGCTCGATGCCCGCGCCGGGCTGAGCGCCGACGACCGCGACCGCCATGCCGCGGCCCTGGCCGAACGCGCCCTGGAACTGCCCGAACTCGCGGAGGCCGGCACGGTCGCCGCGTACGTCTCCGTGGGGCGCGAACCGGGCACGCGCGCGCTCCTCGACGCGCTGCGCGCGCGGGGCGTACGGGTCCTGCTGCCGGTCCTGCTGCCGGACAACGACCTCGACTGGGCCGTGTACGAGGGGTCCGACCGCCTCGCGAAGGCGGGCCGCGGGCTGCTCGAACCGGTCGGCGAGCGGCTCGGCCCGGAGGTGGTGCGCGAGGCCGGCGCGGTACTGCTGCCGGGGCTCGCGGTCGACGCGCGCGGCATGCGGCTGGGGCGGGGCGGCGGTTCGTACGACCGGGTCCTCGCCCGGCTCGTACGGGCCGGGACGGATCCGGCCCTGGTCGTGCTCCTGTACGCGAACGAGGTGGTCGCGCGGGTCCCGGAGGAACCGCACGACCACCCCGTGCACGCGGTGGTGACCCCGGAGGGGGTCCGGCGTTTCAGGCCGTAGGGCCTGGAGCCGTGAGGGCTGGAGCCCTGGGAGTCGGAGCCCTGAAGGCGGGAGCCCCAGGGGCCGGGGCCGTGAGGCCGAGGCCCCTTACGGCTCCAGCTTCAGCGTGTCCTGGGTGGCGGCCTCGACCGCCCCCTGTCCGTACACCCAGTCGAGCATCTCGCCCTTGGCCCACTTGTCCGTCTGGTCGGTGTAGTGGGTGTTGAAGGCGTGACCGGAGGCACCACTGAGGTTGATCCAGCGGGACTTGTCCCAGTCGCCGACGTTGACGACCATCCGCATCGACGGGACCCAGATGACGTCGTAGCCGCCGGCCGCGTTCCAGCCGGTCGCGTCGACCGCCGCCTCGCCGCCGCCCAGGTTCCACGGGCCGCGGTTGAGCAGCGCCTGGACGAGGCCGGGACCGGCGGTGCCGAGGGTCTGGTTCTTCAGGGTCAGCTGGTGCAGCCGGCCCCAGCTCCAGGTGGAAACGTCCTTGCCGAGCTTGGCGGTCAGCTCCCAGCGGGCGTCCTTCATGGCCTGGGCGAGCAGCTGGTCACGGGTCTCGGTGGGGGCGTTGAGCCGGTCGCCCGGCGTCTTCCACCAGGGGCTCTTCTCCTCCTTGAGCAGCGGGCGGACCACCTGGTACCAACGGTCGCCACCGTCCGGCTGCGCGGAGTCGGGGTCGCGCTGGCCGCACTCGCGGACCAGCTTGTTCTGCTCGTCGACCGGGCCGGTCTCGTCGGCGACACGGACGTTGATGCACTCGCCGTCGACGCGCATCTCCTTGGGCAGCTTGTTGCCGAAGGAGAGCTTGAGGACGTTGCGCCACACCGCGTTGAAGTACGCCGCGGGCGCCGAGTCCGGCTCCTGGGTGTAGTCCCAGCCCTCAAGGAGCTTCTGGGCCTCACGGACCTGCGGGTCGGCGATGTCGACCTTCAGCAGGAGCGGGTTGAGCAGGGTCGCGATCTCGCTGCGGTTGTCCATCTGCATGGACACCATGTCGTCCGGCGAGATCTTGCCGCCGTCCTTGATCTTCGACTCGATGAGGTCGTTGATCCGCTGGCTGCGCGAGCCGAAGCCCCAGTCCCGGGTGAGGAGGTAGGGGTACTTCTTCTCGTCTATGACGGCCTGGTTGGCGGTGACGATGTAACCGCGCTTCGGGTTGTACTCGTAGGGCAGCTCGTCGAAGGGGATGTAGCCCTTCCAGTCGTACGAGGAGTCCCAGCCGTGCGCGGGCAGGGTGCCGTCATAACCCTTGGCGTCGCTGCGGACCGGGATCTTGCCGGGCGACTGGTAACCGATGTGGCCCTCGGTGTCGGCGTAGATCAGGTTCTGGGACGGGACCTCGAAGTCCTTGGCCGCGGCCCGGAACGACGTGAAGTCCTTGGCGCGGTCGAGTTCGAAGACGGCGTCCATCGACTTGCCGGGCTGCAGCGCGGTCCAGCGCAGCGAGACGCCGTAACCGGTGCCGCGGTCGGGGGCGGCGTTGCCCACCGGGGCGGACCGGCCGACCTTCTCCAGCTCGGAGGAACGGTCGGAGACGAGCGGGCCGTGCTCGGTGGAGCGGACGGTGATGGTGCGGTCGGAGCCGCCGGCGACCTTGATGGTCTCCTCGCGGGTCCGGAACGGCTTGGTCTTGCCGTCGACCACGTACCCGTCGGTGCCGACCTTCTCCAGGTAGAGATCGGTGACATCGGCGCCGAGGTTGGTGAAGCCCCAGGCGATCGAGTTGTTGTGGCCGATTATGACGCCGGGCATGCCGGAGAAGGTGTAGCCGGCGACGTCGTAACGGCAGGTGGCCGAGACGGTACGGCAGTGCAGGCCCATCTGGTACCAGAGGGACGGCAGCATCGGGGCGAGGTGCGGGTCGTTGGCGAGCAGCGGCTTGCCGGAGGTCGTGTACCGACCGGAGACGACCCAGGAGTTCGAGCCGATGCCGTTGCCGTTGGGGCCGAGCAGGGCCGGGACCGCGTCGAGGACGTCAGAGAGACCGGAGAGCTGGGACTGGATGCCCTGGGCGCCGGTGCCGGTGCCGGTGCCCGTGCCGGTGCCGGTGCCGGTGCCGACGGTGCCGGTGCCCGTGCCCGTGCCCGTGCCCGTTCCGACGGTCCCGGTGCCCGTGCCGACCGTGCCCGTACCGGTTCCGGTGCCGGTGCCCGTACCGGTGCCGGTGTCCTGCGTCGTCGACTCGGCCTCGGGGTCGAACTTGCCGGTGATCTTGTCGACGGCGCCCTTGCCGACGATCGGCTGGTGCGTCCCGTACGGGTAGTCCGGGTAGAGCTCCGCGATCTCGTCCGGCTTGAGGCGCGTGGCCATCAGGGAACGGTCGATCTCGTCCTGCATGTTGCCGCGCAGGTCCCAGGCCATGGCCTTGAGCCAGGCCACCGAGTCGACCGGGGTCCAGGGCTCGATGGTGTAGTCGTTGGTGAGGGCGAGCGCCGCGTACTCGACGGAGATGTCGGACGGGGCACGGTCCTTGAGGTACGCGTTGACGCCCTCGGAATAGGCCTGCAGGTTCTTCTTGGTGTCCGCGGACAGAACCTTGTCGTATTCCTCCTGCGCGACCCGGCGCCAGCCGAGGGTGCGGAGGAAGGCGTCGGTGTCGACCTGGCTCTTGCCGAACATCTCGGAGAGGCGGCCGGCCGTCGTGTGGCGGCGGACGTCCATCTCGTAGAAGCGGTCCTGCGCCTGGACGTAGCCCTGGGCGCGGAAGAGGTCGGCCTCGTTGTCGGCGTAGATCTGCGGGACCCCGTAGGAGTCGCGCTTGACCTCGACGGGCGCGGAGAGCTTGTCGAGCTTGAGGGTGCCGGTGGTCTGCGGGTACGAGCCCCGGACGGTGTCGACGCCCCAGTACGCGCCGTATCCGACGCCCGCGACCAGCGCGAGAACCAGGGCGAGGACGATCAGACGGGCGCGCCGCCCCTTCTTCTTGGCAGGGGGCGCGGTCGTGTTGGAGGGCATCGCTGTCCTTCGAGGGGCAGGGTGGTCCTGGAGTACAGGGTGGTCCTGGAGTACGGGAGCAACCTTAGGCGCAGCGCCCGGAGGCCCCGGACGCGGTATCAGGAAGAGAACCGTACCCACCCGTACTGATGTGCGATCAGTCATCAAGAAGGCGTCAAGAACACGTTAAAGATTAGGTAAGGTAACGAAGTACCTGTGTTCAGCGTCGGAGGAACGATCCGGCAGCGGACCGGGCTGCGCCCGAGGGGAAGGAACGGCCACTGACTGTCCACCAGCTCAATGAACTCCTGCTCATCTGCTCGCTCGTCCTGCTCATCGCTGTGGCGGCGGTGCGGATCTCGTCCCGGAGCGGGCTGCCCAGCCTGTTGCTCTACCTCGGGATCGGGGTCGCCATGGGACAGGACGGCATCGGCAACGTCGCCTTCGACAACGCCGAACTGACCCAGGTGATCGGCTATGCCGCACTGGTGGTGATCCTGGCCGAGGGCGGCCTGGGCACCAAGTGGAAGGAGATCAAACCCGCGTTGCCCGCGGCGGTCATGCTGTCGACCGTCGGCGTCGCGGTGAGCGTGGGCATCACGGCGACGGCCGCTCACTATCTCGTCGGCCTGGACTGGCGACAGGCCCTCATCATCGGCGCCGTCGTCTCCTCCACCGACGCCGCCGCCGTCTTCTCCGTGCTGCGCAAGGTGCCGCTGCCCAGCCGCGTCACCGGCGTCCTCGAAGCCGAGTCCGGCTTCAACGACGCCCCCGTCGTCATCCTGGTCGTCGCCTTCTCCACCGTCGGACCGATGGACTCGTGGTACGTCCTCGTCGGCGAGATCGCCCTGGAACTGGCCATCGGCGCCGCCGTCGGCCTGGCCGTCGGCATCGTCGGCGCCTTCGGACTGCGCCGCATCGCCCTGCCCGCCTCCGGCCTCTACCCGATCGCCGTCATGGCCATCGCCATCACCGCGTACGCGGCCGGAGCGATCTCCCACGGCTCCGGCTTCCTGGCCGTCTACCTGGCCTCGATGGTGCTCGGCAACGCCAAGCTGCCGCACGCCCCCGCCAACCGGGGCTTCGCCGAGGGACTCGGCTGGATCGCCCAGATCGGCATGTTCGTCCTGCTCGGCCTGCTCGTGGCCCCGCACGAGCTGCTCAACGACTTCTGGCCGGCCATCATCATCGGCTTGGTCCTCACCATGGTCGCGCGCCCCATGGAGGTCTTCGTCAGCCTCCTCCCCTTCCGCATCCCCTGGCAGGAACAGGCCCTGATGTCCTGGGCCGGCCTGCGCGGAGCGGTCCCGATCATCCTCGCCACCATCCCGATGGTGTCCGGGGTCACGGGCAGCGAGCGGATCTTCAACATCGTCTTCGTGCTGGTCGTCGTCTACACCCTGATCCAGGGCCCGACCCTGCCCTGGCTGGCCAAGGCCCTCAAGATCGGCCACCGGGCCGAGGCCGACGACCTGGGTGTCGAGTCCGCGCCCCTGGAGCGGCTGCGCGGCCACCTGCTGTCCGTGGCGATCCCGGAGGGCTCCCGGATACACGGCGTCGAGGTCTCCGAGCTCCGGCTGCCCGCCGGGGCCGCCGTCACCCTCGTCGTGCGCGACGAGAAGAGCTTCGTCCCCGCCGCCTCCACCGTGCTGCGCCGGGGCGACGAACTGCTCGTCGTCGCCACCGACCCGGTCCGGGACGCCACCGAGAACCGACTGCGCGCGGTCGACCAGGGCGGCAAGCTCGCCGGCTGGCTCGGCTCCGGCGGTTCCACGGCCCTCGTCATCAAGGAACAGCAGGGCCCCTTCCGGAACCCGTTCCGGAAGGGCTCCGACTGAGCCCGCACGCCGCCCGGACGACAGCCCGGGCACCCCACGTCGCGAGGGCGCTTTCCCCCACGGGAGGGCGCCCTCTCCCGCTGTACCATGAAGGAACACTTGATCGAACCAACTCTGCCTGACGCAGAGCTGGCGCGACCGTATGGCGGCCGTGGCGTCTCCACCGTGGAGCCCGGTATCTACCGCAGTTCCGCGCAAGAGGACAGCTCTCGGCGACCCCGCGCCCCTGTGCACGGACCGCTACCAGGCGGCAGAAAGGCATGGACCGTGGCGTCCACGGTCGTCTCCGAGAAGCGGCCCGGTTACGGGCAGCTGCTGCGCACTCCCGGCGCGCTCTCCTTCCTCCTCCCCGGCTTCGCCGCCCGGCAGCCGTTCGCGATGCTGACCATCGGCATCGTGCTGCTCGTCCAGCACACCACCGGCTCCTACGGCAGCGCCGGTGCCGTCGCCGCCGTGACCGGTGTCTCGATGGCGCTGTTCGCCCCGCAGGGCGGCAAGCTCGCCGACCGCTTCGGCCAGCGGGCCGTCCTGCTGCCCGGCGTGCTCGTGCACTCCGCTTCCGTCTCCCTTCTCGTCGCACTCGCCCTCGCGGGCGCCCCGATGTGGGCCCTGTTCCTCGCGGCCGTCCCCGCCGGTGCCTCGGTGCCGCAGGTCGGACCCATGGTCCGGGCCCGGTGGGCGGCCATCCTCGGGCGCACCTCCCCGGGCGAGGAGTCCGCGAAGGGCCTGTCGCTGCTTCCGACGGCCGCCGCCTTCGAGTCGGTGACGGACGAGTTCACCTTCGTCATCGGCCCCGTCCTCGCCACCGCCCTGTGCACCGGCGTCCACCCGGCCGCCGGCCTGATCGCCGAGGCCTCGCTCACCCTGATCGGCGGCCTGTTCTTCGCCGCCCAGCGCGGCACTCAGCCCCCGCATGGTCTGGCCGCCGGCCAGGCCGACGCCGAGCCGCACCGCTCGGCCCTCTCGGTGCCCGGCGTCCGGGTTCTCGCCATCGCCTTCCTCGGTATCGGCTCGGTCTTCGGCGGAATGCAGGTCTCCCTTACCGCCTTCTCCGAGGAAATCGGCAACCCGGGCATCAACGGGGTGCTCTACGGCGTCTTCGCGGCCGGCAACATGCTCGCCGGTGTCGCCATGGGCGCCGTCGCCTGGAACATCGGCCCGCGCCGCCGGCTGCTCCTCGGCTACACCGGTCTGGCCATCACCGCCTCCCTTCTGTGGTCCGTGCACTCCGCCCCGCTGCTCGGCGCGCTCGGTCTGGTCGTGGGCCTCTTCATCGCCCCGGCGCTGATCACCGGCTACACGATCGTCGAGACCCTGGTCCCGGCCTCCGCGCGCACCGAGGCCTTCACCTGGCTGACCGGCGCCGTGGCGCTGGGCCAGGCCGGAGCCGTCACGGTCGCCGGACAGCTGGCCGACGCCCACGGCGCCAGCACCGGCTTCCTGGTGCCGCTGGGGGGCACCGTGCTCGCCTTGGCCACCCTGGTCGCCCTCCGCGGGCACCTGAAGCCCCGGGATTCGGGCCGGGTCACGGCACGTGGCATCGGTCACCGAGTTCCTGTGTCGGTGGACTGAACCGACGGAATACGTCACTATGGATCGTCGTTAGCACTCGATGAGTGTGAGTGCCAGGAGGAAGACAAGTGCCGACCTACCAGTACCAGTGCACCGAGTGCGGCGAGGGCCTCGAGGCGGTGCAGAAGTTCACGGATGACGCTCTGACCGAGTGCCCGAACTGCAAGGGACGCCTGAAGAAGGTGTTCTCCGCGGTCGGCATCGTGTTCAAGGGTTCCGGCTTCTATCGCAACGACAGCCGCGGCTCGTCGTCCAGCAGCACGCCGACCTCGTCGAAGTCCTCTTCGTCCACGTCTTCGTCTTCGTCGACCTCTTCGTCCACGTCTTCGTCTTCGTCGACCTCTTCGTCCACGTCGTCGACGTCTTCCTCGTCCTCCTCGGACTCGAAGTCCACGACCTCGTCGAGCACCTCGGCGGCCTGACCGCCGCTTCTGATCCATCCGATGCCCTGCCGCGCCGCGCGGTGGGGCATTCGGCGTTTGCCTCGCGGGCCGGCCGGTGGTCGGCGTGACCGGCCGCCCCGAGGCCTTTCTCGCCCGGCAATCGTGACTCTGGCGCACCTCTCCTCCCACTGGTGTCGGACCTGGACGCGAGCGCGGAGACGGGGGACGGCGTCTCGCACACCGACGTACCGCGTGCTCGGCGGGGACGGAGAACGGCTGCGCGACGTGCTCTCCTCCGCGGTGGGGAGCACGGCCCGCGACCCTCGACCGGGACCGCATGTGCACGCGGGTCCATGACGGATGGCATCCGGACATCGAACCGCCCTGATCACGCGAGCCGAGATGCCGGCCGGCCCGCGGGAACCGGACTGGCTCCAGCGTCACCGATGGCGCCCCGCGGCGGCAATCGCTCGCCAGGGTGAGGTAGTTATCCACAATCGCCGAGTTGTCCACAGGCTGGAGCGGGATCTCGACGGATGCGGGACGGTGAGCTCGGTTCGCCGGACGGTCCGGTGAACGGCTCGTCCACGACAGGCGGTTGCGCGATGACCACGGACTCCTGCTTCCCTCACACCCGCACCTCGGTCCCCGCACCCCGCGGGGTGCCGCCCTTCGATCCGCTGCGGGTGCGCGGCGCACGCCTCCGTCTGAGCCGGGCACTGCGGCGCAAGCGGCGGGCCCCCGCCGCGGTCCTGGCGATGACCGCCGCCGCGCTCGCGGCCACCGGCGCGACCGGCGCCGAGGGCCTGGCCCCTCACTCCCCGCCCCCGCCCGTGCGGGAACGGCACCGGCCGGCCCCCGTGCCACTGGTGTCCGCTCCGGTGCGGATCGCCGACGCCGAGACCGTACGGCTGCTGAGGCCGGGCGACCGGGTGGACGTGATCGCCGCGCCCGCGGCTTCGATGGGCGGCGGGGGCGAGGCCCGCGTCGTGGCCTCGGGCGCCCGAGTGACCGAAGTGCCCCGCCCGGGTGAGACGCGTGCGGACGGCGGGGCGTTGATCGTCCTCTCCGTTCCCCGGGAGACGGCGGCCGCGCTCGCCGGGGCGGGCATCTCCTCCCCACTGGCGGTGACACTGTGCTGATTCGCACTGACTGCCTGCCACCTCACCGTCCCGTGCGTACGGATTGGACGCCTCTGCGCCGGTCATGGCCTCATGGCTCCGCATACGGCAGCACACGCGACGAAAGGCACTTCGGTGGCCGAGAAGAAGCAGAGCTTGATGGGAGGCTTCAAGGCCTTCCTGATGCGCGGGAACGTGATCGACCTGGCGGTCGCCGTCGTGATCGGTGCCGCGTTCACCAGCATCGTGAACTCGGTGGTCAAGGGGGTCATCAACCCACTCGTCGGCGCGTTCGGCACGAAGGATCTGGAGAGCTACCGGTCCTGCCTCAAGGGCCCGTGCGTCGTGGACCAGGCAGGGAACGCGGTCAGCGGCATCCCGATCATGTGGGGTCTGGTCCTCAGCGCCGTCCTCAGCTTCCTGATCACGGCGGCCGTCGTGTACTTCCTGATGGTCCTGCCGATGGCCAGGATCCTCGCCAAGCGTGCCGCGCACGACAAGCTGAAGGAAGGCGTCCAGGAGACCCTGGAGGTCAGCGAGCTGGAGGTACTCAAGGAGATCCGCGACCACCTGGTCGCGCAGCGCGGTCCGATCACGGGGACCGGGACCGGCTCGGACGGCGGTGCCGGCGGAGGGACGGGGACGCACCCCACCTCCTGACCGGCGGCTCGCGCCGGTGTCAGAGGTGGTGCGGCGGCTTCTCGTCGAGGAAGCGCGCGAGGTCGGCGGCGCTGTCGTCGCCGGCCGGAGGCCGCTCGCCCCAACCGCGGTCCGTGTCGTCCGCGGACTGCTGGTCCAGCGGATCGTCGAAGATCAGTTTCGGCCTCGGCCGTGACGCGGGTACGGAGCCGGTCCGATTCTCTGCTCGCGGACCGTGGGCGGGGGCGGTGCTCATGTTCTCAGGGTACGCTCGGCCACCCGCCCCGACCGGGCCCGATCCGCGGGCGCGCGCTCACCGGTCCTTCGGGTCGAGCAACCACAGGCCGAGGACCACGAGGAACGACAGGACGAGGAAGCCGGCCCCCCACCAGGCGGTACCGGTGTTCCCGGTCATCCATTCCTCGACGACGATCGTCAGGCCCCACAACTGGCCGACGACCACGGTGAGGGCGAGGACCAGGCGGGCGGAGAGCTTCGAGGACCGCTCGGGTTCCTGCTCGGAGCCGGCACCGGGTCCGGGACCGGTGTGCCGGATCCGCGGGTCCCCGTAGCCGCTGGTGGGGCGGATCTGGGGGTAGCGCTCGTGGACCGGTCGGTTCAGCCGGGGCTCGGCACTGCCGGGGGTGTAGGCGGGCCGCGGTTCGGTGTCGCGTGGCGGGTCGGGGGCGCCCGGGTCCCTGGGGAACGGGGTGTCGGTCACGTCCGCTCGCTCCTCTCGGCGCCGGTGCCGCCGGGGCAGAAGCGGAAGGCGTTGTCCTGCTCGCGGCACAGCCCTTCCTCGGCGCTCTCGCCCGAGCGGGCGGTGCCGATGGCCCACACGCTGCCGTCGATCCGCTCGATCAGCACGACCTTCGGCAGGGGCCGCGGGGGCGGGCCCTGGGCGACCCCTCCCGTGCGGGGGTCGAAGATGCCCTCGTGGCAGGGGCAGTACAGCTCGCCCTCGCTGCCTCGTTCCTTGCGCCACAGGACTGCGCAGGCCAGGTGGGTACAGACGGCCGAGTAGCCCCGCAGGGTGCCGTCGGTCATCCGGACGGCGATGGCCCGGTCCTCGTCACCGGGGTAGCGGAAGGCGAGGGATTCACCGGGCTGGAGACGGTCGGCGACCTTCTTCGGTTCGGGAGGAGTGGCGCTGTCGCCGTGCCGGTGCAGGATGCCGGAGGCCACCCCGATCCCTCCGACGGCCAGGCCGCCGGAGACGGTGGCGACGATCCGCAGGTAGTCGCGGCGGGTGGAGAGGGAGTCGGCGGCGATCCGGTCGCGGAGCGCCTGGTGGGCCGCGTCGGTCCGGTCCGGGTCCGGGCCGGAGTCGGCGGGTGGCTGTTCGGTGAGACTCATCGGACATCCACTCCGTTGACTTCGACGATGGGCAGGCCGCCGGGCACGGGCCACTGGACCTTGTCGGCCGGGACGACCATCGCGACTCCGGTGGCGATGGTGGTGGCTCCGAAGGTGAAGGAGTCCGCGACCTGCACGCCGGGGCGTTCGGCGCGGAGTTCTTCGAGGGTTCCGTAGAAGAGGGCGCCGGTGGGGCAGACGGTGGCGCACATGGGGGCGAGACCGTAGGCGGTGCGGTCGTAACAGAGGTTGCACTTCATCTGGAGCTTCGCCTGGAGGTCGATCTTCGGGACTCCGAAGGGGCAGGCGTTGACACAGTTGGCGCAGCCGATGCAACGGGTGGTGTCGGCCTGCTGCACCACGCCGTCGGCGGTCACCAGGATCGCGTCGGCGGGGCAGACCTCGGCGCAGGGGGCGACCGGGTCCTCGCAGTGCATGCAGACAGTGGGAAGGGAGGCGACCGAGTGCCCCTCGTCGGTGTAGTCGAGGTGGATCATCGACTTGCCGCGGTGGGAGTCGCATTCGCGGCAGGCGGAGACGCAGGCCTGGCAGCCGATGCAGCGGCCCGGGTCGATGAAGATCGTGCGTCCCATCATGTGCGGTGTCAGCTCCTTTCCGAGGTGCCACGGCCCTGGGGGGACGTAGGCGGAAGGGGGTCGACGCGGGACACCTGGGCCTCCGGATAGGCGAGCCGGCCGGGGCCGGTGGGTGGCGCGGGAACGTCGTCGACCTTCTCGGCGGCCTCGATGCGGGCGGCGCAGACCTTGTACTCGGGGATCTTGGAACGGGGGTCGAGGGCATCGATGGTCAGCGCGTTGGCGGCAGTCGGCACAGGCCAGTGGTACGGGATGAAGACGGTGTCAGGGCGGATCGCGTCGGTGACCAGAGCGGGGAAGACCTCGCTGCCACGGCGGGTGACGACGCGGACCGGGTCGCCGTTGCGGAACCCGTGGGCGGGGTGGACCTCGACCCAGGGGCGGGGGGTCTGTTCGACGAGGGCGCCCAGGCGGCGGGTCTGGTTGCCGGAGAGGTAGTGGGCGACGGTGCGTCCGGTGGTGAGTGAGAAGGGGAATTCCTCGCTGTACGGGTCCATGGGCGGGTGCCATTCGACGACCTGCATATGGATCTTGCCGTCGGGGTGGTAGGACCGGCCGTCCTCGAAGAGACGGGGGGTGCCGGGGTGGTCGACGGAGGGGCACGGCCAGACGATGCCGCCGGTCTCCTCCAGCCGTTCGTAGGTGATGCCGGAGTAGTCGTTGACCGTGCCGGCCGACGCGACGCGCAGTTCCTCGAAGACGGAGCGCGAGTCGGGGAAGTCGAACTTGTCGCCGGCGCCGAGCCGGCGGGCCAGTTCGCACATGACCCAGGTGTCGGTGCGGACTCCGGCGGGCGGTTCCTGGGCCTTGTTGTGCTTGACGACCCGGGCCTCGGCGTTGGCCATGACGCCGTCGTCCTCGGCCCAGACGGTGACGGGAAAGACGACATGCGCGTTGGCGGCGGTCTCGGAAAGGAAGAAGTCGAATTGAGCGTGGAATTCGAGGGTGTCGTAGCCGTCCTTCACGGTGGCGTAATGGGGAAGGGAGACAAAGGGGTTGTTGCAGATGCCGATGAGGCCGCGGATCTCGTGGCGCTGCATCTGCCAGACCATTTCCATCATGGAGGTGCCGGCGGGCGGGAGTTCGGACTCGTCGATGCCCCAGATCTCGCAGATCTGACGGCGGTGTTCGGGGTTGGTCATGGAGCGGCCGCCGGGCAGCAGGTCGGACTTCTGGCCGTGTTCGCGGCCTCCTTGGCCGTTGCCCTGGCCGGTGAGGGTGCCGTAGCCGGCGCCGGGGCGGCCGATGTGTCCGGTGGCGACGCACAGGTTGATGATCGACAGGCAGTTCTCGACGCCCTGGGAGTGGTGTTCGACGCCGCGGGCGTGCCAGGCCATGGCCTTGCCGGCACCCGCGAACACCCGGGCGACCCGCACGATCTGTTCTTCGGGGACGCCGCAGATCTCGGCGGCGCGGGCGGGCGGATAGCCGGCGACGGTCCGCTTCACCTCGTCCCAGCCGGTGGCGTGGGCGGCCAGGTATGCCTCGTCGGTGAGGCCCTCGGCGACCACGACGTGGAGGACGGAGTTGAAGAACGCGGAGTCGGTGCCGGGTTTGAGGGCGACGTGGATGTCGGCGGTGCGGGCGACGGCCGTCTCGCGCGGGTCGACGATGATCAGGGTGGCGCCGCGGTCCCGGGCTCCCCACACGTACTGGGTCATCACGGGGAAGCACTCGCCGACGTTGGAGCCGGCGATGAGCAGGCAGTCGGTGAGGAGCATGTCGGAGAACGGGTTGCCGGCCCGGTCGATGCCGAAGGCGAGCTTGTTGGCGCCGGCGGCGGAGACCATGCAGAGCCGGCCGTTGTAGTCGACGTGCCGGGTCTTGAGGGCGACCCGGGCGAACTTGCCGACCAGGTAGGTCTTCTCGGTGTAGAGGCTGGCGCCGCCGAGCAGGCCGAAGGCGTCCATGCCGTACTCGGTCTGGATGCGGCGGATCTCGGCGACGGTGAAGTCGAGGGCCTCGTCCCAGCCGACTTCGCGGAAGGGCTGGTCGCGGTTGTGCCGCATCAGTGGGGCGGTGAGCCGGTCGGGGTGGTTGACCTGCTGGTAGGCGTTGATGCCCTTGGGGCAGAGGCGCATCCGGTTGATGTCGTGGTTGCGCGGTTCGACGCCGAAGACCTTGCCGCCGCGGTCGACCCGGAGATACATGCCGCACTGCACGCCGCAGAAGCAGCAGTGGGTGGGGACGAGGGTCTCGCCGTTCTGGTCGGCGTGCCAGCGGTCCGCGGGGATCCCGCCGGCGTCGCGGAATTCACGGGTGCCGGGCGGGGCGACGGACGGGTCAAGGGGCACTGGGGAGGTCACTTGTAGCCCTTCTTGACGTGCGCGAGGTAGGCGTTGCCCCGCAGGACGCGCTTGCAGCGGGGGCAGTACTCGGCCCAGGTGTCGAAGTCGAGCCTCAGGTCGCGCATGGTGCCCTGGAGGTTCTCGACGTAGGAGGTGGTGTCGATGGGCTGTCCGCAGCGGCGGCAGGCGAGCAGGCCCGCGCCGGAGCCGTCGGCGGCGAGCGTGCCGTCCTTGCGGCGGGCGGTGTACTTGAACAGCTGCATGCCGACGGCGGCGGGCCGCTGGACGATGTGGAAGAACTTCCCGAAGGGGATGTAGATGAGGGTGAAGACCACCGCCACCATGTGCAGGATCGCCAGGAACTGATAGCCGCCACCGTGCAGGAAGATCGAGGAGAAGGTGAGCAGCAGACCGGTGACGGAGATGACGATGAGGGCGATCAGCGGGACCAGGTCGTACCCGAAGCGCTGGCCGGTGATGGCGCCGCGGTCCTTCATACGGCGCCACAGGAAGTAGCAGGCGCCGGGGATGACGAGGACGGCGGCGATGTCCAGGCCGTGGAACATGAGCCAGCCGACGACGTTCAGCGAGTCGAAGCCGATGATCTTGAAGCCCCAGATACGCATCTCGTAGCCGGGGCCCGAGCCGGTGGACGAGGTGAAGGTGAACCAGCCCCAGGTCAGCGGGAAGGTGATCAGGGCGGCCAGGACGCAGCCCCAGAAGATCAGTTGGTGGGCGGCCCAGCGGCCGTGGGAGCGGGCGCCGAGGAACTTCTGGAAGCCGAGGTAGGTGGCGATCATCCGGGGCAGGGCGGTGGGTGCCTTGCGGAAGTTCCGGGGGGAGAAGAAGGCGCGCCAGCCCTGGGTGAACAGGCGCCTGGCGCCGGGGGCGGAGACCCAGACGGTGTAGCGGTAGGCGACGCCGAAGGCGAGGAAGACGGTCGCGACCGCGTACGGGAGGAGGGCGGAGTCGAAGTCGCGGAGCAGCCGGCTGCCGAAGACGATCGCGAGAATCAGCAGGACGGATACGGCGACCCCGGCGAGGGTGGCCCGGCGGCGCACCTGCGCGGGGGTCTGCGGTGGCCGGTCCCCCGGGATCGGCGGGGATGCGGCCGAGGCGGGCGGGGGCTCTGCGGAGGCCTGCTGGGGCTCGATCACGCGGCCACCTTAGGGCGGCAGATCACCCTTTCGCCCGATTTGCGATTCAGTTGGGTGAGCGCGGGAGCTCAGACGGCGTACAGCCCGTGGGCCTGGAAGACCGCCCGTGCGGCATTCAGCTGGCCGAGGGTCGGCGTCGGAAGGCGACGGAGGGGGAACGGCTTGGCGAGTGCCCGCCATTTCGCCTCACCGAGCTTGTGAAAGGGGAGAATGTCCACACGGGAGACATTGCCGAGGCCGCCCGCGAAGGCGGCGACTCCCTCGATGTTGGCGGGGGCGTCGGTCAGTCCGGGGACGAGGACGAAGCGGACGTGCACCTCCTTGCCGAGGCCGGCGAGGCGGCGGGCGAAGTCCAGGGTCGGCTGGACCGGCCGGCCGGTGACCTTCTTGTACGTGTCCGGGTCCCAGGACTTGATGTCGAGAAGCACCAGGTCGGTGTCGCGCAGCAGGGCGTCGGTGGCGCGGGCGCCGAGGAAGCCCGAGGTGTCGAGGGCGGTGTGCAGTCCGAGTTCGTGCTTCATGCGGTGCAGCAGTTCGCCGGTGAAGACGGGCTGGAGCAGGGGTTCGCCGCCCGAGACGGTGGCCCCGCCGCCGGAGACGGCGATGAAGCGGGTGTACTTGCCCGCTTCGGCGATCACGTCGTCGGCGGAGGTGCGGGTGCCGTCGCGCATCCGCCAGGTGTCGGGGTTGTGGCAGTACAGGCAGGTCAGCGGACAGCCGGAGAGGAAGGCGACGAAGCGGGTACCAGGGCCGTCGACGCCGGTGGACAGGTCCCAGGAGTGCAGGAATCCCGAGGAGGTCCGGTGGGTCGCCGCGGCGGCCGGGGTGGCCGGAGGGGCGGGTAGGGGCGGCAGGTCCGAGCCGGTGAGTGCGGCGGCCATGGCAGGGCCTCCTGTCCAAAGAGGAGCGAAGAGACGTGCGGAGACATGAGGGGGAGGTGCGCGCGGCTCCGGGGCCCGGGTGAGGGTGAGGGATACGGGCCCCGGAGACCGCGCGGTCGAGGGGAAGCCGGAGTGCGGGACCGGCCCCGGGATCAGAGGGAGCCGTGGAAGGTGCGGTTCAGGACGTCGAGCTGCTGCTCGCGGGTGAGCCGGACGAAGTTCACCGCGTATCCGGAGACCCGGATGGTGAGCTGCGGATGGTTCTCCGGGTGTTCCATGGCGTCCGTCAGCACCTCGCGGTTGAGGACGTTGACGTTCATGTGGAAGCCGTCGCCGGCCGTGTAGCCGTCGAGGACACCGGCGAGGTTGGTGATCCGTTCCTCCGGGGTGCGGCCCAGGCCGTCGGGGGTGACGGTGCTGGTCAGCGAGATGCCGTCCTCGGCGTGCCGGTACGGGAGTTTGGCGACGGACAGGGCCGAGGCGACGTAGCCGTGGGTGTCGCGGCCGTTCATCGGGTTGGCGCCCGGGGAGAACGGTTCGCCGGCGCGGCGGCCGTCTGGGGTGTTCCCGGTCTTCTTGCCGTAGACGACATTGGAGGTGATGGTCAGGACGGACTGGGTGTGTTCGGCGTTCCGGTAGGTCGGGTGTGCGCGCACCTTGCGCATGAACTCCTCGACGAGCCGGACGGCGATCTCGTCGGCGCGGTCGTCGTTGTTGCCGTACGCCGGATAGTCGCCCTCGATGTCGTAGTCGGTGACCAGGCCGGTCTCGTCGCGCAGGGCGGTGACCCGGGCGTACTTGATGGCGGACAGCGAGTCGGCGGCGACCGCGAGGCCGGCGATGCCGCAGGCCATGGTGCGGCGTACGTCGCGGTCGTGGAGGGCCATCTCGACGCGCTCGTAGGCGTACTTGTCGTGCATGTAGTGGATGACGTTCAGCGCGTGGACGTACACGCCGGCCAGCCAGTCCATCTGTGCGTCGAGCTTGCGCAGCACCTCGTCGTAGTCGAGTACGGAGGAGGTGACGGCGCCGGTGTCGGGGCCGACCTGGAGGCCGGACCGCTCGTCGCGGCCGCCGTTGATCGCGTAGAGGAGGGTCTTGGCGAGGTTCACCCGGGCGCCGAAGAACTGCATCTGCTTGCCGACGGGCATCGCGGAGACGCAGCAGGCGATGGCGGTGTCGTCGCCGAAGCGGGGCCGCATCAGTTCGTCCGACTCGTACTGCACGGAGGAGGTGTCGATGGAGACGCGGGCGCAGAACTCCTTGAAGCCCTGAGGGAGTCGTGGCGACCAGAAGACGGTCATGTTCGGCTCGGGGGCCGGGCCGAGGTTGTACAGGGTCTGCAGATAGCGGAAGGAGGTCCGGGTGACCAGCGGACGGCCGTCCTCGCCGATGCCGGCGAGGGACTCGGTGACCCAGGTCGGGTCGCCGGAGAAGAGCTCGTCGTACTCGGGGGTGCGCAGGAAGCGGACGATACGCAGCTTGATGATGAAGTCGTCGACGAGTTCCTGGGCCTGCTCCTCGGCGATGTGCCCGGCAGCGAGGTCGCGCTGCAGATAGACATCGAGGAAGGTGGAGGTGCGGCCGAGGGACATCGCGGCGCCGTTCTGTTCCTTCACGGCGGCGAGGTAGGCGAAGTACAGCCACTGGATGGCTTCGTGGCCGGTGGTGGCGGGGCCGGAGATGTCGTGGCCGTACGCGGCGGCCATGGTCTTCAGCTCGCCGAGGGCGCGGATCTGCTCGGCCAGTTCCTCGCGCAGCCGGAGGGTCTCCTCCAGGGAACGGTCGCCGGCGGGAAGGGAGTCGAGCTCGCTCTTCTCCTCCCGCTTCACCTCGACGAGGCGGTCGACGCCGTAGAGGGCGACGCGGCGGTAGTCGCCGATGATGCGGCCGCGGCCGTAGGCGTCGGGGAGTCCGGTGACGACGCCGGCCTTGCGGGCGGCGAGGATCTCGGGGGTGTAGGCGTCGAAGACACCGGCGTTGTGGGTCTTGCGGTACTCGGTGAAGACCTTTTCGAGCCGCTCGGAGACCGGGTAGCCGTAGGTCCGCAGGGCGCCGGCGACCATGCGCCAGCCGCCGTTCGGCATGATCGCGCGCTTGAGCGGGGCGTCCGTCTGGAGACCGACGATCAGGTCCTTGTCGCGGTCGATGTAGCCGGGGGCGTGGGCGGTGATGGTGGACGGAATGTCGTACGCGACGTCGTACACGCCCTTGGCCCGCTCCTCCGGGAACTTGTCCGTGATCGTCTTCCATACGGCGCGGGTCCGGTCGGTGGGGCCGGCGAGGAAGGAGGCGTCGCCTTCGTAGGGGGTGTAGTTCTGCTGGATGAAGTCGCGGACGTCGATGGCGTCCCGCCAGAGGCCGCCTTTGAAGCCCTTCCAGGCCCGCTCGTTCACCGTGCATTCCGCAGGGGTCGCCGTCACAGCCGCACCGCCTTCTCGCTCTCGATCGCTGTCGCGTCGCCCTGTCGCCCCGTCGTCGCACCGGTGTGGTGGAGCACCGATGGGCCGAGGGACCGGTGGCCCGCAGTGGTGCGGGTGCGCGGGGGCGAGGACGCTCGCTCCAGCTCGTTGCCTGCCTCCATTGCACTCCGGTGGAGCGGGCAAAGGGGGCGGCATTGGGCACCTGTGGAAGGCCGTTGGTCCTGTTCCGGACCTGTGCGAAGGCCCCGCATGGGTGGGGCCGTTCGCGGACCGGTCCCGACGGCTGGGGGGCGGGGGCGGGGGGAAACGCCGAAGCGGGCCGGGGCGGGTGTGTTACCCGTCCCGGCCCGGACCGGCCGGCGTTGCCCCGCAAGGAGCGTCAGCTGGGAGCCTCGGCGTTCTTGCGGGCGTAGAACCACCAGGCCACGACCACACAGCTGAGGTAGAAGGCGACGAAGCCCCACATCGCGCTGGTCACGGCCACCGAGCCGAAGAGGGCCGGGATGAAGAAGAAGCCATAGGCGGCGATGGCCGAGGTGAAGCCGGTCACCGCGCCCGACTCCATCTCCGCCTGCTTCAGGGCCCCGGCGTACTCCGGGGTGCCTTCGGTCAGCCCGTTCAGGCTGGTGGTGCGGAAGATCACCGGGATCTGGCGGAAGGTCGAGCCGTTGCCGATGCCCGAGAAGAAGAAGGCCGCGAGGAAGCAGAGGAAGAAGCCGGGGAACGAACCGCCGTCACCACCCGAGGGAGGAAGGAAGGAGATGACACCGACGATGGCGGCCGCCATGCCCACGAAGGACAGGATGGTCACGCGCGCGCCACCCCACTTGTCGGCGATCCAGCCGCCCGCCCACCGGGAGAGAGCGCCGACCGCCGGGCCCATCCAGGCGTAGGTGGCGACGGAGTAGTCCGGGAAGGTGGTCTTGATCAGCATCGGCAGGGCGGCGGCGAAGCCGATGAAGGAGCCGAAGGTGCCGACGTACAGCCAGGTCATCAGCCAGGTGTGCTTGCGCTTGAAGATGATCTTCTGCCGGCTGAACGGGGTGGAGGCCACCTTCAGGTCGTTCTGCCCGAACCAGGCGACGGCGGCCAGGACGAGGAGGACCGGCACCCAGATGAAGGCCGCGTTCTGGAGGTGGACGGCGGTGCCGTCGGCCTTGTGCTGGGCCGAGCCGATCGCGATCACCGACCAGGTGATGACGATCGGAGTGAGGAGCTGGACGACGGAGACGCCGAGGTTGCCGAGACCGCCGTTGATGCCGGCCGCGCTGCCCTTCTTCGCCTTGGGGAAGAAGAAGCCGATGTTGGCGAGGGAGGACGCGAAGTTGGCGCCGCCGATGCCGCAGAGGGCGGCGATGGCCACCATCACGCCGTACGGGGTGGCCGGGTCCTGGATCGCGATGCCCAGCCAGATCAGCGGGACGACCAGGACCGCCGTGGACAGGGCGGTGAACCGGCGCTGGCCGACCATCGGGCCGAGGAAGGTGTAGAAGATCCGGGCCGTGCCGCCGGTCAGGCCGGGGATGGCCGTCAGCCAGAACAGCTGGGAGGTGGAGTAGGAGAAGCCGACGTCTTTCAGGTTGGTCGCGGTGACCGACCACACCTGCCACACCACGAAGGCGACGAGCAGCGCGGGTACCGCGATCCACAGGTTGCGGGCGGCGACCCGTTTGCCGAAGGACTTCCAGAAGAGTTCGTTCTCCGGTTCCCAGTCCGTGATCGCCCTGCCGGGCCGGTACTGGTCCGTGTCGTACGAGACGGGTACGGGCCCGTCTTTGGTTCGGGTGCTGTGGATGACGGAACCCATGGCGCTTCCCTGACTCCCTGAACATCCCCGGAACGGGGCTGGCTGTGCCCTTCCAGGCTCCGCTCGTGGACCAGGGGCCGTGAGAGCCGATCGACGCCGGGTGCGCGGGCGTTGGTCCTGGGAATTCCGGGACATAGGACAGACGTTCGGGGACGGTCGGCTCAGGCAGGGCGGCCCGGTGGGCGGGGACGGAAACCCCCTCGGGTACGGGGTCGGTCGGCCCTGGCGGTCCGGGGCGCGGTACCGGCGGCGTACGGGTGGATGCGTCGTCCCGGACAGGAGCGAGGCCCCCCTCCCCCGCTGCCGCGCGGAGCCCCGGGAAAGGGACTTGTGGCCCAGGAAGGAGGGCCGGGCGGCGGGGTGGCCGGCCTTGGGGGCGGGCGTAACGTGAAACGTGGCACGGGGGGCCGTGACGGCGTACGACACCGGCGTCACGGCCCCGGTCCTCCGCTCAGGGAAGGGGCGTCAAGGGCTGCGGTCCCGGGTTGGAGGTCAAACGGTCAGGCCGGCCTCCGGGACGGCAGCCACGACGGCCCACCGGTCCGTGGGTCCGGGGGTCCGTCGGTCCGCCGGTCCGTCAGCCCACCGGCCCGTCGACCCGTCGGCGACCCCGCGGCCGAAGCCGGGCGGGGTCTTGTCCGTGGGGGCCCAACAGGAGTCCTGGAGCGAAACGCTCGCGCCGCGTGCGCCGGGGCGCGTGGGACTCTGCTGTTCCATGAGGGCATGACGCAGCCGCCCTTCCTCCCCCTCACCGCCCGGCCCCGCGACGAGGAGCACCGGGTCGCCACGCCGCTGGAGCTGTTCTTCGACCTCTGTTTCGTCGTCGCGGTCGCGCAGGCGGGGTTCGAACTCGTCCACGCGGTCGTCGAGGGACACACCGGCTCCGGGATCCTCAACTACCTGATGGTGTTCTGGGCCATCTGGTGGGCCTGGATGAACTTCACGTGGTTCGCCTCCGCGTACGACAACGACGACGTCCTCTACCGTGTCGTCGCCCTCGTCCAGATCGCCGGTGTCCTCGTCCTCGCCGCCGGGGTCTCCAGCGCGTTCGAGACGCACGACTTCCTCGTTGTCTACATCGGCTACGTCGTCATGCGGCTCGCCCTCGCCTCCCAGTGGCTGCGCGCCGCGCACCACGCCGCCGACCCCGTCGAGCGGACCCTGTGCCGCCGCTACGCGGCCGGTGTCCTGGCCTGCCAGGTCGGCTGGATCGCGCTGCTGATCGCCCCGCTCGACGCCCGCCCGTGGGTGTTCCTGGTGATGGTGCTCGCCGAGATGGCCGTCCCGGTGTACGCGGAGAAGGACCAGCCCAGCCAGTGGCACCCGCACCACATCGCCGAGCGCTACGGCCTGTTCACGATCATCGTGCTCGGCGAGACGATCGCGGCGGCGACGGTCGCCGTGAAGTCGGGTGTGCGCGAGAACGACGCCCTGGGCGAGGTCCTGCCGATCGCCGCCGGCGGGCTGCTGATCGTCTTCGCCGCCTGGTGGATCTACTTCGTCGTGCCCGCCCATGACCGGCTCACCTCCAGCCGGCAGGGCTTCCTGTGGGGGTACAGCCACTTCCTGATCTTCACCTCGGCCGCCGCCATCGGTGCGGGCATCGAGATCGCGGTCGAGCAGGCCGTCGGCAAGACGCACCTGTCCGCCGTCGCGGCGGCCGCCGCCGTGACCATCCCCTCGGCGCTCTTCCTCCTCTGTGTGTGGCTCCTGCACGCCCGCCGGTTCAAGACCGGCTTCGTTCAGCAGGCCGTGCTGCCCGTCGCCGCGCTCGCGGTCCTGCTGTGTACGTTCGCGGGGCGCTGGGCGGTGCTCGCCGCCGGTCTCGTCGCGGCCGCGGCCGTCGCGCTGGGGGTCGCCCTGACGGCCTCCGGGTCCGCCGCGCGTACCACCGCCCGAATCTCCTCCTGAGGGGACGGGGCGTCGGCGAGAATGCCGCGCATGATGTTCCGGCTGCTGGGCCCGCTCACCGTCTCCGGTTCGCCCGTCACCGGCGGCCCACGGGTCCGGGCGCTGCTCGCGCTGCTGCTGCTCGACGCGGGGCGGGCCGTCTCGGCCGTACGGCTGGTCGACGGCCTGTACGGTGACACGCCCCCGGCCGGGGCCGCCGGTGCCCTCCAGTCCCAGGTCTCACGGCTGCGGCGGGCGCTACCGGACGGGTACGGGGTCGACCACTCCCCCGCCGGGTACCGCCTGACCGGGCCGGACACCGGCACCGGTACGGGGGGCGGGGCCGGTATCGGTCCGGACACCGTGGACGTGCTCCGCTTCGAGCGGCTGGCCGGGTACGGTGCCCGGGCGGCCGCGGCCGGCGATCCCGTACGGGCCGAGGAGCTGTTGCGGGAGGCCCTGGGGCTGTGGCGCGGCCCGGCCCTCGCGGACGTGCGGGACGCCCCGTACGCCCCGGCGCGGACCGCCCGGCTGGACGGCCTCCGGCTCGACGCCCTGGAGGAGTGGGCCGCCGCGCTGCTCGCCTCGGGCGGCGATCCCGCCCCGCTCGTACGGGAGGTGGAGGCAGCAGCGGCCGCCCACCCGCTGCGCGAGCGGCTGCGCGCGCTCCAGATACGAGCGCTCGCGGGCGCGGGACGGCAGGCGCGGGCGCTCGCCGTGTACGAGGAGGTGCGCGGGGCGCTCGCCGACGAGCTGGGCGCGGATCCGTCGCCGGAGCTGGCCGCGGCGCATCTCGCCGTCCTGCGGGGCGAGCGGGGCGCCGAGGGAGGCGTGCCCGCCGCCCGGCCGTTGCCCGCCCCGCTCACCGAGTTCGTCGGACGCGCGCCCGAACGGGAGTGGTTGCGCGCTCTCTTGGCCTCCGCGCGCCTGGTGACACTGGTCGGGCCGGGCGGCGCGGGCAAGACCAGGCTCGCGCTCGAAGGCGTACGGGAGGGGCGCGCGCGGCGGGAAGCGGTGTTCGTGGACCTGGGGGCGGTGGGGGCCGGCGAGGCGGCGGGGGCGTTCGCGCGCGCCCTCGGGGTACGGGACGCGGCGCCGGACGCGCTCGTCCGGGCGCTCGCGGACCGGCCGGTGCTGCTCGTCGTCGACAACTGCGAGCATGTGGTGGCGGAGGCCGCCGTGCTGGTACGGGCGTTGCTGACCGGCTGCCCGGCGCTGCGGGTCCTCGCCACCAGCCGTGAGGCGCTGGGCCTCACGGGCGAGTCGCTGCTGCCGCTCGGGGCGCTCGCGCCAAAGGCGGCGGTGGAGTTGTTCGTGCGGCGTGGGGCGGCCGCCCGGCCCGGTTTCGCGGGGCACGCGCGCGTAGCGGAGGTGTGCGCGGCCCTGGACGGGCTGCCGCTCGCCCTGGAACTGGCGGCGGCCCGGCTGCGGACGCTCGGCGTCGACGAGCTGGCCGACCGGCTGGGCGAGCGCATGGGCCGGCCGCTGGGCGAGCGGTCGGGTGAGCGGCCGGGTGGGCCGCTGGGCGAGCGGTCGGGTGAGCGGCCGGGTGGGCCGCTCGACGCTCCTCGCGCCCACCCCGACGACCGGTTCCGGCTGCTGTCGCGGGGCGATCGCACCGCGCCCGCCCGGCACCGGACGCTGGCGGCGGTCGTGGAGTGGAGCTGGGGCCTGCTCGACGCGGCGGAACAGCGGCTGGCGGCGCGGTTCTCGGTGTTCCGCGGCGGGGCGACGGCCGGCGCCGTGGCCCGGGTGTGCGGGGCGGACCGCGCGGACGCGGAGGAGCTGCTGGCGTCCCTGACCGAGAAGTCGCTGGTGGAGGCGGTGGTCGTGGACGGCGGGGCGGGGCCGGTCCGGTACCGGATGCTGGAGACCGTACGGGCCTACGCGGCCGGCCGGCTGCCCGCCGGCGACCCGGCGCCCGCCGCGCACACCGCCCACTGCCTGGCCCTCGCCCGGACCGCCGACCCCGCGCTGCGCGGACCGGACCAGCTCGACCGGCTGGCCCGGCTCGACGCCGAGGAGCCGAACCTCCGCGCCGCCCTGCGCCGGGCCATCGCGCACGCCCCGGACGACGGCCTCCGTCTGGTGGCCGCGCTCACCCCGTACTGGTGGCTCCGCGGGCTGCGCGGCCAGGTCGCCGGACTCGCGCGGGACCTCCTCGACGCGGCCGACCGGGCCGGGCTCGACCCGGTGGCGGCCGGGCTCGGCGAGGAGTACGTGCTGGGCGTCCTCGCGGCGAACGCCCCGGCCACCGGGCCGGATTCGGGCGCGTGCGCCGAACGCCTCGCGCGGGCGCGCACGTTGCTCACGACGCGCGCGGAGCCGCTGCGGCAGCCGTTCACGGCCTTCCTGTGGGCCACGGCGGTCGGGCCCGAGGTGCGGCTTCCGGTGCCGGACGACCCGTGGTCGCGGGCGCTGGGGCAGGCCGGGCAGGGGCATCTGGCGCTCGAACGGGGCGACCGCGAGGCGGCGCGGGCCGCGCTCACCGCGGCGCTGGCCGGCTTCCGGGCCCTTGGCGAGCGCTGGGGCACGGCGACCGCGCTGGAGGGCCTGGCCGCGCTCTCCCCCGACCCGCTGCCGCTCCTCGGCGAGGCCCTCGCCCTCTTCGAGTCCCTGGGGGTCGCGGAGGACATCGTCGACCTGCTCGTCCGCCGCGCCGCCGTCCACGAGGCCGCGGGCGAGGTGGAGGCAGCGGCGGCGGACCGGGCCCGGGCGGCGCGGGTCGCCCGCCGGGCGGGGCTGCCGGCACCCGTCTGACCAGGCGCCGAGTCGTCCACCGCGGGACCCGTACGAGCGGGCCCGGGCGTTGAATCGCCGGGTCCGGCGCGCTCCGGCGGTCCTCCGGCCACCTGGCTCCCGGTGCGCCGTCAGTGTCCGTCAGTGTCCGTCAGCCGCTCGTGCGCGGTTCGTCAGCGGGGCCCGCGACGCTCGGTCCTGTTCCCGGCGAACGCCCGGGACGGACAGGAGCATCACCATGCGGACCCACGAAGGCTTCGACGACGGCCTCGACGACGACTCCGAGGCCGGCACCACCCGTACCGCCCTGGTCACCGGCGCCTCGCGCGGCATCGGGCGGGCCGTCGCGCGGCGGCTCGCCCGGGACGGGATGGTCGTCGCCGTCCACTACGGGTCGGACGCGGCGGCCGCGCAGGAGACCGTGGACCTGATCGCGGCGGCCGGCGGCCGGGCGTTCGCGGTGGGCGCCGATCTGGCCTCGTATGACGGGGTGCTGACGCTCGTGGACGGCGTACGGGCCGGACTCGCCGCGCACACCGGGCGTACGGCGGACTCGGGCGCCCCGCTGGACGTCCTGGTCAACAACGCGGCCGTCGCCACCTCCGGCGGGCACCTCCAGGACGAGACCGTCGAGGGCTTCGACCGGCTCTTCGCGGTCAACGTCCGGGCGCCGTTCTTCCTGGTGCAGCAGCTTCTGCCGGTGCTGCGCGACGGGGGCCGCATCGTGAACATCGGGTCCGGCGTCACCCGGATCGCGCTCGCCGACGAGCTGGCCTATGCCATGACGAAGGGCGCGATGGAGACCTTCACCCGCACCCTCGCGAATGTCGTCGGCGCCCGCCGGATCACTGTCAACACGGTCGCGCCGGGCCCCACGGAGACCGCCGCGCTCACCGCCCGGCTGGCCGCCGTGCCGGAGCTGGAGCACCTGATGATCGCCGGGCAGGCGCTGCCGTGGGTGGGGCAGCCGGAGGACATCGCCGATCCGGTGGCGTTCCTGGCCTCGCCGGACGGGCGCTGGATCACCGGCACCGTGATCGACGCATCGGGCGGTACGTACCTCGGCCCCAAATTCTGACCCCGGCACTCCACCGTCGGTATGACCGAATATCAGCCTGTTGACGGAGCGACGGGTGGGCCGACGGGCGTGGCCGGCCTCCGGGCCGGTCACGCGCGCGTAACGATGCACAACGGTGCCGCCCCGCGCGCAGGCGCGGAAGGTCGCAGAGACGGCGCACGCGGGCATCGCGCGCGCCGTGTGCTCCGCCCCCTCCACCCCGACGGGGACAGGGCCTTCGCCCTCGTGGGGCCGGGGGCGCGTGAACACCCGCCCGCGCTGGGGACGTTCGCGCGCGACGTGATCCCCGCGGCGGGCGCCGCACCGGCCGTCCGGGCCCTCGTCCGCGCCCCGCCCACCCCGCTCACCTGCGGCTCCGGTCCGGGAGCCGGATTCCCCGCGTACCCCGAGGGCCGCCACGGCCCGGCGGCCGGCCGCCGAACCGGGCCCCGTATCCCGGATCAGGCGGAACACCGGGCGCCACGCGGGCGACATCCGGACGACACGCGGACGACACGCGCGGCGCGCTGTCCGGCGACTAGCCGCGGAAGCCGACTGGGGGTATACCAAGGGAAGTTGAAGAAGACGCACGGGGGGCGCGGGAACTCGTCGTGTGCCCCCCTCGTTTTTCCGAACGCCGGACACGATGTCAGCCCCAAGGGCTACGTTGAGCAAGCACCAAGTGACATGCGGCGACGGCCTGGAGACCCTCTTGAACGATCCGAAGGATCCTTCCCACGATCCGTACGAGACGACCGAGACCCACCTTGAGCGACTCCTCGGCCGGGCGCTCAACTCCTTCGATCTGCCCGACTCCGTGATCGAGCGGCTGGAGACGGCCCTGGCCCACTCCACCGCGCTGTACTCCTCGCACCACAGCGCGGCGCTGCACCGCACCACGTACCGCCACACCTATCTCCTCCCCGACGGCTCCGCGCTGGGCCTCTGGGAGCTCGTGCACAACTCCGGCCGGGGCGGCGCCGAGCAGCACGAGCTGTACACGGAGGAGGCCGAGGTCCGGCTCGCCGTGTCCCGGCTGCCGGAGGGCCCGTCGCCCGACTGGTCGGGGGACCGCGACGGCGGCACGCCGTCCGCCGGGGACGGCGACCTGGAGCTGCTGAGCTCGCTCTTCGCCCGCCCGATACCCGCCCAGCCCCGGATGTACGTGCCGGACAACTCCGACGACCACGCCCGCCGGGTGCTGCGCCGCGCGGAGAACGCGGACCGGCCGGGCGAGGCGATGGCGGGCCGGCTGCGGCTCGCGTTCGCGCACCACATCACGCAGGCGCTCGGACGCCAGTGCCCGCTGGAGGGCGGCCGGGACGCCGGCTTCACGCTCTACGAGCACCAGTTCCTGCTGCTCGACGGCAGCGAGGTCAGCCTGTGGGAGGTCGAGCACACGGCGACCCCCGACGGCCGGCACATGTGCGAGGTGTACGAGAGCGAGCGCGCCGCCCGCGACGCGATGGAGTCCCGCTCCCGGGTCCGCTGACACCCCCTTCGCTCGCGAGGTGTGCGGGGCGGGCACCGGACGGGGCGGGGATCACGCGGGGGCGCGCGTCGTGCGGGGCGTGCGCCGGGCGCGGGGTGCCGGAGAACGGGTGAGGGGCGGCGCGCCGGTGATGGCGCGCCGCCCCTCGGTTCCTCAGCCGCTCAGGCTGTCGGGCTCCGTCAGGAGACCAGGGCGGGCTCCTTCGCCGCCTCGGCGTCGCCCGCCGCGGCCGTGCCCGGCTCCTCGTCGTCGCCGCCCTCCAGGTGCTGCCGCGTCTTGGCCGGCAGCGCGAACATCACCAGGAAGATGGCGGCGAGCACCGCCACCGTCCAGCCCAGCGAGTTCTGGAACGCCCGGACGAACGCGTCGCCCGTCTCCTGCGGCATCACCGCGAGCCGCTTCTCGTCGATCGCGCCGAAGAACACCACCGACACCAGGCCGAGGCCGAGCGCGTTGCCCATCTGCCCGGTCGTGTTGATCAGGCCCGAGGCCGATCCGGCGTGCTCGCGCGGCACTCCGGACAGCACCGCGTCGGTCAGCGGCGCCACGATCAGGCCCATGCCCAGACCCATCACCACCAGCGGCAGGATCATCTGCCAGGGCGCGATGCCGGTGCCGTAGTGCCCGGCCTCCCAGAGGTAGATCAGGATGCCCGTCGCCATCGTCAGGGCGCCCGTCTGCAGCACCTTGCGGCCGAAGCGCGGCACCAGCTGCTGCACCGAGAGACCCGCCGCCACGGACACGGCCACCGAGAACGGCACGCCCGTCAGGCCGGCCTTCAGCGGGCTCCAGCCCAGGCCGATCTGCATGTAGAGCGTCCAGACCAGGAAGAAGATGCCCATCACGACGCCGAACGTCAGCTGGACGGCGATGCCCGCCGCGAACGACGGCACCTTGAACAGCGACAGCTCGACGAGCGGCGAACCGTCCTTGCGCGCCTTGTGCTTCTCGTACGCGACGAGCGCGCCGAAGACCAGCAGGCTGCCCGCCATCATCAGGTGGCCCCACAGCGGCCAGCCCAGCTCGCGGCCGCGGGTCAGCGGGTAGATCAGCATCAGCAGCGCGCCGGTCACCAGGACGACGCCCACCAGGTCCAGGCGGAGCGCCTTCGGGGCCTTGGACTCGGTGATGAAGCGGCGGCCCAGGATGAGGGCGGCGACGCCGACAGGCAGGTTGATGAGGAAGATCGGGCGCCACTCCAGGCCCGCGATGTTCCACTGGGTCAGCAGCGCGCCGAGCAGCGGGCCCGACACCGCGCCGAGCCCGATGATCGCGCCGAACAGACCGAAGACCTTGCCGCGCTCGTGCGCCGGGAAGGTGACGTGCACGATCGACAGCACCTGCGGCACCATCAGCGCCGCCGCCGCGCCCTGCAGCAGGCGCGAGCCGACCAGCATCTCCTGGTTCGCGGCGACACCGCACAGCGCGGACGCCAGCGTGAAGCCGGCGGTGCCGGTCAGGAAGAGCCGCTTGCGGCCGTAGATGTCGCCGAGCCGGCCGCCGGTGATCAGGCCCGCGGCGAACGCGAGCGCGTACCCGGCGGTGATCCACTGGATCGCGCCGAACGTCGCGCCCAGGTCCCGCTCGATGCTCGGGATCGCGATGTTGACGATCGTGGCGTCGACCAGGTCCATGAACGCGGCGGTCATGACGATCGCGAGGGCGATCCAGCGGCGGCGGTCCGCGGGGTCGGTGGTGCCGGTGGAGCTGGTGGAGCTGGTGGAGCTGGTGGAGCCCGTTGTACTGGTGGTGCCGGTGGGTGCTGTGGGGTTCGGTGCCTGAGCGGCGGCTTGTGAACTCATAGGAAGAATCTAGAGGTCATATAGGTCAGGTCGTGTCCTCGTTTGCCCTCATCCTGGAGCCATGACGGACACTCCGGCACGACTCCTGAATCTGCTGTCGCTCCTCCAGACCCCGCGCGAGTGGCCCGGCAGCGAACTGGCCGACCGGCTCGACGTCTCGCCGCGCACCATCCGCCGGGACATCGACCGGCTCCGCGACCTCGGCTACCCCGTCGAGGCGACCAAGGGAGCACTCGGCGGCTACCGGCTCGTCGCCGGCACCGCCATGCCCCCGCTCCTCCTCGACGACGAGGAGGCCGTGGCCATCGCCGTCGGGCTGCGGGCCGGGGCGGGGCACGCCATCGAAGGCGTGGAGGAGGCGTCCGTACGCGCCCTCGCCAAACTGGAACAGGTCCTCCCGTCCCGCCTCCGGCACCGCGTCTCCACCCTCCAGAACGCCACGATCCCGCTCACCCGCGGCGACGGCGCCACCGTCGCGCCGCAGACGCTCACCACGCTCGCCGGCGCGGTCACCGGGCAGGAACGGCTGCGGTTCGGGTACCGGGCGGGCGACGGCGCCGAGACGAAGCGGCTCGTCGAGCCGTACCGGCTCGTGTCCACCGGGCGGCGCTGGTACCTCGTCGCGTACGACCTCGGGCGCGACGACTGGCGGACCTTCCGCGTCGACCGGGTCAGCGACCCCTTCCCGACCGGCGCGCGCTACACGCCGCGGGAGCTGCCCGCGGGGGACGTGGCCGAGTTCATGACGCGCTCCATGTCACGGGCGCAGCCGGAACTGGAGCTGGACGTGACGTTCGAGGCGCCGGTGGAGGTGGTGGCGGCGCGGTTGCCGGCGCACCTGGTGCCGGTGGCGGAGGGGGAAGGGCGGTGCCGGCTGCGGGTGCGGACGGTGGATTCGGCGGAGTGGCTGGTGGCGCGGTTGGCGATGGTGGAGGTGGGGTTTCGGGTGCATGGGCCGGAGTCGTTGGTGGGGTACGTGAGGGAGGTGGCGGGTCGGTTGGGGGCGTCTGTGGGGTGAGAGGTGCGGGGTGAGGGGTGAGGGGTGCGGGTCCGGGGCCACTTTCCGGCCTGTGGGGGGGGAAAGGGGTGGGGAGGAGAGGGCACGAAAAAAGCCCCCTCCCTGGCGGAGGGGGCTTTCTCATGCGGCTCACGCTACGGCGTCGAAGCCTGTGTCGTGGGCCATCTTCTTCAGTTCCAGGAGGGCGTGCTTCTCGATCTGGCGGATGCGTTCGCGGGTGAGGCCGTGTTCCTTGCCGACCTCGGTGAGGGTGCGTTCGCGGCCGTCCTCGATGCCGTAGCGCATCCGGATGATGGAGGCGGTGCGGTGGTCGAGCTTGTCGATCAGGTCGTCCAGTTCCTCGCTGCGCAGGAGGGTGAGGACGGACTGCTCCGGCGTGACCGCCGAGGTGTCCTCCAGCAGGTCGCCGAACTGCGTCTCGCCCTCGTCGTCGACCGACATGTTGAGCGACACCGGGTCGCGCGCCCAGTCCAGGACGTCCGTGACGCGTTCCGGGGTGGAGCCCAGTTCGGTGGCGATCTCGGCGGGCTCCGGCTCGCGGCCGTGCTCGCGGTTGAACTCGCGCTGGACGCGGCGGATCCGGCCGAGCTCCTCCACCAGGTGGACGGGGAGCCGGATGGTGCGGGACTGGTCGGCTATGGAGCGGGTGATGGCCTGGCGGATCCACCACGTGGCGTACGTGGAGAACTTGAAGCCCTTCGCGTAGTCGAACTTCTCGACCGCGCGCACCAGGCCCGCGTTGCCCTCCTGGATCAGGTCGAGCAGCGGCAGGCCGCTGCGCGGGTAGCGGCGGGCGACGGCGACGACGAGGCGGAGGTTGGACTTGATGAAGAGGTCCTTGGCGCGCTCGCCCTCGGCGACCAGCGCCTCCAGCTCCTCGCGGGAGGCTCCGCCGGCCTTGGTCTCCACCTCGCCGTCGAGGATCTGCCGGGCGTAGACGCCCGCCTCGATGGTCTGGGAGAGTTCGACTTCCTTGGCGGCGTCGAGCAGGGGCGTACGCGCGATCTCGTCGAGGTACATGCCGACCAGGTCGCGGTCGGCGATCTCCCCGCCCACGACGCGAACGCTGCTGGCCCGGCCGGCTCCGCTCTTGGCGGAGGACTGACGACGGGCGACGGCACGGGTTGCCATGCGTGCTCCCTTGCTGAGTAGGTCGCGACACCTTTTCGGGTGCCCTGCATCCGACGGAAACAACGACTGGAATCAGGACAGAATTCCCACCCGGCACAGGATTTTCGTGATCATGCAGTATCCTGCGCCGCCGTCGCGTCGTCGGGAGGGCGGAGGGAGGGGGGCCCGGAAGCCACGGACGCGCAGGTCAGGGCCTGAGTGAAGGGGGTTTTCGCCCCCTTGACGAAGATCCGCGACGCTGGGCTGGTGAGACCTCGGTCACATCACTGGAGTAGCGGCCTCCGGATTCCGTTCCCGCCGTGAAGACGACCTGGGCCGCCGCCGGGTTGCTCAGGGCACGCGCGACGGTCAGCCGAACTGGACCGAGCGCTTCGCCAGGCCCATCCAGAAGCCGTCGATGACGCTGCGCTGCTCGTCGAGGTCGCCGGCCGCGTCCGCCGCGCCCATGGCGACGAAGAGCGGGGCGAAGTGCTCGGTGCGCGGGTGGGCGAGGCGGCCGGAGGGGGACTTGTGTTCGAAATCGAGCAGGGCGTCGACGTCCTGCGCGGCGAGCGCCTCGTGGCCCCAGGCGTCGAACTCGACGGACCAGCCGGGCACGCCCGCGTGCCGCAGGGCGGCCAGGTTGTGGGTGAAGAAGCCGCTGCCGACGATCAGCACGCCCTCGTCGCGCAGCGGGGCCAGCTTGCGGCCGATGTCCATGAGGCGGCGCGGGTCGAGGGTGGGCAGGGAGATCTGGAGGACGGGGATGTCGGCGTCCGGGTACATCTCGACGAGCGGCACGTACGCGCCGTGGTCGAGGCCCCGGTCGGGCGTGTCCTGCACGGGCGAGCCGGGGGCGCGCAGCAGCTTGCGGACGGACTCGGCGAGCGCCGGCGCGCCCGGGGCCGCGTACCGCACGCGGTAGTAGCGCTCGGGGAAGCCCCAGAAGTCGTAGACGAGCGGCACGGTCTCGGTGGCGCCGAGGGCCAGCGGGGCCTCCTCCCAGTGCGCGGAGACCATGAGGACGGCTTTGGGGCGGGGCAGGCCGGCCGACCAGGCGGCCAGCTGGCCCGGCCAGACGGCGTCGTCGGCGAGCGGCGGGGCGCCGTGTGAGAGATAGAGGGCCGGCATCCGGGCGGGGGCCGGGGTGGGGTGGTCGAGCGTGGTGCCGGTGGCTGCGTCCATGGCGGGCCTCCGCCTCCTTGGGTGACGGGTTCGGGCCGGGGGGCCTTCGAAGTTCTCTTGAAAGTTCAAGCTTTCTGCTCAGCTTAGACCTGATCTAGTTCAACTTTCAAGGATTGGTCGTAGCATGGGGCCATGACCGAACCCCGTTGGCTCAGTGACGAGGAACAGTGCGTCTGGCGTTCCTACCTCCACGCCACCACCCTCCTGGAGGACCATCTCGACCGCCAGCTGCAGCGCGACGCCGGGATGCCGCACCTCTACTACGCGCTGCTCGTCCAGCTCTCCCAGGCGCCGCGGCGCCGGCTGCGGATGACCGAGCTGGCCAAGGACGCGAAGATCACCCGGTCCCGGCTCTCGCACGCGATCGCCCGCCTGGAGAAGAACGGCTGGGTCGCCCGCGAGACCTGCCCCTCCGACAAGCGCGGCCAGTTCGCCGCGCTGACCGACGAGGGGGCCGAGGTGCTGCGCCGGACCGCGCCCGGGCACGTCGGGGCCGTACGGCAGGCGCTCTTCGACCGGCTCACGCCGGAGCAGGCCGAGCAGCTCGGCGCGATCATGCGGTCCGTCGCCGAGGGACTCCAGCCCGAGGGCCCGGACGCCGATCTGCCCTGGCTGCGCTGACCGGCTCCCCTGCCCACGCCGGCTCCCGCGCCCCGTCCCGTATCGCCCGGTCGGCCCACCCCGCGCGCGTACCGGGCCCCCGCGTCACAGGCTGATCGAAGCGCCGCGTCGTCCGCGGCGCCCGCGGCGCACGCGCGTCCCGCACACCCCGGAGCTCCCGCACGCGCGGCCCGCGGTCGACCGTCTGTGACAGGCGAGAGGCGACCGGATGCAGGACACCCGCCGTCGGATACGCAGACCCGTCGTCCTGGCCTCGGCGGCCACGCTCGCGCTCGCCGCCCTCGCGACGGCCAGCGCCACCCTGCCCGGCCCGGCCCCCGCCTCCGCGGGGCCGGTGGCCACCGGGCACGGGAAGGAGTCGCTGGTGCCGTGCCGGATCGCCACGACGATGGGTGTGCAGATGTCGGAAGGGGTGCCCACCGCACCCGGTTACGTGCACTCCACCGGGTCCGTACGGGCCCTCAGCCTGATGGTCGACTTCCCGGACGCGCCCGGGCAGGGCACGGCGATGAGCCGCTTCCGCGAGTTCTTCCCGCAGACCGCCCAGTGGTTCGAGGTCAGCTCCTACGGCCGGCTGCACTACCGCGCCGAGGCCCCGATACCCGACTGGCTGCGGATGCCCCACCCCTTCTCGTCGTACGCGGTCGGGCGCGGCTCCCCCTACGAGCCGGGCTACCGCACGCTCGTCGAGGACATCGTGAAGGCGGCCGACGGGCGGGTGGACTTCAGCGCGTACGACCTGGTCAACGTGCTCGTCACACCGAACGCCGGGCCGTCCGCCCTGGACACCGTCCTGTCCGTCACCTTCTCCGGCAACGAGGAGGCGCCCTACGCCGACGGGGTCGCGCTGTCCAACACGTCCTTCGTCTACAGCCGGCAGGACGACGGCTCCGGCGCGTACGGCAAGACCGGCTACCGCGTGCTGCCGCACGAGAACGGCCATGTCTTCGGGCTGCCCGACCTCTACACGCCGGACGGCGGCGGCACTGTCGGGCACTGGGACATCATGTCGGAGGACTGGGGGGCCAACAACGACCTGCTGGGCTGGCACAAGTGGAAGCTCGGCTGGCTCGACAACGACCAGGTGCACTGCGCCGCCCGGCCCGGCGACTTCGCGTACACGCTGACCCCGCTGGCCGTCGAGGGCGGCCCCAAGCTGATCTTCGTGCCGCTCTCCGCCACCTCCGGGTACGCGGTCGAGGTGCGCACCCGCGGGGGCAACGACGAGGCGGTCTGCAAGCCCGGCGTCCTCGTCTACCGGGTCGACACGGACGTGGACACCGGGCACGGGCCGGTCACCGTCACCGACAGCACCCACGGCAGCGCCGGCTGCACGCGGCGGCCCAACGTCCACGCGGAGCTGTCGGACGCCCCGTACGGGCCGGGCGAGTCCTTCGTCGACCGGACCGACGGCGTCCGGATCACCGTCCTCGACAAGGACGAGGAGTCGGGCGGCTACCGGGTCCGGGTGAGCCGGCGCTGATCCCCGGGCCGTCTCCGGGGTACGCGTCAGGGTGTGCGGATCGGGGTGACCGGATCAGGGGATCGGGGTGTACGGACGGGCCTTCCGGCCTACGTCAGACCTCGCCACCCACCGTGACCGCCACCGGCCGGGGGTGGAGCGGCTCCGTCCCCCGCGCCCCCGCGGCCACGAAGAGCCCGGCCCGGGCCGCGCCCACCACGCGGGGCAGCAGGAGCGCCCAGAACCGGGTCAGCGGGGCCCCCTCCAGCCAGCGCGGGTCCTGGGTGCCGAGGACCGCGTGCCCGGTGGCGACCGCGACGACCGTCTCGGTCACCTCCTCGGCCGTCACGTCCGGCGCCAGCTGGCCCTCGCGCTCGGCCCGGGCGACGACGGACTCGACCCAGCCGCACCACAGCCGCCGCAGATCCGTACCGGGGCCGTCGCCCGCGGCGTCGCAGCGGCGGCGGGCCCGGCGGCAGCCGCTCAGCGCGAAGCCGGCCCGCAGGACGGCGTCGCCGCGCAGGCCCCGGACGAGTTCGTGGCTGGCGTCGATCACCGACTGGAGTGTCGGCGCCTCGCGGTCCCGGATGATCCGGACGAGCCGTTCGGCGGCGGCCGCGACGACCGCCTCGGCCAGCTCCACCTTGCTGGGGAAGTGGAAGTTCAGGGCGCCGCTGCTGACCCCGGCCCGGGCGCTGACGGCCGCGAGCGAGGCGACGTCGAAGCCGTCCCGGTCGAAGAGCGCGGCCGCCGACTCGACGAGGGCGTCGCGCGTCCGTACCGCCCGCATCTGCCTGGCCAAGAGGTCTCCGTCACCACGCCGTTGGGGATGCCCACGCCTTCGTGGCACATGTCGCGCACTGTAACAAACCGCCCCAGTCGCCTCCGGCCTCGGAGAACCCGATTTCTGACACCTCGTCACTCGCTCGCGGGGGCCGGGGCCGGCGGGCGGGTGCCGCCGGCCCGCAGGGCCTCCTCGTAGGCGGGCCACGCGCGGGACGGGGAGAAGTCGAGGCGGACGAGGACGCCCGGGACGGCGACGGAACTCATGGTCGTCCGCATCAGGTCCGAGACCCGCTCGACCATGTCGGCGTGCCCCGTCATGATCTTGGAGAGCACCTGCACGCCGATGAAGGAGGCCGTGAACAGGTGGGCCATGGCGGGGATGTCCACGTGCGGCAACAGCTCGCCGGCCGCCCGGGCGCGGGTGAACACCTCCGCCGTGCGGTCGATCCAGCCGCGCATCGGGATCCGCCGGTCGAGGCCGTCGTGCGGCGAGCCCTGGTCCACCGTGAGCCGCACGCTGCCGCGCACCAACGGATCTGCGACCCGCAGGAGATGGGCCAGGACCAGGGCCTCGTCGGTGAGGGTCTGGAGCAGCAGCGGCCGCGGCGGCACCGGCGGGAGCATCGCGATCTGGGCGGCGAGGACCTCCTGAGCCAGCTCCTCCTTGGACGTGAAGTGGAAGTACAGGGCGCCTTTGGTGACACCGCAGCGCCGCAGCACCTCCGCGATCGTCGCCGCCTCGTAGCCGACCTCGTCGAACAGTCCCGCCGCGGCCAGCAGGATCTTCTGCCGTGTGCGGATGGCCCGTTCCTGTCGTGCCACTGCGCCGCCTCCCCTCCGTACCTCACGGTCGGGAGACACGATAAGGCCACCGGCTGTCAGCCGGTCCCGTCCTCGCCCTCCGGCGTCCGCGCGTGCCGGGCGGGCCCGTCGGGCCGCGCGAGCAGCATGCGCGGGTCGGCGGCGCGGGTGATCGCGGTCTCGACGGCCGCGATCCGGTCGGCGAGCAGGCCGAGGGCGGCGACCGCCCGCCCCAGCGGGTCGTCGGCCGCGCCGCCGAGCGCGCGGGCGCGGCCGGTCGCGGCGACGATCTCCCGCCAGCGGGCGGTCTGTTCGGGCGTCCGGGTGCCGCGCAGCGCGGCCAGCCGGAGCAGGTTGGCCTCGGCGTCGCCGGTGAGGGTCTGGGCCTCGGCCGTGTAGTGGTCGTCGACGACGGCGGCGAGTTCGGCGTCGTTCATCGCCGGGGAGATCCGGGCCGCGATCTTGTTCATGTTGCGGTACGAGCCCTGCAGCCGGAACGGCGGTTCGGTGCGCGCCTCGTCGGTCTGGGCGGCGGAGTCGATGTACGCCTCGTTCACGGCGAGCACCGTGGCGCGGGCGGTGAGCAGATGCCGCAGGACGGTCAGGACGCGGTCCGACTCGACGGGCGCGTACGGGTGCCGGAGCCGGGAGCGGTCGGCGAGCGGGTCGCCGGCGGCGAGCCGGGCGAGGAGTTCCACGTCGGCGCGGTCGCGGCCGGCGAGCGGGGCGAGGTCGGGGTGGGAGGTGAGGGCGTTCTCCACGAAGCTGAACGCGAACGCCTCCTCCTTCCCGGTCAGGACGTCGCCGAGGTTCCACACGTCGGCGCGGTTGGCGAGCATGTCGGGGACGCGGAAGCGGCCGCCGGACTCGGTGTACGGGTTGCCGGCCATGCAGACGGCGAAGCGCTTGCCGCGCAGGTCGTGCCCGGCGAGGGTGCGGGTGGCGTCGCAGAGCGGGATGAACTTCTGCAGGAAGTCGGGCGAGCAGTGCTGGATGTCGTCCACGTACAGCATCACGTTGTTGCCCGCGGCGAGCGCGAAGGCGATCTTCTCCAGTTCGCGCCGGGCCGCCGAGTCGGGCGCCTCGGCCGGGTCGAGGGAGGTGGTGGCGCGGCCGAGGGCGGGGCCGTCGACCTTGACCAGGAGCAGGCCGAGGCGGTCGGCGACGTACTCGACGAGGGTCGTCTTGCCGTAGCCGGGCGGCGAGAGCAGCATCAGCAGGCCGTGGGTGTCGGCGCGCTTGGCGTCGCCCGCCGCGCCGAGCTGCTTGGCGAGGTTGTCGCCGATCAGCGGCAGGTACACCTCGTCGACGAGCCGGTTGCGGACGAACGACGACATGACGCGCGGCCGGTGCTCGTCCAGGCGCAGCCGTCCGCGGGCGTCGGCGACGAGCGCGGCGCGGCGGCGCTGGTAGGCGCGGAACGCCGGGACGTCCTGGGTGGTGAACTCGGCCGTACGGTGCAGGAATTCGGCGAGCCGCAGCTCCAACGTCCGCCCGTGCAGGCGGGGATGGCTGCCGAGCAGGCCGGTGACGGTGGCCGTGGTGGCGCCGTCGATGTCGTAGTGGCCGAGTACGGAGCAGAGTTCGACGGCGGCGGCCTCCGCCAGGACACCGCTGCCGGCCGTCTCGTCCGGCTCGCCGGAGGCGGTCGCGTAGGCGTGCAGCCAGCCCTCGACGAGCTGGCGGCGGGCGGCGAGGTCCGGCAGGGCGCGGACGTCCTCGTCGTACGCCGTGGTGCCGACGGCCCGGCGGAACTTCTCCAGGAGGGTGCGGGCCTCGGCCGAGACCGCGAACCCGGCCGGGGCGGCGGCCAGTTCCTCCACGAGGTACGCGGCGGCGGCCGGGTCGCCGGTCTCCTCGGCCAGTTCGGCGCGCAGCACGTCGAGGGCCGGGGCCGCGCCGAACAGGTCGCGGGCCCGGGTGAGCGAGACGGCCTGCCGCTGCCAGCGGGTACGCGACTCCTCGTCGGCCGTGTGCGCCCAGAAGAACTGGGCGGCGGCCCGCGCCGCCGCCGGGTGGCGCAGCACTCCGGCGCCCTCGCGCAGCCGCAGCACGGCGGCGAGGACGGCCGTCGCGTCGTGGTCGTGGACCCCGCGCTCGTACCCCTCGTCGTACGCGGCCTCGGCGGCCCGCCGGACCAGCGCGGCCAGGCTGTCCGTCGTCGCGCCGTCCGCGGCCTCGGCGTCGGCGGGCAGGGCGGCGAGCGCGTCGGCACCGTGCTCGGCGAGCAGCCGGGCGGCCAGGTACTCGGCGCGGTAGACGTCCGGCGACTCGGAGGGCAGCGCGCGGTTCCAGTACGGGCGGGCCGCCGCCAGCTCCGGGTCGTCGACGGGCGCGCGGTAGTCGGTGCCGGTCAGCGCGAAGGCGAGGGTGTCACCGTGCGGGACCAGGGTGAGTTCGGGCGACTGGCGCTGGACGGCGAAGCGGTGCCGGCCGAGCCGGATGGTCTCGCCGCCGTCGGCGTACAGCTCGGCCCGGTCGCGCAGCGCGCGCCCGGCCTCCTGCCGGGCGGCCGCGAGCCGGCCCGCCAGCTCCTCCGCCCGTACCTGGTCGCCGAGTTCGCGCAGTTCGTCGGCGGTGCGGCGGACCTTGGCGACCATCGGGTCGGAGGCGAAGTACGTGTGGACGTCGTCGTCGCCGCCGAGCTGCGCGGCCCGCCGGGCGACCGACTCCAGGATGCGGGCGGCCGATTCGGCGAGCCGCTCGGCGCGACGGGCGCGGGCGTCGGTGAGGGTCTGGCGGCGGGCGGCGAACGCGTCGTGGATCTCGGTGCGCTTCTCGGTGAGTTCGCCGAGGAAGCCGTCGTGCTCCGCGAAGCGGGACTCCAGGTTCTCCAGCTGGAGCAGCAGCGCGCCGAGCCGGGTGTCGCAGTCCTCGGGGGTGGCGGCGTCGGCGAGGGCGCCGGTGACGGACTCGGCGAGCAGGGCGAACTCGGCGGTGAACTCGGCCCGCCCCTCGTGCTCCAGGAGTTCGGCTCGGCGCGAAGTGAGCGTGGCCCGGGCCCGGTTGACGCCGCCGAGGACGTCCGCGATCCGCTCCAGGATCGCGGTGCGGACGGTGGCGTCGGCGATGTCGAGGCCGGCGACGACCTCGCTGAGGGTGCGCAGCCCGGCGGCGTGCTCGTCGAGGCGTTCGGCGAGCGCGCGGGTCTCGGCGACGGTCCGGGCCTCGGCCGCGGCGGCGGCGAGCCGGTCGGCCTCGGCGGCCTGCGCGGTGAACGCGTCGTCGCGGCGGAGGAAGGCGACGGCCCGCTGGGCGGCGGAGGCGAGGTCGTCGTCGGTGCGGCGGGCCAGGGCGTCGACGGCCTCGGTGTCGGCGTACCGCAGTTCGCGTACGGAGAGCAGCCGGCCCTGGGCGCGGCGCAGCGCGGTGAGCCGGGCGATCCACTCCTCGGCGCCGGCCGGGGACTCGCCGCGGACCTGCCGGACGAGCTTGGTGATCGCGCGCTCGGCCTCCGCGAGGGCGTCGGCGGCCCGGGCCGCGAGGGTGGTCACCGTCTCGAACTCGGCGAGCACCTGGCCGGCGGTCACGCGGACCGCGTCGAGCGGGGCGGCCAGGTCGCCGGTGTCCGGGTCGCCGAGCCAGTGGTGGGCGTCGGCGGCCCGGGCGCAGGCGGCGGCCAGTGCCTCGTACGCCTGGCCGGAGGCCGGGTGGTCCCCCGTGTTCGCGGGGGTGGTCTCGGTCGCCAGGCGGGCGACGGCGAAGCAGTCGGAGATGCCGCGGATCAGGTCGGCGTTGCCGATCCGGGCGAGCGGCCCGTCGGCGTCCGGGCCGGTGCCGGCCGGAGCGGTGTGGGTGTCGGCCGTGAACGGGGTCCGCCACACCTGCGCGGTGTGCACCCGGCCCGCCTCCGTGCCGCCCGCGCGCAGCACCACCATGGTGCCGTCGTCGAGCAGCGCGTGCCCGCGCCCGGCGACCGGGCGGTCGACCGACTCGCGGACCCGGTTGTACGGGAGCAGCAGGCTGCGCCCGTCGTCCGGCGCGCGGAACGTGTAGAGGACGTCCTCGCCGTGCGGGGAGGTGACGGACCCGTCGTACGCGAGCCCGGCGGTGTCCGTGTCGAAGGTCCGCACCGTGCCGTCGGCGAGGCAGTAGCCGCCGGGGAAGACGACGCCCCGGTCCTCGGGCAGCCGCAGGCACGCCTGCCCGAGGCCGTCGAGCCGGACGGTCTCGCCGGTCAGGGTGTGGAAGACCAGGTGGCGGACGGTCTCCTCCTTGTACGGGCGGACCCGGACGAGGAGCAGCGGGCCGACAAAGGCGTGGGCGACCTCGGCGTCGGTGAGCGACTGCAGCGGCTCGTCGACCGGCTCGGCGTACACGCCCTCGCGGGTCTCGGTGTCGTCCGCCGTCTTGAGGGTGAGCGTGCCGCCGACGGTGGAGACGAACAGCCGCCCGCCGAGGGAGATGTGCGGATGCCGGCCAGGTACGTGGTCGTCGCGGCCGGTCTGCCGCCAGTCGACCTCCTGCGCGGGCGGGGCGAGGGCCACGAGGTCGCGCTCGCCCTGGGCGTCCATGAAGCGGTACGTGCCGGACGGGCCGGCCTCCCAGCGCAGCACCCGCAGGTCCTCGGCGACGTCCGCGGAGCCCCCGGTGCCGTTCGCGGCGCCCAAACCCGCCTTGCCCGCACTCGTCTTGCCCGTGCCGAAGACGGCGAGCAGGCGTCCTTCCGTACGGCGCAGGCGGAGCAGCCGGGCGCCCTGGAAGTAGCGGTGCAGGGCGGTGAACTCGCGGACGAAGGCCGGGTCGTCGAGGAGACCGGGCACGGCGTCCTCGGGCCGCTCGGCGAACTCCCGGTCGTACAGGGCGAAGACGTCGGCGACGCGCGGCTCGCCGCCGCTCCGGGCGGCGGCCGGGCGGGTCCGGCCGGCCAGCAGCAGACCGGCGGCGGGGTCGACGGCGACCAGGTCCGTCAGGACGCAGGCGTCGGCGGTCCGCAGCTGCCCGGTGCCGGTGAGCTCCAGGTCGCCGGAGCCGAAGGCGCGGGTCCGGGCCTCGTTCAACGCCTCGGTGCGGGCGGCGAGTTCGGCCGCCTGGGCGGTGAGCCGGTCGCGCAGCACCGCGTACGCGTCCTCGTCGACTCCGTGGGCGGCGGCGCGCCGGGCGCCGGTGTCCTGCTGCTGCTCGGGTGTCGTGGTGTTCATCCCGCCGTACCTCTCTCGTTCCTCCGCGCCGTGCGGGGAGGCCTGGGGGCCGGTGCCGGGACCCCCGTACCCGGCACCGGCCTCCCGGCCCCCGTCCCCCGATTCCCCCCTGGCTCCGGTTTCCCCCCGGACCCCGGGTCTCCCCCTGGCCCCCGGTTTCCCCCGGCCCCTGGTCACGTCCCCCGTGTCCCCCGGTCCGGGTGGTGCGGTCAGCTCGCGGCCGGGGCCGCACCGTTCCTCTCGGCGGCGACCGGAACCGCGGCCTGGGCCGGGACGAGTGCCCCCGCGTCCAGGACGCCGGACCGCATGACCTTCGAGAGCAGCGCCGACACGCTCAGGTTCTGCACGTCGGCCGTGGAGAGCGAGCCGAGCACCTTCGTCAGGTCCTCGGTGAAGGCCCCGTCCCCGTTCAGCCACGGCTTCGCCAGGGCCTGCGCGGTCTGCGAGTGGTCGACGAACCCGTCGACCGCCTTGCCGAGCGAGATGGACTGCACCAGCCGGTCGAGGAAGACGGACTCCCCGCCCACGATGTTGATGTCCGCGTTCTCCAGACCGGTCGCCAGCACCGTGGCCTGCGCCTCGGCGACCTGCCGCTGGACGTCGAGCCCGGCGAGCCGGATGTCCTTCTCGGCCTCCAGCCGGAGCCGGTACTCCTCGTGGGCGCGCGACGCCTCGTCGAGCGCGGCCATGGCGGCGGCCTTCTCGGTGAGACCCGCGGCCTCCGACTTCAGCTTCTCGCCGATCGCCTCGGCCTCCGCGAGCGCCTTCGCCCGCAGGCCCTCCGCCTCGGCGCGCAGCCGCGCCTCGGTCGCGTCGGCCTCCGCGCGGCCCGTCTTCTCGATGGCCGCGGCCTCCTGCAGCCGGACCCGGGTGGCGGCCAGGCCCTCGGCGGCGGCCTCGGCCTCGATGCCCTCGGCGAGCCGGATCTTGGCGCGGGCCTCCAGCTCGGCGGCCTTGTTGCGGGCCTCGGCGAGCGTCAGCTCCTCGGCCGCCTTGTGGACGGCCGCCTGCTCGGCCGCCTCCGCCGCCTTGATGTCCTTGACCAGCTTCTCCTGCGCCTCCGCCTCGGCGGCGATGACGATCGCGGCCCGCTCGCGCTCGGCCTCCTCGACCGTCCGCAGCCGCCTGATCGACTCCTCCTGCTCGGCGACCGTACGGTCCACCGCGACCCGCTCGCGGATCACCTCGGCGATCTCGCGGCGCTCCGCCTCGACCTCCTTCTCGGCGGCGATCCGGGTCAGTTCGGTCTCCCGGTCGCGGGCGATGACCTCGAGCAGGCGGTCCTTCTCGATCCGCTCGTTCTCGACGGCGATGACGCGCTCGCGGTTCTTCTGGGCGACCGCGACCTCACGGGCCTGGTTCTCCCTCTGGACGCCCAGCTGCTCCTCCGTACGCAGGAAGGCGCTCTGCGCGCGCAGCCGCTCCTCCTCCGCGACCCGCGCGGTCTCGGCCTCCTCCCGCGCCCGTACGGTGTCGATCTCGCGCTTCTGCTTGATCTCGGCGTCGGCCTGACGGCGCTCCAGCTCCAGGATGGCCTCCCGGGCGTCGACGTTCTGCCGGGTGATCTCCTTCTCCTCGGTGCGCCGGAACTCGTTGGTCCGCACGTGCTCTACCGTGGTCAGCTCGGTGATCTTCCGGATGCCCTGCGCGTCGAGGACGTTGTCGGGGTCGAGCTGGGTGAGCGGCGTCTGCTCCAGGTAGTCGATCGCCGCGTCCTCCAGGCTGTAGCCGTTGAGGTCGACGCCGATGATCTCGATGATCCGGAAGCGCAGTTCCTCGCGCATCGTGTACAGGTCGGTGAAGTCCATCTGCTTGCCGACGGTCTTCAGCGCCTCGGAGAACTTCGCGTTGAACAGCTCCTGCAGCGTGGCCTGGTCGCTCGCCCGTGCCGTGCCGATCGCCTGGGCGACCTTCACGACGTCCGCGACGGTCTTGTTCACGCGGACGAAGAAGGTGATCCGGATGTCGGCCCGGATGTTGTCCTTGCAGATCAGGCCGTCGCGGCCGGTGCGGGAGATCTCGATGGTCTTCACCGAGATGTCCATGATCTCGGCCCGGTGCAGGACGGGCAGCACGACCTGCCCGGTGAAGGTGACGTCGACCTTGCGCATCTTGGACACGATCAGCGCCTTGCCCTGTTCCACCTTGCGGAACAGGCGGCTGATCGTGAACAGGACGACGAGGGCGACGACCAGGACCATGACGACGAGTACGCCCAGGCCTGAGGTGATGGCATCCATGTGAGGACCCCCCTGACGATCGGAGAAGGACGGTCGTCCCCGCACGGCTCGTCCGCACGGACACGCGCCGGGTCGGCTGCTCGCGGGGACCGCGAGAGCGCGGGCGGGACCGAGGACGGGGGCAGGAGCGGGAACGGAAGCGTGCGCGCCGGCGTCACAGCTGTTGACACGGTGCGTACGCGATACGCGAGAACGCGGGTTCGCGACAGCGCTGAGGCGTGATGACGCCCCGACGGACGGACGACGCGAAGGCGGCGACCGGCTCCGTCGCCGGGCCGTTTCCACCTTCCCCTTCCACACTTCCGGCGCCCGGCAGCGAAGGCGCTTCCGCGCCTTCGCCTCTGCCATTCTGACGTGCCGACATGGCACGGCGCATTGCCGGAGTCCGGCAGTTTTTACGACTTCTTTATGCCGACTTCACGCCCCTCTAGCGCCGTCTCGCGCCCCCGCGTGCCCCTCGCGCCGTTCCCGCGTCGCCGGCGCGCTCAGATCTGCTTCGCCGGCCAGCCGAGCAGACGCGCCCCGATCACGGCGGTCTGGAGCGTGTAACGGCTCGTGGGATCGGCGAGATCCGCGCCGGTCAGCCGGTGGATCCGGTCCAGCCGGTACGTCACCGCCCGGACCGACAGACTGAGCCGCTGGGCGGTCTGCGTGGTCACACAGCCGCTGTCGAAGAACGCCGTCAGCGTGTCGAGCAGCGGCTCCGCCCCGCCGCGCGCCGCCCGCAACGGCCCCAGCACGCTGACCACCAGGTCCTCCATGGCCTGCCGGTCCCGGGTGAGCACCGGGTAGACCAGCAGATCGGCCGCGTACAGGACGGGCACGTCGAGTTCGAGCCGGTCGGCGAGCTCCAGGGCGCGCAGGGCCTCCTCGTACGAGTGGACGACGCCGCCGGCCCCGGGCTGGGACCGGCCGACCGCCGCCTGGCCGCCGCCGGTCGCGGCGAACGCCTGCTTCGCGAAGTACGCGAGGACGTCGCGCTGGTCGCCCGGCGCGACGCACACCATCCGGCCGTCCTTCGTCGTCACCAGGATGCTCCGGTCGCCGAACCGGCCGATCATCGCCCGCTCCACCTGCTGCGGCGCGAGGTCCGCCTCGCCGTACGGCCGCGGGCCGCAGGCCACCGCGACCGCGTGCGCGTGGGAGAGGTGCAGGCCGAAACGTTCCGCCCGGGCGGCGATCCGGCCCAGGTCGCTGCGGCCGTGCAGCAGGTCGTCGATGAACTCGCGCCGCTCCGCCTCCTCTTGGCGCACCGCGAGCCGCTGGGCCCGCTCGAACCCGCCGGACAGGGCGTCGATGGACTGCTCCACGACCGCGAGCAGATCGAGCGTGGTCCGCCGCGACAGCGAACGCTCCGGCCAGGCGGTGCGCACCGCCTCCAGATGGCGGCCGATCAGCGCCCGCAGCGCCTCGCCGTCCCCCGCCGCCCGCTCGCCCGAGTCCCGCAGCCGCAGCAACTCGTCCCGGGTCAGCCGCCGCCCGCTCCCGGCGACGTCCGCCAGCAGCGGCCCGTACTCGTGCTCCTGCTCGTGCTCACGCCCGTACTCACGGTCTCGCTCGCGCTCGTACGTGTCCGTCATCGTGCCGCCCCGCCCTCTCCCCGCCGTCTGCCCGCCGAGTGCCCGCCGAATTCCGTGCGGTTCTCTTCTCTGAACGTGACCGCTAAGAAGTCGTAAAGGATGCGCCGGGCACGGTCAAACCGCGGACAGCGGATATCGGCGGCCTTGTCCCGCTGACACGTGCGCGGTGCCCTGCGAAGATCGCTCGCCCTGAACCTGAACCTGAACCTGGACCCGAACCTGGACTACAGCCTGCATCGCTTACAGCCCGAGGACTGGCCCGCGTACCGGGCCATACGCCTGGCGATGCTGCGGGACACCCCGCTCGCTTACCTGGAGACCGTCGACGACGCGCTCGCCCTCCCCGAGTCCGAGTGGCGGTTCCGTACGACACGGGCCGCCGGGCCGGGCAACGTCGGGGTCGCGGCGGTCGGGCCCGACGGCGCGTGGGTCGGCGTCATGAACGGGTTCCTGCCGGCGCCGGACACGGCGAAGCTCGTGGGGGTGTGGCTGGAGCCGGGGCATCGGGGCGCCGGTGGGACCGGGGCGGGGCTCGCGGCGCGGATGCTGGACGAGGTCGTGCGGTGGGCGCGGGAGGAGACGGGGGCGAAGCGGCTGACGCTGCTCGTGCACGAGGAGAACGGGCGGGCGATCGGGTTCTACCGGCGGAGCGGGTTCGTACTGACGGGGCGGACGGAGCGGTATCCGTTGGACGTGAGGCAGTCGGAGCTGGAGATGGTTCTGGGGTTGTGAGGTGGGGTGCGGGGCGCGGGGCGGTGCGCTGAGGTTCGTGGTCGGTGGCGCGGGGGTCGGGGAGGGGTGTGAGGGGGCTTTCCAGGCCCCTCTTCCAGTTTTGGGGTGGATATCGCACTAGCGGCGGGGGCGGAGGAAGAAGGCCGCGAGGGCGACTCCGGCGAGGACCAGGGCCGTGTTGACCGCGATCGCGATCGTGACGCCGTGGTGGACGGCGGAGGCCGTGGCCGCGCCCGCCGTGGTGGCGGTGACGACCGTCGACATGATCGGGGTGCCGAGGGTGATGCCGACCTGCTGGGACATCGACGCGAGGCCCGTCGCCAGGCCCTGTTCCTTGTCCGGGAGGCCGCTGGTGGCGGTGACCATGAAGCCGACGATCACGAGCATGTTGCCGATGCCGCCGAGGAAGGTGGCGGGCAGCAGCAGGCCCAGGGCCGGGCCGGTCGTCGTGCCGAGGAAGAGCAGCGCTCCGGTGGACACGGCCTGGACGGCGCCGCCCGCGATCAGCGCGGTGCGCGTGGAGGTGCGGGCGATGACGCGGGGGGCGATCAGGCCGCCGATGACGGTGCCGACGCCGAGGACGCCGAAGGAGACGCCGGCGCTCAGCGGGGAGAAGCCGAGGGTCTTCTGCAGGTAGAGGGTGAGCAGGTAGACGAGGGAGGTCTCGGTGACGAAGGCCAGCAGGCCGAGCGCGTTGCCCCAGGCCACGGTGCGGCGGGCGAGGGTCTTCAGCGGGACGAGGGGTTCGGCGACCTTGCGTTCGATCAGGAAGAACGCGGCGAACAGGACCGCGCCGCCGAGCAGGCCGGCCAGGGCGCGGGAGTCGGTCCAGCCGTGTTCGCCGGCCTGGGTGAGGCCGTAGACGCCGCCGAGCAGGCCGAGGGTGACGGTGAGCGCGCCGGGCAGGTCCAGGCGGGGGCGGACCGTGGGGCGGGACTCCTTGATCACGGCCGGGGCGATGACGACGACGGCGAGGGCGACCGGCACGTTCACGAAGAACGCCCAGCGCCAGGAGAGCACGTCGGTCAGCACGCCGCCGAGGATCGCGCCCGCCGTGAAGCCGGCCGACATCAGCGCCCCGTTGATGCCGAGCGCCTTCTGGCGCAGCGGCCCCTCGGGGAACGAGGTGGTGAGCAGGGCGAGTCCGGCCGGGGTGGCGGCGGCGGTCGCGAGGCCCTGGGCGACGCGGGCGATCAGCAGCGCCTCGGGTGACGTGGCGAGGCCGCCGAGCAGGGAGGAGAGGCCCAGGAGCGCCAGGCTGCCGATGAAGATCTTCTTGCGGCCGATCAGGTCGCCGATCCGCCCGAAGAAGAGGGTGAAGCCGGCCGCCGACAGCGCGAACGCGGTGGCGATCCACTGGAGGTCGGAGAGCGAGAAGCCGAGGCCGTCGCCGATGGCGGGCAGCGCGACGTTCAGGATCGAGAAGTCCACGGCCAGCATGAACTGGGTGACCAGGAGAACGGCCAGGATCAGCTTCAACCGGCCGGTGAGGTGGGGCGGTTGAGGCTGAGGAGTGGGAGAGTGCGCGAGGTCGGGGGTGGTCTCGGGCGTGGCGAGTGACGGGGACATGACTGGACTCCCGGCTTTAATGGGTCTGGGGTTCCGTTACGGCCATGAAGGTAGCACCCGTTCGACATAATGGGAACCAGAGTTCCGATAAGCTGGTCCCGTCCCGCCCGCGCCGCCCCAGGAGTCCCTCGTGCCCACGCCCTCCACTCCCCCGCCGGCCGACGTCCACGCGGCCCCCGCCGGCACCGTGCGGCCCGGCGGTCGGACCGCGCGCGTCCGCGAAGCCGTACTCAAGGCGGCCGGCGACACCCTCGCCGCCGAGGGCTTCGCCGCCCTCGACCTCGCCGAGATCGCCCGTCGCGCCGATGTCGGCAAGACGACCGTCTACCGCCGCTGGGGCACCCCCGGCGCCCTCGCCGCCGACCTCCTCACCGACATGGCGGAGACCTCCCTGCCCCGCGCCGACACCGGCACCCTCGACGGCGACCTCCTCGCCAACGCCCGGCTCGTCGTGCGGACCCTCGCCGACGCCCGCCAGGGACCCCTCTTCGTCTCCCTGATCGCCGCCTCCCTCTGCGACGAGCAGGCCGCCCGGGCCCTGCACCGCTTCTACGAGGTACGCGTCGCCGAGTGGGCCGGCTGCGTCAGCGACGCCGTCGACCGCGGCGAGATCCCGGCCGGCACCGATCCGCACGCCGTCATCGCCGCCGTCTCGGCGCCGCTCTACTACGCCCTGCTCAACTTCGGCCGCACACCCGGCGACCGGGATGCCGTGGCGGCCGCCCGGAGCGCCGCCGAGGCGGCCCGGGCCGGTGTATGGCGCGCCGAGTCCGCCTGACGCCGCCCCCTGGAACCGGCGGACTTCAGGCCGCGGCCCTTCTCCTCGCGCGGGAGGGGTGACCGGCCCGGCCGTCAGGCCACGGACCGTGGAGCGGCCCGCCGGTCCGTGGACCCCCGGTCACGGACCGGCGGGCACGCGGGGCGCTCAAGTCCCGCACGCGTAAAGCGTGGTGAGTTTCGTGACGGCCTCGCGCAGCACGGTCTGGTCGGCGCGGTTCACCGCGGCCCGCTGGGCGGGCTTCATCGTCTCCTCGTCCCACGAGGCGATGTCGACCCGGACCGTGAGGTACGGGGCGGTCGACCCCATCCGGCGGGCGCACCCGGCCGGCAGCGCGGCCTCGGCCCGGCCGGGGCGCGCCCAGGAGTGTGGCGCCGCGGGCCCGCCGAACGGGCCCGCGGGCGCGGTCACTTGGCCAGGAAGGCGAGGAGCGCGGTGTTGACCTCCTCGGCGTGCGTCCACAGCAGACCGTGCGGGGCGCCCTCGATCTCGACGTAGTCGGCGGCCGGCAGCGCCTTGTGGAACGGCCGCGCGGTACCCTCGATCGGCAGGATGCGGTCGCTCGTGCCGTGCAGGATCAGGGCGGGGACGTCGACGGCCGGGATGTCGGACCGGAAGTCGGTGTACCAGGTGGACGGGGCGGCGGCCGCGGCGAAGAAGCCGCCGCGCGCGGCGACGTTCCAGCTGTTGCGCACGGCCTCCTCGCTGATCCGGCTGCCGAGGTTCTCGTCGAGGTTGTAGAAGTCCTGGTAGAAGGCGGTGTAGTAGGCGTAGCGGTCGGCCTTGACCGCCGCGACGACACCGTCGAAGAACTCCTTCGGCGCGACGCCGTCGGGGTTGTCGTCGGTCTTCAGCAGGCACGGCTCCAGGGAGGCCAGGAACGCGACCTTGGCGACGCGGGCCGAGCCGTACCGGGCCACGTAGCGGGCGACCTCGCCGGTGCCCATCGAGAAGCCGACCAGCACGGCGTCGCGCAGGTCGAGGGTCTCCATCACGGTGTTCAGGTCGGCCGCGAAGGTGTCGTAGTCGTACCCGGTCGTCGGCTGGTCGGACTGGCCGAAGCCGCGGCGGTCGTACGTGATCACGCGGTAGCCGGCGTCCAGGAGCGCGGCGCTCTGCCGCTCCCAGGAGTGGCCGTCGAGCGGGAAGCCGTGGATGAGGACGACCGGCTGCCCGGTGCCGTGGTCCTCGAAGTAGAGGTCGATGGGGGCGGAGTGCTCCTGGCCCACGGTGATGTACGGCATGGTCTCTTCCTTCGTTCGGTCTGCGGGTGGTCCGGTGCGCGCACGCGCGGCACGGTGCTCCGGTTCGACGAGGCCGGCCGCCGTGGGGACGGGGCCGGCTCTCGCCGTCGGTCGGGGCCCGGGCATTCACCGCGTTCGCGGCGTGCGCGGCACCAACGAGATTCACGCTAGGGCGGGTGAACCGCCGCGTGTTGCCCTCGTGTGCACGCTTCTTGCCTGGACGTGCGAGGTGGCTCGGCAGGCCCCCGGACCGGCCTCGGCCCGGCTTCCGTCCGGCTTCTTTCCCACTTCTGTCCGGCTTCTTTCGCGCTTCTGTCCGGCATCTTTCGCGCTTCTGTCCGGCATCTGTCCAGCTTCTGTCCGGCCGTACCGCAGCGCCCTGACCTGCGATGATCACGATCCCTGTGCACGCGGGGAACGGTTTAGAGTGCACGGAGAGACAACGTCCGGACCAAGACGGACGAGGACCAGCGAGAACGGACGAGGCCGGACGGGCCCGTCGAGGACGGACGGAGCGGGGCGGGCATGACAGGCATGGACGGCCCCCTGTCCCGTACCGGTCTGCGCGGCCGGGAAGCCGAACTCCGGACGCTCGCCTCGCTGATCTCCTCCGTCGCGGACACCGGCAGCGGCGCGCTGGCCCTGATCCAGGGCGAGCCGGGCATCGGCAAGACCACCCTGCTCACCGAGGCGGCCGCCAAGGCGGGCGCGGCGGGGTTCTCCGTCTGCGTCGGCCGCGCCGACGAACTGCACCACCTGGTGCCGCTCTCCTCGCTCGCGGCCTGCGTCGTGTACGGCGACCCGGACGTCGCCCTGGACGGCGTCCTGTACGACGGCCCGGACGGCACCCCCGACGGCGGCCGGCCGCTGCTGTCCGGGGACGCGTTCGCCGAACTGGCCCGCCACCACGACCAGGGGATCTGGCTGGTGGAGCGCCTCGCCGAGGCGATCGAGACCCGGGCCGCCGGCACGCCGGTGCTGATCAGCCTGGACGACGTCCAGTGGGCCGACCCGCTGAGCCGGTTCGTCCTGCAGCAGCTGCCGGCCCGGCTGCGGACCTCCCCGGTGCTGTGGATCCTGACCAGCCGGCCGGAGCCCGCGGGACCGGCGGAGGAGATCGTCGCCGCCGCGGCGGGCAACCTGCCGACGGTCGCCCTGCCACTGGGGCCGCTGTCCGGTTCCGCCGTCTCCCAGCTCGCCGGCGACACCCTCGGGTCGGACGTCGACGGGCCCGTACGGAAGCTGCTCGACGGAGCGGGCGGAAACCCGTTCCTGGCCGTCGAGTTGCTCGCGGGGCTGCGGAGCGACGGGGCCGCCGCCACGACCGCCGTCAAGGGCGGCGGCGAAGCCGACGCCCTTGGCGTCACCGGGACTTCGGGCGAGGAGTCCATACCCCCGGGGCTGGTGACCGGCGTACGCGGGCGGCTCCGCTCCCTGAGCCCCGACACCCTGCGCTTCCTGCAGATGGCCGCGGTGCTGGGCCGCCGGTTCGGCTTCCAGGACGCCGCCGCGCTCCGCGGCCTGCCCGCCGCGGAGCTGATCACCGCACTCGACGAGGCCGTCCGCACCGGTCTCCTCGACGACGACGGCGACCGGCTGGCCTTCCGGCACGACCTGTTGCGCCAGGCGGTCTACGCCGACGTCTCCCCGTCCGCCCGCAAGGCCCTGCACCGGGAGGCCGCCCGGATCCTGGTCGCCGCCGGACACCGGCCGATCGACGCGGTCCCGCACATCCTCCTGGGAGCCGTGCCCGGCGACGAGGAGGCCGTGGCGCTGCTGCGGCGCGCGGCCGAGGACGTGCTGCCCGTCACCCCCGACCTGGCCGCCGACCTGATGACGCGCGCCCTCGAACTCGTACCGCCGGCACGCCCGTTGTGGTTCTCCGTCGGTGAGCAGGCGATCCTCTGCCTGACCCGGGCCAGCCGGAACCTGGAGGCCCTGGCGATGGGCGACCGGCTGCTGGCCGGGCGGCCGCCGCTGGAGACGTTCGGCCGGCTGCAGGCGGCGCTCGGCGGGACGCTGTGGAGCATGGACCTCGCCGGCGAGCTGCGCCGCCGGGCCGAGGCCGCGCTCGCCACCGGAAGCGTGGCCCCCGAGATCGCGGCGCGGCTGACCGCCCTGCGCGCGCTCGCCCTGTCCCGCGAGCAGGACCTGGTCGCGGCGCGCGAGGCCGGCGAGGACGCGCTGCGCGGCGCGCTCGCCATCGGCGACCGGGAGGCGCACGTCCTCGCCCTGTCCGGGCTCGGCGAGATCGCGCAGAACGCGGGCGAGAGCATGGTGGCGAGGGAACGATTCGCCGCCCTGAGCACCCTCGACTCCGCCTTCCTCCCCGAGGAGATCGTCGCGCACCTGCACGCGGACGACTTCGCCGCCGCCGAGCGGCTGCTCGCGCGGGCGCGGGACGTCACGGAGACCCGGCAGGCGATGCTCCAGTGGGCCCAGGGCCAGCACGATCTGGGGATCGGCCGGCTCGACGACGCCGACGCCGGCTTCGCCACCATGGAACGCCTCGAGAACGAGGTGCGGGTGTCCGTCCAGCAGCTCAACGGCCGGGTGCTCCGCTCCCGGATCGCGCTGCTGCGCGGCGACGGGGACGCGGCGCTGGCGCACCTGGACGCGGCGCGGGAGCGGCTGGCGGCCAAGCCGAACCCGGGCAACACGGCCGCCGTACGGTTCCTCGAAGCCATCCACGCCGAGGCCGACGGGGACCTCGACCGTGCCGTCGACCGGATCCGGCACGTCCAGCGGGAGGGTTCCTTCATGCGCTGGCGGCTGCTGCGCGTGTACGTGGCCGCCGCCGTGCGCACGGCCCTGCGCGCCGGGGACCGCGCGCTCGCCGAGGACCTCGCGGCGCAGGCCGGGACGTACGCGGACCTCAACCCGGCCGTGCCGACCGCCACGGGCCTCGCCGCGCAGGCCCTCGGCCTCGTACGGGACGACCCCGCCCTCCTCGTCCGCGCGACGGAACTGCTCGGCGCGGGCCCGCGCCCGCTGGTCCGGGCCGACGCGGACGTGGATCTGGGGCGGGCGCTCCTGGCGGCGGGCGACCGGAGCCGGGCGGCGGCCGCGCTGGCGCGGGCCCGCGACACGTTCGCCGAGGCCGGTGCCCACGCCGGCGCGGCACGGGCGCAGCGGGCCCTGGACCGTACGGTGTCGGGGTCGGGGTCGGGGTCGGGGTCGGACTCGGGATCGGGGTCGGTACGGGGGTCGGGTGGCCGCAGGGTGACGGCCGGGCCGCGCCCCGTCCAGGGCTGGGAGGCGCTCACCGCCTCGGAGAAGAAGATCGCGCGCCTGATCGCCCAGGGCCACACCAACCGGTCGGCCGCCGATCTGCTCGTCCTCTCCCCACACACCGTCAACACCCATCTGACCTCGGCCTTCCGGAAGTTGTCGGTCAACTCCCGGGTGCAGCTCGCCAACCTGGTGACGGCCTTGCCCGACGACTGAGAAAGGGGCCTCGTCCCGCCCGGCGACGGGCCGGACAGCGCTGCTTAAGATGCATGCGGCCGGAAGCGGAGAGGCGAGCCCCTGGGGGTCCGGCCTGGCTCCGGCGCCCCACCCCCACACCCCCGCACTCCCCCCACTGTTCCTCTGCAAAGGCACCAGCATGATCTCTCCGGCCCGCCGGCCGGCGCGGCACGTCGCCGCCCGAATGACCGCGACGATGGCTCTGGTGCTCGCCGCCTCCGGCTGCGCCGGCGGCACGGGCGGAGGCGACGACTCCGACGCCGAGGCCACCTCCCTCACCGTGCTCGACTACTACACCGACGCCCCCGAGCATCAGCAGTGGACCGAGACGCTCGCCTCCTGCGGCAGGCGCGCGGGCGTCCGTATCGAGCACACGAGCGTCCCGCCGGCGTCGCTCGTCCCCCAGGTGCTGCGGCAGGCGTCGTCGCACACCCTCCCCGACCTGCTGATGCTGGACAACGCCGACCTCCAGCAGGTCGCCCGGACCGGGGCGCTGGCCCCGCTGGACACGTTCGGCCCCCTGAACGGCGCGACGAAGGGCGCCACGTCCGGCACCGCGTCGGGGATCGACACCCGGGACGTCACCGAGGGCATCCTGTCGGCGGGCACGTACGACGGGAAGGTGTACGGGCTCGCCCCGTACGTCAGCACGGTCGCCCTCTTCTACAACAAGGACATGCTCGCCGAGGCCGGCGTCGCCGTGCCGCGGACCTGGGACGAGCTGCGGGCGGCCGCCGCCCGGCTGACCCGGCCCGGCCGGTACGGCATGGCCGTCGACGCCAACGCGACCTTCGAGGGGACGTGGCAGTTCCTGCCGTTCCTGTGGTCCAACGGCGGCGACGAGTCGAAGCTCGACACCCCCGAGGCCGCGCAGGCGCTGCGGCTGTGGGTCGACCTGGTGAAGAGCGGGTCGATGTCGGCGTCGGTCCTGAACTGGAACCAGGCCGACGTCCACGACCAGTTCGCCGCCGGCCGGACCGCCATGATGATCAACGGCCCGTGGCGCATCCCCGCGCTGAAGGCGGACGAGAAGCTGAAGTGGGGCGTGGCCCCCGTCCCCGTCCCCCGGGCCGGGCAGCCGCCGGTCACCCCGCTCGGCGGCGAGGTGTGGACCGTGCCGCGGAGCGACTCGACGGCCCGGCAGAAGAAGGCCGCGCAGGTCCTCGGCTGTCTGAACACTCCCGCGAACACGCGCGCCCTGGCCGCCCAGCACCTCACCGTGCCCTCCCGCGCCGGGGTCGCCGCCGAGTACGCCCAGGCGAACCCGTCGATGTCCGTCTTCGTGGACAGCGTGAAGGACGCGCGCGTACGGACCGCGCGGCTCGGCGTCCGCTGGCCGCAGGCGGCCACCGGGATCTACACGGCGATCCAGTCCGCGCTGACCGGGCGGCAGACGCCGGAGGAAGCGCTGAAGGACGCGCAGCGGATCGCGACCGGTGCCGGGCTCTGACGGCGGGCCGGGCGGGCCGGGCGGGTCACCCCGGCCATCCCGGACAGCCGGGACAGCCGGGACAGCCGGGACAGCCGGGGTGAACGGGAGGCGTGTGCGGCGCGCCCGGGAACGGCCGGCCGCCTGGCTGTTCGTGCTGCCCGCCGCCGCGTACCTGCTGCTCTTCCTCGGCTGCCCGCTCGTCCAGAACCTCGTGATGAGCCTCCGGCGGTACGACGCCACCGGCTTCGCCACGGGTGACGCCCCCTTCACCGGCCTGCGCAACCACGCGGCGGTCCTGTCCTCCACGCTGTTCTCCGAGGCGGCGGTGAACACGGCGCTGTTCACCGCCGGATCGGTCCTCGGGCAGTTCACGATCGGCCTCGCCCTCGCCCTGTTCTTCCAGCGCCGCTTCCCCCTCGCGGGGCCGCTGCGCGCGCTCCTCCTGCTGCCCTGGCTGCTGCCGCTCGTGGTGTCCGGGGCGATCTGGCGGTGGATGCTCGACCCCGACACGGGCCCCGTCAACGCGCTGCTGCGCGGCCTCCACCTCACCTCGTCCGGCATCCCCTGGCTCACCGGCCCCACCGAGGCGCTGGTGTCCGTCATCGTCGTCAACATCTGGGTGGGCGTCCCCTTCACCACCGCGCTCCTGTACGGCGGACTCCAGGACATCCCCCCGCATCTGTACGAGGCGGCGCGGCTCGACGGCGCCGGGCCGGTACGGATCCTCCGGCATCTCACCTGGCCGCTGCTGCGGCCCGTGGCGCGCGTCGTCGTGCTGCTGGGCGTCGTCTACACGGTCAAGACGGCGGACCTGATCCTCGTGCTGACGGGCGGCGGCCCGGCCGGCGCCACACAGACCCTCGCCACGCGCGCGTACGAGCTGTCCTTCCAGCGGTACGAGTTCGGATACGGCGCCGTGCTCGGCAACGTCCTGATCGCCGTCTCGACCCTGTTCGCCCTCCTTCACCTGCGGCGGCTCCGGGCCGGCGGCGGCCGGGCGGTGTCCGCGTGAGGCGCGGGGAGAAGCGCGGGCCGGGGCCCGGCGCGGGGCGCGGGGCGAGGCGCGCGCCGGGGCGGCGCGGCCTGCCGTCGACGGTCGTCGGGATCGTCCTGCTCGCCGTGATGCTGTTCCCCGTCTACTGGATGGTGAACACCTCCCTGCAACCCGCGGGCGGCATCGTGCGGGGCGACTGGTTCCCCGCCGCCCCCGATCTCGGCGGGTACGCGACGGCGCTGCGCGACCAGGGCGGCCACCTGGTCACCAGCCTCGTGGTGTCCCTCGGCAGCGTGGCGCTCAGCCTCGGGCTCGCCGCGCCGGCCGCGTACGGGCTGACCCTGCTCCGCGCGCGCCGCATCCGGCTCGTCCTGCTCGGCGTCCTGGTCACCCAGATGGTGCCGGGCATCGTCGTCGCCGACACGCTCTACGGGGCATATGCCGAGCTGGGGCTGCTGAACTCGTCCCCCGGGCTCGTCCTCGCCGACTCCACCGCCGGGGTGCCCTTCGCGATCGTCGTCCTCCACACGTTCATGCGGACCATCCCCCGGGAGATCGTCGAGGCGGCCCGGATGGACGGCGCCGGGCGGCTGCGCGTGTTCCGGTCGGTGGTGCTCCCGCTGAGCGTCAACGCGCTCGTCACCGCCGGAGTCTTCACCTTCCTCTTCACCTGGGGCGACTTCCTGTTCGCGCTCACCCTGACCACCTCCGGGCCGGTCCGGCCGATCACCCTGGGCGTCTACGACTACCTCGGCGCGCACACCGGCCAGTGGAACGCCGTCATGGCGACGGCGGTCCTCGCGTCCGTCCCCGCCGCGCTGCTGCTGGTCGTCGCCCAGCGATTCGTCACCTCCGGAGCGACCCGGGGAGCCGACAGATAGGCAGTCCGCCTATCTAGCGGGTTCACGTGATGTGCCGGACGAGGCCGGCTGGCACGGTGGGTACGAAGGCACTCCCGTCGAAAGGCACACGCGCATGGCTCCGGAGACCCTGGAGATCCTGGACATCCCGGCCGTCATGGAATCCCCGTGGCTCACGGGCCTCCTGACGACCCCGGAGGGGCGCGCCCCCCGCGGATTCGACCTCGCCGCCGTCCTGCCCGCCCCGCGCGGGCGCGCGTACCGGCGCGAGCCCCGGTCCCGGACGCTCGGGGACGTGAACGGCGCCACGGACGTCCCCGCCCCCGTCCCCGACGGGGTGCCCCACGGCCGGGTCCGGGTGCGGCCGCTCAGCCGGGTCCGGTCCGTCGCGGTGGCCGGCGACCGTCAGGACCTCCGGCGTACGCGCCTGCGCGTACCCCGGGGCGAGCGGCACCGCTACGTCGTCGTCGAACTGCTGGAACAGGGAGTCGCCCGCCTGGAACAGGACGGCCGGACGGCGGTCCTCGGGCCCGGGGACATCGTCGTCTACGACCTCGGGCGGCCCGTCCGGCTGGATCTCCCCGAACCGTCCCGCACCAAGTCCGTGATCCTGCCGAAGGACATCCTGGGCCTGAAGGAGTGCGACCTCGCCCGCCTCACCGCCCGGCGCCTCCCGAGCGACACCCCGCTCGCCGGGCTGCTGTCCCCCTTCCTCTGCGGCTTCGTGGACGGGGCCGGCACGTACCCGCCGCGGGTCGTCGAGGTGCTGGCCCGCGGCCTCGTGGACCTGCTCGGGGTCCTCAACGACGAGGTGACCGGCCGGACCGCGGCGGCCGGGGAGCCGCCCCGCGGGAACCGGGCGCTGCGCCTGCGGATCCAGGCGTTCATCGACCGCCGGCTCGCGGACCCCGGGCTGACCCCGCGGGCCATCGCCCAGGCCCACCACATCTCCGTGCGCTATCTGCACAAGCTCTTCGAGAACGAGGACGCCACCGTCAACCGGTGGATCCAGCGGCGCCGCCTGGACCGGTCCCGGCGCGACCTCGCGCTCCACCGGAACGTCACGATCGCGGCCGTGGCGCACCAGTGGGGGTTCACCAGCGCCGCGCACTACAGCCGGGTGTTCCGGGCCGCGTACGGGATGTCCCCCAGGGAATGGCGCGAGAGCGGCGAGGCGTCGCTCGCGGGGACGGCGTCCGTCCAGCTCGTCGAACCCTGAGACCGCCTCCGAGGCCGGGGGGTGAGGCGTCGGGGTCCGGGGGCCGGACCCCGTAGGGCGTCATCCCGGTGACTCCGCCGCGTCGCGCCGTACCACCACCGGCCCGGCGGCGACGTCGAACGCGTGCGTCACCTCCGGCGCCGTACCCGGCATCAGCAGGCCGCGGGCGCGTTCCTCGTGCTCGCGGTCCGTGGCCGTGAGCCGGCCCCGGTGCTGGGCGAGGTGCTCCGCCCACGAGCCGACGACGTACGTCTCCACGAACCCTTCCGGGTCGTTGCCGTCCTGGTAGAGCCCCCAGTCGAGGGCTCCCGTACGCCGTCGTGACCGGGCCACGTGCGCCATCCCGTCGGTGAACGCGGCGCGGTTCTCCGGGGCGACCCGGTAGGACACGGAGATCCGGACCGGACCGTCGGCCGGGCCCGGTTCGAACACCAGCGGCGGTACGGGCCAGTGGCCGGACGGCGTCGGGTCGATGGCGTCCGCGTCGTACAGCGGCCACCAGCGCACGCTCACCGCGCCGGCCACCAGCAGTCCGGCCGCCGTCAGGAGCGAGACGGCCGGTCCGGGTCCCGCGGCGAGCGCGCCCCACACGGGTGCCGCGAGGGCCTGGCCGCCCTGGAAGACCAGCAGGTAGACGGCGAGCCCGCGGGCCCGCACCCAGCCGGGCAGCCGGGTCTGGAGGGTGGCGTTCAGGGTCGACAGGACGCCGATCCAGGCCAGTCCGGCGGGCAGCAGCACGACGACCGCGAGCCAGGGGGCGGGGGCCGCGGCCAGGACCGCGAGCACGCCGGCGTAGACGACGGCGCCCGCGGCGAGGGTGCCGTTGGGCCCGAGCAGGCGCCGTACGGCCGGCAGCACGAACGCGCCGCCCACGGCGCCGACCCCGACCGCGCCGAGCAGCAGCCCGTACCCGCCCGGGCCGAGGCCCAGGGACCGGCTCGCGACCAGCGGAAGCAGCGCCCACAGCGCCGCGCCGCCGGGCACGAACAGCACCGTGCGCAGCAGGACCCGGCGGACCCCGGGCGCGTTCCGGACGTACCGGCGGCCCGTCCGCAGCGCCTCGCGCAGCCTCTCGCCCCCGGCGGCCGGGGCCAGGGGCCGCTTCCAGACCAGGAGGACGGCGGCGATACCGAGGTACGACACGGCGTTGAAGGCGAAGACCCAGCCGACGCCCGCCGCCGCGACGACCACGCCGCCGAGGGCCGGTCCGGCCGCCCGGGCCAGGTTCATGTTCACCGCGCCGAGCGCGGCGGCCTGCCCCAGCTGGGCGCGGTCCACCAGCTCCGGCTGGATCGCCTGCCAGGCCGGGCCCATCAGGGCGGTGCCGCAGCCCATCAGGAAGGTGAGGCCGAGCAGCAGCCCGGGCGTCAGCGCGTCCGCGAACGCGAGGACGGCGAGCGTGGTGGACACGCCGAGCATGGCGAACTGCGCGGCCAGCAGCACCCCGCGCCGGTCGAACCGGTCCGCGAGGACGCCCGAGGGCAGCGCCAGCAGCATGACGGGGAGGCTCGACGCGGTCTGCACGAGCGTCACCAGCGTGGCGCTCTCCCCGACCAGCAGCCACTGCGCGCCCACGGTCTGCATCCAGCTGCCGACGTTGGAGGCGAGCTGCGCGATCCACAGCGCGCGGAAGACGCGCACCGCGAACGGCGCCCAGGCGGAGGTGACTTCACGCTCCGGAGGCTTGGAGGTCGTCGTCATGGTCAGGCCGGGGTACGGGGCTGGGCCGGGCCGCCGCCGGGCGTCGCCGCGCCCTCGGCCGCCGGGCCGCCCGGCACCGGGCGGTGCAGGACGGCGCGGGTGAGCAGGCCGCTCACCGGCCCGGCCGCGATCGCCGGGAGCACCACCCACCACGGCCAGGCCGGCAGCCCCAGCGCCTGGTCGAGCGACCACCGGCCGGGCCCGGTGAGCGCGAGCGCGCCGGAGACGACGACGAGGACCAGCGGGTACTCGTAACCGTCGTTCTGCACCCACAGGCCGTGCCGCCACTTGACGGTGCCCGCGACCGTCATCACGCCCATGGCGGCCATCGCCGCCAGCGGCGTGAGCAGGCCCGCGGCCAGGAACAGGCCGGCACCGATCTGACTGGCCCCCGCGACGACCGCGGTCAGCCGCCCCCCGCGGAACCCGTCGTGCCGGAACTCCTCGGTGCCGCCCGCCAGTCCGTGTCCGCCGAGGCGGAAACTCACTTTCTGGACCCCGTGTCCGGCGACGAGAAGTCCCATGACCGCCCGGAGGACCAGCAGTCCCGCGTCCATCATCCGATTGCCTGCCTGTTCCCGATTCCCGACTATCCCCGTATGCGGCCGGTGCGGCCTGGTGGTTGACGCACGGGCCGGATCAGCCGGCGGCGTGCTCCCCGATGACGGCCTGCGCGTAGACCACGCCGAGGCCGTACGCGCCCGCGTGCTCCTTCACGACGTCCATGACCGGCAGGTACGTCTCGCCGCGGGCCCAGTCGCGCTGGAGCTCCAGGAGCACCTGCACCCAGGTGACGGGGACGACGCCGGCCTGGACCATGCGCTGGATGGCGTGCTCGTGGGCCTGCGGGCTCACGCCGCCGGACGCGTCGGTGACCACGTACACCTCGTAGCCCTGCGCGAGCGCGGAGAGCGCGGGCAGCACGACGCACACCTCGGTCCACAGACCGGCGATGACGAGCTTCTTGCGGCCGGTGGCCTTGACGGCCTCGACGAAGGCGGCGTCCTCCCAGGCGTTCATCGTCGTGCGGTCGACGATCTCCTGGCCGGGGAAGACCGCGGCGAGCTGCGGCATGATCGGGCCGGAGAACGACTCGGCGGCGACGGTGCTGAGTACGGTCGGCACGTCGAAGGTGCGGGCCGCCTTCGCCAGGCCGACGGTCGCGTTGATGATCGAGGTGCGGTCGCCGCTGCCGGTGCCGAAGAACATCTGCGGCTGGTGGTCGACGAAGAGGACCGCGCAGTTGTCCGGGGTGAGCAGGTCGGGGCTGGGGGACGCGGTGACCTCGGCGAGGGTGGTCATGGTGGTGCCTTTCCACGCGTGGTGCGAGCCCGGCCGCACGGTGACGGCGGGGCGAAGAGGAAGTGGGTTCCCGGGACGGGCGACACAGGGCCGGGCCCGTCCCGGAAGACCGGGTGGGGCGAGAGCGGGCCGGGAGCCGGACGCACGGCGCGATCCACGTGAATCCACATGAGTCCACATGAGTCCGCATGAGGAATCGGCGTGTTCGCGCTTCCGGCAGCGCCTCGCTCTCTGCCCCGCCACGCTAGGTCCGGCCGGAAGTCCCGGGTATCCCGGCAGCGCACAAAGAGCGTTCACCGAGTGCACTCCCGGCCGGCCCGCGTCCGGGTGCGCCGACAGTCACCACCCCGTGCGCTGCGGGGACATCCGCCGCCGGGCCGGGCGCCTAGCGTCGCGACGGATCCGTACAACCCCACGCACACAGCACCGCACCGCAGGAGGCGCGCCATGACCACCCACTCCCCGGCCCCGCACGGAAGCCAGCCCTGGCTGCACCAGAAGGGCGAGGTGATCCAGGAGTACGGGACCGTCAAGCAGTTCCCGGTCGGGCTGTCCTACGAGACGCGGATGTACTCCTGCCAGCGTCTGAACCGGGTCCTCGCGGACACGCAGATCCTGCACGGCCTCTACAAGAAGCACCACTGGCTGATGCGCGGCGCGACCTTCTACCAGCTGCACCTGGTCCTGGACCGGCACGCGGGCGAGCAGCTGGAGATCGTCGACGCGCTGGCCGAGCGCGTCCAGTCGCTGGGCGGCGTCGCGGTCGGCGACTCCCGGCACGTCGCCGAGCTCACCTCGATCCCGCGCCCCCCGGACGGTGTGGAGGAGGTGCCGGCGATGCTGTCCCGGCTGCTCGCGGCCCACGAGACCATCCTGATCGACGCCCACGACGCGGCCGCCCGGGCCGCCGCGAGCGGTGACGACGGCACCAACGACCTGCTGGTCTCCCAGGTGATCCGGACCGGCGAGCGGCAGGCGTGGTTCCTGGCCGAGCACCTGGTGGACACCCCGCTGGTCCGCGCCTGACGCGCGGCCGCCGCCGCCGTCCCCGGACCGCCGCACGCCTCGGCGGTCCGGGGACGGCGGCCGTGCTTCAGGCCGCCGTCCACCCGCCGTCGACCGGCACGGCCGCGCCGGTCACGAACGAGGCACGGTCGCTGAGGAGCCACGCCGCCGCCTGCGCCACCTCCACCGGCTCGGCCATCCGCTTCTGCAGGGAACGGGCGACGAAGCTCTCCTCAAGGGAGGGCGTGTCGGTCAGGACCTGCTCCATGAGTTCCGTCCGGGTACTCCCCACCACGAGGGCGTTCACCCGGATCCCGCGCTGCCCGTACTCGTCGCCGCCCGCCTTCGTCAGGCCGATCACCGCGTGTTTCGCCGCGATGTACGACGCCGTGGCGCCGGTCGCGACCACGCCCGCGCAGCTTGAGGTGTTGACGACGGCTCCGCCTCGGCCGTCGGCCAGCATGACGCCTATCTGGGCCTTCATGCAGTTCCAGACACCGCGCACGTTCACGTCCATGACCTGGTCGAAGACGGCGTCGTCGGTCTCGTGCAGCGGGGTGCCCGCCGTGGCCCAGCCGGCGTTGTTGAAGCCGCCGTCGAGCCGGCCGTACGTCCGCACGGCGGCGTCGGCCACCCGGCGGACGTCCGCCGGGACCGTCACGTCCCCGGCGACCGCGAGCGCCTTTCCGCCGGCCCCGGCTATCTCCTCGGCCAGCTTCCCGATCTCCCTCTCCCGGCGCGCCATGACGACCACGGCCGCCCCTTCGGCGGCGAACAGCCGCGCCGCCGCCGCTCCGATGCCGCTCGACGCACCGGTGATCATGATCGTCTTGCCGGCCAGCATCCCGCGGTCGCCGTTCGTCGTCGGGGTACTCGTCGTGGGGGTACTCGTCGTACTCGTCGTGGGGACACTCATCGCGCGTTCCTCTCGAATCCACTCGGCTCGGTCACAGGCGTACGCGGGTCAGCTCACGGGTGCCGTCCGCCAGACCCCGCCCGCGGCGGCCTGGGCGTCGAGTGTCCGCAGCAGCTCCTCGTCGATCGCGTCCAGCGAGTCGACGAGGTGCCGCACCCCCAGCTCCTCCATGAAGGCGCGCTGGAAACTGCTGGGGTGGCCGATGAACGGCACGTCGAGGGCCTTGGCCGCCTCGGCGACCCGGGCGACGTCGTCGACGAACAGCACCTGGTCGAGGCCGAGTCCGAAGACGTCCCCGGCGATCTCCTTGATGCCGGGCCGGAAGGAGTCCGTGCAGACGTAGCCGGGTCCGTCGAACAGGTGGGCCCAGGCTCCCAGATGGGTGTCGAAGTGCGGCCGGCTCAGGCCGCCGTAGCAGACCACCGCGAGCCCCAGGTCCCGTACGCGGGCGATGAGTTCGGCGGCACCGGGCAACGGCCGGATCGGGTGCTCGGCGACGTAGCGGTCCCGCTCGGCGAAGTAGATCTCCAGGGCCTGTTCGCCCGTCACGTCGAGACCGGCCGCCCGGGCCATCTCGCCGCCCGCGATCCGGCGCGGCTGGGAGAGGATGCGGCGCTCGGTCTCGGCGTCGTACACACCCCCTCGGCTGGTGACGAAGGCGCCGATGACGGGGCTGAACGTGTCGTTGAGCAGCACGCCGTCGATGTTGAGCGCCACGAGGCGCAGCCGGTCTAAGCGCTGATGCATGGTCCGTCCTTGTCCGAAGTTCGTTCAGGCAGATGGAACGTTCATGGCTGGTGCGTCAGCGGCCGGAGCCCGCTGTCAGGCCGTTGACGGCGGCCTCCCTCTCCTCGCTCACGTCGATGCCGGCGGCGGCGTGGGGCGTGGCGATGGCCGGCATGATCAGCCGCCACATGGTCCGCGCCCGCTCGGGCAGGTCGTCACGGCCACTCGCCAGGAGGGAGTACGCCTGCAGTCCCGTGCACGCGGCCACGAGGAACTCGGCGAGCGCGTGGACGTCCGTGTCCGTCCGCACATCACCCGCCGCGAGGCCGTCGACCAGGCACTCCTCCATGATCTGGGCCCACTGGCGGTAGGGGGTGACATCGTCGAAGCCGTAGCCGGTCTGTTCGCTGGTGAGCCGGACGCCCGCGCGCAGCAACGGATCGGACTGCAGCTTGTGCGACCACACGAGGGTGATGTCCACCAGCCGCTGCAGCCCCTCCGATCTCAGGGAAGGCACGATGGTGGCCGGCTGCTCGTGCATGACGGCCTGGGCCAGTGCCTCTTTGTTGGGGAAGTGGAAGTACACGGCGCCGAGCGTCACACCGGCGCGCTTCATGATCTCCCGCATCCCGGCACCGTGATAGCCCCGCTCGTCGAACACCTCGGCAGCGGCGCGCAGGATCTCCTCGCGCGTCTTCTGTGCTCGCTCCTGCTTCGGTCCCGGCATGGGTGCCCGGCCCTCCCTCGATAAACGAAAAGAACGACCGTTACTTTACTTGTCGTCGTTCCAGGAACCCAGAGCCTGTGCACAACCGGCTGACACCGGCCGGAATCCTCCCCCTTTGAGGCTCTTTCGGGACCATGACCCCGGCTGCCGCCCCGGCGGCGCGCTCACGCGCGTCCGGGCGGGTCCCCGACGCGCCCCGATCTCCGGAAACTCGGGGGCGCGGACCGGAAGGATGCGGCGGTTCTCCCCGTTTCACTCGGCAGAGCGGCCCGTAGCCGGCCCTTCGCCGTCTCCCCGTTCGCCGCTCGCTGTTCGTTGTCCGTTGTTCGCTGTTCATCGATCCCGCAGAAAGGCCACCACCGTGAAGGTAGAGATCTGGTCGGACATCACCTGCCCCTGGTGCTACGTCGCTCAGGCCCGGTTCGAGAAGGCGCTGGCCGCCTTCCCGCACCGGGGAGCCGTCGAAGTGGAGCACAAGTCGTACGAGCTGGAGCCCGGTCGCGCCAAGGGCGACGTGGAGCCCATCATCAAGGTGCTCATGAAGGGGAAGGGCTGGACCGAGGCGCAGGCGCTCGCCAACGAGCGGAACCTCACCGCCCAGTCCGCGGGCGAGGGGCTGCCGTACGTCGCCGGGCGGGACCACGGAAGCACCTTCCACATCCACCGGCTGCTGCACTTCGCCAAGGCCCGCGGCAAGCAGCACGAGCTCGTCAAGGCGCTCTACCGGGCCAACTTCGGCGAGGAGGGCTCCCTCTTCGCCGACGACGAGCGGCTCGTCGCGCTCGCCGCCGAGGTCGGGCTCGACGCCGATGCCGCCAGGAAGGTGCTCGCCGCCCCCGACGCCTACGCCGACGACGTCCGCGCGGACGAGCGCGAGGGCGCCCAACTCGGGGTCGCGGGAGTCCCGTTCTTCGTCTTCGACCGGCAGTACGGCGTCTCCGGCGCCCAGTCCACCGAGGCCTTCACCCGGGCCCTCACCCAGGCCTGGGGCGACCGCTCTCCCCTCCAGGCCGTCGAGGGCGCGGACGACGCCCATGTGTGCGGGCCGGACGGCTGCCCCGTTCCCCACTGAGACAGCGGCGAACGGCGGGGGCGTCCTTCCCAGGGGAGGGACGCCCCCGCCGTTTTCCGGCGGGAACGACGGACGGCGCCACGCTCCGGAAGGACAGGAGCATGGCGCCGTCTGCGACGCACGGGGCGGCTCCGCTCAGCCGCTCACATGCTGCGGGGACTTCTCGGAGATCCCGCTGAGGTCACCGATGTCGCTGATGTCGCTCGCCTCGACCTTGACCTCGGCCGACGGCGCGTTCTTCTTCATGGCCAGGGCGAGGATGCCGCCCAGGACCAGGAGGCCGGCGCCGACGTAGCCGGCCAGGTGCAGGCCCGACACGATGTCCGCCTTCGCCGCCTCCGCGTAGGTGCCGGAGAAGGTGGAGTTGGCGATCGCGACCAGGAACGCGAGGCCCACCGCGCCACCGACCTGCTGCGCCGTCGAGGCCATCGCGCTCGCCACGCCCTGCTCCTCCGCGCCGACGCCGGAGCTGGCGGAGGCGAAGACGGAGACGAAGACGAGACCGCCGCCGATACCCCAGATGACGGAGCCGGGCAGCAGGGCGTAGAAGGAGCCGCCGACCGACATGCCGAGGATGGTCGCCGCGATGCCGATGCCGTTGACGACCATGCCGGTCGACAGCGTGGCGCGCATGCCGTACCGCTCCATGAACTTCGGCGCGAGCTTGCCCGAGCCGATGATCGAGACCAGCGTGAGCGGCAGGAACGCGAGGCCCGCCTGGATCGCGGTGTAGCCGAGGACCGGCTGCACGTAGGTGGTGAAGCTGTAGTACGCGCCGGCCAGCGCCGTCTGGAAGACGAAGAGCACCGCCATGGCGACGACCAGCGGCCGGTTCTTCAGGAGCCGGAGCGGCATGAGCGGGTTGGCGGTCTTCGCCTCGGTCACGAAGAAGGCGAGGAGGAGGACGACACCGAGGGCCAGGGAGCCGAGGGTGAGCGGGGCGGCCCAGCCCTCGTCGGGTCCCGTCACCAGGCCGGTGACGATCGCGGAGACACCGACCGTGGAGAGCAGCGCGGCCGGGATGTCGAAGCCCTTGGAGAGGTTCGCCGGGCCGTCCGGGCGGATCGCCGACGGGGCCGGCAGCAGGGCGATGAGCGCCAGCGGGATGTTGACGAAGAAGATCCAGCGCCACGAGGCCAGGTCCGTCAGCACACCGCCGAGAAGCGCTCCCGCCGCGAGGCCGAGCGAGCCGGCGGCACCCCAGGCGGCGAACGCCTTGTTGCGCTGGGCGCCCTCGAAGGAGGTGGCGATCAGGGCGAGCACCGCGGGGAAGAGCAGCGCGCCGCCGACGCCCTGGAAGAGACGCGCGCCGATGAGGACGGCCTGCGTGGTGGCGAGGCCGCCGACCAGCGAGGAGACCCCGTAGAACGCGAGGCCGGTCATGAAGAGCCGGCGGGCACCGATGCGGTCGACCGCGCGGCCGCCGAAGAGCAGCAGCCCGCCGAAGGCCACCGCGTAGGCGGAGACGACCCATTGCAGGGACTGGGCCGAGAAGCCGAGGGCGGTGCCGATGTCGGGCAGCGCGACGTAGACGATGTTGAGGTCGACGCTGATGATGAACTGGGAGAAGGCCAGCAAGAACAGGACGAGTCCCGCCTTCTTGGCTGGTGTCGACGTGGTCACAAGACCTCCATGGTCTTCTTCATGGTCGTTCTTTTCCGGTGGGGGGCTCGGGTACGGCGGACGGGGCGCCGCCGCGCGGTCGGGGGCTCCGCGCGGCGGCGGTCCGGGCCGTGCCCGAGGCAGCCGTGACGGGTCATCAGCCGAAGCTCAGCTGAAGTTCGTTGGGGCCGGTGATGCCGATCGCCGGGCGCCAGGTGACCTCACCGACGACGTTCGGGGCACCGAGGCGGCGGGCGAGCGCGGGCAGCGCCTCGGTGATCTCCATCCGGGCGAGGGGGGCGCCCAGGCAGTAGTGCGGGCCGCCGCCGAACTGCATCACGGCCGTCGCGCGGTCCGCCGTGATGTCGAAGACGTCACCGCCGGGGTAGGCGAGCGGGTCGCGGTGCACCGCCTGCACGCCGATCATGAACATCGTGCCCTCGGGTATCTTCCGCCCGCGGAACTCGAAGTCCTCGGCCGCGTACCGGTAGACGGCATTGGACGAGGGGCGCCAGCGCATGACCTCCTCGACCGCCCGCGGGGCGAGCTCCGGGTTCTCACGGAGCAGGGCCCACTGGTCGGGATGCTCGGAGAAGGTGACCATCGCGTTGGCCAGCTGGAGGCGCGTCGTGTCGTGCGCGGCGAACACCATGGTGACGACGAGGTTGCGCAGTTCCTCCAGGCTGACCCGGGCCCCGTCGACGTCCTCCTTCTGGGCGGTGACGAGGGCGGAGACGAGATCCCCGGTGGGCGCCTCGGCCTTCTTGGCCATGAGGGTGTCCACGTAGTCGTACAGGCCGACGACGGCGGCCTCGACACGCGCCGGGATGTCGCCGCCGAGCGCGAGGCTGAAGACCAGGCCGATCTCCGAACTCCAGGTGCTGAAGCGCGGGTAGTCCTCGGCCGGCACGCCGAGCAGTTCGGACATGACGGTCAGCGGCAGCGCGTCGGCGAAGGCCTCGAAGAAGTCGACCTCGCCCTTGGCGGCGATCTCGTCGGCGAGGCGCTCGGCCGCCTGCTTGATGACCGGGCGCAGGTTCTCCAGCATGCGCGGGGTGAACGCGCGGCCGACGAGACCCCGGAGCCGGCGGTGGCTGTCGCCGTCCCGGTTCACCAGGCCGTTGACGAACCAGTCGTAGACGGGGCCGCCGCTGATGCCGTTCTGCTCCATGAAGCCGGTGCCGTTGTGGGTCAGCCGGTTGTCCCTGACCAGCTCCGCGGCCTCCGCGTGACGCAGGACGAGCATGCCGAGCGGAGTCTCGGCGTACCATCCCGCGGCCTGGGCCCGGACGACCTCGGGCAGGTCGAAACGGAACTCGGGGTCGATGACGTTGATGAACGGGACCTCGGAGGCTTCCGGCACGGAAAGGGTGTCCGCTGACATGTCTTGACCGTCCTTGAGAGGGATCGGGGGCAGAGGGAACTCGGATCTCGGATCTCGGAACTTCGCCGGATCTCGGATCTCGGGACTACGCCGGATCTCGGATCTCGGGTCTCGCGACTCGCTTATCGCGAGATTACATATCTATCGTTCGGTTTTCTCCGCGGGGCGCGGCACCCAGGAGCGGGTTTGGCAACTTGCCAAACCCGCTCCGGCTTCCGGGAGCCGACTCGCGCCCGCCTGGCCTTGGCGGCCCGCCCACGGTCAGCGGAAGTCGCTGTCGCGGTACTCCGCCGGGGAACCGGCGGTGCTCGCCGACCGCAGCTCGACGCGGCGGATCTTGCCGGACACCGTCTTCGGCAGCGGGGCGAACTCGATGCGCCGGATCCGCTTGTACGGGGCCAGCGTCTTTCGCGCGTACGCGAAGAGCCTCCCGGCCGTCTCCGGACCCGGCTCGAAGCCGTCGGCCAGGACCACGTACGCCTTGGGGACGGCGAGCCTCAGCGGGTCGGGCGCCGGGACGACGGCCGCCTCCGCGACCGCCTCGTGCTCCAGGAGCACGCTCTCCAGCTCGAACGGGCTGATCTTGTAGTCGGACGCCTTGAAGACGTCGTCCGACCGGCCGACATAGGTGATCCGGCCGTCCGCGTCACGGCGGCCGATGTCGCCCGTGCGGTAGAGGCCGCCCGCCATGGCCTCGCCCGTGCGCTCCCAGTCGCCGTGGTAGCCGCTCGTCAGGCCCACCGGGCGGTCCGGACGCGACAGTTCGAGACAGATCTCGCCCTCGTCGGCCGGCGCGCCCGACGGATCGATCAGCGTCACCGTGAAGCCGGGCGCGGGATGCCCCATGGAACCGGGAACGGGCTCCATGCCGGGGAAGTTGCCGATGGCCAGGCTCATCTCGGTCTGCCCGAAGCCGTCCCGGACGGTCACCCCCCAGGCGTCCCGGACCCGCTCGATCACCTCGGGATTGAGCGGCTCCCCGGCCCCCACCGCCTCCCGCGGCGGCGTCCGCAGCCGGCCGAGGTCGGACTGGATGAGCATCCGCCACACGGTGGGCGGGGCGCAGAAGGAGGTGACCCCCACCCGGTCCATCTCGAACATCAGCCGGGCCGCGTCGAACCGCTCGTAGTCGAACACGAACACGGTCGCCTCGGCGTTCCACGGCGCGAAGAGACTGGACCAGGCGTGCTTGGCCCAGCCCGGCGAGGAGATGTTCAGATGCACGTCGCCGGGGCGCAGCCCGATCCAGTACATCGTCGACAAGTGCCCGACGGGATACGAGACATGGGAGTGCTCCACCAGTTTCGGCGCCGAGGTCGTCCCGGAGGTGAAGTAGAGCATCAGCAGGTCGTCCGCGCGGGTCGGACCGTCGGGCTCGAACCCGCCCTCGTACGCCTCGAAGCGCTCGTACGGCAGCCAGCCCGCGGCCGCGTCCGCGCGGGTGCCGCCGACCAGGACGCGCGTGTAGGAGCCCGGCACCTCGTCGAACTTCGCCCGGTCCGCCGCCCGGACGACGACGTGTCCCACCCGGGCCCGCTCGATCCGGTCCCGCAGGTCCACCGGACCGAGCTGCGGCGTCGCCGGAGTGAGGACGGCTCCCAGCTTCATCGCCGCGAGGGCCGTCTCCCACAGCTCCACCTGGTTGCCGAGCATGACGAGGATCCGGTCGCCCGCCCCGACACCCTGCGCCCGTAGCCAGCCCGCGAGCCGCGAGGAACGGGCGGAGAGGCCCGCGAAGGAGTGCCGCGACTCCCGGCCGTCCTCCTCCACGATGTAGAGGGCGGTGCGCTCGTTGCCCTCGGCGATCACGTCGAACCAGTCGAGCGCCCAGTTGAAGTACTCGGGCCGGGGCCAGGCGAAGTCCTCGTACGCGGCCCGGTAGTCGCCGCGCCGGGCGAGGAGGAAGTCGCGGGCCGCCCGGAACTCGTCCGTGGCGCCCGCGTGGCCCTGGCCGCCGTGACCGGTCACCGCGGCCGTGCGGCCCCGCGTGACGGACGGGTCGGCGTTGTCGTCGTGGAACGGCTCGGCCACGGGGGTTCTCCTTGGATCGGTAAGCGAACGGGCGAAGGGGACGAGGAGGGGGAGGAGTTCGGGAGGGCGCGCGGTGTCGCGGAGCCGCGGCCGGTGGCGGCGGTGCGCGACCGGACGAGTGCGGTGATGCCGAACGGACCGAGCATCGTGAGCAGCGCGTCGCGTGTGTCGCGGGTCCCGGTGGCCTCGATGGTGACCGTCTCGGGCGAGACGTCCACGATCCGGGCGCGGAAGCGCCGGACGATCTCGATGACGTGGGAGCGGGTGTCGTGGCAGGCGCGGACCTTCACCAGGACCGGTCCGCGGCGGATCGCGGCACCCGGCCCGACCTCGACGACCTTCAGAACGTCGACGAGCTCGCCGATCTGCCGCCTGACCTGAGCCGGCGGGCGGACCTCCGCGTCCACCGTGATCGTGACGCGGGAGACGGCGGGATCCCGCGTCGTTCCCTCGGAGACGGAGTCGAGGGCGAAGCCCCGGCGCGCGAGGAGGGACGTGGTGCGGGCGAGGACGCCCGGCTTGTTCTCGACCAGGACCGCGAGCGTGTGGACGGACATGGCACTTTCCCTTTCTGTCGGCTTCTCTCTGGGGCGCCCGCGCCGCCGGCGAGGCCGGGACGGACTCCACGGGCGGCCACGGCCTCGTCGGGCGGATCCCCCCTGCCCGTGAGTACGTGACCGCCCGTGGGTACGCGCGCCGCCGGCCTGTCGACGGAGGGCTCTCAGCCCCAGGTGACGAGTCGCTTGGGCTGTTCCAGGATCGCGGCGATGTCGGCGAGGAACCGGGAGCCGAGTTCGCCGTCGACGAGGCGGTGGTCGAAGGACAGCGCGAGGGTGGTGACCTGGCGCGGCTTCACCTTGCCCTTGTGGACCCAGGGCTGGAGCTTGATCGCACCGACCGCGAGGATCGCGGACTCGCCCGGGTTCAGAATGGGCGTACCGGTGTCGACGCCGAAGACGCCGACGTTGGTGATGGTGAAGGTGCCGCCCTGCATCGCCGCCGGGGTGGTCTTGCCCTCACGGGCCGTCGCGACCAGCTCGCTCAGCGAGCGCGACAGCTCCGGCAGAGCCTGCGTGTGCGCGTCCTTGATGTTCGGGACGATCAGACCCCGCGGGGTCGCCGCGGCGATGCCCAGGTTCACATAGTGCTTGCGCACGATCTCCTGAGCCGCCTCGTCCCAGGCCGCGTTGATGTCCGGGTTGCGCTTCACCGCGACCAGGACCGCCTTCGCGATCAACAACAGCGGATTGACCCGCAGACCCGCCATGTCCGTGCCGGACTTGAGCTCCTCGACCAGCTTCATCGTCCGCGTGATGTCGAACGTCACGAACTCGGTGACATGCGGCGCCGTGAAAGCCGAACCGACCATCGCCGCCGCCGTCGCCTTCCGCACCCCCTTGATCGGAACACGCGTCTCCCGCGCGCCCACCGAGACCGGAACCGGAACCGGAACCACGGTGGCGGGAGCGGCGGGGGCCACCGCGCGGTGCACATCGTCACGGGTGATGACACCCTCCGGGCCGGTCGGAGTGACCGACGCCAGATCGACATCCAGGTCCTTCGCGAGCTTACGGACCGGAGGCTTGGCCAGCGGACGAGCCGACCAGGTCGTCCCGACCTCCGGCTCCCCCTCCCCCACGCCGGTGACGGCGGCCTCTTGCCGGCGCGGGCGGCGGCGTGTCGGCCCCTCGGTGACGCCGTACCCCACCAGGACCGGCTCCCGTACGGGGGGCTCGGACGGCGCGGGTGCGGCCGGAGTCTCGGCGGCCGGCGCGGCGGGCCCGGCCGGGGCGTCACCACCCACGTTCACCGAGATGATGACCTCACCGACGTCGACCGTCGTCCCCTCGGGAAAACGCAGCTCGTGCACCGTCCCGTCGAACGGGATCGGCAGCTCGACAGCCGCCTTCGCCGTCTCCACCTCACACACGACCTGGCCATCGGTGACCGTGTCACCCGGCTTGACGTACCAACTGAGGATCTCGGCCTCGGTCAGGCCCTCGCCCACATCGGGCATCTTGAATTCACGGATCGTCACGATGCTCTCCTCAGCCGGTGCTCACAGCCCCTTCCCCTCGTCGGCCCCCGCGAGCGCCCGCGTGGTCTCGGCGGACGCCCCCGCGGTCTCCGCGGCCGCCCGCGACGCGGCGACCTTCGCGGCCGCCACCGCCGCCGCGGCCTTCGCCGCCTTCGCCGCCTCGGCGGCTTCCCGGTCCTTGCGGGAACGCCCCAGGCGGCGGGTGAGCGGGACCTCCACCCAGGAGTACAGCGCCCAGGCGAGGAGGACGGCGACGACGGCCTCGCCGACGACGATCCCCACCGCCGCCGGGGTGTCGAAGAGCGGATCGCCGAGCAGGCGGCGGGTGTACTCCAGGACCGTGAAGTGGACCAGGTAGAAGGCGAAGGAGATCTCCCCGAGCCAGGTCATCGCCCGGTTGCGGAAGATCGTGAACCGGTCCTCGTTGTCGGCGATGGCGCCGGCGGCGATCATCATGGCGGCCGGGACGACACAGATCAGGCGGAGGCCCCACAGCCACGGCACGTACAGACCGACGACGTAGGCGACGGCGAGCAGCAGGCCCGACCAGACCATGCCGATGTTGCGCCAGCGGCCGAGGAGGACGGCGCGGCCGACGAACATCCCGAGCGCGAAGTCGAGGAGCCGGCCGGCGGGCAGGACGTACGCGAACCAGAAGTAGTTGGCGGACTGGCCGGGCTCGTTGGGGACGACCTCGGTGCCGACGGGAATGATCGCGTACGTGATCAGCGGGGTCACGGCGATGGCGGCGATGATGCCGCCGATCCAGTACTTGAGCCGGTGCGCGGGAATCCGCTTCAGTACCAGGAACAGGGCCGGGAAGGAGAGGTAGAAGAAAGCCTCGGCCGAGAGCGACCAACTGACGTTGTTGACGGCGAAGTTGGTGGGGATGTCCGGCACCCAGGACTGCAGCATGAAGAAGCTGAGGAAGCCCTGGAGCGGGGTGGTGGGCTCACCGTCGACCCCGTCGACGAGCACCAGGGCGACGAGCCACGCCACGAGGTACGGCGGGACGATCTTGGCGTAGCGGCGGCGCCAGAACGCCTTGGCCGTGTCACCCTGCCGGGCGGACCAGACCAGGATGAAGCCGCTCAGCATGAACCAGAACGGCATGACGAGGCCCGCGACCATGCTGAGCGAGCCGTAGATGCCGCGCTCCACGCCGGAGTCGGCGAAGATCCGGATGCTGGTGAAGGGCAGGACGGCGTGGAAGAGGAACACCAGCAGGGCGACCGGGAACCGCAGGCCTGTCAGCGTGGGGAGCTGACCCTTGCGGCGTACGGTCCGCTCCTCGGGCCGTCCGCCGTCGGTCGTGGCGGCACCGGCCGCGGTGCGTCTTGCGGGGTCGTTCGCCGTACCGGCTGACGCGGCGGTCTCCGGTCTGGCAGGGCTGTCGATACTCACAGGGCTCTCTCCTTGGGTGGATGCGCAGGGGAGGGGTGCTGGTGAGGGGGTGGAACCGTGCTGGTGCGGGTGAGGCCGTACGAGTGGGGGAGCATGCTGGTGCGGATGAGGCCGTACGGGTGGGGGCGGGGCCGGGCGAAGGCGGGCGGGACGGAGGCGGACGGAGGCCTCAGACGTCCAGGACCAGGCGCTTCGAGGCGCACCGCGAGACGCAGATCATCATCACGTCGCCGGCCTCCTGCTCCGCCGGGCTGAGCAGGAAGTCCCGGTGGTCCACGACTCCGTCGAGGACACCGATCTCGCACGTGCCGCAGACGCCCTCGCGGCAGGAGGCGTCCACATGGATGCCGGCGTCGTCCAGGACGTCGACGATCGACTCGTCGGGGCCGACGGTGACGGTCCGCCCGGAGCGGACGCACTCGACCTCGAAGGAGGTCTCACCGCCCTCGGGGGCCGGTGCGGCAACGCCGGCGGCGAAGCGCTCGACGTGCAGCCGGTCGGCGATCCCCAGCTCCGCGCAGACCTCCAGGGCGCCGTCCATCAGCGCCTGCGGGCCACAGCAGTAGACGTGGGCGCCGTCCGGGAGCCGCCCGAGGATGTGCCGGAGGTCCATGCGGCCGGTCTCGTCCTTGGGGCGCAGTTCCACGGTGCCGCCGTGCGCGGCGAGAGCGGCGAGTTCCTCGCCGAAGGCCATCGTGGAGCGGGACCGGCCGGCGTACCAGAGCTGCCAGGGCTTGCCGCGCGCGCCGGCCTCGCGGGCCTGGGTGAGCAGCGGGGTGACGCCGATGCCGCCGGCGACGAAGACGTACGCGTCGGCGTCGGCGAGCGCGAAGTGGTTGCGGGGGCCTCGCACGGTGAGGGTCGCGCCGGGCCGGAGCTCGCTGTGGACGAAGGAGGAACCGCCGCGGGATTCGGGTGACTTGAGGACCGCGACGCGGTAGGACGTGGTGTCCGCGGGATCACCGCAGAGGCTGTACTGCCGGACCTGGTCGCCGGCGTACAGGTCGATGTGCGCGCCCGGCGCCCAGTCCGGGAGCGGCTTCCCGTCGGGGCTCACCAGTTCGACGGACAGGACGTCGTCGGCTTCCCAGGTCATCCGGCGTACCAGCAGATCGAAGGGTTCCTCCTGGGCGGTGCTCATGGCTCGTCCTCCTTGCCGGCGTCGGGCCGGGGGTCGGTGGGGCGGAGAACGGGCCCCCCGTGCGGGGGGCCCGGATCGCTCGGCGCCAGGCCTGCCGTGGTCCGTCAGGCCGCGGCCTTGGCGGCACGGTCGGCCTCCCTGCCGAAGCTGATGGAGTTGGCGAAGCTCACGCCGTGGCTCTTGACGTCGATGACCACGCGGTCGCCGTCGGCGATGCGGAAGCCGTCGTGGAAGCTGGCCTCGTCGGCGCCGAGAAGGACGTAGTTGACCATCCCGGGGCGGCGGATCGCCGGGTAGGTGAAGAGGTGGTCCATCATGTCCCGGACCTTGAAGTACAGGGCGCTCTCACCGCAGTCGAAGTTGCCCTCCCAGGCGGACACGCCGTCGCGCTCGATGGTGACGCGGCCGGTGACGGTGGTCGGCGGGGTGCCGAGGAAGACGAAGGGCGACAGGGACGTGTCGCTGAGCTTGCAGTACGGGTTCCAGCCCGGGTTCAGCCGGTGCAGACCGATGTCGCACAGGTCGTTGCCGAAGGTGTAACCGACATAGTGCGGGTCGCCGTCGTCGTCGTTGACGTACACGAGGGCCACCTCGGGTTCCTCGATCAGCGCGACGGCCTTCTCCGGGACGACGAGGGTCTCCTCGGGCATCCGGATCCAGGAACCGAAGCCCTTGAAGAACCAGTTGGGGGCGACGAACTCGGTCTCGTCGGTGGGCTCGTCCTCGTACTTGGACTTGTGGGTGCGCATGAAGCCGCTCAGCAGCGCGTTCCCGGAACCGGGGAGCAGCGGCGGCAGGAAGCGCAGCTCGGGGTCGTCGGCGGCGACGGTGATCTCCCCGCCCTCACCGGTGACGGAGGCGACGACGTCCTCCGGGGAGGCGGCGGCGGCGAACTCGTCCCGGAGCCGGCCGTCGGCGACCGGGTAGAGCGTCAGCGGCTCACCGGCGGCGGGCTTCTCGAACCCCGCGTACCGCTCGCCCTTGTATACGGCTTCGAACAGCATGGAGATGGACATGGGAGTCGGCCCTCCTAGGCCGGTGCGGCGGCGGGGCCGCCGGGGGAAGGGTTCCGGGCGCCGGCCGGGGGCCGGCATCCGGAACGGGGAGAGGGAAGCTGGACGGGGAGAGGGAAGCTGGACGAACAAGCCGAACGGGGGAGGCCGGACGGGGAGTTCAGACGGCGATCGGTACGGCCGCGCCCGCCGTGAGGTCCGCCAGGACCTCCTCGACCCGGTCGAGGGAGGCACGGACCCAGTCGAGCGCGAGCGGATCGTCGGCGCGCAGAGCCGCCTGGCACCGCTCCTCGGTGTCGCCGTACAGCCGGCTGGTGGCCACACGCAGCCGCAGCGACTCCTCCGGCTCGCCGAAGGCGCTGGCGGGCAGCAGCCCCACGCCGTACCGCTCGACGAGCAGCCCGGCGAGTCCGGCTCCGGTCCGTACGCCGTGGACCTCGGCCAGATGGGCGCGGAGCGGCTCGAAGTCCGGGTACAGGTAGCAGGTCGCCACGACCGGCTCCAGCACGGCGCCCGCGGCGGCGAACCGCTCGGCCATCGCGTGGGCCACCCGCTCGTGGAGGCGGCGGCTCGCGGCGATGTGCTCCACGATCTCGTCGGGCTCGGCGAACGCGTACGCGGCGGCGGCCTGCACGGGAGCGGCGGGGCTGGACCAGATCTGGCTGGCCACCCCCACCAGCCGCTCCCCCAGCCGCTGCCCGGTCGCGCCGGCCGGCAGCCGGGCCACCCCGGTCCGCCAGCCGCCGATGGCCAGGTTCTTGGTGAGGCCGGTGGTGACGACGGTCCGCTCGGGCGCGAAGACCGCCGGGGAGACGGCGGGGGTCGCCGCCGGGTCGTACACGAGGTCGCAGTAGATCTCGTCGGAGATGACGACGAGGTCCAGCTCCCGGGCCGCCTCCGCGAACCGCCGCACGGTCTCGGGAGCGGCGATCGTCCCGGTCGGGTTGTCCGGCAGGGTGACGATGACGGAGCGCGGATCGTGGCCGGCGGCGCGGGCGGCGGTGACCGTCTCGCGCAGCAGGTCGGGGTCGGGCACCCCGCCCTGGCCCGGCAGGGTCGGGACGGGGAAGTGGCGAACGCCGATGAGACCGGCCTGCGCCGCGTAACTGACCCAGCTGGGCAGCGGGATGACGACATCGCCGCCGACCGCCAGGAGCAGGCCGAAGAGCATCGGCTTGCTCCCGGGTCCGCACACGACCTGGTCCGGGGTGGTGGCGAGACCGCGCCGGCTCCAGTAGCCGGCGGCGGCCTCGCGGAGCTCCGGGCTGCCGGCGACCGGACCGTACGAACCGAGCCCCGCGGCCGCGGCGAGCCGCTCCCGCAGGCCCGGGTGGACCGGCAGTCCGATCTCGCCGCTCGCCATGGAGAGGACGGACTCGCCGGCCGCGCGGCGGCGGGCGATGGCCTCGTCGGCGGCGAGCGTCGCCGACATGGTGACCCGACTGGCTTCGGACACGGCGCTCACGCCTCGCCGTACAGCTCGCGGAGGACCTTCTTCCGGACCTTGCCGGTGAGGGTCTTGGGCAGGGCCTCGATGACCTCCAGGCGGTCCGGCAGGAACCGCTCGTCGAGGTCCGTCTCAAGGAGGTGGGACCGCAGCTCCTCCAGCGTCGGACGCTCGTCGCCGGAGGGAACGACGACCGCCAGGATCGGGTCCTCGACCCGGCCCGTGGGGCCGACGAGGGTGGTCTCGGCGACCTTCGGGTGCCGGTTGACCATCGACTCGATCTCGGCCAGGGGCACGACCATGCCGTCCCGCTTGATGGCGTCGCTCGCCCGGCACAGGATGCGGATGCCGCCGCGGCCGTCGTCGCGGGCCACGTCACCGGTGTCGAACCAGCCGTCGTCCAGGAGCAGCGCGTCGTACTCCGCGTCCCGCTTGTAGTAGCCGAGCGCCTGGGACGCGCCGCGGACCCGGAGCCGGCCGACGGGGCCCCGCTCGGTCGGGTTGATGCACTTGTCGATCCGGATCTCCATCGCGTCGATCGGCCGGCCGTTGCTGTGCGCCGCCCAGTCCTGGTTGTAGTCCAGCTTGGTGATGGTGACCGGGCCGTTCTCGGACATGCCCCACAGCGAGTACGTACGGGCGCCGAGCATCTCCCGGAGGTCGTCCACCAGCGGCTGGAGGACCTGCGCCGAGCCGGTGACGACGTGCCGCAGCGTGTGCACGTCGCGGGGTTCGGCCCGCTGCGACCGGGCGATGTCGTGGAGCGTCGGAGGCGGACCGTACAGCAGGGTCGCCCCGTACTTCTGTACGAGGTCGAGCAGGATGTCGTTCTTCCGGCGGTCCTGGAAGGCGATCGTGCCGCCCAGCATGACGCTGGAGAGAATGCCCTGGCCGAAGCCGGAGTAGTGGACGAGCGGGGTGGTCACGGCGGCGACCAGGTGGTCGTCGAGGAGGAAGGTGTCGACGTAGCCGCGGATGGCCGAGTGGACCGTGTTCTGGCTGTGCAGCACCCCCTTCGACTCGCCGGTGGTGCCGGAGGTGAAGAGCACCACGAACGGCTCGTCGGGGCCGCGCTCGCGCGCCGAGAGGTCCGTGTGCACGTCCTCCCAGACCGGGTCGATGAAGTGGTCGCGGAAGTCGAGGCACCCCTCCGGGGGAGTGCCGTCGACGATCACCACGTGCTCCAGGCCGGGGAGTTCCTGCCGCAGCCGGTTCGCCGTCTCGCCGACCGGGTTGCCCTCCCAGTCCGACATCGTCACGATCACCCGGGCCCCGGTGAGGCCCAGCCGGTGCCGCAGCGGCTCCTCGGGGGTGGTCGGGTCGATCGGGCAGATGACGGCGCCGACGCGCAGGCACGCGTACAGCAGCGGCACCATCTCCCAGCGGTTGGGCAGCTGGACGGCGACGAAGTCACCGGGCTGGACGCCCAGTTCGACCAGACCGCCGGCGAACCGGTCGGTCAGCTGACGCAGCTCGATGTAGTCGAGGGTGTCGGTGCGGGCTTCCTTGACGCGGCGGGCGGCCACGGCCAGCTTGTGCGGGCGGAGTCTGGCCTGGCGGCGCAGGTCGTCGAGGAAGGTCTCCTCGCGCCACCAGCCGCGCTGGTAGTAGAGCGCCTCACGGGCCTCCCGGCCCTCGGGCATGGGGCTGGTGATCTCGACGACGGGCATCGCCTCGCCAGTGACGACGATCCCGTCCACGATCCGCGGCTCCGCGGTGACCGGCGCCTGTATGGTCTCGGTGGTCACGAGCGGTCCTTCCGGCGGGCGGTGAGCAGGGTCGGCAGGGGGTCGCCCGCGTGCGCGGCGGCGATCTCCAGGAGATCCCGGGTGTTGCGGCGGACCCGGTCGCCGACCCAGTCGAAGACCCACGCCTTGCGGGCGTCCGCCGGCAGGTCGAAGGGGACGACCCGGGTGACGGCCAGGGCGGCCGAGGCGGCCCCGCCGATGTTGGCGATCACTCCGGGGACGAGGATGGTGCCCGCGGCCCGGGTCTTCTCCTTCGCCTCGGCGCTGGAGCTGAGGTTGCCGCCCTCGACCACCAGGCCGGCCCGTACCCGGTGCGCGTTCTCGGCGTTCAGCGCGTGCTTCTGCGCCGCGAGGATCAGCAGGTCGGCGTCCACGTCCAGCCAGGCGTCCGGCTCGTCCGACACGGTGACGTGACCGGGCAGCCGCGAGCGGTCGATCTTCCCGAACTCGTCGGTGATCGCGACGAGTTCGGCCACCGGCAGCCGGTCCGCGCTGATCGTGCCCTGGAAGTCGGCCACGCCGACGACGGTGTGCCCGCGCTCCTCCAGGAAGTGCGCGACCGCGCGGCCCACCGCGCCGAATCCCTGCACCACGACCCGGGCCGGTCCCTTGCGGCCGCTCGCCTCCAGGGCGGTGACCGCGGCGACGCCGACACCGTGTCCGGTGCAGTCGATCAGCGGCTCGTAGTAGGTGCGCCAGTCGATCGGCATGTCCGGGGCGCCGAGCCGGTAGCGCGGGTCGTAGCCGGCCTCGTCGAAGAAGACGGCGCGGTCGGCGGGCGTGACGCCCATGTCGATGCCGAGGTGGATGCCGCCGTGCAGCAGCGGCTTGACGGTGCGGCCGAACGTACGGAAGGTCTCCTCGCGGTTGCTGCCGTCGGAGGCGATTCCGGCCTTGGCGCCGCCGATGGGCAGGCCGGCCAGGGTGAACTTGTGCGTCATGTCCCGGGCGAGGCCGGCCACCTCCTCCTGGGTGACACCGGGGGTCATCCGGGTGCCGCCCATGGCCAGGCCGTCGTAGAGCGAGTCGACGACGACCCAGCCCTTGAGGGACCCCTGGCTGCCGTTGAGCGAGACGACGAAAGCCGGATCTCGGGGGTCATCGGTGGCGGACGTGCCGTTCACAGCGTTCATGACCAAGAACCTCGTAATCGATTCGGTGGGCTTCTGTCCGGGGTGAAGCAAGGTCGGGGACGTGCCGCGGGGCCGAAGGCGGGGGTGGCGGACGGCCCCGCGGCACGGGTCTGGAGGACGGTGAGAGGACGGTGAGAGGACGTTGAGAGGACGTTGAGAGGACGGTGATCAGTGGGTCGGACCGGTCACCGGTACGTCTCGGCGAAGCCCCGCAGGATGTCCATTCCGTCGCTGCGGAACTCCAGGTGGGCCTGGGAGCCGAAGATGCGTCCGTCGTCGGACCGGAGGAACTCGACGGGGGCGTGCTCGGAGCGGCCGATGGACCGGAAGCCGGCCGGCGCGGCCTGCAGGTACAGGGTGTGGCGGTGGAACACCGTCACGGTCGGCTTGACGTAGGAGAAGATCGCCTCCTCCTTGTCGACCCGCACGTCGTAGCCGCCGACGCGCTGCGTGCCTTCCTTGAGCTCCCCGCCGTTGGCGACCGCGATGATCTGCATGCCGCCGCAGATCCCGAAGACCGGCACGTCGGCGCCCATCACCAGATCGATCAGCGGCTTGTAGTAGTCGCCGTCGAAGGCGCGGACCTTGGTACCGCTCAGGACGATCGCCTGGTGGCGGGAGTCCAGGCGGGCGGGGACCGAGGCGGCGTCCACCACGTCGGTCTCGGAACCCAGGTCCTCGAAGCGCTTGCGCAGCTGCGGCAGGGAGAGCGTTCCGTTGTTGACTACGAGAACCCGGGAAGTCGCCACGAGTTCTGCTCCTCTCGGTGGTCGGGGGCGGGACGCGCGGTCACGACCTGGTGATGACGGTGCCGGTGGACTCCGCGATCAGCCGGCTCACGGGCGCGCTGCCGATGACGACTCGCAGGACACCGCGGTCCACGGCCTCACCGGCGGCCCGCAGCTTCTTCCGCATGCCGCCGGTGGCGCCGCGGTCGCGGAAGTCGGCGGCGGCGTCCGCGCTGATCCGGCGGACCGGCTCACCGTCGATCAGGAGGTGCTCCACGTCGGTGACGAGGGTCAGCACCGCGGCCGCCGAGGCGCCGGCGATGGCCGCCGCGGCCCGGTCGGCGTCGGTGTTGACCTCCTGTCCGGCCGCGTTGCGGGCGAGCGGGGTGACCAGGTAGCAGTGGCCGGGCTTGAGGTTCGTCAGCCGGCCCGGGGTCACCTCGGTGATCGGGCCGACCAGGTTCTCCAGCTCGACGAGCTGCTTGCCCTGCCACCACCAGCGCTCGGCCTCGCCGGCCTGCACCAGGCCGTCGCTGCCGATGACGCGCTCGACGGTGATGCCGCGGCGGGTGAGCCGTTCGGTGACGATCCGGCCGATGTCCTCGCTGACCGTCTTGATGTCGGCGATCACCTCGGGGGTGGTCCACCGGCTCTGGTTGCCGTAGCGGTCGCGGAGGATCGCGGACGGCTCCGTGTAGCGGGGGTTCAGCTCCCGCAGCGGCTTCGACCAGCCGTGGACGAGGACCAGCGGGTTGTACCGGCCGTGCTCGGCCAGGTCGTCCCACCAGCCGTCGGACATGTCGTCCAGGCAGCTTCCGCCGAGCTTGACGACGGTGGCGGTGGCGGTGGCGGTGGCGGTGGTCTCGTGATTCAGGGCCGCGGTCATGCCGGCATCACCGGCTGCGCCGTCAGCCCCGTCTCCTCGGCCAGCCCGAAGCGCAGGTTCAGCGCCTGGATGCCCTGCCCGGCCGCGCCCTTGACCATGTTGTCGAGCGCGGACAGGACGACGATCCGCCCGCCCTCGGGGTCGTGCATGACGGTGACGTCGCAGTAGTTGGAACCCAGGACCGCCTGCGGGTCGGGCACCGGGATCAGGGTCTCGGTGTTGCGGCGGACCCGGACGAACTGCTTGTCCTTGTAGAACCGGAGGTAGGCGCGTTGCAGCGCGCGGGCGTCGACCTCGTCGTCGGTGAGGACGTACGAACTGGCCAGCAGCCCCCGCACGTGCGAGACGCCGTACGCCGACATCGACAGGGTGGCGATCTTGCCGGGCTTGGCCCGCTCGAAGAAGTCGCTCACCTCCGCCGCGTGCCGGTGCCCGGTCGGGGCGTACGGGGCGATGGCGCCGTTGCGCAGCGGGTGGAGGTCCGCGGTGCGCAGCGACAGACCGCCGCCGCTGGAGCCGCTCTTGCCGTCGATCAGGACCGTCTTGAGGTCCAGGCCGAGCCCGAGCGTCAGCGGGGCGAGGCCGAGGGTGATGGCGGTCGCGTAGCAGCCGGGCAGCGAGATCAGGGAGGCGCCGGCGAGCTGGTCGCCGACGAGTTCCGGGACGCCGTAGACGAACCGGTCGACCAGTTCGGCCGTCCGCTCGACCTGCGGGTACCAGCGCTCGTGCAGCTCCGGGGTGCGGATCCGGAAGGCGCCGCTGAGGTCGATGACACAGGGCACCTGGTCGGCCAGCCGGCCGGCCAGCGCGGCCGACACCGGGGCGGGTGTGGCCAGGAAGACGACGTCGCAGCGGTCCGACAGGTCCGTGTCCGCGGTGGACTCGACCGTCAGGCCGAGGTCCATCCGGAGGCCCGGATGGAGCTCGGAGGGCCGTCGGCCCACCTTGGACGAACCGCCGAGGAAGGTGAGTTCCAGTTCGGGATGCTGGGTGACCAGGCGGATCAGCTCGCCGCCGGCCAGCCCGGAGGCGCCGACGATTCCGACTCGGATCATGCGAGGAGCTCCTGCACGTAGCGGCTGACGGCGGAGGGGATGTCCACGCCGGTCGCCGAGGTGATCGCCCGGAACGCCGGAGCGTGGTTGACTTCGTTGACGACGTAGCCGTCGACCGTCTTGAACAGGTCGACGCCGTAGATGCCCTCGCCGAGTTCGTTCACCACACCGTCGACGATCTTCTGGACCTCGGGGTCGTGGTCCATCGCCTGGTGACGGTTGCCGAGGGCGGCGTTGCTGCGCCAGTCCTCGCCCGCGCTGGTGAACTCGGCGGCGGCGATCAGCTCGCGGCCGACGACGAAGCACCGCACGGAGCTGCCGCCGTCGAGGAACGGCTCGACCAGACAGGCCTGTTCGAACCCGTGGCCGAGGTCCTCGACGTAGTCGTAGACGGACTGGGCGGTGTCCGTGTCACGGATGAGGGTGACCCGCTTGCCCATGCCGCCGAAGACGGGCTTCAGCACCAGGGGCAGCGGGAGCTCCTCCAGCGTCTTCTCGAAGTCCTTGCGGGAGAGGACGAGACGGTAGTCCGCGACCGGGACGCCGGCCTTGCGCAGCAGGGCGCGCAGGGCGAGCTTGTTCTCGCAGGCCTGGATCGCGTGGGCCGTGTTGAGGGTGGTGATCCCGGAGGCCTCCGCCTGGACGGCCAGGAGGCCGCCCCGCGTGTAGCTCCGGCTGCGGATGAGAACGACGTCGTAACCGTTGAGCGAGGAATCCTCGGCGCCCAGCGCCAGGGACTCGTCGTTGACCCAGTCGATGCGGTGCCCGAAGGCCGGGGCGGTCTCGATCAGCCGGCGTTCCTCCCAGCCGATCCGATCCGCGACGATGGCGATACTGCTGCCGCTCATGTGAGGGACTCCTATCCGGCGACGCGGCTCACTGGCCCCAGTCGCGCAGCGTCACTTCGATCATGGCAAGGGAGAGGGTGCCGTCGGCCTCGACGTCCTCGACGCGCAGCGTGAGCATGCACTCGGGGCAGACCAGCGTCTCGCCCTGGACCATCGGCGGGGTGGACAGCTCGGTCTCGCACTCGGGGCAGACGGCGCTGATGAGCGGGGTGGCCATGAGATGTCTCCGTTTCGGTGATGCGGGAGGGGCGGGGATGGGCGGAGGGGCGGGGATCAGAGCGGCTGGAAGTCGACGGCGGCCTTGCGGATGTCGTCCCGTTCCATCAGCTCGGCACCGGAGTGCTGCTGACGCTTCGTCAGCCACTCGGTGAAGGCGTCGATGTCGAGGCCCGAGGCCTCTTCGGCCAGCGCCCACTTGACGAGGGCCGTGGTGAGCCGGGTGCGGACGCGCAGCTCGCGCCTGTTGCCGACGAGTTCGGCGGGCAGCGTCTCGTAGTGCTCGGGGTGGGTGAGCTGGCCGGGCAGCTCGTACGCGAAGGCGTGCGGGGTGGTGGGGCCGGACTGGAAGGCGTAGCCGAGCCCGGAGCCCTGGAGCGCCGCCCGGGACAGCTCGGTGAGGTGGGTCAGATCGAAGCGGGTGTCGCCGTGGATGACCCGCAGCGAGGTCAGGAGCTCGGCCAGCGGCGCGTTGCCGCCGCGCTCGCCGATGCCGGCGACGGTGGTCGAGATCCACTGGGCGCCGGCCCGGACCGCGGCCAGCGAGTTGGCCACCGCCATGCCCAGCATGTTGTGCGAGTGGATCTCGATCTCGGCGCCGTCGATCGCGGTCAGGTCCGCGATCTTCTCCTCCATCTGCCACGGGGAGAGATACGCGACGGTCTCCGCGAGCCGGAACCGGTCGGCCCCGGCCTCGAAGCCCGCGGTCACGTAGGGAACCAGCCGCTCCTTGGGGGTACGGGCACCGTCCTCACCGCTGAAGGTGACGTGGAAGCCGCGCTCCTTGGCCCCCTCGATCGCGGCGCGCGCCACGTTGAAGAGGTACTTGCTGCTCGACGAGGCGAGCTTGAGCGCCGCGTGCTCCTCCGAGGTGGGAATGGAGAACATCACGTGCTTCACGCCCAGGCGCAGCGCCTCGTCGAGCGCCTCCTCCACCTGCCGGCGGTCGCGTACGACGACCAGGGTCATGCTGCGCTCGGGGCCCACGGCCTCGTGCGTGGCGAGGACCAGGTCGGCGTCCTTCGAGGAGGGCCCGGACACCATCCCGACCTCGACGAGGGACACGCCCGTCTTCACCAGAAGGTCCGCGATGACCACGGCGTCGCGGGGGGTGAATTCGACACCCGCCATGTGGGCCGAGTCCCGCAAGGTCGCGTCGGATATGAGGGGCAGCGCCTCCGGGACACTGACACCGTTCTCTGAAACCGCCATTGCCTTTACTCCTTGGTCGAAGCCCGTCGGAATGCGGCTGGTGCTGACATCAAGAATCAGCCGCCGACGGAAGGCGGGTCAAGGAAGGGACTGTCAGGCTTCCTTGACTTTCGTCAAGAGATGTGAAGCCCGTCAAGAAACGCAAACCTGGCGTGAAGTCGCGTACGAGCATCGTCAATTCAAGACATCGGAGAGCCGGACGGGAAGATTCCGCGTGGCCCGGGTATTCCACCCGTGCAAGAAGCCGGAAAACCAGAGATCTCTCCAGGAGACGGGAATTCATCATGAACCTTCTCGCGGCCGCGCGGCTCGGCGTCGTCGTCCCGCCGGAAAACCCGACGGCGGAGCCGGAGTTCCACCGGCTGGTCGGCGAGCGCGTGAACGTCTACACGAGCCGCTTCCCCGTCACCCCCGGCAAGGGGCTCCTCGAGATGCTGGAGGCGTGGAACGAGGCGCTGCCCGGCGCCCTGGCGGGCTTCGGCACCATGACACTGGACGCCGCCGTCGTCGCCTGCAGCGCCTCGCACTATCTCCTCGCGCCCGAGGGCGACCGGGCCTTCTGCGAGGAACTCAGCGACCAGGCCGGCTACCCGGTACGGTCCTCGACCCAGGCCATCCTCACGGCCTGCGAGTGGCTCGGCGTGGAGCGGCTGACCCTGGTCTCCCCGTACGAGCCGTGGCTGACGAAGACGTCCGCCGAGTTCTGGCGCGCGGCCGGGCTCACCGTGGACGACGCCCTTCTCGTGCCGGCCCGCGAGGGCCACTTCAACCCGTACGAGGTGACGACCGGGGCGATACTCGAGCGCGTCCGCGAGGCCCGGCTCGCCGACGACACCGCGCTCCTCTTCACCGGCACCGGCATGGGCACCCTCGCCGCCCTGGAGGAGCTGGGCCGCGACAGCGACCGGGTGCTCCTCACCTCGAACCTCGCCAGTGCCTGGTGGGGACTGCACGCGACCGGTGCCGACGAGGACCCGGCCGCCTTCCATCCGCTGCTCGCCCGGCTGGAACGGCACACGGCGGCGATGGCGGCGTGAGGCGATGCCGCCGCCGGGTCGACACACCGGCGGCGGCACCGGTGAACAGAGAGGGCACGGACGGTCGTCGGGACCATCCGTGCCCTCTCGGCGACCTCTCGCCGCACCGGCTCAGACCTGGGCGGACTGCCTCTGCACGGCGCCGATCTTGTAGCCGACGCCGCGCACCGTGACGATCCACCGGCTGGAGCCGAGCTTGGCCCGGAGACTGCTGACGTGGGTGTCGATGGTGCGGCTGGACGCCGCGCGGTCGGTCTCCCATACCTTCGCCATCAGTTCCTTCCGTGACACGACCCGCTCGGGGGTGGATGCCAGCGCGTACAGGAGTTCGAATTCCTTCGACGTCATGTCCACCAGCCGTCCGTTCAGATGCACCTCCCGCGACCGCCCGTCGATGTGCAGCGGCCGCAGCGAGATCGACTCCGGAGCGCCGGCCGTCCGCGGGCTCACCCGGCGGAGCACCGCCCTGACGCGCGCCATGACCTCACGGTCACCGCAGGTCTTCACCACACAGTCGTCCGCCCCGGCCTGCAGCGCGAGCACCCGGTCCAGTTCCGCGTCCCGGCGGCTGAAGGCGATGACCGGAGTGTCCCCGGCGGCTCTTATCGCCCGGCAGACCTCCAGGCCGTCCATGTCCGGCAGTTCGAGATCGAGCAGCACGATATCGGCCCGCGGCAGCAGTCTCAGCGCCTCCGCTCCGGCGCTCACCCCCTTCACCTGATATCCCTGGCGTCTGAGATTCCGAACGGTGGACTCGATGGATTCCGAATCCTCCACCACGAGTGCGTTAACCATCTGGTCGTCAACTCCCTTGGCCTGGCTGCGAAATTCAGGTCCCTAGGATGTCAAGCGCTCTGCGGCAGCCTTTCGTCGAGCGCCCCCGTTTGGATGAGCCGGTCGTAGAGATGGGCGGCCGACACCAGAGTGACGTGGTGGTGCCAGCCCGGATAGGAGCGTCCTTCGAAGTCGAGTAATCCGTAGTCCCGTTCAAGGGCGGACACCGCGAGACGGGTGCCCGACTGGGCCTGGGCGAGAGCCGTCAGCTGTTCCACCCGCCGGCCGGTCAGACTGGTGATCCACACTCGGGGGGCACGGGAGGCCGCCGGGCGCCACTCGGTGAAGATCCGGTACGTCCGGCAGGAGCCCGGCAGTCGCACCAGCCCGGAGACCACGCGCATCTGACGGCCCCGGCCGTCCGACGCGGTCAGGGTCACCGCGCGCGGCGGCAGGGCGTGATGCCGCTGGAGGAACTGCCGGGCACCCACCGGGCCGAGCCTCGCGTCGACGGTTCCGGGGACGGCCCGGGAGACGCTCGGGTCGGCGGGAAGCACCGGCAGGGCTGCGGGCACCGCCACCACGAAGTGATGGCCGCCGCGGTCGAGGGCCACGAGGAGCCGTCCGACGTCGAGGTGCTCGCTCAGGTCGGCCACCACCGGCACATGGGCCGGCAGCCCGCGGGGCAGCGCCGCCGAGACGGAGTCCACCAGGTCCAGGATGTGCTCCCACACCGGCTGGTACCGAGCCGATGCGGGGATCCTCGCGCGCTCGCGCAGCTTGGCGTCCTCGTTCCACTGCTCGGGCAGCAGCAGCCGCCAGTCCACCGGCAGATCCTCCTCGCCCGTGGTGACGAAGGCGCCGAGGCCGACCTGGCAGCTGATGGTCCGCCCGGCGGCGGGGACGAAGCGGCGGTGCACTCCGCAGGTGTGCTCGCCCCGCTTGGGCAGGACGACGGTGCCGATGGTCAGCGCGCGTAACGGGAAGTGCTCGTTCGTCAGCCGGATCAGCTCCTGCCGGGCGGGCACCCAGTCCCAGGGGCTGGCGCTGATGAACTGGTGCAACGACTGGGAGGTGGTGGCCGGGGACGTGGAGACCGCGGCGGCGAGCCGGCGGATGGACTTCCGGCCCGGTGTGGTCAGCAGCCCCCGCAGGTAGAGCTGGGCCCAGCGGCGCTGGTCCGCCCGGGGCAGGTGCGCGAAGAGCGAGTCGGCGTAGAGGGAGACCCGCGCGTCTCGACCCGGATCCGTCGCTTGAGCCGTGCGGTGTTCCTCCATGGCGTGCTCCCCTCCCCGTCGGACGACACAAAAAAGAATAACGAACGATCTCTTTTATTTCGAGGGGGAAGACGGGAGCTCCGCAACTTAGCCAAGTCGGCCGAAATCGGCCCGAGCGCACGGCGCCACCGGGCCGCACTCCCCCTGCCGCCGGCCGCGCCGGGGCGGCGAGCGGGCGCCCGACACGACGGGCGGAGACACCGGGGCGTGCGTCACCCACCGGTGTGGACGCACGCCCCGGCACCAAAGGGCCCCCGATTACCCGTGCGTGCCCGCCCGCCTGGCGGGGAAGCCGTGCGCACGCGCCCCGACCACCACGGCCAGGACCGGCACGATCAGGATCAGCACGCTCCACGGGAAGGACCCGGACCCGAACACGCCGAGCAGCAGCCCGCCGACCAGGCCGCCGGCGGCCATGGCCACGTTCCACAGGGTGACGAGCATCGCCTGGGCCGCGTCGGCGGCCTTCTCACCGCCCGCGTCGCCCGCCGCCGTCTGCAGCAGCGTCGGCACGCCACCCCAGCCGAGGCCCCACAGCGTGACCGCCGCGTAGATGACGACGGTGTTGCCGGAGAGAAGGGCGAGCGCGGCCGCCGCCACCGCCATGAGCAGCACGCTGACCACCGTCAGCGTGCGCAGCCGGCGGTTGATCTGGGCGCCGACCACCCAGATGCTCACCAGGGACGCGATACCGAAGACGAGCAGCACCAGATCGGTCGAGTCCCCCATCCCGAGTTCGGCGAGGAAGATCGAGATGAAGGTGTAGAGGATCGTGTGCGCGAGCACGAGGACGAGCGTCACGAAGAGCACGGGCAGCACCCCGGGCACCTTCAGCGCGCTCAGCATCGGAGCCCCCTCGCCCTCCTGCTTCTGGCCCGGGTACTCGGGCACGGCCGCGAGGATCCAGCCGAGCAGGATCACCGTGAGACCGGTCATCACCAGGAAGGCCACCTGCCAGCTCACGGCCTTGCCGAGGAAGGTGCCGGCCGGGACGCCGAGCGAGAGCGCGACGGGGATGCCGGCCATGGCGATCGCGATGGCCTTGCCCTGCAGGCGCACCGGCGCCATCTTGCGGGCGAAGCCGGCCAGCAGCGCCCAGGCGAGGCCCGCGGCCACCCCGGCCACGAACCGGGCGCCCATGGTCAGCGCGTACGAGGTGGACACCGCGGTCACCGTGTTGGCGAGCGCGAAGCCGGTCATCGCGAGCAGCAGCAGCCGCTTGCGCCGCCAGGCGGCGGTCGCCGCGGTCAGCGGGATCGCGGTCAGGGCGGTGCCGATCGCGTAGATGGTGACCGTCTGACCGGCCGCCGACTCGCTGACACCGAGGTCGGCGCTCATCGCGGGCAGCAGTCCGGCCGGCAGGGTCTCGGTGAGGCTGGTGATGAAGACCGCCGTGGCGAGGGCGAGCAAGGCCAGCAACGGCAGCTTTTGCGGACCGGCCTCCTCCGTCCGTACCTCGGCGGGAGCGTATGTGGTCATGGGTATCAGCTCACATCTCGGCCCGCATCCGGGCTCGGGTGTCGTGGGGTGAGGGGTGGGGGTCAGGCCCCGGCGGCGGAACCGGTGTCCGCCCGGTAGCCGAACTGTCCGTCCAGGAGCAGCCGCAGCCGTCTGCGACCGCGGTGCAGACGGGAGTTGACCGTGCCGTAGGGGATGCCGACGAGCGAGGCGATCTCCCCGTACGGCAGTCCCTCGACATCGGCGAGATAGACGACGGTCCGGAAGTCACAGGGAATCGACCGGAGCGCCTCGCTGATCACCGGGTCCGGGATCCGGGCCATGACCTGCGCCTCGACCGAGGGCAGCCCCTCGGCCGTGTGCGAGGCCGCGCGCGCGAGTTGCCGGTCCTCGACGAGCGAGCCGGTCGCGTACACCGGCTCGAACCTCCGCTTCCGACAGGCCGTCAGATGGGCGTTGACGAGGATCCGGTAGAGCCAGGCCCGCAGATTGGTGCCGGGCCGGAACTGGTGGAAGCCGCGGTACGCCCGGGCGAACGTCTCCTGCACCAGGTCCTCGGCGTCCGAGGGGTTCTTGGTGAGTCGCATGGCGTGGGCGTACAGCTGCGGACGGAAGCCGACGGCGTCCCGCTCGAAGCGGGCCGTGCGCTGCTCGTCCGTCTCGGTGGCAGGGGCGAGGGTCGTGTCCATCATGGCCGGGAGCATTACATAGAAAACGTTCGCTATTCTTTTGCGGCCGGGGGATCCACGACGACCTTGGCAACTTCCCGAACGCCCTGTGATCTCGACATACGACACACCCGGCGCACCCGACGCGCCCCGGCCCGCCGCGGTGGGGGACGCGGCGGGCCGGGGCGGGCGTACGAGAGGGCGGTGCGGGCGTACGAGCGGTGCGGACGTACTAGAGAGCGGCGACGTCCACCGTCTCGGCGACGGCCGAGAAGGCACAGCCCTCACCCTGCAAGGCGTCCACGCGCAGCCGGCGACGGCCGGGCGCGGAACTGCCCGGGAGCGCCTCGGCCTCGATCCAGCAGGGCGAGTCGAACTCCACGTACCGGCTGAAGCGCACGTCCATCGAGACCGGCAGGGCCGCGCCCCGGTACGGGTTCAGGGCGTGGGCCGCCTGCCGTACGGACTCCAGCAGGACCATGCCCGGCACGTGGTCGACGGGGTGGTCGAAGAGGACCGGATGCGTCGTGTCCACCCGCAGACGCCAGCGGCCGGGCTCCCCGGAGGGAGAGAGCACCACGTCCTGGTCGCGACGGCGGGCGACCAGGCCCGGTGAGAGGGGGAAGGTCGGCGCGGGCGCGCCGACGAACATCCCGGCCACGTCGCCGCGCCCCGCCCGCAGCCTGCGGTACACCTCCGGGGAATGGCACCCGAAGTCGGTCTCGACCACGGCGAACGACACGCCGTCGCGGACGACCTCGACGCGCATCCTGATGGAGGCGGGCAGGGACCGGATGTACCGGATGTCGGAGCACGAGACACGCAGTTCGACCTCGGCCGGTACGCCGTTGACGTACAGGCACGCGGGGTCGACCTCGTACCGCAGGGTCCGCCAGCTGAGCTGGTAGCCGAAGGGCATGTCGTACGCCGCGTGGGCGAGCAGCGGGAAGGTCTGCCGGACCGTCTCGCACAGCATCAGGGGGTCGTACGACCCGAGTTCGGAGCTGTAGAAGCTGTGGCCGCGGGGCCACTGCGCGCTGACGACGAACGTGTCGGGGCCGGTCCTGTGCCAACCGGTCAGGAAGACCTCGGACAGGGCCGCCCGGTGGACGTACTCCCGGGGGACCGTGGTGGTGAGCGGAGCACGTAATGAGCCGGAACGTTCCGTGGTGACAAGCATGCCTCTCCCCATGGCCTGCGCATGTGATGGAGCCCCAGCGGTTCTGCCGGCCGCGGGGACCTAACTAAAAATAAGGGCGTTCGTTTTTTTTGTCGAGGCATCGCGCACCTCGCGGATCGGCCGGTTCGAGACCACCGGGGGAGGGAGCGTCTCACGCCAACTCCCCGACTGCACAGGGAAGTTAGAGGGGCGGGCCGCTGGAGAGCCGGCCTCGGCATGATCACCGGCCGGGCCGGAACGGCCTGGGTTCACACACCTGTCACGGACATCGGAGCAGGGAGCGGGACACCTCGGCACCCCCGAAGCCGCGCCCCCGCGGACCCTCGGCCGCCCATCGGACCGACCCCCTCCGGGGCCGCGAGCTCAGGGAACGCGTCACCCTGGCCGGAACCGCGACTCTCCTCGGACCGGGCGAATCCAGCCTTCCGGGAGGCGTGCGGGAGGGACGGGCCGACCGCTCCGAGGCCCACCGACAACGGGCGGCGACGGGGCGGCAATGGGGCGGTAACAGGCCGGGCGCGCCTCGATCCCGCTCCGGTCAGTCCTCCTCCGGCCGGTCTCCCCCGGCCTCCGCGTCGGCACTCGCCTCGCCGAAGCCTCCCGCCGCGGAGACGCCTCGGAGAGCCAGACGCCAGACTCTGTTCAACTGGGCGGCAGATCCATCCGGTCCACCTTTCACGCCCAGCCGGCCGCGCAGGGCGGCCTCCGCCCCACCGGCCAGGTATGCCACCAGGGCCGTCACGTCCTCCGGCGGGGCACCGTCCCGGAGCTGGCCCGCCCGGTAGGCCTCGTCGAGCAGAGCCCGGACCGTCGGCAGCCAGATGTCCGACCAGGAGGCGCCGTCCGGAAGCTCCCGCGCCAGCCGCGCGCCCGCCCGCACCAGCACCTCGTGCTCCATCAACCACGCGAGCTCGACGGTGAGTTCGACCACCGCGCTCAGCGCCGATTCCCGCTCGGCGGTGACCTTCTCCAGCGCGGCCCGCGCGACGGCGTCCCCTTCCTCCCGCACGGCCTCGGCCAGCTCGGCCTTGGAGGAGAAGTGGAAGGTGACCGCCCCTATGGACACCCCTGCGGCCGTGCTGATCCGGGACAGCGACGTACCGGCGTATCCGTCGCGGTCGAACTCCACCGCGGCCGACCGAATAAGCCCCGCACGGGTTCGTACGGCCCTCTCCTGTTTCACCATGCCGACTCCGAATGCAACTCCTGGAAAGAGCATCGTTGGCGACCGCCCCAAGGGTCGGCAATGCCGAGTTGGTCAAGATGCAACGCGTTTTCTCCACCTCGGGCCGAGGGTGGCCCACCCCCGCGGGGGCCACCGCATATGCCGAGGGGATGGGCGGTGACCTGCGACTCCACGACAAAGAGAACGTTCGCTATTCTTCCGTCATGGTCAACCTCCCACCCGACGACGCCGTCTTCCGTTTCACCGAGCGAGTTTTCGAACCGCTGGCACGGGCCGACCAGCGCGCCTGGGCACGGAGATACCTGCGGGCCCTGCTGACCACACCCGGCAAGAAATCCGCCCGCCGGCTGGCCGCCAGCGTCTCGCCCTCACCGACGGCGGCCCAGGCCCTGCACCAGTTCGTCAACGTCAGTCCCTGGGACTGGATTCCGGTACGCGAGGAATTGATCCGCTGGACCGAGCGGCGCGTCGCCCCGCGGGCCTGGGTCGTCGACCTGGCCGTCCTGCCGAAGCGCGGAGAGCACTCCTGCGGCGTGCACCGCCGCTTCGTCGCCGCCGCCGGACGGGCCGTCACCTGCCAGGTCGGGGTGGGAGCCTTCCTCGCCACGGCGGCGGACGCGGTCCCCGTCGACTGGCGCCTCCAGCTGCCCGGCGCCTGGAGCAAGGACCCGCACCGCCGCCAGCGCGCGCGGATACCCGACGACGTGGACTTCCGGCTGCCCGAACAGCACGCTCTCGAACTCGTCGACGCCCTGACCGCCGCGAGCCGTATCACTCCCGTCCCGGTCGTCGCCCATCTCGGCGCGACGCTCCAGGTGGGCGCCCTCGTACGGGGGCTCGCGGCCCGTGACCGGGACTTCGTGTTAGCGGTCCCCGACGGGCTGCGGGTCCGGACCGCCCGGCCCTCCGGCCACCGGCCGCGCCGCGAGGAGTACGGCCCGGTGCACACGGCCCGCGGGGTACTCGACCACGGCCCCGCCCCGCTCCGCACCGAGGAGACGGCCCGTCCCGACGGGCACGCCCGCCTCGCCGTGGTCGCGACGGCCCTGGTCCACCCCGTCGAACGCCCCTCGGTGGGCGCCCCGCAGCGCGCCTATCGCCTCTTCACGGTCCGCCCCGGGCAGAGCCGGCCCCCGTCCCCGCTGTGGCTCACGAACATGACGCACGCCCGCACCGAGTACCTGCTCGGCCTCACCCGCCTCCCGGCCCTCACCCTCCGGACCACCCGCCGTCTGAAGGACGACCTCGGCCTCCTCGACTTCGAGGGCCGCTCCTTCCCCGGCTGGCACCACCACATGACCCTGGTCTCCGCCGCCTACGCGCTCCGTCACACCGCGGCCGGCCTCACGCCGGCCGACACCTGACGGCAGGCGATGGGGGCGTTCACCCGCGTTCCCCATGGCGTGCCTCTGTCCGCGCGGCTTGACGAGGTAGCCGCCGGGACCGAGGACCGTCTCGGCGCCGTCCGAGCGGAAGCCGATCTCGCCTTCCAGGACGATGGAGTACTCGTCCTCCCGGCTGTGCGGGTGCGGGGCGGTGACGAGACCCACGGCGAAGGGGTGGTCGACGAGGGAGACGGCGCCGTGGGTGTCCGTGCCCCAGAGCTTGAAGGTCGCCCCGAAGCCGGCGCCCCCGGAGGGCGCCGGCTTCGGGGCGGAACGTCCGACCGCCGCGACCACCCCCGAGAACCCGAGCGCCAAGCCCTCCCGCGCGCCCGTCGCCACCCTCCTCTGGCCGACCATCGCCACCAGTCCCCACCCCTGCCCCACCGCCCCTCCCGCCGACAGAACTTCGCAGGTCAGAGGCCCTGGCGCGACCGCACGGCGCCGCTAGGCGACAACGGGGGCGACCCCGGTTACCCCCATCCGCTAGGCTGTCAGCGGTCAACGCCTTCGTAGCTCAGGGGATAGAGCACCGCTCTCCTAAAGCGGGTGTCGCAGGTTCGAATCCTGCCGGGGGCACCATGCAGTACCGCTCTGACCTGGGGTTCATCCCCCAGGGAGGGGTCTCACTCGGCCTCGGACGTCCCGTCCGGGGCCGTTTGCGTGCGCGCTGCGTGAGCGGACGGGGCGGCAGCCCCCGAAATTTCCCCCAAACGATCAGCACCATCCGGCACGTCGCGAGGGGCGCGCGCACGCGGGACGAGGCGGGCAGCGGCCTCGGCGATCGCGAGATCCGCTTCGGGAAGCAGGCTCGTGTACGTGTCCGCCGTGATGGTGATCGAGGAGTGGCCGAGCATCTCCTGGATGTCCTTCAGGTCGGCACCGGCCGCGTGGGCGAGGGTCGCCGCGCCGTGGCGCAGGTCGTGGAGCCGGACCGGCGGGAGGCCGATCTCCTCGTACAGCTCGATGAAGCGGCGGGTGACGTTGGCGGGGTGGAGCAGTTCCCCGTTCTCCCGCGTGAAGACGCGGCCGGTCTCCACCCAGGCGATCCCCCACTTCTCACGCTCCTCGCCCTGCCGAGCCCGATGCCGGCGCAGGACCTCGACCGTGTCCGCGTCCAGGGCGATGGTGCGCGCGCCCGCGTCGGTCTTGGGGTCGTCCTCGTAGACCTCCCAGCCGTCGACGACGAGCTGCTTGGCGACGGTGATGAGACCGGCGTCGAGGTGGGTGTCGGTCCACTTCTGCCCGCACGCCTCTCCACGCCGGAGCACGCGAAACGCGATGAGGTGGACAGGGCGTACAGACGGTCGTCCGCCGCGTGGTCGAGGAAGCGGCCGGTGTGTTCCGGTGTCCAGACCATGACCGGCGACGGCTTCTCGCCGGTGCGCTGCCAGTGCAGGACACGCTCCTGGGTCCAGACTTGCGCCTTGGGCCGCTTGCCCGCTTCCAGTTCGACGTGCGCGGCCGGGTTGAAGGTGATCAGCTGCTGCGCGATCGCGGAGCTGAGGGCCGCGCGCAGGGTGGAACGGACGCGCTGGCGCGTGGCCGGGCCGACGATGCGGCGGTACGGCTCCATCTACGCGATGGCCGCCAGAGGGTGGGGACCCAAGTTGGGGTCCCCTGGAGTGTCCGGTGGCATTCCAGGATTTTCATACCTCTTTTGCGGAGAGCAACCGCATGCCTGTCTACCCGACCCGAAGCGAGCACATCACCCGGTCTGCACCCGGGAGTACCACCCTGAGTCGCTGCACCGGCGCGATCTCAGTTCGTCACCTGTTGGTGGCCGGGCTGAGCGCGCGCATGTTCTGTCCGTCCTTGTTGGAAGGGCTGGACATTGGACAGGGTCACCCTCGGCGTCCTCGCTGCATTCTCGTTGATCAGCTTGGCTCTCGGCTTCGGTACAAAGCTCGGCCGCGAGATCGACGAATTTCTAGATGCGTGGCGCGGGCCGATCGCTCGTGTCCGTCGCTGGTGGCGCAACCGCCGGAATCGGCCTTGATCCATCTGGCCCTGACCTACGTGAGGGCCAGGGCGGCAACGGTAGAGGGGCGCCCGCACACTCACCCCACCGACTTCCGCACCGCATCGGCCAACACAGCCGCACGGACATCGTGGGAGCCGCTGATGATGTGGTTCATCACGTACCCGAAGGCGATGCCGCGCTCGGGGTCGGCGAAGGCGAGTGAGCCTCCGCGCCCGGTGTGGCCAAAAGCGTTCGGGCCGGTCATGAGGTTGCCCTCGGTGGGGAGCATGTATCCGGTGCTGAAGCGGCTCGGGAACATCAGCACCTGGTCCTTGCCGCTGGCCTGCTCTGCGGTCGCGGACGCCAAGGTCTCCGGGACAATCAGACGTACGCCGTCGACCTCGCCGATCAGGGCGGCGTACATGCGGGCGAGGGAGCAGGCGGTGCCGATGCCGTTGGAGGACGGGAGTTCGGCGGCCTGTACCTCGGGGGAATCGAAGTCGATTGCGGCCGGGTTGGTGACCGCGTACGCCCGATTGCTGAAGGAGTTCGGGTCGCGCCAGGCGGCGACCTGTTCGCGAAGTTCCTCGGGAACCTCCTCGTCGGGCACGGTGGTGAGGTCGACGGCCGGGCGCTGGTACGCCATGCGGCTGACTCGGTCGCGTTCGCTCGGCGGCAGGCCGATGAAGAAGTCCAGCCCGAGCGGGCCCGCGATCTCCTCGGCGAAGAAGCGGCCCGGCGAACGGCCGGAGACTCGGCGGATCACTTCGCCGACCAGCCAGCCCCAGGTGCGACCGTGGTACCCGTGTGCGGTGCCTGGAGTCCACAGCGGGCGCTGGGCCGCCAGCGCTGCTGCCATGGGGTCCCAGGCCAGCGCCTCGACCAATGGCAGCGGTTGATCGAGGGCGACTAGGCCGGCCTGGTGGGACAGGAGCCAGCGGACGGGGATGTCCGCCTTGCCGTTCGCCGCGAACTCCGGCCAGTACTTCGCCACCGGGGCGTCGAGGTCGAGCATGCCGCGCTCGGCCAGCATGTGCGCCGCGGTCGCGGTGGCTCCCTTGGTCGCCGAGTAGACCAGCTGCAAGGTGTCCTGCGCCCACGGGCGACCGGTGTCAAGGTCGGCGACGCCACCCCACAGGTCGACCACCGGCCGGCCGTGCCAGTAGACGCACACGGCCGCGCCGATGTCCCCGTGCTGGGTGAAGTTCGCTGCGAACGCCTCACGGACCGGTTCGAACCCGGGCGCTACCTCACCGTTGATCGTCGTCATGCCGTTCATCCTGGCAGCCGTGCTGCCCTGGCTGACAGGGGAACTGGCCTCAGCTCAGAGGCATTCGGCGTCGACGCGTACGACGAGGGTGACGCGTTCGCCCCTCGTGATCGGCCGTACGCCGTGGATGTGGTCGCGGGTGGCGGGGAAGGCGACCAGGGTGCCGCAGGGCGGCTTGATCTCCTGGGCGGGGTTCTCGAAGAACAGCTCCCCGCCGCCGTAGGAGTCCGGCGTGTTGAGCCAGACCACGAGGGTGAGGTCGCCGCCGACGACGGGCTGTCCGTTGGTCTGGGCCCGCTCGCGTTCGATGTCGGTGACCTCGTCGTGGTGGGCGACGAAGCCGACGCCGGGGCCGTAGCGGTAGACGACCGCCGGCTGGCTGGGTATGCGCTTCGGGGCGATCTCGAAGTGGCCTCGGACGGGGGCTATGACTGGCCGGCGTAGTCGGTGGCGGGTTCCTCGTGGGTCGTGGTGGGGGTGTCCGCGCCGTTCGGAACGTCGGTGTCCTTGCGTGCGCGCGTGTCGGTGGTCCGGGTCGGCGCGTGGCGTCCCAGCAGGACGTTCTTGCCCTCCGTGGCGCTCCTGCCCATGCTGCCGCGAGGCGTGTTCCCGCAGTCACGCCCACGCGGCCGGCGGGCGGTGGCGTTCGGCTTCCGGTGGTGATCGGCGTCCGGTCCGCCGTCCGCGACGGCCGCGACGGGCGAACTCGGCGCCGGGTCGGCGTCGGCGGCGTGGCGGTGGTTCTTACGCCGTGTGCCGAGGTGGAAGGCGGCGGCGCAGGCGAGGAGAACGCCCACGGCGAGCAGGACGAGGTCCCGGGTCTCCAAGCCGGTGGCCGGCGGCTTGGCGGCGATCGCGGGCTCGGCCGACCGCTGACCCGCCGGGGCGGGGTCGGCCTCCGTGGCGCTGGACGGCTGGGCGCTCGGCTTTCCGGGCGTGGTCGCGCCGGCCGGGCGTTCCGCCGTGGGTCCGGCGCCCTTCGGCGTCGCCGGTTTCGGGGCGTCGGCGGCCACGGATCCGGCCGCCCGGTCCGGGGCCGCGGGGGCGACGGATCCGGTGGTGGGCTTCGGAGCGGTGTGGGAGCCCGCCGGTCGGGTCGTCGGCTTCGGAGCGGCGGAGCCCCCCGAGCCCGTCGGATCCGTCGAACCCGGCGCCGTGATGTCGAAGGAGGTCACGACGTTGCTCCGGCCGGCGTCCAGGGTGCACGACGCGTCCGTGCTGCCCCACAGGCCCGTCTTGGTCCTCGCGAGGATGTGGAGGGTGAGGCCGCCCGTCGTCACCGTCGCCCTGCCCGGGTGGTCGAAGGTGGGCGTGGTCACGCTTCCGGTCGCCTTGATGGTGAGCGGGCCGGACGCCGGTGCGGTGGTCTTGGCCATACGGAACGGAACCGCGAGGTCCACCTGCTGCCGCGGCGCGTCCACGTGGGCCGACGCGTCCACCGTGCCCTCGACGGTCGCGTAGCCGGTGTCGGCGAGCCACCGCGTGAAGCTCGCGTCCACCTTCGCCGTCACGTTCACGCCGATGGTCCTGCCGGGCCGGCCGGCCACGACCTTGTCCGGCAGGGTCGCGGTGACCTGCGCCGTGAAGGAATGGGTGCCCGCCATGAACGACGTACACGTGTAGCCGAATGTGCGCGAAAGCTGCTGCGCGGATGCCGTTCCGGCGCCGACGGCGCCCACCATCACGCTCGTCGTCGCCAATGCCGTCACGGCCCCGAGGATGATCCTCGTCCTTGGCCCGTTACACCTGGTACTCATGAGTTCCACTCCGACCACTACTGAGGTGTTCGATTACAGAACAACTCCCGTTTCCCGAAGATCGACACGCTGCCTGGTCGCCTTCTCGGCACCGATTCCGTAGCGCCCAGGCAATTTCGTCCAGCATGCCCGTACCACTCCTGAAGGGACGTACCGCGAGCGGCTCCAGTTCCCTTACGGACTGACACGGATGACTGCATGTCAGGGAGCCGTGTTGACGTTTTTGATCTTCATCGAGTGGAGGGCTTTCCGGGTGGTACTTGATACCACGTCACAGGTTCCCACTGGTGCCCGAATCCGCCGACTGTGACACCCCGCCGGCGCTACCCTGAGGTCCGGATGTCCCGCACCAGGGAATTCACCCCTGCGCCCGGGAACAACCATGTGCGCGGATCAGGGGAGGTCCTTGGTGACACGTGAGGACGCACGAGCCGCGCTGCGCTTCCGGATCGAGAAGCCCCTGCGGGAAGACCCCGGCTTCACCGCGGAGTTGTCGGCGACGCCGCCTCGGCGCGCGGGCACACAGGCCACCGGCGAGCGCGGCGTGGCGGTGGGCGGAAGCATCAGGAGACCCGTCGTCACCGGCGATGACGCGACGATCGTCTCGCTCGGCGAGCCTCGCACCGGACCCAGAGGAGACGACTCCCGCCGTGCCCAGCTCTGACCGGCTTTCCCCCAGCAGTCCATCGATCGAGATCGGGGACGTCGGGGGCTCCGCGGTGATCGGCGACCGCAACTTCGTCTTCACGCTCCACGTCGACGGGGCCTCCGCCGGTGACGCGCTGAACGAAGTCGTCTCCCGACTCGTGGAGGGAATGCGGGTCGGGCGCGGCCCCGTCGACGAGGGTCGGGCCGGCCAGGCCGATCAGCTCGCGGACGATGTCCGGCACCGGCTGACGTCGGAAGTCGAACGGCTGCGGTTGGCGGACCGGGACTCGCTGCCCGTGCACTGGCGGCCGGCCCTCAAGGGCATGCCTGGCGACGGGGAGGACCTCCGCGAGGACCCGGGCGGGGCGTCGGGTGTGCCGCTACCGGGGTTGACCAGTCGACTGGACGAGATCACGGCGGATTCCCGCTGGCTGTTGGTGATCGGCCGGGGAGGGTCAGGGAAGAGTGTCCTGGCCCTGCAATTCGCGAAGTCCCGCTTGGAACGCCGCTCTCCCGACCGCAGAGAGCCGGTGCCAGTGATCTTCAGCATGGGATCCTGGAATCCCGGCACCGCCGAGTTGCGCGCATGGCTGATCGACCGACTGGAACGAGATTATCTCTATCTGGCCAAAACCGTCCCCGGGAAAAAGAAGACGTGGGCCGCCGAACTGCTGGGCACCGGCTACGTGCTGCCGATTCTGGACGGGTTCGACGAGATCAATGACGATCTGCGCAAAAGCGCGCTGATCCAACTCAACAGCAGCACCCTGCCGCTGGTGGTGACCAGCCGCCGTGACGCGATCGAATCCGTCATGAACAAAAGCGACATCGCGCCCTCCGCCTCCGCCATCGAATTGGTCGACCTCGACGTGGACGACTCCGTCCGATACCTGTGCAAGGTCACCGGAACGACTCCCCCGACAGCACGGCCGCCGCCCGCGGCAACGGGTGGGGCCGCGTCGTGGACGAGTTGGGCAGCCCTCGTCGCACCCGCGCCGGTGACAATCTCGCCGCCGTGCTGGCCACCCCGCTGATGACCACTCTCGCCCGGTTCGCCTACGAGTCGAGACGGTCCGGGCATGACCCGTCGGAGCTGCTGGACGCCGAGAAGTTCGGCACCCAGGACGCCCTCGAGAAGCACCTCCTGGATTTCTTCGTCCGTACCGCCTATGAGCGCTTCCTCCAGGACAAGTCCGAGGAAGGGGAAGGAAACGGGGCGCAGGACGGCCGCTGGGACGCCGCGCACGTCCGGCGCTGGCTCGGCTACCTCGCCGTCCATCTGACGAGGCTCAAGACGACCGACATCGAGTGGTGGCGGCTGGGCACCGCCATGAAACTGCGCTGGGTCATGCTGCGGGTCGGCCTCACGGTCGGAGTCGCCTCCGGCCTTGTGGCCGGGCTCGTGTTCGGGGCCGAAGGCGCGCTCCTGAACGGGCCCGCTTACGGGCTCACAGCGGCAGTCGTCAGCGGCCTGGCGGACGGGGCCGGGCTGGGGCTGACCTTCGGGCTCATGCACGGGTTCGCCACGAAGATGCGGGACGGCGGACCGATGTTCAAACCGTCGCACATGGAGATCAGTCGTGACGGCTGGGAGTGGAGGAACATGCGGGACAGCTTCCGCCCCAGAGTCCAGGGCGGACTCCTCGGCGGGCTCCTGTTCGGACTCGTGTGGGCACTCGGAGTCGCGGCCTTGAACACTCTCGCGGGCGCCACCTGGTCCGTGATCTGGCCCTTCACGGGGCTGCTGTTCGCGGAAGGAACCGGCCTGGGCCTCGCGCTGGGCCTCGTCGCCGCCGTCGGGGCCGGGTTCGAGAAGGTCATTCCGCAAGAGAAAGCCGACGCCTCGTCGGACCTGCTGGACACGAATCGCGCCACGGTGCTCAAGCAGCTCGTCACCATCGGACTCGTGATCGGCGTCGGGCACGGAACCTTGTTCGGAATCGCGTATGACAGCGCCCTCAACGGAATCGGGGCCGGACTGGCGGCCGGGGCCGCGGTCGCACTCGGAATCGGCAGCATGACCGCTTGGGGGCGCTGGGTCGTCCTGGGCCGGATCTGGCTTCGTCTGACGGGGCGGCTCCCGAGGGACCTGGACGCGTTCCTGCGGGACGCGTACGCGCGAGGTGTGCTGCGCCGGCAGGGCGCGGCGTACCAGTTCCGCCACGAGCGACTCCGGACGCACCTGGCCGAGGCGTACGGGAAGAAGTGAGCGCCCCGGGACCCGGGCATCCTGTCGGCGGCGGCCGGGAATGGCCCGGCCGCCGGCTCCTGGGGGTGGCATGCGCGACGAACGGCACGGCCGACGGCACGACGAGCGGCACGGCTTGCGGCTGTCGGACGACGAGCTGAAGCCCTTCGTCCAGTACCCGCACCGGTACGCGGACCACGATCCGGACCTGTTCGCGCTCCTGGAGGTCGGTGACCCCGAGCGCCCCGCCTACGTGAGCCTGCGCAGGGACCCCGAGCCCGGCCTCGACATCTCGGCCTACCGGCGGCCGTTCACGGACCGGCCCGGCTGACCGTGGCCCCGGGCGGCCCGGCCGAGGAACATCAGCCGACGAGTCGGCGCCGGGTCAGTTCCAGGACCTCCTCGCGGCTGCGGGTGCCGTGGTCGGCGGCGACGAAGTGGCTGCCGATGCGGAGCGAGAAGGCGAGCAGGCAGCGGACCTCGACCTCGTCCTCGTCGGGGCAGAAGGACCGGAACAGCGCGCGCATGTAGTCCATCCGCCGGTTGTCGACGCGTCGGAGGCGCTCGGCGACGGCCTCGTCGCGCCGGGCCCAGTCGCGGATGGCGAGCTCGGTGGCGGTGGCGGTGACCGGCCCCTCGGCGGCCCCGGCGATCGTGAACAGGCGGGTCAGCCTGGCCCTGGCGTCGCCTCCGCCGGCCTCGACCCGCTGGATCACCTCCTCGGCGACCCCGCGCTCCCAGGTGTCGAGCATCTCGTCGAGCAGCGCGGCCCGGTTGCGGAAGTATCCGTAGAAGCCGCCCTTGCTGACACGGAGCGCCTGCGCCAGCGGCTCGATGCGGACGGCCTCCGGGCCGCCCGCGGAGAGCGCCCGCAGACCTTCCTCGATCCACGTGCCGCGCGGTGTGCGGGCGATGGCCATGCTGTGTCTCCCGTCACGAGAGCCCCTTCTATACGCCACCGTATAGAAGGGGCTAGCCTTCATCTGTACGGCATCGTATAGATGGGGCCGGCGACTCGTACGGAACACGGCCGCCGGCGACACGGCGGACAACCCCGAGGAGAAGAACATGAAGGTCGGCATGGTCGCGCACCACTACCCGCACCCCTCCCACCGCGAGGAGTTCGTCGCCCGGGTCCGGCGGGTCGCCGAGGTGTTCCGGCAGGCGCCGGGCTGCCTGGCGGCCGACTGCTGGCTCTCCGCCGACGGCGAGGCCGTGGTGTCCACCGTCCAGTGGGAGTCGGAGGAGGCCCGCGACGCCTCGCTCGTCTCCCTCGGGGCGGCCGGGGTGGACGTGGAATTCGACGAGCGCGAGGTACGTCCCCGCGAGATCGTCCCGCTCGTCGCCTGCTAGAGATCGTCGCCGGCCGGAGACCCCGGCGGCTCCCGGCCTGCCGGAGACATGAGCGGGCCCTCCGGGAGACCCGGGCCGGGCCGGGGTCATCGGGGCCACACCTTGCGAGAGCTGTGACGGGCGCATCGGGAGGCGTGATCCCCCCCTCTCGCAACGGCGCGGGTCAGCCGGCGACGGTCCAGGTGTCGGCGCCCGTGAGGAGGGCGGTGAGGTCGGCTTTGCCCTGCTGCTCGACCGCCTTGTCGAGCTGGGCCGCCATCTCGGTGTCGTAGACCGGGCGGTCGGTGGAGCGGAAGACGCCGATCGGGGTGTGGTGGAGGGTGTTCGGGTCGGCGAGGCGGGAGAGGGCGAACGCGGTCGTCGGGGACGGGGTGTGGGCGTCGTGCACGAGGACGCGGTGCTCGTTCGAAGGGGTCACGGTGATCACCTCCAGGTCGCCGGTGGCCGGGTCGCGGACCACGCCCTTGTCGAGGTCGGCGCCGAAGCGGATCGGACGGCCGTGTTCGAGGGGGATGACGGCTTCCTGGGCCCGCCGCCCGTCCTTCAGGGCGTCGAAGGCGCCGTCGTTGAAGATGTTGCAGTTCTGGTAGATCTCCACCAGTGCCGTGCCCGGGTGGTCGGCGGCCTGGCGCAGGACCTCGGTGAGGTGCTTGCGGTCGGAGTCCACGGTCCGGGCGACGAACGAGGCCTCGGCGCCGAGCGCCAGCGACACCGGGTTGAAGGGGGCGTCCAGGGAGCCCATCGGGGTCGACTTGGTGATCTTGCCGACCTCGGAGGTGGGTGAGTACTGGCCTTTCGTGAGGCCGTAGATCCGGTTGTTGAAGAGGAGGATCTTGAGGTTGACGTTGCGGCGCAGCGCGTGGATCAGGTGGTTGCCGCCGATGGACAGCGCGTCGCCGTCGCCCGTGACGACCCACACGGACAGGTCGCGGCGCGATGTCGCCAGACCGGTCGCGATGGCCGGCGCCCGCCCGTGGATGGAGTGCATCCCGTACGTGTTCATGTAGTACGGGAAGCGGGACGAGCAGCCGATGCCCGAGACGAAGACGATGTTCTCCTTCGCCAGCCCCAGCGACGGCATGAAGCCCTGCACGGCGGCGAGCACGGCGTAGTCGCCGCAGCCCGGGCACCAGCGCACCTCCTGGTCGGACTTGAAGTCCTTCGGCCGGAGCGGGAGTTCAGTGACCATGAAGGGCTTCCTCCAGTACGCCGGCGAGGTGCTCGGCCTTGAACGGCATGCCGTTGACCTGGGTGACCGGCCGGACGTCGACCAGATGGCGGGCGCGCAGCAGCAGGGACAGCTGGCCGAGGTTCATCTCGGGCACGACGACCTTGTCGTACCGCTTCAGGACCTCGCCGAGGTTCTTCGGGAAGGGGTTGAGGTGGCGCAGATGGGCCTGGGCGATCGGCTCGCCCGCCGCGCGCAGACGGCGTACGGCGGCGGTGATCGGGCCGTAGGTGGAGCCCCAGCCCAGGACGAGGACGCGGGCTCCGTCCGGGTCGTCGACCTCCAGGTCGGGGACGGTGATGCCGTCGATCTTCGCCTGGCGGGTGCGGACCATGAACTCGTGGTTGGCCGGGTCGTACGAGATGTTGCCCGTGCCGTCCTGCTTCTCGATGCCGCCGATCCGGTGCTCCAGACCGGGCGTCCCGGGGATCGCCCACGGGCGCGCCAGCGTCTCCGGGTCGCGCTTGTACGGCCAGTACACCTCGGTCCCGTCGGCGAGGGTGTGGTTCGGGCCCTGCGCGAACTGGACCGTCAGGTTCGGGAGTTCGTCCACCTCGGGGACACGCCAGGGCTCGGAGCCGTTGGCGAGGTAGCCGTCCGAGAGGAGCATGACGGGAGTGCGGTACGTGAGGGCGATCCGGGCCGCGTCGAGCGCCGCGTCGAAACAGTCGGCGGGCGTCTTCGGCGCGACGATCGGCACCGGGGCCTCGCCGTTGCGCCCGAACATCGCCTGGAGCAGGTCCGCCTGTTCCGTCTTGGTGGGCAGCCCGGTCGACGGGCCGCCGCGCTGGATGTCCACGATGAGCAGCGGCAGTTCGAGCGACACGGCCAGACCGATCGTCTCCGACTTAAGCGCCACACCCGGCCCGGAGGTGGTGGTGACGGCGAGCGAGCCACCGAAGGACGCGCCCAGTGCGGCGCCGATGCCGGCGATCTCGTCCTCCGCCTGGAAGGTGCGGACGCCGAAGTTCTTGTGCTTGCTCAGCTCGTGCAGGATGTCCGAGGCCGGCGTGATCGGATACGAACCCAGGTACAGCGGCAGATCCGCCTGCCGGGACGCCGCGATCAGGCCGTAGGACAGGGCCAGGTTCCCGGAGATGTTCCGGTACGTGCCCGTCGGGAACGCGGACGTGGCCGGGGCGACCTCGTACGAGACCGCGAAGTCCTCCGTCGTCTCACCGAAGTTCCAACCCGCCCTGAACGCCGCGAGGTTGGCCTCCGCGATCCGCGGCTTCTTCGCGAACTTGGTGCGGAGGAAGGACTCGGTCCCTTCCGTCGGGCGGTGGTACATCCAGGAGAGCAGCCCCAGCGCGAACATGTTCTTGCTGCGTTCGGCGTCCTTGCGGGACAGGTCGAAGTCCTTCAGCGCCTCGACCGTCAGCGTGGTCAGCGGCACCGGGTGCAGGCGGTAGCCGGACAGGGAGCCGTCGTCCAGTGGCGAGCCGGCGTAGCCGACCTTCTGCAGGGCCCGCTTCGTGAACTCGTCGGTGTTCACGATGACTTCGGCACCCTGAGGCAGATCGCCGACGTTGGCCTTGAGGGCGGCCGGGTTCATCGCGACCAGCACGTCCGGGGCGTCGCCCGGGGTCAGGATGTCGTGGTCGGCGAAGTGCAGCTGGAACGACGAGACGCCCGGCAGCGTGCCGGCGGGCGCCCGGATCTCGGCCGGGAAGTTCGGCAGCGTGGAGAGGTCGTTCCCGAAGGACGCCGTCTCCGAGGTGAACCGGTCACCGGTGAGCTGCATGCCGTCGCCGGAGTCACCCGCGAAGCGGATGACCACGCGTTCCAGGCGGCGTGTTTCCTTCACTCCCGCTCCTTGATCGGTGCCGCGAGCTGTCGCTGCAGCGCGAGTTCGGTACTGGACAGGGGGATGTGCGGGCAGAGCCGCTCCGGATGGCCGGCGGGCGGTTCGTCGAGCCGCCGCGTCGGGGTGCCCATGAGCACAGGCGGCCCGATCGTGGAGATGCCGAGCCAGACCCACCCGGCCGCGAGCAGCGTGGAGTAGATCCCGCGGACGGTCTTGTGAACCACGTCTCTCATGCGTGCAGGACCTCCCGGGCGGCCACGGCGATGTCCGCGTCCTCGGCGGGCGACGTGGGCCGTCCGGTGCCCCAGGTCCACAGCCGCGACACCGCGTCCAGGTCCAGGTCGTGGCCCTCGGTCCAGATCCGGGCGGCGGCGGTGAGCACCGACTGGCGGTCCGCCTCCAGGGTGCCGCGGCGGGCCGGCAGGAGCGGGACGACCGCGCCGGCGCCGAGCCGTACCGAACGGTGCCGGCGGGCGAACGCGGTGAGGGTCTGCCGCGGGCCCACCTCGACCAGCAACACGTCGTCGGCGGCGAGGAGTTCGTCCAGGGCATCGCGGAAGTACACGGTGTCGGTGATCTGCCGGGCCCAGAAGCGCGGGCTGCGCGCCTCCTCGGGGCTCATCAGGGTGCCCGTGTAGCCGGAGTAGAGCGGCAGCCGCGGCTCGCGCAGCGGGATGTCCCGGTACGCGGTCTCGACGGCGTCGGAGGCGGGCGCCATGGCCGGGGAGTGGAACGGGCTGGACGCGGGCACGGCGACAGCGGTGAAGCGGTCGGCCTTCAGCCGGTCCCGTACGGCGTCCAGCGGCCCCTGCGAACCGGCCAGCATCACCTGCTGGTTGGCGTTGACGGCGGCGATGGCGACGTCCCCGGTCAGGTACGGGAGCAGCTGCTCCTCGCTCGCGGCGACGGCGAGCATGCCGCCGGCCGGGATCCTCACGGCCTCCCGGACCCGGGCCCGCACCATCTCGACCGCGTCCCGCAGGGACACGACCCCGGCCAGGGTCGCCGCGACGAGTTCGCCCGCGCTGTGCCCGAGGACGGCGACCGGGCGCACGCCCCAGCCGAGGACCATGCGGCCGAGCGCGTAGTCGATCGCGAACAGCAGGGGCTGGGCGCGGCGGACGTCGTCGATGCCGATCGTCGCCCGGTTCGGGTCGAGCCAGTCGGCGCGGATCAGATGGCCCTCCTCGCCCAGGTGGGCGAGGACCGCGTCGACGGCGGCGGTGAAGACGGGCTCGCGGCGGTAGAGGCCGGCGGCCATGCCCGCGTGCTGGGACCCCTGGCCCGGGAACATCAGGGCGATGGGCCGGGGGCGCGACGCGTCGGCCGCGCGGGCCCGGTGGACCGTACGGGAGGCGAGCGCCGACACGGCCACGGCGGCGCCCCGGACCGGTCCGGGCGCGGTGCCGCAGGGCACGGTGACGGGCAGCGCGGGGAACCGTTCCCGGTGCACCCCGCTGAGCATCGGCAGCAGTTCCTCGCGGACCCGCGCCTCGTCGGCCGCGTCCCGGCCCGACCACAGGATCAGCCGGTGGCGGTCGGGGTCGGTGCCGCGCGGGGGCTGCCACAGCGGGCGCAGCGGCGGGGCGACGTCGCCCGGGGCGAACATGTCCAGGATGCCGAGGACGGTGTCGCCGTCCGCGACGGCCTCGGCGGCGCGCTTGACCGCGTACACGGTGATCGTCTGGGGGTCGGGGGCGCCGAACTCCGCGACCAGGGCGAGGTCGGCGGTGCCCTCGTGCAGTTCCTGGTGGGCGCGGCGCAGCACCTGGCCCGGGCCGCCGACGGTGCGGACGGTGAAACCCTCGTGCTCGGTGGGGAGTGCGCCACCGGGCACGGAATCCGCGCCCGTACCGGAGTCCGCGTCCGCATCCGTGCCGATGAGGACGACGGTACGGGCCGGCAGCTCCTCCGGGGAACGGCCGAAGGCGCGCAGGACGACCGAGACGCCCGCGGCCGAGGCCACGACCCGTGCGGGCTGCCGCGGGGCGGAGCCGGGGCTGACGATCAGCCGCCGCACCACCGCGCTGTGGGACGTGAGTGACATGTTCCCTCCTCGTGGGCTGCGGCTTCGGCCGCGCTCGTGTGTACGGAAAAGGGGAGCCGGGCAGAACAACGGCCGCCCTGCCCGCGGGGGACGTGAGGCAGGGCGGCCGCGCGCGGGGCCGGCTCAGACGGCGTCCTTACTGACGGCCGGCGTTGATGAGCGCGAGGAGCGCGCCCGGGGTCTCGGCGTCGACGACGGCGTCGTCCGGGATCTCGATGCCGTACTCGCGCTGGATCTCGCCGATGACCTGGAGCAGGGCGAGGGAGTCGTAGCCCAGCTCCATGAACGGGGTGTCGATGACATCGCCGTCGAGGTCGATGCCCTCCTCCTCGCCGGCGCTCTCGCGCAGCATGCGGGTCAGGTCGGCCAGGGTCACGGTGGCGGTCGAAGTGGTCGTCATGGTCGGTACCGTCCTCTCGGTGGTGCGCTTGGCAGGACCGGGGTGGCCGGCCTGGGTGGGTCGTAGGGACGTGGAGTCGTCGGATCGTGGTCCGGTCCGGTGCGTACGTCTGATGGGCACGCGGGTACGTACGCCCGGTCGGCACGGATCGGGAGGATCGGGGACCCGGCGGGTACGGCTGCGGTTCCGCGTCCCGCCGGCTGCCCGCGTCCCCGTCAGGAGGCGCGGCGCACCACGAGGGCCGCGTTGAAGCCGCCGTGCCCGCGCGCCAGGACGAGCGCGGTGCGCAGGTCGGCCTCGCGGGCCTCGGTGACCAGGTCGATGGTGTGCTCGGGCGCCGGGGCGGTGACGTGCGCGGTGGGCGGGATGACGCCGTCGCGCAGCGCGAGGAGCGCGGTGGCGACGTCGAGGGCGGCCCCGCCCGCGAGCAGCCGTCCGGTCATCGTCTTCGGCGCGGTGACGGGCACCCCGCGCACGCCGAACAGCGCGGTGAGGGTGGCCGCTTCGGCGCGGTCGAGGTCCGGGACCCCGGCGGCGTCCGCGAAGACGACGTCGATGTCCCCGGCGGTGAGGCCCGCGTCGGCGAGGGCGTTCTCGATGGCACGGCCGAGACCGGCCGGGCGGCCGCTGCCGGGGGCCGGGTCGAGGGTGGCGGCGTACCCGGCGATCTCGCCGTACCGGTGCCCGGCGCCCCGCCGGTCGGCGGCCTCGGCGCTCTCCAGGACCAGGATGGCGCCGCCCTCGCCGGGCACGTACCCGCGGGCCTCGGCCGCGAACGGCAGGTAGGCGCGGGCCGGGTCGTCGGCGGTGCTCATCAGGCCGGAGGCGATCTGCGGGACCCAGCCCCAGGGGCAGATCGCGGCGTCGACGCCGCCCGCGACGACGGCGGAGAAGCCCTTGCGGAGGTGGCGGCGGGCGTGGCCGAGGGAGTCGATGCCGCCGGCCTGCTCGGTGAGCAGCACGCCGCTGGGGCCGCGCAGCTTGTGCCGGATGGAGATCTGGCCGGTGTTGACCGCGTAGAACCAGGCGAAGGACTGGTACGCGCTGACGTACTCCTTGCCCTTGCTCCACAGGTTCTGCAGTTCGCGCTGGCCGAACTCGACGGCGCCGCCGGACGCCGCGGTGACGACGCCGATGCCGTACTCGGGCAGCTCGCCGGTGTCGATGCCGGCGTCGGCGAGCGCCCAGTCGGCGGCGGTCAGGGCGAGCCGCGTCATGTGGTCGGTCTGCGGCATCAGCCGGCTGGGGATGTGCTCCTCGGCGGTGTAGCCGGGGACCTCGCCGGCGATCCGGGACGGGTACTGGGTCGCGTCGAAGCGGGTGACCGGGCCGAGGCCGGACTCGCCGGCCAGGGTGGCCTTCCAGTAGTCCTCGGTGCCCAGGCCGTTGGGTGCGGCGATGCCGAGGCCGGTCACCACGGTGGGCGACGTCGTGACGGACGCCGTGGCGGGCGCTGCCGCCGATCCGGAGGCGGTCATGCGGCGGCTCCCCTTTCCGGGCGGGCGAGCACCATGGCGCTCTGGAATCCGCCGAATCCGCTGCCCACGCTGAGCACGACGTCGGTCTGCTTCTCGCGGGCGGTCAGCGGGATGTAGTCGAGGTCGAGCTCCGGGTCGGGCTCGTGGAGGTTGGCGGTGGGCGGCAGGATGCCGTACTCCATCGCCAGGGCGCAGGCGGCGATCTCCAGGGAGCCGATGGCGCCCAGCGAGTGGCCGATCATCGATTTGATGGAGCTGACCGGGGTGCGGTACGCGTGCTCGCCGAGGCTGCGCTTGAAGGCGCCGGTCTCGTGCCGGTCGTTCATCTTGGTGCCGGAGCCGTGGGCGTTGATGTAGTCGACGGCGCCGGGGGCGAGCCGGGCCTCGGCGAGGGCGGCGTCGATGGCCTCGGCCATCTCGATGCCCTCGGGCTTGAGTCCGGTCATGTGGTACGCGTTGCAGCGCGAGGCGAAGCCGGCGATCTCGGCGTACACGTGGGCGCCGCGCCGCCGGGCGGACTCCAGCTCCTCCAGGACGAGGATGGCCGCGCCTTCGCCGAGGACGAGTCCGCTGCGGGTGCGGTCGAAGGGCCGGCAGGCGCTCTCCGGGGTGTCGTTGCGGGGCGTGGTGGCGTGGATGGCGTCGAAGCAGGCCGAGGTGATCGGCGAGATGGGCGCCTCGGTCGCACCGGCGATCATGATGTCGGTGGTGCCCTCGCGGATGAGTTCCACGGCGTGACCGAGGGAGTCGAGGCCGGAGGTGCAGCCGGTGGAGACGACGGCGGCGGGGCCTTCGGCGCCGGCGGCCTGACCGACCTCGGCGGCGATGGAGCTGGGCACGAAGTGGCGGTACAGCTCGGGTACGGCGTACTCGTGGTCGACGTTCCACTTCCGGCCGCCGTCGCTGACGACCGCGTACTCGCGCTCCAGGCTGGTGGTGCAGCCGACCGCGCTGCCGACCGAGGTGCCGACGCGGCCCGGGTCGTACGCGGAGAGGTCGAGGCCGCTGTCGGCCAGTGCCTCGCGGGTGCTGACCACCGCGAACTGGGCGGCGCGGTCGAGCCGGCGGATCTCCTGCGGGGTAAGGCCCGCGGCGGCCGGGTCGAAGTCGACCTCGGCGGCGACCTGGGAGCGGAAGGGCGAGGGGTCGTAGAAGGAGATCGTGCGGGTGGCGGTGCGGCCCTCGGTGAGGAGGTTCCAGTACGCCTTGACACCGACCCCACCGGGAGCCACGACGCCCAAGCCCGTGATGGCGACTCTACGCATGGTCTACCTGGCCTTCGACGGGGCCGGGTGCGGCGCCGCACACCGGCCGGTTGACGCTGTGGGGCTCACTGTCGATCCCTTCGTCGTGTTCATCGCTGACCTGAAACGGACCCGATGTCTGCACCGAAGTCCGCACCGAAATCCGCGCGGAGGGCCGCGCCGGCATCTGCACCGATTCGCATGCGGCGGCCGGAGAAAGCGCGGGGTGGGTCCTTCTCCGGCCGGCCGGACCGGTCAGCCGCTCGCTCGTGACGGAGTGCCGTTGCCGGTGGAGTCACTGCCGCTTCCGGTGACTTCATGGAACATCTGTGCGCTAGACCGGTACTCGTGTGTGCGTGGACCTGTCGTTCTCCCGCGGCCCACCGCCGGACCCGCCAGAAAACCCGCAGGCCGGCGCGGGGAACAGCCTGCTGAAGAGCCCGCCGGACAGCCCGCTGGAGAGACCGCCGGGCAGCCCGCTGGAGGGCCCGCGCGCCGGCGTCCCGGCCCACGGGCCTACGTGGGGACATTTCCGTGCTTGCGCGCGGGGACCTCGGCCCGCTTCGTCCGCAGCATGGCCAGCGAGCGGATCAGGATCCGCCGGGTGTCCGCGGGGTCGATGACGTCGTCCACAAGGCCTCTTTCGGCCGCGTAGTACGGGTGCATCAGCTCGGTGCGGTACGCGTCGATGAGCCGGGCGCGGGTGGCCTCCGGGTCGGCCGAGGCGGCGATCTCGCGGCGGAAGACGACCCCGGCCGCGCCCTCGGCGCCCATCACGGCGATCTCGTTGGTGGGCCAGGCGAAGGCCAGGTCGGCGCCGATGGAACGGGAGTCCATGACGATGTACGCGCCGCCGTACGCCTTGCGCAGCACGAGCGAGATCCGGGGCACGGTCGCGTTGCAGTACGCGTGCAGCAGCTTGGCGCCGTGCCGGATGATGCCGTTGTGCTCCTGGTCGACGCCGGGCAGGAAGCCGGGCACGTCGACGAGGGTCACGAGCGGCACATTGAACGAATCGCAGGTGGAGACGAAGCGGGCGGCCTTCTCGCTCGCGTGGATGTCGAGGACGCCGGCCAGCGCGGCGGGCTGGTTGGCGACGATGCCGACGGTGTGGCCGCCGAGCCGGGCGAGCGCGCACACGATGTTGGGCGCCCACGCCTCGTGCACCTCGAAGATCTCGCCGTCGTCGACGATCTCCTCGATCACCCGGCGGATGTCGTAGCTGCGGCCCGGGTCGGCCGGCACCAGCTCGGTGAGGGCGCCGGTGCACCGGTCCACGGGGTCCTCGCAGGGCGCCGCGGGCGGCAGTTCGCGGTTGTTGGACGGCAGCAGGGCGAGGAGGAAGCGGACGTCCTCCAGGCAGTCGGCCTCGTCGTCGTACGCGAAGTGGCAGACGCCCGAGGCGGTGGCGTGGACGTCGGCGCCGCCCAGTCCGTTGTGGGTGATCTTCTCGCCGGTCACCGCCTGGACCACGTCGGGTCCGGTGATGAACATCTGCGCCGTCTCGCGCACCATGAAGACGTAGTCGGTGAGGGCCGGGGCGTACGCGGCGCCGCCCGCGCACGGGCCGAGCATCACGCTGATCTGCGGGATCACCCCGGAGGCGGCGACGGTGCGGCGGAAGATCCCGCCGTAGCCGGCGAGCGCGGTGACACCCTCCTGGATGCGGGCTCCCGCCCCGTCGTTGAGACCGACCAGCGGGGCACCGGCGGCCTCCGCGAGGTCCATCACCTTGTGCACCTTCTGGGCGTGCGCCTCGCCGAGCGCGCCGGCGAAGACCCGGAAGTCGTGCGCGTAGGCGAAGACGGTCCGGCCGTGGACGAGGCCCCAGCCGATCACGACGCCGTCGCCGTGCGGCTTCCTGTCCTCCAGGCCGAAGCCGGTGGCGCGGTGCCGGCGCAGCGGCTCGATCTCGGTGAACGTCCCCTCGTCGAAGAGGAGTTCCAGGCGCTCGTGGGCGGTGAGCTTGTTCTTCTCGTGCTGCCGCCGGGTGGCCGCGGGGTCGGGCCCCCGGCTCACCTCCTCCTTGAGCCGCCGGAGTTCGGCGGTGGCACGACGGAGGTCGGGAGCGGCCTGGGTGACCGTGAGGTCGTCGAGGATCGTCATCGGCCGAACGTAGGAACGGCGGCTTGAGACGGGCTGGAGGGCCGAACGACGGTCCCGTCAGGGCCGGTTGGCCCCTGGACCGCGTACGGCTCGACGTACGGATGGGCGTACGGATGGGCGTACGACTGGAGGTACGGGGGAGCGTACCGGGGCCGTACCGATGAGGGACGTACGGAGGGACCGTGCGGCCGGCCGTACGCGCGGGTCAGCCCGCGGCCGTCACCGGCAGGTCGAGCGCCGGGTCCGCCGACAGCACGGCCTGGTGCAGCCGCCGCAGCCGGGCGGAGGGTTCGAGACCCAGCTCGTCCACGAGGGTCTCGCGCAGCCGCTGGTACGCCTCCAGGGCCCGCCAGGCGCTGCCGGACCGGTGCAGGGCGGTCATCAGCTGGGCGCAGAAGTTCTCGTGCATGGGGTGCCGGGCGACCAGGACGTGCAGCTCGGACACGATCTCCATGTGCCGGCCGAGCCTCAGGTCGGCGTCGACCCGCAGTTCGAGGGCCGCGATCCGGTCCTCCTCCATGCGGAGCACGTCGAGTTCGAGGACGGTGCCGACGCGGACGTCGACGAGCGCGCTGCCCGTCCACATGTCCAGGGCGCCGCCGAGGAGTTCGGACGCGGCGTGGTAGTCGCCGGCCTCGTACGCGGCCCGCCCGGCGGCGGTGATCCGGGTGAACTCGTGGGCGTCGACCTGGCCCGGGCGCACCTGGAGCAGGTAGCCGCCGTGCCGGGTGACCAGCACGTCCTTGGCCTGCCGGGTCGGGTCGCCGTCGAGAGCGGCCGCGATCTTGCGGCGCAGCTGCAGAATGTACGTCTGGAGTGTGGTCGCCGCGCTGCGCGGGATGTCCTCACCCCAGATCTCCTCCATGAGTGTCGCCACCGTCACGACCCGGTCCGCCTGCAGCGCGAGCAGGGACAGGATCTGGCGCGGCTTGGCGGCGGTGGGGACGACGGAGACCCCGTTCACGCGGGCCGTCAGTGGTCCCAATACTGTGATTTCCATGATCGCGCCCTCCACTTCCTGAAACTGTGAGGCCGGTCCGGCACCGGGATTCGGCACGGGTCCGGAGCATGGGTCGAGCCTCGCACCAGCGGCGATTTCCTCCCAGTGAGCGGGTCACGAGGGTGGGCGTGAAAATGTCATACCCCGTTGGTGAGCCCCGCACTGTGCGGTCCACCCCGGCTCGACGCAGAATCCTGGCACTCGGCAAACCCGACGCATTCGAGCCGATGAGGCGCGAATCCGCCGACCTTCCAGGAGGGGATCTCCCGTGAACGTCACCCCGCGCACCACGCCGGTCACGAACACCCGCCCCGGCTCCCCCGCCGCCCCTTGCTCCCCCGGCTCCCCCGACGACCGCTCCGCCCTGCTGACGGCCCTGTCCGAGCTGGAGGCCGAGCTGGCGAAGCGCTACACCAGCGACCCGGTCGCCGCCCTGGCCGACTTCGGCCTGGCCCCGGCCGAGCCGGTGTTCGGCGGCTCGGCCGGCCTGCTGGTCATCGAGCAACTGGACGGTCCGGCGGTCGCGTTCGACGAATGCTTCGGATGCGCCACCACGATGGGCGCGTGGGCCGACGCGGACGCGCAGGGTGTCCGGGTAGCACTTGCATGATCACCTCCGGGCACAGAGCCGACGAGCTGCCGGTGGGGTTCAAGCGGCATCTGCGGGTGGAGGCGATCGCAGGGGACGCGGTCTACCTGCTGTCGGAGCGGGGCACGACCGCCCTGCAGGGGCGTGAGGTCCAGGAGCTCGCGGCCCTGCTGGACGGCACCCGCACCCTGACCGGCGTCCTTGAGGAGGCGGCGCGGTCGCTGCCGTCGGACACCGCCGCCCGGATGATCGCGGAACTGGCCCGCGCCGACCTGATCGGCTACCACGATCCGGCCGTGGACGCCGGGGCGGAGGGGTACTGGGAACTCTCCGGTCTGCGCGGGGGCAGCGCCGCCGCGTCGCTCCAGACGACCCCGGTGGAGGTGATCGCGCTCGGCCGGATCGACGCCTCGGCGGCCCGGGCGGAGTGCGCGGCGGCCGGGCTGCGCACGGTCGAGCCGGAGGATCCGGAGGATTCCGAGGATCCGGCGCGGCAGGAGGATCCGGAGTGGCCGGCCGGCCGCGCCGGCACGGCGGCGGCGTTCTCGCTCGTGCTGTGCGACGACTACCTCGATCCGCGCCTGGCGGCGGTCGACGCCCGCCACCGGGCCGCCGGCCGGGCCTGGCTGCTCGCCAAGCCGTGCGGCGCGGAGACCTGGGTGGGGCCGGTGTTCGGGGACCCGAACGGGGCCTGCTGGGAGTGTCTGGCCCACCGGCTGCGCGGCCACCGGACCTCGATGGCGCCCGTCCTGCACGCGCTCGGCCTGTCGGGCACGGTGCCGGTGCCGGAGGCGTCGCTCGCGACCGTACGGGCCATGGGCCTGCACACCGCCGTCCTGGAGGCCGAGAAGTGGGTGGCCGGGCTGCGGTACGAGGGCCAGCGCGCGATCTGCGTCCTGGACACCCGCACGCTGCGGACCCGGCAGCATCCGGTCGCCCGGCGCCCCCAGTGCGGGGCCTGCGGGGACCCGGGGCTCGTGGCGGAGACGGTACGGCGTCCCTTCACCGTACGGTCGAGTCCCCGGACGCACGTCGTCGGCGGCAACCACCGGGCGCACAGCGCCGAGACGGTGCTGGCGCGCTACCGCCACCTGGCCGACCCGGTGACCGGGATCGTCGCCGAGCTGCGGCCCGCGGCCGACTGTCCCGAGGGGCTGCACCGGTACGTCGCCGGGCGCAATCTGGCGCTGGGCGACACCCATTCGCTGGCCGGGCTGCGCGGCGGGCTGCGTAGTCAGAGCGGCGGGAAGGGGACCACGCCGCAGGAGGCCGAGGTAGGCGCGCTGTGCGAGGCGCTGGAACGTTACTGCGGGACCCGGCAGGGCGACGAGCCGGTGGTCCGCGACACCCTCACCGGTCTCGGCGCCGCCGCGCTGCACCCCAACGCCTGTCAGCTCTTCGCCGACCGGCAGTTCCGGGAGCGCGAGGCATGGAACAACCGACACGCACGGCACGCCGGCTTCCAGCGCGTACCCCCGCCGTTCGATCCGGCGGCGCCCGCCGAGTGGACGCCGGTGTGGTCGCTCACCCAGGGCACCCACCGCTATCTGCCCACCTCGATGCTGTACTTCGGCGCCGGGCCCGGGGGCGTGCCCACGGCACCCTGGGCGGACTCCAACGGCAACGCGGCCGGCAGCAGTCCGGAGGACGCCGTCCTGCAGGGCCTCCTGGAGCTGGTGGAGCGGGACGCGGTCGCGCTGTGGTGGTACAACCGCACCCGCCAGCCGGCGGTGGACCTCGACGCGTTCGACGAACCGTGGCTCGCCCGGGCCCGGCGGGCGTACGCGGAGGCGGGCCGGGAGCTGTGGGTGCTCGACCTGACCGCGGACTTCGGCATCCCCGTGATGGCCGCGCTGTCCCGCCGTACCCGAGGAGGGCCCGAGGCCGTCTCGTTCGGCTTCGGCGCGCACTTCGATCCGCGCCTCGCGCTGCGCCGGGCGGTGACGGAGCTGGCCCAATTACTGCCCCCGAAAAGCGACTCCTCCGCAATCCGCGCGATGGATCGTGCTCTCCTCGATTGGTGGCATACGGGAACCATCGAGAATCAGCCATACCTCTGTCCTGATCCGGCTGAGTCGCCGCGCATTCCGGACCACTGGACATATACCCCCGGGGGAATCTCCGGGACGACATCGAAGCGGCGCACGCGCTCGTGCGCTCCCACGGAATGGACCTGCTCGTCCTCGACCAGACTCGGCCCGACGTGGGACTTCCCGTGGTGAAAGTGATCGTTCCGGGAATGCGGCACTTCTGGGCCCGATTCGCCCCGGGCCGGCTCTACGACACACCGGTACGACTCGGGCGGCGCACCCGCCCGGCCCGGTACGAAGAACTCAACCCGATACCGCTCTTCATCTGAAATCGGCCGCCGAAGACAAGCAGTGGCTGCGCCCAACCGAACGGCATAACATGCGGTTCGCCACTACTGTCCCGGCCAAGGAGAGGCAATGCCGACGAGGCGTGATGGCATGCAAGAGCCTTCGGGGCCGGCCTTCTTGACGGAAGCGGCCACCCCGGACGCGCCCGCGGAAGATGATGTTCCGCCAGGGAAGGGCACGTCCGGAATCGCGCGGTCACCGCGGTCCCAGCCGCCGGCCCCGTTACTGGCCCGGACCGTCATCCTGGTCGCCCTGTCCTGCTACGCCGCCATGACCATCCTCAACGTGGTCAGGGTCGAGCAGCCCGCTCGGCAACTCGCCGTCTGCGTCGGCCTGGTGATCGCGGTGTTCGGGGTGCAGGTGGCCGTCTCCTCCGGCGGCTCCCGGCGCTGGTCGACCGGAACGAAGGCGGCCGTACTGCTCCTCCAGGCGGCGCTCACCCTCGCCCCGCTCCTGCTGTTCAGCACCAACTGGGGCAGCATGCTGGGGCCGTTCGCCGCCTCACTGCTGCTCATCCTGCCCGCACGCTACGGCTGGCCGGGCTACGGGCTGCTGGTCGTCTTCATCGCGGTGTACAACCTGCTGGCCGGCGCGACGGCCGACCTGGTCGTCTACTTCACCATCTCCACCATCCTGACCGGCCTCGTCATCTACGGCCTCACCCGGCTGACCGACCTGGTGCACCAGGTGCACGCGGCACGCGAGGAACTGGCGCGCATGGCCGTGACGCAGGAGCGGCTGCGCTTCGCCCGCGATCTGCACGACCTGCTCGGCTACAGCCTGTCCGCCGTCACCCTCAAGGGGGAACTGGTCCAGCGGCTGATCGACACCCGCCCGGACAAGGCCCGGGAGCAGACCGCCGACCTGCTCCAGGTGGCGCGCCAGGCGCTGGCCGACGTACGGCTGGTGTCCCGGGGGTACCGCGACATGTCGCTGTCCGAGGAGGCCGAGTCGGCCGAGTCGGTCCTCGCCGCGGCCGACGTCCGCGCCGAGGTCGACGTGACCTGCGGCAGGCTGCACCCGGTCGTGGACACCGTGCTCGCCACCGCCCTGCGGGAAGGAGTCACCAACATCCTGCGGCACAGCCGCGTGCGGTTCTGCTCCATCACGGCGGAGTCGGACGGCGAGACCGCCCGTCTCCTGCTGACGAACGACCGGCCGCACGAGCAGCGGGACGTGCTCTCGGTGCGGACCGGTGGCAGCGGGCTGGACAATCTGAGGACCCGCTTCGCCGCGATAGGGGGCGGGGTGCGGGCGGGGCTCGGGGTGGACGGCCGGTACCGGCTGGAAGTCTGGGCACCGGTCAGACCGCACAGCAACGACGGTGAGTCACGAGGGTTCGACTCCGCGGGCTCGGAGAGAACCGCCGTGGCCTAGACAGGCCCGAGGCGAGGGCCTGGGGCCATGAGTAACGGGGGGAACGACGATGTTGTCCGTGAGGATTCTCCTCGCCGAGGACGTCCACATGATCCGGGGCGCGCTGGTGGCCCTGTTGCAGCTCGAACCCGATCTGCACGTGGTGACGACGGTGGACCGGGGCGACACGATCGTGAAGGCCGCCCTGGAGTCCCAGCCCGACGTGGCGATCATCGACATCGATCTGCCGGGCATCGACGGACTCACCGCGGCGGCCGAGCTGCACAAGCAACTGCCCAGCTGCCGCACGCTGATCCTGACGAGCCTCGGCCGGCCCGGCACCCTGCGGCGCGCCCTGTCCGCGCGGGTGTCGGGCTTCCTGCTCAAGGACTCGCCGCCCGACCAACTCGCCCTCGCGGTCCGGTCGGTGGCCGCCGGGCGCCGGGTGGTGGACCCCCAACTCGCGCTGACGGCCTGGGATCTGCCCGACAATCCCCTGTCGCCCCGCGAGCTGGAGGTGCTGCGGCTCGCCGCCCGGGGCGCCGACGCGGCCGAGATCGCCGGCTGCCTCTATCTCTCCAAGGGCACGGTCCGCAACTACCTCACCGCGATCGTCGGCAAGCTCGGCGCCCGCAACCGGATCGACGCGATACGCATAGCCGAGGAGGCCGGCTGGCTGCCGTGACGGCCACGCCCGCCGAGGACCCCTCTCACGCCGCTCCCGGCCCCGGCCGGGGCATCCCGAAGGCGCCGGGCGCGCCGAGGAGGGTGTCGAGCAGGCCGTCGTCCAGGGTGGTGCCGACCGACAGATCGGTGACCTCCCCGAAGCCGGTGTCGCAGACGGCCACGCTGACGACGTAGCGCTCGCCGACCGGGAAGGTGCCGAAGTGCCACTCGCCCCGGGCACCGGCGAGCCGTCCGGCCGTACGAGCCGGATCTCCCCGTCACCGCCGCCGGCCGGGCCCTCGGCCTCGCCCGCGTCGTCGATGGAGAAGCCGAAGCCGGTGAACCGGAACTTCAGCCCCTGTCCGAGCGCCTTGCTGTACGCCTCCTTGAGGGTCCACAGCCGCACCATCAGGTCGTTGCGCCGTTCCTCGCCCGCCGCGTCGAGCCGTTCCCTCTCGTACGGCGTGCACGCCTGCGCCTCGGAGCCGGTACGGGCCAGCTGCCGGTCGGCCCGCTCCACGTCGACGCCGATCCGGCCCTGCCGGGTGATGCCGACGACCATCATCTCCTCGGTGTGGCTGAGGCTGATGTCGATCTGGTCGCAGCCGCGCACATACGGCCGGCCGCCCGGCAGGTACGACAGGTCCACCAGGTCCGGGGCCGTCCCGAGGACCGCGGCGGCGGCGTGCCGCAGCAGCAGCCGGGAGGCGACGAACCGCCGCCGCATCCGGTCCTGCGGCAACTGCTCGTACCGCCGCCAGTCCCGGCCGAGCCGGCGCCGCAGCTCCGCCTCGCTGTCGTCCTGCGGCAGCCAGGACGGCATCGGCGCGTACATCAAGGTGCTTCCGGTGCGGTCCAGTTGGTCGCACACCCGGTCCCAGGGGCCGGCCGGGCCGGCGACGGGCAGCAGCGGCCCGATCCGTCCGGTCATCTCACGCCCCCGACAGGGCGGCGGTCAGCGGGCCGGCGTCCAGGGCGGAGATCACCCCGGCCAGGTCCACGGCGTCACTGCCCGGCCCCTGGCAGACCGGCAGCACCACCGGTCCGCGCGGGCCGCCGCCGAGGCGCCGCAGATACGGGGTGAGCACGGCCCGCGGCCCGACCTCCACGACGTGCGTGGGCGCCTGCTGGCCGAGCATGCTCCGGGCCGCGTCGGCGAACCGGACCGGGGCGGTGATCTGCTCGCTCCAGTACGGGGCGTACAGCGGCTCGGTCGCGAGCCGGCCGTACACGGTCGAGTAGAACGGCAGCCGGGCCGCCGCGCCGGGCACCGCGCGCAACGCCCCCTCGAAGGGCGGCACCACGGGCCGCATCAGCGGGGAGTGGAACGCGTGCGACACCGCCAGGTACCGGCAGCGCACCCCGTCCGCGGCGAGCCGGGTCTCGACCCGCTCCAGGGCGGCGCGGTCGCCGGAGAGCACGATCGACCGGGCGGCGTTGATGGCGCTGATGCCGACGGCCGGTTCGGCGGCGATCAGGTCGGCCGCCTCGTACGGGGTGATGCAGACGGCCATCATGGCGCCGCCCTGCGGCAGCCGCTGCATGAGGGCGCCGCGCATCGACACGAGCCGGGCGGCGTCGGGCAGGGTGAGCGCGCCCGCGATGGTCGCGGCGGCGAACTCCCCGATGCCGTGGCCGAGTACGGCCACCGGCCGGACGCCCGCCTCCTGGAGGGTGCGGGCCAGGGCGTAGCCGACGGCGAACAGGGCGGGCTGGGTGAGCGAGGTCCGGTGGACCCGCGGGTCCTTGTTCACGATGAGCTCGACCATGGACTGCCGGGTGTACGGCAGGAGGGCGGTGTCGGCCTCCTCCAGGAAGTTCCGGTAGCCGGTGGAGTGCAGGTAGAGGCCGCCGGTCATGCCGGGGTGCTGGGAGCCCTGTCCGGTGAAGACGAAGGCGGCCCGGATCTGGCCGCCGCGCCCGCGCGCGTCCCGCATCGCCAGGAAGTCGGCGAGGCCGCGCACGGTGGGGTACGCGCGGATGTCGTCGGGCTCGACCTGGACGCCGAACTCCTCGGCGATGTCGCCGCACAGGCAGAGCGCGGCCACGGAGTCGAGCCCCTGCTCCTCCAGCGGCACGGCGTCCCCCATCGGGTCTCCGACGTTCCGGGCGACCCAGTCGCGCAGCCATTCCCGGTGGGCGACGGCGAAGTCGTCCTCGTGGTTCGGGGGTTGCTCCTGCATGGTGTGGTTCCTCTCGGGCTCTGGTCGGCAGGCCGTGGGGGCGGCTGCCGCGGGGGCGGTCGATACGGCGCGAGCCGGTGGGGGGTGGCCGCTGGGGGTGCGGCGGGGCGGCGGGCGGGACTCCGTCGGGCCGAGGCCGGCCTGGGCGGCTGGAGCGGCCTAGGCGAGCGGGGAGCCGTAGAGGTCGAAGCTGCGGCGGGTGTGGAGGCGGGCGACCGTCTCGTCGAGGACCCGGCGCTCGCAGGCGCCGGGGCGGTCCGGCAGGGGGAGGCCGAGCCGCCGGGCGAGGCGGTAGAGGACGGCGGTGATCCAGGACGGGTCGGCCAGGAAGGCGTCGACGCGGCCGGCGGGGGCCGCCTGCTGTTCGCGCCAGACGCCGAGGCAGGCGGCCGCGGCAAGGACCAGGGTGTAGCGGTCGGCGAGGCCGAAGCTGTGCGGGCTGGCGAGTGCCGACCGGTCGCCCAGCGGGACGGCCTCGAACGCCTTCTTCAGGTCGGCGAGTTCACTGGTGAGGCAGCGGGCGAGGAAGCGCAGCGCGTGCCCGGCCGCGCCGCCCGGCCCGGGAGCGTCCGCCGACTCCAGCCGGTCGGTGAGGGCGACCAGGGTCGCGGCGAGCGGGTCGCCGTCGCCGAGCAGGACGGGCTGGGACAGGTCGAGCGGCGGCAGGGCCTCGTGCGGCCGGAACAGTCCGGCCGGCGGCTGCGGGTCGGCGAACCAGGCGTAGCGGGCGAAGTACGGCAGCTGCGGCAGGATGCTGACCTGGCGGCCGGCGCTGCCCGCGTGCCCGAGCGAGGTGACCGGCAGGTCCCGCCGCTGCTTCTGGAACATCCCGTACGCGCCGTCCTCGGTGAAGCTCTCCTCGCCGAGGACGGCCGCCATCTCGTCCATGCTCTCGGCGACCAGCTTGGGCGCCAGATACGCGGCGGCCGCGGCGTACGCGCTCATCTGCCGGGGCAGCAGGTGCAGCGCGCGGGTGGCGACCAGGGCCAGGCAGTCGATGAGCAGCAGGTCGAGGAAGCCGCCGGTCAGGACGTCGCGGACCATCTGGACGTCGAGCGAGGAACGGCCGTCGGCCCGCGGGCGGACCGCGAACCGGGCCACGGTGCGCAGCGCGGTGTCGGCCCCGGCGAGCACGATCGACGGGATGAGCCCGCGGATGAGCAGCGAGGACCGCAGGGACAGTTCGTAGCCGTCGCCGCGCGCGCCGAGCACCGCGCTCCCGGGGACGACGCACTCGCGGATCCGCAGTCCGCCGAACTCGGCGCTGCGCATGCCGGTGGTGGTGCGGCGGGCGAGGTCCTCGACCCGGTCGGCGGGCAGTTCGTCGCGGTCCAGGAGCAGCACCGAGTGGCTGCGGCCGCGCTCCGCGCCCTCGGTGCGGGCGAAGACGACGAGGCCGGTGGCGCGGGAGGCGTTGGCGATGGCGGACTTGCTGCCGTCGAGGAGCAGGCCGCCGCCCGGGACGTCGGTGAGGGTGAACTCGTCGCGGACGAAGTCGTTTCCGTGCGCGACCTCGTGGCGGGCGACGGCGATCCGGCGGCCGTCGAGCAGCAGCCGGGCGGCCTTGCGGCGCTGGTCGAGGTCGCCGGCCGTCCACACGGGGGCGGCGGCGAAGAAGCAGTTGAGGCCGTAGCCGAAGCCGAGGGAGGCGTCGCGGCGGAAGACCGGGCGCAGGATCCGCCCGAGGACGTCCATCCGGTCCAGCCGCCCGCCCAGTTCGGCGGGCACGAACTCGGCGTTCAACTCCCGCTCGTCCAGAACCTGTTCGCCTTTGGCCGGCAGCCGGCCGGCCGCGTCGGCGGCCAGCAGGGCGTCGGCGCCGAGCGGATTGGCGGGGTCGTCGAAGGGCCCGAACGCCCGCTCCAGGGCGTCGATGCGCTCCTCCGCCGGGCTCGCGGCCTCGCACGTCTCCGGGCTCATCGCCGGCACCCCGCCGGGAGCAGCCGCTCGACGTCGGCGTCCAACCGCTGGTAGAGCGGGGTGAGTTCGCCGCGCAGGAAGAGCCGGCGCATGGCCGCGCGCTCCACCTTGCCGCTCGTGGTCCGGCGCACCGTGCCGGACCGGACGAGGACCACGCCGCCCGCCGTCACCTGGTGCTCCTCGGTGAGCCGCCGCTGGATCGCGGCGACGAGCCCGGGCAGGTCGACGTCGTACCGGCTGTGCGGCCGGACCTCCTGCACGATCACGAAGCGCTCGCGGGCCGCGGGCACCAGGAACGCGGTGGCCGACCCGAACAGGCCGCCGGCCTGCTGGACGGTGCGCTCCAGGTCCTGCGGGTAGAGGTTGCGCCCGGCGAAGACGATCACGTCCTTGAGCCGGCCGGTCACGTACAGCAGCCCGTCGGCGAGCGCCCCGAGGTCGCCGGTGCGCAGATAGCCGCTCCCGCCGTCCTCGATGCGGCAGTCGAAGGCCGCCGCGGTCTCGGCGGGGCGGGCCCAGTAGCCGGGGCCGACGCTGTCGCCGCGGACCCAGATCTCGCCGATCCGGCCGTCCGGCAGCTCCCGGCGGGTCTCCGGGTCCACGACGCGGACGTCGGCGGAGGCCGCCGGGCCGCAGTGGGCGACGACGCGGCCGGGGCCGGTGGGGGCGGTGAGCCGGCCCGCCTCCAGGGCGGCGGCGTCGACCGTACGGCCCGCGGCGGCCGGGGCGGTCCGGGTGCCCGAGACGAGCAGGGTCGCCTCGGCCAGTCCGTAGCAGGGGGCCAGGGCGCCGGGGCGCAGTCCGGCGGGCGCGAACCGGGCGGCGAAGGCCTCCAGGGTGGCGGCGTGCACGGGTTCGCCGCCGCTGACGGCGACCTCCCACCCCGACAGGTCCAGACCCGCGATCTGCGCGTCGTTGACGCGCCGCACGCACAGTTCGTACGCGAAGTCGGGGGCGCCGCTGACGGTGAGGCCGTACCGCGAGACGGTCTCCAGCCAGTGCGCCGGCCGCTTCACGAACGCGGTCGGGGTGAGCAGGACGGCGGTGCCGCCCAGCCACAGGGCGTGCAGCACCTGGCCGACCAGGCCCATGTCGTGGTGCAGCGGCAGCCAGCCGCCGAGCCGGATGCCGGGGCGGGTGCCGAGCGCGTCGGCGATGGCCCGCTGGTTGGCGAGCAGGCTGCGGTGGGTGACGATCACGCCGCGCGGGTCACGGGTGGAGCCGGAGGTGTACTGCAGGTAGACGGCCGTGTCGGGGCCGGTGGCGAAGAGCGGCTCCTCGGTCCCGGATCCGGGACCGACGGCGCCGTCAGCTCCGGCGGCGCCGTTGACGGGCAGGCAGACCACCTCGCCGTACCCGGTGCGGGCCAGCAGCTGGGAGACCTCGGGCGCCTCGGCCACCGACGTGAGAACGCAGGCCGCGGCCGCCTCCCGGACGATGCCGGCGACCCGCTCGTCGTGGTGGCCGCGCCCGCCGGACGGCGGGGCCACGGGGACGGCGACGGCCCCCGCGTACAGGCAGGCCAGGAAGCCGGTGACGAACATCCGCCGCGACCCCGTCGCGATCAGCGTCCGGTCCCCGGGCCGTACGTGCCGGCGCAGCCGCGCCGCCACCTCACGGGCCGCCCCGTCGAGTTCCGCGTACGTGAGCGTCTCCGGCGTGAGGACCCCGCCCCGCTCGGTGAGGAGGATCAGGGCCTCCCGGTCCGGCGTGGCGGCGATCCGCGCCTGAAGGTGTTCCGTGAAGGTCTGATGTGCTCTCATGCCTCCCCCTCGCGTGTCCTGCGGCCGCCGCCCACGCGGGAGCGGCCGCGGCGGTGTGGGTCCGCGGCACGGCACGAGCACGCCCGTGAGGGCGCCCCGGCCTCGCCCGGAGACCCGTGGCGACGCCGGTTCACCGGCCCGGCCAGCCGACCGAGGTCCGCGCGCCGTCGTTCTTGACGGTCCAGGCGGCGTAGGCCGCTGCCGTCTCCTCGTCGGGTTCTCCGGCGCGGCGGGCCAGGGCAAGCAGCACGCTGGTCACCGCCGCCAGCTCGACCTCGTCGGGCCGGCCGCGGACCACGGTGATAGTCATCGGATTCGCCATGGATCCAGCGTGCGCCGGACCGCTCGAAGCGGGCTCCTGCGCGGCTGGAGGCCGTCACGGAGGGGTGGCTTCCGGGGGTACGGGGGCGGGCGGCGCGGAGCACGGGGGTACGGCGTCCGGGCGTGCGGGGTCCGGGGGTACGAGGGCCGGGGGTACGGGTCAGCTCAGGTCCCGTTCGTACGCGAGGTGCCGGCCGCGGTCCACCACGAGGTCCGCCTCCTCGGCCATCCGCTCGGCGAGCGCGCGCCGCCGCCGGTCGAGCAGGGCCCGGTCGCACTCGTCGGCGTCGTACCACCACTGGAGGCCGAGATAGGTGTCGGGATAGAGCGTGGAGCGCAGCAGGTCGCTGCCGCCGAAGCCGCCGAGCCGCCCGTGGCGGTCGTCCAGCTCGGCGAACCGCCGCTCGAAGTCGTGCGGGTCGCCGTGCGGCCGGGCCCGGGTCAGCAGGATGTTCGCGGTCCCGACGAGGGCGTTCTCCTTGAGGACGCGGGCGACGCTGAGCGCCTGGTCGGCCTCGGTCTCGACCAGCGGGCCGAGCTGCCGTACGTGCTCCTGGAAGGTGTCCTCGTGGACGGTGCGCAGGAAGCCCCGTACGGTGCGCCAGTGCGCGAGGTTGACCACCACCTCGGGCTGGTCCACGAGCTGGACGGTCACCAGGAAGTCGAATTCCGGACGCGCGCGCAGGTACTGCGAGTGCGCCCGGAACTTCCGTACGAACCGATCGCCGTCTCCCTTCACACGGAATCGGTTGATCACCGTCAGGGGGGTGTCCTGACTACGAATCGCCACGTGCTTCCTCCGCGAACTGTTTGGCGTGGCGCAGGGTGGTGGAGCTGTTGGTGCCGAGGGCGTTGCGGACGAGGGTGCGGGCCTCGGCCAGGGTCGCCTCGGGGCCGAGCGCGGTGCGGACGCCCTCCGGGTCGAGGGTCACGGTGTGCCACGAGGTGGCCCGGACGGTGCCGTCGTCGAGGGACTCGATCACCCAGCGCCCGGTGTGGCCGCTCATGGCCACCGGGACCCGCAGCTGCTTGTAGACGATGACCTTGCGGTCCTCGAAGCAGACCCGGACCGAGGTGGTGTTGTGGGTGGAGCCGTCGGGGCCGCGGGTGTCCATGTCCATGTGCTGGACGCCGGGCTCGTCCTCGGTGAGGTCGAGCCGGGCCACGTGCGGCAGCCGCTCGGGCCACAGGTCGGCGCGGTCGAGGAAGGCGTAGACGTCGCCGGCGGCGCCGAAGACGGTCTCGGAGTCGCTGAAGGTGAAGTGGAGTTCCTCGCGGGCGTCGCCCAGTTCGGCGGTGTTCTTCAGGGCGAGGAGCTCGGCGCGGCTGTTGCGGTCGACGGCCTGCTCGATCATCTCCTCGGCGGCCGGGTCGTCGTCCACGGCGAGGTAGTCGTGCAGCAGCGTGACCCGGGTGCGGCCGTCCTCCAGCTCCTGGATCCGCCACTCGCCGCCCATCGAGGCGACGGGCGCGGCGGTGACGACCTGGCGGAAGGTGATCGTGCGGGCGGCCGGGTCGAGGACGCGGCGCGAGGTCCAGGTGCGGACGCGTTCGCCGGCGATGGCCCAGATCCGCAGCAGCTGCTCGCCGCCCTCCGGCCCGGCCTCCTCCAGGACCTCCACGTGCACGGTGGGGCCGAACACCTGCGGCCACCCGGAGACGTCGGCCACCAGCGCGTACACGGCGGCGGGCGGCGCGGCCACGGTGACGGCGTGCTCGGTGACGTGCGGAGCGGTACGGGCGGTGGTCTCGGCGGTCTCGGACGTAGCGGTGGGTGCCACGGCGAATCTTCCCTTCGGGCGGTCCGCCTCGGGGGCGGATCTCAAGGCTGACGTGAACGGATCGAGCAGGGATCGAGCGGAGCTGGAGTGCCGGTGGAGCGGGCCGGAATCAGTCGGCCCAATCCGGTCGGTCGAGGAGGTCGAGGACGGCGCAGCCCCAGCTGTAGCCGGCGCCGACGCTGACGAGCACGCACCGGTCGCCGGGCTTCGCGCGGCCCGAGACCAGCAGATGGTCGAGGCTCGCGAACTGGTCGCCGGCGCCCAGATGGCCGACGGTCCGGGCGAACTCCCACGGGGTGCGCTCGGGTTCGATGCCGAACGGCTTGTAGTAGATGGACGTGAGGCGGCGGCGCCCGAAGTGCGGCAGCACCACCCAGTCCGCGTCGGCGAGTTCGGACCCCGCGTCGGCCAGCGCCTGCTTGATGACGGTCTGCTGGCCGTGGTGGGCGCGGCTGATCGCGTACGAGATCCCCGCGCGGCCGACGAAGGCCCGCTTGGCCTCCTCGAAGTCGACGGGCATGCGGTGGCCGAACGGGGCGAGGGTGAACGGCTCGTCTCCGCGGTGCAGCGGCTCCAGCTCCGGGTCCGCGTACAGGGCGAGCGACACAAGGCGGGCGAATCCGGCGCGCCGGGACAGCAGCAGCGCGGTCGCGCCGTCGGCGTAGGGCGTGCCGGGGTCGGTGTTCCAGCGGTCGATGCCCGGCGCGCAGAACCGGTCGGCGGTGGTGAGCAGGGCGTCGCCGTGCCCGTGGCCCGCGGTCAGGTAGGCGGTGGCGAGGTCGAGGGCGGTGAGGCCGCCGTTGGACATCTGCCGGATCTCGACGGCCTGGCAGGTGTTGCCGAGGGCTTCGCGCTGGATGTACGAGGCCACCGGCCACAGGTCCTGGCCCTGGTGGTACGTGTCGGCGTGCAGCAGCAGGTCGACGTCGCCGCCGTGCAGGCCGGCCCGGGCGAGCACGGTCCGGGCGGCGGCCGCGGCCATCTCGGCGGCCGACTCGTCGGGCGAGTACGCGACCGACTCCATGCCGGTGGCGGTCGCCACCCGGGACGGGAAGGCGCCCGAGGCGACGGCGTCGGCGACGGTGAGGCGGGCGGGGAGCCGGGTGGAGGTTCCCCGTATGTAGACGTCTTCGAGACGCACGGTCACTCCAAGGAACGGATACGGGCGGGTGGTTCGGGTCTCATCGGGCCGTCGGGCCCTCGGTCCGGCCCCGTGGGCCGGTGGTCAGCCGGTGACGGCGGCCGCGGCGGGCGCCGGGGTCTCCGGGGCCGGGGCCGGCTCCGTCGGGCGGTCGAGCAGGACGTAGTGGACGGCGTCGAGCAGCGCGCGCCAGCTCGCCGTGACCGTGTTGCCGTCCACGCCGACCGTGCGCCAGGCGCGCTCGCCGTCCCGGAAGGAGGTGAGGACGCGGGCCGTGGCGCCGCTGCCGGTCTCGCCGCTCAGCACCCGCACCCGGTAGTCGGTGAGTTCGAGCCGGGCGAGCGCCGGGAAGCAGGGGTCGAGGGCGCTGTGCAGCGCGGTGTCGAGGGCGTTGACGGGGCCGTTGCCGTAGCCGGTGGCGGTGAGCCGCCGTCCGTCGGCGACGAGCCGGACGGTGGCCTCGGTGCGGACCTCGGCGCCCCGCGGCGCGAGCACGCGCACGGACCAGGACTCGACCTCGAAGGGCGCGGGCGGCGGACCGCCGGCCAGCTCCTCGCGCAGCAGCAGCTCGAAGGAGGCGTCGGCGGACTCGAAGCTGTAGCCGTCGTTCTCCAGCTGCTTCACCCGCCGGGCGGCGCGGGCCACTTCGTCGGAGCCGGCCGCCACCTCGTACCCCAGCTCGCGGGCCTTCAGCTCGATCGAGGAGCGGCCGCCGAGGTCGGAGACGAGGGTGCGCATGGCGCTGCCGACCAGGGCCGGGTCGGTGTGCTGGTAGAGGTTGGGGTCGACGCGCAGCGCGGAGGCGTGCAGGCCGGCCTTGTGGGTGAAGGCCGAGGAGCCGACGTACGGGGCGGCGGCGCGCGGCGGGACCTGGGTCACCTCGGCGATGGCACGGCCGGTGGGGGCGAGGTCGCGCAGCTTCTCCAGCGGGACGACCTCGCGGCCGCGCTTGAGGACGAGGTTGGCGATGACCGTGAACAGGTTGGCGTTGCCGCAGCGTTCGCCGTAGCCGTGCGCGGTGCCCTGGGCGTGGACGGCGCCCGCGTCGATGGCGGACATGGTGTTCGCGACGGCGCAGCCGGTGTCGTCGTGGCAGTGGATGCCGAGCGGCACGCCGGTCAGGGCGCGGGTCTCGGCCACGATCGACGCCACCTCGTCGGGCAGCGAGCCGCCGTTGGTGTCGCACAGGACGACGGTCTCGGCGCCGGCCTCGGCCGCGGTGCGGACGACGGCGAGGGCGTACTCGCGGTTGAGCTGGTAGCCGTCGAAGTAGTGCTCGGCGTCGACGAAGACCCGCCGGCCCGCGTACACCAGATAGCGGACCGTACCGTCGATCATGGCGAGGTTCTCGGCGAGCGTGGTGCGCAGCGCGTGCCGGACGTGCCCGGTGTGGCTCTTGGCCACCAGGGTCACGACCGGGGTCTCCGCTTCGAGCAGGGCCCGCACCTGGGGGTCGAGCGCGGCGGCGACGCCCGGCCTACGGGTGGCGCCGAAGGCGGCCAACACGGCATGCCGGAGGTCGAGTTCGCCGGTGGCGGCGCGGCGGAAGAACTCGGTGTCGCGGGGCACGGCGCCGGGCCAGCCGCCCTCGATGAAGCCGACGCCGAGGGCGTCGATGCGGCGCGCGACGGCGAGCTTGTCCTCGACCGTCAGGAGCATGCCCTCCTGCTGGGTGCCGTCGCGCAAGGTCGTGTCGTAGAGCTGGAAGCCGTGCTCGGCCATCGGCCCTCCCTGGGTCCTGTGTCGCGCCGACGGTGCCCGGCGACTCGCGGTTGCTTGTCGGTCCCACGGTCCGGCGGCGGGCCGGAGAACCCCTTGAGCGGCGATGGACCCGGGAACGTCCCGGGCGGCCCCGAACGGCCCCGGACGCGCGAACGCGGCGGGACCGGACGGCGCTGCCGTCGAGTCCCGCCGCGGGCGCGGAGGGTGGCCGGGTCAGGACACCCGCGCGGCCGGGGCCGTACCGGCGTCCTCGGCCGGGGAGGCGTCCTCCTCCTCGGGGGCCTCCAGGCGCATCTGCCGCGGGATCGCGAGCATCAGCAGGAAGGCCACGACGACGACTCCGCCGAACACCCACAGGGTGGTCTGCAGGCTGCGCGCGAAGGAGGTGCCGGTGGCGTCCTTGGCGTACGTGGCGAGGACCGGGGCCGCCTTCTCGCTCCGCAGCGCGGGCGCGGCGCAGCTCGCCGGGACGGCGCTCGGGTCCTTCTCCTGCACCCGGTCCACGGCGCACTGCCGGTAGGCGGTGACGGTGGCGTCCACCTCGCCCGGGGTCAGCTGGGCACTGGCCACCAGGTCCTTGCGGAGCTGGGCGGACTGGTCGTCGATCGCGGTGCCGGTGTTGCCGGCGAGTCCCGCGAAGAAGACGACGCTGACCAGGGCGCCGCCGATGGCGAAGCCGAGCTGGCCGTTGGTGTGGACGACGCCGGAGGCGGAGCCCGCGTCCTTCACCGGCACCTCGGAGATCACGATCTGCGGCAGCGGGGCCGCGATCAGACCGAAGCCGAGGCCGACGAGCAGCATCGGGACGACGAGGTTCCAGGACGAGATGCCGCTGCCGTAGTGGCCCGCGGCCCACAGGAAGGTCAGCGCGCCGGCGATCGTGACGCCCGCGCCGGCCTGGAGGACCTTGCGGCCGAACTTCGGGACCAGGACGACCATCGCCATCGACGAGGTCAGGAAGGCGCCGATGCAGAACGGGAGGCTGGTGAGGCCCGCCCGCATCGGCGACCAGCCGAGACCCACCTGCATGTAGATGGTCCAGCCGATGTTGAACATGCCGATGCCGATGTAGAAGGCCAGGTTGACGCCGAGGCCGGAGGAGAAGCTGCGGATCTTGAACAGCGCCAGCTCGATGAGCGGGGAGCCGTCCAGGGCGATCTTGCGCTTCTGCCACAGCACGAAGCCGGCGAGGACCGGGATCGACAGCGCCATCGACACGAAGCCCCAGACCGGCCAGCCGAGCTCGCGGCCCTGGAGCAGCGGGAAGATCAGCATCAGCAGACCGACGGTGGCCAGGGCGACGCCCCGGACGTCGAGCTTGAGGGCGTGCGGCGCCTTGGACTCGCGGATCACGCGCGGGGCGTAGATCAGGCCGAGGATGCCGACCGGGATGTTGATGAGGAAGATCAGCCGCCAGTCGAGGCCGAACAGGTCCCACTCGGCCAGCGGGCCGCCCGCGCCCATGCCGACGGCCGCGGCGATGCCCGAGACACCGCCGTACATCGCGAAGGCGCCGGCCCGCTCCTTGGCGGAGAAGGTGACGTGGATGATGGCGAGGATCTGCGGCACCATGATGCCCGCGAAGGCGCCCTGGACCATCCGGGAGGCCACCAACTGCCAGGGCTCCTGGGCCAGTCCGGCACCGAGCGAGGCCAGCGTGAAGCCGGCGACGCCGATCAGGAACACCTTCTTGCGGCCGTGGATGTCGCCGAGGCGTCCGCCGAGGATCAGCATGAGGGCGAAGCTGAGCTGGTAGCCCACCAGCACCCACTGGATGACCGAGTAGCCGCCGCCGATCCCGTGCTGGATGGCCGGGGCCGCCACGTTCGCGATGGTCCCGTCCAGCATGTCCATGAAGGCGGCGACCAGCAGCACCAGGAGGGCCATCCACCGCTTCGGGTCGGGTGCCGCGCCCGTCGGCGTGTCCGCTCCGGTCTGCGTGTCCTTGCCGGTCGGGGTGTCCGCGGCCCTCTCGTCCCTGGTCACCTCCGTCTCGACGGACGGAGCCTGCTCGGAGGAAATAGCCATGGTGTACCTCTCAGATCTTGGGTGGGGGGTGGCAGTACCCGGGGGCCGCGCACGCGGCCGTACGGTCCCCGGGTCAGGGGCTGATCAGCGTGCCCGCGGCCGGTGGAGTCCGGCTGGACCCCGGCTGAAGCGCGGGGCGACCGCGGCGGGGCCGCTGTCGCGGGCCCGGTGATGCGGGTGAGCGGCGGCTTCCGCGACGCTCAGCACCGGGGTCACGCACGCTTCGGTGTCCTCGAAGAGCCGCGCCCAGTGGTCCCGGTCCCGCGCGGCGAAGCGGTCCTCGAACTCCCGCCGTATCGCTGTCCAGTTGGCGGAGTCGGCCCGGTCGGGGAGCAGCCCCTCGCCGTCGAGTCCGAGACCGCGCAGAAGGGCCGCGTAGAACCGCTCCTCCAGCGCGCCGACCGCCACGTAGCCGCCGTCGGCACACGCGTAGCAGGTGTAGAACGGCGCGCCGCCGTCCAGCAGGTTCGCGCCCCGCTCGGGCCGCCACTGACCGGCCGCGGACATCCCGACGAGCATGCCGAGCAGCGCGCCGACCCCGTCCACGATCGCCGCGTCGACGACCTGGCCGAGACCGGTGCGCTGCCGCTCGTACAGGGCCGCGAGCACGCCGGCGACCAGGAACATCGAGCCGCCGGCGAAGTCGCCCAGGAAGTTCACGGGCGGGACCGGGGGCCCGCCCGGCTCGCCTATCGCGTCCAACGCCCCCGTGAGCGCGAGGTAGTTGATGTCGTGGCCGGGAACCTGGGCCAGCGGCCCGTCCTGCCCCCAGCCGGTCATCCGCGCGTACACGAGGCGCGGGTTGCGCTCCCGGCACGCGTCGGGGCCGAGGCCGAGACGCTCCGCCACCCCCGGGCGGAAGCCCTCGACCAGGATGTCGGCGTCCGCCACGAGGTCCAGGACCTCGGCGACGCCGGCCGGGTCCTTCAGGTCCAGGGCCCGGGCGCGCCGGCCGCGGTCCAGTACCTGATGCCACTCCTCGAACGACCTGCGGCCGTCGGCCCGGTCGATCCGGGTCACCTCGGCCCCGAGGTCGGCCAGCATCATGCAGGCGAAGGGGCCGGGACCGATCGCCGCCAGTTCGACCACCTTCAGCCCGGCCAGCGGACCGACGCCGGTGCCGGTGCCGGTGGCACGTTCCTCAGTCGATGCGATGCCCATTGAGCGAGCGTAAAAAGCGCCGGTGGAGGCCCACTTGAGCCGTGGTGGAGTCCCGGCGGGGCCGTACGCGAGCCGGCTTGGAGCCGCGCTCGGAGCCGGCTTGATGCCGCCTCGGAGCGGCCTTGAAGCCGCCTCGGAGCTGCCCGTACGCCGTCCACCGACCCGTCCCGGGACCGGCCCGGCTCCAGCGGGGTGCGAGGCCGCGCTGGCACCGTCCGGCGGGACGTTCGTGCCGACCGATTCGCCCCGAGGAAGGAATCACCGTGACAACCAGCGCAACGGATCCGGGCACCGCCGAGGTGGAGACCGGCACGTTCCCGTATCAGCGGCAGTGCCCGTTCACCCCGCCCAAGGAATACGCGGAGATGGTCGAGAAGGACGTCTCCCAGGTCACGCTCACCGGCTCGGGACTGCGGATCTGGACGATCACCGGCTACGAGACCATCCGGCAGCTGCTCACCGACCCGCGGGTCAGCGCGTCGCGCAAGCACGCGAACTTCCCCTTCTACTTCATCGCCCCGCCGGAGTACCGCACCGAGACCTCCTTCATCGGCTACGACGGCCAGGCGCACAGCGACACCCGCCGCAAGGCCGCGCTGACCTTCACGGCCCGCCAGGTCCGCCGGCTGCGGCCGCGGATCGAGGAGATCGTCGACCACCACCTCGACCGGCTGCTCGCCATGTCGCCGACGCCGTACGTCGACTTCCACCACGCGTTCTCGCTGCCCGTGCCGATGACCGTGATCTGCGAACTCCTCGGCATCCCGCAGGACCGGCAGGAGTTCTTCATCAAGCACGGCACGGCGCTGCTCGGCGGCCACAGCTCGACGGAGGAGCGGCAGGCCGCGATCGTCGAGGTCAACGCGTACGTCAACGAGCTGATCCAGCTGAAGAAGGCCGAGCCGGGCGACGACCTGCTCAGCCGGGCGATGGCCGACTACGAGGCGTCCGGCGAGGAGTACACCGACCGCGACCTGTTCAACATGGTCCGGCTGCTGATGAACGGCGGCCACGAGACCACCGCCAGCCAGCTCTCCCTCGGCACCGCCTGCCTCCTGGAGAACCCGGACCAGCTCGCGCTGCTGCTCGCCGACCCGTCGCTGGTCAAGCCGGCCGTCGAGGAGCTGGTGCGGTTCGCGACGATCGGCGACACCGCCGTCCCGCGCGTCGCCCTGGAGGACATCGAGATCGGCGGCCAGACCATCCGCGAGGGCGACGGCATCCTCTGCCTCGGCCTCGCCGCCAACCGCGACCCCGAGGTCTTCCCCGAGCCGGAGAAGCTCGACATCACCCGCGGCAGCCGCAAGCACCTCGGCTTCGGGCACGGCGTGCACCACTGCATCGGCGCGGACCTCGCCCGGCTGGAGATGGAGATCGTCTGGAGCAGGCTGTTCCAGCGCATCCCGACCCTCCGGCTCGCCAGGCCCTTCCTCGACATCCCCCGCAAGGAGGGCGCGGTGATCTACGGGCTGTGGGAGCTGCCGGTCACCTGGTGAGCGAGCGGTCCGGCCGGTTCGACCGGCGTTCGAGCCGCCGTCCGTAGCCTTCGCCTCCCACGGCACCAGGCCACCGCGGCCCCCACCATTCCCGCAGTCGCAGTCGAGTCGCAGCCACCGTCGAAGTCGCAGTCGAAGTCGCAGTCGACGTCGCAGTCGAAGTCCAGGAGGAAGACGTATGAGCACGGCCCTCACGCCCTTCCGGGTCGGGTTCCCCGAGGAGGACCTCGCCGATCTGCGCGACCGGCTGGCCCGGACCCGCTGGCCCGAGAAGGAGACCGTCGGCGGCTGGTCGCAGGGCGTGCCGCTCGGCTACCTCCAGGAGCTGGCCGCGTACTGGCGCGACACGTACGACTGGCGGGCGGCCGAGGCGCGGCTGAACGCGCTCCCCCAGTTCCGTACGGAGATCGACGGCCTCGGGATCCACTTCCTGCACGTCCGCTCGCCGCACGCCGGCGCCACGCCGCTGCTGCTGAGCCACGGCTGGCCCGGATCGGTCCTGGAGTTCCTCGACCTCATCGGCCCGCTGACCGACCCCGAGGACCCTGCCGACGCCTTCCACGTCGTCTGCCCGTCGCTGCCCGGCTTCGCCTTCAGCGACAAGCCGGCCGAGGCCGGCTGGACCGTGGAGCGCACCGCCGCCGCCTGGGACACGCTGATGCGGCGCCTCGGGTACGAGCGGTACGCGGCGCACGGCACCGACTGGGGCTCGTTCCTGACCGGCATCCTCGGCGAGACGGTGCCGGACCATCTGCTCGGCGTCCATCTGGCGATGCCGTTCGCGATGCCGCCGCAGGGCGACGTCCCGGTGGAGCTGGACGCCCGTGACCTGGCCGGGCTCGCCGCGCTCAAGGACTTCCAGGCGAACGAGGGCGCGTACTCGGTGCTCCAGGCCACCCGCCCGCAGACCCTCGGCTACGGCCTGGCCGACTCCCCGGTGGGCCAGCTCGCGTGGATGATCGAGAAGTACTGGGCGTGGAGCGACCACGACGGCGACGCCGAGAAGGTCCTCGACCGCGACCGGCTGCTCGACGTGGTGACCCTCGCCTGGCTGGCCGGCACCGGCGCCTCCTCGGCCCGGATCTACTGGGAGAGCCACAACAAGATGGCCCTCGGGCCGGTCGGCGTGCCGACCGCCTGCTCGGTGTTCCCCAAGGACGCCCGGATGCCGCGCCCCTGGTGCGAGCACCGCTTCACCGATCTGCGCCGCTGGACCGACCACGAGCGCGGCGGACACTTCCCGGCCCTGGAGCAGCCGGACCTCCTCGTCGACGAACTCCGCTCCTTCTTCCGCCCGTTGACCTGAACCCGAGTCTGGAGGCTGTGCCATGACCGCCGGTACGACCGGTACGTCCGGGGCCAGCGCAGAGCTGCCCGAGCTGTCAGAGCTGTCAGAGCTGTCAGAGCTGTCAGAGCTGTCAGAGCTGTCAGAGCTGTCAGAGCTGTCAGAGATACCCGAATTCCCCTTCCCGGGTACGAGTTACCGGGGCCCCGACCCGCTCTTCACCCGTCTCCGGGCGGAGCGGCCCGTCGTACGCGTCCGGTGGACCGGGGGCGGCCACGCCTGGCTGATCACGCGCCACGAGGACGTACGGCGGGTGCTCGACGACACCCGGTTCAGCCGGGCGGCCTCGTACGCGCCCGAAGCACCCACGTTCCAGGGGCTGTTCCAGGCCCCGCCCGGGATGATCGTCTCGCTCGACCCGCCGGACCACACCCGGCTGCGGCGGCTCGCCGAACAGGCCTTCTCGCGGACCCGGATCGAGGGCATGCGGCCCCGCGTGCGCGAGGTGGCGGTCCGGCTGCTCGACGCCCTGGACAAGAAGGCGGCGGACGGCGGGCCGGTGGACCTCGTGGAGGGCTTCGCCGCGCCGCTCGCCATGGCGGTCATCTGCGAGCTGCTCGGCGTGCCGGAGCAGGACCGCGATCAATTCCTGGTCTGGGTACGGCAGTTCGCCGACGTGTCCGGCCCGGAGGAGCTGGCCGTCGAGGGCCGGGAGAAGCTCGGCGCGTACATCGCGGGGCTGGTCGGCGGCAAGATGGCCGCCCCCGCCGACGACGTGCTCTCCGACCTGATCGCCGCCCGCGACGGCGAGGACCGGCTGAGCTTCGAGGAGCTGGTGGGCCTCGGCTACACCCTGCTCGGCGGCGGCTTCGACTCGGCGGCGGGCCAGATCTCCAACTTCACCCTGACGCTGCTCGCGCACCACCCCGAGGTCTGGCGGCGGCTCGGCGAGCACCCCGAGGACGTGCCGCGGGCCGTCGAGGAGCTGCTGCGGACGGTGAACCTGACGGGCAACGACACCTCCGGCATGCCGCGTATCGCCACCGAGGACGTGACCGTCGCCGGCGTGACCATCCCCGCCGGGGACGCCGTCTTCCTGGCCTTCGCCTCCGCCAACCGCGACGCGTCGGTCTTCCCCGACCCGGAGACGGCGGACTTCGGCCGCGCGGACAACCCGCACCTCGCCTTCGGCCACGGCATCCACCACTGCCTGGGCGCGCCGCTGGCGCGGGTCGAGCTGGCCGTGGCCCTGGAGGAGCTGACCGCCCGCTACCCCGACGCCCGGCCGGCGGTCCCCGAGCCCGAGCTGCTGTGGCGGGTCGGCGACGTCAACCACAACCTCGTAAGCCTCCCCGTTCATCTGCGAAGGAGCACGTCATGAGCAGCGGCAGAGTCGAGCTTCCGGCCGTCAGCCGGGAGGTCCGGCTGGCGTCGTACCCCGGTGACGACGTCACCCTGGACACCTTCGCGTTCGGCGAGTCGGAGCTGTCCGAGCCGGGCGAGGGACAGGTCGTCGTCCGCAACGACTGGATGACCCTCGGCTCCGTCGCCCGCGACCAGATGAACCCGGACACCAAGCTGCCGATCCCCGTCTTCCAGCCGGGCGTCGCCATGTGGGGCCGGACCGTCGGCACGGTCGTCCGCTCGAACAGCGACGCGCTCGCCGTCGGCGACCTGGTGGAGCACTTCAACGGCTGGCGCGAGTACGCCGTCGGCACGGCCCACGAGTTCTTCCGGCGCGACCGCGCGCTGCTGCCCGGCCCCGAGTACTTCCTGTCGCAGGGCCCGACGGCCTGGCACGGCATGGTCGGCACGGCGGAGGTCCGCGAGGGCGACACGGTCTTCGTGTCCGGGGCGACCAACGGCGTCGGCGCGCTGGCGGGGCAGATCGCCAGGCTGCGCGGGGCGAAGCGGGTCATCGGCAGCACGGGCTCCAAGGCGAAGATCGACTTCCTGGTCGACGAGCTCGGCTTCGACGCCGCCTTCGACTACCACGACGGCCCGGTGGCCGAACGGCTCGCGGAGCTGGCCCCGGACGGGCTCGACGTCGTCTTCGACAACGTCGGCGGCGAGCAGTTCGAGGCCGCCGTGGCGCACGCGGCCCGCGGCGCCCGCTTCGCGCTGTGCGGGGTGCTGTCCGGCCAGCACGGCGGGGGCGAGGGCGGCAGCCCGCGGCTGCCGCTGATGTCCGCGATCACCAAGGACCTGACGCTGCGCGGCTTCGCCACCCTGCACACCCCCGACCAGATCGAGGAGTGGAACGCGCGGTTCGGCGCCTGGCTCGGCGAGGACCGGATCGTCTTCCCGCACACCGTCGTCGAGGGCGGGGTCGACGCCCTGCCGCAGGCGTTCCTGGACCTGCTGGACCGCAAGTACAGCGGCACGGTCCTGGTGCGGATGAGCTGAACGCGCGGCAGGACGCGTACGCCGGTGGTGCCCCGGGTCGGAATCGTGACCCGGGGCACCACCCCTTTGTCGTTGTCCCTGTGAGTACGAAGATGTCTGTACGGAGGAAAGGAACGCGCATGGCGACTGGAGACCCGGGCGTGCTGGACCGCAGGACGCTCAACCGGAGCCTGCTGGCCCGCCAACTGCTCGTCGAACGCTCGGAGATGACCGCCTCGGCCGCGATCGGCCATCTGGTCGGCATGCAGGCCCAGGCACCCAACCCGCCCTACGTCGGGCTGTGGACCCGGCTCGCGGGCTTCCGCGTCGACGATCTGGCCGGCCTGGTCACGGCCCGCGAGGTGGTCCGGCTCGTGCTGATGCGCGGCACCATCCACCTGGTGACGGCGGAGGACTGCCTGGCCCTGCGGCCGGTGCTGCGAGGCGCCCTGGAACAGGGTCTCAAGGGCACCTTCGGCCGCAAGCTCGACGGGGTCGACACCGCGCAGGTGGCGGCGGCGGGGCGGGAGTTGGTGGAGAAGGAGACGCTCACCCTGGGCGGCCTCGGGACGCGGCTCGCCGAACGCTGGCCGGACCGCGAGCCGTTCGCCCTCGCCAACGCCGTACGCAACCTGGTGCCGCTGGTGCAGGTGCCGCCGCGCGGGCTGTGGGGCGAGAGCGGCCAGGCCGTGCACACGACCGCCGAGTCCTGGCTCGGCCGGCCGCTCGCGGCCGACGCCACGCCGGACGCCATGGTCGAGCGCTATCTGGCGGCGTTCGGCCCGGCCACCGTCAAGGACATCCAGGTCTGGTCCGGCATGACCCGGCTCGCCGACGCCGTGGGCCGGCTGCGGCCGCGGCTGCGCAGCTTCCGCGACGAGAACGGCCAGGAGCTGGTCGACCTGCTCGACGCCCCGCTGCCCGACGCGGACACGCCCGTACCGGTGCGGTTCCTGCCCGAGTTCGACAACATCCTGCTGTCGCACGCCGACCGCTCCCGCATCATCACCGAGGAGCAGCGCAAGCTGGTCTTCACCCGCAACGGCCTGATCAAGTCGACGTTCCTCGTCGACGGGTTCGTCGGCGGACTGTGGCGGATCGAGCAGCGCCGCAAGGCCGCGACCCTGGTCCTGGAGCCCTTCCGGGAGCTGCGCGCCCGCGACAAGGAGGCGCTCGCGGCCGAGGGCGAGCGGCTGCTGTCCTTCGCCGCGGCCGAGGCCACGGCGCGGGACCTCCGCTTCGACTGACGCCCGACCCTGAGCGGGTGTACGGGGGAGGGGGAGCCGCCGGTCACCGCCGGCCGCTCCCCCTCCCCCGTACACCCGCTCAGGACTCCCAGCTCGGGACGTCCAGGATCTCCAGGACCACCGTCGTCCACACGTAGCCCGCGCCCGCCGCCTGGAGGACCACCAGGTCCCCCGGCTTCGCCTCGCCGCTCGCCATCACCCGGTTCAGCCCGAGGACGGGGTCCGCGGTGCCGACCATGCCGACGCCCAGGCCCCACTCGTGCGTGGTCCGCTCGCGCTCGACCCCGAGCAGACCGTAGAGGCCGTGCGTCACGATCGACAGGGCGAGGTTCTGGTGCAGGAAGTAGCGGACGTCGGACAGTTCGGCGTCGGCGTCGGCGAGGGCCCGCGCCATGGACTTCTCGACGCTCGCCGAGATCTTCTCGATCGCGTCGTCGAACTCCATGTCCTCGGCGAGCAGGTAGTCCGACTTCCGCTTGCTGACACCAATCGTCTCCCCGCCGGCGAACGGGGTGTCCGTCCAGCCGGCGCCGCTGCGCCCCATCGGTTCGAGCGACGGGTCGCCGTGCGAGTACGTGGACCGGACGCGCGCGAAGCCGCCCCGGCCGGAGAGGACGACGGCCGCGGCGCCGTCGCCGTCGACGTTCTGCTCGTCCGAGCCCCAGCGGTCGATGTACGGCATCCGGAAGGCGTCGCCGCCGGTGACCAGGGCCGCCGTGACGTCGGGGCGGGCCGCCACGTACGAGGAGGCGACCTCGAAGGCGGCGAGCATGCCGTTGCAGCCCTGCTTGATCTCGAACGCGGGGGCCGAGCCGCCGACCGTCTCGCGCTGCACGAAGCTCGCCGGCGTCCAGAAGTCGAGCCCCTGGTGGCCGATGTAGCTGTGCAGGACGAGCCCGAAGTCGTCGTCCGCGTGCCCCGACCGGGCCACGGCCTGCCGGCCGGCGAGGGCCGCCATGGTCGGGCCGGTCTCGTGCTCGGCGGCGACGTGCACCGAGCGGAAGCCGTTGAGGGACCGTTTCTGCTCGGTGTACCGGCCGGCGGCGATGGCCTCGTCGGCGGTCTCGACGTGCTCGGGCAGGTAGGCTCCCACCCCGGCGACGTACAGATCGTTCCAGCGCATGTCCGTCCTCCCGTCAGGCCGCGCGGAGATACGCGGCGAGGGTCCTGGGCGTGGGCGCCTGGTAGACGCGGCGCACCGGGATCTTGATGCCGTACGACTCGTGGATACGGCGGGTCAGCTTGGACGCCAGGAGGGAATGCCCGCCCAGGTCGAAGAAGCTGTCGTCCGGCTCGACGTGCGGCATGCCGAGCACTTCGCCGAACAGCAGGCAGAGTTCGTTCACCCACTCGGATTCGGTCACTGGTACCTCCGTTGTCTTCCGCTTCGGCTTCGGCTTCCGCCTCGGCTTCGGTGGGTGGCTCCGGTCATGCCGCTTCGAGCGCGATGCGGCTGTGCAGGTCCTCGTCGTACAGCTCGTCGACGGACATCACGCCGGCCGCCACCGCGAAGTAGCGTTCCGTCAGTTCCGGGGAGTCCTGGATGGCCCGGAGCATCGCCATCCGGTCGGGCGTGACCCGCAGACGGCTGACGAACAGGGTGTTGCGGTAGCCCTCGAAGAGCTCGTCCTGGATCCGCTCCCCGTACCGGCGCAGCGCCTCGTCGAGCAGCGCCGGGTCGTCGAGGACGCCCTCGGCGGTGATCGCCCCGGTCAGCACCTCGACCGCGAGGAAGGCGTCGCTCATGCCGCGCGCGGTGATCGAGTCCTTGTGGTGCGCGGCGTCGCCGACGAGGGCCCAGCCGGGACCGTTCGGCTTGCGGAAGAAGTTCTGCTGGTCGCCGGTGCCGCGGAGCCGCTCGACGCGTTCCGCGCCCTCCGTCCGCGCGTACAGATCGGGGGCGGTCGTACGGATGTTCTCCAGGTAGTGCGCGAGGGCGTCGCCCCGCACCGTGTCGAACTCCGCCTGCGGGAAGTACGCGGCGATCAGGGTCGCGTCGTCGTTGGTCGGGATGGCGCCGATCCAGCGGCCGGGCCGCTCGTACAGCTCGAATCCGGAGCGCACGCCCTGCCAGTAGGTGAAGTAGATGCAGGACATCAGCGGGTCGTGCACGGTGAACGGGGCGTCGACGGCCCTCGCGACGGCCGAGCGCATCCCGTCCGCGCCGATGACGAGGCGGGCCCGCTCCACGACCGGAGTACCGGCGGCGGAACGGCACGTGACCCCGACGACGCGGTCGTCCTCGTACACGAGACCGGAGACGGAGCAGCCGTCCCGGAACTCCGCGCCGGCGGCCACGGCGGCGTCCACGAGGATCTGGTCCAGCAGGTAGCGGCGCGGCGCGTACGCCTCGGCCTGGCCGTGGGCGGGCACGGTGCCGCCGTCGAGGCGGACGTCGCCCACCTGGTAGACGGTGCGGTCGAGCGCCGGGCACCCGGTGGCCCGGACCGCGTCGAGCACGCCCCAGCGGGCGAGCCTCTCGATCCCGGGCTGATGGATGTAGTGCGTGGACAGGGTGTCGCTGGGAAACCGGGCCCGGTCGACGAGCAGCACCCGACGACCCGCCCGCGCCAGGAGCAGAGCGGTGGCGGCACCCGCGACCCGTGCCCCCACCACGATGACGTCGTACATTCCGGACCTCCAAGTCACGGATCTGACTCATGTGTTGTGCGGTCTGCTTCCGCTATCCGGTCGGCCGGGCGGGTCGGGCGATGTGGCCCGACCCGCCCGGCCGGGAGCAGGCACGGGGCACCTTGACAGCCGTTTCTCGAACCCCGCTCGATCACTCCTGGGCCGTCGGTGTCCTCAGCCGCCGGCGGGCGTGAACGCGCCGAGGTGCTCTTCGGCCCACTGGCGGAAGGTCCGCGCGGGCCGGCCCGTGATCCGCTCCACCGTGTCCTCGATCCGGGCGGGCCGGTCCACGGCCGCGGCCCAGTGCCCGAGCAGCGAGGCGAGGACCAGTGGCGGCATGAAGCGGCCCATCTCCTCGACGGCTTCCTCCCGGGTCAGCTCGTGCACGGGGATCTCGCGCCCGAGGAGGTCGGCGAGGACACCGATCTGCTCGGTGAAGGACAGCGACTCGGGACCGCTGAGGGTGAGGATCCGGCCCGCGACGGCCGGATCGCCGAGCGCGGCGACGGCGACGTCCGCGATGTCGTCCTCGTGCACGGGCACGGTGTGGGCGCGCGCGTACGGCAGCCGTACGGGCTGTCCGCCGCGGATGGCGGCGCTCCAGCCGTACGCGTTGCCCGCGAAGGCACCGGGCCGCAGCACCGTGGCCGACAGCGCCGACGCCGCGAGGGACTCCTCCACCGCCGCGTGGAACTGCCCCAGCGGGTCCGTGGCCGCCCCTGGTCCGCCGACCGTCGAGGAGGACAGCAGGACGGCGTGCCGGACCCCGGCGCGCGCGGCCGCGGCGAACAGTTCCTTGGCCCCGTCGGGTTCGGCGTAGAGGAAGGCCTGGTCCACGCCGTCGAGCGCGGCGTCGAAGGTCTCCGGGCGGTTGAGGTCGAGGGGGACGACGTCCACTCCGGCGGGGGCGTCCAGCTCGCCAGGGGTGCGGCTGGAGGCACGTACGGGCCGCCCGGCGGCGTGTAAGCGGGCGAGGACGCGACGTCCCACGTTGCCGCGGGCGCCGGTTACCAGGATGGTCATGCTGTACTCCTGTCGATGCGGTTCCGGCTCGGTCGGGGGGAGCCCGGCCGGCGGGCGCGCCGCCCGCCGGGCCCTATACGGAGCCGGTGGTTCAGTGAACCGGCCCGCACTCGCGCGCGCCTTGATCCACCAGGGGATCTGTTCGATTCCGCCGCTGGTCGACGGCCTGCGGGCCGGCCTCCTCCACCGCCGGTCGAGGGCCCCGCCTCACCCTGCCGCTCCCGTGATGCTCGACTCGTGAGGAGCCAGGCCGATGACATCGGTAGTCGCAGCGTTTCGCCGGCGGGTCGCCGAGACCCCCGACTCCGTGGCGGTCTCCGCCGGGGACGACCACCTCGCGTACGCCCGGCTCGACGCCTGGGCCCGGGAGGTGGCCCGCGTCCTGGCCGGGACGGCGGGCGTACGCGCGGGCGACCGGGTCGCCGTCTGCCTGGACCGCTCCCCCGGGCTCGTCGCCGCGCTGCTCGGCGTGCTCACGGCCGGCGCGGCGTTCGTCCCGCTCTCGGTCGACGACCCGGCGGCCCGGGTGGCCGAGGTGCTCGGGGACGCCGGGGCGAGCGCCGTCCTGTGCGGGCCGGACGACGCCGAACGGTTCGCCCCCTACGGGATCCCCGTCCTCCAGGTCCCGGCCCGGCCGGACGGCCCGGCGGCGGAAGCCCCCGTAGCGGACGGCGTCACGGCAGACGTACCCGTGGCCGACGCACCCGTGGCCGACGTACCCGTGGCCGACGTCCCCCTCCCGGAGACGGCCGGCGACGACCTCGCGTACCTCATGTACACCTCCGGCTCCACCGGCCGCCCGAAGGCGGTCATGGTCGAGCACCGCAACATCACCAACCTGGTCACCGGCCCCAACTACGTCGACCTGGGCCCCGACGACCGCATCCTCCAGCTGGCGCCCGTCGCCTTCGACGCCGCCACCTTCGAGATCTGGGGCGCCCTCCTCAACGGCGCCCGCCTCGTCCTCGCCCCGCCGCGCCAGGTCCAGGCCGAGGAACTCGGCACCCTGCTGCGGCACGGCGGCATCACCGTGCTCTGGCTGACCGCCGCGCTCTTCCACCGCCAGATCGAGGTCGACGTCAAGGCGTTCGCCGGGCTGCGCACGGTCCTGGCCGGCGGGGACGTCCTCTCCGTCCCGCACCTCCGCGAGCTCCAGTCCGCCGTGCCCGACTGCCGGATCGTCAACGGGTACGGGCCGACCGAGACGACCACGTTCGCCCTCTGCCACCGGGTCGACCCGCACGAGGACCTCGGGCACTCGGTCCCCATCGGCACGCCCCTGCAGAACGTCGACGTCCGGATCGTCGACGACACGGGCGCGCCGCTCCCGGACGGCACGCCCGGCGAACTGTGGATCGGCGGGGCCGGCGTCTCGCGCGGCTACTGGCGCCGCCCCGACCTCACCGAGAAGGCCTTCACCACCAGCAACACGCCTGCCATGACCGGCCGTTACTACCGCAGCGGCGATCTGGCGGTACGGCGCCCCGACGGCGTCGTCGTCTTCCTCGGCCGCAACGACGACCAGTTCAAGCTGCGCGGCTTCCGTATCGAGCCGGGCGAGCTGGAGAGCGTGCTCGCCGGGCACGCTCAGGTGCGCAGCGCGGCGGTCGGCGTCCGCGAGAGCCATGTGGGCGACCGCCGTCTGGTGGCGTGGGTGGTGCCCGAGGGCGACACCCTCGACCGCCGCGCGCTCCGCTCGTACCTGCGCGACCTGGTGCCCGAGCACATGCTCCCGGCGGCGTTCGTGGCGCTGGACGCGCTGCCGGTCACCGGCAACGGCAAGACCGACCGCAAGGCGCTGCCCACCCCCGACTGGACGTCGCGGTCCATCTACGTCTGACCTCGCCCCGTACCGCCCGCTCGACCCACGTTCCAGCCGGCTCTGGATTGATGACGAGACGGAGACATCCGAAATCACCCGTCGCCCAGAGCCCTCTCGAAAGGACGGAGCATGACCGAACAGCCCCAGCCCTCCGCACCCTCCGCACCGCGGTACGTCGTGGTCACCGGCGGCGCCACCGGCATCGGCCGTGCCACCGCCCTCGACTTCGCCCGGCAGGGCGCCACCGGGGTGATCGTCACCGGGCGCCGCAAGGACAAGCTGGACGAGGTGGCGGCCCTGCACCCGGCCCTGGTCCCGGTGTGCGCGGACGTGAGCACCCAGGAGGGCGCCGACGCCGTCGCCGAGGCCGTCGAGGCCTGGGGCGGGACCGTCGACGTACTGGTCCACAACGCCGGCGTGCACACCATCGGCGCCGTCGGGTCCATCGACCCCGAGGCCGCCCGCGAACTCTTCGCCATCAACGTCCTCGGCACGATCATCCTCACCAACCGGCTGCTCCCCGCCCTGACCGCGCCCGGCGGCAGCATCGTCTTCGTCACGAGCCCGGCCGGGCACAACCCGACCCCCATGGCCTCGGTGTACGCGGCGAGCAAGGCGGCCGTGGACACCTTCACCCGCAGCTGGGCCCTGGAACTGGCCCCCCGGGGCATCCGTGTGAACGCGGTGGCGCCGGGCTGGGTGCGGACCGAGGTGTACGAGTCCCACGGCATGACCACCGAGCAGGTGGACGAGCTCTTCCAGCAGGCCGCCACGAGCGTGCCGATGGGCGTGACCGGCGTCCCGGAGGACGTGTCGCGCTGGATCACCCTGCTCGCCGCACCGGGCAGCGCCTGGATGACGGGCCAGATCCTCACGATGGACGGCGGCGCGGACCTGGTGCGGGCACGCCAGGTCTGACCGCGTTCCCCACTCACGCCAACGGAAGGACGGCGACGCGCGATGTCGCAGACAGCGAACGAGCACCACCAGAACGGCTCCTCCCGCCCCGCGCCGGGCGCGGTCCTCACACCCGAGGCCCTGTTCCACACAGGCCTGGTGGTGGAGAACCTCGAATCGGCGATGAAGTCCCTGAGCGAACTGGCCGGCTACCACTGGACCACCGTCATGGAACTCCAGGTCACGGCCCGCACCCCGCACGGCCGGCAGCACGCCGCCCAGCGCTTCGTGCTCTCGGTCGAGGAGCCCCGGCTCGAACTCGTCGAGGCGATCCCCGGCACGGTCTGGGTCTCCGACGGCAGCAACGGCGCGCACCACGTGGGCTATTGGGCCGAGGACGAGCGCATCGAGGAGATCTCCGCGGCGCTCGTGGACCTGGGCCTCGACGTCGAGGCCTCCAACGACTTCGAGGCCGACGGCAAGCTGACGTGGGTCTACCACCGCGGCCTCGGCGGCATCCGCGTCGAGCTGCTCAACACCCTGATGAAGCCCTCGATGGACGCCTGGATCGCCGGCACGGACCCGACCGAGGTCCAACGCGACGCCCCGATCAGCTGACCCCCGGCCCCACCCCACCCCGCACACCGCGAAGGCCCCCACCCGGAGGATCCGGGCGGGGGCCTTCGCGTCCGCTCAGCCGGACCCCGGTCACTGACGGCCTGGCGACGATCACACGAATCGACGCGAGCCGGCTGTGTGCCACCGCGTTGGAGACCAACTCGGTGATCACTACGCCCGCGTCGTCGCTCAGCGACTCCAGACCCCAGACGGCCAGCGCCGTCCTGACCAGCCGGCGGGCGACTGCCGCGCTCTGCGGTTCGCGCGGGAGGGTCTGCGAGTACACGGGATGCCCTGTGGGGCGAGACATCACAGTCATCAGGACCTGTTCACGGGTGGGTGGACCGCTCACGGTCTTCCGAGGAGCGGCGGGGCCTCGATTCCGTGAACGACCGACGGAGCTGCGCCAGGAGGAAACATCCCGCACGTACGCGTCCATTCCGACCGGAAATTCCGGTCACTCACACTCACGTACTGAATACGGGTCGCTACCGTGGGTACATGGAGGGCAACGAGCACCTCGCCAGCGCCATGCGGGAGCACGGCTTCAAGCAGCATGAGTTGGCTGACGCGGTCAACAGCCGCCTGATCGACAAGGGGTACAAGGGCACGGTCGGCGAGCGCACGGTCCGGAACTGGCTGACCGGCACGACCAAGTGGCCTCACCCCCGGCAACGGGACGCGCTGGAGGCGGTGTTCCGCCGCACAGCCGAGGAGCTGGGCTTCCGTCCACCAGTAAGAAAACGCCCCTCGACTCCCTTGGAGGATTCCGTGGATCGGAGGAACTTCCTCACCGGTGCCGGCGGAACGATGGTCGCGGCGGCCGCCCCGTTCCTGGGTGCCCCTCCACAGGTGGGCACCTCCGATGTCATCCGGCTCCGCAGCGGGCTGGACAACCTGATGGCGGTGGACGACACGAGGGGCGGCCACGAAGCCCTTGAACGGGCCGCCTTGGCCGGGGCGGCCGAAGCGCTGGAGAAGCAGAAGCTCGGCGCCACCCAGCGCATCCGCCGACGCCTCTATACGGTGGCCGCCGACTACACCGCGGCAGCGGCCTGGAGCGCTCTCGACGCCCGCCGGGGCGACCGGGCCCAAGCTCTCCTTGGCCGAGCTCTGTACCTGGCCGGGATGGGCCGGGACTCGGGTGCGGAACTGTGCACCTGGAACCTGTACGCGATGCTGGCCCGCCAACGCGACGAGCGCACGCAGGCCGTGGACTCCGCCATGGCAGCCCAGTCCACGAGCATCACCAAGCGAGACCCGTTCTACGCCTCCCTGGCCCATGCCCGCACGGCGATCGGTCACGCGAGCCTCGACCGGCAGGCCGCGATCCGGTCCCTGGGCCATGCGTGGGAGGCTCTGGAGAAGGCGACCCCCGACGCACCCCGGCCAAGCTGGGTGGCCTTCTACGGGCGAGGGGAGCTCATGGCCATCACGGCTATCGTCCGCGACCGCATCGGAGACTTCGACCACGCCGAGGCGGCCTCCCACCAGGCCCTGGCCTCGATCCCGCCACAGTTCCGCAGGAACCGGGCCATGGCCACCGCCCGGCTCGCCCTCGCCCAGCTCCATCAAGGCGATCTCGACCAGGCATGCGCCACGGCGTCGGCAGTCTTCGAGCTGATGGACGGGGACCCGCTCCCCGGCCGGCTCCGCTCTCTCCTCGGCGACTACTACCGGGACTTGATCGCCCTTGCGCCGGATGCGGCGGTGTCACGAGAGTGGGGGGGACCGCATCCGATCCGAAGGGAACCGAGCGTGAACACCCCCAAGCCGGAAGTCCGATACTTCACTCACGCCGATGTCCCGCGGATCCGCCAGGCACTGATCGACATCCATGCGGACGCCTACGCCGACGCCATGGACGACGAGTTCAACCAGCGCTTCCCCTGGTTCGTGGACCACTGGGGTGGCAACCCGGCGTTCGCCTGCGTGATCGCCTTCGAAGGGGAGACACCAGTGGCGTTCGCCTACGGCGCTCCGGCCAGGCCGTACCGGGAATGGTGGCGCGAGTACCTCACAGACGTCCCGGAGAAGCACGAGACCTTCGCGTTCTCCGAGCTGGCCGTGCGAACGGAATACCGGGGAACCGGGACGGCGAGGCTCGTCACCCGGGCGCTTCTGGAAGAGCGGGCCGAAGACCTCGTGGTCCTCCTGGTCGACACCGAGCACCCCAAGGTGCAAGCCGTCTACGAGTCCTGGGGCTTCGGGAAGGTCGGCGAACGCCGCCCCTTCCCGGACTCCCCGGTCTGCGCCGTCATGCTCGCGGAGCTTCCTCTCCGCCCATAAGAGAGATGGGGGTCAGGAAGTCCAGGTCACCGGCAGGGTGCTCAGGGCGTGGTTGATGCCGCCCAGGTGCCAGGGGATCTCGCTCTCGGGGACAGCGAGGGAGAGGTCGGGGAAGCGGCGGACGAGGCCGTCGACGGCGATCTCCAGCTCCATGCGGGTGAGCTGCTTGCCCAGGCAGAGGTGCATGCCGTGGCCGAAGGACAGGTGCGGGTTGGGGGTGCGGGCGAGGTCCAGGCGGTCCGGGTCGGGGAAGACGCGTTCGTCGCGGTTGGCGGCCGAGATCGCGATCACCACGGCGTCGCCCTTGGCGATCTTCACGCCGCCCAGTTCCACGTCCTCGGCGGCGATCCGCGGGTTGCCGGCCGAGTCGGTGGAGAACAGGTTGACGTGGCGCAGCAGTTCCTCGACGGCCCGGGGGACGCGGGTGCGGTCCTCGGCGAGCCAGTTCCACTGGTCGCGGTGGTGGGCGATGAGCGCGAGGACGGAACTGGCCAGCTGGTTGGCCGTGGTGTCGAAGCCGGCGCCGATCAGGGTGAAGGCGAAGGTGACCAGCTCCTGTTCGCTGAGCCGGTCGCCGCTGTCGCGGGCCGCGATCAGGTCCGACAGCAGATCTTGCGCCGGGTTCTTCCGCTTGTCCGCGACGACTTCGACCATCGACTCGAAGAGGTTCGCCATGCCGTTGACGGAGTCGGAGTTCTCGCCCTGGTCGTCGACGGTGACGAAGTCCCGCGCGTTCGCGACGAACATCCGCAGCACCCGCATGGGCACGCCGAGGAGTTCGCCGATGACGGTCAGCGGCATCGGTACGGTGAACCGCTCGACCAGGTCCACCGGGCCACCGCCCAGGGCGAGTTCGTCGAGGATGCCGTCCGCGATCCGCTGGATCCCGGGACGCATCTGCTCGATACGGCGAGCTGTGAACGCGCCGGCGGCGAGGCGGCGCAGCCGGGCGTGCTCGGCTCCGTCCATCGAGATGATCATGTCGGGGGACGAGGTCATCGCGCCGCCGATCCGGGGCGCGTCCGGCTTCACGGTCTCGGCCCGGCTCAGCCGGGGGTCCGCGAGCGCCTCCCGGGCCTCCTCGTACCTGGTCACCAGCCAGGCGTCGACGCCGCCCTCGGTCCGCACCCGGACCACCGGCGCCTCGGCGCGCAGCCGGGCGTACCCGGGGGCGGGGCAGCGGTAGGACGAGCCGGCGAGCGGGAACACCGGTGTTTCCAGGGCCTGTTCGGTCGCGGACAAGACGGCACCTCCATGAGCGGGCAGGGTTGTGCGAAACGTAGAAGGGTCGACTGGAGGAGCGGTTGCCCCCGACTCGAACGCCGCCGAACCGCCGAACCGCCGGGCCGCAGGAACACCCACGGCCCGGCGGACGGATCCGGCTCAGGCCGCCGCGTCGGCGGCGACGTCGGGACGGGACGCCCGGCCCGGTACGGACGAGCGGGCCGGCGGCAGCACGCCGTCGACCAGGTAGCGGTGGACGACCGCGTCGACGTGCGGGTTCCCGGAGAGTACGTACACCTCGTGCTCCCCGGAGTCCTCGACGGTGAGCAGATGGTGGCCGAGCCGTTCGGCCATGGCCACACCCCCGTCGTAGTGGTCCATCGGGTCCCCGTCGGCCTGCACGATCAGCCCCACCGGATATCCGTCCCGGCCGAGCACCGTCGGCTCCTCGGGCGCCTCGAACGACCGGAACGCGCCGACCCACGGCGAGGCCTTCAACACCCCGTTCCCGTACGGGAACCGCTTCCGGAACTCCCGCATGTCCTGGTAGTAGACCTCCAGGTCGGCGGGCCAGGCGTGCTCCAGGGTGATGGCCTCCAGGACGCCGACCCGCAGATCGCCCTCGCTGTCCGCGGCCCGCCACGTCTCCTGCCGCGCCAGCAGCTCCCGGCACCGCCCGGCATCACCCGCGCCGGCGGCGTCCCGCAGCCCGCCGACGAGCTGCCCGAGATCGGCCCAACGCGCCCGGTCCCCGGCCCAGTCGCCGACCGCGCCGTCGAACAGCGACCGCAGCCGTACGGCGTCCTCCGGCAGCGCCTCCAGCGCCGCGACGACGCCCTCCACCGTGCCGAGCACCCGCTCGGCCGAACCGCCGAGCCCGAAGGTGCCGTTCCGCTCCCCGGTCCAGCCGGCCCACAGGTCGACATTGCGCTGGACGGCGTCGCCCTGCTGGAGGAACTGCTCGCGCCAGGTCCAGTCCGGGCCGACACACGAGTCGAGGACCAGCCGGTCCAGCCCGCCCGGGAACAGGCTCCCGTAGACGGCCCCCACATACGCCCCGTACGCGTAGCCGACGAAGCTGATGCGCTCCTCGCCGAGTACGGCCCGGATCACGTCCATGTCGCGGGCGGTGTTACGGGTGCTGATGTGCGGCCGCAGCGCGCCCCCGGCCCGCGCGCAGGCCTCCTCGCGCCGCCGCATGTCCTCGGCGATCGCCGCGAACGTCTCGTCCGGCGGACGCGAGTCCGCCGGTACGGCGGGCACGGACACCTCGGCCAGCAGCTGCGTCGACGCCCCGATACCGCGCGGGTCGAAGCCGATCAGGTCGTACACCTCGTGCAGCGGCGTCCCGACGTACCGCCCGGGCAGATCCCGGCCGCCACCCCAGTCCCCGCCCGGCCCGCCGTTGACGGCCAGCAGCACCCCGCGCCGCCGCGCCGGGTCGGTGGCGCGGCGGCGGCTGAGCGCCAGCGTGATCCGCTCGCCCCCGGGGTCGCCGTAGTCACGGGGCACCTCGATCGTCGCGTACTCGACCCGCTCGTCGCCCTGATCCGCCCCGGGCGCCCACCGCGGCCGCTGTGTGGAGAACTCGCTCACCACCGCAAACCTCCGATCTCGTCAGACGGCCAGCGTCTCGGTGCGTCCTAGAGCAGCACTGGACCCCGGAATGGCCCCCGCGTACCCACCCACCACACACCTCAGCGAGCCCGCCGCCCCCACGACCGCACCCCCCATCGTCTGAACCCGCACCACGATCCAGACGCGCTCCACTCGAACTGGAGACCGCCTCGCCACAGTCCCCGCATACCTCCAGGGCCGCCCAAACGAGGAGCGCTCGCCATGGCCAAGATCACCTACAAGCACCCCGACGGCACCGTCACCGCCGTCGACGCCGACGCCCCGAACACGGTCATGCGCGCGGCGAAGCTCAACAACGTCGACGGCATCGAGGCCCAGTGCGGCGGCTCCGCCCAGTGCGGCACGTGCCATGTGTACATCGATCCCGCGAACACGCTTCCGCTGCCGGAGATGGACTCGGTCGAGGACGACGTGCTGTACGGCACGGCCTGCGAGCGGACCGAACTCAGCAGACTGAGCTGCCAGTTGCCGATCTCGGACGCGCTCGACGGCCTGCTGGTCCACCTGCCCGAGGCGCAGAGCTGATGGCCCCGCACGCGGTGGTCATAGTCGGCGCGGGCCAGGCCGGGGTGGAGACCGCGGCCGCGCTGCGGGCCCGCGGGTTCCAGGGCCGGGTGACCCTGATCGGCGGGGAGCCGCCGGGGCCGTGCCACCGGCCGCCGTTGTCGAAGGGGTATCTGACGGGCGATGTCCCGGCCGCCGACATCGCGCTGCGTCCGGCGGAGTTCTTCGCCGCGCAGGACATCGATCTGCTGGCCGGCGACCGGGTCGTGTCGATCGACCGGGAGCGGCACACGGTGACGCTGGACTCGGGGCTGCGGGTGCCGTACGGCGCGCTGGTCCTGGCGACCGGCTGCCGGCCGCGCACGCTGCCCGTGCCGGGCGCCTCGCTGGACGGGGTGTCGACGCTGCGCGGGCTTGCCGACGCGGAGGACCTGCGGCGGCGGCTCGACGGCCCGCCGCGCCGGCTGGTCGTCGTGGGCGCCGGGTTCATCGGCCTGGAGGTGGCGGCCTCGGCCCGCGGCCTCGGCCACGAGGTGACCGTCGTCGAGGCGCAGGCCCGCGCGCTCGCCCGCGCCCTGACCCCCGGCATGGCGGACCGGCTGGTCTCCGAGCACCGCGCGCGGGGAGTGCGGGTGCTCCTGAACCAGGAGATCGCCGCGCTGCACGGAGACGACGAAGACCGGGTCCACTCGGTCGAGTTGAACGGCGGCCGGCGGATCGACGCGGATCTGGTCGTGGTCGGGGTCGGGGTGCTGCCGGACACGGCGCTCGCGACGGCCGCGGAGCTGCTCGTCGGGGACGGTGTCGTGGTCGACGAGCGGCTGCGGACGAGCGATCCGGATGTCTACGCCGTGGGCGACTGCGCCCGTTTCCCCAGCCCGCACGCGGGCGGCCGGCACATCCGCCTGGAGTCCGTGCAGAACGCCACCGACCAGGCGAAGTGCGTGGCCGCCGCGCTGTGCGGCGACGGCGACGGCGACGGCGACGGCGAGTCCGCCCCGTACACCGCGGTGCCGTGGTTCTGGTCCGAGCAGTACGCGCTGCGCCTCCAGATCGCGGGGCTCACCGCGGACCACGACGAGACGGTGACCGTCGGCGACCGGGACAGCGGGCGGTTCTCCGTCTTCTGCTTCCGGGAGGGGCGGCTGATCGGCGTCGAGTCGGTGAACCGGCCGGCGGACCACGGCATCGCCCGCCGGCTCCTCGCGACGGGCACGGACCTGTCGCCCGACACGGTCCGGCAGCCGGGCTTCGACCTCAAGAACCTGGCACGCCGCCCCGCCGCCTCGACACCTCGAACTTCCGTAGAAAGGCAGACCGTTCATGTCTGAGACCACACCCACCCCGGCACCCGCCCCGGCCCGTCCGGGCGCACCGGCCACCCCGGCCACCCCGGCCACCGCGGCCACCCCGGCCCTCCTGGCCACCCCGCGCACCCCGCGCACCCCGCGCCCGATCGCGCTGCGGGTCCTGGGCGTCTGGCTGACCGTGCTGGCCGTCCTGGCCGGCACCAGCGCCGCGGCGGCGGCCACGGCGGGCAAGCGCCCGCACCCGCGTCACGGCGGCACCGCCCCGGTGTCCCTGGTCGGGGTCTGGGACCTCATGGTCACCGTCCACACGCCCGACGGCGGCGTCTCGACCAACCCCACGCGCTTCACCTTCCGCGCCGACCACCAGCTGACCGGCGACGGGCCGCTCGACGCGAACGGGCAGCCGCTGTTCACGGAGACCGGCTTCTGGAACGCGAAGCCGGACGGCACCTTCGCCCTCTACATCACCCACGGCAGCGTGGAGGGCGGCGCGATCCCCGGGGTCGTCCAGGCCGTGCACATGGGCAAGATATCCGGCAAGACGCTGACGACCGTCGCGTACGCCTTCGTCACCACGGACCCGGGCCAGGCGCCGCTGGGCCCGATCGACGTCGACTCCACCGGCACCTGGGTCTCCGCCGTCCCGGCGTCCTGACGGCCGGCCCGGACCGTACGTCCGCCACGACCGCGCCCCGGCTCCCGCGAGCCGGGGCGCGGTCGTACGCGTACCTCCCCTGGCTCCGGACAACGAACGGTCCCGGCCACCGAGAGGGTGACCGGGACCGTCGCGTCCGTGTCCGTACGTACGGGGGACCTCAGGCGCCCCACACCACCGGCAGGCTGGTCAGCGTGTGGTTGATCTCGCCGACGTGCCACGGCAGTTCGGCGTCCGGGTCGGCCAGCCGCAGGTCGGGGAATCGGCGGGTCAGCCCTTCGAGGGCGATCTCCATCTCCATCCGGCCGAGGTGCTTGCCGAGGCAGTAGTGCATGCCGTGGCCGAAGGCGATGTGCGGGTTGCGCTCGCGGGCGAGGTCGAGCCGGTCCGGGTCGGCGAAGACCTCCGGGTCCCGGTTGGCCGAGGCGAGCGCGAGCAGGACGGCGTCGCCCTTGGGAATGGTCACGTCGCCGACCTCGATGTCCTCGGCGGCGATCCGCGGGAAGCCGGAGGTGTCGGTGGCGAACAGGTTGACGTGGCGCAGGAGTTCCTCGACGGCCCGGGGGATCCGGGTGCTGTCCTCGACGAGCGCGCGCCACTGGTCGGGGTGGTCGGCGAGGAGGGCGAGGACCGAGTTGGCGAGCTGGTTGGCGGTGGTGTCGAAGCCGGCGCCGATGAGGGTGAAGCCGAAGGTGACGAGTTCGGGCTCGCTGAGCCGGTCGTCGTCGTCGCGGGCCGCGATGAGCTCGGACAGCATGTCGTCGGTGGGGTTCGCGCGCTTCTCGGCGATGAGGCCGACGATGTACTCGCTGAGCTTGCCGAGCGCGTGCAGGGACGCCTCGCCGCCGGCCCGGTCGTCGACGGTGGCGAACGCGCGGGCCCACTGCTCGAACTCCCGCAGGTCCTGCGCCGGTACGCCGAGCAGCTCGCCGATGACGGTCAGCGGCAGCGGCACCGCCAGCTGCTGGACGAGGTCGACGACGCCGCCCTTGGCGGCCATGTCGTCGAGGAGTTCGTCGGTGACCCGCTGGACGTTGTCGCGCATCCGCTCGACCCGGCGCATGGTGAACGCGCCGGCCACCAGCTTGCGCAGCCGGGCGTGCTCGGCGCCGTCGAGGGAGATGATCATCTCGGGGGTGGTGTGCATGGTGCCGCCGACCCGGGGAGCGCCCTCGCCGCAGGCCTGGGCACGGCTGAGCCGGGGGTCGGCGGACAGCCGGCGCACGTCCTCGTAGCGGGTGACCAGCCAGGCGTCCACGCCCCCCGCGGTGGGCACCTTCGCCACCGGCTGTTCGGCGCGCAGCCGCCCGTACGCCGGGGACGGGCCCTGGTAGCTGGATCCGCTGAAGGGGAACGTGCCCGCCACCGGGCAGCCGGTGCCCTGGGGCTCCGTCTCCTGGGGGGCTGTCTCCTGGGTGATGGTCACGAGGGAACCTCCGCTTGGGATGTCACGGGTCTGGCCTCACCGTAGGCAGCGCGGATCGAGCCCAAGTCGGCTCGGACTAGGGTCGGTTGAAGGGGGTCATGCGAAGCGGGGGCGCCCGGGACTCGTGGTCCCGGGCGCCCCCGCGGCTCGTATGCGCGCTTCTCTCTTACGCCTTACTCCTCCGGTCCGAGGAGCACCGCCGCGTAGTTCTTGCGGGCGGCCGTGTCGTACTGGAGCGCGACATGACTGGTGGCGGACGTGATGTCCCGCCAGAAACGCTGGAGTTCGTGCTTCTCGCCGAGGCCGCCGGTGCCGGCCGCCCCGACCAGCAGGGAGGCGGCCTCCCGGAGCATCTCGGCGGCGAAGGTCGCGTTGCGCTCGTTGCGCGCCATGTGCTCGGGCGTGAACAGCCGGCCGTCCAGGACGGCGGCGTTCTCGGTCACCAGGTGGCGGGCGGCGTCGATCCGGCCGGAGGCGCGGACGACGGTCAGCTCGGCGGTCTGGTTGCGGCGGCGGCCGGTGATCGACCCGGCGCAGGCGGCCAGCGCGCCGACGGCCGCGCCGACGACCGGGGCGATGAAGGTGAGGCCGCCGACGGCCTGGAAGGGCACGTTGTGGGCGGGCACGGTGGAGGCGCCGTTGCGTCCGGTGAGCATGTCGGCGCGGTCGAAGGACAGGTGCCGCGGCACGAACACGTCGTCGACGACGACGGTGTGGCTGCCGGTGGCCCGCATGCCGACGCTGTCCCAGGTCTCGCGCACGGTGTACGCGCCCCGGGGCAGGGTGAAGAAGCGCAGCGCCGGGGGCCCGTCCTGGCCGGCCACCGCCGCGCAGACCATCACCCAGTCGGCGAAGTCGACGCCGCTGACGTACGCCCACTGGCCGGTGACCCGCCAGCCGCCGTCCGCGGCCTTGGCCCGCCCGGCGGGCATGAGGCCGGTCGCCACCACCGTGTCGGGCCCGGCACCCGCGCCCCAGAGTGCCTGGTGGCCCTCTTCGGGCAGGTGGGAGGCGAAGCGGGCGGAGTACGCGGCGAGGGAGGCGCACCACGCGGAGGCGGCGCAGCCCTCGCCGACGGCGACGACGGCCCGGGTGAGCTCGTCGAAGGTGCCCTCGGTGCCGCCGAAGCGGGCGGCGACGAAGTGCCGGGCGAAGCCGGCCTCGCGGATCGCTTCGGTGACCTCGCGGGACAGGACGCGGGTGGTGTCGGCGTCGGCCGCGTGCCGCGCGGCGAGCGCGCGCAGCTTCTCGGCCGCCGGGAACAGCCCGGTGTCGCCGGCGACTGAGGGGGCCACTGACGCGGTCACCGGGGCTTGGGCCTCGACGACGCTGCCGTTCACGCTCATGCCCCGGCCCCCTCGGTCACGGACGCCGCCTCGGCCTCGGCCACGGCCTCGGCCGCCACTTCGGCAATCGCGCGGGCGAAGCGCTCCAGGGTCTCGCCCGGGCTCGGCCCGTCGAGCGCCTTGAAGATCCGCTCGGCGCCTGGTCCGTGCCGGTCCAGCTTCACGTGGGCGAGCGACACCTTGGTGTGCTCCGCGTCGACGGCCTCGAAGTCGACCTCGATCTGGCTGGCGCCCTCGTCGGTGGGGATCGACTGCCAGTTGGGGTCGATGCGCCAGGTCATGGAGAGCCGCCGGCCGGGCACCCATTCGAGCACGCGGCCCCAGACGGCCTCGGTGCCCTCCACGTCCCACTCGTAGTAGCGGCCGCCGACGCCCTCCTCGAAGGCCAGGCCGGCCCGCTCCTTGCGCACCAGGATGTGGGTCGGCGGCCACCACCGCGCCGGCCGCTCCGTGAAGACCTTGAAGCAGTCGTCCGGGGTCGCCGCCACGGTCACCGTCTTGCGTACGTCGGGCAGGGTCTGTGTCTTCGTCTGCGCCTGCGTCTGTTCGGGCACGGGGCCTCCTCGTTCAGCCGGGTGTCCGTCCGCCCGGTCGCCGCGTCGAATACGCCCACGCTGACCGGTCGCGCTAGGACTCCTGTCGAGTACGGCTCGACGCCGCCCGCTCCGGCGGCGCTCCACCGCCGGCCCAGGCACCCGCAAGGTGACCGGCCCACCGTCGACCCACTCGGCCGGGGCATCGGGCGGGACTCGCAGGGGAATTCGACGCGGCGGCCGGCCCACGCACGGCCGCCGGCACGAGTGATGGGGAGAGCACGATGACGGACGCGGGACGACGAGTTGCCTTCGTCACGGGCGCGACCAGCGGGATCGGTCTGGCCGTGACCGAACTGCTCGCCCGGCAGGGCATCGCGGTGTTCGGAGTGGCACGCGACGCGGAGAACGTACGCACCGTGGTGAAGGAACTGCGCGAGCAGGGCCTCGAAGTGTCCGGCACGGTCTGCGACGTGACCAGCCCGGAGCAGATCAAGGAGGCCGTCGAGGCGGCGGTGGCCCAGTACGGCCGGATCGACATCCTCGTCAACAACGCGGGCCGGGGCGGTGGCGGTGTGACGGCCGAACTCCCGGACGCCCTCTGGGACGACGTCATCGAGACCAACCTCAACGGCACCTTCCGCGTGACCCGCGAAGTCCTGAGCACCGGCCGGATGCGGGACGGCGACTGGGGCCGGATCATCAGCATCGCCTCCACCGGCGGCAAGCAGGGCGTCGAACTCGCCGCCCCCTACTCGGCGTCGAAGCACGGGGTCGTCGGCTTCACCAAGGCGGTCGGCAAGGAGCTGGCGGCGAGCGGCATCACCGTGAACGCCGTCTGCCCGGGATACGTCGAGACGCCGATGGCCCAGCGCGTACGCCAGGGCTACGCCGGCCACTACGGCGTGACCGAGCAGGCGATCCAGGAGAAGTTCAACGCCAAAATCCCGCTGGGCCGTTACTCCACCCCGGAGGAGGTCGCGGGACTGGTCGGCTACCTCGTCTCGGACACGGCCGCCTCGATCACCGCGCAGGCGCTGAACGTCTGCGGCGGGCTCGGCAACTACTGATGTCCCGGAGACGGACGGATCACCAGGCAAGAGCAGAAAGGGAGTCCTGACCATGACCGCTGTGACCGGTGCGCTGCTGGCCGAACCCGACGTGACCACCTTCCGCACCGCGATGGGCCGCTTCCCGACGGGAGTCACCCTGCTCACCCAGGGCAGCGGCGAGGACACCATCGTGATGACCCTCAACAGCCTGACCTCGGTCTCGCTCGATCCGCTGCTCCTCCTGGTGTCCGTCAAGGCGGACGGCCGGATGCTGCCCCGGATCTCGCGGGCCGGCAGCTTCGTGGTGAACGTCCTCACCGAGCCGCAGCGGGACCTGGCGCAGGAGTTCTGCCGCCCCGACCGGCCGGAGGGCCACGCCGCGATGCTGCGGCTGGCCGCCGAGGAGGGCGTCACCGGCAACGCCGTACTGCCCACCGCCGAGGCCTACTTCGAGTGTCTCGTGGACGCGGAGTACCGCGCCGGCGACCACACCCTGCTGATCGGCCGCGTGGTCGCCCTGGGCCAGAACACCACCGCCTCCGACCCGCTCCTCTTCCACCGGGGCCGCTTCGGCCGGCTGCCCGCCGAGCCGACGGCGGAGGCGGCATGAGTACGGCCACGTCCCCTGCCATGTCCCCGGCCACGTCCCCGGCGCGGCAGGTCGCCGCGCCGGGCTCGCTCCGCCCGGTCGCCGACGGGGTGTACGCCTTCGTCCAGCCGGAGGGCGGCTGGTGCCTGAACAACGCGGGCCTGATCGTGGGCGCGGACGTCGCCGTCCTCGTCGACACGGCGGCCACCGAGTCCCGTACACGACGACTGAAGGAGGAGGTCCGACGGGTCGTACCCGGCGGCCCCGAGTACGTCGTCAACACCCACTTCCACGGCGATCACACCTTCGGCAACGGGCAGTTCGCGCCCGACTCCGTGATCGTCGCCCACGAGGGCACCCGTTCCGACACCGCGGAGGCGGGCCTCGGCCTGCGCGGGCTGTGGCCGGACGTCGAGTGGGGCGAGACCCCGCTGACCCTCCCCACGCTCACCTTCCGCGACGAACTGACCATCCACGACCCGTCGTTGCGCACGGAACTGCTGCACGTGGGGCCCGCGCACACCGCGAACGACGTGGTGGCGTGGGTACCGGCCCGCGGTGTCCTGTTCACCGGCGACCTGGTGTGGTCGGGCGTGACCCCGTACGTCCTGATGGGCTCCGTGACGGGCTCCCTGCGCGCCCTGGAACGGCTGCGGGCCCTCGGTCCCGCCGTCGTCGTCCCGGGCCACGGGCCGTTCGGCGGGCCCGAGTTGCTCGACGAGACCGAGGCGTACCTCCGGATGCTCCAGCGGCTGGCCGAGGACGGGAAACGGCGCGGGCGCACCGCCCTCCAGGCCGCCCGCGAGGCGGACCTCGGCGGCTTCGCCGGCCTCCTCGACGCCGAGCGCCTGGTCGGCAACCTGCACCGCGCGTACGCGGAGCTCGACGGCCTCGCGCCGGGCGCCCGGATCGACGTGGGCGCGTCGTTCGCCGAGATGGTCGCGTACCACGGCGGCCTGCCCACCTGCCACGCCTGAGCATCCGCGTACCGATCGAGAGGAAACCGAAAGGAGCGGACCATGCGGACCATGACGACGGAGACATCGCCGCAGGACCGGGAGACGATCGAGCGCCTGACCGCCGCGCTCGACCAACTGCCGCTACGGGCGGCCCTGGTACCGGCCGGGGACTTCGACGACGACGAGAGCGAGTCGCACATCTGGCGGGGGATCGACTGAGCGGGCACGCGCCGACGGCGGCGATGTCACTCATGGGAAGAGGGGCCCTGGTGCGGGCCCCTCTTCCCATGACGGACACCATTCCAGGCCCGCGGCTTCAGGAAGCGGCCGCCGGGCTGTCGCGGTGGATGACCCGGGACTGGGTCAGCAGCCGGCCGTCACGGCGGACCAGCACGTCGTCGACGGTGAAGGTCGGCTGGAAGGACACCTTGCCCTCGCGGTCGGTCTGGGTGACCAGCGTGTAGTACGAGACGCGCACGGTGTCCTCGTCCGCCGGGTCGGTCTCGATGAGCAGATGCCCGAACCAGTGCCGTACGGCGATGTCCTTGTACCGCGGCAGGTTGGCCCGCATCCCGGCCAGCATCTCCGCCCGCCCGCTCTGCCGCTGCCCGCCCGCGTGCGTCACCGACCCGTCCTCGGTGAACGTCTCGGCGAACCCCTCGATGTCCAGGGCGTCCACCCGGCGCATCTGACGGGCGTAGAACGTCTGCACCTCCGCGTAGAGGTCCCCCGTCACCTGCTGGTGGAGGGTCCCGACCGACTGAGACATGGCAACTCCCTTCACGACCCGACCCCCCTGGCCGCGCCGTCACCATCACCCTGCCGCGCGCGACTGCAGCCCCACTGGAGACCGGCTGGGCCGCCGTTGCGGGTGACACGGCGATGTCGCCTACGCGGAGGGATGCGGGGATCTATCCTGTGGCACCAGGCGCCCGCCCGAGGGCGCATGGAACCGGCAGTCACGCAGCGGGGGGTTGCAGATGGCGAGCGCGGAGATCACCCAGTGGGTCGCGCAGGCCGGACCGGCCATGACGGCCGCGGTCGGCGCGTACGGGGCGGCGGTCCTGACCCGCGCGGAGAGCGCGGCGGCCGACGCCACGGTGGGCCTGGGCCAGCGGATCCTCCAGGCGGTGTGGCGACGCCGGGACGAGGCGGGCCAGGCGGAACTGGAGCGGGTGGTCGACGAGGCCGCCGACGAGAACGACGAGGAGTTCAGCCGCGTCACCCTGGGCAGGCTGCTGCGGCGCGCCCTGGAGGACGACCCCGAGCTGCGCCGGGACCTGGCCGCCCTGCTGCCCGCCCCGACGACGACCACAGTGCACGTCACCGCCTCCGGCGACCGCTCCGTCGCGGCCCAGCACATCAGCGGCACCGTGATCACCGGCGACGGCCACACGCTGCCGCCGCGGCGGTGACCGAGGACGGTACGGTCCCCCGGCAGCGCTTCGACGCGAGCGGGGACCGTTCGGTGGCGGCAGAACGGATCCACTCCGTCCACACGGGGGACGTCCTTCCGCCCGAGGCACTGCACACGCCGAAGGACGTCACCGCGGCCCGGGGCACCTCGAACCTCCCGCGGGCGGGGCTCTGCCTGGGCCGCGAGGAGGAACTGACCGAGCTGCGCCGCATGCTGACCGGCCGGCGCGAGGGCGCGATCACCCAGAGCGGTGCGGTGAGCGGCCTGGGCGGCATCGGCAAGACCACCCTGGCCCTGCACTACGCCCACCGCCACCGCGACGACTACGCGCTCATCTGGTGGATCAACGCCGCCTCGGCGGAGGAGATCGAGACCTCCCTCATCGGCCTCACCCGCCTCCTGGTCCCGAGCTGGGTCGGCACGGTCGGCCGTACGGAACAGGTGGAGTGGGCGAAGCAGTGGCTGACGTGGCACCCGGACTGGCTGCTGGTCTACGACAACGTCGAGGACCCCGACGACCTCACGCCCTACACGGGCGCGCTCCACCGGGGCCATCATCTGGCCACCAGCCGCCGCAGCACCGGCTGGCCGGACGACTCCCCCACCCTGATCCTGGGCACCCTGTCCCCCGACGACGCGGCCGAGCTGCTGTGCCGCCTCGCTCTCAAGGGCGGCACGCCCTCACCGAGCGATCAGGCCGACGCCCACGCCCTCGCCGAGGACCTGGGCCACCTTCCCCTGGCGATCAAGCAGGCCGGCGCCTACCTCGGCCAGAACCGCGGCGTCAGCATGGCCGCCTACCGCCGCCGCCTCGACACCAAGCTGGCCAAGACCGCGCACGGCATCGGCGCCGAACGCACCATCGCCCGCGTCTGGAACGTCACGCTCCACACCCTGGAGCAGGAGAACCCCCTGGCCGTGGACCTTCTGCACACCGCCGCCTGGCTCGCCCCCGACGCCATCCCGTACGCCCTGCTCACCCCGCCCGGCACCGACCCGGACGACGTGGCGGAGGCCATCGGCACCCTGGCGGCCTACAGCATGGCCACCGACACCGGCAAGACCGTCAGCGTCCACCGCCTGGTCCAGACGGTCCTCCGCACCCCGCGGCCCCTCGACACCGCCGAACCACCCCTTCACCTTCTGGGCCGCGCACAGGCCGAACGGGCGCTACTCGACGCCCTGCCCCCGCGCCCCGACCAGGACAACCCCACGGGCGATCAATGGGACGCCCTCATCCCCCACTTGATCGCCCTCGCGACCACCTTCTCCGCCAGCGATGTCGACTCTCCGCTCGTCAGGGCGTACATCACCGCCGTCGAGCGCCTGGAAGAACAAGGCCACATGGCCCGCTCCATCCCTCTCTGCGAGGCCGTCCTCACCTACTGCGAGCAAGCTCTGGTCCTGACCCACCCCAACACACTCGTCAGCCGCAACATCCTCGCCAACGCCTACCAGGACGCCGGGGAGCCGGAGCGCGCCATCGCCCTCCACGAAGCCAACCTCCCCCAGTTCGAGCAGACCCTCGGCCCCACCCACCCCAACACACTCGTCAGCCGCAACAACCTCGCCAACGCCTACCAGGACGCCGGGGAGCCGGACCGCGCCATCGCCCTCCACGAAGCCAACCTCCCCCAGTTCGAGCAGACCCTCGGCCCCACCCACCCCAGGGCGTTGATGAGTCGCAACAACCTCGCCAACGCCTACGAATCCGCCGGGGACCTGGACCGCGCCATCCCTCTCTACGAGGCCAACCTTGCCCAGTGCGAACAGACCCTCAGCCCCGCCCACCCCAACACACTCGTCAGCCGCAACAACCTCGCCAGCGCCTACCAGGCCACCGGAAACCTGGACCGCGCCATCACCCTCCACGAGACCAACCTCGCCCTACGCGAACAGACCCTCGGCCCCACTCACCCTGACACACTCGTCAGCCGCAACAACCTCGCCGCCGCGTACCAGGACGCCGGGGACCTGGACGGTGCCGTCGCCCTCTATGAGGCCACCCTCGCCCAACGCGAACAGACCCTCGGCCCCACCCACCCCAAGACGCTGATCAGCCGCAACAACCTCGCCTGCGCAAGGAAGGCCGCCGAGGCCGCACAGCACCCACCCTCGTAGCCCTCACGCCCCTCCGTCCCCACCACCGGACCGCAGAACCACCACACCATCTCGCTCATAGACCACGCGCCACCCCCATCGCTCAGCCCGGCGAATGGAATCCTCAACACCCCCCACCGGAAACGGATCCTTCCGAACGGCGATGAGCCAGTCGACCGCTCCAGCCCCGGACGACGAGCCGGTCGCCGTAGTGAGGTACACAGTGGCCCGGTCCGTGAGGTGCGGCGCCAGGCTGTTGCTCGCCGTGACGTGGGCGCCCGGTGGGATCAGAGCAAGTGCCGCACGGGCCGCCGTCTGCTGTGGGGTGTCGCGCCAGAAAGACGGGGTCGCCAGGGCGGCCAGCGGCTGGATAGGAAGCAGCAGAGCCGCGACCGCCAACGGGGCAACAACCCAGACCCGACGACCGTCCCGGCGCAGGGCATCCATCAACGCGACGAAGGCGATGGGCATCAGCACAGCGGAGTAGTGCAACTCCATTCCCCAGTAAGCCGGGTTCGGCGAGGTCAGGCGCCAGCCCAGAGTCGGCAGCAACAGCGGGGCGAAGGGGCTCCGGAGAGCAACCCCACCACTGATCGCCAACAGTCCCCCCAGCATGAGGAGTTTGGTCGACCAGCCGTCGGAGATGCCGTACGCCTGCGACTGGTCGAAGTAGCCGTAGCGGCCGTCCGGGGCCATGCCGGGAAGCAGGACCAGGACCGTCAGGGCCGTCCCCAGCACCGCCGCCGCTCCGAGCAGAAGTCCCGCCCTCCGGTGGTGGCGCCAGAGCAGCACGGCGAGGACCGCCGCCGTGGCACCCAGGTCCTCCTTGACCAGCAAGAGCGCACCGGCCCACCAGGCGCAAGCCACCCACCGGCCGTCGAGGTAGGCACGTCCTGCCAGCGCCAACAGCGGTATGGCGAAAGCGACTTCGTGGAAGTCGAAGGCCGTCAGCTGCTGGAGCCCCCAGGAGAAGCCGTACGCGAGCCCGAGCGGCCCCGCCGCCCACCGTCGCCCGCGCGGCAGGTGCCGGGCGGCGGCATCCGTGAGCACGTACGCCGAGAAGCCGACGAGTGCCGCCTGGGCCACGAGCAGGGTCTCCACGTGCGGCACGACAACGTAAAGAGGGGCGAGAAGGGCGAGGATCGGGTGGAAGTGGTCGCCAAGCAGGGGGTACGCGTCACCCGTGAAGCCGGGGCCCGCCGTGGCTGTGCGGATCTCGGACGCGGGCCAGCGGCCCTCCGCGTACGAGCGGACGGCCTGGTCGAAGATGCCCAGGTCGTAGCCGGTGGTGCCGAAGCGGGCGTGCTCCCGAAGGGCGTAGACCGCGTGGACGAGGAACACCGCCATCCCCACGGCGGCGGCCGGCGAGATCCGAGTCTTCCGCTTCCGGCCCCCGAGGCCGACGGGATGAACGGCCGTGACGGCAGTCACGGTGGTGACGGTGGTGATCGACAGCATGCGTGGAAGCGTGCGGCGCACCCGCTGAAGAGGGGCTGAGGGAAGCTGAGGATTTCCTCAGCTTTCGCACACCCGGCCGGGCCATACTGCCGTCGTGCGCATTCTGGTGATCGAGGACGAGGAACGCCTGGCCGCTTCGCTCCAGCGCGGCCTTTCCGCGTCCGGCTACGCGGTGGACGTGGCCCACGACGGCATCACCGGACTCCACCTGGCGCGTGAATTCCCCTACAGCGCCGTCATCTTGGACATCATGCTCCCCGGCCTCAACGGCTACCGGATCTGCGACCGGCTCCGTGCCGAGGGCAACGTTGTGCCCGTGCTGATGCTGACGGCGAAGTCCGGGGTGCACGACGAGGCCGAGGGACTGGACACGGGAGCCGACGACTACCTGGTCAAGCCGTTCTCGTACGTCGTCCTGGAAGCCCGGCTGCGTGCCCTGCTGCGCCGAGGCGGCTCGCGGACCCCGGCGGTCCTGGAGTCGGGCGACCTCTGGCTGGACCCGGCCCGCCGGGCCTGCGGGCGGAACGAGACGGCCATCGCACTCACGCCGAAGGAATTCGGCGTTCTGGAAAGCCTGTTGAGGCGCGGCGGAGACGTGGCGACCAAACTCGACCTTCTCGAAGAAGTCTGGTCGGCGGATTTCGCCGGCGACCCGAACATCGTGCAGGTCTACATCAGCGCGGTCCGCCGCAAAATCGACGTCCCCTTCGGCGCCGAATCCATCGAGACCGTACGCGGAGAGGGCTACCGCATCCGCGCGTCCTCCCGTCGGGGCTAGCGGCCGTGCCCGGACGGCCCGCCGCCGGGAGCAAGCGGCCACCGGCCCGCCGGCTGCCGCCGCGCCCCGCCTGGGTCACCGGCCTCGTCGCCGGGCTCGTGGTCGTCGTCGCGGCCGGGTGGCTCCGGTACGCCGACCGGCTCGCCGGGCCGCTCCCGCCGCTCGGTCCCCGGCTTTTCAGCACCGACCGCGTCGGCCCGCAGATCGAGTGGCTGCGGTTTCCGGGACTCGTCCTCGCGGCCGTGTGCGTGGCCGCCGCCTGCTGGCCGGCCACGCGAGGGCATCCGACGGCGGTACGGCTGCGCACGACGGCCGTGGCCGGCGGGGTGGCGGCGGCGCTGTACTTCCCGCAGCTGAGCTGGGTCGCGCGCTACAACTCCTTCACTCCTCACGAGACCGCCCACGCCGCGCTCTCGTGGGCGCTGAAGTTCGCCGCGCCCACCACGGCGCTGCTCACCGCCACCGCCGCGTGGACGGCGCTCGGCAAGGGCGCGGCCCGGATCCCGTTCCGCGGCCGGCTCGTGCTCACGGCCGCGGCGACGAGCGCGGCGCTGCTGGCCCTCGCCGTGTTCCTGCTGCGGAAAGTGCAGTACCAGTGGGGCGACATCGAGATCGTCTACTGGGTGGCGCTGTCCACCGGTGCCCCGGCCGTCGGTCTGCTCACGGGTCTGCTCACCCGTCTCACCGCCGACCACGCGCTCCGGCCGGTCGAGGCCATCCGCCGCCGCCTCGCGCACATCACCAGCCACTCCCTCGACCAGCGTGTTCCCGTGCCGCCCACCGACGACGCCATCGCGCGCCTCGCCCTCACCACCAACGACACGCTCGACCGGCTCGAACAGTCCGCCGTCCGGCAGCGGCGGTTCGTCGCGGACGCCGCCCACGAGCTGCGCAGCCCGCTGGCCGCCGTCCGCGCGCAGCTCGAATCGGCGCTCCGGCATCCGCGGGGCGTCGACTGGCCCGCCGTCGTACGCGGGGCGGCGGCCGATGTCGTACGGCTCCAGGCCCTGGCCGACGACCTGCTCCTCCTCGCGCAGCTCGACGGCACCCACGAGGCCGGTACGGAGACGGTCGACCTGTCCGCCCTCGCCGAGGATCTCGTCCGCGAGCACCGGCACCTGCCCGTCGCCCACGGCCTCGGCCTGACCTGCGCGGCGCCGCCCGGAGCCCTGGTCCGCGGTCATGCCGGGCAGCTGGAACGGCTGCTGCGCAACCTACTCGGCAACGCCTGCCGCCACGCTCGCCACCGGGTCACGCTCACCGTCACCCTGCCCGTCACCCTCTCCGCGACCGATCCGGGCACGGTCGTCGTCGAGGTCACCGACGACGGCCCCGGCATCCCGCCTGCCGACCGCGAGCGGGTCTTCGAGCGCTTCACCCGGCTCGACGAGGCCCGCGCCCGCGCCGACGGCGGCGCGGGTCTCGGTCTGCCCATCGCCCGCGACATCGCCACCCGCCACGGCGGCACCCTCCTCGTCACGGACACCGACACCACCGAAACCACCACCAGCACCACCGGCCCCGACGACGAAGGAGGCGAGCGCCCCACCGGCGCCCGCCTCCTCCTCAGTCTCCCCCGTCACCCCTGAGAGCAGCCCTCAGCGCAGTTCCTCCGGGCACGGCGTCCCCCGCGACGGGAAGTCGTACGGCGAGCCCAGGCGGTAGGTGCCCGCCTTCGGGGCGAGGAGGGTGGTCCACTCGTCGCCCGCCGCGTCGGGGGTGGCCCGCAGGAGGCAGCCGTGCGGGTTGGCGTACTGCTTCGGGGGCTCCTCGCCCTCAGCCGTCTCGCGGGCCCGCTTCGAGGCCTCCGTCTCCTCCGGGGCCTCGATCCGGTTGCCGTTCTCGTCGAGGAGCGCGAGCCACGGCGAGTACGGCACGCGGATGCGGACGCGGCCCGGGGTGTCGACGCTGAGCACGACCTCGTTCTCGCCGGCGCGCTGGACGCGGGCGGGCGGGTCGGCGAGCGGGGCGGGGTCGGCGACCTCGTACAGCCGCCAGTTGGCGTCCGACCACACCTGCTTCAGGTACGGCAGTCCGCCCTCGACCAGCTCGGTCTCCCGCAGCGCGCCGGAGTCCGGGGCGCCGGTCGGCAGGACGACGTAGTGGACGGCCCAGCGGTCGAGCCACTCGTGGTAGTTCGCGGCGTTGAGGGTGTCGTCGTAGAAGAGCGGGTTCCGTTCGATGTCGGCCTGCCGGTTCCAGCCGCGGGCCAGGTTGATGTACGGGAGGAGGGCCGAGGACTCGCGGTGGCTGGAGGCCGGCACGACCTCCACCCGGGCCTTCTCGGCGCCGCGCACCTGGAGCTGGTTGACCAGCGGGGCCAGCTCGCGCGCCCAGGAGGCGTCCGGGGCGGTGCGGATGACGTCGTCGACGGCCTTGAAGCCGATCCACCCGTTGAGGCCGACGAAGGCCAGCACGAGCGCGTACCAGCGCAGGGTGCGCGGCCGGGCGTACGGCAGGGCGGCCAGCAGCACCACGCCCGCGAACAGCATCACCATGCGCGAGACGTTGGAGCCGATCTGCGAGTCGATCAGCCAGGTCAGCAGGGTGCCCGCCGCGTACACGGCGGCCGCCACGCGCACCGTGCGCCAGTCCTCCGGGACCAGGACGAGCACCAGCACGCCGAAGAGGAACGGCAGGGAGGCCGACGCCAGGCTCATCGGCTGGGTGCCGGAGAACGGGAACAGCCACGCCGACAGCGCGACCACCGCGACCGGCGCGAGCCCGAGGGCGTACGCGCCGGGACGCCGCTTGTTGAGGAAGAGCGCCGCCGCGACCACGCCCAGGAACAGGCCGGCGACCGGGCTGCACGCGGTCGCGAGCCCGGCGAGCGGCGCGGCGACGGCGGCCTTCGCCCAGCGGCGCCGGCGCCAGCGGTGCGGCCAGCAGAACACGGCCGCGACCGCGCCGAGCGCGAACATCATGCCGAGGCCGAAGGTGACCCGCCCCGACAGCGCGTTGCACAGGAAGGCGAACACCCCGGCGAGCGCGCACGCCAGCGGATTGCGCACCGCCCGGACCCGCACCAGGATCAGCGCGGTCAGTCCGGCGGACAGCGTCCCGGCGACGATCATCGTCGTCCGCACGCCGAGCACGGACATGAGGTACGGGGACACGACGCTGTACGAGACGGGGTGCATCCCGCCGTACCAGGCCAGGTTGTACGCCGAGTCCGGATGCCGGCCGACGAACTCCGCCCAGGCGTCCTGCGCCGCCAGGTCCCCGCCGCTGTTGGCGAGGAAGAGGACCCACAGGAGGTGGACGAGGGCGGCCGCGGCGGCCGCCACCAGGACCGTGAAACGGCGGGTGTGCCGCCAGTCGCGGCGGGCGCCCGCGGCGGGGGCCTCGGCCGACGGCCGCGGGGCCGGAAGATTTATTCGCGAAGGCGAATCAGCGGAGGAAGACGGGAGAGGAGTGTCCATGGGGGTGGCCTCGGCGGCGCGTGTCGGCTCGGCGGTGGTCAACTGCGGCCCTTTCCCGTGCTGCCTGCTCGTGCTCTGTGGCTGCCTCGCGGGCCTTCCCCGCCCTTCCGCGCCCCCCGTGCACGCTAACAGCAGGGCGCCCGGGGGTCCCCCCGGGCGCCCGCCGGATCAGCCCAGTCGGGTCAGCTTCTTGTCGAAGCCGGGCTCCGCCAGGTCCGTCTCCAGCGCGACCGGCGCGCTCACGCGCCCGGTGCCGGTGCCGATCGACACCTCGCCGACGACGTCACCGGCCTTGCCGGTGTGCGGCAGGGCCTTGCCCCCGTCGCCAATCTTCAGCGCGACCTCCAGGCCCGGCCAGCCGACCGCCTTGATGTCCTTGGTCGCCACGACCGGGGTACGGCCGCCGAGGCCGTCGTCCACATAGCCGAGCACCTGCCCCTTCTTCACCACGGTGGCGGAGGTGACCACGTCCTGCGCCTTCTTGATCAGCGTGTAGCTGTTCGCGATGGCCAGGTCCAGCTTCTGCGCCAGCAGCTGCGCGTCCTGGGCGCCCATCACGATGCCGAGGATCCGCCGCTTCTCGCCGTCGACGACGGTGTAGCCCGCCCACAGCAGGTTGCCGCCGGCCGGCGTCGACGAGCCGGTCTTGATGCCCGCGACACCGGGCTTCAGCAGGATGGTGTTGTTGTTCTCGATCCGGTTCGGGATGCCGTCGATGGTCACGTTCGGCATGTCGACGACCTCGCGGAACACGTCGTACTGCATGACCGCCTTCGCCAGCTTCAGCTGGTCGAGCGGGGTCGAGACGGTCGACGACTTGAGACCGGACGGGTCCGTGTACGTCGAGCCGGTCATCCCGAGGTCCTTGGCGGCGGCGTTCATCTTGTCGACGAAGGCGGCCTCCGAACCGGCGTCCCAGCGGGCCAGCAGCCGCGCCACGTTGTTGCCGGACGGGATCATGAGGAGCTGGAGCATCTCCTTCTCGGAGTAGCTCTGGCCCTCCTTGATCGGGGCCGTCGACTCGTCCGGCGCCTTCGCCTGCTCCGCGGCGATCTTGTCGACCTCGATCTGCGGACCCTTCTGCGAGCCCTTGATCGGGTGGTCGCGCAGGATCACGTACGCGGTCATCGTCTTGGCGACGGACGCGGTCGGGGCCGGCTTCTGCGGTCCGTACGTGCCCATCGAGCCGACGCCCTCGACCTCGACCGCGCCCTGGCCCTCGTTCGGCCACGGCATCTTCAGCGCGCCGCCCTCGAAGGTGTAGGCGGGGGCGGCGGAGAGCACGAGCCGCGGGGCCGGGAGCGGGCGCACGATCTGTGCGACCGCAATGGCGACCAGCAGGAGGAGGATCAGCGGGGTCCAGATCTTCACCCGGCGCACCGTCGTGCGCATCGCCGTCTCCGGCGGCGGCGGGGTGTTGGTCAGCTCGGCGAGGATCTCCAGCGGCGGGCGGGGCGGCAGCGGCTGCTGCTTGGTCCGCTCGGCCTCGGTGAGCGACACCGGGACCGCCACGGGGACGGGGGCGGTGAAGCCGGGGGCGGCAGCGGGCTTCGGCTCCTCCGGGCCGGCCGGCTTCGCCGCGGGCTTCTGCGCCTTCGGCTCCTTGGACGCCTTCGCCTGCTTCGGCGGCTTCGGCTGCTCCTGGGTGATGTCGCCCTGGAGCGGACGGAAGGTGGACGGGGGGATCTTCAGGGCGGTCGTCGGCTGGTCGACGACCGGCGGCTTGACGGCCTTGAAAACCGTGGTCGGCTGGTCGACCGGCTCGTCCTCGACGGCGGGCTTCGGCGCGGTCCTCGGCTCCGGCTCCGGCTCGGGCTTCTTCCCGGCCGCGGGCTCCGGCTTCGCTTCCGGCGTCGATTCCGGCTTCGCTTCCGCTTCCGGCTTCGCTTCCGGCGTCGACGCGGACTCCGGCTCCGGCTTCGCGCCGTCCTCGGCAGCCGCCGTGGCCTCGGCCTCGGTCTTGGCCGGGGCGGGCTTGCGCGTGGCGAACCAGGACTCGCTCGCGGCGGGCTTCTCCGCCGCCGCGGACGCCGTCCCGGCCTCCGGCGCGAACACCGGCTTCGGCTCCGGCTTCCCGGCGGCCCCGGCCCCGGCGGCGGCCTCAGGGGCCCCCTCGGGCTCCCGGGCGGCCCAGGAGGCGGCCCTGGAGGCCGTCTCGGCCGTCACGGGCTCCGACGGGCCGTCAGCGCGCTTACCGGCCTCGGAGTCGGCCTCGGCCGCCTTCGCCACGCCCTGGGGCTCCTGGGACTCCTGGCCCGACGCGGCGGACTCGGCACCGGCCTTCCGGGGATCCACCGGCTCCTTCGGCGCCTTGGGCTCCGCCGGCTCGTCGTCCGGCGCCGTGCGCGGGGACAACGCCCGGAAAACCGCCGTCTTCTGGTCCACGCGATCCACGTGCTCCGCGCGGGCCGTGCGGCCCGCGTGGTCCTCCGTGTCCGCGGCGCCCGCGGTGTCCGCCGTGTCCTCGACGATCTCGACGGTCTCGACGACCGACAGCCGCGGGTCGCGGCTCTCGCTCTGCTCCGCCTTGTCGGGGGACTCGCCCGCCACCGTGCCTCCTCCATGCCGCATGCCGTAAACGACCCAACAAAAAGCGCCCGGAGTCGTCCGGACGTCCGAACCATGTACCAGTGTCCTGTGTGGACCCCTTGGCCCCCGTGCTAGACGAGAACGACATACCTAGAGGTTCCCGTACGAACCGCCCGGGCACTCTCGACAGATGAATGTGAGAGGGGTCACCCTGTCATTCATCCACGCGGGGAGGCATGGATGGGCAGGAGCCGCAGAACACTTCCGGAGGAGCTTCTGCTGCTCGCTCTGGACCCGGCCACGGGTACCACAGCGCAGCCGCAGTCGCTCGACCTCGGCCTGGCCGGAGCACAGCTAGTGGAGCTGGCTCTGGCAGGACGGATAGCCCCTGACGGGGATCGTATCGCCGTGGTGATGCCACGGCCGACCGGAGATCCGACTCTGGACTCCGCACTGGAACTGCTGCGCCGTCGCGGCACTCCGGTACGGGCCGTCCATTGGATCGGCGGGCCCCGACTGGGGCTGCGCCAGACGTATCTCTCGCATCTGGAGCGCTGCGGCATGGTCTGTGCCGTGGAGGGCCAGATGTGCGGGGTGCTGCCGACGACTCGCTATCAGGCGACGGACACGGCGATCAGCCGGGAGATCAGGTCCCGGCTGGACAGTGCGATCCGCACCGGCGTCCCGCCGGACCCGCGGACCGCGGCGCTCGCCGCGCTGGCCCACGCGGTCGGTCTCGGCAAGCACCTGTACCCCGGCAACGAGGGAAGGTCGTCGCGGTCGCGGCTGCGCGACCTGATCCGGCACGACCCGATGGGCGGCCTCGTGGCGCATGCCGTCCTCGACGTGCAGAACGGCGCGGGCGCCCAGCCCCGTCGGAGCACGACGGCGGGTGGCGGCGTGCCGTCCCAGCCGCACCGCGGGAGCATGGCGCGCGCCGCCATGTGACCGCGACCGTGACCGTGCGTACGCGCGTCCGGCCGCCTCGGCCGTACGCACCCGCGCGCGCCACCCGTACGACCGACGCGGCACCCGCGGCAGTCGCACCACCCGCTCGACCAGCACGACGTGACGCACCACCCTGATCATCACCGGGAGCCGCATACGTGTGCGGGACGGTCGTCCTCACGACCGTCCCGCGCCCGCATCTCTGGCCGTTTCCCAGCGCACACGGCACTTTTGGTGGCAGTCTGCCAAGCAGTAGATACTCACAGCTACGCAGGCCGACAGCCGGAGGTGCAGTTTCCGTGGCGTCCAGTGTCAACCCCACCGTCAGGCGACGCCGTTTGGGCCAGGAGCTGCGCCGGCTCCGGGAGGCGAAGAACATGACGGCCGAGCAGGTCGCCGAGCGACTGCTCGTCTCCCAGTCGAAGATCAGCCGCCTCGAGAACGGCCGCCGTTCGATCAGCCAGCGCGATGTCCGGGACCTCTGCGGCGTGTACGAGGTCGAGGACGAGCGGCTCGTCGACTCGCTCATGCAAATGGCCAAGGACTCGCGCCAGCAGGGCTGGTGGCATGCCTTCGGCGACATCCCGTACAGCGTCTACATCGGCCTGGAGACGGACGCGGAGAGTCTGCGGGTGTACGAGCCGCAGATCATCCCGGGTCTGCTGCAGACCCACGCGTACGCGGAGGCCGTGATCGCGGGCGCGCTGCCCGAGTCGACGCCGAACGACATCGAGAAACGGGTCCAGGTCCGTACCCGCCGCCAGGAACGCATCCGCAACGGCGAACGCCCGCTGCGGCTCTGGGTGGTCATCGACGAGGCCGCGCTGCACCGCCAGGTCGGCAGCCGGCGGCTGATGGCCGAGCAACTGGAGCATCTGGCCGAGCAGTCGGGTCTGCCGCATGTGACGGTCCAGGTGCTGCCGTTCCACATGGGCGCGCATCCGGGCATCAGCGGGCATTACGCGATTCTCGAATTCCCCGACGCCTCCGACTCCAGTGTCGTCTACATCGAGGGCGTGACAAGCGACCTCTATCTGGAGAAGGCGCAGGATGTCGGCAAGTACAGCGTGATGTACGAGCACTTGAGGGCACAGGCGATGAATGCGGAGGACACCCGGGTGTTCATCATGAATATGGCGAAGCGGTACGCCGACGGGGAATCGGACGTTTAGGAACGACCCTGTCCGGAATGCCGTCAAATCGGCGGCGGGTCGGGGAGAGGGCCCGTACGGTACACCCCCGACTCGCCCCGATGAAGGCACAGTTGGTACATGCCATCCGGTCGAGTGAACGACGGTCCCGCTAGGCGGGGCCGGGCGGGTAGCGTCGATCTTGCCAAGGGAAAGTCGTTGGCACGTTCCAGTTCGCAGACCCCCTCCCATGCACAGAACCGGAGTTGAACATCATGGCCATCATTCAGGGCGCGACCGACACCTGGACGAAGTCCTCGTATTCCGGCGGCAACGGCGCCTGCGTCGAGGTCAAGTCCCCGCTCGTGACCGCGATCGCGGTGCGGGACTCGAAGGCGCCCGAGGGCCCTTCGATCTCCTTCGGACCGGACTCGTGGAACGCGTTCGTGGGAGACGTGAGCGCCCGGGGTCTGTAATCCCCCGGATCCGCCGGATCCATCGGATCCCCTGAAATCCCCCGGCGCGCCCCGCGCGTCGTGTGACGCAGCGCATCAGAGCCCTCTCGACCGGTCCGCCGTCCTGGCCGAGGGGGCTCGGCCCTTTCCCGGAACGGGAACCGGAACCGGACGCGACACAGGAACCGGACCCGGAACCGGAACCGACCGCCGCGGAAAGCCCCCGCCCCTCAGTCCCTCGGATAGCGGGTCAGCCAGCCCGGCGACGGATCCGACGGACCGTGCAGAGCCGGCCCCTGGGTCATCTCCATCGCGAAGTCGTCGGCGAGTTCCAGGACGGTGCCCCGCCCCTCCAGTTCGGCCAGCCAGGCGGGCGGCAGGGCCGTCTCCCCGTGCAGGGCGCCGAGCAGCGCCCCGGTGAGCGCGCCGGTCGCCGCCGACGGGCCGTCGTGGTTGACCGCGAGCCGCAGCCCGTGCCGGACGTCCTCGCCGACCAGCGCGCCGTACACGGCCGCCGCCAGCTGCCCCTCCGCCCGGTCCTCGCCGGCCCCGAGCGCCGTCACCCGCTCCGCGTCCGGCTTCCCCTCCCGTACGGCCGTCAGCGCGGCCCGCAGCGCCTCCGTCACCGGCTCGTGGCCGGCGTGCGAGGCGATCCGCTCCGACGCCGTCTCCACGGCGCCCTCCACGCTGTCACCGCGGGCCAGGCCGTGCACGACGACGGCGAAGGCGCCGGCGGCGAGGTAAGCGGCGGGCGCGCCGTGGGTCTGCGCCGCGCACTCCACCGCGAGCTGGCACACCAGCTGCGGCTCCCAGCCGACGAGCAGGCCGAAGGGCGCCGAGCGGACCAGCGCGCCGCTGTCGGCGGCCTCCGGGTTCTTGGGCTTGCCGAGGGTGCCGAGGGCGTCGTCGCCGAGGCCGGTCAGGCAGGCCCGGGCCGGGTCGCGGCGGGCGTACAGCCACTCCTCGCGGGCCAGCCAGCCGAGGTCCGGGCGCCGTTCGTCGGGGCCCCAGTCGCGCTGGGTGGCGGCCCAGCGCAGGTGCGCCCGGTGGACGTCGGTGGGCGGGTGCCAGGCGCCTGTGTCGCGGCGGACCTGGGCGCGGATCAGGCCGTCGACGGTGAAGAGCGTCATCTGGGTGGCGGCCGTGACGGCGCCCCGGCGGCCGTACGCGGGGACGAGGTCGGCCAGGCCCTCGGGGCCGTACGCCTCGCGCAGGTCGGCCAGGGTGCGGCTCGCCGCGCCCGCGCCGAGCGCGTCGCCGACGGCGCCACCGAGGAGACAGCCCCGTACCCGGGCGCGGAAGTCCTGTTGTTCGGTCCGGCCCCACACGGCCGCGGCTGTGGTGGTCACGACGTGCCCTCCCCCTGCGAGCTGCCCGAACGCCTGTCTCCCGTCCGTCCAGCACTGTAGTGGACCAGATGCGTCCGATCGGGGCACGGACCGTTATGTGACGCGACACCTTTCCGCCCGCTTCTGACCGCACTTGCTCCGGCGGGGGAAGGGCGGATGTACGGACACGAAAGGGCCGGGGCACCCGCACCACACGCGGGCACCCCGGCAGTTCTCAGAGACGGACCGTCAGCGGCGGACCCGGTACGCCCGCGTCACCGTCTGGTCGACGGAGTTGCCGTCGGCGTCGGTGGCGGTGACCCGCAGCGACACGAATCCGGCGGCCGACGGGTTGTCGATCGTGCCGTTCAGCGAGCCGTCCAGGCGGACCTGCCGCCAGGTGGCTCCGTCGTCGTACGACGCCCACAGCTTCACCCCGGTGACCTTCGGACCGGCCAGGCCCTTGGGGTGCCGTACGCCGAGGCCGACCGTCGTCCGGGAGCCGGTGCGCACGCTGTTGGACAGGTCGGTGGCGACCCGGTAGTCGACCGTCAGGGCCGGCATCAGCGCCTCGCCCCGCGTGGAGTGGAAGCGCCAGTCGGTGCGCACCTTGGTGGAGGTGGCCCAGTCGGCGGAGTCCCGCCGCACGTCGGTGACCACCCGGTACTCGGCGCGTCCGGCCGTCATCGGGAAGGCGACGGCCGCGCTGGGGGCGGAGCCGAGCAGGGCACCGTCCTGGTAGACCGTGGCCAGTTCCTTGTCGGCGCCGTCGCGGCTGAGGATCTGCTGGCCGGTGCCGCTGTCGAGCAGACCGGAGGCCATCAGCACACCCGTGTCACCGCTGCGGACCGCGCTGTTGGCCAGGGCGTCCGGCAGCCCGGTGCGGACCACGGCCTTGTTCCAGTCGCGGACCAGCCGCTGTCCCGCGCCGAGCTTCGAGTCCGCCGTCGTCCGCGAGGCGCCCCCGGCCTCCCATACCGGGCCGAGCTTCGTGACCTCGGCGGTGCGCACGCCCGGGGTGACGTACTCGGTCAGGGTGCTCTGCTGCGTCCTGCGCCCGAGGGAGTAGTACGCGACCGTCTGCGCCGGCGACCACGTCAGGCGGCTGTAGCCGCCCTCGGCGCCCGCCGTCGTGCCGTGGAAGCGGGAGTCGACGGTGGCCAGTTCCCCGGCCCGGACCCGGTAGCGCTGGTCGGCGGGGATGCGTCCGTCGGTGTACTTCAGCAACTCGTACGCGTACGGACTGACGGCCGTGCCGGAGAAGGTGATCCGGGCGCCGGACAGCGCGAGCAGCCGTGCGCCCTCGGCGCCGGAGAGGGTCATCGCGGGGATGCGGGTCGCCTTCGGGCTCCAGTGGCCGGCGAGCCAGCCGCCGGGGGTGTCGTTGACGATGAGCACGGCGCGCGCGCCGGCGTCGGCGGCCGCGTCGACCTGTGCGTAGGTCGTGGTGGCGGTGTCCCGCTTCACCAGCGCGAGCTTGCCGCGGACGTCCTCGCCGGGCTTCGCGACGCGCAGGGTCTGCGTGCCGTCGAAGCGCGCGGAGCCGACCCAGCCCTCGAAATAGGAGACCTTCAGTGCGCGGCTGCCCTCGCCCAGGAGCCGGGCCTTGAGCGCGGGCGCGCCGAGCGACCAGCCGACACGGGACTCGAAGAGGCCGGGGTCCGCCGTCGGCGAGGGCACGGAGTAGACGGCCGTGTCCTTGCCGAGCCAGGTCTCGCGGCCGTGGATCGCGTCGACCGTCGGGGAGCGGTCGGTGATGCCGATCCGGACGCGGTTCGCCTCCGTCGGCAGCGGGGTGTTCATGGTGACCGGGCCGGCCTTGGAGCCGTCGAAGGTGAGGGTCCGGTCGGAGTCGATGACGGTGACCGGCTGGGCCGCGTACGTGAACTCGTGGAGCATGCTCCAGTCGGGGCTGTAGTGCGAGATCTCCGCGACGAAGGAGTGCTCGCCGCGCGGCAGCCGCACCGTGACGGTCCCGTCGTCGCCGACCGGGTAGGTCTCCGGGAACTCCATCTTGTCGACGGCGGTGACGCTGACCGCGGCCAGGCCGTCGGTCGGCTTGCCGTCGCGGTCGAGGACCTTCATGGTCACGTCGTAGCGCTGCACGTCGCGGCCGAATCCGATGGCGGTGACGGCGGTCGTCGCGCCGTCGGCGGAACGGGCGGTGACGTGCGCGCCGTGCGAGCCGGTGGTGACGCCGGCGGTGGCGAGGGTGACGGGCACCTCGGCGGTGCCGTGCGCCGGTACGGTCACCGTGGAGGCGCCGAGCGCGAGCACGCCGGCCGGCAGCTGCTCGCCGGCCTCGCCGAGCGAGAGGGTCAGGGTGACGGGCGCGTCGCCGTCGTTGACGTACGTGATCTTCCTCTCGACGGGCGCCGAGTCGTCCCAGCCGCGCAGGCCGAAGTCGACGGTGCCGTCGGCGGACACCTGCTGCCGGACCGCGCGCGCCACATCCGTACGACCGGCGCCCTGGGCGAACACGGAGGTGTCGGCGGTGGTCTTCGCCGTGCTGACCAGCTGGCTCTTCAGCCGCGCGGCCGTCCAGTCGGGGTGGCGCTGGGCGAGGATCGCGGCGGCGCCGGCCACGTGCGGGGTGGCCATGGAGGTGCCGCTGGCCCGGGTGTAGCCGTCGCCGACGGGGGTGCCCATGGTCGTACCGGCGGCGCGGGCGGCGACGATCCCGGCGCCCGGCGCGGTGATCTCCGGCTTGAGCGCGCCGTCGCCGCGCGGGCCGCGGCTGGAGAAGCTGGTGACGGCGTCGTTGGCGTCCACGGCGCCGACCGTCAGGGCCGCGGCGGCGGCGCCGGGGGTGCCGACGGTCTTGGCGCCGGGGCCGCTGTTGCCGGCCGCGATGGCGAACAACACGCCTGTCTCGACGGTGAGTTCGTCGACGGCGAGGGCCATCGGGTCGGTGCCGTCAGCGCCTTCGCCGCCGCCCAGGCTCATGGAGACGACCTTCGCGCCGGAGTGCGCGGCCCAGTCCATGCCCTCGATGATCGAGGACTCGGAGCCGGAGCCGCCGTCGTCGAGCACCTTGCCGACCACGAGCTTGGCGCCGGGCGCGACGCCCTTGTACTTTCCGCCGGAGGCGGCGCCGCTGCCGACGATCGTGGAGGCGACGTGCGTGCCGTGGCCGTGGCCGTCGCGCGCGGTCTCGCCGGGGACGAAGCTGCGGCTCTCGGCGATGCGGTCGGCGAGGTCGGGGTGGGTGGCGTCGACGCCGGTGTCGAGCACCGCGACCTTGACGCCGGTGCCGTCGTATCCGGCGGCCCACGCCTCGGGCGCGCCGATCTGCGGCACGCTCTTGTCGAGGAGCGCGTCGACCTTGCCGTCCAGCCAGACGTTCCGGATGCCGCCCGACAGACGGGCCTTGGGGGTGCCGGCCCGGGCGCTGTCGTCGTCGACCGCCTCCCAGAACGCGTCGCCCTTGCTCTTGTCGGCGCTGACGGCGGCCCCGCGGACACCGGGAAGCTTGCGGGTGAGCCGGGCCCCGCCGGGCGCGGTCTTCGCGCTGTCGCCCTCGCCCTCGTAGCGGACGATCAGCGGGGTCGACGCGCGGTGGGCGTCGTCGAAGCCCTGCGCGACCAGCCGCGTCACGTTGAACAGCCGTTTGTCGACGCGGCCGTTCTGGATCAGGGCCTCGGCAGCGCGGGGGATCACGTACACGTCGGTGCCGACGGTGTACGTCCGCAGCCCCGCGGCGCTGCCCCGGTACGGCTGGACGTCGACGCCCACCGTCTTCCCGGCGCGGGTGGCCAGGGTGACCTTGTCGCCGGTCACCAGCGTGACCGTCGCCGTACGGACCGCGTCCTTGGGCGCGGCGGCGGTCACCGCGTCCTGCCCGGACTCCGGGAGGGGGGCGGCACCGTACGCGTAACCGCTCACGGCCATGGTGGTGGCGAGAGCGAAGCCGAGCAGTGCGGTCGTCGATCTGCGTCGTCGCATGCGAGAGCACTCCTTCCGCCGGCGGGGGTTCCGGTCCGGCGGATCCAGAGTCGGCAGGAAGGATCACCTTCGCTACGGGCCGCGTCTGACGAAGAAGCGACATGTCCACTCGCCGCCATCTTGGCCTCCGCTTCCCCTGGCCGAGAGACGCCCGTGGTATGAGGCGCTCTCGTTTCTCATGGGTCCGGTGTGCTTTGATCACGCCGTGCTCAGGGGTTGATGCGTCGGCCGGGGGTGGGTGGGTGCGTCGTGATGGAAGAGAACGTGCTGGAGGCGGCAGGGGTCGGTGCCGGGGAGGAGCGGGTGTACCGCTTCCTCGTAGGGGTGCGCGAGGCCGAACCCGCCGTGGTGGCCGTGCAGTTGGGTATCGACGAAAGGCGGGTCCACACGCTCCTCGCATCGCTTCACGACAAGGGCCTGGTGGGGCGGGCCGCCGAACCGGCGGACGGCGGCCCCGCGCGGTACGTGCCGGTGGCACCCGACGCGGCACTGCGGCCGCTGCTGCTGCGCGGGCACGAGGCACTGGAGTCGGCGCGCCGGGGTGTGGAGCGGCTCGCCGAGGAGTACCGGGCCGGGGGCCGTCGGCACGACGCCGGGGAGCTCGTCGAGATCATCACCGGAGTGAGCGTGATCCGGCAGCGGCTGCGCCATCTGGCGTACGGGGCCCGGGAGATGCGCTGGCTGTGCAAGGCCCGCCCGGTGGCCCTGGCGGCGGAGGAGAACGACGAGGAGTGGGAAATGCTCGCCCGCGGCGTCCGGTACAAGACGATCTACGAGCGGGAACTCCTCGAACAGCCCGGCATGGTGGACAACGTCGCCCGGAGCATCCGGGCCGGCGAACAGGCCCGGGCCAGCGAGACCCTGCCCGTCCGGCTGGTGATCGCGGACGACTCCATCGCCGTCTGCCCGCTCCTGTACGGGCACAAGGACGCGGCGGACGGCGAGGGCGCCCCGCCCGGCCGGCCGGGCGAGCCGACGGCCGCCGTCATCCACAGCAGCAGCCTGCTGGACGCGCTGATCGCCCTGTTCGAGAGCCACTGGACGGCCGCGTCCCCGCTGCACGTCACGGACTCCGGCGAACTGTCCGACGCCGGCGGCGGCAGCAGCCCCGGGCCGGCCGTCCATCTCGCCGATGACGAAAGGTATCTGCTGTCCCTGATCGTCGCCGGGGTCGCGGACAAGGCGATCGCCTCGCAGCTCTGGGTCAGCCAGCGCACGGTGCAGCGCCGGATCCAGGTCCTGATGCAGCGCGCGGGGGCACTGACCCGGACCCAGCTGGTGTGGCAGGCGGCGCAGCGGGGCTGGCTGGCGTGAGGAGTGGTGGGGTGTGAGGAGTGGTGGGGTGTGAGCGGGGCGGCGGGTCAGTACCCGCCGCCGAAGCCGCCGCCGACGAATCCGCCCACTCCGCCGGTGGCGGTGCCGCCACCCGTGTAGCCGTGGCGCCTCGGCGGTGGGGGCGGGGGCGTGGTGAAGGTGAGGTGGTCCTCGCCGAACAGTTCCCGCCACCAGCCGCCGAAGCTCACGCCCTCCAGCTCGCGTTCCGTCGCGACGACGGCCGCGTGGTCCCACTCCAGCCGGGCCGGGCTCAGCTCCTTGAGGGCCCGGCGCAGTTCGTGCAGGTCGACGGGCGGGAGGGAGGGGGCGGGAGGGTTCTGCCGCGCCGGGTCGGGCGCGGGGCTGTCGCCGCCGGAGGGTACGTCGTGCCGGAAGAGGCGCGCCGCCGGGCCTTCCGCCGCCGAACCGTCCACCGCCGTCGTCCAGCCCCAGACGGCCCGGCGGGCGAGCTCGGCCCGGTGGCGGCGGGCCCGTGCCTCCCGCTCCTCGTGCCGGACCTTCTTGCGCATCTCCGCCTCGATCGCCTGCCCGATCTCCAGGCGGACCGGCTTGTACTCCTCACTGGCCTGTCGCATGACCTGCTCGTAGCGCCGCCGGGCCTGCTCCCAGGCACGCAGGGCACGGCGTGTGGCGACGAGCCGCCACCCCGGCAGGGCCCGGGCGTGCCGGTGGGCGGCGACCAGTTCGGTGCTGGCCTCGTCCACCGCGGTGGCGTAGGCGACGGCGGCCTCGGCCCAGCGGCGGCAGGTGCGTGCCGAGCACGGGACCATGCCGCCCTTTGGGGCGATCCGGAACTTCACGCCCGCCTCGTACGAGGCGGGCGTCCGCATCTCGTAGAAGAGGACCGAGAAGGAGGGGCTGTGGTCGAGGAGCCAGCGGGGGCGGCGTGCCTCGACGTGGACGCGGCCCTTCTCGGGGCGGACCGGCCCGCCGCCCTGTCCGGACAGCGGTCTCTGGTGAGCCAACAGTTTCGGCAGCTCTGAACGACTCATCGGCTCCGCCCCCTTTGTCCCGTGCCCCCATGGTGCCGCCGCGCCGGCCGCGCGGGCAATGCCCGCGCACCGCCCGCCCCCGCACCCGCTCCCACCGGACATCAGGCATCGGACATCAGGCATCGGACGGCGGACACCGGACAGCGGACGTCAGGCGCCGTCCTCCGCGGGAAGGAGCGGCAGCAGCTCCGGGAGGTGCCCGTCCGAGTCCCGGGCGGCCCGCTGCCGTTCCTCCGGCACCTCCCCGTACAGGGTGGTGCGCAGCCGGGAGGGCCGGCCGGCCGCCTCGGCGATGGCGGCGAGGTCGCGGATCGAGCGGTACGACCCGTAACTCGATCCGGCCATCCGGGAGATGGTCTCCTCCATCAGCGTTCCGCCGAGGTCGTTGGCGCCGGAACGCAGCATCTCGGCGGCGCCCTCGGTGCCCAGCTTCACCCAACTGGTCTGGATGTTCGGGATGTACGGGTGGAGCAGCAGCCGCGCCATCGCCGTCACGGCGCGGTTGTCGCGGATCGTCGGCCCGGGTCGGGCGATGCCGGCGAGGTAGACGGGCGCGTTGGTGTGCACGAACGGCAGGGTCACGAACTCCGTGAAGCCGCCCGTCCGTTGCTGGATGCGGGCCAGGGTGCGCAGATGGCCGAGCCAGTGCCGGGGCTGGTCCACGTGCCCGTACATCATCGTGGAGGAGGACCGGATGCCCAGCTCGTGGGCGGTGGTGACGACCTCGGTCCAGGTGGCGGTGGGCAGTTTGCCCTTGGTGAGCACCCAGCGGACCTCGTCGTCGAGGATCTCGGCGGCGGTGCCGGGTATCGAGTCGAGGCCGGCCTCCTTCGCGGCCGTCAGCCACTCGCGGATCGAAAGCCCGGTGCGCGAGGCGCCGTTGACGACCTCCATCGGCGAGAAGGCGTGCACATGGATGCCGGGGACGCGTTCCTTGACGGCCCGCGCGATGTCGAAGTACGCGGTGCCGGGCAGGTCGGGGTGGATGCCGCCCTGCATGCAGACCTCGACGGCGCCGACGTCCCACGCCTGCGCGGCCCGGTCGGCGACCTGCTCCAGGGACAGGGTGTAGGCGTCGGCGTCGGTGCGCCGCTGGGCGAAGGCGCAGAACCGGCAGCCGGTGTAACAGACGTTGGTGAAGTTGATGTTGCGGGTGACCAGGTACGTCACCTCGTCGCCGACCACCGACTTCCGCACGTCGTCGGCGACCCGGCACAGCGCGTCCAGGGCCGGGCCGTCGGCGTGCAGCAAAGTGAGCGCCTGGGCGTCGGTGAGCCGCGTCGGGTCGTCGGCGGCGACGGCCAGCGCCTCGCGCGTGTCGGCGTCGATCCGCTCCGGCGCGAGGACGTCGGGAACGAGACCGGGCGCGGCGGCCTCGCGCAGCGCGTCCCAGTCCCCGTAGACGTGGTCGAAGTCCTCGCGCCGGTCCGCGGTACGGCCCTCGGTGTCGATGGTGCGGTGCAAGTCGGTGCGTCCGGAGGCCAGTTCGGTGAAGCTCTCGTCCGGCTCCTGCCAGGGCAGCCCGCGCACCACGGCGTCGGGGTCGGCGAGGCCGGTGGCCGGGTCGGCGAGGGCGCGGACGTGCGGCATCACGCGCGGGTCCAGCCACGGCTCGCCACGCCGCACGAACTCCGGGTACACGCACAGCCGTTCGCGCAGCTCGAAGCCGGCGGCCTCGGACCGCCGGGCCAGCTCCTCAAGGGCGGGCCAGGGGCGTTCGGGGTTCACGTGGTCGACGGTGAGCGGGGACACCCCGCCCCAGTCGTCGATGCCGGCGGCGATCAGCCGCTCGTACGCGGAGTCGACCAGGTTCGGCGGCGCCTGCAGGCAGGCCGACGGACCCATGATGAGCCGGGCGACGGCGACGGTGGCGACCAGGTCGTCGATCTCCGCGTCCGGCATGGCGCGCATCGCCGTGTCGGGCTTGGCGCGGAAGTTCTGGATGATGAGTTCCTGGATGCCGTGGTAGGCGCGGGCGATCCGGCGCAGCGCGAACAGCGAGTCGGCGCGCTCCTCGTACGTCTCGCCGATGCCGATCAGCAGCCCGCTGGTGAAGGGCACGGACGAGCGGCCGGCGTCCTCCAGCACCCGCAGCCGGACGGCGGGTTCCTTGTCGGGCGACCCGTAGTGCGGCTGCCCGGGCTCCTCCCACAGCCGCCGCGAGGTCGTCTCCAGCATCATCCCCATGCTGGGCGCGACCGGCTTGAGCCGCTGGAAGTCGGTCCAGGACAGCACCCCGGGGTTGAGGTGCGGGAGCAGCCCGGTCTCCTCCAGGATCCGGATCGCCATGGCCCGTACGTACGCGATCGTGTCGTCGTACCCGTGCGCGTCCAGCCACTCGCGCGCCTCGGGCCAGCGGTCCTCGGGCTTGTCGCCGAGGGTGATCAGGGCTTCCTTGCAGCCGAGCGCGGCGCCCTTGCGGGCGACGTCCAGCACCTCGTCCGGCGACATGAACGCCCCGTGCCCGGCCCGCCGCAGCTTGCCCGGCACGGTGGCGAAGGTGCAGTAGTGGCAGACGTCCCGGCAGAGCCGGGTGAGCGGGATGAACACGCTCTTCGAGTACGTGACGATCCCGGCCCGCCCGGCCTCGGCGAGCCCGGCGTCCCGCACCCGCCCGGCGGTCGCGACCAGGTCCGCCAGATCCTCCCCGCGCGCCCGCAACAGCACGGCGGCTTCCCCCGCGTCCAGCGCCACCCCGTCCCGGGCCCGCCGCAGAGCCCGGCGCATGGCGTTCCCGGTGGGCCGGGAGGAGCCGGAGGGCGCGTGTGATGCCTGGTGATCCGTCATGAACCGAGCATACGAGCGACCCGGGGCCGATCGGCCGGGGCCGGGACAAGGGACCTGGTCAGAGGGCGCTCGACGAGCCGCCCCGGCGGCAGGCCTCGCCCGGCGGCGAGGACGGCCATGTGATCACGGGCCTCCGTGGAGACCCGGATCGTCTTCCTCTCCGTGAGCCGACCGTATCGCCCCTATGCCAGATAGCGGGCGTAGTCGTCCAGAACGCCCAGCACCGTGCTCTCGTCGCCCGCCGGGAGTTGCAGGACGACTTCCTCGCAGCCCAGTTCGGCGTAGTGGTCGAGCTTGCCGGGGCTCGGGAGGACGGCGTACGGGACGACCTGGAGGGACTTCGGGTCGCGGCCCGCGCGTTCCCAGGTGGCGCGGAGGGCCGGGAGGGTCTCGGTCAGGCCGCGGCCGCCGATGGGGAGCCAGCCGTCGGCGCGGTCGGCGATCTCGGCGAAGAGCCGGGGCCCCGCCGCGCCGCCGAGGAGGATCCGCGGGGCGCCGCCGGGCGGCTTGGGCCAGACCTCGGAGGGGCCGAAGGAGTGGCCGAACGCGCCGTCGTGGGCGAGGGGCGCGGGCGCCCACAGGGCGCCCATCAGGTCCAGCCGGTCGGAGACGAGGGCGCGCCGGCTGGACCAGACGACGCCGTGTCCGGCGGCCTCCTCGCGGTTCCAGCCGTAGCCGACGCCCAGGGTGAACCGCCCGCCCGACAGGTGGTCGAGGGTGGCGACCTGCTTGGCGAGGACGATCGGGTCGTGCTGGGCGACCAGGGTGATGCCGGTGCCGAGCCTGAGGTGTTCGGTGACGGCGGCGGCCTGCCCGAGGGCCACGAACGGGTCGAGCGTGCGGGCGTACTCGCGGGGCAGCGGCCCGCCCGCCGGGTAGGGGCTCTCGCGGGAGACGGGGATGTGGGTGTGCTCGGGCAGGTAGAGCCCGCCGAAGCCGCGCTCTTCGAGCGCGCGGGCCAGCCGTACCGGCGTGATGGTCTCGTCGGTCAGGAAGATCGTGGTCGAGATCCGCATAGGCGGCACGGTAGGGCGTACGGCGCGGTTTTCCGAGAGCGCGTCGAGGACCGGAGCGGCGGAGTGCCCGCCGCGCGCTCCCCCGCCCCGGCCCTCAGTCGATGGCCCGCCGCTGCGCCGCCAGGTCGCCGTACCCGCCGGCCTCCCACACCCGCTCCCGGAACTCCTGGAGCGTGAGCGGCCGTACGTCCTCCCCGGGGACGTCCGCGAAATGCGCCGTGCCGCAGCGGTGGCAGTACCAGCCGCGCGCCCACAGCGCCTCCGCCCGCTGCCGGCCGCGCGTCAGCCGGGCGAAGGCGTTGCGCCGCCGGACGAGCACGACGGCCACGACGACCACCGCGCACAGCGCGACGAGGGAGAGCCAGCCCAGGAAGGACGCGTCGGGGCCGGGATCGGACGGGAACGGCGCATACGGGTCCGCCCCCTCCTCCCCCACGCCGCCGGCCACGTCGTCGTAGATCTCGACCGCCTTCCCCATGACGATCCAGCCCAGAAAGGCACCCACGGCCACGACCCCGGCGAGGGCGCCGAGGCAGCCGAGGGCGTACGTCGGCCCCTTCGGTACGGGCGCCAGTGCCGCGGAGAGGGCGGTGGTCTCCCGCCGCGTCACCGTCCGCGAGTCGCCGTCCATGTCCCGCTCGCGGCTGGTGACGGCGGTGCGTCCGGCCAGGTACGCGGCGGGCACCGCCTGGGTCAGATCGTCCCGTCCGCAGCCCGGACAGGTCTGTCCGTTCCCCGAAATCATGTGTCCCCCTGTGATCGATCTCCCTACGGTGGCCGCATGCTGACACGACTCGAAACCTTTTACGACGCCGTGCCGAGGCCCGGTTCCCGCGCCGAGGACTTCGGCCCGATCACGCTCTTCGTACGGGAGGGCGCGGGCTGGCCGTACTACGCGCGGCCCACGCTCGGGCACACCGGCGAGGTGCCGGTCGAGGCGGTGGAGCGGGTCCGGGCGCGGCAGCGGGAGCTGGGGGTGCCGGAGGCGTTCGAGTGGGTCGCCGAGACGACCCCGGCGCTGCGGGCGGCCGTGGAGGCGACCGGTCTCCCGGTGCACGAGCACCCGCTGATGGTCCTGGACCCGGACGGCGTGCGGCCGTTCGCCGAGCCCGAGGGCGTGACCGTACGGGTGGTGGACGCGGCCGACCCCGCCCTGGAGAGCGCCCTCGCCGCCCAGTGCGCCGCCTTCGACGCCCCGCTCGCGCCGGGCGCCGCCGCCGACACGGCGGCCAGGATCGAGGCGGGCCTGACCCGTCTGGTGGCGGCCGTCGACGCGGACGGCACCGCGCTCGCCGCCGGGCAGCTCCAGTCGGCGGGCCCGGTCACCGAGGTCGTCGGCGTCGGCACCCGCCCAAAGGCCCGCCGCCGCGGCCTGGGCCTCGCGGTCACCGCGGCCCTGGTCGCGGACGCCCGGACCCGGGGCGCGGAAACGGTCTTCCTCTCCGCCACGGACGCGTCGGTGGCCCGCCTGTACGCCCGCCTCGGCTTCCGTACGGTCGCCACGGCCCTCATCGCGGAGGCCGACGCTCCGGAAGCATGACGCGGGGAACCCTCCGGGCCGCCACCTGGCAACCCCTCGGGATCCCCCTCTCCCCCACCACCGGACAGGTCCCCGCGCCCTCACGACCACCCCCTCACGCGCCCCGCACCCCACGCCCCGCGTAACCCGCCCCACGCCCCACCCGTTGGGCCCGGCATGAACAAGTTCCTCGCCGCCGCCCTCACCGTCGCCGCCGCGGCGACCACCCTCGGCGCCGCCGGTACCGCGTCCGCCGACAACACCAACCTCCCCACCGTCGTCCCCCTCAGCGGCCTCCTCTCTCCGAAGCCGAAGCCGGCCCAGGCGGCCCAGATGCCGCCCACGAACCAGCTGGTGGAGAACCTGCTCCCGCACCTCTGATCCAGAGCCGCGGAAACGACGAAGGTGGCGGGACCCCCCACGGGCCCGCCACCTCGCCGTATCCCTCGCCGCTTTGTCGGTCGTCAGTCCTGGACGACCAGCGAGGGGGTCTCCTTGGTGAGCACGAGACCGCGGAAGAAGTCCGGGCTCCGGCGCTGCATCACCAGCATGATCACCAGGCCGAGCAGCAGCAGTCCGACGCCGATGACGAACACGGACCCGACGCCGAAGACGGCCGAACCGGAGCCGTAGGCCGGGTCCCACATGTCGTACAGCGTCTTGCCGAAGACGGCGGTCAGGAGCAGGCCGCCGACCAGCGGGAACAGGCCCTTGAAGACGAGATCGCGGAACGATCCGGTGAGCTCGCGCCGGAAGTACCAGACGCAGGCGAAGGCCGTCAGCGCGTAGTAGAAGCAGATCATCAGACCGAGCGCGTAGATCGTGTCGACCAGGACGTGCTCGCTGACCAGGGTCATCACCGTGTAGAAGAGCCCGGTGGCGACACCGGCGATCACGGTCGCCTTGCCGGGGGTCTTGAAGCGCGGGTGGACACGGGCGTACGAGGCCGGCAGCGCCTCGTACGTCGACATCGCGAGCACCGTACGGGCCACCGGGATGAACGTGGTCTGCAGGCTGGCCGCGGCCGACGCGAGGACGGCGACGAACAGCAGGATGCCGAGCGCGGGGCCCATGACGGGTCCGGCGAGCGCGGCGAAGACGTTGTCGGAGGTGTCCGGGTTGGCGAGGCCGAGGCCGGTGTCGCCGGAGCCGACGGCCATCTGGGCGGCGATGCCGGTGGCGAGGTACGAGCCGACGAGGACGACCATCGCGATGAGGGCGGCGCGGCCGGGGGTCTTGGTGGACCCGGTCGTCTCCTCGTTCGCGGTCAGGCAGGCGTCCCAGCCCCAGTACATGAAGATCGACAGCGACAGGCCGGCGGTGAACGCGGCGAAGGACTGCACCGCGAAGGGGTTCATCCAGGACCAGGAGAAGTCCACCGAGGTCGGCAGCGAGCCGGCCTTCGACAGCGCCATCCCGACGAACACCGCGAGGACGAGGAGCTGGAGGCCGACGAGCGCGTACTGCACGCCCTTGGTGGCGGTCATGCCGCGGTAGCTGATGGCGGTGGCGGCGGCGATCAGGCTCAGACAGGTGACGATGTGGACGGCTTTGTTGCCGTCGAGCGCGGCCACCGAGGCGTTGTTGGTGATCTCGCCGGCGAGCAGCCAGAAGTAGGAGGTCGCGACGCCGGCCAGGTTGGACAGCACGATGATCGTCGCGATGACGAGGCCCCAGCCGCACATCCAGCCGAGGCGGGGGCCGAAGGCCTTCACGGTCCAGGTGAAGGAGGTGCCGCAGTCGGGCATGGCCTTGTTGAGCTCGCGGTACGCGAACGCGACGAGCAGCATCGGCAGGAAGCCCGCGAGGAAGACGGCGGGCATCTGGAGGCCGACCTCACCGGCGGTGGAGCCGAGGGTCGAGGTGAGGCAGTAGACGGGGGCGACAGTCGAGATGCCGATGACGGCACTGCCGAGAAGGCCGACGGAATTGCCGCCGAGGCCCTTGGTACGCACGCCGTGGTTGTCGCCCTGGGCAGCGACGCCCCTTACCGTGTCTCCGGCCGGGGGCCGCATGTCCAGCTGAGTCATGAACAGGACGTTAAATGCTGCGGTTTCCACATCCGGAAGATCAAGTTCCGCTCAACGGATCGACTGTCACCTTGCATTGAGGGACCCAAATCCCCCAAACGCCAGCGATTGAAAGATCGACGATCGAGCGGACCGACCAACTGGTAGGTCGGTAGCCTCACGTCCGATATGCGGGAACCGCAGCACCATCCCAAATGTCCGTTTCCAAAATTTCCCGTGGAATTTTCGGGGACGCCCGCCGGCCGCGTCTCCCCGGCCGCTTCCCGGTCGTTCCCCGGCCCCCGCCCTCACCCTCCGGGCCAGACCACCGCCTGCAGTTCGCTGTACGCGTGCAGCGCGTACGAGCCCACGTCGCGCCCGATCCCGCTGCGCTTGAACCCGCCGAACGGGGCCTCCATGTTCCGGCCGATCGTGTTGATCCCGACCCCGCCCGACCGCAGCCGCCCCGCCAAGCGGAACGCGCGGGCCACATCGCCGGACCACACGTAGTCGATCAGTCCGTAGTCGGTGTCGTTCGCGAGCGCGACAGCTTCCTCCTCGTCGTCGAAGGGCACCACGACGACCACCGGACCGAAGATCTCCTCCCGCACCACCCGCATCCCGGGCGCGCAGTCCGCGAGGAGGGTCGGCGCCACGTAGAAGCCGCGTTCCAGGCCGGGGCCGGCCGGCCGCTCGCCGCCCGCCACCACCCGCGCGCCCTCCTTGAGGCCCAGCGCCACGTACCCCTCGACCCGGTCGCGGTGGGCCGCCGAGATCACCGGGCCGACCACCGTGCCGCGCTCCGCCGGAGGCCCGACCGTGAGCACGCGCGCGTACGCCGCCAGCTTCTCCACCAGCCGGTCGTGGATCGGGCGCTGAGCGAGCACCCGCGTCGGGGCCGTACAGATCTGCCCGCTGTAGAAGGAGAAGGTCGTGCCGATCCCACGGACCGCCGCGTCGAGTCCTCGGTCGTCCACGTCCTCGAACACCAGCGCCGCGCCCTTGCCGCCCAGCTCCATCAGCTGCCGTTTCATCGCGCGCCCGCACACCGCGCCGATCGCCTGCCCGACGGCCGTGGAACCGGTGAAGGAGACCATGTCGACCTCCGGGGAGTCGACGGCCGCCTCGCCGACGGCGGGCGCGGAGCCGGTCACCACGTTCACCACCCCGGCCGGAACGCCCGCTTCCGCGAGGGCGCGGGTCATCGCGTACACCGACAGCGGATCCTGCGGGGCGGGCTTCACCACGACCGTGTTGCCCATCGCGAGCGCCGGGGCGATCTTGCCGGCCGGGTTCGCCCAGGGGTTGTTGTACGAGGTGATGCAGGCGACCACGCCCACCGGGCGCCGTACCGCCAGCGCGCCGACCACACCGGACGGGCCCATCGGTCCGGCCTCGTTGATCTGCGGGGGCAGCGCCTGCTCCACCGGTTCCAGGGCACCGCGCGCGTACCGCCGGAAGCGGGCGGCGGCGACGGCGACCTGCATGCCGCGGGCGGTCGCGGTCGTCGCGCCGCTCTCGGCGCGGGCGAGCCGGGCGTGCGCGTCGGCGTCGCGGGCCATCAAGGTGGCGGCCCGGTCGAGGATCGCGGCGCGTTCCTCGGGTGCCGTACGGGACCAGGTGGCGAAGGCGGCGCGGGCGGCCTCGGCCGCCGCGTACACCTGGGCGCGGGAGGCCTCGGGCGCGAGGCCGACGACCTCCTCGGTGGCGGGGTCCGTGACGGCGTAATGACCGCCGTCCGGCGCGACCCACTCCCCTCCTATATAGAGGGCCTCGATCGGACTCATCGGGTGCTCACCGTCCTCGTGTCGCGGCCCGAGCGCAGCAGGCGGCCGGGGATCGCGCCGGTCAGCCGGTCGTCGCGGACGGTCTCGACGCCGTTGACGCGGACGGAGACGACGCCGAGGGCGCGCGAGTCGAGGCGCGGGCTCGCGCCCGGCAGGTCGTGGACGAGGGTGGCCGGGCCGGCGTCGATCCGTTCGGGGTCGAAGAGGACCAGGTCGGCGTGGTGGCCGACGGCGATCCGGCCCCGGTCGCGCAGCCCGAGGAGGCGGGCCGGGTCGTCGCTGAGCATCCGCACGGCCCGCTCCAGGGGGACCAGCTTGCGGCCGCGCAGGCAGTCGCCGAGGAAGCGGGTGGTGTACGGGGCGCCGCACATCCGGTCCAGGTGGGCGCCGGCGTCGGAGCCGCCGAGCAGGACGTCCTCGTGCTGCCAGGTCTCGCGGCGCAGGGCCCAGGAGGCCGGGTCGTTGTCGGTGGGCATCGGCCACAGGACGGTGCGCAGGTCGTCGGCGGCGCAGATCTCGACGAGGCAGTGGAAGGGTTCCAGGCCGCGTTCGGCGGCGATGTCGTTCACGACGCGGCCGGTCAGGCCGGCGTTGGCGGCGCTGTAGGTGTCGCCGATGACGTAGCGGCCGAAGTCGGTGAGGCGCCGGAAGACGCCGGCCTCCTCGGAGACGGCGTGCCGCAGCAGCTCCGCCCGTACCTCGGGGTCGCGCAGCCGCGCGATCCGTTCGGGGACGGGCAGGGCGAGGACGTCTCCCCAGCCCGGGATGAGGTTGAGGGCGCAGAAGGTGCCGAGCGACATGTTCATGGGGGTGAGGATCGGCATGGTGAGGGCGACGATCCGGCCGCCGGACTTGCGGGCCCGTTCGGAGGCGAGGAGCTGGCGCGGGACGCGTTCGGGGACGGCGGAGTCGATGGTGAGGACGTTCCAGTTGAGCGGACGCCCGGCGGCGGCGCTCATCTCGACGAACAGGTCGATCTCGGCGTCCGAGAACTGGTCGAGGCAGCCGGCCAGGATCGCCTCGATCTGGGTGCCCTCGTGTTCTCCGACCGCTCGGGACAGGGCGATCAGTTCGGCGGGGGTGGCGTGCCGGGAGGCGACGGGCGCGCCGTCGCCGTCGGAGTGGGTGGCGGACTGGGTGGTGGACAGCCCCCAGGCGCCCGCCTCCATCGCTTCCTTGAGGAGGTCCGTCATCCGCCGGATCTGCTCGGGCGTGGCCGCGCCGCCGATCGCGTCCGCCCCCATCACGTACCGGCGCAGGGCGCAATGGCCCACCATGAAACCGGCGTTGACGGCGGTCCTGCCGTCGAGGGCGTCGAGGTACTCGGCGAACGACGACCAGGACCAGTCGACGCCTTCCTCCAGGGCGGTCAGGGACATGCCCTCGACCTTGGCCATCATGCGGCGCGTGTAGTCGGCGTCCTCGGGACGGTCGGGGTGCAGTGGGGCGAGCGTGAAGCCGCAGTTGCCGCCCGCGACGGTGGTGACGCCGTGCTGGAGGGAGGGGGTCGCGTACGGGTCCCAGAAGAGTTGGGCGTCGTAGTGGGTGTGCGGGTCGACGAAGCCGGGGGCGAGGACGAGTCCGGTGGCGTCCTCCTCGGTGCGGGCCGCCACCCCGGCGCCACTGCCGCCGGTTCCGGGTTCCGCGATGAGGGCGATCCGGCCGTCGCGGACCCCGACGTCGGCGATGCGGGCGGGGGCTCCGGTGCCGTCGACGACGGTGGCGCCCTTGACCAGGTGATCGAGCATGGCGTGCCGTTCCCTTCCTTCCGTGTCCCTTCCTCCATGGCGTGGGTGTGCCCCGGACCGGTGGCCGCCGCGGAACGGCCGCCGGCCGGGGCGTGACGGGGCGGCGGTCCGGGAAGACGCCGCCCCGCGCCGAGTGCTCTGCCGAGCCGCGGCTCAGCTGCCGGCGGACTGCCGGAAGCGGGTCGTCCGGTGCACCGGGTCGGTGTCGATCTGCGGGATCACGTGCTCGCCGATCAGCTTGATCGTGTTCTTCGTGTCCTCGGCGGAGATGCCGATCGGCAGCCCGAAGGACAGCTGGTCGGCGCCCGCCTGCTCCCAGCGACGGCACTGGGCGAGGACCTCGCCCGGGTCGCCGCAGATCATCAGTTCCTCCTGGATGAGGAGTTCGATGATCTCGGCGGAGTACTCGGGCAGCAGCTCCGGCCACTCCGGGATGCCGTCGGGCCGCGGGAAGGTGTCGTGGTAGCGGAAGAGCAGCGACTGGAGGTAGTTGAGCCCGCCGCCGACGGCGATCTCGACCGCCTTCTCGTGGGTCTCGGCGCAGATCGCGGTCGAGGTGACCATGACGTTGTCGTTGACGAAGTCGCCGACCGCCCGCGCCTCCTTGATCGCCGACTTGTAGGACTCCAGGACCCACTCCATGTCGGAGACCTTCTGCACGCTGAAGCCGAGGACGCCGAGCCCCTTGCTGCCCGCCATGGCGTACGAGGAGGGGGACCCGGCCGCGTACCACATGGCCGGGTGCGACTTCCCGTACGGCTTGGGCAGCACCTTGCGGGGCGGCAGCGACCAGTGCTTGCCCTGGAACCCCTCGTACTCGTCCTGGAGCCACATCTTGGGGAACTCGGCGATCGTCTCCTCCCAGATCTCCTTGGTGTGGTTCATGTCGGTGATGCCCGGCATGAACCCGAGGATCTCGTGGGAGCCGGCGCCCCGGCCGGAGCCGAACTCGAAGCGTCCGCCGGAGAGATGGTCGAGCATGGCGACCTTCTCGGCGACCTTCACCGGGTGGTTGACCGGGGCGAGCGGGTTGAAGATGCCGGATCCGAGGTGGATGCGGTCGGTGGCGTGGGCGAGGTAGCCCAGGAAGACGTCGTTGGCGGAGAGGTGGGAGTACTCCTCCAGGAAGTGGTGCTCGGAGGCCCAGGCGTACTTGAAGCCGGACGCGTCGGCCTGGATGACGTACTCGGTCTCCTCCATCAGGGCCTTGTGCTCGGCCTCGGGATCGGTCTCGGCGCGCTTGCCGACGTATCCCTGAACGAAGATCCCGAATTCCAAGGAAGTTCACCACCCTCGCAGATTTCTGACGCTCCGTCAGATTCGTTGATGTGCCCGACTCTCGCACCGCGTACCTGACCCGTCAATACACCTGACGGCTCGTCAGATACACGACTCCGGCGGCCCGACGCTCAGAACAGACTGACACCCGCGAGCCATCCCCCGTCGATCACGAACGGCTGTCCGGTGATGTACGAGGAGTCCTCGGAGGTCAGGAACAACGCCAGCGACGCCACCTCCTCGGGCCGTCCGATCCGGCCGAGCGGCACCCGGGTGCGGTACAGCTCGGCCGTCGCCGCCGGGTCCACGCCCTCCAGGTTGCTCATGGCGGTGTCGATGGCGCCGGGGCAGATCGCGTTGACGCGGACGCCGCCGGCGGCGAGTTCGAGGGCCGCGACCCGGGTGAGCCCGAGCACCGCGTGCTTGGTCGCGGTGTAGGCGCCGACGCCCGCCATGCCGGTCATCCCGGTGTACGAGGAGGTGTTGACGATCGTGCCACCGCCGGCCGCGACTATCTCGGGCGCGACCGCGCGGATGCCCAGGAAGCAGCCGGTCTGGTTGACCTGCACCAGCGACTGGAACTCGTCCAGCGGCGTCGACACCAGCTCGTTGAACCGCACGATCCCGGCGTTGTTGACCAGTCCGTCGACCCGGCCGAACCGCTCCTTCGCGGCCGCCACCGCCGCCGCCCACTCCTCCTCGCGGGTCACGTCCAGGTGGACGTACGCCGCCCGCTCCTCGCCCAGGTCCTTGGCCACCGCCCGGCCCGGCTCGTCCAGCACGTCCCCGAGGACCACCCGCGCCCCCTCGGCCGCGAACAGCCGCGCCTCCTGCTCACCCTGTCCGCGCGCCGCACCCGTGATGACCACGACACGCCCGTCCAGCTTGCCCATGAAGCCACACTCCTCAGTTCAGATGGGGAGCGACCTCGGCGGCGAACGCCGCCATCTGGTCGGTGAGTTCGCTACGGCTCCGGCAGCGGAACCGCACCTGGATCTGTTCCACGCCCATCGCGCCGTACGCGCGCAGGGATGCGGCGATCATGTGCGCATCGCCGCTCAGGGTGCGCCGCCCGGTGTCCCAGCCGGGCACGCCGACGTACAGCGGCTCGGTGATGGCGCCGATGACGACCGGGTCCTCGTTCCCCGCCTCGGCGCGTAACTTCCGGAGTCTGCCGATCAGTTCGGGCAGCCGGTCGCGCGGGTCTCCCTGCGGCAGCCAGCCGTCCCCCTTGAGCGCGGCCCGGCGCAGGGCGGCGGGCGAGGAGCCGCCGATCCACAGCGGCACCCGCGCCTGGGCGGGCCGGGGCGCGAGGGCGAGATCCCGGAAGGCGAAGCGCTCGCCCGCGTGCTCCGGGTACTCCTCGGGCCCGAGCGCGGCCCGCAACGCGTCGACCGTCTCGTCGAGCACGCCGCCGCGCCCCGCGAAGTCGGCCCCGACCGCCGCGAATTCCTCGGCCACGTGCCCGGCTCCGACCCCGAGGACCAGCCGGCCCCCGGAGAGCCGGTCGAGGGTCGCGTACGCCTTGGCCGTGAGCAGCGGATGCCGCAGTCCGACGACCGCGACGTGCGACAGCAGCCGCACCCGCTCGGTGGCGGCGGCCAGGTAGCCGAGGGTGGCGACCGGGTCGTACCAGACGGTCCCCATCGCGCCGGCGAGCCGCCGCGGGATGACGACATGGTCGCAGCAAGCGATGTAGTCGAAGCCGTGAGCGTCGGCGGCCCGCGCGACGGCCACCAGATCGTCGGGCCCGGCATCGGCCTCCCAGGGTTCGGCGTAGAGAGTGCTCTGCGACTGGACGGGTAACTGCATCCCGTAGACCACCATGGGACTCCCCCCTTATCTGACGCCACGTCATATACCCAGGCGGGCCATGCTCGTACCTGACTCTCCATCAGACAAGAGGCGGGGAGGGGTGGTCCGTGTGGCGGAGGGTTCCGCGAAGAGGTGTGACGCCATGCGACTCCATGTACCCACGGCCACCACAGGGAGACGCGGCGTGACACGGCTGTGACGCAGAGGAGCATCGCCGGTGACATGGACCCGGCGCGACAGGAGCACACGGCGCGCACGGCGCGCGTGAGCCGCCCCCTCATGGGCTATTCGAGCGGAACGCCCTCTCTTGTCACTCACAGGCGGTTTGGTGTGCTCTGAGCGCCGGAATCCTTCATGTCGGGTGCGTCTCACCCGTTCACATGGAGAAGGGGCCGATGTCATGAAGGACCTGGCTACATGAAGGACCTGACTCCGGATGCGGCTGAGGACGCCCCAGGACTGGGCCGCACCCGAGGGACGGCCTCCGGTCAGGGGCGCCGGAGGCCGTCCGCCGTGAGTCCCAGCAGGTCGATGGCGTTGCCACGGACGATGCGCTCGACGACGTCCAGGGCATCGCACTTCATCGGGCAAGGGTCAGACGGCCGCCTACCCCATCCCGGCCCGCCGTGAGACCAGAGCGGCGCGACCCAGTGGTATGCGACCCTTGACGCGCCATCGGCGTCACAGAGAGGTGCGAAGCGACTACGGATTGGATCGACATCGACGAGGACGCGCTGCGCCGCGTGATGGCTCAGTCCAAGGCGAGAACCACGGACGAGGCCGTCGATCTCGCCCTCCGGTTCTACATCGACCGACAGGAGCGCGCGGCACGCATCAAGGGCCTGGGCGAACAGTGAGACCGTGACGTCCTGGCGCACACAACCCCCACCGACCCCCGGGACAACGAGGGTCCCTCCGCTCAGGGGTGCCAGAGGCCGTCCGCCGTGAGTCCCAGCAGGTCGATGGCATTGCCGCGGACGATGCGTTCGACGACATCGGGGGTCAGGTGGGCCATCTGCCTCTCGGCGACCTCGCGGGACTTCGGCCAGGTGGAGTCGGAGTGCGGGTAGTCCGTCTCGTACAGGACGTTCCCGACCCCGATCGCGTCGAGGTTGCGCAGGCCGAAGGCGTCGTCGAAGAAGCAGCCGTACACGTGCCCCGCGAAGAGTTCGGACGGCGGGCGCAGCACCTTGTCGGCGACGCCGCCCCAGCCGCGGTTCTCCTCCCACACGATGTCGGCGCGCTCCAGGATGTACGGGATCCAGCCGATCTGGCCCTCCGCGTACATGATCCGCAGGTTCGGGAAGCGCTCGAACTTGCCGCTCATCAGCCAGTCGACCATCGAGAAGCAGCAGTTGGCGAAGGTGATGGTGGAGCCGACGGCGGGCGGCGCGTCGGCGGAGGTGGACGGCATCCGGCTGGAGGAGCCGATGTGCATGGCGATCACGGTGCCGGTCTCGTCGCACGCGCGCAGGAACGGATCCCAGTGGTCGGTGTGCACGGACGGCAGCCCGAGGTGCGGCGGTATCTCGGAGAACGCGACCGCGCGCACGCCGCGCGCCGCGTTGCGCCGGACCTCGGCCGCCGCGAGCTCCGGATCCCACAGCGGGATGAGGGTGAGCGGGATCAGCCGGCCCCGCGCCTCGGGGCCGCACCACTCCTCGACCATCCAGTCGTTGTAGGCGCGGACACACAGGAGTCCGAGTTCACGGTCGGCGGATTCGGTGAAGGTCTGTCCGCAGAAACGCGGAAACGTGGGGAAACAGAGGGCGGACTGGACGTGATTCACGTCCATGTCGGCGAGCCGCGCGGGCACCGCGTGGGAGCCGGGGCGCATCTGCTCGTAGGTGATGACCTCCAGCCGGATCTCGTCCCGGTCGTAGCCGACGGCGGTGTCCAGGCGGGTGAGCGGGCGGTGCAGGTCCTCGTACACCCACCAGTCGCCGAGGGGGCCTTCGTCCCCCTTTTCACCCATCACGGGGGCGAACTTTCCCCCCAGAAAGGTCATTTCCTTCAGCGGCGCGCGGACGATACGGGGTCCGGTGTCGCGATAACGGGACGGGAGCCGGTCCTGCCAGACGTGCGGGGGCTCCACGGTGTGGTCGTCCACCGAGATGATCGTGGGGAAGCTCTCCATGCGCTTCACGGTAGCGCTGATCTGACGATCCGTCAGTAAATGGTCGGGAGCGCACCCACGGAACGGCGCGACCCGATGCTGACGCATCCCCTCCGGACAAGGCAGACTGTCGGGGGCGAAACCAGCGGTACGGGCAGGGGGAGCTATGGACCGTGAGGACGGGCCGCGAGTTCCGGGACAGCGGACTCCGAAGCAGGAATCCGGCGGGCAAGCGGGCCGGAACGCGGGCACACGCGTGAACGGCCCCGCGGGCGACACCGCGGGCGACACCGCGGTTTCCTCCGTGGGCGCGGCCGGTACGGCGGCGGGCATGGCGGAGGCGACCGATCCGGTCGTGTCCGGTGCGACGGCGGGCACGGGCACGCAGGTGTCCGCGGCCACCGGCGCGGGCACGGGCAGCGATGCGGCGGCGGAGACGACGGCCGACGCGGGCACGGGCACGGATGTGACCACGGGCGTGGCCTCGGACGAGGCCGCGAGGACGGCGGGTGGCGAGAACGACGCCGCCACGCTGCGCTTCCGCGTGCTCGGACCCGTCCGCGTGTCCCTCGGCGACCAGTCCCTGCCCAACGGCTCCCCGCAGCAGCGCGCCCTGCTCGCCGCCCTCCTGCTGCGCGAGGGCCGCACCGCCACCGCCTCCGAGCTGATCGACGCCATCTGGGGCGAGGAACCGCCGTCCCAGGCGCTGGCCGCCGTCCGTACGTACGCCTCCCGGCTGCGCAAGGTCCTCGGCCCGGGCGTGCTGGTCAGCGAGTCCGGCGGCTACGCGCTGCGCGCCACCGCCGGCGCCACCGCCCTCGACCTGGGCGAGGCCCAGGACCTGGCCAACGAGGCTGACAAGCTCCGCGCCGCCGGACAGCGCGGCGAGGCCCGCGACCGGCTCAACGCCGCCCTGGCCCTGTGGGACGGCGAAGCACTGGCCTCCGTACCCGGGCCGTACGCCGAGACCCAGCGCACCCGCCTGGACGAGTGGCGGCTCCGGCTCCTGGAGACCCGGCTCGACCTCGACCTGGAGGTCGGCGCCCACGCCGAGGCCGTCTCCGAACTGACCGCGCTCACCGCCGCCCACCCCCTGCGGGAACGGCTGCGCGAGCTGCTCATGCTGGCGCTCTACCGGTCCGGGCGGCAGGCCGAGGCACTGGCCGTGTACGCCGACACCCGCCGGCTCCTCGCCGACGAACTCGGCGTCGACCCCAACCCCGAACTCTCCCGCCTCCAGCAGCGCATCCTCCAGGCCGACGCCGAACTGGCCCGCCCGGTCGAGGAATCCGCCCCGGCCGCCGCCACCATCGCCCGGCCGGCACAGCTTCCGGCCACCGTCCCCGACTTCACCGGCCGCGACGCCTTCGTCCGCGAGCTCGGCGACCAGCTCGCCACCGCCGAGGGCTCCGTCATGGCGGTCTCGGCCGTCGCGGGCATCGGCGGCGTCGGCAAGACGACCCTCGCCGTGCACGTGGCGCACGCCGCCCGGCCGCACTTCCCGGACGGGCAGCTGTACGTCGACCTCCAGGGTGCGGGCGCCCGGGCGGCGGCGCCGGAGACGGTGCTCGGCGCGTTCCTGCGCGCGCTCGGCACCCCGGACTCCGCCATTCCGGACACCGTGGACGAGCGGGCCGCGCTCTACCGCTCCACCCTCGACGGCCGCCGCGTCCTCGTCCTCCTCGACAACGCCCGCGACGCCGCACAGATCCGGCCGCTTCTGCCCGGCACGGCCGGCTGCGCCGCCCTCGTCACCAGCCGCATCCGCATGCTCGACCTGGCCGGAGCGCATCTGGTGGACCTGGACGTCATGTCGCCGGAGGAGGCGCTCCAGCTCTTCACCCGGATCGTGGGCGAGGAGCGGGTGCGGGCCGAACGGGAGGCCGCCCTCGACGTGGTCGCGGCCTGCGGGTTCCTGCCGCTGGCCATCCGTATCGCCGCCTCCCGGCTCGCCGCCCGCCGCACCTGGACGGTCTCCGTCCTCGCCGCGAAGCTCGCCGACGAGCGCCGCCGCCTCGACGAGCTCCAGGCGGGCGACCTCGCCGTCAAGGCCACCTTCGAACTCGGCTATGGCCAGCTGGAACCGGCCCAGGCCCGCGCCTTCCGCCTCCTCGGCCTCGCCGACGGACCCGACATCTCCCTGCCGGCCGCCGCGGCCGTCCTCGACCTGCCCGAGTGGGAGACCGAGGACCTGCTGGAGGCCCTGGTCGACACCAGCCTCCTGGAGTCCGCCGCCCCGGGCCGGTACCGCTACCACGACCTCCTCCGGCTCTACGCGCGTGCATGCGCCGAACGCGACGAACAGCCCCCGGTGGAGCGCGAGCTGGCGCTGTCGCGGCTGCTGGACTTCTACCTGTCGACGGCGGCCCGCGTGTACGCGATCGAGCGCCCTGGCGACCGCCTCGTCGACCACCTGGAGCCGACGACCTTCGACGGTCTCACCTTCACCGACCGCCACGCGGCCCAGGACTGGCTCTACGCCGAGGCCGACTGCCTCCTCGCCTGTGTCCGCCAGTCGGCGTCCGCCCCCGGCACGGTGCGCCGGGCGGTCGACCTCCTGTGGGCAGCGCTGGATCTCGGCGAGTCCGGCGCCAACTCCAAGGAGTTCGAGGCAGTGGGCTCGTTCGTCCGGGAAGCCGCCCACGCTCTCGGTGACGCGCGGGCCGAGGGCCGGGCGCTGACGGCGCTGGCAGGTGTCCACCACACCGCCGGCCGGTTCACCGAGGCCGACCGCGATGCCGAACTGGCTCTTCCCTACGCGGAAGCAGCCGGTGACCCCGTGCCGGGCTGCTGGTCCGCGAACGCCCGGGGCATCATCGCGTTGTACCAGAACCGGTTCGAGGAGGGCGAGGTGCACCTCGCCCACGCCATCGAACGGTTCCGTGGAGTCGGTGACCTGCCCGGCGAGGCGAGCGCGCTGTGCAACCTGTCCCGCATCCACCTGGCCACGGGACGCACGGCGCGGGCCATCGCCCTCGCCGAGGAGGGCACACGAATCTACGACTCGATGGGGCACTCGCTGCGCGGCGCCAACGGCCGCTACGCGCTGGGCCTCGCACTCACCGAGGCCGGGCGTCTGGACAAGGCCGTGGAGCGGCTGAGCGAGGCCCTGGAGGTCTTCCGCGACAGCCGGCAGCGGCTGTGGGAAGGCATGACGCTCTTCCGGCTGTCCGAGGTGGACATCGCGGCGCGGCGCCATGCCCAGGCGGCTTCCAACGCCGAAATGGCGCTCACCGTCCTCAGCGGAATCGGCGGTGCGTGGCGGCGCGGTAACGTCCTGACCGTGCTCGGGCACGCGCTTCAGGGCATAGGACAGCCGGGCCGTGCGCAGGTCTGCTGGCAGGAGGCACTCGATACCTTCGAGTCCCTCGGCGCACCGGAGGCGGCCGGCGTCCGTCGACTGCTGACGCCCGCCGCCGCGGCCTGAGCCCCGACGGACACGCACCGCCTCACTCGCCTGGGCGTTCATCATTCGTTTATCGCCGTCGGGCATCGTTCTTCTTGTCGATCCGCCGCGTCGGGGGGCAGACGGGTCGCCGGCACAGCCCTCACCTCGGAGAACTAGGGTGAGCGGCCAAAAGTGATTCATTCCGGCTGGTCACGGGGGAGCGGCCGGATGGGTTGCACCGGATTCCAGGTATGAGATGCAGGAGTTGAAGAGATGAGCGACTCGCTCGAGAAGGACGCGTCCGTGAAGCCTCAGGACATGCACGCCACCGGCGGCACCGCGGAGGCCATCGTCACGAAGGACATGCACGCCACGTCCGAGCCGGCGGTCGACGCGATCACCGCCAAGGTCGTCGGCGACGGCGAGGCGGCCATCACGACGATGGACATGCACGCCACCACGGAGCCGGCCAAGTAGACCGCACCACACGAGGACGGTTCCGGCGTCGCCATCGGGGGAGTCGCCGGGGCCGTGGTCATCCGGACATGAGCGCGCCGTGTCCCTTACGGGGGATGCCCGAGGGGGTTGGGGGACCTGCCGGGCACGTGGGGTGGGTGCGACCGGAAGACCGGAACGGAGGGGTCGGGCATCAGCCCGGCCCCTCCGTCGTGTTTCGGCCACTGCCAGTGGATGATCCGACAAAGCGAAGCGGATCAGCTGTTCTGCCTGACCCGCGCGTGCGAGGGTCGCTTTGTACGGATACACACTTCCGAGGAGTCCGACATGACCCGCACCAAGCGCCTTCTGGCCGGAATCGCCCTGGCCGTCGCCGTCGCCGCTGGTACCGCCACGCCCGCGCTGGCCGACATGCACGCGATGAACGACGCGTCCACGTACGACCTCCACGCCACCGTCGCCGGCATCGGCGACTGAGTTGTCGCGCCGCGTGGAAGAGCCCTGACCTGTTTCGCAGGTTCAGGGCTCTTCCACATGGGGCACCCGCCCGCTCGGAAACCAGCGGCAACCTGACGAATTCGCCCCCTCCGCTTCGCGCCCCCGCCGCGCCTGCGGCATGATCGGCGCACCTCGGGGGCGAACGGTGGGGACCGGACGTCACCGGGGTGGGGGAAGACGCACGCATGCGCGCGCCCAAGGGGGAGAGCCCGGGCCGGGTGACCGGTCCGGGCCTCTTGGCGTCTCGGGCCGCCACTCATTCCCGGGCGCACCCCGCCCCCTCCCCTACCGCGCCCGCAGCTCCCCCTTCAGCACCTTTCCGCTCGCGTTTCTCGGCAGGTGCGGGAGGAATTCGACCTCGCGGGGGACCTTGTAGTTGGCCATCTCGCGGCGGGACCAGGCGATCAGGTCGTCGGCCGTGACGCGGGCGCCGGGGCGGCGGACCGCGAAGGCCTTGCCGACCTCGCCGAGGCGGGGGTCGGGGATGCCGATGACGGCGACGTCGGCGATGTCGGGGTGGAGGCCGAGGAGCTGTTCGATCTCGGCGGGGTAGGCGTTGAAGCCGCCGACGATGAACATGTCCTTGATCCGGTCGGTGATCCGCAGGTTGCCCGCCTCGTCCAGGACGCCGACGTCGCCGGTGTGCAGCCAGCCGTCCGCGTCGATCGCGGCGGCGGTCGCCTCCGGGTCCTCGAAGTAGCCGCGCATGACGTGCGGGCCGCGGACCAGGATCTCGCCCGCCACGGAGAGGCGGAGTTCGGTGCCGGGGATGGCGCGGCCCGAGGTGTGGGCGACGGTCTCGGGCGGGTCGCCCTGGTGGCACATCGACACCAGTCCACTCGCCTCGGAGAGGCCGTACGCGGTGAGGACGGTGCCGACGCCCAGCTCGGTGCGCAGCCGTTCGACGAGGCGCAGCGGGACGACGGCCGCGCCGGTCACGACCAGGCGCAGGCTGGACAGGTCGTGGGCGGCGCGCGCGGGGTGGTCGAGGAGGGACTGGTGGAGGGTGGGCGGGCCGGGCAGGACGGTGACGCGTTCGGCGGCGATGTGCGCGAGCGCGGTCTCCACGCTGAACACCGGTTGCGGAATCATCACCGCGCCGCGCAGCAGGCAGGCGAGCACCCCGGCCTTGTAGCCGAAGGTGTGGAAGAAGGGGTTCACGATCAGGTAGCGGTCGCCCTCGCGCAGGCCGGCGAGTTCGCTCCACACCGTGTAGCAGCGCAGGGACTGTTCGTGGGTGATGACGGCGCCCTTGGGGCGGCCGGTGGTGCCGGAGGTGTAGATGATGTCGGAGGGGTCGGTGGGCATCACCGCGTCCGCCCGCGCCCGTACCCGCGCCGGGTCCACCCCCCGCCCACCCGCGAGGAAGGAACGCCAAGTGGTGTAGCCGGGCTCGTCCGGTGCGGTGTCGCCGAACACCACCACCCGTTCCAGCGCGGGCAGTTCGACGCCCGAGCGGCGCAGGGAGGCCACGTACGAGGTGCCCAGGAAGGTGCCGGTGATGAACAGCAGGCGGGTGCGCGAGCGGGCCAGGACGTCGGCCGCCTCGGTTCCCTTGAAGCGGGTGTTGAGGGGGACGAGGACGGCGCCGGCCGTGACCGCGCCGAGTGCGGAGACGATCCAGTCCAGGGAGTTCGGCGCCCAGACGGCGACCCGGTCGCCGGCGCGTATCCCGGCGGCGAGGCAGGCGGCCGCCGCGCGTTCGACCCGGGCGCCGAGCTGGGCGTACGTGATCCGGGTACGGCCCTCGACGACCGCTTCACGCGGCCCGTACCGCGCCGCCGCCCGCCGCACCAGTTCCCCCACCGAACCGGGTTCCCACTCCATGGCCGCCCACCTCCGGTCACCGACACCAGCTACCTGACTCATCGTCAGATTAACGGTAGCCTGACGGACTGTCAGCAATGAGGCGCACCGTGGGGGTTGCCGTGCTCAAGGACCGCACAGCCATCGTCGGCATCGGCCAGACGCCCTTCGCCAGACATCTCCCCGAGTCCGAGAAGACCCTGGCCTGCCGGGCGATCCTCGCCGCGCTCGACGACGCCGGCATCGCGCCCGCCGAGGTCGACGCCTTCGCCTCGTACACCATGGAGGAGACCGACGAGGTCGAGGTCGCCAAGGCCATCGGCGCCGGGGACGTCACCTTCTTCTCCAAGGTCGGTTACGGGGGCGGCGGTTCGTGCGCCACGATCGGCCATCTCGCCGCCGCCGTCGCCACCGGGCAGGCCACCGTGGGGGTCGCCTGGCGGTCCCGCAAGCGCGGCTCGGGCCCCCGCCCCTGGACGAACACCAGCGCCCAGCTGGCCACCCCGGGGCAGTGGACCCGGCCGTTCGGGCTGCTGCGGCCGGCCGACGAGATCGGCATGCTCGCGCGCCGCTACATGTACGAGTACGGCGCCACCCGCGACCATCTCTTCAACGTCGCCCTCGCCTGCCGCAACCGCGCCAACCAGAATCCCGACGCGATCATGTACGAGCGCCCGCTGACCCGCGAGATGTACATGACCTCCCGCTGGATCAGCGAACCCCTCTGCCTCTTCGACAACTGCCTGGAGACCGACGGCGCCCTCGCCTGCGTGATCGTCTCCGCCGCGCGCGCCCGCGACTGCCGCCGCCGGCCGGTCTACGTGCACGCCGCCGCCCAGGGCCTGCCCGCCCAGCACCACGGCATGGTCAACTACTGGACCGACGACCCGCTCTCCGGCCCCGCCTGGACCGCCGCCCGGCACCTGTGGAAACAAGCCGACTTCGGACCGGCGGACGTCGACGTCGCCCAGATCTACGACGCCTTCACGCCCCTCGTCCCGCTCTCCCTGGAGGGCTACGGCTTCTGCGGGCGCGGCGAGGGCGGTGCGTTCACCGAGGGCGGCGCCCTGGAGACGGGCGGCCGGCTGCCGATCAACACCGGCGGGGGCGGCCTGTCCGAGGCGTACGTCCACGGCTTCAACCTCATCACCGAAGGCGTCAAGCAGCTCCGCGGCGACTCCACCGCCCAGGTGCCCGGCGCCTCGACCTGCCTGGTCACCGCCGGCGAGGGCGTCCCCACCTCGGCTGTCCTCCTCCGGACCTGAGGCCCCCGCCCCGGCATCATGCTTGAAGAATCGAGGAGTTCCCGATGCTCACACCCGTGATCGACGAGGACGGCGCGCCCTTCTGGGAGTACGCCGCCCGGGGCGAACTGCGCGTCCAGACCTGCGGCGCCTGCGATGAGCCGCGTTTCCCGCCCCGCCCCTGCTGCCCGTACTGCCAGTCGTTCGACAGCACCTGGCGCCGGGTGTCCGGGCGCGGCCGGATCTGGTCGTTCGTCGTCCCCCACCCGCCGCTGCTGCCCGACTACGCCGCCCAGGCCCCTTACAACGCGGTCCTCGTCGAACTCTCCGACTCTCCCCGCATCCGTCTCGCCGGCAACGTCGTCGCCGCCCCCGACGCCCCGCTCGACTCCGTCGACCCGGCCCGGCTGCGTATCGGCGCGCCCGTGAAGGTGGTCTTCGCCGAGATCGACGGGATCACCGTGCCGCGCTGGCTCCTGGAGCGCGGATGACGATCACGGTGGAACGCGACACCGGCACCGGAGTCGCCGTCGTCACCCTCGACCGGCCCGCCCGGCACAACGCCCTCACCCTCGCCATGGCCCGCCAACTCTCCGACGCCTGGCGGGGGTTCCGGTACGAGGACGACGTCCGCGCGATCGTCGTCACCGGCGCCGGCCAACGAGCCTTCTGCACCGGCGTCGATCGCACCTCGGTCGCCGAACTGCCGCAGCCCGCCTCCCCGTTCACGATCGACGATCCACTCCTCGCCATCGGACCCAAGTCCAACGACCTGTGGAAGCCGGTCATCGCCGCCGTCGAGGGCATGGCCTGCGGCGGGGCCTTCTACCTGCTCGGCGAGGCCGAGTTCCTGATCGCGGGCGAGGGCGCCGAATTCTTCGACCCGCACACCACGTACGGCATGGTCAGCGCCTACGAGTCGATCCTCATGGCGCAGCGGATGCCGTACGGGGAGGCCGCCCGGATGGCGCTGATGGGCACCGCCGAACGGATCTCCGCCGAGCGCGCGCACACCATCGGGCTGGTCTCCGAACTGACCGTACGGGGTGGGGCGTTGGCGGCGGCGCGGCAGGCGGCCGCCACCCTCGCCGCGTACCCGACCGAGGCCGTGCAGGGCACCGTACGGGCCCTGTGGTCGGCCCGCGAGCCCGCCAGGTCCCAGGCGCTGGCGCACGCCCCGCACCTGATCGCGCTGGGGAACCTGCCGCCGGAACGGCAGGCCGGACTGTTCACCCGGCGCGTCAAGGGAGAGGAAGCCGAGGTCAGGATCCGTTAGCGGGGCTGGGCGGGCGAGGTCGTGGCCGTCTCGTCCTCCCAGACGTTGCCCACGGTGCAGATCTTCGCCTTGTCGACGGACCCCGGGTTCTTCATCTTGACGTCGTACAGCTTCTCGCTCGTGCCGTCGACGGAGACCAGGATCTCGCCGCTGTCGACCGGCACGTTCTCGCGCTCCTGGAAGGTCAGGGCGACCCGGTACAGGCCCGTCACCCCTGGCTTCGCCTTCACCCGCACGGTGGCGGTGGTGTCGGCCTTCCGGGCCGCCCGGTTCTTCCGCTTCTTCTCGGCCGGCTTCACGCAGTCGACCACGACGACCTCGACGTCCGGCGCGACGGAGGCGGTCGGCGAGGGCGAGGACGAGGAGCTGTCGTCGCCGTTCCCGGAGTCGGAGCCGGACCCCGATCCGTAGTCGTCGTCATCGTCGTCGTAGTGGTTCTTCTTGCTCGACGTCGAGCAGCCGCCGCCCGAGTCGTCGCTCTTGCCGTGGTCGCTGCTGCCGCCGTGACTGCCGTGACCGCCGCGTCCGGTCTGGAAGCCGGTCAGCGCGAGGACGACCACCGTCAGGGTCGCCGCGAGCTTCAGCCTGGTGCGGATCATTTCCCCGTTCCCCCACCCGCTCGATAAGACGTGTACGCGTCACCCTAGCGTCGCCGTCCGCTCGACAGGACACCCCCCGGGACCCGGCGTAGCGTCGTGACCGAGAGCCGACCGAAGGGAGGCCGCACGGTGATCCGCAACATCGTGGGTTCGGTCCTGGCACTCGCAGGAGCGACGGCCGCCGTATGGAGCCCCTTCCGTGCCTGGTACGACGGCCGTCCCGGCCGCGACTACCGCGTTCAGGATCTGTTCGGGGGCATCACGGACGTCCGGGCCGAGGTCATCGGCTCGATTCTTCTCCCGTACGCCTTCGCCGTCCTGGTCACCGTGGTCGGCGTGGTCCTGCGCTCGCGCCTGGCCGTCGCGCTCGCCGGACTGATCGTGCTCGGGTTCACCGTCCTGTGGATGGTGCGCGTGGCCCAGGTCCAGAACGGACTCTCCCTCGATTCCCAGGGGCGCGGACTCGGCGACGGGGTCGCGATGGCCGTCGGAGGCGGCGTGCTGCTGCTCGTCGGCGCGGCCGTCATGTCCGGCCGCCGCCCGTCGTACCGGGCGCGGCACGCGGGCCGGGTGGACTCCGTACCCCCGGCGACCGGCACCCGGTACGACGACACCCCACCGCCCCCACCGCCCCCACAGGACTACCGGCCGCCGCAGCCGTAGCCGTAGCCGCCGTCTTCCGGCGCGGGCCGCCGTCCCGTTCAATGATGATCCGAGGCACTCGTGTGCGCGACGGTGAGCGGGGGGGGCGGGTCCTCGTCGACACGACGGCGGGCGGCGACCGTCTCACCCGACAGCGGGAACTCTTCGAGACGGCCCGCGCGCAGCTGGTCACGGACATCGAGTAGCCCTGGCCGGGCCGCGATCCCCCTGGCCGGCGAAGGGCCTACCGGCCGCTCATCAGGAACCCGGCATAGAGGGCCACCGGCGGAAGAATGAGCCCGGCCGCCATCGCGCACCCCATCCGCTCGGTGGTCTTCGCACCGATCAGGACACTGAACCCGCCCATCACGATGACGTAGAGAAACAGCGGGACCACGATGAATCCGATCGCCAACTTGACTGCCTCTCCAGGGAGTTAGAGCGGCCATCGCACGACGGCCACCCGGTGTCGGGACGCGCGGGGGAGTCAGGTTATCGACGAGCTTGTGCGCGACGCCCGGCCCTTGGCCTGGTCCGGACGGACATCCGTCAAGTCCGGCTCCGGCTCCGGCTCCGGCTCCGGCGAACGACGGGCTCTCGGCCGGTGATGTAACACTTCGGAGCGCCGCGTCCAAGTAGGGGTGTAAGGCATTACACGCCGCACTGCCCCTAGGAGCCCTCTGTGCCAGCGGAGCATCCCAGCGCACCACCCGCGCGCGACCCCGCCGGGTTCGCCGCCTTCTACGAGCAGCAGTTCGACACGGTGCTCGGCTTCGTCACCCGGCGCGTCGACAGTCCGCACCTGGCCGCCGACCTGACGGCGGACATCTTCGTGGCCGCGCTGGAGAACGCGCACACCTACGACGCCCGGCGCGGTACGCCCGTCGCCTGGCTGTACGGCATAGCCCGCAACACCCTCTCCGCGCACTTCCGGGGCAGCACCCGTGAACAGCGCGCGGTCGCCCGGATCGGCGGCCGGCGGCTGCTGGACGACGAGGACATCAGCGCCATCGAGGGCCGGATCGACGCCGCCCGCGCCGCCCGGCACATGGCGGCCGCCCACGCCTCCTTGTCCGAACCCCTGCGCGAGCTGCTCGGCCTGGTCGCCCTGGACGGGCTGACCGTCCGCGAGGCGGCGCGGGCGCTGGGCATCAGCTCGGCCACCGCCCGGGTCCGGCTGCACCGCGCCCGTAAGGCACTGCGCGCCACCGCCCCGCACCACCCCGAGCACCCCGAGCACCCCGACCGCCGCGATTCCGTTCTGGAGGCCGCCCAGTGAACACCCACCCGCGCCCCCCGCGCCCCGCGCACTTCAAGCAGCAGCTCGCCGGCGAACTCGCCGCCCGCGCGGCCGCCCTGGCCGCTCTCGACGCCACCGCCCCGACCGGCCGCCGCGCCCCGGCCCTCGTCCGGCGCCCCCGGCTGACCCTCGCCATCGGCGCCGCGGCGGCCGCCGCGGCCGTGGCCGTCGCCGTGCCCCTGGCCGGCGGGACGTCCGGCGAGCGGACCCCCGCCGGTCCGTCGGGCGGGCAGAAGATCGACATCGTCACGGCCGACTACGTGGTGAAGTCCGCCCCGGACGGCATGATCGCCGTGAAGGTCATGAGCGCCAAGGGGGTGGCCGGGCTGCAGGCCACCCTGCGGAAGGCGGGTGTTCCCGCGGTGGTGACGACGTTCTCGGCCTCGTGCACGACCAAGGTCCCCTACGACGTCGGCTTCGACTCCTCGAAGGTGTTCCCCGAACCCGGAGAGGACGGGGGCCGCGGGATCGACGGGCGCTTCTCGCTGATCAGGCCGAGCGCCGTCCCGGAGGGCGACCACCTGCTGTTCGTGCCGACGCTGACGGGCGACGGCGGGATCGGCACGCTCTCGATGTCGGTGGTGACCGAAGTCCCCGAGTGCGTCCCGGAGTCCGACAACGGCATCGGCGCGGGGTACGTCGCCCCGGGCACCAATCCGTAGGAACACGTCACTTGGGGCGAGCGCGAGGGCATATGCCATCCGCGTCGCGGGTTTTCACGACGCGGGGAATCGCGACGTGGATGCCCACGACGTAAATGACTTCAAGTACGTGGGGAAGAACCCCGCCCTTCCCCTCCAGCCTCCCCGGCAACCCCAGAGACCCCGTCACCCTGACGGGTGATTTAGGCCAAGTGGACTGGATTTGGAGCGGGTTGTCGGGCATATGCTCACCGCGACAACCCCAGACATGCGTCGGCCCCCGGCCGGGACTGCGAATCCCGATCGAGGGCCTGACCACCGAGGAAGGTCACAACTTCCCGATGGCTTCCCCGCACATTAGCGTGCCCTCGCACGCCTTCGGCCTCGTTCACGTGAAGGTCCGCCACACGAGCCGCTTCACGATCGTCGGCAACCACCTCGCCCAGCACCGCGCGCTGTCGCTGATCGCGATCGGGCTGGCGGTCTACCTCCAGTCGCTGCCCGAAGGCGCCTCGGTCGGCATCAAGGCCATCGCGTCGCGCTTCCCGGAGAGCGAGATGCGCGTCGCCCGGGCCATGCGCGAGCTGGAGACGTACGGCTACCTCGGCCGTACCCGCGAGCGGCTGCCGGACGGCCGGATCGTGCCGCGCACGACCTCGTACAACTTCCCGGAGGCTGAGCCCGAGGCCGTACGCGAGACCGTACGGGAGGCCGTACGCGAGACCCCCGCGCCCCCGCCCGTACCGGAGCCGGAGGCCGAGCCCGTACCCGTCTGGGAGCCGGACTTCGAGCCCGAGCCGGAGGAGCCGGACGACGAGCCGGAGCACGACGGGCCGGAGCACGACGGGCCGGAGCAGACACCGGAAGCCGCGCCCTCGCCGGAGCCCGCGCCCGTGCCCGACCCCGACCCCGAACCCCGACCCGTACAGCCCACCCCGCTCCCCTCGCGCCACCGCCCCGCCGCCGATCTGCTCGCGCGCCTCCGGCTCCACGACCCCCGGCTGCTGCTCTCCGCCCGCGACATCGAGCGTCTGGCTCCCGGTCTCACCGCCTGGCTCGACAACGGCGCCCACCCGGACGCGGCCCTGCGCACCCTCTCCGCCTGCCTGCCCGAGCCCCTCCACAGCCCGGCGGCCCTCCTCGCCCACCGCCTCACCGTCCTGCTCCCGCCCCCGCTCCCGGCCACCCGGGCGGCGGCCCCAACCCCTGACGACTGGGTGGACTGCGACGGCTGCGACCGCGTCTTCCGCGCCCCCGAACCGGGCCTGTGCCGCGACTGCCGCCTCGAAGCGGAATCCCTCCCCGCCGCTTAGATCCCCAGGTGATGCCTCGGAACGGCTTACTGGCCAGTCGTTTATCGCATGAGGGGGAGGATCGCGGAGGGGCCGGTGAAGTCGGCGGCGAGGGCGTCCATGATCAGTTCGTCGCATACCTTGCCGAGCCAGTACCCGGCTTCGCGCAGCGTGCCGGCAGGGTGGAAGCCGGCCTTCTCATAGGCACGGACGCCTGCCTTGTTCGGGGCGAGGACCTTGAGCCAGACCATCCGCAGGTTCGTGATGTGGAAGGCGTAGTCCAAGGTCAGGTGGGTCGCGGCGGTACCCAGGCCCTTGCCGCGGGCTTCGGGGGCGAGCATCACCACGTACTCGGCGGTTCGCACCGACGGGTCCGGCAGCAGGGTGGTGACCCCGGCCGGGACAGGGGTGTCGCCCGTGAGGTCGTAGACGGTGAAGCGGATGTTGTCGCCGCGGAGCTGGTGGGCGATGCCTTCCATGCGCGCTTCCAGGGCTTCGGGCTGCTGGCGGCCGTAGCCGACGAGCAGGGCGGGGTCCTGCTCCCACCGCCAATAGGTCTCCACGAGGTCGGCGCGGTAGGGGCCAAGGCCGCAGGTCGCGTCGCGGACCCAGATGAGAGGTTCAGGGCTGGCGTTGATGGCGGCCTCCGATGGTGAGGATGGGCGTGTAGGCGAGCGTCGAGGGCGGCTCGGCGACCGGGGTGCCGTCCATAGTCTGCATCCAGGCGTGCAGCCGTACGGGGTCAGCGGCGATCCCGTGGCACCAGGTGACAGCCAGACGCCGGGCGGCCAGCGGCAGCACGGCGGCGGCGGACTCCTCCAGACAGGCGGCCCGGCCCGGGGAGTGCCGTCCGGCGGCGCGGACGGCGAGGACGGCGGCCGTCGCCTGTTCGAGAGTGGCCGGGCGGCGGCAGGTTGACGCGGCCCGGTGAACGGCACGCAGCACCCGGAGCATCGTGGTGCGGGAGTTCCCGGCCGTCTTGACGGCGGCGACCGCAGCGAGGGCTCCCGCAGCGCTGAGCAGGGCTCGCTGAGGGACGGGAGCGGGGCGGGTGGTGCCGGCGGGGTGCTCGGTGCCGCCCCAGCTCGGGGGCGCGGTGGCAGCCTCGATCACCTTCCACGGCCGTGCCACCGGTGCGGGGGCGAGGAGTCCGGCGTCCAGGAGCTGGGCAGCCAATATGTCGGGCAGCGGTGCGGGCCGGCCGGTGCGAGCAGCTTCGCGGAAGCGTTCGGCGGCGGCGGGCAGCAGGCCCTGGACGTGGCCGGTGCGGTAATCGACGAGGACCAGGACGTGCCCGAAGTCAGCGGCACGGACTTGCGGCGGCAGGGCGGCGGAGGCGGGCAGATCAGTCATGAGGCTCGCTCCTTGCGGGGCTGGTTGTCCACATGGAGGCGTCGTCACGTCGGTGGGCGGTCAGCCAGGCTTCGGCCGCCAGCGCCTGTTCGAGAGTGGCCAAAGGCATGGGCAGCCCGGCCGCGGCCTGGGCCAGGTGGCGGCGGAACCGGCCAGGATGAATCAGGCCGAGCGTGGCGAGGTAGCCGTCGGCCAGAGTGGACAGATCGGCCAGATTGACCCGTAGCCCGGTGTAGTGGTCGGCGTCGAAGCTGCCCTTGGTGCTGCGGGCGGCGACCTTCGGCGGTAGCAAACCGGCCATGGCCCGGGACAGGGTGGGCTTGTAGATGTGCGATGGCGGCCGGTGCCCCAGCGGGGTGGCCAGCACCGCGTCCACCACCAGCGGGTCGAGAAACGGATTGTGCATCTCGATGCCCGACGCGGCGGCAAGCTGGGCGTCCGCCGCTGCGGTGCGGGCGACCTCGCGAATCTCGTCCACCAGAACCCGCACGGCGAAGTCCATGCCTGACAATAGATCGGTCGAGGCCGCAGCCTGGCGGACGGCCTCGGCCAGCAGTCCGGTGGCCAGTTCGGTGGCCCACGCCGGGTGCGGCAGCAGCGGGAACCAGGTGACCCGGCCATGGTCGTTGCGCCCGGGCGCCCCGACCGTGTCCACGAGTGCGGCCAGAGCGGCACTGCGACCGGTGCGGGCGGTGCGCACGGCGTCCCGCAACAGTGGGCCGGCCGAAGTGTGCCTAAGCCTCGCCCAGCCGAACGCCTCGCTCACCGCTCGGCGGAGCCGGCGGTGGCGAATCAGGTCGGCGAGATGGATCGGGGGCTGGAACAGGACACTGTCGCCGCCGTCACCGGTCAGATGCATCCGAGTGCCCAACGCGTCATGCATCCATACCATTTGGCCCATCATGCGGGCCCGGGTGAGTGTGGAGGGCGCCGGCTCATCGGTCACCGGCACATCGGTGATGGAGGTGTAGGGCAGGTGCTGCTCGGTCAGCGGCAGCAGGTGGTGGCTGATGCGACGCGGGTAGCGGGCGGCGGCCAGCCGGGCGTGGTGTAGATCGGCTCCGTCAAAATCACCGCGAGGGTGGACGGTTACCGCGTTCAGATGGCGCCCGGCAGGCAGAGAGGTAGCGGCAAGCGCCGCGATGCTGGTGGAGTCCAGGCCGCCGGACAGATCGCACGACAGTCCCGGGTCTGCGGCCGTGCGCAAGGAGACAGCTGCAGCCAATGCGTCGTGGAGCCGAATGTCGGGCGACTGACCGAACACCGGATCCGGCCGCCATGTCGTGGTGACGATCGGATCGGTGCCGTCAGCGGGCAGTACGATCCGAGAGCCGGGCGCAAGCTGGTGAACACCATCGAAGAAGGACCGGCCTGCGGCCAGGGCAGGCACCGAAGGCAGGAACACTGCGCAGGCCAGACGCTGGACGTCGACCGATGCCCCTGTCAGGCCGGCCAGCAGCCGAGCGGAGGTCGACCAGGCCCACCCGCCCTTCCAGCGGGTCGCGTAGACGGGCTGGGCGGCGGCCGGATCGGTGTGCACCACCACGGCGGTGGCACTCTCCTCGATCACGGTGTAGGCGCCGGGCCAGCGCCAGGTGACATCGCCGGGCGGGATGGCCCGGGCCAACAGGGACAGCTCAAAGTCGCTGGCGCCGCACCGACCCACGACCAGCATGCGTTGGCCGGCGCCGCCGGTCAGGGCCCGCGCCGGAACGCCACCGAGGCGCCAACTCCGAGAGCCGACGATGGCAGCGCCAACAGGGAAGGGTACGTGGGGACTTGTGGTGCTGAATCCTCCGAAGATCACGACTTCCTCCGCGGGAACAAGGTGGTGCCGCCACCCTCTGAGCGGGGTGGCGGCACCCGGGCGGATCAGCTGTTGTAGGCGCGGCGCTTGTCCTCGCTGTTGCCGCCGCCCTGCCCCTCGGTCAGGGCGGCCAGGTCGCCGATCTCGATCAGCGAGGCATCATCCTGCTCGCCGGTGATCTCGGTGTGGAACAGGTCCTTCATCGGTTCGTCCTCTCTGCTGGAACTCGAATCCCGCGAGGTCGGCGCGCTGCCGACCTCGCGACGGCACCTTGTGGCGCCGCGACCTGTCCGGCATGGCCGGGCAGGAAGTCCGGTGGTGGTGTCAGGCGGGCGGTTCGGCGTCCGGGGAACTGGCCGCGATGGGCGGGGTCGGCCCGTCCGCCTGGCGCTCGGCCAACAGGCCGAGTAGGCCTGGGACTGCCAGACGGCCGGCGACGATGACGGCCTTCAAAGGGTCACCGGCCAGGTCGCGGTGCTGCCCGCGGTGGCGCTTGTTCGCGGCGTTCTGCTCAGACGGCTACCCAAGCGGTGCCCGGCCAGTGGACCAGCACCAGGGGCGGTCGACGGGTTCCGGGGGCAAAGCAGTGGTATTCGGCATCGCACGGCTCCTGGTGATGGCGAAGCTCGGCCCAAGCAGGGCGCGGTGCACCGGCTGGGCGCTGGTGCACCACCAGAGAACCGCGTTCGGGGATGCCATATCCGTAGCCGGACTACGGGCCGTAGTCCGGCTACGGATCAGATGAACCGCACGCCCGCGCGGGCAGCGAAGCCCCGGAGACCAGGAAGTTTGCGGTCGTGCCGCAGCAGGTCGGTGGCGAGTTCGCGGACGGCGCCGCGGCGGATTTCCTGCGGGGCCACCTTCTCGGCCGCCAGCAGTGCGCGGTAGCACTGCTCGGGTTTGCCCCACTGGTCGAACGCGCGGGCCACATCGGTGAAGAAGCGGGCCTGGCGCTCGGTGGTCGGCAGCGCGGTGGGGTCGATCGTGGTAGCCAGCTCGATCGCCCGGCCGACATCGCCGAGTTCATAGTGCACCGACAACTCGTGCAGGGCGACGCTCTGGATACCGTCCACCAGGCCGGAGATCCGGCCTGCAGAGGCGGCGCTGTCGGCTGCCTCGCGGATCAGCGAGTACGCGTATGCGCGGTCACCCGCCTTTGCGGCGGTGTACGCGGCGGTGGCATACAGGTCGCCCCGGGCAGCCAACCGCTCGGACTCGGGCACCGAGGTATCGGCAAGCAAGTCCTCCGCCGCGACCACCACGATGTCGGTCGCCCGAGCCAGACTGCCCTGGCGCCGCCAGGCGCTTGAAACCATGCGCTGCGCCTCGGCGGTGACCAGCGGATCACCACCGGCGCGGGCAGATGTGAGCGCGCGGTCGGCGGTGATGGCGACCAGATTGTTGTCGCCGGCCTTGATACACAACCGCACAGCCAGGTTGTAGAGCCGGGCAACACCTCGCGCCCGCTCCTCCGCTGTGCCGACCATCTCGGCTGCGGCGATCCGGCCAGGCAGGGCCTTGGCCAGGACGCCGTAGCGGGCCGCCTTGAAGTCCTGACGGGACATCATCACCGAGGCAGCAACGGACTCCAGGGTGGGATCATGCCGGGGTGCCGGAACCCCGGCCGTCCCATACAGCAGGAGATCCTCCAAGGAGGCCAACGGCGCTTGCTCAGCCGCCGCGGCCTGCCGGTCGGATGCTGGGGCGAACAGGGCGGCAGCCGCCAGGACCATGAATGGGCGGCGTCGCACATCGTCCTCCTCGGCGGCGGAAGTGCTCGTCAGCGTAGCGGAGGCGGTCTTCCGGGAACGGGATCTCGGCCGGGCGGAGGCCGGCTGCGGCAGCGCGATCAGTTCACCGAAGTCACTGCCCAGTACATCCGCAAGTCGGCGTAACAGAGTGAGGTCCTTGACCTGCTGCAGGTCACGCTCGACCTGCGACATCCATGCCTCGCTATGGCCGAGTTCAGCAGCGAGCCGGATCTGAGTCCAACCCAGCTCGGCGCGGCGGAGCGCGATGAACTTGCCGAAGGTAACGCCCTTGCTCCCCACACTGGCCCCGCTTTCGGTACCCAGTCAGCTACAGACGGCTACCGTATCGATCTGCGGGCGCCCCGGAGTAGGGTGCCGCCAGATTCGATCAGGCGGAGGCACGGACTGAGGCTGGGCTCCCAACCTTCCGAGCGGCGCAGCAGCACACAAGCTCGCCTCGCGCCACCGTCCTGTCACCCTGCTCCCGCTCCCGGCCGCCCCGCCCGGCCGACGGCCCCGGCCCCTGACGACTGGGTGAACTGCGACGGCTGCGACCGCGTCTTCCGCGCCCCCGAACCGGGCCTCTGTCGTGACTGCCACCTGGACGCCGAAGCCGTCCCCGTGGCCTAAGCGAGCAGCGGGCGCACTGCGGCAGCATTCCGCAAATGCGCGGGTGTCCAGTCGATTCCCTATGCCCATTTTTCCGCGATACGGCACGGCGTTACCGGCAGTCGAATTCTGGCCAAGCGCACCCCACACGCCATCGGCTCACTCCTCGTGGAACCCGGAATGACCACATCCAGTTGCCGGAGACCACCAGGCATGAGACGCCGAGCACTCACGTGTTGCCGACTTCCAGAATGGTTGCGGATAATCTCGGCCATTCTCGTGACCGCACGGAACAACACCGCATTGACGGGCTATCACGCCACGCGCGTATCTTTGATTCGGCGATCAACGAGTGAAATCCATCTCGGCGCACCCGAATTCCATACGCATTCTTCGAGAAAGGAACGATCATGGCCCGTACCGCCAAGATACTCGCCGGCCTGGTCTCTGCGGCATCCCTGGCGATGGTGGCTCCTGCCGCGGCTTCCCCGACGGAACCGGAGCCGGTCACCACACGGCAGGTTGCCAGATCAGCGCTGGCGAGGCTCACCCCGGAGGAAGTGAAGAACCTCGAAAGCCGGTACCCGGCGCAGGCCAAACGCGTGAAGGAAGCCGTCGCGCGGGCCTCCGCCTCCCGCGGGGCGGGTACGGATTCCGCTTCCTACATCGCACCCACCGGCTACTACACGATTCGCAACTTGAACAGCCGCAAGTGTCTGGCGATCGGTTCAGGAAGCAAGGCGAACGGCGCGAACGCGATTCAATGGGACTGCCTGGGCAGCCCGGAGCAGATCTGGTGGATCACCAACGACTTCATCTCCAACTACAACAGCGGCAAGTTCCTGGCGATCGGTTCGAGCAGTACCGCGAACGGCGCCGAGGCGATCCAGTGGGACTACACCGGCAGCGGTGGCCAGCGCTGGTCCATGACTGACGATTTCCTGACCAACATGGGCAGTGGCAAATTCCTGGCGATCGGTTCGAGCAGCACCGCGAACGGCGCCAAGGCGATCCAGTGGGACTACACCGGCAGCGGTGGCCAGCGCTGGTGGCTGACCGGGCCCGCGTAGCCGACCCCGCGGGATACCCGGACGGGTGACCGACTCGAGGGCCTGACCACCGAGGAGCCTCACCGTCCTGCTCCCGCCCCCGCTCCCGTTCCTGGCCGCTTGGATCCCCAGGTCCCTAAGTCAGGACGTTGACGGCCCGCGCGACGACCAGGCCGAGGATGACCAGGGAGACGAGCGACTGGACCGCCATGGTCATCTTGGCCCAGGGCGTCAGCGGCATGACGTCCGTGGGGCTGAAGGCGGTGGCGTTGGTCAGACCGAGATAGAGGTAGTCGACGTAGCGGGGCTGCCAGCCGGCGGGGGCGAGCCGGGGTTCGATCTGCTGCGGGAAGGCGAGGGCCGGATACGCGGGTCGGCGGTGGAGGCGCACCGCCGGGCCGCCGCCGTCGAGCTCGAAGAACAGGAGGGAGAAGGCGAGGACGGTGCCGGCCCAGACGGCGCTGCCGACCTGGAGCAGGCTCGTCGCGGACGCCGTCTCCCTTCCATTGGTGACGATGTCCTTGACCAGCTGAAGAGTCGACCAGACGGCGCCGACCGACAGGACGCAGACCAGCGCGAGCGACACCGCGCGCAGCCACGCGGCGCGCCGGTCGATCCGGCCCGGGTCGCCCGCGATGAGCGTCAGCAGGAGCAGGCCTTCCACGGACGGCAGCACCCAGCGCGGCGCCAGCCGCAGGGTGTCCGGGAGCAGCATCGTCAGCACCATGGCGACCGCCACGGCCAGGGCCATCGGCCAGCGCGACTCGCCGGCGGGCGCCTGGTCCGGTGGGGTCCCGAGGTGCGGAGGAGCGTGATGTCGGCTCACGGGGTCTGGTCCCTGTCGTTCGTGTCGTGCGCCGGTCGACGAGATGTCGAGACGAGCCTGCCCGGACTCCTCCACTCCACTACGGCTCGCGGGCCCGCGCACCAGCCGGCACCCGGCCGGGTCAACGACGCGACCGGGACGGGGTAGAGGAACGGGCACGGGTGAACGGGGTACGGGTCAGCGCCAGGGGTCGAGGGCGTGCTTGCCGCGGGCCCGGCCGGACTCCAGTTCCCGCAGCACCGCCGCCCCCTCGGCCGGCGGATGCACCTGGGGAGTGCCGGGCGGGTATACGCCGTCGGCGATGAGGGCCTCGATCTCGGCGAGCAGCGACCGGTAGAGGTCGGGCGCGGCGGACGCCGGCGCGCCGATGTGCAGCCCCTTGATCTGGACCTGGTGGGTGAAGACCAGGTCGTGCGTGCTCAGCGTGGCGTCGCCGGTCTTCATACCCGGCACAACACCCTTCGGCACCACGGTCTTCCGCCGGTCCGTGCCCCAACCCCCGGGCCGCACGGCGGAGAACGGCCCTGGCGCCGACAAGCACGCGCATCCGGTCGGCGATAAAATGGGGTGAGCCGAACGCTCCTCGCAGGGCCGTGCGTCTCTTCCGGTCCCCGGCGGGGCGAGGCGGCCCGTGTCGTTCCGCGCCTCGCCGACTTCCTCGCGGCCGAGCCCTCCCGGGACGGGACGGAGCAACTCCCGCCGCCCGGGCCCCCGGCCGCCGCCGGCTCTCCTCCGGCCCCGGCCGTACGTACACGCATCGGCCGCGCATCGGCCTCGCGGGACCCCTGGCGTGCGGCCCCGGCGTCACACCCGGCGTCACACCCTCCGAAGAGGCGATGTCATGAACAACCCGCAGCAGACGGCCCCCGCCCCGGCCCTGCGCCTCATCTTCGAGTACGAGGGCGATTCGGTACGCCTTGTCTCCCAGCATCCGGTCGACACGGTCGTCGGCGACCTCGGCGCGGGCGCCGAGGCACGACCTGGCGACTTCGTCGTGGAGACCCGGGACGACTCCGGTCAGCGCCTCGCCCGTGTCGCCGCGCACGGAGCCTTCCTGCAGAGCGCCGAGGTCTTCCCGGAGAACCACACGGAGCCGATCACCCGGGTGAACGTGGAAGCGCGCGGCGCGTTCACCGTCGTCGTCCCCGCGCCGGCCGACGCCACCCGGATCGCCGTGGTCCACGTCGCGCCTCCCGGGCGCGAGGAACTGCGCGAAGGCGCCACCGGCCCGTCTGCCGAAGCGGCACGGGACGTCGACCTCGCCACCTTCCGTCTCCAGCGATAAGCGAGAGGGGACCGCGATGACCACCTCCGACGGCTCCGTCCTGGGCAGCACCCAGATCCACGGAACGGCCCCGCGCAACCGGGCGTTCACCCTCGTCCTGCTCGGCGACGGCTTCACCAGCACGCAGCAGACCGACTTCGACAACGCCTGCACCGACTTCGTCACCGCGCTGACCAGCACCCCGCCGTACGACACGATCGGGCGGCCGATCAACATATGGCGGGTCAACGTCACGTCCACCGACTCGGGCGCCGACGACCCGACGAGCACGGGCGGCACCGGCGCGACACCCGCCACGTACTTCGACTCCACCTTCGGCTCGAACGGCATCAGACGCCTGCTGGTCTGCGACATCACGACCGTGCTCCAGACGGCCGCCGCCCAGGTCCCGGAGTTCACCGTCGCGATCGTCGTGGTGAACTCCACCGTCTACGGAGGGAGCGGCGGCTCCATCGGCGTCTACTCCCTCGCGGGCGGCGCGACCGAGATCGCCCTGCACGAGCTCGGCCACACGGCGTACGGACTGGCCGACGAGTACCCGTGTTACGCCTGCGACAACGTCGAGACCGGACACGACGTCGCCCCGCTCGGTGAGCCGTCTCAGCCCAACGTCACGCAGAACAACGACCGCGACACCCTGAAGTGGGGCTGGGCGGTCGCCCCGACCACCAGCCTGCCCACGACGTCCAACCCGAACTGCCGGACGGTGGATCCGCAGCCGAGCCCGGTGCCCACCGGCACCGTCGGCTGCTTCGAGGGCGCACGCTACTACCACTGCGGCTACTACCGGCCCGAATACGACTGCAAGATGAAGGAGTTGAGCATCCCCTTCTGCCAGGTGTGCCGTCAGGTGATCCGGGCCAAGGTGAAGGTGACCAAGAACATCTGCGCGCTGACGCCGACCAGGGACGCCGTGTACCTGTACGACGGCTCCGGGAGCTCCTGGACCAGGATCGGCGGCCCCGCGGACCGGATCATCGCGGGGCCCTGGGGACTCGTCGCCACCAACCCCGACACCGGCGACCTCTACCACTACCTCGGCAGCCCCGACAACTGGCAGTACATCGGAGGCCCGGGCGCATCCTTCGCCGTCGCCCCCGACACCGTCTACGGACTCACCCCGGGCCTGGACGCCGTCTACAGCTACGACGGCTTCAACAACTCCTGGACCCGGATCGGCGGCCCCGCGGGCCAGATCTTCGCCGGCGGCTGGGGGCTCGTCGCCACCAACCCCGACACCGGCGACCTCTACCACTACCTCGGCAGCCCCGACAACTGGGAGTACATCGGAGGCCCGGGCGCATCCTTCGCCGTCGCCCCCGACACCGTCTACGGACTCACCCCGGGCCTGGACGCCGTGTACCGCTACGACGGCTCCGGGAGCTCCTGGACCCGGGTCGGCGGTCCCGCCGGCCGGATCTTCACCGGGGAATGGGGCCGCGGCCTCATCGCCACGAATCCCGACACCGGCGACCTGTACACCTACCTCGGCGCCCCCGACAGCTGGCGGTACACCGGAGGCCCCGGCTACTCGTTCGCCGTCGCCACCGACACCGTCTACGGACTCACTCCGGGCCGGGACGCCGTATACAGCTACGACGGGATCGGACCGTCCTGGACCAAAATCGGCGGCCCCGCCGACGACATCGCCGCCGGCAACATCTAGGGCCGACTCCTCCGGGCCGCCGCTCGGGCGACAGGGCGTCTTCCGCTGAACGCCGTGACGCCGACCGCGCACATCACCGCCTCGACGCCGGACCCCTGGCCCACACGTGAGGAGACCCCAGGCGCCCTCATCGCGCCTGGGGTCTCGTGCTGCGCCGACTCCGCCGGCGACACGGCTGTGAGCGGGCGGCGTCACCGGGTCGGCGCGACGGCCGGCCTACGCGGCCGACGCGGCCTGGCCGGCCGGAGGGGTTGGCTCAGTTGAAGACCACGACATCGGTGCGCATCGGCAGCGGGCTGCTCCAGTCGATGTTGATCTTGAACGTCACGACCCCGGCGGCGGGAGCGATGCTCGACACCTGGAAGGGCGCGGCGCCGACGAACCGGTTCCCGTTGCCGTCGATCTCGGAGGCCGTGATGACGACCGTCGAGTTGACCCCGATGACGTTCCACGGGATCTGGAGGTTCCAGACCCCGTTCCCCGGGCCCCACGTCCACCAGCCCCGCCAGATGGCACCGACGTTGCCGCCGATCTGCGCGAGCTTCTGGTCGCGCTCGGCGGCCTGCGAACTCTCCACGACCCGCGGTGCCACGGGGACCGGAGACTGGGTTGCGTCCATGCCTGTTCCTCTCACGCCGGGAGAGCCACACGGACCCTCCGAGTACGACGAGTGTCGATCCGTGCGCACAGCGTCACAATCACTCGTCCGGGTGGCCCACCGGCGTGTCGTCGCGTCTCTCGCGCATCCGTGTGCCGCCCGCGCACTCCCCCACCACCCGCGCATGCTCATGCCACTCGCGCGAAACGGCCCCGCCCCTCCTCCATGCCGTGGAGGTACCTCGGAGATCGGGGCCACCTGGTCGGCGGCACCAGGGCCACAGGCGCCAGCCAGGACACGGGCGATCCGCTCGATCTTGCGGGAGAGCTCGTCCAACCGTTGCCGGCTCACCGACGGGGGTATCAGTTCCGTTCTCAGATCCACGGCCCGAATGATGCCGTCGGCCCCGACATGGCCTTCCAGGTGCTCACGGCCCTCGCCCCAAGTCCTGGCTACCTACCCTCCGTTGCCCGAATATGGCTACGCGAATGCCCCTCCCCGACGTATTCGAGGAGGGGCATTCGTGGTCACGCCGGAATCAGCGGCCGGACTTCACGTGCTCCACGAAGCCGGTCCAGGCACCCGCCGAGAACCGGAACGCCGGACCGTGGGGGTCCTTCGAATCCCGGACGGCCATATCGCCGTTGGAGCAGCGGCCACCCTGAACGCACTGCCCTCCCTGGTTATTGCTGTAGCTCGATGAGAACCAGTCCACGGACAGGTCATCGGCTCGGGTCATCACATCTCCTTGCTTGCCGTTTCGATCATGCTCAGGGACTCCTCGTAGCCCGGAGCAAGTGCTTGGAGCCCACGGAACGACGTCTCATACAGCTTCAGATCCTGCTCACGGCGGGAGACTCCGGCACCGGTCAGGTTCTCCAGGTGGACGATGGGCTTCAGTGCTCCCGGGGTCGGGAACGTCAGGAGCGTGAAGGGCCCGTTCATACCGGGGTGAGCGCCGACAGAGAACGGTATGACCTGCACGTTCACGTTCGGGTGCGAGCCGGCGATCTCCGCGATGTGGGCGAGCTGGGCCCGCATCACCTCGCGTCCGCCCACCGGCCGCCTGAGAACCGACTCGTTGATGATGGCGATGAACTCCAGCGGCGCCAGCCGGCGGGTCAGTGCCTCCTGCCGCGTCATCCGGACCGCGACATGCTTGTCGATCTGCTCCGGGGTCAGGCCGACATGGGTGTAGACGAAGACCGCACGGATGTATGCCTCGGTCTGGAGCAGTCCGGGCACGAACTCGTTCTCGTAGTTCTTCACCTGGGACGCGACCGCCTCAAGCCCGAGGTACGCCTTGAAGCTGGGCGTGATGACGTCCCTGACGTCCGGCTTCTGCCACCAGTCACGCTTGGTCTTGGTGACGGTCGCGTACGCCATCAGGACGTCACGGGTCTCCTCGGAGGCGCCGTACAGCGCACACAGGGCCATCACGTCGGAGGGTTCGACGACTCCGTTGTCCGCGGTCTCCAGGCGCGTGATCTTGGAGCCTGCCCAGATGAGCCGCCGCGCGACTTCCGCACCCTTCATGTTCCGGCTTTCGCGCAGCTTGCGAAGCTCGACGCCGAGGTGCAGACGACACAGGGCGGGCGTCGCCGACTCGATGGCAGGTGCGTCAGGCGTACCGATGTCAGTCATCCCCGCCCTCTCTCCCGTACAACTCACAGTCTGACGTTGAACATTCAGGCTGCGCAATGCAGCTTCGAGCAAACGGTAGAACATTCAAAGCGTTTCACCAACTCGCTTATTTCGCACGGCAGTTCGTGCTGACAAGTTCACCCGCAGAATTCTGTGGGACGACTTTCCTTGTGGCTATTTCACTGCCATGCTGACCTTGTTCGCAACACAATGTCGCCGTTTCACCACTCGGCGTGATTGCGCTGCCTATGCGTCCCCTTCGCCCTCCCCATGAGCCGAGGCCGATCATGACGAAATCCCTCAGCACCGCCCCCAGCACCACCCTCAGCCGGCACGAACGGCACCGGTTCCGCACGGAGTTGAACACCATGGCCGTCGAGCCGTCCCGCCGGCGGGGCCCCGGCGTCCCGCTCTATGTGAAGACGCTGCCGGACCCGGACCCGGACCCGGACCCCGCCGCGCACGAGTACCCCTCCGACGCCACCGAGATCGTCATCAACCCGTCTGGCAAGGCGAGTTACCCCGACGAACGGCCCGAGGACCGCACCGTCGAAGGAATCCTGCTCCGCCGGTCGGCGCACACCCACCGCCAGGTCGCCGCCATGGAGTCCCTGTGGTGCGCCGGGTGCGGGGGCCGTCCCGATGTGGACCGGCGCGGGATGCTGTGGGTCCTGCCGGCGGCGGGCGTACGGCGGGCCGGGTTCCCGGCCGGTCCCCTCCTGGTCGACGTGCCGCCCCTCTGCCTCGCCGACGCCGCCCGGGCGCTGCGCGCGAGCGACGACCCGCCAGGCGACGTGCTCGCCCTCCGCGTGACCGAGGCCGAGGTCGTCGGAGTGCGCGGCACGGTGTACGCGCCGACCGGCGAGGCCCTGGGCGCCCCGGAAGTGGTCCTGTTCGACGATCCCCGCGTACACCGCGTCGTCGCCGACCAGTTGATACGCGAGATCACGCGCGCGGAGATCGACGACACCACCCTGTCGGCGTTCGCGCACCGCCCCGCCGACCACTGAACCCCGCCCCGGAATGCCAAGGCCGCCGATGAAGACCAGTCCGAGCACCGCCCCCGGCTATCTCGCCAAGTACACCGCCCACGACACCGCCCCCGGCAAGGCGCGGCGCGACATCGCGTTCGCCCTCGCCTCCTGGGGCCTGGATCAACTGGCCGACATCGCCCGGCTGTTGGTCTCCGAGCTGGTCACCAATGCCGTCACCCACACGGACTCGCGGCGGGTCGGCGTGGCCGTCACCCGCGCCGCCCGCGTCATCGGGGGCGCCGGGACCACCGTCCGTATCGACGTCCTGGACACCGACCGGTCGACGGCCCCCGCGCCCCGACCGACCGGCTTCGACGAGGAGTCCGGCCGGGGGCTGCTCCTCGTCGACGCCCTGGCCGACCGGTGGGGCGTCCAGCGCGTCGCCACCGGCAAGCGGGTCTGGTGCGAGCTGGACGCCGATGCGCCGGGGACCGTGCCGTAGCCCCGGCTCCGCGCTCACGCGCCGCGGTTGGTCGCCGTTCCCTTCACCGCGTCCAGCGCGTACACGCAGCGGTCCTTGCTGCACGCGTAGACGACGCCGTTCCTGGCCACCGGCGAGCCCGTGATCTCGCCGCCCGTCGCCAGCTTCCAGCGCAGCTGACCGCCGGCCGCGTCCAGGGTGTAGAGGACGTGGTCGGCCGAGCCGAAGTGCACCCGCCCGTCGGCGACGACCGGGGTGCCGATCAGTTCGCCACCCGCCGCGAACCGCCACTTCGGGGTGCCGGTGACCGCGTCGAGGGTGTAGAGCGCGCTGCCGCTGCCGACATGGACGTGCCCGGCGGCGACCAGGACCGGCTCGGTCGACTGCCGCGGCTCGGTCGCGATCCGCCAGCGGTCCTGGCCGGTGGTCGCGTCGAGCGCGTATACCGTGCCGAGGTGGTCGGCCAGGTAGACCCCGCCGCCGGTGACGGCCGGGCCGGGCGCGAAGGCGGGCGGCGAGACGAAGACCGCCGGCGCCTCGAAGTGCCAGCGCACGTGCCCGGTCGCGATGTCCATCGACAGCACCCGCGTCCCGGCCGCGACGTACACGCAGCCGTCCTCCGCCGGCGCGAGCCGCAGCGGCACGTGGGCGCAGGAGGCGGCGTCGCCGATCGGGTACGACCAGCGTTCGGTGCCGGTACGGGCGTCGAGCGCCTGGAGGCGGGCGTTCCGCCACACGTACACGGTGTCGCCGTGCACCGCCGGCCCGCCCTCGACGGTCTCGAAGTCGGTCTGCGCGCCGCTCAGTTCCCACAGCTTGGCGCCGTTGGACGCCTCCCACGCCTGGACGCCGCCGCCCCGGGTGCCGGTGACGACGGTGCCGCGGTCCACCTGGAGGGAGTACACCCAGGCGTCGGTGTGCAGCCGCCAGCGCTCGCTGCCGTCCTGGGCGTCGAGCGCGTAGAGCGTGGGCCCGTCGGAGGCGTGGATACGGCCCTGGGCCACCGCCATCGACCAGGCGACGTCCCGCGTCTTGAACTGGCGCCGGCCGCTGGCCGTGTCCAGCGCGTGCACCTCGAAGGAGGTGACGTAGAGCAGCTCGCCGTCGACGACGGGGGTGCCCCACACGTCGTTCGACATGCGGAAACGCCACGGCCGCCAGTGGCCGGGGCCCTGGGGCGCGGGCGCGGTGCCGGTGCCCGGTCCGGTGCCGGGCAGGGGGCGCGCGCCGGGCGGCGGGCCCGGTTCGGCGCCGTGCGCGCCGTGCGGACCCGGTGCGCCGTGCGTACCCGGCGCGCCATGCGTACCCGGTACGCCATGGGTGCCGTACGTGCCGCCGCCGGGCGGCCGGATCCAGCCGGTGGCGGTGCCCGCGGCGGCACCGGGGCCGACGGCCAGGGCGGCGCGGGTGTCGGCCACCCGGGGGCCGGGGCCGATCGGGTGGGCGGCGCCCCCGAGCCGTACCGGACCGGCGTCCGCCACGGACGCGGCGGCCGGAACCGGCGCGGGCGTGGGACCGGGGACGACCGGCGGCGCCGACACCGGCGCGTGCGAGGGCGCGTGCGAGGGCGCGGGGGCGGCGGGACCGGCGTGCCGGCCGGCCGCCGCGCGCGGGTCGCCGCCGTCCCACGCCTCCGCGGGCCGCGGCGGACGCGACGGCATCGGCGGGGCGGCGGCCGGGCGCGGCGGGTTGGGCCGCCCGCCCCGGCGGGTCTCGATCATCTCGGTGGCCGACTCGGGCAGCCAGGCCGCGGCCGTACCGGAGTCGTCGCCGGCGGCGCCGGAGTCGAAGAGATGCGGGGCCAGCATGGCCTGCAGGTCGGCCGGGGTGGGCCGCTGGCCGACGTCCATCCGCATGCACGCGTCGATGAGCGGCCGCAGCTCGTCCGGCAGACCCTCCAGGTCCGGGCCCTCGCGCAGCAGCATGAAGACCGTCTCGACCGGGTTGGCGCCGTGGAACGGGGCGTGGCCGGTGGCGGCGAAGACCAGCATCGAACCGAGCGAGAAGACGTCGCTGGCGCCGGTGACGCCGCGCGAGTCGCGGGCCTGCTCGGGCGACATGTAGGCGGGGGTGCCGACGGCGACGTTGGTCATGGTCAGACGCGTGTTGGAGACGCCGGACGCGATACCGAAGTCGATCACCCGGGGGCCGTCCTCGACGACGAGGACGTTCGACGGCTTGAGGTCGCGGTGGACGAGGCCGGCGCCGTGGATGGACTGCAGGGCCTCGGCGACACCGGCCGCGAGCCAGCGCACGGCCTGTGCCGGCAGCGGCCCGCACTCGTTCACTATCTCTTCGAGGGAGGGAGCGGGGACGTACGCGGTGGCCAGCCACGGCACGGCGGCGCGCGGGTCGGCGTCGACGACGGCCGCCGTGTAGAAGCCGGAGACCGCCCGCGCGGCCTCGACCTCGCGGGTGAAGCGGACCCGGAACAGCTGGTCCTCGGCGAGTTCCGTCCGTACGGTCTTGATCGCCACGCGCCGCCCGGACGCCGAGCGCGCGAGATAGACGAGGCCCATGCCGCCCGCGCCGAGCCGGCCCAGCACCTCGAAGGGCCCGATCCTCCTCGGGTCGTGCTGCGTCAGCTGCTCCACTTGCCTGCCACCTCCCCGTGGGGCCATGAGGGTACGGCCCGTGGACCCTGATTGTTCCTGTCCGAGGCGGTGGTGGCGAACCCGGGGGCGCGGCGGGGTGTCAGCCTGGGCCGAGTCCGAGAGTTTCTGCCGGTCTTCGGGCGATCTCCGGGCGATCTCCGGCCGGGGCCCATGCCGACGGACGTTCCCGGAACGGGCGGCGGGCCAGTGTGCGGTGAAGCCGTCGTCAGGCCGCTACGGGGGTGAACCGATGCAGTTCGTCCTCCCCGGGCTGGACCACGCCGTAGCTGTTCTCCGGCACCTCGTTCCAGGCGTCGGGCAGGTCGCTGAGCGGCTCGGAGACGATGAGGCGGGTCTCGTCGGAGATGTGCGCCAGGAAGCCGATGTCGGGGTGCAGCTTGCGCAGCGCCTCCACCCGGCTGCTGTAGAAGAGCGAGCGGGACGCCTGCGCGGTGGAGTAGCGGAAGGCCCAGACGCGCTCGCCGTCGGTGAGGGCGATCGTCATCTGGAGCGGGAACTCCACTCCGTGCTCGCGCCCGATCCGTTCCACGACGCCCGCCGTCTCGGCGACGGCGGCGGGCGGGTCCCGGTCGAGCCCGTAGGTGAGGGCCAGGTAGAACAGCACCTCGGAGTCCGTCGTGCCCTCCATCTCCGGGTAGAGCTCGGGGTCGACGAGCATGGTGAGCTCGCGGCGCATGAGGGGGAATCCGGCGATCGCGCCGTTGTGCATGAACATCCACCGGCCGTGCCGGAAGGGATGACAGTTCGACTGCTGGACGGCCGTGCCCGTCGACGCCCGGATGTGGGCGAAGAACAGCGGCGACCGGACGTGGTCCGCCAGCTCCCGCAGATTGCGGTTGTTCCAGGCGGGGCCGATGTCCCTGAGCAGCGCCGGGGTGCGGTTCTCCTCCGAGTACCAGCCGACGCCGAACCCGTCGCCGTTGGTGGTCTCGACGCCGAGCTTGGAGTGCAGGCTCTGGTCGATCAGGGAGTTGGCCGGCTGGTACAGGATCGTATCGAGGAGCACGGGTGTTCCCCAGTACGCGAGCCATCGACACATACGTGATCACCTGGGTCCCTGCTGCCGGATCCGCGGGCCGCGTGCACGCCGTCTCCGGCCCCTCCATGGTGGCCGCCCTCCCCGGGGGGCGCCACCTCAGCACTGTCCGGGGGATGTCCCCTGGTCATGGGGCGGACGGGACGGCCGGGGCGGGCGAGGCCGCCTGGGCGGCCGGGTGAGGATCGCGAAGCGGGCGCCCTGGTCGTCGTCGAGGACGGCGGTACGGCCGTGGGGCGTGTCGCGGGGCGCGAGGACGACGCGGGCGCCGAGGCGGGTGGCGGCGTCGCAGGTCTCGTCGCAGTCGCGGGCGGCGAAGTGGACGAGCAGGTGCCCGGGGAACGCGGCGGGTACGGCGGCGGGCATCACGGCCCGGCCGCCGAAGGCCGTGTCGGCGCCGGGGCTGCGGGTGCCGGGCGGGGACCACAGCCGGTACTCCGTCACAGGGGACGGGGACGGGGACGGGGCCTGGGCCGCGGCCTGGGCCTGGGCCTGGGACGGCGTCGGCGTCGGCGTCGGCGTCGGCGTCGGCGGGACGACGCCCTGGGGATGCCCGAGCCAGCCGAAGACGGCGGCGTAGAAGGTGTCGACCGCGTCGGGCTCCCGGGTGTGGACCTCCACCCAGCAGAAGGTGCCGGGCTCGCCGGTGACGGCGAACCCGTTCTCGTCGCCCGCCTGTCGTACGCCGAAGACGGCGCCGCCGGGGTCGGAGGCGAGGGCGCGGATGCCGAACGGCCCGACGGGGTACGGCTCCATCACCATCCGCCCGCCGGCCGCCTTGATGCGCGCGGCGACCGTACCGGCGTCGGTCGCGGCCAGGTAGAGGGTCCAGGTGGTGGGCATCCGGCCGTCCCGCTTCGGGATGATCCCGGCGACGCGGCGGCCGCCCAGCAGGGCCTCGTGGCGGTCGGTGTCGAAGCTCCAGCCGAAGAGCCCGCCGTAGAAGCGCCTGCCGGCCTCGATGTCGGGCAGCTGTGCCTCCACCCAGCTCGGGGTGCCCTGTACGTGTGCGGCCATGGGTTCAGAATGGGTGCCGGTCCACAGGCTCCGCCCGCTCCTCCACAGCCTGAAAACCGAACATATGTACCCATAGTGAGTACGGAGGCCTTGCCCTGCTTGAGTTGTCCACCGAACTTGTCCACAGGCTGTTGATAAGACTATTGGGGTGGCGGGCTCGCGAGGGGGCCTGGTGGCGTGCGCGGTGACGCGCGACGCCGGGAGGACGGACGCGAGGCCGATACGGAGCGGATACGAGGCGGACGCGAGGCGGATACGAGGCTTGCCGCGAGGCCCGGCACCGCCCCCGGCACAGGGCCCGATCCGGTCCCGCCCCCCATTTGCAGTCGGCCGAATCGCGCGCGGATCACCCGTCGGTAAGCTGACGGCATGACAGGACAAGTACGCACCGTCGACGGCCGCGTGGCCGGACGACGCGGCCAGGCGACGCGGCAGAAGCTGCTGGACTGCCTCGGCGAGATGCTCAGCTCCTCGCCCTACCGGGACGTCAAGGTCATCGACGTGGCCCGCAAGGCGGGTACCTCACCCGCGACGTTCTATCAGTACTTCCCCGACGTCGAGGGCGCCGTCCTCGAAATCGCGGAGGAAATGGCCAAGGAAGGCGCAGGATTGACCGAACTGGTCTCCGGCCGCTCCTGGGTCGGCAAGGCCGGCTGGCAGACCTCCGAGGATCTCGTCGAGGGATTCCTGGACTTCTGGCGCAAGAACGACGCGATCCTGCGGGTGGTGGACCTCGGGGCCGCGGAGGGCGACAAGCGCTTCTACAAGATCCGCATGAAGATCCTGAACTCGGTCACCAACTCCCTCACGGACGCCGTGAAGGAGCTCCAGGCCAAGAACAAGGTCGACAAGGACGTCAGCCCCGCGGCGATGGCGGGCTCGCTGGTCGCGATGCTGGCCGCGGTCGCCGGCCACCAGAAGGGCTTCACGTCCTGGGGCGTGAGGCAGGCCGAACTCAAGCCGAACCTGGCCCTGCTGGTGCACCTGGGCATCACGGGCAAGAAGCCGACGAAGTAGCCGGAGAAGCAGAGGAAACGACCCCGCAGACAAAGCAGGCGAAGCGACCGCGCACCCGCCACCCGGGGAGCCCCCGCTCCCTCCACCCGTCCTGTCGCGCCGGCGGCGGACCGGCTCCGTACCTCTCGTACGGGGTCGGGCCGCCGCCGGCGTTCTTGTGCCACGGCCGTGACGGCGGCCGTGCCCGCGACCATGACGGCGATCACGACGGCGATCACGACGGCGGCCGTGCCCGCGACCGTCCGGCGCCTCGCGGCTACGCCGCCGGCGGGGTCCGGGTCAGCCGGAACAGCCGGATCTCCCGCTCGATCCGGGCCTGATACGTCGCGTACGGCGGCCAGAACACCAGCGCCGCCCGCCACGCCTCGGCCCGCTCCTCCCCCGTCAGCATCCGCGCGCTCACGGCGAAGCTCTCCCCGCGCCAGCTGATCTCGGCGTCCGGATGCGCCAGCAGATTCCCGGTCCAGGCCGGATGCCCGGGGCGACCGAAGTTGGAGCCCACGAGCAGCCAGGTCCCGGCCGGTTCCGGCATGCACGCGAGTGGCGTCACCCGCGGCAGCCCGCTCTTCGCGCCGCGCGCGGTCAGCACGACCCCCGGCAGCATGCGCGCGCTCAGCAACACCTTTCCGCGGGAAAGCCGGTGGACGGCGCGGTCCATGGCGGGCACGACGTGCGGCGCGACCCGGGCGAACGCGCGCGTGGACGAGACCTTCCGCATCACCCGTACCCCGAACGGCACTCCGCGCGAGGCTCCGTGCGGAACTCCGTGCGGGATTCCGTGAGCCGTACGGCTCATCGCGCACCTCCCAGCAGTCCGTCGCGTTCGGCGGCGCGGGCGCGCAGCCGGGAGGCGGGGCCGAAGAGCAGTTCGTCGGCGGCGGCCCGCTTGAAGTAGAGGTGGGCGTCGTGCTCCCAGGTGATGCCGATGCCACCGTGCAACTGGATCGTCTCGGCGGCCGCCGCGCGCTGGGCGTCGAGCGCCTGGGCGAGCGCGAGCCCGGCGGCCACCCCCTCCCCCGGCGTCTCGGCGGCGGCGTATCGCGTCAGGGAACGGGCCGACTCGATCTCGACGAGCAGGTCCGCGAGCCGGTGCTTCACGGCCTGGAAGGAGCCGATGGGGCGGCCGAACTGTTCGCGAGTGGTGGCGTGTTCGACGGTACGGTCGAGCGCGCCGCGCGCGGCCCCGACCGCCTCGGCGGCGAGCGCGACGGCGGCGGCCCGGCCGGTCGCGGCCAACGCCCCCAGTACGTCCGCCTCTTCGTCGCCCAGCAACTCGGCGGGTATGTCCCGCAGTTGGAGCGTGGCCTGGGAGCGGGTCAGATCCAGGGTCGCCTCGCGGCGCCGGACCAGGCCCCCTTGTCGCCGCCGTCGGCCGCCGCGTCGGCCCGTATGAGGAAGAGCAGGGTGCGGCTGCGCGGGAAGCCGCCGGTGTGCGCGGCGACGAGCAGCAGCCCGGCGCTGTGCCCGTCGAGGACGTGCCCGGCCTCCCCGTACAGCGACCAGTGCGTGCCGTCGGGCCGGGTGGCCTGGATGCCGCCGGAGCGGCCGTCGCCGGACCAGGGCAGGGCGGTGTTGTCGTCGGCGAGGCCGAGGGCGAGGGGCAGCGGACTGCCGTCGCCCGGCAGGACGAGTGCGCAGGTCAGAGAGCCTTCGGCGATACGGGGCAGCAGCTCGGCGCGCTGCTGTTCGGTGCCGAGGGCGGCGATCAGCGGGGCGGCGAGGACGCCGGTCGCGAGGAGCGGGGAGGGGGCGAGGACGCGGCCGGTCTCCTCGCAGGCGAGGGCGAGTTCGGCGAGGCCGCAGCCGGCTCCGCCGTACCGCTCGGGCAGGGTGAGGCCGGGCAGTCCGAGGGTGCCGGCGAGGGTGGCCCACAGCCCGGTGTCGTACCCCTCGGCGGTGGCGACGGCGGCCCGGGTCGCGGCCGGTCCGGCGCGCCGGGCGAGCAGGTCGCGCAGCGCGCGGCGCATCTCCCGCTGCTCCTCGGTGACGGTCACGTCGACTTCGATGCCGGCAAGCGCGTCACCCACCACTTCGGCATCGCCATCCCCATCGACATCGCCATTCCCATCGGCATCAACATCGTTATCGGCATTGCCAGGACGCATGGGCTGCTGCATGGGTCTCGCCTCCATGGACAGGCTTCCCCCTCCGCGGGCTTCCTTCGTTTCTGACGGGGCGTCATGCTAGGGCGGCCCCCGCCAGAAGCACAGACCCGGCACCCCTGGCGATCCAAGAAATCTGATGTACCGTCAGATTCATGCCTTCCAGCAGCTCCCTGGACCGCCACCACCCCCGCCACGGCCGCCGCGTCGCCGCCGTCGGCGTGGCCCTGGCCGACTGCGGCCGGGTCGACGGGCCCACCCCCTACGCCCTGCACGCCCAGGCCGCCCGCCGCGCCCTCGCCGACAGCGGCCTCGACCGCTCGGTGATCGACGGCCTCGCCTCCGCGGGCCTCGGCACCCTCGCCCCGGTCGAGGTGGCCGAATACCTGGGCCTGCGCCCCCGCTGGACCGACTCCACCAGCGTCGGCGGCGCCACCTGGGAGGTCATGGCCGCGCACGCCGCCGACGCCATCGCCGCCGGCCACGCCGACGCGGTCCTCCTCGTCTACGGCTCCACCGCCCGCGCCGACGTCCGGGCCCGCCGCCGCACCGGCAACCTCTCCTTCGGCGCACGCGGCCCGCTCCAGTACGAAGTGCCGTACGGACACAGCCTGATCGCCAAGTACGCGATGGCCGCCCGCCGCCACATGCACGAGTACGGCACCACCCTCGACCAGCTCGCCGAGGTCGCCGTCCAGGCCCGCGCGAACGCGGCCCTCAACCCCGAGGCGATGTACCGCGACCCGCTCACGATCGACGACGTCCTCGGCGGCCCGATGATCGCCGATCCCTTCACCAAGCTGCACTGCTGCGTCCGCAGCGACGGCGGCTGCGCGGTCCTGCTGGCCGCCGAGGAATACGTACCGGACACCGCGAAGGCGCCCGTGTGGATCCTCGGCACCGGCGAGTACGCCTCGCACGCCGCCATGTCGCAGTGGGAGGACTTCACCCGCTCCCCCGCCGCCGTCAGCGGCGAACTCGCCTTCAAGCGGGCCGGCGTCACCCCCGCCGACATCGAACTCGCAGCGATCTACGACGCGTTCACCTACATGACCCTGGTGACCCTGGAGGACCTCGGCTTCTGCGCGAAGGGCGAGGGCGGCCCTTACTTCGCCGACAAGGACCGGCGGCTGCCGGTGAACACCGACGGCGGCGGGCTCTCCGCCTGCCACCCCGGGATGCGCGGCCTGTTCCTGCTCGTCGAGGCGGTCCGCCAGCTGCGCGGCGAGGCCCCCGGACTCCAGGTGCGGCGGCCGGACGGCTCGCTCCCTGAGCTGGCGGTGGCCTCCGGCACGGGCGGCTGGTTCTGTTCGTCCGGGACGGTCGTCCTGGGCCGCGGCTGAGACCTCGCGGCGTCGGCCACGGGGTCGTACGACCGGCCCTGTACGTCGCGTACCAGTGACCCCGGATGCCGGCACCCGGGCGGCCTACCCCGGCCCGCCGGTCCCGCGCGGCCGGGCGCGACGCGGGCCCATGATGGACGCCATGGACGACGAACGGCGATTTCACGAGGCCCTGCGGACCCTGCGGGTCTGGGACACCGAGCACACCGAGCTGCCCGGGTTCGACCCGGCGGACGTACCGGAGGAGCCGGTCGCGCTCTTCCACACCTGGTTCACCGGTGCGGTCGCGTCCGGGGCCGTCGAACCGCACACCCTGTCCCTGGCCACCGTCGACACGGCCGGCCGGCCCGACGTCCGTACGGTCATGCTGCACGGCGTCGACGCCCGCGGCTGGCACTTCGCCTCGCACGCGGGCAGCGCCAAGGGCCGCCAGCTCGCCGACCGCCCCGAGGCCGCGCTCGGCTTCTACTGGCCCACACAGGGCCGCCAGGTACGGGTGCGGGGCCCGGTGACGACCGGGACGCGCGACGACGCGTACGCCGACCTGCACGCCCGTACCCCCGGCGCCCTCGCCTCCGCCCTCGTCGGCCACCAGAGCGAGATCCTCTCCTCCCTCGACGCCCTCGCCGGCGCGAGCGCCGCCGCCTGGGACCGCGCGCTGAGCGAGCCCGAGGCGCACGCGGAGAGCTGGACGCTGTACCGGGTCCTGCCGACGGAGGTGGAGTTCTTCCAGGGCGACGAGCGGCGCCGCCACGTCCGCCTCCGCTACCGCCGCACCGACGGCGCCGACCGCGCCGCGGACACCTGGACCCGCGAACTCCTCTGGCCCTGACCACCCCCGCGTACGTACGACACCGCCGCGCCCCGCACCGAACGGATCGGTGCGGGGCGCGGCGGTGTGTGCGCGTGGGCGGGTACGTCAGGCGGCGGCCGGGACCGCGACCTTCTGGTCGGCGTCGGCGTCGGCGTCGGCGTCGGCGTCGGCGTCGACCAGCTCGTCGATCGGGGAGCCCGAGGCCGAGTCGTAGGCGGTGTGGTCCAGGATCTTCTCGCGAGCCGCGACGATCACCGGGATCAGCGACTGCCCCGCCACGTTCGTCGCGGTGCGGACCATGTCGAGGATCGGGTCGATCGCCATCAGCAGGCCGACGCCCTCAAGCGGCAGGCCCAGGGTCGACAGCGTCAGGGTCAGCATGACCGTGGCGCCGGTCAGGCCGGCGGTGGCCGCCGAGCCGATGACCGAGACGAACGCGATGAGCAGGTAGTCACGGATGCCGAGCTGGACGTCGAAGATCTGCGCGATGAAGATCGCGGAGAGCGCCGGGTAGATCGCGGCGCAGCCGTCCATCTTCGTCGTGGCGCCGAACGGCACCGAGAAGGACGCGTACTCCTTCGGGACGCCGAGGCGCTCGGTGACCCGCTGGGTGACCGGCATGGTGCCGACGGAGGAGCGGGAGACGAAGGCCAGCTGGATGGCGGGCCAGGCGCCCTTGAAGAACTGCAGCGGGTTCAGCTTGGCGACGGTCGCGAGCAGCAGCGGGTAGACGCCGAAGAGGACGAGCGCGCAGCCGATGTAGATGTCGGCGGTGAAGGTGGCGTACTTGCCGATCAGGTCCCAGCCGTAGTCGACGATGGCGCGGCCGATGAGGCCGGCGGTGCCGATCGGGGCGAGGCGGATGACCCACCACAGGGCCTTCTGGAGCAGCTCCAGGACCGACTCGGAGAGGGTGAGGATCGGCTGCGCCTTCGGGCCGAGCTTCAGCGCGGCGATACCGGCGACGGCGGCCATGAAGACGATCTGCAGGACGTTCAGCTCGGTGAACGGCGTGATGACGTCGCTCGGGACGATGCCCGTCAGGAAGTCGATCCAGCTGCCCTGGTGCTCCGGGAGCTTGCCGTCCTTCGGCGTGAGGCCGGTGCCGGCACCCGGGTTGGTGAGCAGGCCGATGGCGAGGCCGATGACGACCGCGATCAGCGAGGTGATCATGAACCAGATCAGGGTCTGGGCGGCCAGCCGGGCCGCGTTGTTGACCTTGCGCAGGTTGCTGATCGAGACCAGGATCGCGAAGAAGACGAGCGGGGCGACGGCCAGCTTGAGCAGCTGGATGAAGATGCCGCCGACCTGGGTCAGGGTCTGCTGGAGCCAGCCGATGTCCTGGCTGCGGGCGAGCCAGCCGAACAGGACACCGAGCACGAGACCGGCGACGATCTGGGCCCAGAACGGGATCTTGGGTATGCGGGACTTCGCCACCGGCGCCTGCGAGGGCGCGGACGAGGACGCGGACACGGACACACTCCACTGGTGCGTATCGGGGAAATACGGGGACGGGGGTGCGGCATTCGCGCGCTCGTCGCGCGAAGCCGCTGCATGACGCCGGGATCGGGACCCAGGGGCCGGCGATCCGATCGGAGATCAGAGATCAGAGATCAGGGATCGGAGGCCGGAAATCGACGGCCGGCCGGGGGTCGGAGATCAGAGCACGCGGCAACAGACCGCGGACATACAGCGGCACAGGTCGACGTGCAGGCGCGCCACGAGCGGGGTGCTCGCGGCATCACGGAGGCGCACTGCTGTCTTCATGCCGAACACGTTAACACTTGAACTTTGAGATCCTCAAAGCCCTTCTTTGAGAAGGGGAGGGGCCGCACCCGTCCCGCATCGGCGCGAAACCGCCCGCGGAGCACCGGAAAACGCGGAACACCCCAGGCGGGAGCCCATGGGGCCCCACCCGGGGTGTTCCGGTGAGTGTGAGGAAACTTACGCGCGCCTTACGTCCGTTTCCGTACGCGCGCGTGCGGCGCGAGTGGCGCGCCTGGCGTGCTTACGCCGCGTCCTCGGCGGAACGGTTCGCCTCGAAGCGGCCCTTCGCCCGGTCGACCTTCTGCACGATCTCGACGCTCATCTCGTCGCGCTGCTTGCGCAGCAGCACGAAGCTGAGCGGCGCGGAGACGACCACCGAGAGCACGAGGACCCACAGCATGTTGGAGTCGCCGAGACCACGCGGCAGCACTCGCGCGTAGACCAGGCCCCACAGCACGAGGAAGCTGCCGGCGAAGATGCCGAGGCGCATCAGGGTGTAGCGGAGCATGCGAGTTCCTCCCATACCGGACGAGCGTCTTCTCCAGTGAAGCACGCGCGCGTACGGCACCCGGGGGCGGGGGCCTCAAGCGGGCCCCTCGTAAGGAATAATCTCCACCCATGACCCTTACCTTTGAGCTCGATCCGGCCATCGACCCCGCCCTGCGCGACGGTGTCCTCGCCCTCTGGGCGGACGTCTCCAACGCGGGCGGCGCCGTCGGCTACGTCCCGCCCGTCACTCCCGGGGAGATCCGCCCGGCGCTGCTGCGGCACCTGCTGGCGATGGAGGAGGGCGGCACCCGGCTGCTCGTGGGCCGCGACGAGGACGGCGCGATAGCCGCCACCGCCTTCTTCACGTACAACAGCCACCCCCTGATGTCGCACTGGGCGTGGCTGTACACGGTGATGGTGCACCCCCGGTACCAGGGCAAGGGGTACGGACGCGACCTGATGGCCGCGGTCGAGCGGGCGGCCCGGACCGGCGAGGGCTTCGGGCACGTCGAGGCGATCCGGCTCACCTGCCGCGGCGGCCTCGGCCTGGAGAACTTCTACGCGCGGGCCGGCTACAAGGAGGTCGGCCGCGTCCCGGCCGCCATCCGGGTGGCCCCGGGTGACGACCGCGACGACGTCATCATGCTGCTGACGCTGGACTGAGCCCCCGCGCGTACCGGCCGCGGCGTCAGACCCGCATCGGCTGCGGCGACTCGCGGCGGCCGGCGTCCGGGCCCGGGTACTCGCGGATGATCTCGTACCGCGTGTTCCGCTCGACCGGCCGGAAACCGGCGTCCCGGATGAGTTCGAGCAGGTCGTCGCGGGTCAGCTTGTTCGGGGTGCCGTAGTTGTCGGCATCGTGCGTGATCTTGTACTCGACGACCGAGCCGTCCATGTCGTCCGCGCCGTGCTGGAGCGCCAGCTGCGCGGTCTGGACGCCGTGCATCACCCAGAAGACCTTGACGTGCGGGACGTTGTCGAACAGCAGCCGCGAGACCGCGAAGGTCTTCAGGGCCTCGGCGCCGGTGGCCATGGTGGTGCGGGCCTGGAGCCGGTTGCGGATCTTGCCGTCCTTCATGTCCACGAAGTCGTGCTGGTAGCGCAGCGGGATGAAGACCTGGAAGCCGCCGGTCTCGTCCTGCAGCTCACGCAGCCGCAGCACGTGGTCGACGCGGTGACGCGGCTCCTCGATGTGGCCGTACAGCATCGTCGCCGGGGTCTTCAGACCCTTCTCGTGCGCGAGCCGGTGGATCCGGGACCAGTCCTCCCAATGGGTGTTGTGGTCCACGATGTGCTGCCGGACCTCCCAGTCGAAGATCTCGGCGCCGCCGCCGGTCAGCGACTCCAGGCCCGCCTCGATCAGCTCGTCCAGGATGTCGGAGGCCGACAGGCCGGAGATCGTCTCGAAGTGGTGGATCTCGGTGGCGGTGAACGCCTTGAGGGAGACGTCCGGCAGCGCCTTCTTCAGCTCCGAGAGCGAGCGCGGGTAGTAGCGCCAGGGCAGGTTGGGGTGCAGCCCGTTGACGATGTGCAGCTCGGTGAGGTTCTCGCCCTCCATCGCCTTCGCGAGGCGCACGGCCTCCTCGATGCGCATGGTGTACGCGTCCTTCTCGCCCGGCTTGCGCTGGAAGGAGCAGTAGGCGCAGGAGGCGGTGCAGACGTTGGTCATGTTCAGATGCCGGTTGACATTGAAGTGGACCACGTCGCCGTTCTTGCGGGTCCGGACCTCGTGGGCCAGTCCGCCGAGCCAGGCGAGGTCGTCCGACTCGTACAGGGCGATGCCGTCCTCACGGCTCAGCCGCTCGCCGGCGAGGACCTTCTGCTCCAGCTCACGCTTGAGCCCCGCGTCCATACGGCCGCCTCCCACTCTCTTTCCGCAACTCACAGGCCCCCGTCCCGTACTCCATATATACGGGGCGCCTCCACGGGGGCGCCCGAGGGCTCCCCCACGGTACTCCCACCCCGCCGGGCGCCCCGGTCAGACCTCTTCGGGCAGCTCGCCGACGCGGTTCTCCCACTTGGTGGACAGCACGATCGTCGTACGGGTGCGGGAGACGCCCTTCGTGCCGGACAGCCGGCGGATCGTCTTCTCCAGGCCGTCGACGTCGCTGGCGCGGACCTTGAGCATGAAGGAGTCGTCGCCGGCGATGAACCAGCAGTCCTCGATCTCCGCCAGGTCCTTCAGCCGGCGGGCCACGTCCTCGTGGTCGGCGGCGTCGGAGAGCGAGATGCCGATGAGGGCGGTGACACCGAGGCCGAGGGAGGCCGCGTCGACGGTGGCGCGGTATCCGGTGATGACACCGGCGGCCTCAAGACGGTTGATGCGGTCGGTGACGGAGGGGCCGGAGAGCCCGACGAGGCGGCCGAGCTCGGCGTACGAGGCACGGCCGTTCTCGCGCAGAGCCTGGATGAGCTGCCTGTCCACGGCGTCCATAGGAAAAAACCTTCCATTGTCCAGCGATACCGCGAGTATAGGTGTAGAATCTAAGGCATACAGGGGGGACACCCTGTGAATCTGTCAGTGATTTAGAGACAATCTTTCAGGAGTGGTGATCACCGTGTACACGATCGAGATGGCCTACGCCCGCATGCGTGAGCTGCAGGACCTGGCCAACCGCTCGCGTGCCCACCAGCCGGCCAACCACAAGCGTGGCGCGAAGACGAAGACCGCCACGAAGAAGCACTGACGCCGACGCGGGCGCTGACTCAAGCCCCGCACCGAGCGCCGACGCCCCAGGCACCGGCCTCAGCGCCGACGCAAGCGCTGACCCACACGCCGGACCACGCTCCGGCCGGCTCACCACGACGGGCCGGCCGGTCAAGGCGTCAGCCCTCACGGCCTCAGTCCTCACGGGAAGCGGCAGCGGCTCCACCGAGCTCTCCCTCCCACCGGCGGTACAGCTCGTGCGGCACTCCCGCCGCGTCGAGCACCCGCCCCGCGACGAAGTCCACCAGATCCTGGATGTGCGTCGCCCCCGCGTAGAACGCCGGAGAGGCGGGCAGCACCACGGCGCCCGCCTCGTCCAGCGCCACCATGTGCTTCAGCGTCTGTCCGTTCAGCGGGGTCTCCCGCACGGCGACGATCAGCGGCCGCCGCTCCTTGAGCGTCACGCTCGCGACCCGCTGGAGCAGGTCCTTCGACAGTCCGAGCGCGACCCCGGCCACCGAGGCCGTCGACGCCGGAACGATCAGCATCCCCTTCGCCGGGTACGAACCGGAGGACGGCCCCGCCGCCAGATCCCCGGCCGCCCAGTACCGCACGTCCGCCTCGGGATCGACGGCGAACGTGTCCGGCTTCCCGTCGGCGCCCCGCGCCAGCCACGTCGCCAGGTCCTCGCGCCAGTGCGCGTCCCGGAAGGCGATCCCCGTCTCGTCGAGCAGCGTCAGCCGCGAGGCCCGCGACACGACGAGGTCGACACTCTCCCCCGCGTCGAGCAGCCCCCGCAGTACGGCGGCGGCGTACGGCGTCCCCGACGCTCCCGACACCCCCACGACCCACGGACGACGCTGCTGCTTGTTCACCGGCTCCACGCCGACGAGCCTATCCGGCCCCGCTTGAGGGTGACGCGTCAGGCTTTGGGGTGGATGGGGAGGGGGCCGTGTCGATGACGAGCTTCCCGAGCGAGGTCTCGACGCTGACCGTCCCGCCGTACCGGAACGTGTCCCGGCCGAGATAGCCGTCCGGCCCCGGATGCCAGAAGGTCACGCAGTGCTCCTGGTACGGGTCGAAGATCAGGTAGTTGCGGATGCCTCGTCGCGCGTAGGCCCTGCTCTTGACCTCGTGGTCGTTGCGGACGCTGCTCGGCGCGACGACCTCGATCGCCAGCCCGATCAACTCCGGCGAGTAGGCACTCAGGTTCCGGTCCGCCTCCGCGGCCGGGATCACTGCCAGGTCGGGGCAGAACTCGTTGTCGCCGTCGAAGGGAACAGCCACGTCGCTGATGAAGCCCCACTCCGCGGGCAGCTGGGCTTCCAGCTCGTTCCAGACAAGACGAATGGTCCGCGCGTGATGCGGCCTCACGGGACTCGTCATGATGGCGCCCTCGACGATCTCCGTCCGGTACCCGGGGAACATGCCCTCGTACCGGGTGAGCCGTGAGTGCGGGCGCTCGGTCTCCGCCTCCGAGATGGTCCCGTCGGCCTCCCTGTCCATGCACTCGACGGTAGGCCACACGTGGTAGGCCACACGCTGGCTACACGCTCAGCCCCCGCGCCACGAGATCCAGCAGCGCGCACACGAACAGGGCGATGCCGATGAAGCCGTTGACGGAGAAGAACGCGCGGTTCAGACGGGACAGGTCGTGCGGCCGTACGATCGCGTGCTCGTAGCAGAACGCGGCCGCCACGATCAGCAGGCCGCCCCAGAAGAACGCGCCCGCGTCCGTGGCCAGCGCGTACCAGACCAGCAGGGCCGTGGTCACGACGGCGGTGACCCGCGCGCCCCACAGCGCCGCCGGGATGCCGAAGCGCGCCGGGACGGACTTCACTCCGTGCGCGCGGTCCGCCTGGACGTCCTGGCAGCCGAAGATCAGGTCGAAGCCGCCGATCCAGACGCCGACCGCGACACCGAGGATCGCCGCGTCCCAGGACCACTCCCCCGTCACCGCGAGCCACGCGCCGACCGGACCGATGGCCTGGGCGAGGCCCAGGATGGCGTGCGGGAAGTTCGTGAACCGCTTGCCGTACGGGTAGACCACCATCGGTACGACGGCGACCGGCGCGAGCATCAGGCACAGCGGGTTGAGCAGCGCCGCCGACCCGAGGAACACCGCGAGGGCGATCCCGGCCCCGGTCCACGCCGACCGCACCGACACCGCGCCGGTCACCAGCTCGCGGTTCGCGGTGCGCGGGTTACGCGCGTCGATCTCCCGGTCGATGATCCGGTTGCAGGCCATGGCGAAGGTCCGCAGACCCACCATGCACACCGTGACCAGGAGCAGCGTCCACCAGTGGACCGACTGGTCCAGCTGGTACATGGCGGTGAGCGAGGCGATGTACGCGAAGGGCAGCGCGAAGATCGAGTGCTCGATCATCACGAGGCGCAGGAAGGCTTTCGTGCGCCCGGGGCGTGCGCCCGGGACTGCGGCCGTGGTCACAGCCCGTACTCCTTCCAGCGGCGGTCCACCAGGGCCGCCGTCGCCGGATCCGACTCGACCATGTCGGGCCAGCCTCCGTCGCGGGTGTAGCCCTCCTCGGGCAGCTTCTTCGTCGCGTCGATGCCCGCCTTGCCGCCCCAGAACTGCTGGTAGGAGGCGTGGTCGAGGTGGTCGACGGGGCCTTCGACGACGGTGAGGTCGCGGGCGTAGTCGGTGTTGCCGAGGGCGCGCCAGGAGACCTCGTGGAGGTCGTGGACGTCGCAGTCCTTGTCGACGACGATGATCAGCTTGGTCAGCGACATCATGTGCGCGCCCCAGATGGCGTGCATGACCTTCTGCGCGTGCTTCGGGTACTTCTTGTCGATCGAGACGATCGCGCAGTTGTGGAAGCCGCCCGACTCCGGCAGGTGGTAGTCGACGATTTCCGGCACGATGATCTTGAGCAGGGGCAGGAAGAAACGTTCCGTGGCCCGCCCCAGCGGCCCGTCCTCGGTCGGCGGCCGGCCGACCACGATCGACTGGAGCAGGGGACGCTTCCGCATCGTCACGCAGTCGATCTTCAGTGCGGGGAACGGTTCCTGCGGCGTGTAGAAGCCGGTGTGGTCGCCGAACGGACCCTCCGGCAGCATCTCGCCGGGCTCCAGCCAGCCCTCGATCACGACCTCGGCCTGCGCCGGGACCTGCAGCGGGACGGTCTTGCAGTCGACCATCTCGATCCGCTTGCCCTGCACGAAGCCGGCGAACAGGTACTCGTCGATGTCGCCGGGCAGCGGCGCGGTCGACGCGTACGTGACGGCCGGCGGGCAGCCGAAGGCGATCGCGACCGGCAGCCGCTCACCGCGCTCCGCCGCCACCGCGTAGTGGTTGCGGCTGTCCTTGTGGATCTGCCAGTGCATGCCGATGGTGCGCTTGTCGTGGCGCTGGAGGCGGTAGAGACCGAGGTTGCGCACGCCGGTCTCGGGGTGCTTGGTGTGGGTGAGGCCCAGGTTGAAGAAGGAGCCGCCGTCCTTGGGCCAGGTGAACAGCGCCGGCAGCCGGTCGAGGTCGACGTCGTCGCCGGTGAGGACGACCTCGTGGACCGGGGCGTTCTCCGTCTTCACCTTCTTCGGCGGCACGTGGACCATCGAGCCCAGCTTCCCGAACGCCTCGCGGACGCCGACGAAACCGTGCGGCAGTTCCGGCTTCAGCAGGCCGCCGATCTTCTCGCTGATCTCGCCGTACGACTTCAGGCCGAGGGCCTTCAGCAGCCGGCGGTCCGTCCCGAAGACGTTCATCGCGAGCGGCATCGCGGAGCCCTTGACGTTCTCGAAGAGAAGGGCCGGGCCGCCTGCCTTGTTCACCCGGTCGACGATCTCCCCGACCTCCAGGTACGGGTCGACTTCGGCCTTGATGCGCTTGAGGTCGCCTTCGCGCTCGAGCGCCCTGAGCAGCGAGCGGAGATCGTCGTAAGCCATAGGGGCAAGTATCCGCCACCGGCTACGCTGGGCCCTTCACCGGGGCCGCGCAGCGCGTCCCGCCCACACTCTCCAGGCGTCTCCAGGGGGCTGTTCCACATGCTCAGGGCACTGATGTACCTCTTGCCTCTGGCGCTGCTGATCTATGCCTTCATCGACTGCCTGAACACCCCCGAAGAAGAGGTCAGGCACCTGCCCAAGGTCGTCTGGGTCATCATCATCCTGCTCGTCTGGATCGCCGGGCCCATCGTGTGGCTCGCCGCCGGAAAGACGCGCCGCGCTCTCCCGAACGGCCCCGGCGACGCCCGCCGGGAACGGGAATGGGTCGCCCCCGACGACAACCCGGAGTTCCTGGCCTCGCTGCGCGAGGAGAACAAGCGCGAGGAGAACCGGAAGGACGAGTCGCTCCTGAAGGACTGGGAGGCCGACCTGCGCCGTCGCGAGGACGAGCTGCGCCGCCGCGAGGACGAGGGCGACCGGCCGCGCGACGAGGACGGCACGAAGTCGTGACGCGGGTCCCCGGATCGCCGGCATGGAACTGAAGCTGCTCGTCACCTTCGAGAAGGTGGCCACGGTCCTGTCCTTCACCCGGGCCGCCGCCGAGCTGTCATATGCCCAGTCCAGCGTCACCGCCCAGATCCGGTCCCTGGAGACCGACCTCGGCACCGAACTCTTCGAACGCCTCGGCTCGCGCATATGCCTCACCGAGGCCGGCAAGCGGCTGCTCCCGTACGCCTGTCAGATCATCGCGCTCCACGGCGAGGCGCGGGCGGCCGTCACCGGCCGAGGCGGCTCCGGCGAGCCCTCGGGGATGATCATGATCGGCACCATGGAGTCCCTGACCTCCTACCGGCTGCCGCCACTGCTCGAACTCTTCCACCACCGCTACCCGGGCGTCCGGCTCTCCCTGCGGCCCACTCTCGGCGACGCGACCCGGCGGGCGCTGCGCGAGGGCACGTACGACATCGGGCTGCTGATGGAACCGGACACGGCACACGAGGGCCTGGACAGCGAGGTGCTGTGCGAGGAGCCGCTGATCCTGGTGAGCGGGCCGGCGCATCCGCTGGCCTGGCGGACCCGGCTCACGACGGCGGACTTGGCGGCGGCCGCGCTGGTCGGCACGGAGCCGGGATGTCCCTACCGGGATCTGTTCGAAGCGGAGCTGCGGCCGTGCGGTCCGCCCGTCTTCACGGAGTACGGCACGATCGAGGCGACCAAGCGGGGCGTGGCGGCCGGGCTCGGGATCGCGCTGCTGCCCCGGATCGCCGTCGGCACGGAGCTGGCGTCCGGGGAACTGATGGCGCTGGACTGGGAACCGCCGTTCACACTGTTCACGCAGATCGCGTGGCGGCGGGGGAAGCGGCTGCCGGCGCAAGTCCTTCTGTTCGTGGAGCAGGCGCGGCGGCTCGCGCGGGAGCAGGCTTCGCCAGGGTCACCCTGAGGCTGGCGAGCACGATCAGCGGGACGCCGAGCGCCTGGACGAGGCCGATGTGGTGCCCGTACACCTCCCAGTCGACGACCATCGCGACGGCCGGGTAGGTGAAGGCGAGGACGGCGATGCGGGCGGTGGGCAGCTTGGCGTACGCCGCGTACATCAGCACGTACATCACCCCGGTGTGGATCAGCCCGAGCCCGGCCAGCCAGCCCCAGCCGGCACCGAGCCGGGCCGCCTCGCCGAAGTCGGCGAAGGGCAGGAGCAGCGGGATGCCGACGGTGACCTGGACGAGCGCGATGAGGTGCGGCCGGACGCCGCTGATCCGCTTGGTGACGATCGTCGCCAGCGCGTAGAGCACCGCCGCGGCAAGCGCGAAGCCGAGCCCCTTGAGCGACGCGGTGTCCCCGGGCCGCACCCCGGACACCAGCACGAGCCCGGCGAACGCGACCGCGAGCCAGCCCACCTTCGCCGCCCCTATCCGCTCACGGAGCACGAGCGCGCCGAGGAGGACGAGGAAGAAGGGCTGGGTGTGGTAGACGACGGTGGCGAACGAGATCGAGGTGGCCTCGTACGCCTCGAACAGGAACACCCAGTTGAAGACGATGAACACGCCGCCGAGCGCGGCGAGTCCGAACGTCCGCGGGGTGAGCCCGTGCCCGGTGAGGAAGCCACGGACGAGGCTGTACGCCCCGAGCGCGACGGCACCGAACACGCAGCGGAAGAACACGACGGTGAACGGGGAGGCACCGGACTCCACGACGAACACCCCGAGGGTGCCGGACAGCACCATGGCCAGGGTGAGTTCGAGGGGCCCGCGCGCTTCGATTCCGAGCCGATTTCTCATGCCGCCGACGCTACGAGCGGACCCGGGACCCGGTCCACGAGCGACCGGAGCGTCCTGCCGATGCCCCCATCGGCGTGACCGATGCAGCCCTACCCGAGCCGGTCGCCGAAGAAACGCGCCCCTGGCCGCCTCTCCCGCGCAACCTGACGCAATCCGGCCCCAAGCTCTCATGCGGTCACGCACTCTGGAGCTCCAACTACGAGTGGCGGGAGAATGTCCGTCTGCAAGTAGCGGCTGGTAAACGCTTCGAGCGCGTGCGCTTGGTCGACGAACCGCTCACCGAAGGCCAGGCATTTCTTCTCACCTCCGGCCTCGGGAACGTCGCGGCCGGCGAGGACATCCGTGTCCTCACCAGGGCCGAGGCCGAAGAACTGGAGTTGCCGGAGTGGGACTTCTGGCTCTTCGACTCACGCACGCTGGTGCGCATGCACATCGATGAGACCGACACCACTGTCGGCGTCGAACTCATCGAAGATCCGGAGGCGGTGCTCGCCGTCTGCCAGGCACGGGATGCCGCCCTGGCGGCCGCCACACCCTCTGCCGATGTGTGGGCCCGGGTACGGTCCACTGTGTGAGCACGGATTTCCAGTGTGGCCGGGAAGCCCTCGGCGCGCGGCTCTCGGAGTTGCGTGCCGAGACCGGTCTCTCCGGCAAGGACTTCGCGGCGCGCCTCGGCTGGCCCGCCTCGAAGGTGTCTCGGCTCCAAGCCGGCAAGCAGACCCCTAAGGTCGCCGACCTGGAGGCCTGGGCCACTGCTGCCGAGCAGCCTGCCTCACTGCCCGATCTGGTCGCCCGCCTTCGCGGGCTGGAGTCCCAGCAACGGCACTGGCGCCGCCAGCTCACGGCCGGCCACACGCCTGTTCAAGACCGGTACGTCGTCGAGTATCGACGTACCTCAACCCTGCGCGGCTACGAGGCCACCGTCATCCCTGGCCTCTTCCAGACCCCGGATTACGCCCGCCACCTCCTGGTCCAAAACGCCGACCTGATGCGCTCGATGCGCGACACCGAGGCCGCCGTGCAGGCTCGGATGCGACGCCAAGAGGTGCTGTACGAGCCCGGCCGGTTGTTTCGGATCCTTGTGTGGGAGGCCGCGCTGTACGCGCATGTGGGCAACCGCGATGTCATGGCCGGACAACTGGACCGGCTCGTCGGCCTCATCGGCATGCCGACAGTGGAACTCGGCATCGTGCCCCTCGGCGCTCCGATGGGCATCACTCCGAAGCACGGGTTCTGGATCTTCGACGAAAGCCGCGTGATCGTCGAGACGATCAACACCGAGTACCAGTACGCCAATGACGATGTCCCTCTGTACGGAAGAGTGTGGGACAAGCTCGCCGACGCCGCCGCTTCCGGCCCCAAAGCCCATCGGCTCATCGCCCGCGCGCGAGGGACGATTGCCGCAACCTGAGCGCCTGCCGCCAACCGCTTCCCATCTCTCGCAATCCTGCGCAATCGCCTCACAGATACCCAATTGGGCCGCCTACCGTCCTGGTCATGGTCAGGGAGACGAACGGACTCGCTGCGGTCGAGCCGCCGCGGATCGGGACGTTGACGCAGCGGCAGCAGCGGGGGCAGGACTGTGTCTGGTGTGGCGTGACCTTGGCGGCGGGCGCGGTGGTCGATCTGGGGCCGAGGCGGCTTCGGCTCGGTGACTGGACGCCGCAGTGGTTTCCCCGGGCGTGCCTGAGGCACCCGGAAGGGCCGGCGCGATGAGGACGGGCACACCGACGCCGCCGAGTGCGTGCGGAATAGACACCGCCCCTGACCAGGGCGCCGCTCCCGGGCCTGCTCGTGGCCGGGCGGGCCGGGCGGCGTTCCTTGGGCTCCCGTCGGGGGCCCGCGCAGGACGGCGGGCGGGTGGGCCGCGCGCCGGGTACGCGTTCAAGGAGGATCGCATGACCGCGACCGCGCTTGAAGTCCGTCACGGCCGGGATCTGGTCGAGCCGCCGCTGTTCCAGCGGCTCGCCGCGTTCTGTGCCGCCGAGTACGAGATGGAACCGCCCTTGGCCGAGGCGGTCATGGACCAGGGCCTCGCTTTCCTGTGGACGATGGGCAGCACCGGCAAGGGTGACGTGATGGCGCCCAGCCGCCAGGTCGATCCGGCCTGGCACACGTTCATGCTGCACAGCCAGGAGTACGCCGAGTGGTGCGAGGCGCACTTCGGCCGCTTCCTCCACCACGCTCCCAACAGCAAGATCCGCAGCCTCGGCCTGATGCTCGACGTCACCGAGCTGATCCGCCAGGCCGGCTTCGCCGTCGACAAGACGCTCTGGGGCACGGCCGCCGAGTGCAACGAGCCCGCTTGCTGCGGCGACGGCCCCTGCTGCTGATCCCGCTCCCCGTCCCGGCCCACGCTCGGGCCGGGACGGGCCTCACCGAAGACCAAGGACCGAGGTCCGGACCCATGCACGTCGTCGACAGCGCGCGCGTCACCGTCTTCCACATGTTCGGCGAACTCCTCGCCTACACCACCCACTCCGACACACCCGCCCGGTACGGCGAGATCGGCATCGTCGCCGTCCTCGACCCTCAGATCTCCCCGGGTGTCCTGTGGGCCCTCGCCGTCCAGAACTGCCGCCCACGCGACCACACCGAACAGCACGCCCAATGGATCACCAGCCAGGCCCTCCGCGCCCGCGTCACCGGTGCGGGCCGCCTTGCCGAACTTCGCGACGAGAAAGTGGAGTTCCAGACGTACAAGGAACACCGCTTCGCGGCGCTCTACGGCAATCACGAGACTCTGCGCACCGGCACCCTGTACGTCATCGGCCTCGACCTCACCCCCTTCCGGGCGCGGGCCGAGGCCGAGAGGCGCTACTGAACGGAGATCGACCGCCCGTGGCAGACACATCCGCAGACGAGGTACCGGACTCCGGGTACGCCGCTGTCGCGGGCGACGCCGTCCCGGCAGTGGTCATGGCGGCCGACCACACAACGCGGGGAGCGGAACTCCGGTTCCTCCAGGGCGGGTTCACTCAGCCCCATGAGCGCGTGGGTGAGGAGCGAGACGGTCACCGCGTCGGCGAGCTCGGGTGTCACCCACCAGGCGTCCCCCGCCCGGTCGCGGTGCGAGCCGCTGCGTCCCGGGGCGAGCACGCACACCGAGCCCGCGCACACCGGCCGCATCACCTCGACGACGGCGATGTCGGGCCGCCGCGCCCCACAGCGGCTCACCGGGCACAACCGGCGGGAAGAGCGGGAAGAGCATGGATGTTCCGACGGTCGACATCGACTCCGACCGTGGCCAGCCACAACTCCCGTCGCCGCCTGCGCTGGGCCGCCAGGTAGGGACGTTCGAGCGGGGAACGGGCTCCGTCGAGGATCGTCGTCTGCTCGGCCGCGTACGGAGAGCGGCGGACGGCCGGTCGCGTACGGAGGCGGGTGCGGCAATGCCGCCGGGCCACGCGGGTGGGGGGCGTCGGGCTCGGGCGGTGCCTGCCCGTGGGTGGCAGGGACAGCATCAGCAGCCAGAGAAGGACGGGAATCAAGACCCGCCCCAGGGCACGCGCGATAGGGTTCCGCACGTCATCAACTCCGTGAGTAGTTGGTGGCCATGCCCCGGGACCGTTCGCGCGATCGCCGGGGTCTTCCATGCCCTCAACGTAGTGCGTGCTACACCGTGCTACATCACTGTGTAGCTAGAGTCATCCGTACGTGTACTTGTGTGACTATCTATCGTGTACGTATGAGCCTTGACCCGCAGTCGGGACGTCCGCTGTACATGCAACTGGCCGACGTCATCGCAGCGAAGATCGAGACCGGGGAGTTCGCTCCCGACCGGATGATCCCCACCCCGGGCCGCTTGTCCGAGGAGTACGGGATCGCCGTACTGACCGCGCGGCGCGCCATGCGGGAACTCCGGGAACGTGGGCTGATCTTCACCGTGCCGGGCAAGGGCTCGTACGTCACCCCGGCCTGACAGCGGCTCCCGCCTGCGCCGAGGCCGGCCACACCCCCGGGGGCGTGGCCGGCCTGGTGTCCCGCGCGTTGGGGATCAGCCGGGCATGTCGCCGGTGTAGCGGTAGATGTTGCCCGCCGAGTTCACGCCCCACACCGTGCCGTCCACCCCCGCCCCGATGTCCGACAGCCCGCCCGGGATCTGCACCCACGGGTTGCCGTCGTTGTTGGTGAAGCGGTAGATGTTCCCGGCCGAGTTCACACCCCACACGTTGGTCCGCGACCCGGCCGAGATCGCCGTGAGTCCGCCGCTGATCTGTTTCCAGGTGCTGCTTCCCTGGTCGCCGGTGTAGCGGTAGATGTTCCCGGCGGAGTTCACACCCCACACCGTGCCGTCCGCCGCCGCCCCGATGTCCGTCAGCGCGCCCGGGATCTGCACCCAGGGGCTGGCGTCGTTGTTCGTGTAACGGTAGATGTTCCCCGCCGAGTTGACGCCCCACACGTTGGTCCGGGACCCCGCCGAGATGCGGACCAGCGCGCCGGGGATCTGCTTCCAGGTGCCGCTGTCCTGGTCGCCGGTGTAGCGGTAGATGTTCCCGGCCGAGTTCACACCCCACACCGTGCCGTCCGCCGCCGCCCCGATGTCCGACAGCCCGCCCGGGATCTGCACCCAGGGACTGGCGTCGTTGTTCGTGTAACGGTAGATGCTCCCCGCCGAGTTGACGCCCCACACGTTGGTCCTCGACCCTGCCGAGATCCGGACGAGCGCACCGCTGATCTGCTTCCAGTCGGCCATTTCGCCGGCTCCTTCCGCCTGGGATTGCTGTACGGGGAAGCTCCCGCGCCGGACCGACCGGCACTCCCCGCACCTCTGCGACATGATCGTGATTTTGTCCGGAAAGGAGCGTTTACCGGAGAGGGTGCGCGTCCAGGACGGACATGTGCGGCTCGGCGACGCACCCAAGGGTGGCTGGAACGGAGGTCCCGACTGTGGGTGACGCGCGGCCGCCGCGTTGACCCGCCGCAGGCCCGGGAGACCGGCGCGCGATTCCCTCCGTAAACACCCGTCCGATTCCAACTCCCCGTCTATATCCTGGATTTGGGATGGGGCGAGACGCGTCTCGTGGGATGCGGGGGATGGTGAATGGACAGGGACCTGTACGGCCGGGAGGCGGTGTTCCACCGCACCGGGCTCGCCGCGCGGCTGATCGGGCTGGACCCGGAGCGGCTCTCCGGGGTGCGGTACGAGCATGGGGAGGATCCGCCGGTCGTCGTGTTCACCGGCGGGCGCGGGATGGGCAAGACCGCGCTGCTCAAACAGCTGCGCAACGCCTACAAGGGCGCCACCCCGCTCGCCCTGATCGACTGCGCGCGCGTCGAGCCGCCCGCCGACCACGGCCGCGGCTGGACCGAACGCACCGGCGCGCTCGCCGAGTTGGCCGTCCAGCTGGCGCCGAAGGTGACCGGCGCGAAGCAGATCGAGTTCCCGCGGCTGTCGCTCGGCCTGGTCGCCGTCGCGTCGATCAGCTGGACGCAGGAGGACGAGGAGCGCGCGCAGCGCGATCTCCAGCGGCTGGGGCCGGTGCTGTCCACGGTCGACGCGGCCAAGGGGGCGGCGACGAACTGGGTCGCCAAGGTCCTCACCAAGCTCGCCGCGACCTTCGCCGAGAGCGCCGTCCCGCTCGCCGGACTGCTCGCGGAAGCGACCGTGGAGACGGTCCTGGAAGAGGTGTTCGGGCGGGTCCAGAAGAAGTCGGAGAGCTGGTACGGGAGTTACCGCAACGCGGGCGGGCGCGGCAAGGCCGGTCTGCAGCAGCTCGCCATCGACTTCGAGCAGGGCGGCCGGCGCCGCCAGGAAGCCGAGGACTTCCTCGTCGGCGCGCTGATCGAGGACCTCGGCCAGGCCTACCGCGGCCTCACCAAGGCCGGCACCCGGCGCGGCCGCCCCGTCCTGCTCCTCGACAACGCCCACGGCGAGCTCGGCCGCCGGCTCATCGAGCCGATCCTGCGCGCCCGCGACAACGGCCGCCGCGACAAGGTCGTCGTGTTCGCCGTGTCCCGGGTCCACGAGCACGAGGGCATGCGGCGCGCGCACCGTGTACGGCTGCCCGAGACCGCGCACCGGGCGCCCGCCCCGCGCGGCGACGACGTCACCTCCGGCATCCTCGCCGTCGCCCTCACCCCGCTGTCCCCGGCGCAGGCGCAGGCCGCCTTCGACCGCCTCGACCCGTCCGGGCTCACCCCCGCCGACCTGGCCCGCGGCGTCCACCGGCTCACCGGCGGCCGCCCGCTCGGCGTCACGCTGCTCGGGCAGGCCGCCGCCGAGGCGCCCCGCGCCGAGCGCGGCGCGCTCACCCCGGGCGCGCTGCTCGACCTGGACGTCGAACTGCGCGAGGACGCCCTCCCGGTACCGGTCGCCCCGGCGCTGCTCACCGCGCTGCTGCCGCAGCCACGCCTGGAGCCGTTCACCGTGCTGGCCGCCGCGCACGACGAGGAGTCCGCGCGGCTGCTCGCCCGCACCCGGCTGCACACCGAGTCCCGGGACGGCGACATGGCGCTGCGCGTACGGGACCAACTGCGCGCCGAGGACTGGGCGGAGGGCCCCGAGCACTTCGTCGCCGACCCGCTGCTGCGCGCCCTGCTCCTGCACCGGCTGCGCTTCGGCGACGGCGACCATCCGCGGCACTCCGCCTGGCGGGCCGTCCACGAGACCCTGCACCGGCACTACGACCGCGACGAGCAGCGCCCGTACCGGCTGTTCCACGAGCTCGCCCTGGGCCGGGTCGACGACGCGGTCGCCCATCTGCGGACCACCTTCCCCGAGCCCGACGTGATCGGCTGGCTCGGCCGGCTCCGCTTCATCGCCTCGGCCCCGTACCCGCGCGCCGCGGCCCGCCCCTCCGGGCCCGACCCGCGCCGGGCCGCCGCGCTCGGCCGCGAGGCCACGGACACCCTGGACGCGCTGCCCGCCGGACTGGACGCGGACTCGCTCGCGCTGCACCTGTCCGTACGCCGGCTGCTGCACGCCCTGTGGCTGCTCACCGATCCCCTCGCCCTGCCCGACGGCGAGGTGACCGAGAAACTGGCGCACGAGCTGCGCCAGCTTTCCGGCCGTCATCTGACGGGCAACAGCCCCCTGTGGGACGCGGCCACCCATTGGCCGCGGGACATTCACGCCTGGCGTCGGCCGACGCTGCCGCCGGGCCGCGAGGACGGAGTCTGAGGCGATGGCCAGCCGACTGCGCAACCGCTATCTCTTCACCCCGCGGCAGAAACTCCTCGCCGCGCTGGTCGCCCTGCTCCTGGTCGGCGTGCCGCTCGGCTGGGGCATCAAGAAGTGGACCACCCCCGAGGACCGTTCCTGCGCGCCGGGTGTCGAACGCCCGCAGGGCTCCGCCGAGTGCATCGGCGTCAACGGCACCGGCCACGCCTTCGGGGTGGCCGATCTCGCCGAGATCACCGAGCTCATCGGTCAGGAGAACGCCACGCTCAAGGACGGGAAGTACGTCACCGTCGCCATCCTGCTCCCGCTCACCTCCACCGACCCCGGCATGCGGACCAAGGTGCTGCACGAGCTCCAGGGCGCCTACGCCCGGCAGTACTGGGAGAACCACGAGGCCAACGACCGGACCCCGAAGATCCGCCTCACCCTCGCCAACACCGGCAAGAACAACGCCCATTGGCAGAGCGTGGTCGAGCAGCTGAAGAACATGACCGGCGCCCCCGACCGACTGCGCGCGGTCAGCGGCGTCGCCACCTCCTCCCCCGAGATCCGGGACTCCGTCGCCGCCCTCACCCAGGCGAAGATCGCCGTCGTCGGCACCACCATCACCGCCGACGACATCGCCAACAGCGCCGAACACAACAACTTCCCCGGCCTCGCCCGGGTCTCCCCCACCAACAGCGACGAGGCCAAGGCACTCGCGCTGCGCAAGGTGGACGCGAGCAAGGCGCTGATCGTCGAGGACACCCGTACCGGCGACCACTACACCGACACCCTCAAGGCCGCCTTCGCCTCCGCCCTCAAGGGACGCACCCCCTACGAGCCGGCGGTGTTCACCTCGCCCGCCGACCCCACTGAGGAAGGCACCACCTCCAACATCTTCAACAAGATCGCCTCCCGGGTCTGCGAGACCCAGTCCCAGACGGTCTTCTTCGCCGGCCGCCACACCCAGCTGCGCCAGTTCATCAACGAGCTGGGCGAACGCGGCTGCGCCGCCCGCTCCTCCGTCACAGTCCTCACCGGCGACGAGGGCTCCTACCTGGGCGCCGACCCCAAGCTCGACCGCAAGGCGCTCGACGCCCGGCTCACCGTCCGTTACGCGGCGCTCGCGCACCCCGACGCCTGGCGGGCCGCGGCGAACCCGTCGGTGCCGAAGACCGGCGGCTCCGAAGCCGACTACGACACGTTCCTGGAGGCCGTCTCCCACGCCTCCAAGAAGCCGGTGCCGCTCGCCGACGGGCAGGCGATCATCTCGTACGACGCGATGGCGACGGCCGTGCACGCCATCCGCGAGGCCGCCCAGGGCAAGCCGTACCCGGAGCTCGCCGACGTCGGCCAGCAGTGGCCGCAGGTCACGGGCGCGCTGCAGCGGGTGAACGGCGCGAGCGGCTGGATCTGTCTCGACAACTACGGCAACCCGTTCAACAAGGCCGTGCCGATCGTGGAGCTGACCTCGCAGGGGACCCAGCGGTTCGTCTCCATCGCCTGGCCGGAGGGCGCCCCGCCCACGCAGAACTGCCTGAAGCCGAACCGCCCGTAGGAAGGCCCGTAGCGGCCCGTAGGAAGGTCACGACCTACGGGTCTACGGGTCTACGGTTCCCATACGGGCCAGAGGGCCTCGTCCCGGGCGTACGCCTCGCGCAGCTCGCGCCGGTGTGCGCCCGGCGTACGTTCCACGCTCTGTCCGTCCAGCGCGCCGGCCAGCCGCTCCAGGTGGTCGTGCCAGTCGGCCAGCCGGTCGAGCCGTTCCTCGCGGGTGCCGCGGAACTCCGCCGTGAAACGCAGGACGGCCGACCCGGTCGCGTCGTCCGGGCCCGGTTCCAGATGGAACCGGATCCGTCCGTGCGGCAGGTCGGCCGTCTCAGCCGTACCCGTACCCGTGCCCGAATCCGGGCCGGGCGGGTCGATCGTGTACTCGGCGACGTACTCGGGGTCCCAGGCGGTCACCCGGCCCCCGGCGGCCTCGGCCCCGTCCGGCCGGCGGAAGGTGACCCGCCCGCCGAGCCGGGGCTCCAGCGGATCCGCCCCGTACAGCCACCGGGCCAGGCCCTCGGGCGTGGCGACCGCGTGCCAGACGCGCCCCATCGGGTGCGGGAGCCCGGCCACGTACCGCAGCAGATGGCGGTCGATGTCGTGGGTCTCGCTCCGGCCCCGGGGTATCTCGGTCATACCTCCAGCGTGGCCCCGGCGGGCGCGGTCCGCCCGCTCGGAGCCACGGCCGGAGCCACGGCCGGAGCCACGGCGGCGGAACCCGGGATCAGACGCCCGCGTACGAGTGCATGCTGTTGACGAAGATGTTCACGCCGTAGAAGTTGAACAGGTAGGTGACGAAGGCGACGAGCGCGATGTACGCCGCCTTGCGGCCCTTCCAGCCCGCCGTGGCGCGCGCGTGCAGGTACGCGGCGTAGGCGACCCAGGTGATGAAGGACCAGACCTCCTTGGCGTCCCAGCCCCAGTAGCGGCCCCACGCCTCGCCGGCCCAGATCGCGCCCGCGATGATCGTGAAGGTCCACAGCGGGAAGAACGCGGCGATGACCCGGTACGCGAACTTGTCGAGCGTCGCGGCGGCCGGCAGCCGCTCCAGGACGGAGCGGGCGAAGGCACTCGGGTCGCCGCCGTTCGCGAGCTTGTTCTCGTACGAGTCGCGGAACAGGTACAGCAGGGTCGCGACGGCGCCGAGGTAGAAGACGGAGCCGCAGACGATCGCGGTGGAGACGTGGATCCACAGCCAGTACGAGTGCAGCGCCGGGACCAGCTGTTCGCTCTCCGTGTAGAGCACGGTGGTCGCGAGGCCGAGGACCAGCAGGACCGTCGTGACCAGCGGCAGACCGATCCAGCGGACGTTCTTCCTCGCGATGAGGAAGATGAGGTACGCGACGACCACCACGGTGGAGAGGGTGATCGAGAACTCGTACATGTTGCCCCAGGGGGCCCGCTCCACCGACATCGCGCGGGTGAGCACGCCGCCGGCCTCCAGGAGGGCGGCGAGGGCGGTCAGCGAGATGGCCATACGCCCGTACAGGTCGCCCTTGACGGTGCCGCCGGCCGCGCCGGGGCCGTCCGGGACGTCGCGGGCGCCGGCCGCGGAGCGGGTGACGACCTTCGGCCGGTCGAGCACGGCGGTGCCGCCGCCGGCCTTCTTGACCTGCACGGTCACGGCCGGGGCGGCGGCCGCGGCGGTCTTCGCGTCACCGGTGAGCGCGGCGGCGGTCCGGCCGACCTTGCTGCGGCTGCCGAACACCCACTCGGCGATATGGGCCAGGAAGGCCAGTGTGTAGACGGCCATCGAGGAGTAGACGAGATAGTTGCTCATCTGCGCCAGGCCCTCGTTGGTCGCGGCGGCGAGGATCACTTGTCAGCCTCTCCAGCTTCGGCAGGTTCTGCTGCGGCTTCGGCAGTGGTGGATGCGGAGTCCGGGACGTCCGGCTCCGAGGGGGCCGGAGTGGAGGCGGCCGGGGCGGCCTTCCCGGCGTCCGATTCGGCGGCAGCCGGGGCAGCGGCCTCCGAGGCGGCCGACTTCGCCGAGGCCGACTTCACGTCGTCCGGCTTGGCGGTCGGCTTCGAGGCGTCCGGCTTGGCGGCCACCTTCGCGTTCGGCTTCGAGGTGCCCGGCTTGGCGGCCACCTTCGCGTTCGGCTTCGAGGTGCCCGGCTTCGCGGCCTCGGTGTCCGAGGCCGCGGTGGCCGCGGTCGCCTCGGTCTCCGGCACCGCGGGCGCCTGGGCGTGGATCGTGGCGGCCAGTTCGCCCAGTTCCTCGGGCAGCCTGGCCGACTCGCTGCGGCCCAGACCGGCCATCTCGACGACGGTGACACCGTCCGCGCCCCGTACCGCCCGGACCCAGACCCGGCGGCGCTGGATGAACAGCGACCCGGCGAGACCGGCGATGGCGGCGAGCGCGCCCGTGAGGGCGAGGCCCTGGCCCGGCTGTTCGGTGATCTGGAAGCTCGCCCACTCCTTGATGTCCTTCTCGAAGGTCACCGAGCCGGCGCCGTTCGGGAGGGTCATGGTCTCGCCCGGCAGCAGGCGCTGGGCCTTGCCGGTGCCGCCCTTGACCTCGAACTGCTTCATCTTCGACGTGTCCAGCTGGTACACGTTCTGCGGCAGGCCGGAGTCGACGCGCAGGTCGCCGTGGAAACCGGTGAGCGCCATGACGGGGAAGTCCAGCGCCGGGAACTGGGACATCATCGTGCCCTTGCCGGCGCCCGCGAAGGTCGGCACGAAGAAGGCCTGGAAACCGAGCTGCTCGCGCTTGCCGTCCTTGTCGCGGTAGCCGTCCATCACCTTGACCGCCCCGGTCGAGGTGATGTTGTTGTCGATCGGCAGCAGCGGTACGGCCTTGCTCATGACGACCTTGCCGCGGCCGTCGCGGACGGTGATCACGGGCGCGTAGCCGTGCGAGATCAGGTAGGCCTTCGCGCCGGCGACCTTCAGCGGCTGGTTGACCCGGATGACGTCCTTCTTGTCGGGGCCGCCGGGCTCGGAGTACGTGACGGCGGCCTCGAAGGTGCGCGAGGCACCGTGCTCCGGGCCGCCCCGCTCGTACGTACCGGTGAACTTGTCCAGCGTGAAGCTGAACGGCGGCAGGTCGTCCATGCCGAACCACGAGCCCGACTTGAAGTCGTCGTACGCGGTGATCGTGTTGGAGAAACCGCCGCCCTCGACGATCAGCCGGCCGCCCTCGGCCTTGAGCAGCTGGCCCCAGGCGAAGGCGACCAGCATGACGATGAGGGAGACGTGGAAGATCAGGTTGCCGGCCTCGCGCAGGTAGCCCTTCTCGGCGGCGACGGCGTCGCCGACCGTGTGGGCGCGGAAGCGGCGGCTCTTGAGCAGCCCGAGCGCGGCCTCGCGGACCTGCTCGGGATCTGCCTCGGTACGCCAGGTGGTGTACGCGGGCAGCCGGGTGAGGCGCTGCGGGGCGCCCGGCGGGCGGCCGCGCAGCTGGCCGATGAACTGCCAGGTGCGGGGCACGATGCAGCCGATGAGGGAGACGAAGAGCAGGATGTAGATCGCGGAGAACCACACCGAGCTGTAGACGTCGAAGAGCTGGAGCTTCTCGTAGATCGGCGTGAGCGTCTCGTGGGCGTCCTTGAAGGCCTGCACCTTCATCTCGTTCGCGCTGTTCTGCGGAATGAGGGAGCCGGGGATCGCGCCGAGGGAGAGCAGGAACAGCAGGATCAGGGCGACCCGCATGGACGTCAGCTGCCGCCAGAACCAGCGGATCCAGCCGAAGAAGCCGAGGCGGGGGCCGCCGAGGGGGGCCTCGGGGCTCTCCTCGCGGGGGGCGGTGGACAGCTGGGCGCCGGCCTCGCCGAGACCGCCGGACGTGTCGTTGTCCGGTTCGCCCCGGGTGCCGCCCGGCTCGTTCGCGTCCCGCTGCCGGGTGTCGCTCGTGTCAGTCGTGCTCATATCGGAACTCTCAGATCCCCACCGTGAAACCACTGGACCAGCCCTGCATCGTGGAGACCATGCTGTCCCACGCTCCTGTGAGGAGCAGGACACCGGTCACGATCATCATGCCGCCGCCGATCCGCATCACCCACGCGTAGTGCTTCTTCACCCAGGTGAACGCGCCGAGCGCCTTGCGGAAGGCGATGGCCGTGAGGATGAACGGCACGCCGAGACCGAGGCAGTACGCGGCGGTCAGCAGCGCCCCGCGGCCGGCGCTGGCCTGGTCGGCGGCGAGGGCCTGGACGGCGCCGAGCGTCGGGCCGATGCACGGGGTCCAGCCGATGCCGAACAGCGCGCCGAGCAGCGGCGCGCCGACGAGCCCGGTGGCGGGCCGCTTGTGGAAGCGGAACTCGCGCTGGGTGAACCAGGGCATCAGGCCCATGAAGAAGACGCCCATGAGGATCATGAGCACGCCGAGGACGTTCGTGAGGATCCCGCGGTGCTCCTGGAGCGTCCAGCCGAAGAAGCCGAACAGCGCGCCGCCGGAGATGAACACGGCCGAGAAGCCGAGGACGAAGAGGGCGGCGCCGGCGGTCATCCGGCCGCGCCGCGCCTCGCCGAGGTCGGTGCCGGTGACCCCGGTCACGTAACTCAGATAGCCGGGGACGAGCGGCAGGACGCACGGCGAGAAGAAGGAGACCAGTCCGCCGAGCACGGCGATCGGCAGCGCGAGCAGCAGCGCGCCGTTCAGGACCGTCTGATTGGGATCCACGTCGAAATCCCTGTCACTTCTCGGCGAGCAGCGGGTCGATCATGGAACGCAGCTTGGTCTCGTCGAGCGCCATGAGCGAGCGCGCCGCGATCTTCCCGTCCTTGTCGAGGACGATCGTGGAGGGAATGGCCTGCGGATTCAGGGTGCCCTTGGGGAACCCTTCGAGGATGAGCTTTCCGTACGGGTCGAAGAGACTCTGGTACGGAATGCCGAACTCCTTGTCGAAGGCGAGCCCGTCGTCGACGGCGTCGTCGCGGGTGTTGATCCCGACGAACTCGACGTTCGCGCCCTTCGCCTTCATGTCCTTCGCCGTCTTGGCGAAGTGCGGAGCCTCGGCCCGGCAGGGCGCGCACCACGAGCCCCAGACGTTGAGGACGACGACCTTGCCCTTGAGGTCGGCGACATCGAGCTGCTTGCCCTCGATGGTCTTGCCGGCGAGCGTGCCGGTCGCGGCACGCTCGCCCTTGGAGACGGTGGAGATGCCGCCCGTGCTGGTCACGAAGTTGGTCCCACCACCGCCTCCGGACTTGCCGTTGGAGTCGGAGCTGCACGCGGTCAGCGCGAGTGCGGCGGCGGCAACGAGTGCGGCCGCCGGCAGGGCGCGACGAGGGGCACGGCTAAGGCTCATGTGAAAAGTTTCGCATGGGCGATTCGCGGATCTTGGGCGCCCCCCTACGTGCCCGTAAAGCCCCTTGTCAAGACGGGCTAAATCTGTTCCCCCGTTCGGCGGGTCTTTCCGGGGCCCCTCGACGGCCTCTCAGGCACCCCTCAGGCGCCGCTCAGGGGGTGGAACCCGCCGCTCCGGTCGCGCCCGCGGAGCCGCTCGTCCCCGCGCCGGCGCCGCCGCCCGTCGCCCCCGCCTCGGGGCGGAGGAAGGTGTTCCATCCGCCGGCCGGGGACTGTCCGACCTCCAGGGTACGCAGCTTCTGCAGGATCTTCGGGTCCTGGACGTCCAGCCAGTCGGTGAACTGCTTGAAGGAGACCAGGCGGACGTCCTTCTTCCCGGCCATGCCCTTCAGGGCCTCCTCGACGGCGTCCATGTAGATGCCGCCGTTCCACTGCTCGAAGTGGTTGCCGATGAAGAAGGGCGCGCGGTTCGACTCGTACGCCCGGTTGAATCCGGCCAGGTACGCCCCGGTGGCCTGCTTGCGCCAGCCGGGGTAGCGGGCGGGCACGCCCTGGGTGGAGTTCTTGGACTGGTTGGCGAGCATGTTGTAGTCCATCGACAGGACCTCGAAGCTGTGGCCGGGGAACGGCACGGCCTGCAGCGGCAGGTCCCAGACGCCGCCGCGCTTGACCGGCCACGTCTGCCGGCCGCCGGGCGAGCTGGCGTCGTAACGCCAGCCGAGGCGCTTGGCGGTGGGCAGCAGGTTGTCCTGGCCGAGCAGGCAGGGGGTGCGGCCGCCGACGAGTTCCTTCTTGTAGTCGAAGGGCAGCGGGTCGAGGTCGTCCCAGCCGGAGTTGGTCTTCCACTGGGTGACGAAGCCGATGGCCTGGTCGATCTCGTTCTGCCACTGGGCGGGGGTCCAGTTGGCGCCGGAGCCGGAGCCGGCGCAGAAGTGGCCGTTGAAGTGGGTGCCTATCTCGTGGCCTTCGAGCCACGCCTGACGGACGTACTTCAGGGTCTGCTTGATGTGGTCGTCGGTCAGGTAGCCGATGTCGGAGGCGCCGACGCGGTTGTTCGGCGGGCGGTAGAGGTTCTTCTTCGACTCGGGCAGAAGATAGATGCCGGAGAGGAAGAAGGTCATCGCCGCGTCGTGCTGCTTGGCGAGCTCCAGGAAGCGGGGGAAGAGGCCGTTGCCGACCTCGCCGGCGCCGTCCCAGGAGAAGATCACGAACTGGGGCGGGGTCTGGCCGGGTTCCAGGCGTACGGGGGCGTCGGGCTGGTTGGGCTGCTTGCCGGTGTCCGCGGTGGAACCGTCGCCGATGGGCTTGGCGTCCTTCTCGGTGGGCGAGGCGGAGGTGCCCGATCCGGACGCGTCGCCACCCCGGCCCGGACCGGAACGCCCCGCCCCGTCCTGGTCGCCGATCCCGCACCCGGCTATCCCGAGCGCGGCGGCCGCGCCGACCCCCGCTCCGAGCAGCCTCCTCCGGCTGACTCCGCTGTCCCCGCTCGTCCCGCGCATGCCATCCCCATTCCCGTCGACGCCGGATCAAATCCGATCGTCATACAACCGACAATCAGTGAGATGCCGGAGGGAAGCGGGAGGTTCCGGGAATACGAACAGAAATTCCAAGGCGACCGGGATCTGGCTCATTCCCGGTCGCCTTTGTGGTGATCAGGACGCATATGCGCCTGACCTGACCTTCTCTACCTGACCCTCTCTACCTGACCCTCTCTACAGGGGTAGATGCGGTGACCTACGCGCGCGTGAACGCACGGAATCGGTCACGGGTCACCGTGCCGACGCCTCGAAGGCGGGAGCCCAGGAGGCCGGCACTTCGGAGCCCTTACGCCCCGAACGCCTTCGCCTTGCCCGGGACCGGCTTGGCCCCGGCCCGCAGATGCGCCGGGACGAGGTCGAGGGCCGGCTCGCTGTAGCCCACCGACACGATCTTGTCGCCCTGGTACGTGAACGAGGTCAGCGAGGCGAGCGTGCACTGCCGGCGGCGCGGGTCGTGCCACAGCCGGCGCTTCTCCACGAAGCTGCGCACGATCCAGATCGGCAGCTGGTGGCTCACGCACACCGCCTCGTGCCCGCGCGCCGCGTCCTTCGCCGCGTCGAGGGCGCCCATCATGCGGACGACCTGCTCCACGTACGGCTCGCCCCAGGACGGCCGGAACGGGTTGGTCAGGTGCTTCCAGTTCGCCGGCTTCTTCAGCGCGCCGTCGCCGACGCCGAAGGTCTTGCCCTCGAAGACGTTCGCCGCCTCGATCAGCCGCTCGTCGGTGGCCAGGTCCAGGCCGTGCGTCTTGGCGATCGGCGTGGCCGTCTCCTGCGCGCGCTCCAGCGGGGAGGCCACGACATGCGTGATGTCCCGGCCCGCGAGGTGCTCGGCGACCCGGTCGGCCATCCGCCGGCCCAGCTCGGAGAGGTGGTAGCCGGGGCGGCGGCCGTAGAGCACGCCGTCGGGGTTGTGGACCTCGCCGTGCCGCATCAGGTGGACGACGGTGATGTCGTTCGTCCCGGCCTCGCTCATCCCTGGACCTCCGTGGCTTCGGCGGCGGCCCGGGCGGCGGCCGGCAGGGCGGCGGCGACGCGCTCGATGGCGCGCTCGTCGTGGGCGGTGGACACGAACCAGGACTCGAAGGCCGACGGCGGCAGGTAGACGCCGTCCGCGAGCATCGAGTGGAAGAAGGCGTTGAAGCGGAACGCCTCCTGCTTCTTCGCGTCGTCGTAGTTCCGCACCTCGTCGGCGGTGAAGAACACGGAGAACATGTTGGACGCGGTCTGCACCCGGTGCGCCACGCCCTCCTTGGTCAGCGCGCCGGTGACCAGGCCGCGGATCTCCGCCGAGACCGCGTCCACCTTCGCGTACGCGGCCTCGTCCAGCAGCCGCAGCTGCGCGAGGCCGGCGGCGGTCGCGATCGGGTTACCGGACAGGGTGCCGGCCTGGTAGACCGGGCCGGCCGGGGCGAGGTGGCCCATGACGTCGGCGCGGCCGCCGAAGGCCGCGGCCGGGAAGCCGCCGCCCATGACCTTGCCGAAGGTCATCAGGTCGGGGCGGACGCCGTCGACGCCGTACCAGCCGGCCCGGCTGGTCCGGAAACCGGTCATGACCTCGTCGGAGATGTACAGCGCGCCGTTCTCCCGGCAGGCGTCCGCGAGCCCCTGGTTGAAGCCGGGCAGCGGCGGGACGACGCCCATGTTGCCCGGCGACGCCTCGGTGATCACACAGGCGATCTCGCCCGGGTGCGCGGCGAACGCGGCCCGGACCGCCTCCAGGTCGTTGTACGGCAGCACGATGGTGTCGCCGGCCTGGGCGCCGGTCACACCGGGCGTGTCGGGCAGGCCGAAGGTGGCCACGCCGGAGCCGGCCGCGGCGAGCAGCGCGTCCACGTGACCGTGGTAGCAGCCGGCGAACTTCACGACCTTGGCGCGCCCGGTGAAACCGCGGGCCAGCCGGATCGCGGACATGGTGGCCTCGGTGCCGGACGACACCAGGCGTACCTGCTCGACGGGCTCGACGCGGGCGACGATCTCCTCGGCGAGCGCGACCTCGCCCTCACCCGGCGTACCGAAGGAGGTGCCGCGGGCCACCGCCGCCTGCACGTCCGCGAGCACCTCGGGGTGCGCGTGACCGAGGATCATCGGGCCCCACGAGCAGACCAGGTCGACGTACTCGCGACCGTCCGCGTCGGTGAGGTACGGGCCGGAGCCGGACACCATGAACCGGGGCGTGCCGCCCACGGCCCGGAAGGCCCGCACCGGAGAGTTCACGCCGCCGGGCGTCACGAGGGACGCGCGGTCGAAAAGCGTCTGTGAGACTGGGGCTTCGTATGAATACGGCACTGTGTTCCTGACCTGCGAGTCGGAGGCGGGTACGGCGGGAAGGCGTGGGCGCCCTGTGAATTACGCCAGGGCGCGCGTGCTCCGTGTCTGCGAAACTGGGGCTTCAAAGGGATGGCTCACGGATTCCATGGTGTCAGAGGCCACGGCGATCTTGCGGACAGGTGTTTCACCGCGAGGGCGCGGGGGAGGTCACTGACACGATGATCGGGTCGCGCCGCGGAGTCGTGCGGCCTGGAACAGCAGTCGGGTGGAGATATGCATCGCGGTGGCGGACCGGGCGAGGGGACCGACGACCTGGGTCCCGATCCTGTCCGGCGGGGGAGGCACCGGCGCCGGCGGACGGAAGAACCGAGGGCGAACGAGCCGCGGACCGGCGACTCGCGCTCCGGCGATCCACGAAACGGTGATCCGAGGACGGGCGATTCGCGGTCGGGGGATTCACGGACGGGTGACGGCACGCGGGCCAACGAGCCGCGCGCGAACGAGCCTCGGACGAACGAACCGTGTACGAACGAACCGCGGGCCAGCGAGCCGCGTACGAACGAGCCGCGGGCCAACGAGTCGCGGCCTGCCGACCCGTGGGTGAGCGACCCGTGGCCCGCCGCGGACGCCGTACGGAGCGGCGGGATCGGTGCCGGCGGTGCGTCGTCGGCCGGTTCGGCTGGGGAGAACGGATCGGATTCAGCCATTTCGGACGACTCGCGGCTCGGCCGTGCCCGCGCCCGCCGGGCCAGGGCGGCCCGGGAGGCGCGCGAGGCCCGGGAGGCGCAGAAGGCACGTGAGGGTCGTGAGAGCCGCGAGGGCCGTGAGGGTCGTGATACGCACGATCCGTTCGAGCTCCGCGAGGCGCGCGAGTCACGCGAGAAGCACGAGATCCACGAGCGGCACGAGGCCCGTGACGTCCATGAGGCGCGCGAGATCCACGAGGCGCGGGAGACGCGCGAAGCCCATGAGCCGCGGCAGACGCGTGAGACGTACGAGCTGCGCGAGCCGTACGAGCTGCGCGAGCCGTACGAGGTGCGGGACGAGGTACGGGAGACGCGCGAGCCGAGCCGGCTCGGCGTACCGCTGACCGGGACCGGCAGGAGTGGGCTGGGCGTGACCTACAAGTACTTCGGCGCGCCCGACGGCGCGACCGCGGCCCGTGTCCCGATCTCGATGCGCCCCGAGGAACTGGGCGGCGACGAGCTGGGCATGGGCGGCATGTTCACCCGGATCAAGCCCGAGACGATAGCGGCGATGGTCCTCACCGGCATCCAGGGCATGCCCCTGCACAAGGTCCCTCCGCTGGAACTCGTCGTCCTGCACCCGGACTACGCGGTCGTGAAGCTCCCGATGACGGCGGTCGACCCGCTGCGCGACATCGGCGAGGAGTCGGTCGGCGCCGCCGCCTTCATCTGGTCCACCGTCCCCGACCGCGGCGGCCCGCAGGACGCCTTCAACGTCTACCGGCTGCTGCACGAGTGGCAGGACTTCTCCCACCGCCTCCACGAGGCGGGCCACCAGCCGTACTGCCTCGTCTGGCCTTAGGGCCTCTCTTTCGGATCTTGCTGGGCTCGCGTGCCCCGGCACGCGCGCTCGCCGCGTTGTCGTCGGTCGCCAACTCCCCCGTAGCCCTTCGGGCACGGGAGGTACCCCCACCGCGTTGTCTCCCTCCTCCGCCTTGCGATCACACGCACCGGACCCCGCTCCCTGATCCAGCCTGACCCAAAAGAAAGGCCCTAGGGTCCACCGCTTAGGCTCCACCGCTACTCCTCCCGCGCCGCGGCCTTCGCACGCTCCGCGGCCAGTTCGCGGGCCGAGGCCAGGCGGTAGGGGACGTCGATGACGACGACGTTCTTCATGAACAGCAGCCGGGCCTTGAGCCGGAGCGCGGTCTGGTTGTGCAGCGGCTGCTCCCACCAGTGGCCGACCACGTACTCGGGGATCACGACCGAGACCACCGAGTCCGCGCCGCGCTCCGGCGCCTCGCGGATGTGCCGCAGCAGCGGCTGGACGATCGAGCGGTACGGGGTGCTCAGCACCCGCAGCGGTACGTCGATCTCGTGCGCCTCCCAGCCGGCCCGCAGCACCTCCGCCTCGGCCGGGTCCTCGGCGACGGTGAGCGCGGTGAGGGACGCGGGCTTGAGCGTCTTGGCATAGGACAAGGCACGCAGGCTCGGCGCGTTGACGGTGGACACCAGGACCAGGACGTGGTTCTCGGCGAGCGGCCGTGGGTGGGCGCCGGGCGCGATCGCGACCTCGGCGGCGACCGTGTCGTAATGCCGGCGCACGCTCTTCATGCCGGCGAACAGCAGCGGCATCGCGATGACGACGATCCACGCGCCGTGCGTGAACTTGCTGATGAGGACGATCACCAGCACGACCGAGGTGAGACAGGCGCCGAAGCCGTTGATGGTGAGGCGGCGCACGATGCGGCGGCGCTCACGCCGGGTCAGGTGGGCGACCGGGTTGGCGAGTTCACGCCGCCAGTGCCGGACCATGCCGGACTGGGACAGCGTGAAGGAGACGAAGACGCCGATGATGTAGAGCTGGATCAGCCGGGTCAGGTTGGCGTTGAACGCGACGATGAGGGCGATCGCGGTCAGGGCGAGCAGCAGGACGCCGTTGGAGTGCACGAGCCGGTCGCCGCGGTGCACGAGCTGGCGCGGCGCGAAGCCGTCGCGGGCCAGGACGGACGCGAGCATCGGGAAGCCGTTGAAGGCGGTGTTGGCGGCCAGGACGAGGACGCCCGCGGTGACGGCCTGGAGGGCGTAGAAGAGGACGTGCCAGTCGCCGAAGGTGGCGCGGCCGATCTGGGCGAGGGCGGTCGCGGTCGGCGTTCCGGGCGGAAGGCCCAGCTGGGTGGGGTCCTCGGCGATGTGGACGTCGTAGAGCATGGCGAGCGTCGTGATGCCGAAGAACATCGTCGCGGAGAAGCCGCCCATGACCGCCAGGGTCATGGCGGCGTTACGGCTCTTCGGCTTCCGGAAGGCGGGCACGCCGTTGCTGATCGCCTCGACGCCGGTGAGCGCCGTACAGCCGGACGCGAAGGCGCGCAGGCCGAGCAGGACGAGGGCGAGGCCGGAGTACACGGACACCTGCTCGACCGGCAGCCCGGCGGATTCGGCGCGCGGGGTGGTGCCGGTCGCCATGCGGACCGCCGCGACCGCGAACATCAGGTAGATCACGCCGATGAAGGCGTAGGTGGGGACGGCGAACCAGCGCCCGGACTCGCGCACTCCGCGCAGATTCATCCACGCCAGCAGGGCCACGGCGGCCGCCGACAGGATCGTCGCCTGGTCGTGCAGGGCGGGCGCGGCCGAGGTGAGGGCGGCGACCCCGGAGACGACGGAGACGGCGACGGTCATCACGTAGTCGATGAGCAGCGCGCCGGCGGCGGTGAGAGCCGCCGTCGTACCGAGGTTCTCGGACGAGACGACATAGGCCCCGCCGCCGCCCGGATAGGCGTAGCAGGTCTGCCGGTACGAGGCGACGACCACGAGCAGCAGCACGACGATGCCGGCCGCCGCCCACCAGGCCAGATGCAGCACGGCCAGGCCGCCGAGGGCGAGGATCAGCAGGATCTCCTCGGTGGCGTAGGCGACGGAGGAGAGCGGGTCGCTGCAGAAGATCGGCAGGGCGAGCCGTTTGGGCAGCAGGGTGTCGCCGAGCCGGGCGCTGTCCAACGGACGTCCGACCAGCAGGCGTTTCGCCACGTTTCCAGCTCTCATAAGTGCTGAAGTTAGGACGAATCGGATGTAATACGCGGCCGCCGCGCCCGCCGGCGCCCCGGCCCCGCGCGAGAGAGGACGCGATGTGGTGATCCCCGCGAGCAGCACGACGAGCGACCGGAGCGGCAGGAACGGCACGACGAGCGGCCCGGTGACGGGCACGGCGAGTGGCACGGCGAGCGGCACGGCGAGCCGGTCCGCGGCGCGACCCCTGCAGATCGGCGAGGTCGCGGTCCTGACGGAACTGCCCCTGCGCACCATCCGCCAGTACGAGGACTGCGGCCTGGTCGTCCCGTCCACGGCCTCCGAGGGCGGCTTCCCGCTCTACACGGACGCCGACGTCGCCCGCCTGATGGTGATCCGCCGGATGAAGCCGCTCGGCTTCACCCTCGACGAGACCCGCGACCTGCTCAGCGCCGTGGACCGGCTCGCCGCCGACGTCCCCGACACCCCCGGCGAACTGGACCCGCCCACCCGCGGGGCCCTCGTCGCCCTCGTCCGCGGCTACGAACAGGCCGCCACCGAACGCGTCGCGGAACTGCACGCCCAGCTCGCCCGCGCGGAGGAGTTCGCGGCCTCGCTGCGGGCCCGGCTGCCGTAGCGGGCGGGCGGCTCTCCGCGCGCGCGGGGGAACGAAGGGCCTACGCGCGCGAGGTGGCGGTGCTACGCCCGGGGGTCGCGGCCCGTCGCCGCGAGCAGCCGCTCGAACGCGCTCGCCCCGGCGGGCGGCTCCACGGGCTCCCCGAACACGTTCATCCGCCGCGCGTTCGGCGCCGGCTCCGCCACCACCCCGGTCAGCTCGTCCACGACCGCCGGGTCCGGGGCGAAGGCCCGGCCGGTCGCCCGGGCCGGGTCCCACCCGTGCACGGTCAGGTCGAGCAGCGCCATCGCGCCGACCGTCCGGGCCGGCATCCCCATCTGCCCGGTCGTCCCCTCCTCCGCGCCGGGCGCCGCCCAGGCGTCGACCAGCTTCGCCGTCTCCGTCTCGAACCGGTCCCGCCAGCCGGGGCCGGTGGCGAGCCGGCCGAACGTGCCGGAGAAGTCGGCGGACTCCTTGGCGGCGAGCAGCCGGAAGTTCACGACGACCTCGAAGAGGTGGTCGAGCAGCCCCTGGACGTCGTACTCGGCGCAGGGCGTCGGCGCGCCCAGCCGGTCGTCGGCGATGCCGTGCACCAGGGGGACGGCGTGGGCGGCGGCGGTGCCGAGCAGCCCGGAGAGGGGACGGCTCGCGGGGGCGCGGAGGTCGGAGTCGTGGTCGTGGTCGTGGTCGTACGTCATGAACCCGACGCTAAGCAGCTCCGCGCCGCCCCGGCTTGAACAAACCCGCCAGATCGAAAAACATGGGCGCATGACCGCCCCAGGCCCGCGACGCGACACCCGGGGCATCGTGGACGCCGCCACGCTGTTCGCCCGCGTCCGCTTCCGCCGCCACACGCCGGCGCCCGCGCTCCGCCCGTATCTGGAGCACTACTGGCTGATCGACTGGGACCTGCCGGAACCGTACCCGTCCCGGGTCGTCCCGCACCCGTCCGTGAACGTCGTCTTCGAGCGGCAGGCGGACACCCCCGCCACCGGGGTCGTCTCGGGCGTCGCCGACGGCCTGTACACGCGCGTGCTCGCCGGTACGGGGCGGGCCAGCGGCGTGCAGTTCCGGCCGGGCGGCTTCCGCCCCTTCGCACCCGACCACCCGGTCACCCACTGGACGGGCCGGCTGGCCCCGCTCGCCGAGGCGTTCCCCGGCACGGACGCGCGCGAGGCGGCCGCGATCCTGGACCCCGGTGCCCTCGGCGCGCCCGGCGCTCCGGGCACTCCCGGCGCTCCGGGCACTCCGGGCACTCCCGGCGCTCCTGACGACGAGACCGACGACCCCGCGCGCGTGGCGGCCCTCGACGCCTTCCTGCTGGCCCGCGGACCGGTCCCCGACCCGGCGGCCGAGGAGGCGATGGCCCTGGTGGAGCTGGTCCGGACGGACCGTACGGTCCGGCGGGTGTCCGCGCTCGCCCGTACCGCCGGACTGTCCGCGCGCTCGCTCCAGCGGCTCTTCGCCGGCTACGTGGGCGTCGGCCCCAAGTGGGTCATCCTGCGCTACCGGGTCCACGAGGCCCTGGAACACGCCGAACCCGGCCCCGCGGACACCCCCGCCCCGCCCCCGGACTGGGCCCGCCTCGCCGCCGACCTCGGCTACAGCGACCAGGCCCATCTCGTCCGGGACTTCACGGCGACCGTCGGGGTTCCTCCGACCGCGTACCCCGGAACTCCTACGGCTGCCCCAAAGGCTTGAGCTCGCGGCTGAAGTGGAAGGCCACGATGTCGAGGCGCTCGCGGAGGTAGAACCGGTGGGCGCCGGTGCGGTGCGTGCCGGAGTCCAGGTCGAGTTCGTGGCAGCCGGCCTCGCGCGCGCGGGTCTCCAGATGGGCGAGCAGCGCGTGGCCGACGCCGGTGGAGCGGACGGTCTCCCGGGTCACCAGATCGTCCACGTACAGCTTCTTCAGGGAGCTGGTGGTCGCGATGATCCGCCAGCCCGCGACGCCCGCGCACGTCCCGTCCTCGGCGTACGCGGCGGTGAAGCGCAGACCCTGGGGGTGGCCCTCGGCGTAGACGTCGTACAGCAGCCCGGCCGTGAGGTGGGGCCGCAGCTCGCGCAGCACCGGCAGGATCTCGCTCTCCAGGCGCGGGTCGCCGGGCTCGATCTCGATGATCTTCATGCGGGGACCGTACCGCGCGGCGCCGGGGCCGGAGCGGGAGCCGGAGCCGGAGTGGGAGCCGGAGCGGGAGCCGGCGCGGGGGCCCGCGCCGAAATCCCTGGCCGCGCGGGGCCGGGCGGTGCGATCCTGTCCCCGTGAACGGTCCGGAGATCCACATCGGCTTCGCCCCCGCCCTGCGCCTGTTCGTCCCCGCGGACCGCCGCGCGGGACACACCGCGCTGGCCACCGACGGCGCCTCGTCGCTCGGTCATGTGGTGGAGTCCCTGGGCGTGCCTCTCACCGAGGCGGGACGGCTGCTCGTGGACGGCAGACCGGTGGACCGTTCGCACGTCCCGGCGGCCGGCGAGACGGTCGACGTGGAGGACGTCGTACGCCCCCAGCCGGTGCCCGGCGCCCCGCTGCGCTTCCTGCTCGACGTGCACCTCGGCACACTGGCCCGACGGCTGCGGCTGCTCGGCGTCGACGCCGCGTACGAGAGCGAGGACATCGGCGACCCGGCGCTCGCCGCGCTCTCCGCGAAGGAGCGGCGCGTGATGCTGTCCCGGGACCGCGGGCTGCTGCGCCGCCGCGAGCTGTGGGCCGGCGCGTACATCTACAGCGACCAGCCGGACGAGCAACTGCGCGACGTCCTCGAACGCTTCGCGCCGCCGCTCGCGCCCTGGACCCGCTGCACGGCGTGCAACGGGCCGCTGACCGAGGCCGACAAGGACGCGGTGCGCGACCGGCTGGAGCACGGCACGGAGAAGACGTACGACGTGTTCGCCCGGTGCGTGGAGTGCGGCCGGGTGTACTGGCGCGGGGCGCACCACGCCCGCTTGGAGGCGATCGTCACGGACGCGGTCCGCGAGTTCGGCGGCGCGGGCGCGCGCTGAGCCCGTACCGGCCCCGTTTACGCCCTTACGGCGTCTCGGCGGTCAGATAGCGCTGGATCGTCGGCCCCAGCCAGGCGACGACCTCCTCGCGGGGCATCTCGGCGGCGGGCGCGAGCCGCAGCACGTAGCGGGCGAGCGCCATGCCGAGGATCTGTGAGGCCACGAGGGCGGCCCGGCCGGGTGCCTCGGCCGGCACGGGGCAGGTGCCCTGGGCGATCGTGACCAGCTGTTCGGCGAAGATCTCCCGCATCCGCTCGGTGCCGGCGGCATTGGTGACCCCGGCGCGCAGCAGCCCCGTGAGCACGTCGTCGCGCTCCCAGCGGTCGAGGAAGTGCTCGACGAGCGCCGTGCCGATGTGCCGGGCGGGCATCCCGCTCAGCTCGGGGATCTCCAGCTCGATGGCGGTGGCCGCCGCGAACAGCCCCTCCTTGTTGCCGTAGTAGCGCATGACCATCGACGGGTCGATCCCCGCGTCGCGGGCGATGGCCCGGATGGTCGCGCGCTCGTATCCGTCGGCGGCGAAGCGCTCGCGGGCGGCCTCGATGATCGCGGAACGGGTGGCGTCGGAGCGGCGTGCGGTGGTCATGCCCACGACTGTAGGCCAACAAGCGTTGACATTCCAGTGACGCCGGATCTACGCTTGCCAACAAGTGTTGACCCACACATGTTGGCCAACGAGTGTAGACATCCCTGGAGGCAGTGATGAGCACCATCGGCCCCACCGTCACCACCCGCGCCACCACCACCCCCGCGACCGCCGACGACCGCGGCTACGACACCGACGTCCTCGTCGTCGGCGCCGGACCCACCGGACTCCTGCTCGCGGGCGACCTCGCCGCGTCCGGCCTGCGCGTCACCCTCGTCGAGCGCCGCGGCCCCGCCGTCAGCAACACGACCCGCGCCTTCGCCGTCCACGCCCGCACCCTCGAACAGCTCGACGCCCGCGGCCTCGCCGAACCGCTCCTCGCCACCGGCACCTGCCTCGACCAGCTGGAGATGTTCGGCCGGGTCACCTTCGACCTCTCCCACCTGCGGACCCGCTTCCCGTACGTGCTCGTCACCCCGCAGTACGAGGTCGAGCGCCTCCTCGAAGACCGCGCCCGGGCCGCCGGCGCCGACATCCGGTACGACACGGAACTGCGCGGCCTCCGCCAGGACGCCGACTCCGTCACCGCCGACCTCGCCACCACATCCGAAGGCGCCACGTCCGAAGGCGCCGCCGGCCCCTCGGACCAGCCCCAGGACCAGCCCCGGTCCCGCACGCTCCGCGCCCGCTACCTCGTCGGCACCGACGGCGTCCGCAGCGCCGTACGCCGCGCCATCGGCCTGCCCTTCCCCGGCGGCGCCGTGATCCGCTCCCTCGTCCTCGCCGACGTCCGCCTCACCGACACACCCCCCGCGGCCCTCACCCTCTCCTCCGGCGGCGACTCCTTCGCCGTGGTCATCCCCTTCGGCGACGGCTGGTACCGGGTCATGGGCTGGGACCGCTCGCGCCAGGTCCCCGACAGCGAACCCGTGGAGCTGGACGAACTCCGAGGGATCGTCCTCCGCGCCTTCGGCACCGACCACGGCATGCACGACGCCCGCTGGCTCTCCCGCTTCCACAGCGACGAACGCCAGGCCCCCGCCTACCGCGCCGGCCGCGTCTTCCTCGCCGGAGACGCCGCCCACGTCCACTCCCCCGCCGGCGGCCAGGGCATGAACACCGGCCTCCAGGACGCCGCCAACCTCTCCTGGAAACTCGCCGCCGTCCTCCACGGCGAGGCACCCGACCCCGGCGCCCTCCTCGACAGCTACCAGGCCGAACGGCACCCGGTCGGCACCCAGGTCCTGCGCAGCAGCGGCGCCCTCATCCGCCTCGCCATCGCCCGCACCCCGCTCCAGCGCGCCGCCCGCGGCGTCTCCGCCCGCGTCCTCGCCCACGTCCGGCCCGTCACCTCGTACGCCATGGGCCAGGTCACCGGCATCGGCATCGCCTACGACCGGGACACCCACCGGGTCCCCGACCTGAAACTCCGCGAGGGCCGGCTGTACGAGCTGCTGCGCGAGGGCCGCTTCGTCCTCGTCGCCCCCGAGGGCACCGCCCCCGTCCCGCCGCCCTCGACCCCCGTCGCCCCTGACCGGCTCATCCGCGCCACCTGGTCGAACCCGGCCCGCCGCGACACCCTCCTGGTCCGCCCCGACGGCTACACCGCCGCACTCCGCTGACGGCCCGCGGCCGTATCGGAGCAACACCGGAGCAGCACCCGAGCAGCACCGGGGAACCAGGGCGCCGTCCCGGCCGGCCACCCGTCGGCCGGACGCCCCATGGCACCCTTCCCTCATGCTGATCGCCCGCTCCGCCCTGCTCTTCGTCCTCGCCGCCCTCTTCGAAATCGGCGGCGCGTGGCTCGTCTGGCAAGGCGTACGGGAACACCGCGGCTGGATCTGGATCGGCGCCGGCGTCCTCGCCCTCGGCGTCTACGGCTTCGTCGCCACCCTCCAGCCCGACGCCGAGTTCGGCCGCGTCCTCGCCGCCTACGGCGGCGTCTTCGTGGCCGGCTCGATCGCCTGGGGCATGGTCGCCGACGGCTACCGCCCCGACCGCTGGGACGTCACCGGCGCCCTCGTCTGCCTCGCCGGCATGGCCGTCATCATGTACGCGCCCCGCGGCCACTGACCTCGCCGGAACGCCCCGTCCTATCCTGACCAGGCCCACCGAGGCCACCGACCACCCCGCGCCAGGAGCACGTCATGACCGCCGCCGCCCAGCCCATCGCCGTCGTCACCGGAGCCAGCAGCGGCATCGGCGCGGCCACCGCCCGACAGCTCGCCGCCGCGGGCTACCGCGTCGTCCTCACCGCCCGCCGCACGGACCGTATCGAGGCCCTCGCCGCCGAGATCAACGAGGCCGGCCACCAGGCCACCGCGTACACCCTCGACGTCACCGACCGCGCCGCCGTCGACGAGTTCGCCACCGCCTTCCGCACCCTCGCCGTCCTCGTCAACAACGCCGGCGGCGCCCTCGGCGCCGACCCCGTCGCCACCGGCGACCCCGCCGACTGGCGCCGGATGTACGAGGTCAACGTCCTCGGCACCCTCCACATGACCCAGGCCCTGCTCCCCGCCCTCACCGCGAGCGGCGACGGCACGGTCGTGGTCGTCTCCTCCACCGCGGGCCACGGCACCTACGAGGGCGGCGCGGGCTACGTCGCCGCCAAGCACGGCTCCCACGTCCTCGCCGAGACCCTCCGCCTGGAGATCGTCGGCACTCCGGTCCGCGTCATAGAGATCGCCCCGGGCATGGTCAAGACCGAGGAGTTCGCCACCACCCGCTTCAACGGCGACACCGACAAGGCCGCCAAGGTCTACGCGGGCGTGGCCGAACCCCTCACCGCCGACGACGTCGCCGACACCGTCACCTGGGCCTGCACCCGCCCCCCGCACGTCAACATCGACCTCCTGGTCGTCCGCCCCCGCGCCCAGGCCTCCAACACCAAGGTCCACCGCGCACTCTGAGCCACCGGGTGAACCATCCCGGACCCCCCGGCGCCGAACGAGGCCCGCTCTCTACGGTCGGCACCACTCCATACGGCAACGGCCCTCGGCCGGGACGGCGATCCCGGCCGAGGGCCGACGCACCGCGTCGGCCCTCTCCCCGCGCATCCGCGGGTCAGCCCTTCACGTTGACGACCTGCTTGAGCTTCGCGACCACCTCGACCAGGTCCCGCTGCTGCTCCACGACCTGCTCGATCGGCTTGTAGGCGCCCGGGATCTCGTCCACGACTCCGGAGTCCTTGCGGCACTCCACGCCCCGCGTCTGCTCCTCCAGGTCGCGCGTGGAGAACCGCCGCTTGGCCGCGCTCCGGCTCATCCGACGGCCGGCCCCGTGCGAGGCCGAGTTGAAGGACGCCGCATTGCCGAGCCCCTTCACGATGAACGAACCCGTGCCCATCGATCCCGGGATGATCCCGTACTCCCCGGAGCCGGCCCGGATCGCGCCCTTGCGGGTGACCAGTAGGTCCATCCCCTCGTAGCGCTCCTCCGCCACGTAGTTGTGGTGGCAGGAGATCACCGGGTCGAAGGTGACCTTCGCCTTGCGGAATTCCCGGCGGAGGACCTCCTGGAACAGCGCCATCATGATCGCGCGGTTGTACTTCGCGTACTCCTGCGCCCAGAAGAGGTCGTTCCGGTAGGCCACCATCTGCGGGGTGTCCGAGACGAAGACGGCGAGGTCGCGGTCGACGAGACCCTGGTTGTGGGGCAGCTTCTGCGCCTCGCCGATGTGGTACTCGGCCAGTTCCTTGCCGATGTTCCGCGAGCCCGAGTGCAGCATGAGCCAGACAGAACCGGACTCATCGAGACAAACTTCAATAAAATGATTACCCGATCCTAGGGTTCCGGCTTGCTTCTCCGCCCGCTCGCGACGGAACTTCACCGCGTCCGCCACCCCGTCGAAGCGCGACCACAGATCCCCCCAGCCCGTCGTCGGGAAGGCGTACAGGCGGGTCGGGTCCACCATCTCGCGGTGGAGGCCGCGGCCGACCGGGATAGCCTGTTCGATCTTGGAGCGGAGGCGGGAGAGGTCGCCGGGGAGGTCGTTCGCGGTCAGCGAGGTCTTGACCGCGGACATGCCGCAGCCGATGTCCACGCCGACCGCCGCCGGGCAGACCGCCCCGTGCATCGCGATCACCGAGCCGACCGTCGCTCCCTTGCCGTAGTGCACGTCCGGCATCACGGCGAGGCCCTTGATCCACGGCAGGGTGGCCGTGTTCTGGAGCTGGCGCATCGCGCCTTCCTCGACGGAGGCGGGATCCGCCCACATGCGGATGGGCACCTTCGCGCCCGGTACCTCTATGTACGACATACTTCCTCGATTCCCCCGATAAGCCTGATAACGCAAAAACCGGAGCCAAAGCCCGTACAGGCGACCGCGGACCGGCATCAACGGCCATGCGTGCGATACACATTGTTCTCATCGCGCCCGACAGGGCGGCAAACAGTTTTCGGGGGATTCCTCCGGGAGAAGGGAGCCTGGGATCGTGCAGCGCAAGGCGTACGTACCCGGCCGGACCGGGCCCGCGGCACTCTCCGCGGCCGCCCTCACCCTCGGTCTCGGGCTCGCCCTGACCGGATGCTCCTCCGGTCCGACGGGGGGCGCCGACGCCATCGACTCCAAGGCGGGCCCCGCCGCGTCGGTCTCGGCCGCGCCGCCCGGCCGCTACCGCACGCTCTTCGACCCCTGCGCCGCGGTACCGCCCGCCACCCTCAAGGACCTGCTGCCCGGCGCCGCCGGCCTGCCCGACGCCGAACGCGACCGGGCCTACCGCGGCACCTCCGCCGCCACCTTCGACACCGACCGGCGGGTGGGGTGCAGCTGGAAGTCGACCGGGCCGGAGGCCACGCACCGGCTGAGCCTCGACATCGAACGGGTCGTCTCCTACGACACGACGGTCAGCGACGACGACCGCGCCCAGCAGGTGTACGCGCGCAAGCAGGGCATCGCCGGGATCGCCCCGTCACCGACCACCACCCCGACCGCGTCACAGCCGCCGGTGTCCCCCTCGGCCGGCGCGCCCGCCGGTACGGCCGCCCACCCCGCCACCGACGAGGGCGCCGCCTCGGACGCGGTCACCACGCTCGCCGGCGACCAGCCGGAGCACGCCCCGTACGGCCCCGAGGCCCCGACGACCCCGCCCGCCCACGGCGGCAAGGCGGGTGACGGTACGCCCGGTGCCGCGGACACCGGTCTGGAGCCGCGCGCCCTCGACGGCCTCGGCGACGTGGCGTACCTCGACGACGCCCTGCTGGCCGCGGGTCCGTCGGGCGAGCGGCGGCTCGTGAGCGTGGTGTTCCGCACATCCAACGTCATCGTCACCGTCTCCTACGAGGAGCAGACCGAGTCCTCCGGCAAGGCCCTCGACCGCGAGGAACTGCAGGACAAGGCGCGGAATCTGGCCGGGCTGCTGGCCGAGCGCCTGGAGGAGTGACCGGCCGCCTCCGATCCGTGACCGGCGCCGGACCACGTAACGTGTCGGCGTACCGCGGCCGCCCGGCCGCCGGCCGCCCAAGCGACTGCCCAAGCGACTGAAGGAACTATGCACCGATCAGCTCCGCGCCTGTCCCGTGTCCTCGCCTGCGCCGCCGTCCCGGTGATGCTCGTCGCCGCCGGATGCTCCTCCGGCTCCGACTCCTCCACGGACAAGGGTTCCAGCCCGGACAAGGCCGCGTCCTCGGCCGGCGCCTCCGCCGCCCCGTCGTCGGCGGCGCCGACGAAGAAGGCGGTCGAGCCGGCGAAGTTCGCGAAGCTGCCGGACGTCTGCAAGGCCGTCTCGTCGAAGACGGTCGAGGAGCTGGTGCCGAAGGCGAAGAGCAAGAAGGGCACGGCGGCCGCGTCCAGCGACCTCAACAACCGTGGCGGCTGCGCCTGGAACGGCCTGGAGGACAAGGGCACCAAGGGGTCGAACTACCGCTGGCTCGACGTCTCGCTCTACCGCTACGAGTCGGACGCCACGCTCGGCAGCGGGCAGGAGCGCGCCGCGGGGAACTACACCAAGGAACTCGCCAAGGCCCAGAAGGCGGAGGGCGCGAAGGACGCGAAGACCTCCGAGGCGTCCGGTGTCGGCGAGAAGGCCGAGACGGTGACGTACAAGCTGCGCAAGACCGACGAGGACTTCCAGTACGCGTCGGTGGTGGCGCGGACGGGCAACGTCGTGGCGCTGGTGACGTACAACGGCGCGGGTTACGCGGGTTCGAAGACGCCGTCCGACAAGTGGATCGTGGACGGCGCGCTGAAGGCCGCGAAGGAGGCCGTGGCGGCGGTCGAGGCAGCCAACAAGTAGCCTTATATGCCCTTTTGTACGAGGCCCGCCCCTCCCCCGAGGGCCGGGCCTCGTACGCGTGTGCCAGTCTGTGGGCCGCGAGTTGTCGATCGACGGGAGGGGATCGCGGGTGGCCGCGATGCAGCTGACACGCACACACCGGATACTCATCGGCTTGGTCGTCGCGGGTGCGTTGATCATCGCCGGGATCGGTTTCGCCGGGTCGTACGCGGCGGTGCGCGAGCTCGCCCTCGCCAAGGGTTTCGGCACGTTCTCCTACTTCTTCCCCATCGGCATCGACGCGGGCATCTGTGTGCTGCTCGCGCTGGACCTGCTGCTGACGTGGCTCCGGATCCCCTTCCCGCTGCTGCGGCAGACCGCCTGGGTGCTGACGGCGGCGACCATCGCCTTCAACGGCGCCGCGGCCTGGCCCGACCCGCTGGGTGTGGGCATGCACGCGGTGATCCCGGTGCTGTTCGTGGTCGCCGTCGAGGCGGCGCGGCACGCGGTGGGCCGGATCGCGGACATCACGGCCGACAAGCACATGGAGGGCGTGCGACTGACGCGTTGGCTGCTCTCGCCGGTGCCGACGTTCCGGCTGTGGCGGCGGATGAAGCTGTGGGAGCTGCGGTCGTACGACGAGGTCATCAAGCTGGAGCAGGACCGGCTGATCTACCAGGCGCGGCTGCAGGCCCGGTTCGGCCGGGCGTGGCGGCGGAAGGCGCCGGTGGAGGCGCTGATGCCGCTGCGGCTCGCGAAGTACGGTGTCCCGCTGGCGGATACGGCGGGGGCGGGGCTCGCGGCGGCCGGGGTGGAACCGGTGCTGCTGCCGGCGGCTCCCGAGACATCCGCGACTCCCGAGCTGACCGCGGCGCCGGTGGCGGCGGTGGCCGCCGTGGCTCCGGCCGCTCCCGCGGCTCCGGCTCCCGTGACGCAGGCGGCTCCGGTCGCGCAGGCGGATCCCGCGGGGGCCATGGCGGCGATGACGGCGGGTCAGGAGCGGCTCCAGGCCCCGGTTCAGGGCCAGGCCCCGGCTCAGGCTCAGCAGGTCCAAGCACAGCAGGTCCAGCCGCCGGTTCAGGGCCCGCAGCAGCCGCAGGCGCCCGTGATGATGCCGGGTCAGCAGCAGGCCGACCCCGCTCAGGCGCCCCAGCCGATGCCGATGCCGGTCCCGGTGGGGGTTCCCCTGGAGGCGGGCCCGGTGCCCGAGAACTTCCAGGTCCAGGAGGAGATCCAGTTCCCGGAGCGGATCCAGGGTCAGGTCCAGGGCCAGGTCCAGGGTCAGGACGCCGCGGGCAACCCGTGGTTCCCGCGGGGGATGATGCAGAAGCCGTACCAGGGCGGGTACGACCCGGCCGCGCCGGAGGCCCTGGACCAGCAGGGCCGGCCGGTCCAGCAGCCTGAGCAGGCCTTCCAGGCCCCGCAGGCCGCCGCCCAGGCCGAGCCTGGTCAGGAGGCGGTGCGGGAGCCGATGCACGAGCCGGAGCCGGAGCAGCAGGCGAAGAGCGACTTCATCGACGCGGTCCGCTCCACCCTGCGCACCTACGCGGAGGAGTACGACGCGTTCCCCGGCGACGAACTGCTCGTCGAGCTCCTCACGGAGCGGTACGGCCCGCAGGACCCGCGCCGGATCGCGCTCCTCGGCCGGATCACGCCGCGCCTGCGCGAGGACGTCGAGCGGCAGCTCAAGGCGATCGCCACCCCGTAACCCGTCCCCACCCGCCGGTCACATGCCTGAGGGCCGCCCTCCCGTCGTCCGGGAGAGCGGCCCTCAGGCTTCGTACGGAGTGGACCGTCAGGCGCCGAGCAGCTTGCGCACGCGGTCCGCGCCCACCGCGAGGAGCAGGGTGGGCAGACGCGGTCCGGTCTCGCGGCTGACGAGGAGCTTGTAGAGCAGCGCGAAGAACGAGCGCTGCGCGACCTTGAGCTCCGGGGTCGGCTTGGCGTCGGCGTCGAGGCCGGCCATCACCTTCGGGACGCCGTAGACCAGGGTGGTCAGGCCGTCGAGCGACCAGTGCGTGTCGAGGCCGGCGAGGAGCAGGCGCAGCGACTCGCGGCCGTCGTCGTCGAGGGAGCCGAGGATGTCGGCGTCGGGCTCGTCGCGGACGATGGTGCGCTGGTCGGCCGGGACCTGGGTGGTGATCCAGTTCTCGGCGCGGTCGAGACGCGGCCGGACCTCGTCGAGGGTGGTGACGGGGTTGGCCGGGTCGAGGTCGGTCAGGATGCGCAGGGTCTGCTCGTCGTGGCCGGCGGTGATGTCGGCGACCGAGGCGAGGGTGCGGTACGGGAGCGGGCGCGGGGTACGCGGCAGCTCGGCCTCGGCGGTGCGGGCGGCGCGCGTGTACGCGGCGGCGTCGGCCGGCAGCACGCTGCCGTCGGCGACCTTGGCGACCAGCTTGTCCCACTCGTCGTAGAGCCGCTGGATCTCCTGGTCGAAGGCGATCTTGAACGACTGGTTGGGCCGGCGGCGGGCGTACAGCCAGCGCAGGAGCTGCGGCTCCATGATCTTCAGGGCGTCCTCGGGGGTGGGGACGCCGCCGCGCGAGGAGGACATCTTGGCCATGCCGCTGATGCCGACGAACGCGTACATGGGGCCGATCGGCTGGGTGCCGTCGAAGATGCGGACGATCTGGCCGCCGACCTGGAAGGACGAGCCCGGCGAGGAGTGGTCGACACCGGAGGGCTCGAAGATCACGCCCTCGTAGGCCCAGCGCATGGGCCAGTCGACCTTCCAGACCAGCTTGCCGCGGTTGAACTCGCTGAGCTTGACGGTCTCGGCGAAGCCACAGGACGAGCAGGTGTAGGCCAGCTCGGTGGTCTCGTCGTCGTAGGAGGTGACGGTCGTGAGGTCCTTCTCGCACTGCCCGCAGTAGGGCTTGTACGGGAAGTAAGCGGAGCCGGAGCCCGAGCCGTCGTCCTCGGCGGCCGCGCCGGAGCCCTCGGCCGCTTCCAGCTCGGCCTCGTCGACCGGCTTCTGCGACTGCTTCTTCGGGGCCTTCTTCGTCCGGTACTGGTCGAGGATGGCGTCGATGTCGCCGCGGTGCCGCATCGCGTGCAGGACCTGCTCGCGGTACGTGCCCGAGGTGTACTGCTCGGTCTGGCTGATGGGGTCGTACTCGACGCCCAGCTCGGCGAGCGACTCGACCATGGCGGCCTTGAAGTGCTCGGCCCAGTTGGCGTGCGGCGAGCCGGCGGGGGCCGGGACGGACGTCAGCGGCTTGCCGATGTGCTCGGCCCAGGACGGGTCGACGCCCGCGACGCCGTTCGGCACCTTGCGGTAGCGGTCGTAGTCGTCCCAGGAGATGAGGTGCCGGACCTCGTACCCGCGGCGGCGGATCTCGTCGGCGACCAGGTGCGGGGTCATGACCTCGCGGAGGTTGCCGAGGTGGATCGGGCCGGACGGGGAGAGGCCGGAGGCGACGACGACGGGTTTGCCAGGCGCACGTCGCTCCGATTCGGCGATGACCTCGTCGGCGAAACGGGAGACCCAGTCGGTCTCGGTGCTGCTCTGAGCCACGGTCGGTTCGTCCTTCTTCCTTGGTTCCCTCGATGCCTTACAGCCCTACGTGAGCCATTCTCCCAGACGGATCGGCGCACCCGGAGGTTGTCCACAGGCCGGGACACGTCCGGTCCGGTTGTCCACAGGCAGGGAAAACACCTTGCCCACCCATGGGACACTTGACAAGCGGTATCTCCCATCACCTCATACACAGGAACGGAAGCTCATGGCCTCGGTCCCTTCCCTCGCTTCGACCGTGCAGCAGCGCCTCGCGGAAGGTCTCTCGGCAGCCCTGCCGGAGGCCGGTCCCGCGGACCCGCTGCTCCGACGAAGCGACCGGGCCGACTTCCAGGCCAACGGCATCCTGGCGCTGGCGAAGAAGCTCAAGGGCAATCCGCGTGAGCTGGCGACGCAGGTCGTCGCGGCGATCCCGGAGAACGACGTCCTGAAGGAGATCGAGGTCTCCGGTCCCGGCTTCCTCAACATCACCATCTCGGACGCGGCGATCGTCGAGACGCTGGCCGCCCGCGCCGCCGACGACCGGCTCGGCGTGCCGTTCAACCCGTCGGCCGGCACGACGGTGATCGACTACGCGCAGCCGAACGTGGCCAAGGAGATGCACGTCGGCCACCTCCGCTCCGCCGTGATCGGCGCGGCGATGGTCGAGATCCTGGAGTTCACCGGCGAGAAGGTGGTCCGCCGCCACCACATCGGCGACTGGGGCACCCAGTTCGGCATGCTCATCCAGTACCTGATCGAGCACCCGCACGAGCTGGACCACAAGGCCGAGGACAAGGGCGCGGAGGTCTCCGGCGAGGAGGCCATGTCCAACCTCAACCGCCTCTACAAGGCCTCGCGCGCGCTGTTCGACTCCGACGAGGAGTTCAAGACGCGCGCGCGGGCCCGGGTCGTGGACCTGCAGGCGGGCGACGAGCAGACGCTGGCACTGTGGCAGCGCTTCGTCGACGAGTCGAAGATCTACTTCTACTCGGTCTTCGAGAAGCTCGACATGGACATCCGCGATCCCGACATCGTCGGCGAGTCGGGCTACAACGACATGCTGCAGGAGACCTGCCGGCTCCTTGAGGAGTCGGGCGTCGCGGTCCGCTCGGAGGGCGCGCTGTGCGTGTTCTTCGACGACATCAAGGGCCCGGACGGCAACCCGGTCCCGCTGATCGTGCAGAAGTCCGACGGCGGCTTCGGCTACGCGGCGACGGACCTGTCCGCGATCCGCGACCGGGTGGGCAACCTGAAGGCGTCGACGCTGCTGTACGTGGTGGACGCGCGCCAGGGGCTGCACTTCAAGATGGTCTTCGAGACGGCGCGCCGGGCGGGCTGGCTGAACGACGAGGTGAAGGCCCACCAGCTGGCGTTCGGCACGGTCCTCGGCAAGGACGGCAAGCCGTTCAAGACCCGTGAGGGCGAGACGGTGCGGCTGGTGGATCTCCTCGACGAGGCGATCGACCGGGCGACGGCGGTCGTCGAGGAGAAGAAGGAGAAGGCCGGCCTCTCCGACGAGGAGGTCGCGGAGAACGGCCGCTACGTCGGCATCGGCGCGGTCAAGTACGCGGACCTGTCGACGTCGGCGGTGCGCGACTACAAGTTCGACCTCGACCAGATGGTGTCGCTCAACGGCGACACGTCCGTGTACCTCCAGTACGCCTACGCGCGGATCCGCTCGATCCTGCGCCGGGCGGGCGCCGCGAAGCCGGCGGCGCACCCGGAGCTGGAGCTGGCTCCGGCCGAGCGGGCGATGGGTCTGCACCTGGACCAGTTCGGCGCGGTCCTCGCCGAGGTCGCCGAGGAGTACGCGCCGCACAAGCTGGCCGCGTACCTCTTCCAGCTGGCCACGCACCTCACCACCTTCTACGACCAGTGCCCGGTGCTGAAGGCGGACACGGAGGAGCAGAAGGAAAACCGTCTGTTCCTGATCGAGCTGACCGCCCGGACGCTGCACCAGGGCATGGCCCTGCTGGGCATCCGGACCCCCGAGCGCCTCTGACGCCCGCCTCCGGCCCATGAGACGACGGCCATGCCCGCCCGGGCATGGCCGTCGTTCGTTCCTCACGCGGTCACCGGGTCACCGGTCACTGCTTGTCCCACGTCCCCGTGTCGATCCGGTAGCCGTACGTGGGGCGGCCCTCGATGGCGCTGCTGCGGAACGGCTTGCCGCCGTCGTCGACGCGTACCGTCCCGTGCTGCTCGCCGCTGCTCCACTTCAGTTCCAGGTACCAGGTCGCGGCGTACTTCTCGGTGTGCACGTCGAGGTTGAGGACCTGCGGATCGCCGGTGGCGACCTTGTACGGGAAGTTCTTGGCGGGCACCACGCGGTCCCCGTCCTGACCCGCGACCGGCTTCACGAACGGGCGGGGCGCGTCGAGGTCGACGTCGAAGGTCTGCGGGGTGATGCCGCTGCCGCAGCCGTCGCCCATCGAGTACGTGGTCCCGTCGAGCGGCTCCTCCCGCTGCACGACCCGTACGTTCAGGCCGGACAGGACGACGGGTTCCTGGGTACGGCCGGTGACGGTGATCTGGAGCTGCATATGCCCGCCGTCGATCCCGCCGAGCGCCCGGGCCCAGCCGCGGGTGTCCTGCGGGGCGGGCGGCGGCGGGACGTGCTCGGGCGTCTGGTCGAGCACGTAGTACTGGCCGCAGGGCTCGGCCCAGTTGTACGAGCTGATGCCGGCGCTCAGCGGCGCGGGCGGCCCTTCGGAGCCCTTGGCCTCGTCCCCCGCGGGCTTGTCGCCGGATGCCAGCACATAGACGAGGGGCACCGCCACGGCGATGGCGACCACGGCTGCGGCACCGGCGAGCACACCCCGCCGCCGGGACCGCCCGCGGACCGGCGCCTCGGGTCCGGCGAGGACCTCCACCACCGGCGAATCGACCGCCCCCGGCACCGCCTCGACCACCGGCACCGGCACCGGCACCGGCACCGGCACCGGCACCACAGGGTTCTCCCCGGCCGACGGCTGGGGCCGCGCCGGGGACGGCGGCTGAGACTGCCCCTGGCGCCGCGCCTCGTCGGCGACGATCCAGGCCCGGTGCAGCTCGATCAGCTCGTCACGGGAGGCCCCGCACAGCCGCCCGAGCCGTTCGACGGGGGCGAACTCGGCCGGCACGGCGTCCCCGTTGCAGTAGCGGTGCAGGGTCGAGGCGCTGACGTGCAGCCGTCTGGCCAGCACCCCGTAACTGAGCCCCGACCGCTCCTTCAGCTCCCGCATCCGCCCCGCGAATCCGTCCGCCGTACTCATCCACGCCCCCTGTCGACGTCCCGGGAACGCGTTCCAGGGGATAGTCATTTCCCCAGGTCACCGTGGGTGAGAGCGTTCCACCGTCCCTCATTGTCCCGTGCCGGTTGCCCGGAGATCACGCCGACGCGCAGGCTCTGGGTCATGCGGAACAGCCGCGTCACGGACGCTCTGGCCGTCGCGCTCCTGATCGCCTCCACGGCGGTCGTCCTCGCGCTGCTCGACCCGCACTGACGCACACACGACATCATCACGGGGACCTCACCATGCGTACACTCGCTCGCCGTCTCGCCCTGCCCGCCGCCGCCCTCTCGGCGGCGCTGGCGCTCACCGCCTGCCAGTCGGACGGCTCGACGTCCGCGGCGGCCACCGCCCCGCCCGCCGCCTCCACCGCGGCGCCGGCCAAGGCAGCACCCGCCAAAGACGCCCCGGCCACGGAGGCACCCGCCAAGGAGGCACCCGCCAAGGACGCGCCGACCGCCGGTCACCCCACGGCCGCGCCGGGAAGCGCCGCCAAGCCGCCGGTCGCGAAGCCCGTGGGCACGCGGACGTCGTCCCGCCCGTCGGCGTGCACGACGGCGACGGCCAAGATCGTGGTGAGCAAGGTGAGCCGCCCGGTCAACCACCTGGCGCTCACGGTCACCAACACCGGCAGCCGCCCCTGCGACGCGCTCGGCGCGCCGTTCGTCGGCTTCGACTACAGCCAGGCGCCGATCCGGATCGTGGAGGACAGCAAGCCGCAGGCCGTCGTCACCCTCGCCCCCGGCGAGTCGGCCTATGCCTCACTGATCCTGACCGGCGAGCCCGGCCCGGACACCCATGGCACCACCGTGAAGACGATCAAGGTGTACCTCACCCCCGACAGCGGGACGACGGTGACGGCGCCGAAGGGCACGTACGCGGACGACGGCGCCGCCGTGTCGTACTGGCAGCGCAACCTGGAGGACGCGCTGATGTACTGAGATCAGCGCGGGATGGGGTGGGAGTGCCGCCCCGAGACCTCGTCGATCTCGACATGGGCCTTCTGCAGCAGCTGCGACGCGAGATCCATCAGCGCCCGGGCCCCGGCGATCTCCTCGCCCACCCGCAGCTGATCGGGGTCGGAGGGGTGGCGATTGGCGGTGCCGTGGGCGCGTACCTCGGTGCCGTCACCGAGCCGCACCATGCCCACCGCCCGCGTCCGGTCGCCCTCCTCGCGGAATTCCATCTCGACGTGCCAGCCGACCAGGGTCTGTGACTGCGTCGTCATGAGGACCACCTCCAGAGAGGTACCGGGGATCCGGGGAATCCCAGGTACCTCTCCAGGGTGCATCCGCTCCCGCGCACTCCGCGCGCCGGGAGCGAACCGCGGGTGTCAGAGCCCGCGGGACAGCTTCTGCGCGACCTCGGTCGCCCAGTAGGTGAGGATCGTCCGCGCACCGGCCCGGCGGATGCCGGTCAGGGTCTCGAGGATCGCCTTGTCGCGGTCGATCCAGCCCTTCTCGGCGGCGGCCTCGATCATCGAGTACTCCCCGCTGATCTGGTACGCGGCCACCGGCACGTCCACCGACTCGGCGACCTTGGCGAGCACGTCGAGGTACGGGCCGGCCGGCTTCACCATGACCATGTCGGCGCCCTCCTCCAGGTCGAGCGCCAGCTCCCGCATGGACTCCCGCAGATTGGCGGGGTCCTGCTGGTAGGTCTTGCGGTCGCCGACGAGCGAGGAGCCGACGGCCTCGCGGAACGGGCCGTAGAAGGCGGAGGAGTACTTCGCGGTGTACGCGAGGATCGACACGTCCTCCTTGCCGATGGTGTCCAGGGCGTCACGGATCACGCCGACCTGGCCGTCCATCATCCCGGACGGACCGACGACGTGGGCGCCCGCGTCGGCCTGCACCTGGGCCATCTCGGCGTACCGCTCCAGCGTGGCGTCGTTGTCGACCCGGCCGTGCTCGTCCAGGACACCGCAGTGCCCGTGGTCGGTGTACTCGTCCAGGCACAGGTCCGACATGATCACCAGGTCGTCGCCGACCTCGGCGCGCACATCGCGCAGGGCCACCTGCAGGATGCCGTCAGGGTCGGTACCGGCCGTACCGTCGGCGTCCTTCTTCCCGTCCTCCGGCACGCCGAACAGCATGATCCCGGAGACCCCGGCCGCGACCGCCTCGGCGGCGGCCTTCCGCAGGGTGTCCCGCGTGTGCTGCACGACGCCGGGCATCGCGGCGATCGGCACGGGCTCGCTCACGCCCTCCCGCACGAAGGCGGGCAGGATCAGATCGGCCGGGTGAAGCCGCGTCTCGGCCACCATCCGCCGCATGGCAGGAGTCGTCCGCAGCCGCCGCGGCCGCGCCCCCGGAAAGCTTCCATACGCATTCATGCCATTGAGGCTACGCCCGTACGCCCCCTGCGTTTGCCGACGCCTTGTAGGCATACGTCCCCACAGAAATCCCCCACCCCCGGCGGGGAGGGGCCGACGTGCGAAACGCACAGCGTGAGGGGCGCGGGACAAGGCCCCGCGCCCCTCACGTAACGGTGTCCACATCACGGCGCACCAGCGCACCGCACCGCGTACCGCCTACGTCGTACGACGCCGCCGCGCCCCCGGCCGCCGCTCACTCGGCCGCGTCACCGACTCGCCGGCCTCCCGCGCGGCCGCACGCCGCCGCAGCCCGAACTCCGCCAGCGCCTCCGCCAGCTTGTGCACGGACGGCTCCGGCGACAGCACGTCGACCCGCAGCCCGTGCTCCTCCGCGGTCTTCGCGGTCGCGGGGCCGATGCAGGCGATGACGGTGACGTTGTGCGGCTTGCCGGCGATGCCGACGAGGTTCCGCACGGTCGACGACGAGGTGAAGAGGACCGCGTCGAAGCCGCCGCCCTTGATCGCCTCGCGGGTGTCCGCCGGCGGCGGCGACGCGCGCACGGTCCGGTAGGCGGTGACGTCGTCGACCTCCCACCCGAGCTCGATGAGACCGGCGACGAGCGTCTCGGTCGCGATGTCGGCGCGCGGCAGGAAGACGCGGTCGATCGGGTCGAAGACCGGGTCGTACGGCGGCCAGTCCTCAAGAAGACCGGCCGCGGACTGCTCGCCGCTCGGGACGAGGTCCGGCTTCACGCCGAAGTCGACGAGCGCGGCGGCGGTCTGCTCGCCGACGGCGGCGACCTTGATGCCGGCGAAGGCACGGGCGTCGAGCCCGTACTCCTCGAACTTCTCGCGGACCGCCTTGACCGCGTTCACCGAGGTGAAGGCGATCCACTCGTAGCGTCCGGTGACGAGGCCCTTGACGGCCCGCTCCATCTGCTGCGGGGTGCGCGGCGGCTCGACGGCGATGGTCGGCACCTCGTGCGGCACCGCGCCGTAGGAACGCAGCTGGTCGGAGAGCGACGCGGCCTGCTCCTTGGTACGCGGGACGAGCACGCGCCAGCCGAACAGCGGCTTGGACTCGAACCACGCGAGCTGGTCGCGCTGCGCGGGGGCGCTGCGCTCGCCGACCACGGCTATGGCCTGGCGGTGGCCCTCGGGCGAGGGGAGCACCTTGCCCTGCTTGAAGACCTGCGCGATGGTGCCCAGCGTCGCGGTCCAGGTGCGCTGGCGCGTGGTCGTACCGCCGATGGTGACGGTGAGCGGGGTGTCGGACCGGCGGCCCGCGGCGACCAGCTCACCGGCGGCCGCGGCGACCGAGTCCAGGGAGGTGGACACGACGACGGTGCACTCGGAGGCGCCGACCTCGGCCCAGCAGCGGTCGTCGGCGGTCCGGGCGTCGACGAAGCGGACGTCGGTGCCCTGCGCGTCGCGCAGCGGTACGCCGGCGTACGCGGGCACGCCGACGGCGGTGGCGACACCGGGGACGACCTCGAACGGGATGCCCTCGGCGGCGCAGGCGAGCATCTCGGCGCCGGCGTTGCCGTCGAGGCCGGGGTCGCCGGTCACCGCACGGACGACCCGCTTGCCGCCGCGCGCTGCCTCCATGACAAGATTGGCGGGATCCCTCAACACGGGGACACCGACGGCTGTTGACGCTTCGTCGACAACCGTCAGCTCAGGCGTGCTCACGCCCGCGCGCGCATGGCCGCGAACGACTTCGAGCACCTCCGGCTCGGCGATCAGGACGTCCGCGCCGGCCAGGGCCTCGACGGCCCGGAGCGTCAGCAGACCCGGGTCGCCGGGACCGGCGCCGAGGAACGTGACGTGACCGTGGCCGAGGAAGGCGGCGGACGCGGGGCTGGTGGTCGGGCTGGTGGGGCTCAAAGTTCTCGCTCCCCCATAAGACCGGCCGCACCCTTGGCGAGCATCTCGTCCGCGAGTTCGCGTCCGAGTGCCATGGCCTCCTCGTACGAGGTGGGTACGGGACCGGTGGTGGACAGCTGCACCAGCGTGGAACCGTCGGTGGTGCCGACGATGCCGCGAAGGCGCATTTCGGTGACATCCTGCTGCCGGCCGGGGCCTTCGGCCCGCAGGTCGGCCAGCGCGCCCACGGGCGCGGAGCAGCCGGCCTCCAGGGCGGCGAGCAGGGAGCGCTCGGCGGTCACGGCGGCCCGGGTGAACGGGTCGTCGAGCTCGGCGAGCAGGGCGACGAGGCCGGCGTCGGACGCCGGGCACTCGACGGCCAGGGCGCCCTGGCCAGGGGCGGGCAGGACCGTGTCGGTCGACAGGAAGTCGAGCGACAGGGAGCCGGTCAGCTCCTCGGTTCCGCCGATGCGGTTGAGCCCGGCGGCGGCGAGCACCACCGCGTCCAGCTCGCCCTTGCGCACATAGCCGACCCGGGTGTCGATGTTGCCGCGGATCGGTACGGTCTCGATGGTCAGGCCGTGGCTGCGCGCGTACGCGTTGAGCTGGGCCATGCGACGCGGCGAGCCGGTGCCGATACGGGCACCGTCCGGGAGCGTCCCGAGGGTGATGCCCTCCCGGGCGACGAGGACGTCGCGCGGGTCCTCGCGGCGCGGGTTGGCCGCGACGACGAGACCGGGGTGCGGTGCGGTCGGCAGGTCCTTGAGCGAGTGCACGGCGAAGTCGACCTCGCCGGCGAGCAGCGCGTCGCGCAGCGCGGCGACGAACACGCCGGTGCCGCCGATCTGCGCCAGGTGCTCGCGCGAGGTGTCCCCGTACGTCGTGATCTCCACGAGCTCGACGGGCCGGCCGGTCAGCTCCCGGACCGCATCGGCCACGTGTCCGGACTGGGCCATGGCGAGCTTGCTGCGCCTGGTCCCGAGCCTCAGTGCCCTCTCGGTCATACTCGCCCTCGGTTCTTGACGTCGCCGTCGTTCAGGTCGGCCCGGCTGACAGAGGCAACCGTCCCCGGGTCGAGGTCGAAGAGTGTCCGCAGCGCGTCCGCGTAGCCGGCGCCGCCGGGCTCGCCGGCCAGTTCCTTGACGCGCACGGTGGGGGCGTGGAGGAGCTTGTCGACCACGCGGCGCACGGTCTGGGTGATCTCCGCGCGCTGTTTGGCGTCGAGGCCGGGCAGCCGGCCGTCGAGGCGTGCGATCTCGCCGGCCACGACATCGGCGGCCATGGCGCGCAGGGCGACCACGGTCGGGGTGATGGTGGCGGCGCGCTGGGCGGCGCCGAACGCGGCGACCTCGTCGGAGACCAGGTCGCGGACCTGGTCGACGTCGGAGGCCATGGGCGCGTCGGCGGAGGCGGCGGCCAGCGACTCGATGTCGACGAGGCGGGCGCCGGGGATCCGGTGGACGGCGGCGTCGATGTCGCGGGGCATGGCGAGGTCGAGCAGGTACATGGGGCTCTGCTCGGTGCCGCCGTTCGCGTCGCCGCGCGCGCGCAGCGCGGTCTCGACGCCGTTCCCGGTCAGGACGAGGCCGGTGGCGCCGGTGCAGGAGACGACGATGTCGGCCTTCGCCATTTCGTCGCCGACGGCAACCATCTCGACCGCGCGCGCGGCCACTCGCGTACCGGCTCCGGGCTGGGTGAGGATCTCGACGAGGCGCTCGGCGCGGGCCGGGGTGCGGTTCGCGACGGCGATCTCGGCGACGCCCGCGCGCGCGAGGGTGGCGGCGGCGAGCGAGGACATCGAGCCGGCGCCGATGACGAGGGCGCGCTTGCCCGCGGCCCAGGCGCCGACCTCGGCCGCTCCGGTGCCGCCGGCCAGCTGCTCCAGGCCGAAGGTGACGAGCGACTGCCCGGCCCGGTCGATGCCGGTCTCGCTGTGGGCGCGCTTGCCGACCCGCAGGGCCTGCTGGAAGAGGTCGTTCAGCAGGCGTCCGGCGGTGTGCTGTTCCTGGCCGGTGGCGAGGGCGTCCTTGATCTGGCCGAGGATCTGGCCCTCGCCGACGACCATGGAGTCCAGTCCGCAGGCCACCGAGAAGAGGTGGTGGACGGCCCGGTCCTCGTAGTGCACGTAGAGGTAGGGGGTGAGCTCGTCCAGGCCGACGCCGCTGTGCTGGGCGAGGAGCGTGGACAGCTCGGCGACACCGGCGTGGAACTTGTCCACGTCGGCGTACAGCTCGATGCGGTTGCAGGTGGCCAGCACGGTGCCCTCGGCGGCCGGTTCGGCGGCGAGGGTGTCGTGCAGCAGCTTGACCTTGGCGTCCACCGTGAGGGAGGCGCGCTCCAGGAGGCTGACGGGGGCGGTGCGGTGGCTGAGACCGACGACGAGGAGGCTCATGCGGGCATCACCGCGGGCATGTCCCCGTCAGGTCCCTTGCGGAGGGTGTCCTCGGCGGCGTGCGGCGCGGGCGGCGCGGCGGCCTGGGCGGCCGCGCCGGAACCGGCGGCGGGGGCCGCGTCGGCGGTACGGGCGGCGCCGACGCCGCCCGGCTCCTCGCCGGCCTTGCGCTGCTCGTGGAACGCGAGGATCTGCAGCTCGATGGAGAGGTCGACCTTGCGCACGTCGACGCCGTCCGGCACGGAGAGCACGGTCGGCGCGAAGTTGAGGATCGAGGTCACGCCGGCGGCCACGAGCCGGTCGCAGACCTGCTGGGCCGCGCCCGCCGGGGTCGCGATGACGCCGATGGAGACGCGGTCGGCCTGGATGATCCGCTCCAGGTCGTCGGTGTGCTGCACGGGCATCCCGGCGACCGGACGGCCGGCCATGGCCGGATCGGCGTCGATGAGCGCGGCGACCCGGAAGCCACGGGAGGCGAACCCGCCGTAATTGGCCAGGGCGGCGCCCAGGTTGCCGATGCCGACGATGACGACGGGCCAGTCCTGGGTGAGGCCGAGCTCACGGGAGATCTGGTAGACGAGGTACTCGACGTCGTAGCCGACGCCGCGCGTCCCGTACGAGCCGAGGTAGCTGAAGTCCTTGCGCAGCTTGGCGGAATTGACTCCTGCCGCGGCCGCGAGTTCCTCGGAGGACACCGTGGGTACGGAGCGCTCCGAGAGTGCCGTGAGGGCACGCAGATACAGCGGAAGTCGGGCGACGGTGGCCTCGGGAATTCCTCGGCTACGGGTCGCCGGTCGGTGAGTTCGGCCAGTTGCCACGGTGCTCCTGCGGGATGAGCGGGGCTGCAGGCGGCCATGCGTCCCAGGACCGCCCCGTCGAATGCAGGCTATGTCTTTGTGAACGCGTGCACAAAGATGGTGTCCGTTTTGTCTGGCCAAAGTGACCGGGGTCACGTGGCTGGTTCCCGACGTTATGGAACCGCGGAGCACACCTGAGCGTTGGGATGCCGACGGGGGCAAAACCGCACACTCTCCTTATGAAGCCGCCCCCGAAACCCAACAAAACGTCGTCGATGTTAGCCGTCTTTCGGTCACGCACCCAGTTCGCGCCGGAGCCGCCCCGCGTCGACCCGCCAGAAGGTGTGCTGCTCCCCGTCGACCAGGACCACCGGGATCTGCTCCCAGTAGGCGCGGTACAACTCGGCGTCCTGACTGATGTCCTTCTCCTCCCACGCCGTGCCGGTCTCGGCACACACCGCCGCGACCACCTCCCTGGCGTCGTCGCACAGATGGCACCCCGGCTTGCCGATCAGCGTCACCGTGCGCGGACCGCTCTTCTTCTTCGTACGCCCGAACATGCCGTCCATTCTGCGTCCGCCGGAGCCGATCGGCGCCGCCCCTTCCCCCGCCTGTTCACACGCTCGTCCCCCGTGCGGCGCCCGCGCGCGTCGGGGAGGACCGAACGGACTGGTTATGCTCGCAACATGGCCGCTCTGGGATGGCTCACCCCCCGTAGGCGCTCCGCCACCGCGCGCAGCGTCCTGGCAGGCGAGGCCGCCGCGGAGGCGGCGCGCAAGACCTCGCTCCAGCTCGAAAGGGAGCGGGAGGCGGCAGCCGAGGCGGCCGCCGCCGAAGCCACACCCGAGGAACCCGAGTTCCCGGTCGTCGGCGACGTCCGGGCCGCCGCCTTCTTCGACCTCGACAACACCGTCATGCAGGGCGCCGCGATCTTCCACTTCGGCCGCGGCCTGTACAAGCGGAAGTTCTTCCAGCGCCGCGAACTCGCCCGCTTCGCCTGGGCGCAGGCCTGGTTCCGGCTGGCCGGCGTCGAGGACCCGGCGCACATGCAGGAGGCCCGCGACAGCGCCCTGTCGATCGTCCAGGGCCACCGCGTCTCCGAGCTGATGTCGATCGGCGAGGAGATCTACGACGAGTACATGGCCGACCGCATCTGGCCCGGCACGCTCGCGCTCGCCCAGGCACACCTGGACGCCGGCCAGAAGGTGTGGCTGGTCACCGCCGCCCCTGTGGAGACGGCCGCGATCATCGCCCGCCGCCTCGGCCTGACCGGCGCGCTCGGCACGGTCGCCGAGTCGGTCGGCGGCGTCTACACCGGCAAGCTGGTCGGCGAGCTGCTGCACGGCCCGGCCAAGGCCGAGGCGGTCCGGGCGCTGGCCGTCGCCGAGGGCCTGGACCTGGCGCGCTGCGCCGCGTACAGCGACTCGCACAACGACATCCCGATGCTGTCGCTGGTCGGGCATCCGTACGCGATCAACCCGGACGCCAAGCTGCGCAAGCACGCCAAGGAACGCGAATGGCGGCTGCGCGACTACCGGACCGGCCGCAAGGCGGTCAAGGTCGGCATCCCGGCCGCCGCCGGGGTCGGCGCGCTGGCGGGCGGCACGGCCGCCGCGGTCGCACTGCACCGCCGACGGCGCTGAGCGCGCCCCCGCCCCTCTCCTCTTCTCCTCTTCTCCTCTTCTCCGCTGACGCCCGTACGAGGGCGCGGTGTGCGCTGCCGATACGTTTCGGCTCCGATCGACTGCGACAATCACGGATCACCGGTCCTCACCCGTCCGTGATCGAACATGCCCGCACACGTCAACCGCGCGCCTCATGCGACTCGGGCCCGACAGCGGCCCTGATCACCTCCAGGCTCCGCAGTCGAACACAATCGACCCCGGCTCCGATCAAACTCGGAAGCAAACCCATCCACATTCGGTCATCAATCACGCCTCTTTTCGCTCCCAAGTGGCAACAGATGCAACCGAATCGATGATTTTGACAACTCGGTGTAGCGCCGCCTGTACGAAGCGTTATTCTCCTCAGACGCACAACGGAACCCACACGTCGCCACGACGAGTGAACGGTCCCGCACTGCACGTGATGGAAGCTCTGCCTCTGGGAGTCCCGTGTACCCACACGTCGGGGTTGACGCCTCGGGCCTGGCTACGCTGCGCGCAAGGGTCTTCGACCACCTGCGCGGCTTCGTCCCCACCGCGTACGCCACACCCGCCTTCGGCGGTTCCGCTTTCGGCGGGCCCGCCTTCGCCACACCGGCACCCGCCGGTCCCTGCTACGCGCTGGCCGAGAGCGGCGCCGCGGTGGGCAGACGCGGCCCCCGGGGCGGCGGCTCCGCCACCCCGGCCACCGCCCGCAGGCCCACCGCCGACAGCGACAGCGCCCGCATGATGGACCTGGTCGAGCGCGCCCAGGCCGGCGAGGCCGACGCCTTCGGCCGCCTCTACGACCAGTACAGCGACACCGTCTACCGCTACATCTACTACCGCGTGGGCGGGAAGGCGACGGCCGAGGACCTCACCAGCGAGACCTTCCTGCGCGCCCTGCGCCGTATCTCCACCTTCACCTGGCAGGGCCGGGACTTCGGCGCCTGGCTCGTCACCATCGCCCGCAACCTCGTCGCCGACCACTTCAAGTCCAGCCGCTTCCGCCTCGAGGTCACCACCGGCGAGATGCTCGACGCCAACGAGGTCGAGCGAAGCCCCGAGGACTCCGTCCTCGAGTCCCTCTCCAACGCCGCCCTCCTCGACGCCGTCCGCCGTCTCAACCCCCAGCAACAGGAATGCGTCACGCTCCGGTTCCTCCAGGGCCTGTCGGTCGCCGAGACCGCCCGGGTCATGGGCAAGAACGAGGGCGCGATCAAGACCCTCCAGTACCGGGCCGTCCGCACCCTGGCCCGCCTCCTCCCGGAAGACGCCCGCTGACCGTCCGGCACCCCCCACGCGCCTCCTCGGTCCCCGCCGCCGGCCCCCGCCCCGTTACCTCACCGCACCACCCCCCACCACCCCTCCCTCCCGTCCAACTCACAGTCGGTGACGACTCGATGACGCACTGGTCCGATCATCCTTCGCGCGTAACCCAAGTGCCGCGCCGCTCGTTGTGCGAAATGCAGGCTTCCCGCGGTCACGCCAGGCCCACATCCGTTCACTCTTTCGTGTGGATGCGCTCAAGGTGTGCAACCTTCCGAACCCCTCGGGAAGTCGACCGTCATGACGAGAGGAGGTGCCGCCAGTGATCGCGAACGTCTCGACGCACCGGCGGGCGAACGCCTTCGCCCAGGCCCTGGAGGATCGGACGTCCGAGGGCGCGGCGGCCGAGCGGTCCGAGGCATCGGCCGAATCGGCCGAGCGGGGACGGCTGTTGGCCCTGGCGAACGGTCTCGGCACCCTGCCGAGGCCGGAGATGGACCCCGAGGTCAAGGTGGTGCAGCGAGCCCAGCTCGTCGCCGCCATGGAAGCGATGCTCGCGGAGGGAAACGCCGCCGCGGGCCCTACGGTGCCGGGGCAGCGAGGCTCCGCCAAGGGAGTCCACCGTGCCTCCCCGCTCCGCAAACTGCGTCCCCGTTCCCGCTGGACCAAGGGCCTGGCGGCCGGCGGCCTCACGGTCGGCGTCGCCGCCGGAGCGCTCAGCGGAGTGGCCGCCGCCAGCTCCGACGCCCTCCCCGGTGACTCGCTCTACGGGCTCAAGCGCGGGATGGAGGACATCAAGCGCGGGATGGCGGACGACGACGCCGACCGGGGCGGGATCTACCTCGACCAGGCGTCCACCCGGCTCAACGAGGCCCGCCGGCTGATGGAGCGCGGCCGCTCCGGCGACCTCGACCACGAGTCGGTCGGCGAGATCCGCCGGGTCCTCGGCGGGATGACGCACGACGCCGCCGAAGGCCACCGGCTGCTCCGCCAGGCCTACCAGCGGGACGGCGAGATCGAGCCCATGGCCCGGCTGAACTCCTTCGCCCAGTCCCACCGCGCCACCTGGGACGGCCTGCGCGACCGGCTCCCGGTCCAGCTCACCGACGTGAGCAAGGAGGTGAACGACGTCTTCGCCGCCATAGACCAGGACGTCCAGCCGCTGCGGTCGCTGCTGCCCCGCCCGCCCGAGCGCGGCCCCGTCGGCTCCAGTGGCCCGAACACCCCCGGCGCCACCCCGACGGCCACCCCCCAGCGGTCGCACTCCTCGTCCGCCACTCCGTCGCGCGGCGGCGACAGCGCCCAGCCCACCCCCTCCGGTTCCGGTACGGGGACGAAGTCGGGCGCACCGGAGGACGGCGGCCTGCTCGGCGGTGCGGGCGACCTGCTCAACCCGCCGCAGCAGACGGGGCCGAGCTCCTCCCCGTCCGGCAAGGAGTCCACGCCGGCCGCCCCCGACGTGACCCTCCCGCCGCTCCTTCCGGGGCTGCTGCCGGGCCTCGGCATCGACAGCGGCAACGCCGACTGAGCCGACTGAGGAGTACGAACGGCCCGACCCGCCCCACCGACCGTGTGAGGGTGCGCCCCACCCGGGGGACGCACCCTCACACGTACACGGCCTTGATGAACCGCCGTCAGAAGAACACCGAACGGCGCTGCACCAGAAGCTTGTACAGCGTGTGCTGGATCTGCTCGCGCACCTGGTCGGTCAGGTTGAACATCAGCATCGGGTCCTCCGCCGCCTCCAGCGGATAGCCGTCCGTGTGGATCGGCTCGCCGAACTCGATCGTCCACTTCGTCGGCAGCGGCAGCGCACCTATCGGCCCCAGCCAGGGGAAGGTCGGGGTCAGCGGGAAGTACGGAAGCCCGAGCAGCCGCGCCAGCGTCCGCGCGTTGCCGAGCATCGGGTAGATCTCCTCCGCGCCCACCACCGAGCACGGCACGATCGGCACCCCGGCCCGCAGCGCCGTCGACACGAACCCGCCCCGCCCGAACCGCTGCAGCTTGTACCGTTCGGCGAACGGCTTCCCGATGCCCTTGAAGCCCTCCGGCATCACGCCGACGATCTCGCCCGCGCGCAGCAGCCGTTCGGCGTCCTCCCCGCACGCCAGCGTGTGCCCGGCCTTCCGGGCCAGCTCGTTGACCACCGGCATCATGAACACCAGATCGGCGGCCAGCAGCCGCAGATGACGGTCCGCCGGATGATGGTCGTGCACGGCGACCTGCATCATCAGACCGTCCAGCGGCAGCGTCCCGGAGTGGTTGGCGACCACCAGGGCGCCGCCCTTCGCCGGGATGTTCTCGACACCCTTCACCTCCACCCGGAAGTACTTCTCGTACACCGGGCGCAGCAGCGACATCAGGACCTGGTCGGTGAGGTCCTCGTCGTAGCCGAACTCGTCGACCTCGTAGTCGCCGGTGACCCGCCGCCGCAGGAACGCGAGCCCGCTCGCGAGCTTCCGCTCCCAGCCGCCCCGCTCCCCCGGGTCCGCCCCCGGGTCCGCCCCCGGGTCCGCCCCCGGCTCCGTACCCGTCTCCGTACCCGTCTCCGGGTCGTCACCGGACGGCTGGGCCGGCAGCGCCCGTACGGACGCCGCGTCGTCGGTCCGCGCGGGACGGCGGCGCGCCCGCGAACGGTCGTCGTCGAAGGGAATGACCTTGGCGTCCGCCATCGCGATCGGGCTCCTCAGCTGCCGGCCGGAACATCGGGGAAGGTGCTGCCGGGCACCAGCCGCCCGGCGAGCCGGTCCACGGCCCTCGCCAGCCGCTCCGGCGGCAGCAGCCCCGGCCCCTGGCTGCGCGCGAAGTCGGCGAAGGCGTCCGCCGTGGTGTGCAGGGGCGTGAAGCCGAGCGTCTCGCGCATCTGGACGGTGGACACCACCCGCCCGTGCGTGAGCAGCCGGATCTGCTCCGGCGAGAAGTCCGTCACGCCGACGGTGCGCAGCGCCTGCCCCACCCAGGTGACCGCGGGCAGCAGCACCGGGGCCGTCGGCCGGCCGAGCCGCCGCGCGCACTGGGACAGCAGCAGCACGCCGTCGCCGGCGATGTTGAAGGTCCCGCTGTTCAGGGTCGCCCGGCGCGGCTCGCGCGCGGCGATCTCCAGGACGTCGACGACATCGTCCTCGTGGACGAACTGGAGCCGCGGGTCGTAGCCGAAGACCGTCGGCAGGACCGGCAGCGCCAGGTACTCGGTGAGCGGCGAATCCACCCGCGGCCCGAGGATGTTGGCGAACCGCAGCACGCACACCGCCACGTCCGGGCGGCGCCGGGCGAAGCCCCGTACGTACCCCTCGACCTCGACGGCGTCCTTGGCGAAGCCCCCGCTCGGCAGCGACTTCGCCGGCGTCGTCTCGGTGAAGACGGCCGGGTCGCGCGGCGCGGCCCCGTAGACGCTCGTCGTCGACTTCACCACGAGCCGCCGGATCCGCTGCGACTTCTGGCAGGCGCCGAGCAGCTGCATGGTGCCGATGACGTTGGTCTCCTTGACCGACGTACGGCCGCCGGAGCCGAGCGCGGTGCCGGTGACGTCCATGTGGACCACGGTGTCCACGTCGTGGCGGGCGAGGATCTTGGCGATGGCGGGCCGCCGGATGTCGGCGCGCACGAACTCGGCCGCGCCCAGCGGATGCGGGGAGTCGACCGCGTCCACGGCGATCACCCGCTCCACGTCCGGGTCCCGCTGGATCCGCCGGACGAGACGGGCGCCCAGATGACGGGCCGCACCGGTGACGAGCACGACCTTGCCCAAGACGAGCGCCTTCCGTCGGTGTCGGTCTTCCACAGGTCCGCGGTGTTCGCTGTGCGGTGCGCGGCGTTCCTGTCGCGCTGACGGCCACCGTAGCGCCTCCGTCTCACGGCACCGGCCCCGCACCCGTGCGGCAAAAGGCGTGGCCCCCCACCGGAGTACGGTGAGGGGCCACGCCGACGCACATACGCTGCTGCCGCAGCGTCGCTTACTTCTTGTTGCGACGCTGGACGCGCGTGCGCTTGAGCAGCTTGCGGTGCTTCTTCTTGGCCATCCGCTTACGCCGCTTCTTGATAACAGAGCCCACGACTACCCTCGCTCACTTCTCGGAACATCCCCGCGCCAGCGGGGATCGGTGCGGGGCGTCTGGGCCCACACGACCTACGAGGGGCTAGCCTACCGCCCCGAGCGATCCGCAGGTAATCCGAGGAGCGTCGAAGAACGGGCGGCCGGTGAAACCCGGGCCCGGCCTGGCGCCGGGCCCGGAATCCGAACCCGCCCGAACAACACGGCTACGCGGTCGCGACCCCCACGAAGGACTCTCTCAGGTACTCGTGAACAGCCTGCTCCGGGACCCGGAAGGACCTGCCCACCCGGATCGCCGGCAGATGACCGCTGTGCACCAACCGGTACACGGTCATCTTCGAGACGCGCATCACCGAAGCGACCTCCGCCACGGTCAGAAACTTCACCTCGTTGAGAGGCCGATCTCCTGCAGCCATGACCCACCTGTACCTTCCGCACGCGACGCCCACCGGCTTCCCCTCCGGTGACTCTTCGTCGCTGCGCGCTCACGCCCAGACTAGGGGCGGGTGGTACGAGTGGGGAAGAGGAGCTGCGATCGGCCGTTTACCGTGACAGACACGCTCGATTGAGTACATAGCGTGTGAGCGGACGATACGACTCCGCCCGCACCCCGTCGTCAAGCGGAACCGTCACGGACACCTGCCCCTCGGCCTCCCCGACGAACAGCGCCGGATCGTCCGTGTCGGCCGGCCCGATGCTCTCGATACCCAGCTGACCTGCCCCGCAGACCCAGCCGTGGTCCCCGATCACCAGCTCCGGCAGCGGCCCGCCCGACTCGGCCGCGCTCTCCAGCGCCGCCCTAACCGGCAGCGGGGAATGGCTGTGCGCCCCGGGCACACGCCCTGCCGCCGACAGGTCCCGGGCACGCACGAACGCCACCCCTTGTACGTAGTCCAGGAGGTGCGTGCGTACGCCGAACCGGGTCGTTATGTCGACACATCTCCCCTGCGCCGGGGTGAGGACAAGACATCCCGCCGCCGACAAAGCGTCTGCCAGCGCGGCGTAGAAACCGAGCAGACGATGCGGATGACCGGTCCCGAGGAGCACCGGAGCCCGCCGTCCCGCCGCCTCCCCGAGCCGCTCGGCGAACGCGTCGAGGGCGTCCAGGGTCCGTTCCGGGTCGATCCGGTCCGGCCCCACGCGGTACGCCGGGTCCGAAGACACCCCGCAGCGCCGCGCCATCAGCCGCAGCAGTGCCCCCTCGTCCCACCGGCCCGCCGGGACGAGGCCGAGCGTCACCCGCGGATCGCCCGCGGCGAAGAGCCGGTAGCTGCGCAGACTCGTCTCCCGCGGGGTCGCCACCGGGCCGGCGAGGCCGTCGGCCAGCAGATGCGCCCGCAGCGCCCTGGTACTCCACACGCGCACGATGCTGCCGAACACCCCGGCCGGCGGGGCCGGAATCCCCGCGGCAACGCACGGTCGGCTTAACTCGAACGAATGGCAGGGCAACGGCGGGGTGACGCCCTCCGGCCTGCCTCAGGCGAGCAGCCCGCGCGCCGGGAACGCCGCCCGGCGCGTCGCGAGCACCGCCTGGTCCAGCCGGTCCGCCGGGTCGTACCCGCCCGTCCACTCCCGCCAGGCGACCGGCCAGCGCCCGTCCGTCATCCGCCGGGGCCCGGGCTGCCGCGTCCGCGCGTACACCTCGTCCCGCCACGACGCCGGGATCACCGACGCCGGATCCACCGGCGCGTGCGCCGCGATGGCCACCAGATGCGCCCAGGACCGCGGGACGACGTCCACCACCGCGTACCCGCCGCCGCCGAGCGCCAGCCAGCGGCCGCCCTCCACATACGTGTGGGCGAGGTCGTGGCAGGCCTCCTGCACCGCCCGCTGGGCGTCCAGCGACACCGCCAGATGAGCCAGCGGGTCCTCGAAGTGGGTGTCCGCGCCGTGCTGGGTCACCAGGGCCTGCGGCCGGAACTGGGCCAGCAGCTCCGGTACGACCGCGTGGAACGCCCGCACCCAGCCGGTGTCCCCGGTGCCCGCCGGCAGCGCCAGGTTCACCGCGCTGCCCTCGCCCGGCCCGGCCGCGCCCGTCTCCTGCGGCCAGCCGGTGTGCGGGAACAGCGTCCGCGGGTGTTCGTGCATCGAGATCGTCAGGACCCGCGGGTCCTCCCAGAACGCCGCCTGCACCCCGTCCCCGTGGTGCGCGTCCACATCGACGTACGCCACCCGCTCGGCGCCCAGTTCGAGCAGCCGGGCGATCGCGAGGGCCGCGTCGTTGTAGACGCAGAACCCGGACGCCGCCCCCGGCATCGCGTGGTGCAGCCCGCCCGCGAAGTTCACCGCGTGCGCCGTGTCACCGCGCCACAGGGCCTCCGCCGCGCCCACCGACTGTCCGGCGATCAGCGCGGACACCTCGTGCATCTCCGCGAACGCCGGATCGTCCGTCGTCCCGAGCCCGTACGCCGGGTCGGCCGACGCCGGGTCCGCGGACGCGGCCCGTACCGCGGCCAGATAGTCGGCGCGGTGCACGAGCCGAAGAGTCGAGTCACCGGCGGGCGGGGCCGCCACGACGTCGACGGCGCGGTCGGTCCCGTACGCCCGCACCAGACTCATCGTCAGCGCGAGCCGCACCGGGTCCATCGGATGCTGGGCCCCGAAGTCGTATCCCGTGACCGCTTCATCCCACATCAACAGTGCGCGGCTGCTCATGCCCGCCACCGTATCCGGCCGGACGCGCACCGAACGACGTGGCGTACACCACCGTCACCAGCACCAACACCATCGGCACCAGCATCGCCCCGCGGTACGTCCAGGCGTCGCCCAGAGCGCCCACGAGCGGCGAGCCCACGAGGAAGCCCACGTAGTTGAAGACATTGAGCCGGGCCACGGCCGCGTCGCTCGCCCCCGGGAACAGCCGGCCGGCGGCGGCGAACGTCTGGGGCACGATCACGCTCAGGCCGAGCCCCAGGATCGTGAACCCGGCCATGCCCGTCCACGCGCCCGGCGCGACGGCCACCACCGCGAACCCGAGCGCCGCGACCACGGCCCCGCCCCGCACCACCAGGGCCGCCCCGAACCGCCGCACCCCGAGGTCGCCGACGGACCGTCCGAGGAGCGTCGTCACCATGTACGCGTTATAGGGGACGGTCGCCAGCTCCTCGGAGCTGTGCAGCACGTCCTGGAGGTACTTCGCCGACCAGTTGGAGACCGTCGAGTCCCCGATGTACGCGAAGGTCATCACCAGGCACAGCGGCAACAGCAGCCGGAAGGCGAGCCCCTGACGTGCCGCCGGCTCGTCCGTCGCGGCCCGCCGGTCCGACCTGCCGTCGACGTACCAGCGGCTGCCGATGAGACCGACAGGCAGCAACACGGCGACGACCGGCAGATAAGAGGTGAACAGTGTCAGATGCCAGTGCGCCCCGACCCAGGCGAGCGAGGCACCGGCGATGCCGCCGAGGCTGTACGCGGCGTGGAAGCCGAGCATGATGCTCCGCCCGTACGCCCGCTGGAGGCTCACCCCCAGCATGTTCATGGACGCGTCCAACGCGCCGACGACGAGGCCGAACAGACCCAGCGTCAGCGCCGCCATCCACAGTCCGGAACCGGCGCCGACGGCCAGCAGCGCGAGCAGCACCACAGGCTGCACCCAGCGCAGGACGGCCGCCGGTCCGACGCGGGCGGCAAGTTTCTCGGCGATCACGCTCGACACCCCGGCGAGCACCGGGACGGCGGCGAGGAAGGCGGGCAGCAGCCCGTCGGATATCCCGTACCGGTCCTGGACCGCCGGTATCCGGGTCACCAGGAGCGCGAAGGCGACGCCCTGAATGAAGAAGCTGACCGCCAGGGAGCCCCGCCCGTGCCGCAACCGCGCATCTGTCATGGCGGCACAGTAGGGCCGGGGGCTACCGCGCGGTAGATGGATCACACTCCCAATATCGCGGGCAGGTCCACCATGTGGGCGAAGTATCCGTTCGCGCCGGTCAGCCGCTCCTCGGGAGTCATCGCGGTGAAGGCGTGGACATCCATCCCGGCCGCGTTCGCCGCCTGCACGCCGAGCCGGCTGTCCTCGACGACCACGCACCGCCCCGGCTCGACGCCCATCCGGGCGGCGGCGTGCAGGAACAGGTCCGGGGCGGGCTTCCCGCGGCCGACGTCGTCGGCGCTGAACACGATCTCGTCCGGGAACCAGCGGGCGAGCCCGGTGGTCCGGTGCCCGACCCGGATCCGCTCATGGCTGCCGGACGACGCCACGCAGTACCGCACGCCGGCCTCGGTCAGCCGCTCCAGGACGTCACCGACGCCCGCCACGGGTTCCAGATCCCGCTCGAAGGCGGCGAACACGCGCGCGTGGAAGATCTCGTCGAAGTCGGCGGGCAGCTTCTCCCCGGTGCGCTCCTCGACCAGGTCGTGGATGCGGTGCATCGCGGATCCCATGTAGTCCCGCAGCGATTCCTCGTACGTGGTGGGATGCCCGAGCTCCGTGAGATAGCCGGCGAGGAGCCGGTTGGAGATCGGCTCGCTGTCGACGAGCACACCGTCGTTGTCGAAGATGACCAGGTCATAGCTCATGCCCGGATCCTAGGAGCCGATGACCCGATCGTGCTCCTGGGTACTGGCCTACGGGTCACTGCCGGTTGGCCGGGTCCGAGATCCAGTCGAAGAGCCCCTTCACGGCGTCGGTGAAGTAGGGGCCGTACTCGACGGTGTCATCGTCGTTGATGTGGAAGCTCTGGAGACCGTGTTCTGGGGAAACGCAGAAAAGCCCCGCACCATAAAGGTGCGGGGCTTTCCCCAAAAGGAGTTCGGCGGTGTCCTACTCTCCCACAGGGTCCCCCCTGCAGTACCATCGGCGCTGAAAGGCTTAGCTTCCGGGTTCGGAATGTAACCGGGCGTTTCCCTAACGCTATGACCACCGAAACACTATGAAGTTGGAACTCCAGCCAGAAAAGGCGAGTTCGTTACTTCAGAACAAACACAGTGGACGCGAGCAACTGAGGACAAGCCCTCGGCCTATTAGTACCGGTCAGCTCCACCCATTACTGGGCTTCCACATCCGGCCTATCAACCCAGTCGTCTACTGGGAGCCTTACCCTCTCAAGGAGGTGGGAATACTCATCTCGAAGCAGGCTTCCCGCTTAGATGCTTTCAGCGGTTATCCCTCCCGAACGTAGCCAACCAGCCATGCCCTTGGCAGGACAACTGGCACACCAGAGGTTCGTCCGTCCCGGTCCTCTCGTACTAGGGACAGCCCTTCTCAATATTCCTACGCGCACAGCGGATAGGGACCGAACTGTCTCACGACGTTCTAAACCCAGCTCGCGTACCGCTTTAATGGGCGAACAGCCCAACCCTTGGGACCGACTCCAGCCCCAGGATGCGACGAGCCGACATCGAGGTGCCAAACCATCCCGTCGATATGGACTCTTGGGGAAGATCAGCCTGTTATCCCCGGGGTACCTTTTATCCGTTGAGCGACGGCGCTTCCACAAGCCACCGCCGGATCACTAGTCCCGACTTTCGTCCCTGCTCGACCCGTCGGTCTCACAGTCAAGCTCCCTTGTGCACTTACACTCAACACCTGATTGCCAACCAGGCTGAGGGAACCTTTGGGCGCCTCCGTTACCCTTTGGGAGGCAACCGCCCCAGTTAAACTACCCATCAGACACTGTCCCTGATCCGGATCACGGACCGAGGTTAGACATCCAGCACGACCAGAGTGGTATTTCAACGGCGACTCCACAACCACTGGCGTGGCTGCTTCAAAGTCTCCCACCTATCCTACACAAGCCGAACCGAACACCAATATCAAACTGTAGTAAAGGTCCCGGGGTCTTTCCGTCCTGCTGCGCGAAACGAGCATCTTTACTCGTAGTGCAATTTCACCGGGCCTATGGTTGAGACAGTCGAGAAGTCGTTACGCCATTCGTGCAGGTCGGAACTTACCCGACAAGGAATTTCGCTACCTTAGGATGGTTATAGTTACCACCGCCGTTTACTGGCGCTTAAGTTCTCAGCTTCGCCCTGTCGAAACAGAGCTAACCGGTCCCCTTAACGTTCCAGCACCGGGCAGGCGTCAGTCCGTATACATCGCCTTACGGCTTCGCACGGACCTGTGTTTTTAGTAAACAGTCGCTTCTCGCTGGTCTCTGCGGCCACCCCCAGCTTGGGAAGCAAGTCCCCTCACCAGGCGTGGCCCCCCTTCTCCCGAAGTTACGGGGGCATTTTGCCGAGTTCCTTAACCATAGTTCACCCGAACGCCTCGGTATTCTCTACCTGACCACCTGAGTCGGTTTAGGGTACGGGCCGCCATGAAACTCGCTAGAGGCTTTTCTCGACAGCATAGGATCATCCACTTCACCACAATCGGCTCGGCATCAGGTCTCAGCCTTAACGTGTGACGGATTTGCCTACCACACGGCCTACACCCTTACCCCGGGACAACCACCGCCCGGGCTGGACTACCTTCCTGCGTCACCCCATCGCTTACCTACTACCACCTTGGGTCGGCGGCTCCACCACTTTCCATTCCCCGAAGGGTCCGGAACGGCTTCACGGCCTTAGCATTAATGGGCTCGATATTGGGCGTTTCAAAGCGGGTACCGGAATATCAACCGGTTGTCCATCGACTACGCCTGTCGGCCTCGCCTTAGGTCCCGACTTACCCTGGGCAGATCAGCTTGACCCAGGAACCCTTAGTCAATCGGCGCACACGTTTCTCACGTGTGTATCGCTACTCATGCCTGCATTCTCACTCGTGAACCGTCCACAACTCGCTTCCGCGGCTGCTTCACCCGGCACACGACGCTCCCCTACCCATCACAGCACCCGTTGGGGCTATATGCTGCAATGACACGACTTCGGCGGTACGCTTGAGCCCCGCTACATTGTCGGCGCGGAATCACTTGACCAGTGAGCTATTACGCACTCTTTCAAGGGTGGCTGCTTCTAAGCCAACCTCCTGGTTGTCTCTGCGACTCCACATCCTTTCCCACTTAGCGTACGCTTAGGGGCCTTAGTCGATGCTCTGGGCTGTTTCCCTCTCGACCATGGAGCTTATCCCCCACAGTCTCACTGCCGTGCTCTCACTTACCGGCATTCGGAGTTTGGCTAAGGTCAGTAACCCGGTAGGGCCCATCGCCTATCCAGTGCTCTACCTCCGGCAAGAAACACACGACGCTGCACCTAAATGCATTTCGGGGAGAACCAGCTATCACGGAGTTTGATTGGCCTTTCACCCCTAACCACAGGTCATCCCCCAGGTTTTCAACCCTGGTGGGTTCGGTCCTCCACGAAGTCTTACCTCCGCTTCAACCTGCCCATGGCTAGATCACTCCGCTTCGGGTCTTGAGCGTGCTACTGAATCGCCCTATTCGGACTCGCTTTCGCTACGGCTTCCCCACACGGGTTAACCTCGCAACACACCGCAAACTCGCAGGCTCATTCTTCAAAAGGCACGCAGTCACGAGATACAGCAAGCTGCATCCGACGCTCCCACGGCTTGTAGGCACACGGTTTCAGGTACTATTTCACTCCGCTCCCGCGGTACTTTTCACCATTCCCTCACGGTACTATCCGCTATCGGTCACCAGGGAATATTTAGGCTTAGCGGGTGGTCCCGCCAGATTCACACGGGATTTCTCGGGCCCCGTGCTACTTGGGTGTCTCTTAAACGAGCCGTTGATGTTTCGTCTACGGGGGTCTTACCCTCTACGCCGGACCTTTCGCATGTCCTTCGACTACACCAACGGTTTCTGACTCGTCCTGTCGCCGGCAGACGACAGAAAAGAGATCCCACAACCCCGCATGCGCAACCCCTGCCGGGTATCACACGCATACGGTTTGGCCTCATCCGGTTTCGCTCGCCACTACTCCCGGAATCACGGTTGTTTTCTCTTCCTGAGGGTACTGAGATGTTTCACTTCCCCTCGTTCCCTCCACATGCCCTATGTGTTCAGGCATGGGTGACAGCCCATGACGACTGCCGGGTTTCCCCATTCGGAAACCCCCGGATCAAAGCCTGGTTGACGGCTCCCCGGGGACTATCGTGGCCTCCCACGTCCTTCATCGGTTCCTGGTGCCAAGGCATCCACCGTGCGCCCTTAAAAACTTGGCCACAGATGCTCGCGTCCACTGTGTAGTTCTCAAGCAACGACCAGCCACCCATCACACCCTGCCGAAGCAGAGCTTTACTGGGGCCGGCATCGCGAAGGTTCAGCCTTTCGGCCGTACCCTCAGATACCCAACAACGTGCCAAGCACACTCATCGAACCTCTTCACTGTGTTCCACGCCGAAGCAGTACTTACAGGGGAGGCTTTCCGAGTGTGCCAACTAATCAACGTTCCACCCATGAGCTGACCGTGCAGAACGTTTGCCTGCAATCGGTACTGTGCTCCTTAGAAAGGAGGTGATCCAGCCGCACCTTCCGGTACGGCTACCTTGTTACGACTTCGTCCCAATCGCCAGTCCCACCTTCGACAGCTCCCTCCCACAAGGGGTTGGGCCACCGGCTTCGGGTGTTACCGACTTTCGTGACGTGACGGGCGGTGTGTACAAGGCCCGGGAACGTATTCACCGCAGCAATGCTGATCTGCGATTACTAGCAACTCCGACTTCATGGGGTCGAGTTGCAGACCCCAATCCGAACTGAGACCGGCTTTTTGAGATTCGCTCCGCCTCACGGCATCGCAGCTCTTTGTACCGGCCATTGTAGCACGTGTGCAGCCCAAGACATAAGGGGCATGATGACTTGACGTCGTCCCCACCTTCCTCCGAGTTGACCCCGGCGGTCTCCTGTGAGTCCCCATCACCCCGAAGGGCATGCTGGCAACACAGGACAAGGGTTGCGCTCGTTGCGGGACTTAACCCAACATCTCACGACACGAGCTGACGACAGCCATGCACCACCTGTATACCGACCACAAGGGGGCATCCATCTCTGGATGTTTCCGGTATATGTCAAGCCTTGGTAAGGTTCTTCGCGTTGCGTCGAATTAAGCCACATGCTCCGCTGCTTGTGCGGGCCCCCGTCAATTCCTTTGAGTTTTAGCCTTGCGGCCGTACTCCCCAGGCGGGGAACTTAATGCGTTAGCTGCGGCACCGACGACGTGGAATGTCGCCAACACCTAGTTCCCAACGTTTACGGCGTGGACTACCAGGGTATCTAATCCTGTTCGCTCCCCACGCTTTCGCTCCTCAGCGTCAGTAATGGCCCAGAGATCCGCCTTCGCCACCGGTGTTCCTCCTGATATCTGCGCATTTCACCGCTACACCAGGAATTCCGATCTCCCCTACCACACTCTAGCCTGCCCGTATCGGATGCAGACCCGGGGTTAAGCCCCGGGCTTTCACACCCGACGTGACAAGCCGCCTACGAGCTCTTTACGCCCAATAATTCCGGACAACGCTTGCGCCCTACGTATTACCGCGGCTGCTGGCACGTAGTTAGCCGGCGCTTCTTCTGCAGGTACCGTCACTTTCGCTTCTTCCCTGCTGAAAGAGGTTTACAACCCGAAGGCCGTCATCCCTCACGCGGCGTCGCTGCATCAGGCTTTCGCCCATTGTGCAATATTCCCCACTGCTGCCTCCCGTAGGAGTCTGGGCCGTGTCTCAGTCCCAGTGTGGCCGGTCGCCCTCTCAGGCCGGCTACCCGTCGTCGCCTTGGTGAGCCATTACCTCACCAACAAGCTGATAGGCCGCGGGCTCATCCTTCACCGCCGGAGCTTTCCACCCGAGAAGATGCCTTCCCGAGTCGTATCCGGTATTAGACCCCGTTTCCAGGGCTTGTCCCAGAGTGAAGGGCAGATTGCCCACGTGTTACTCACCCGTTCGCCACTAATCCACCCCGAAGGGCTTCATCGTTCGACTTGCATGTGTTAAGCACGCCGCCAGCGTTCGTCCTGAGCCAGGATCAAACTCTCCGTGAATGTTTACCCGTAATCGGGTCGAACACCACGAGAGCGGAACAGCCGGACCGGAATATGGTCGGCTGTTCACAGCGTCCTCGCTGTGTGCCACCCCGTGGGGTGGACTTTTTCAAAGGAACCTCGACCATCCGAAGATGGACGGGGTATCAACTAATCTGGCGTTGATTTTTGGCACGCTGTTGAGTTCTCAAGGTGCGGACGCTTCCTTTGTACTGACCCTCTCGGGCTTTCCTCCGGGCGCTTCCTTCGTTTCCGACTCTATCAGATCTTTCCGATCCGATTTCCTCGGTGCTTTCCGGTCCCGGTCGCTTTCGCTTCCGTTCCCTTCCGGCTTTTCGAGCTTATCAGATCTTTTCGATCCGATTCACTCGGCGCTTTCCGTTCCTTTCGGCTTTCGCTTCCAGGCCCTTTCGGCGCTTTCCGACTCTATCAGATCCTTTCGGCGTCTGATTCCCAGTCAGCGGGGTTTGTCTTCGCGGCTGTTGGGCCGTTCCGACTGGTGAGACTTTAGCGGATTCCTTGCCTCCGAGCTAATCGGCGGGCGGCGTCCGGACTTCGAACGCGGATTCCTCATTTCGCTAAAACACACGACAAAGCACGAGGGGACGACGAATCGTCGCCGTCGGGCTTGAGTGGTTCTTGCGGAATCGCTGTCCGGGGCCGACCGGGGCCGGTGCTCACGTCGGACAACTCGGAGCACACTACGGTTCGGGGAATCGCGTGTCAAGCCGGGCCCGGAGGGGTACGGTGGTCCTCATGACTACGCATGCGCACACCACCCAGTGGTGGGCCGCCTGAAGGCGGCCCGTCCTCGCGCATGCAGACAACGGCCGCCGCCTCGGCGGCCGTTCGTGTATCCCCCTCCGGGAACCCAGGCCGCCGGGCCGGCGGCCCTCACCGGAGAGAGGGAGAAGAACGCGATGAAGCGGATCTTCAGTGGGATCAAGCCGACCGGTCACCTGACCCTGGGGAACTACCTGGGCGCCGTACGACAGTGGGTCGAGGTGGACCAGCACCAGGCGGACGCGCTGTTCAGCGTGGTGGACCTGCACGCGCTGACCGTGGAGCACGATCCCGGGCGGGTGCGGCGGCTGAGCCGGCAGGCGGCGACGCTGCTCCTGGCGGCGGGGCTGGATCCGGAGCGGTGCACGCTGTTCGTCCAGAGTCACGTGGACGAGCACGCGCGGCTCTCGTACCTGATGGAGTGCGTGGCCACCGACGGCGAGATGCGACGCATGATCCAGTACAAGGAGAAAAGCGTCCGCGCCCGGGACGCCGGGGAGGGCGTGCGGCTGTCGCTGCTGACGTATCCGGCGCTGATGGCGGCGGACATCCTCGCGTACGACACCGACGAGGTGCCGGTCGGCGAGGACCAGACGCAGCACGTCGAGCTGGCGCGGGACCTCGCGGTGCGGTTCAACCAGCGCTACGAGCCGGTCTTCACCGTGCCGAAGGCGACGAACCCGAAGGTGGCCGCGCGGGTCATGGACCTCCAGGACCCCACCTCGAAGATGGGGAAGTCGCACGAGAACGGGTCCGGCATCGTCTATCTCCTCGACGACGAGGCCACCACGCGCCGCAAGATCATGCGGGCGGTCACGGACAGCGCGCAGGAAGTCGTCTACGACCGGGCGGCCAGTCCCGGGGTGACGAACCTGCTGGACGTACTGGCCGCCTCGACCGGGGGCGACCCGGAGGTGCTGGCCGGCGCGTACACCTCGTACGGCGCGCTGAAGAAGGACACGGCGGACGCGGTCGTCGAGCTGCTGCGGCCGCTGCGCGAGCGGCACGCGGAGATCGCGGCCGATCCGGCGTACGTCGACGGGGTGCTGCGGCGGGGTGCCGAGCGGGCGCGCGGGATGGCGCGGCCGGTGGTGGACCGGGCCTACCGGGCGATCGGGCTGCTGCCGCCCGTGGCGGAGCCCGCGGAAGCGGTGGATGCGGTGGAAGCGGTTGTTCCGGTGGGGTGACGGAAAGCGGCGCGATAGTCGCGCGGGCTGGTGGAGAGGTGCGCCGCGAAGTGCTGGCGCAGGGTGACCTCGCTGCCGAAGCCCGCGCGACGGGCCACCTCGGGGAGGGGGTGGTCGGTGCGTTCGAGGAGTTTGCGGGCGGCGGCGACCCGCTGGGCGACGAGCCAGCGCAGCGGGGTGGTGCCGGTGGTCGCCCGGAAGTGACGGGCGAAGGAGCGCGGGGACATGCCGGCGCGGGCGGCGAGGCTCGCGACGGTGTGGGGTGCGTCGAGGTGCGCGAGGGCGTGGGCCCGTACGTCGGCGAGCGCGTCGGCGTCGCGGTCGGCCCGCGGGGTGGGGTGCTCGATGAACTGGGCCTGGGTGCCCGTGCGGAACGGCGCGGTGACCATCGAGCGGGCGATCGTCGCGGCGGTTTCGGCGCCGTGGGTCGTACGGACGAGGTGGAGGCACAGGTCGATGCCGGCGGCGGTGCCCGCGGAGGTCCAGATTCCGGTGTCCTCTATGAAGAGGGCCTCGGGTTCGACGCGGGTCTCGGGGTGGCGTTCGGCGAGGGTGCCGGCCAGGTGCCAGTGGGTGACGGCGCGGCGGCCGGCGAGGAGTCCGGCGCGGGCGAGGACGAAGGCGCCGGCGCAGAGGGCGGCGACGGGGACGCCCCGGGCGTGGGCGCGGCGCAGGGCGTCGAGGACGGGTTCGGGCAGGTCGGCGTCGGGGTCCTCGATGCCGGGGATGACGACCAGGTCGGCGGGGGTGAGGTCGTCGAGCCGGTCGAGCGGGGTGTCGGGGCTGAGGCTCAGGCCGCCGCGGAGGGGGACGGGGACGGCCGGGTCGGCGGCGGCGCGCAGCAGGGTGAAGGGCGGGACGCCGCGGTCGCGGCGGTCGGTGCCCCAGACCTCGGTGATGACGGCGACGTCGAAGGCGCGGATGCCGGGGAAGGCGAGGAGGGCGATGCGCTGGGGTCGTCGGCGCGGAAGGCGTCGGTCGGTCATGGGGTGGCAGTAAACCATCGATCAGTGGCGTTCGTGCCACTGGGACGGCGGGGCGCGCGGCGGCACGATCGAGGCATGGAGATCACGGAGAACAAGACGGTCGAGGCCGGCGTCCCGGTCGAGGCGAACGCGGCGCTGGTCGTCGTCGACGTACAGAAGGGATTCGACGACGCGGGGTTCTGGGGGCGGCGGGACAACCCGGCGGCGGAGGAGAACATGGCCGCGCTGATCGAGCGATGGCAGGAGACGGGGCGGCCGGTCGTCTTCGTACGGCATGACTCCTCGAAGGCAGGGTCGCCGCTGGCGCCCGGCGCGGAGGGCAATGCCTTCAAGAACGTCGTCGAGGCGCGGCGCGGGAAGGGCGCGGGGCCGGAGCTGCTGGTGACGAAGAGCGTGAACTCGGCGTTCTACGGCGAGCCGGATCTGGACGCGTGGCTCAAGGGGGCCGGGATCGGGCAGCTCGTGATCGTCGGCATCCAGACGAACATGTGCAACGAGACCACGGCCCGGATGGGCGGGAACCTGGGCTACGACGTGCTGTTCCCGCTCGACGCGATGCACACCTTCGACCTGGCCGGGCCGTTCGGCTGGACACTGACGGCCGAGGAGCTGGCCCGGGCGACGGCGGTGTCGCTGCACGGCGGCGCGTTCGCCCGGGTCGTGACGACGGAACAGGTGCTGGCCGGAGCCGGGCCCCTGCCGTCGGCGGCGTAGCGGAGCGGCGCGGCTCAGCCGTTGCCGGAGGCGAGTTCGCGGCTGCGGTCGCGGGCCGCTTCGAGGGCGGCGATCAGGGCGGCCCGTACACCGTGGTTCTCCAGCTCGCGGATGGCGGAGATGGTGGTGCCGGCCGGGGAGGTGACGGCCTCGCGGAGCTTGACCGGGTGCTCGCCGCTGTCGCGGAGCATGACGGCGGCGCCGATGGCGGCCTGCACGATCAGGTCGTGCGCCTGGGCGCGGGGCAGGCCGAGAAGGATGCCGGCGTCGGTCATGGCCTCGACGAGGAAGTAGAAGTACGCCGGGCCGGAGCCGGAGAGGGCGGTGGCGGCGTCCTGCTGGGACTCGGGGACGCGCAGGGTCTTGCCGACGCCGCCGAAGATCTCCTCGGTGTGGCGGAGGTGGTCGTGGGTGGCGTGGCTGCCGGCGGAGATCACGGACATGCCCTCGTCGACGAGGACGGGGGTGTTGGGCATGACGCGGACCACGGGGGTGCCCGCGGCGAGGCGTTCCTCGATGAAGGCGGTCGTGATGCCGGCGGCGGCGCTGACGACCAGCCGGTCGGCGGTGACGTGCGGGGCGAGTTCGTCGAGGAGGCGGCCCATGTCCTGGGGCTTCACGGCGAGGATGAGGATGTCGGCGCGCTTGGCGGCCTCGGCGTTGTCGACGGTCTCGACGCCGTAGCGGTCGTGGAGTTCCCGGGCGCGTTCGGCGCGGCGGGTCGTGACGAGGAGCTGGGCGGGGCGCCAGCCCGCGCGGAGCATGCCGCTGAGCAGGGCTTCACCGATCTTGCCGGTGCCGAGGACTGCGACGGTCTGGGTCATCGTTCTGTTCACCTCGTCGGACGGGGCTCCACGTGCAGGGCCATCCTCGCACCAGGGGGCCTGGCGTGGGGTTTTCGTCCGAGGGGCGGGCAGGGAGGCGAACCGGCGGGTCAGGCGGTGCGGCGGCGGAGGGTGGCCGCGCCCAGCGCGAGGACGAGGACCGCGCTGCCGGCGACGACGAGGACGTCGCGGACGAAGTCGGCGGTGAGGTGAGGGTGCCGCAGGACCTGGTTCATGCCGTCGACGGCGTACGACATGGGCAGGACGTTCGAGAGGGCTTCCAGCGCCGGGGCCATCTGGTCGCGCGGGGTGAACAGGCCGCACAGCAGCAGCTGGGGGAAGATCACGGCCGGCATGAACTGGACGGCCTGGAACTCGGTGGCGGCGAAGGCCGAGACGAAGAGCCCGAGGGCGGTGCCGAGGAGCGCGTCGAGCAGGGCGACGAGGAGCAGCAGCCAGGGCGAGCCGACGACGTCGAGGCCGAGGAACCACAGGGCGAGCCCGGTGGCGAGGGCGGACTGGACGACGGCGAGGAGGCCGAAGGCGAGCGCGTAGCCGGCGATGAGGTCACCCTTGCCGAGCGGCATGGCGAGGAGGCGTTCGAGGGTGCCGGAGGTGCGTTCGCGCAGGGTGGCGATGGACGTCACCAGGAACATCGTGATGAGCGGGAAGATGCCGAGCAGGGACGCGCCGATGCCGTCGAAGACCTGCGGGTCGCTGTAGAAGACGTACCGGAGCAGGACGAGCAGCACGCAGGGGACGAGGAGCAGGAGCGCGAGGGTGCGCGGGTCGTGGCGGAGCTGGCGCAGCACGCGGGCGGCGGTGGCGAGGGTGCGGGCGCCGTTCATGGGCGGGGCTCCTGCGGGTGAGGGCCGGGGGCGGGGCCGGGGCCGGGGTTCGCGTCCGGGCCTGGTTCCGGGCCCGGGCCGGGGGTGGCCGCGGATTCGACGAGGTGGAGGAAGGCGGCCTCGACGGTGCCGGCGGGGCTGAGGCGGCGCAGCGCGTCGGGGGTGTCGTCGGCGAGGAGCGCGCCGTCGCGCAGGAGCAGCAGCCGGTGGCAGCGTTCGGCCTCGTCCATGACGTGCGAGGAGACGAGCAGCGTGGTGCCCCGGTCGGCGGCGATGCGGTGGAAGAGGTCCCACAGGTCGCGGCGCAGGACGGGGTCGAGGCCGACGGTGGGTTCGTCGAGGACGAGGAGTTCGGGGGTGCCGAGGAGGGCGACGGCGAGCGAGACGCGGCTGCGCTGGCCGCCGGAGAGCCGGCCGGCCAGGACGTGCGCGTGGTCGGCGAGGTCGACGTCCTCGACGGCGCGGTCGACGGCGGCGCGGCGTGCGGCGCGGTGGGCGCGGCCCGGGAGCAGGATCGCGGCGAAGGCGGCGAGGTTCTGGTGGACGGTGAGGTCGTCGTAGACGGACGGGGCCTGGGTGACGTAGCCGATCCGGGAGCGCAGGGCGGCGGCGCCGGCGGGGTGGCCGAGGACGTCGAGGGTGCCGGTGACCTTGGCCTGGGTGCCGACGATCGCCCGCATGAGGGTGGTCTTGCCGCAGCCGGAGGGGCCGAGGAGGCCGGTGACCCGGCCGCGGGGGACGGTGAAGGTCAGGTCGCGCACGACGGGGCGGCCGCCGCGGACGACGGTGAGGCCGCGCGCGGTGAGGGCGGCGGGCCGACCGGCCCCGTCCTCGTCCCCGTCCTCGTCCCCGTCCTCCGTACGGACACCCCGCTCACTGCGCACCATGCGGTGCATCGTGCGGCCGGGGGTGTCCCCGGTCAAGGACCGTACGGCCCCGCTACCGCTTCTTCTTGCGGGAGGACGGGTTGCCGGCGCGCTGCGCGCGGCGCTTCTCGTACTGGACGAGGGCCGTCTCGTACTCGGTGCGGCGCAGCCGCTCGCCGGGGGCCTCGGTGAGGGCGCGGAAGGAGTACGCGAGGAGCGAGCCGATGAAGCCGATCGCCTTCACGCTGCGCAGCGCGTCCTCGCGGGCCGGATCGGCGGGACGGCGGGTGAAGCCCTCCCAGGTCTTGCGGAAGGCGATGGCGCTGCAGATCGCGAACATGACGACGACGAGGATGTCGACGAAGCCGCCGACCTCGGCGATCTGCAGTCCCTGGAAGCCGAAGCGCAGGACCAGGCCGCCGGCCGCGGCGGCGAGCAGCGCGCCGACGGCGACGCCGGCGCGGCGCAGCCCGTAGCCGCCGTCGTGGTCGACCCAGGTCGTGCCGAAGAAACGGATCTCCTCGGGCTGGGGGCCGGGGCTGGGGCCGTTCTTGTCGGATGTGCCCGCGGCGGGGCGGTCGTCGTCGCTCACAGGACCGATTATCCCGCGAGTCATCCCGCGAGCGACGGCGACGAGGTTGAGGCCCGGGTCAGCAGGGGACGGCGACGTAGCCGTCGCTGCCGGTGTGGACGTACGCGTCGGAGACGTACTGGCCGTTGGCGATGTTGTCCCAGATGTTCGAGGTGCCGTACGGGCCGGTGACCCATTCCCCGCGCCGCTGGCAGTTGATCGGCACGGAGGCGCCGAGCGGCAGGATCTTCACGATCTCGTAGTTCGTGCCCGGGCCGGACCGGACGTTGAGCTGGACGCCCGGCGCGACCGGGTAGCGCTTCACCGACATCGTGGTGACGGCCTCGGCCGCCGCGTCCGTGGTCTCCGGCGTACCGGATCCGGCCACGTCGGACACCGCCGTCGCTTCGTCAGAACCCATGTGTTCCTCCCCCGTTGAGCGTGAATGTGCGGTGATGGCCACCGACACGCCGCGCAGGCTAGCAAGGCGCCGAGGGATTCGCACAGGTCATCGACTAGGCTCCGCACGTCGCGCTCGCGGACGAACACGGGGGTGGGCGGATGCCGCCGCTGCGCAATTCCGGACCGCTGTTTCCGGAAGCGGAACGGCCGGATCACGCCGGCCAGTATCGACTCGGGCCGGTTCTCGGCTCAGGTGGAATGGGTGTGGTCCATCTGGCCACGTCCGATTCCGGGCTGTGCCTGGCCGTCAAGGTCGTGCACGACGATCACGCCGCCGATCCGGAATTCCGGGCGCGCTTCCGGCAGGAGGTGGCGGCCGCGCGGCGGGTGAGCGGGGCGTTCACCGCGCCCGTCGTCGACGCCGATCCGGAAGCGGACCGGCCGTGGATGGCCACCCTGTTCATCGACGGGCCCACGCTGTCCGACCGGGTCAAGCAGGGCGGGCCGCTCGGCGTCGAGGAGCTGCGCCGGCTCGCGTCCGGTCTGGCCGAGGCGCTGCGCGACATCCACCGGGCCGGGGTGGTGCACCGCGATCTGAAGCCCGGCAACGTGCTGCTCGCGGCGGACGGCCCCAAGGTCATCGACTTCGGGATCTCGCGGCCCGCCGACAGCGATCTGCGCACCGAGACGGGCCGGCTGATCGGCACACCGCCGTTCATGGCGCCGGAGCAGTTCCAGCGGCCGCGCGAGGTCGGGCCGGCGGCGGACGTGTTCGCGCTGGGCGCCGTCCTGGTGCACGCGGCGACCGGGCGGGGGCCGTTCGACTCGGACAGCCCGTACATCGTCGCGTACCAGGTCGTCCATGACGAGCCCGAACTGACCGGCGTACCGGAGGCGCTGGCTCCGCTGCTGCGCGGCTGTCTGGCGAAGGACCCGGCGGAGCGGCCCACCGCCGACGAGCTGATGGGGCGGCTGCGCGGGGTCGCGGAGCCGGGTGCGGCGGCGGGGATCGCGGGGGCGGGGGCGGTCGGGCTCGTACCGGCGCAGCGCCGTCGGGTGCCGGGGGCCGAGACGGCGCCCGCGCTCGGCGCGGCGACGGACGCCCCCACACACCGCTCCGCGCGGCGGGAGAAGACGAAGGAGAAGGCCAAGGGGACGGGGAAGGGGGCGGGGAAGGGGACGGGGAAGGACGGTGGACGGCGGCGTGGGCTGCGGTGGGCCGTCGCCCTGCCGCTGCTCGTCACCGTGGCCGCCGGAACCCTCGTCGGGGTACGGGTCTGGGGCGGGGGACCGGACAGCATCGGCCCGGCCGCGGACGAGCGGAGCCGGACGTTCCGCCCCTGGGAGGCCACCCTCGCGGAAGGTGCCGGGGAGCGCCGCTCCCCCCTGTGCACCGCCTCCGGCACGGACCTCTACTGCTCCGGCCCCGGCGTGCCGCTGGCCCGGCTCGACGCCGACGGCGGTACGGCCGTGTGGTCGGCGCACGCGGACGGCGGGCGGGCGGACGAGAGCCGCGCCCCGCTTCCGTCGGGCGGTCTGGTGCTCGCGGCGAACGGCGACGGGAGCCGGCTGGAGGCGTACCGGCCGGCCGGCGGCGACGTGGTCTGGGGCGCCTCGCTCGCGGGCGGCGTCCAGGTCGTGCCCGCCGGCGGCACGGTGCTGCTCGTGAGTCCACGCGGCGGGCAGGCGCGCGCGCTCGACGGCGCGACCGGGCGGCAGCTGTGGTCGACGCGGATCGGGGGCGCCGGCACCCGCTGGCTCGCCGCCGGAGCGGGGTCCTCGGCAGGGGCCTCGGCGGAGACCGCGTACACCGCGACGCCGGCCGCGGACGGGCGGTCGACGGTGGTCGGCGCGGTCCGGGCGGCGGACGGGACGGTGCTGTGGACCCGCCGGGTGCCCGGCCTGCTCGAACCCGTGGGGGCGACCGGGGACGCGCTGCTGCTGCTCTCCGCCGACCTCGACGGGTACACCGACGCCGTGGTGCGGGTGGACCTCGCCGACCGGGCGGCGGACGTCCGGCGGGTGCCGCTCGCCGCGCCCCTGGACCAGGCGCAGGCGGCTGTGGCGGGCGACGTCGTGTACGTCGTCGGGGTCGGCGGCACGCTCCTCGCGGTCGACACGGCACGCTCGGATGGGGCCGCCGGGACTGCCGGGGCGGACCGGGCCCGGCTGTGGCGGCTGGAGACCGAGGTGACGCGGACGTCGCGGCCGGTCGTCGCGGACGGCCGGGTCCTGCTGACGGCCGGCGACGGGCGGCTGCTCGCCGTGGACGCGGCGCGCGGCACGCTGCTGGGCCAGACCCGGCCCCGTACCGCCGGCGGCCGGTACCCCTTCACCGCCAGCCTGCCCGCCCCCGTCGTCATCGGCCCCCGGGTGATCGCCGGGGTCCCGGACGGGTCCGTGTTCGCCGTGGACGCGACGGAGCCGGCGGACTGGTGACGCGCGGGCCGGCGCTGCCTACGCGTACGCGCGCGGGGCGTGAGCGATACCGGTTCGCTCACGCCCCGCGCGCGTAGGTACGGCTACGGCTTCCGGTGTCAGGCCAGCTTGCTCACGTCGCGGACCGCGCCCTTGTCGGCGCTCGTCGCCATCGCCGCGTACGCCCGCAGCGCCGCCGAGACCTTGCGCTCGCGGTTCTTCGGCACGTAGACGCCGCCGAGCGCGGCGCGGCGGGCGTCCAGGGTCGCCTCGTCGACCAGCAGCTCGATGGAGCGGCTCGGGATGTCGATACGGATGCGGTCGCCGTCCTCGACGAGCGCGATCGTGCCGCCCGAGGCCGCCTCCGGGGAGGCGTGGCCGATGGAGAGGCCCGAGGTGCCGCCGGAGAACCGGCCGTCGGTGACCAGGGCACAGGTCTTGCCGAGGCCGCGGCCCTTGAGGAAGGACGTCGGGTAGAGCATCTCCTGCATGCCGGGGCCGCCGCGCGGGCCCTCGTAGCGGATGACGACCACGTCGCCGTCCTTGACCTGCTTGTTCAGGATCTTCTCGACGGCCTCGTCCTGCGACTCGCACACGACCGCCGGGCCTTCGAAGGTCCAGATCGACTCGTCGACGCCGGCGGTCTTCACCACGGCGCCGTCGACGGCGAGGTTGCCGCGCAGCACGGCGAGACCGCCGTCCTTGGAGTAGGCGTGGGCGGCGTCGCGGATGCAGCCGCCCTCGGCGTCGGTGTCGAGGGTGTCCCAGCGCTCGGACTGGGAGAAGGCGGTCGCGGAGCGGACGCAGCCGGGGGCCGCGTGCCACAGCTCGACGGCCTCCTCGGCGGGGGAGCCGCCGCGCACGTCCCAGTTCTTCAGCCACTCGTCGAGGGAGGGGCTGTGCACGGCGTGGACGTCCTCGTTCAGCAGGCCGGCGCGGTGCAGCTCGCCGAGGATGGCGGGGATGCCGCCGGCCCGGTGCACGTCCTCCATGTAGTACGTGCCGCCGGGGGCGACGTTCGGCGCGACCTTGGCCAGGCAGGGGACGCGGCGCGAGACGGCGTCCATGTCGGCGAGGCCGTAGTCGAGACCGGCCTCCTGGGCGGCGGCCAGCAGGTGCAGGATCGTGTTGGTGGAGCCGCCCATGGCGATGTCGAGGGCCATGGCGTTGTCGAAGGCCGCGTGGGTGGCGACGGCGCGCGGCAGTACGGACGCGTCGTCCTCGTCGTAGTAGCGGCGGGTGATGTCGACGACCGTGCGGGCGGCGTTCTCGTACAGCGCGCGGCGGGCGGTGTGGGTGGCGAGGACGGAGCCGTTGCCGGGCAGGGCGAGGCCGATGGCCTCGGCCAGGCAGTTCATCGAGTTGGCGGTGAACATGCCGGAACAGGAGCCGCAGGTCGGGCAGGCGTTCTCCTCGATGCGGCGGATGTCCTCGTCCGAGACCTTGTCGTTGACGGCCTCGGAGATCGCGTCGACCAGGTCGAGGGTGCGGACCGAGCCGTCGACGAGCGTGGCGCGGCCGGACTCCATCGGGCCGCCGGAGACGAAGACGGTGGGGATGTTCAGGCGCAGCGCCGCCATGAGCATGCCCGGGGTGATCTTGTCGCAGTTGGAGACGCAGATCAGGGCGTCGGCGCAGTGCGCCTCGACCATGTACTCCACGCTGTCGGCGATCAGGTCGCGGGAGGGCAGCGAGTAGAGCATGCCGCCGTGGCCCATGGCGATGCCGTCGTCGACGGCGATCGTGTTGAACTCGCGGGCGATGCCGCCGGCCGCGGTGATGGCCTCGGAGACGATCCGGCCGACCGGCTGGAGGTGGGTGTGGCCGGGGACGAACTCGGTGAAGGAGTTCGCCACGGCGATGACGGGCTTCCGTCCGATGTCCGCGCCCGGTACACCGGAGGCGCGCATCAGGGCGCGGGCGCCCGCCATGTTGCGGCCGTGGGTGACAGTGCGGGACCTCAGCTCGGGCATCGTCGCTCGCCTCTCGTGACGGGTGTGCTTGCTGTCGAGCGTACGCCCTGACTCCAGGATATGGACATGCTTGTCCATATCGCGGACGGGACGACGTCTCCGGGCTCGGCGGGAAGGGGAAGGGCGGAGCCGGGTCGGGAGCTTCCGGCGCTTACGCGCGCGTGCCCCGGTCCCGATCCCGGGACGCGGCGGCCAGGTGGAGGCGGGTGAAGGCCAGCGCCTCGGCGAGGTCGGCCTCGCGTTCGGCCGACGACATGGCCCGGCGGGTGTTGACCTCGATCACGACATGACCGTCGTAGCCGCTGTACGCCAGGCGTTCGAGCAGCTCGGCGCAGGGCTGGGTGCCGCGGCCCGGCACCAGGTGCTCGTCCTTCGCCGAACCGCGCCCGTCCGCGAGGTGGACGTGGCCGAGCCGGTCGCCCATGCGGTCGACCATGGCGAGGGTGTCGGTCCGGGCGGTCGCCGTGTGCGACAGGTCGACGGTGAAGTGCCGGTAGTCGTCCTTGGTGACGTCCCACTCGGGGGCGTACGCGAGCATCTCGCGGTCCTTGTACCGCCACGGGTACATGTTCTCGACGGCGAACCGGACGTCCGTCTCGTCCGCCATCCGCCAGATCCCCGAGACGAAGTCGCGCGCGTACTGCCGCTGCCAGCGGAACGGCGGGTGCACCACCACCGTCGACGCGCCCAGCTTCTCGGCCGCCGCGCGGGCGCGCTGGAGCTTGACCCACGGGTCGGTGGACCAGACGCGCTGGGTGATGAGCAGACAGGGCGCGTGCACGGCGAGGATCGGCACCTGGTGGTAGTCCGAGAGCCGGCGCAGGGCCTCGATGTCCTGGCTGACCGGGTCGGTCCACACCATGACCTCGACCCCGTCGTAACCGAGACGTGCGGCGACCTCGAAGGCGGTCGCCGTCGACTCCGGGTAGACGGAGGCCGTCGAGAGCGCGACCTTCGCTTCCGGGATCCGCACGACTGGTTCTGCCACGGAGACAGGGTACGGGGCGGGCCTGTGGGCGGGGAGGTGGTTCCGGTCACCCGGCCGCCCGGCTCCCGTCACCCGGCCGCCCGGCTCCGCTCACGCCGTTCCCGGCCGCCGCACGCCCACCACGGACCCGTTCCGTACCCACCCGTACCCCCGCCGCTACGGCAGGTGGTCCAGGCGGCGCAGGATCACGCCCTCGCGCAGCGCCCACGGGCAGATCTCCAGGGCCTCCACCCCGAACAGGTCCATCGCCCCCTCCGCGACCAGCGCGCCCGCGAGCAGCTGGGCCGCCCGCCCCGCCGAGACGCCGGGCAGCGTCGACCGCTCGGACGACGTCATCGTGGCCAGCCGCGGCACCCACTCGGCGAGCGAGGCGCGGGTCAGGCTGCGCTGGACGTACAGCCCGAAGCCCGAGCCGGGGGCGCCGGCGATCCGGGCCAGCTGCTTGAAGGTCTTGGACGTGGCCACGACATGGTCGGGCGATCCGAAGCGGCTGAATTCGCCGACGGTACGGGCGATCTGCGCGCGGACGTGCCGGCGCAGCGCCTTCACCTCGCCCGGGTCCGCCGGGTCGCCGCGCAGCCAGCCCGCGGTGAGCCGGCCGGCGCCCAGCGGCAGGGACACGGCGGCGTCCGGCTCCTCGTCGATGCCGAAGCCGACCTCCAGCGAGCCGCCGCCGATGTCGAGCAGGAACAGCTTGCCCGCGGACCAGCCGAACCAGCGGCGGGCGGCCAGGAAGGTCAGCCGGGCCTCCTCCTCGCCGCTCAGCACCTGGAGCGCGATGCCCGTCTCCGCGTACACCCGGGACAGCACGGAGTCGGCGTTGCTCGCCTCGCGCACCGCCGAGGTCGCGAACGGCAGCACCTCCTCGCAGCCCTTGTCCTCGGCGGCCGTGAGCGCGTCCTGGACCGTGGCGATCAGCCGCTCGACGCCCGCGTCGGCGATGGCTCCCCGCTCGTCGAGCAGCTCGGCGAGCCGCAGCTCCGCCTTGTGCGAGTGCGCGGGCAGCGGGCGGGCGCCGGGGTGGGCGTCGACCACCAGCAGGTGCACCGTGTTCGAACCGACGTCGAGGACTCCGAGTCTCATGGCGGAAACGCTACTGCGCCCGCCCGCATACGCTTGGAGTCGTGCCAAAGACGAAAAAGGCGAAGCCGGGCAAAGACACCGGCAAGGTCAGCGCCGACGTGACCGCCACCACCTCCGCCGCCCCCGCGGGGGCCGACGCCGAGCGGCAGGCGAAGGCGGCCCGCATCGCCCACGCCGCCAAGTCGGTCAAGGTCTCGAAGAAGGCCAAGGGAAAGAACGAGGGCAAGGGAAAGGGGAAGGGGAAGGACATCGCCCCGGAACCGGACGAGAAGGGCCTGGACTTCCCGCGCGCGTGGGTCGAGTTCGCCGACCCGGACGACGAGGAGCAGGTCTACCGCTGCGACCTGACCTGGCTCACCTCCCGCTGGACCTGCGTCTTCGGCAACGGCTGCCAGGGCATCAAGGAGGGCCGCCCCGACGACGGCTGCTGCACGCTGGGCGCGCACTTCTCCGACGAGGACGACGAGCAGCGGGTCGCCGGGCACGTCGCGCGGCTCACGCCCGAGGTGTGGCAGTTCCACGACGTCGGCAGCGCGACGGGCTGGACGCAGACCGACGAGGACGGCGACCGGCAGACCCGCCGCTGGAAGGGCTCGTGCATCTTCCAGAACCGCCCCGGTTTCGCGGGCGGCGCCGGCTGCGCGCTGCACATCCTGGCCGTGCGGGAGGGCGTCGAGCCGCTGGAGACCAAGCCGGACGTGTGCTGGCAGCTGCCGGTGCGGCGGACGTACGACTGGATCGAGCGCCCCGACGACACCAAGGTCCTGCAGGTGTCGATCGGAGAGTACGACCGGCGCGGCTGGGGCCCGGGCGGCCACGACCTGCACTGGTACTGCACGACGGCCACGTCCGCGCACGTGGGCGAGCGGCCGGTCTACGTCTCGTACCGGCCGGAACTCGTCGAGATGATGGGGCAGGCGGCGTACGACGTGCTGGTCGGGCTGTGCGAGGCGCGGCTCGCCTCGCAGCTGCCGCTGGTCGCGCCGCACCCGGCGGACCCCTCCTGACCTCCGCCCTCGGCGAGGGCGGACACGGGTTTACGGAGACGTTTACGGAGACGTTTTACGAAGACGGGCTCGGGTCCGGGTCCGGGGAGCCGGGCGTCGGGGCCGGGCCCGTCGGCGTGGGCGTCGGGGCCGGGTCGGTGGTGGCCGGGCTCGTGGGCGGCGCGGTCGCCGGCGGCCGGGTGGGCTCGGCCGTCGACGGCGGCGGGCTGGTCGGCGGCGCGCCGGTGGGCGGCGGGGCCGACGGACCGCCGCTGGTCGGCCGCGGCGGGGCGGGCCGCGTCGGCGCGGGCGCCGGCCGCGTCCCGTACCCGCCGATCCGTACCATCGCGCCGGCCGGCTGGACGCCGACCCGGGCGCTCCAGGGGCCGTCCGGTTCGTGCCGGCGGTCGACGGCGATCCGGACGGTGACCGACTCGCCGGGGGCCAGGCTGCCGGCGGCCCGGCTCACGTACAGCCAGGGCGCGTCGGACCACAGCGACCAGGTGCCGGGCCGCCCGCCCTCGTTGGTGAGCGTCAGCAGGGTCGTCGTGCCGCTGCCGCGGGCCGCGGCCGCGATCCGGGCGGGCGCGGGGGTGCCCGGCGCGACCGGTCCGGCGGGCGCGCCGGGGCTGATCACCTCGACCGACACGTCCGGGGAACGGCTGCCGCGGGTGTAGCGGGGGTCGGGGGAGGTGCGGGCGCTGCCGGTGTTCTCGTACCGCGCGGTGGGCCGCGCGTCGCTGCCGCCGCTCGGTTCGTCCGCCTCGCGCGCGCTGATCCGGGCGCCGCCCTGCCCCTCCCCCACGCCCGGCACGCCCCGGTACGAGGTCCACAGCGCGAGCACCGGCGCGGCGACGACCGCGGCGACCAGGGTGGTGGTGAGGGCACGGGTCCGCATCCGGTCGCGGCGCGCCGCGTGGACCTTCGGGTCCACCGGGAAACCGGTCGCCGCGAAGTGCGGGCCGACGGCCCACGCGCGCGTGGGCGGCCGCAGGGCCCCGTACGCGGCGGCGCGGGGGGCCGGCACGATCGGCAGCGCCGGACTGCCGGCGGCGGAGCCGGGGAGGGCCGCGGCGAGGGCGCCCGGCCAGGGGCCGCTCGCGCCGGCGCGCTCGGCGGCGCGGCGGCAGCGCGGGCAGTCGTCGACGTGCCGGACCAGTTCGGTGCGCAGGGTGGCCGACAGCAGCACCCGCTGGTCGCCGGTGAACCGCGCGACGACCGGGCAGCCGCCGGTGCCGACGACGGCCAGCGCGGCCCGGGTCCGCTCCACCTCGCACGCGGCCGAGGACAACAGCTCGCGGGCCCTCACCGGATCGAGTGACAGGACGGCCGCGATCTCGCGGGCGCCGAGCCCGTGCCGTACCGCCAGTTCCAGCGCCTCGCGCTGCTGCGGCGTGGTCCCGGCGGCCTCGGGCCAGGCGAGCGCGGCGAGTTCGGCCCGGCGCCGGTCGGCCACCTCGGGGGTCGGGGGCTCAGTGAGCGGGGCGGGCGCCACGGACGCGTGCGAGGGGCGGCCGGTGTGCGCGCCCACTCCCGCGCCCCGGCGCGTGCGCCGTGCGCGGCGCTGTTCGCCGAGGACGCGCAGACAGGTCCAGCGGGCCAGGGCGTACAGCCACGCGCGCCGGCCGGACTCGTCGGCGGGGCAGCGGCCCTGGTGCCGTTCGGCGAGGACGAGCACGTCGCCGAGGACGGCGGTGGCCGTGTCGTGGTCGCACAGCACAGAGAGGCAGTACGTGAACAGGCCGTCGAGATACGCGTCGTACCGCTCCGCCGGCCCGTACCGCGCGGGCTGCCGCCCGGGCGCGCGGGAGTCGCCACCGGTTCCACCGGTCCCGCCGGTCCCGCCGGTGCTCCACGTGGGGTGGTCCAGCCTGCTGCTCGTCACCCGGCGACCGTAGGGGCGGGGGCGGGGACCGTTCGCTCGGCTTGCATGCTTTTAATCCATACGGGTGAAGTGATCACCCGATGGGGGACGGGAGCGCGCCGGAGGCCGGGCTGGGCCAGGCTGGGGGCGGCTCCTGGGGCCGGGCTGGAGGGGCGCGGCCGGGGTCGTTGTCAGACCCGGGCTATACGGTGGCGCTCATGGCTGCTCGTACCAAAACCGCCAAGGACAGGCCGTCCTACCGCTGCACCGAGTGCGGCTGGCAGACCGCCAAGTGGCTCGGCCGCTGCCCCGAATGCCAGGCATGGGGCACGGTCGAGGAGTACGGCACGCCCGCCGTACGGACCACGGCCGCGGGCCGCGTGTCCACGGCCGCGCTGCCGATCGGCCAGGTCGACGGGCGGTCGGCGACGGCCCGCAGCACCGGCGTCGACGAACTGGACCGGGTGCTCGGCGGCGGTCTGGTGCCCGGCGCGGTCGTGCTGATCGCGGGCGAGCCGGGCGTCGGCAAGTCGACGCTGCTGCTCGACGTCGCCGCGAAGGCGGCCAGTGACCAGCACCGCACGCTGTACGTGACGGGCGAGGAGTCCGCGAGCCAGGTGCGGCTGCGCGCCGACCGGATCCACGCCCTGAGCGACCATCTGTACCTGGCGGCGGAGACCGACCTGTCGGCCGTTCTCGCACACCTCGACGACGTGAAGCCCTCGCTGCTGATCCTCGACTCGGTACAGACCGTGGCCTCGCCGGAGATCGACGGCGCGCCGGGCGGCATGGCGCAGGTCCGCGAGGTCGCCGGGGCGCTGATCCGGGCCTCGAAGGAGCGCGGCATGTCCACGCTGCTCGTCGGCCACGTCACCAAGGACGGCGCGATCGCCGGCCCCCGGCTCCTGGAGCACCTGGTGGACGTGGTGCTGCACTTCGAGGGCGACCGGCACGCCCGGCTGCGCCTGGTGCGCGGAGTGAAGAACCGGTACGGGGCGACGGACGAGGTCGGCTGCTTCGAGCTGCACGACGAGGGCATCACGGGGCTCGCCGACCCGTCCGGGCTGTTCCTGACGCGCCGTGACGTGGCCGTGCCCGGCACCTGTCTGACGGTGACCCTGGAGGGCCGCCGGCCGCTGGTGGCCGAGGTGCAGGCGCTGACGGTGGACTCGCAGATCCCGTCGCCGCGCCGGACCACGTCCGGTCTGGAGACCTCCCGGGTGTCGATGATGCTCGCGGTCCTGGAGCAGCGGGGCCGGATCAGCGCGCTCGGCAAGCGGGACATCTACAGCGCGACGGTGGGCGGCGTGAAGCTGTCCGAGCCCGCCGCCGACCTGGCCATCGCGCTGGCCCTGGCCTCCGCCGCGAGCGACACGCCGCTGCCGAAGAACCTGGTGGCGATCGGCGAGGTGGGGCTCGCGGGCGAGGTCCGGCGGGTGACGGGCGTGCAGCGCCGGCTCGCGGAGGCGCACCGGCTCGGCTTCACGCACGCGCTCGTCCCGACGGACCCGGGCAAGGTCCCGCCGGGCATGAAGGTCACCGAGGTCGCGGACATGGGCGACGCGCTGCGGGTCCTGCCGCGCAGCCGCCGGTCCCGTACACCGGACATGACGGAGACGGCGGAATCGGCGCGGGGTTAGGGCGAGGGTCGGTTCGGGGACCAAGTCGGGGCTGACCCGGGGCTGACCCGGGGCGATTCCGGGTCCGTTCGAGGTTCGTTCGGGGTTCGTTCGAGGTTCGAGGACGGCTGCGCGGGGAGGGAACAGGCCGCGCGGGGCTGAAGTCGGGCGTGCCCGGGTAAGGGAAGGCGACGCGACGGGGGCCGGCGACGGGTGGGCGCTCCCGGCGCGCGGCGGAGGGCGACGGGGTGGTGTCGCTAGACTTTGCCCTGGTCTCGCCCATCCGTACGAGCCGGAGGAGTGCAGTGGCAGCCAAGGACAACGAAGCACTGATGCGTGCGTCGCTCAGCGCCGTCGCCCCCGGCACCGCCCTGCGCGACGGACTCGAACGCGTGCTGCGCGGCAATACCGGCGGTCTGATCGTCCTCGGCATGGACAAGAGCGTCGAGTCGATGTGCACGGGCGGTTTCGTCATCGACGTCGAGTTCGCGGCGACGCGGCTGCGCGAGCTGTGCAAGCTCGACGGGGCGATCGTCCTCGACAAGGACATCAGCAAGATCCTGCGGGCCGGCGTCCAGCTGGTCCCCGACGCGTCGATCCCGACCGAGGAGACCGGCACCCGGCACCGTACGGCGGACCGGGTCTCCAAGCAGTGCGGCTTCCCGGTCGTCTCGGTGTCGCAGTCGATGCGGCTCATCGCCCTGTACGTGAACGGCGAGCGCCGCGTCCTGGAGGAGTCGGGCGCGATCCTGTCCCGCGCGAACCAGGCGCTGGCGACCCTGGAGCGGTACAAGCTCCGCCTCGACGAGGTGGCCGGCACCCTCTCCGCGCTCGAGATCGAGGACCTGGTGACGGTCCGGGACGTGACGGCCGTGTGCCAGCGCCTGGAGATGGTGCGCCGGATCGCCACCGAGATCGCCGAGTACGTGGTGGAGCTCGGCACCGACGGCCGGCTTCTGTCCCTCCAGCTCGACGAGTTGATCGCGGGCGTGGAGCCGGAGCGCGAGCTGGTCGTCCGCGACTACGTGCCCGAGCCGTCGGCGAAGCGTTCCCGCACGGTCGCCGAGGCGCTGACCGAGCTGGACGCGCTCACCCACGCCGAACTCCTCGAACTGCCGAACGTGGCCCGGGCGCTGGGCTACAGCGGCTCCCCCGAGACGCTGGACTCGGCGGTGTCGCCGCGCGGTTACCGGCTCCTCGCGAAGGTGCCGCGGCTGCCCGGCGCGATCATCGAGCGGCTCGTGGAGCACTTCGGCGGGCTGCAGAAGCTGCTCGCGGCAAGCGTGGACGACCTCCAGACCGTGGACGGCGTCGGCGAGGCGCGGGCGCGCAGCGTGCGCGAGGGCCTGTCGCGGCTGGCGGAGTCGTCGATCCTGGAGCGGTACGTCTAGCCGTACGCGGGCCGACACGTACGTACATACGTAAGCCCGGAGGGGCGGACGGGACCCATGGGTCCCGTCCGCCCCTCCGCGGTTTTTCCCCGGCGGCCCGACAGCGGCCGGCCGGTTCAGTCCTTCGCGAGCTGGAACGACACCGGCGCCACCTTCTCGCCCGGCACCGCGGCCTCCACGAGGTAGGTGCCCGGGCCGACCTGGCCGCGGTCCGCGGCCTTCGCGCACTCCGGGGCGCTGCGGTGCCGGTCCCACTCCACGGTGTGGGTGATCGTGGAGTGCGCCGGGACCTTCAGGTAGAGCGGGGACGCCGGGCTCGGGCAGTCCTTCGAGGACCACAGGACGCCGGTGGTGTCACGGACCGTCAACACCGCGTTCTTCGGGCCGAGATCCGTCTTGCAGGCGGCACCGGAGGTGTTGCGGACGGTCAGCTTGAAGCGGGGCTTCTCGCCCGGCTCGTACGCGTTCTTCGCTTGACCGAGCGTCAACTGGATCGCGCCGGGGACACAGTTCGGCAGCGAGGACCCGGCCGGGACCCGCTGGCCCGCGCCCGTACCGGCACCGCCGTCGCCGCCGGCCCCGTCCGTGTCGCCGTTCTTGCCGTCCGCGCCACCGGAACCGCCGCCCGCGCCCGTGTCCGAGCCGTCGCCGGAACCGGCGCCCGTACCGGCACCGCCCTTGCCGTCGCCGCCGTCACCGGCGTCCGACTCGTCCCGGCCGCCCGGCCGTTGGCTGATCGCCGGTCCCGTGCCCGAGGGTCCGGGCGTGATCTCCGGTGCGGGAGAAGAGCCGTTGGCCTTGTCGTCGGTCTTCTTGCTCCCGTTGCCACCGGAGGTGACGGCCCATAGGGCGAGCAGCGCGAGAAGGGCGATCAGGCACGCCGCCACCGCCCTCCTGCGCCAGTAGATGGAGGAGGGAAGCGGCCCGACCGGTTTGCGCAAAGATCCCACGCCACGAACCTTACGAGAGAACAGGCCCAACTCCCGCCCTCCATGCCGCCCCAGACACCAAGTTTTGCCGATGATCACATCCTCGCCTGGCCGGAAACTCCTCCCGGAGGGGTCCGGGACGGCTCGGGGATGTCCCGGCAGGGCCGTCACGGGCTCCTCCGCGGCCCTTCCGGGGCTCCTTGGGGGCTCCCCCTGGGGGCTTTCGCGCGCGCCTTCTTCACGGCCGGTTTCACGGGCCTCCCGGCCGCGTTCACCCCCCGTTTCACCAGGCCGGTCCCGTACCCCCTACTTTCGTCGGGGAGTCCTGTCGCCCTTCGGCCGGAGCGAGCACCTCCGTAAGCCGGTTAACGTCGACCACCATGGACAACCTCCTCGATCTCTCCGACAGCCTGTATCTCGACATACTCGACTTCGCGCACACCACACCCCACTGGTTCCAGAAACTGGCGGAGGTATGGACCGAGCTCGGGCTGTTGCTCTTCGGGGTGCTGTTCATCGCCGGCTGGTGGCGGATGCGGCGCGGGTCGGACGACGCCATGGCGCTCGCGCTGCTCGCCCCGCTCGCGACGGCCTTCGGCTACGTCGTGAGCGAGGGACTGAAGTCGCTCGTCGACGAGGAACGTCCGTGCCGGGCCATGACCGGGGCGCCCAGCCCGCTCGTCGACTGCCCGGCCCCTGGTGACTGGTCCTTCCCGAGCAACCACTCCGCCATCGCCGGCGCCGCCGCCCTCGCGCTCGCCCTGTCCTGGCGGGGCATCGTCTGGCTGACCGCCCCCATGGCCCTGCTCATGGCGTTCTCCCGGGTCTTCGTCGGCGTCCACTACCCGCACGACGTGACCGTCGGCCTGCTGGCCGGCGGCATCATCGCGTACGTCGTGATGAAGGCGGCCCGCCGCCCCGTGGTCGCGCTCGTCGACTCCGCCCGCTCCAGTCGGAGCAGCGCGGTGGTGTGGTGCGTGGGGCGTGGTCCGCGCGGCCGTGCCTCCGCGCGCCCCGGGGGCGCGCGCCACGGCGCGTACTGATCCGCGCGGGAACATGTCAGGATCGGGAGTGCCATGACTTCCATCGACGCCCCCACACCCGACGCCCTCCCCGCCGCCGCCTCCTCCGCCTCCCCCGCCGGGGCCGGGGCCCGGGCCGGAGCCGCCGCCCGCGGTTCCGCCGGGCCCGAGGACCCCGCCACGCTGCACGGCCCCGTCCTCGCCTGGTTCGACCGGCACGCCCGCGACCTGCCGTGGCGCCGCCCCGAGGCGGGGGCGTGGGGCGTGATGGTCAGCGAGTTCATGCTCCAGCAGACCCCCGTCGTGCGCGTCCTGCCCGTGTACGAGCAGTGGCTGGCGCGCTGGCCCCGCCCCGCCGACCTCGCCGCCGAAGCCCCCGGCGAGGCCGTCCGCGCCTGGGGCCGGCTCGGCTACCCGCGCCGGGCGCTCCGGCTGCACGCCGCCGCCGTCGCCATAACGGAACGGCACGGTGGCGACGTACCGCGTGACCACGGCCGGCTGATCGCCCTGCCCGGCATCGGCGAGTACACCGCCGCCGCGGTCGCCTCCTTCGCGTACGGGCAGCGCCACCCGGTGCTCGACACGAACGTGCGCCGGGTGTTCGCGCGGGCGGCGACCGGCGTGCAGTACCCGCCGAACGCCACCACGGCCGCCGAGCGGCGCCTCGCCCGCGCCCTGCTGCCCGAGGAGGAGTCGACCGCCGCCCGCTGGGCCGCCGCCTCCATGGAACTCGGCGCGCTCGTGTGCACGGCGAAGAACGAGGACTGCGGGCGCTGCCCGCTCGCCGACCGTTGCGCCTGGCGGCTCTCCGGGAAGCCCGCCCACGACGGGCCGCCGCGCCGCGGCCAGACGTACGCCGGCACCGACCGGCAGGTGCGCGGCAAGCTGCTCGCCGTCCTGCGGGAGTCCACGGATCCGGTGCCGCAGGCGGCGCTGGACGCGGTGTGGGACGACGCGATGCAGCGAGGGCGGGCGCTGGACGGGCTGGTGGCGGACGGGCTGGTGGAGCCGCTGGAGGGCGGACGGTACCGGTTGCCGCTGGCCTGATCGGGGGCGCGTGGTGCGGGGCGCGGATCCGGTGCCGTGAGACCTCCTGGCCCCTGTTCCGCGCCGCCCCGCACGCTCCGCGTCTCGGACACCGCCCCCTCCCCGTCCCCCGCTCCCGTCCGTCCTCCGCCCTCCCCGCCCGCGTGTCCGGGTGGGGTGGGAGAGATGGGTGGGGGCTTTTCGTTTCTTTGGGGGGAGAGGTGGAAAAGAAAGGGATGAGGTCGAGAGGGTTCGCTCCTTTCTCCGCCGTCTCCGGTGGCGCATATCCGGAACCTCTCCATCCGCTGTTACACAACCGATGGACAGCCGTGCGCCCGCCGACGGCTGCCCCGCACACCTCCGTGACAACCGCTCCGTAGCGTCGTCGACGTACCCGGAAACGGGTACGCAGGCAGGTCACGGGGATGGAGGCGGTTCGGATGGCGCACGGCAAGGTGTTCGGCGGCGAGGTGCTCGATTTCGAGGAGTACGTACGCACACGGCAGGACGCGCTCCTGCGCAGCGCGCGCCGTCTCGTGCCCGATCCCGTCGACGCCCAGGACCTGCTCCAGACCGCGCTGGCCCGTACGTACGGTCGCTGGGACGGCATCGCCGACAAGTCGCTGGCCGACGCGTACCTCCGCCGCGTCATGATCAACACCCGGACCGAGTGGTGGCGGGCCCGCAAGCTGGACGAGGTCCCCACCGAGGAGCTGCCCGACGCGCGCGTCGAAGACGCCACCGAGCAGCACGCCGACCGGGCGCTGCTCATGGACATCCTGAAGGTGCTCGCGCCCAAGCAGCGCAGTGTCGTCGTGCTGCGCCACTGGGAGCAGATGAGCACCGAGGAGACGGCTGCGGCGCTCGGCATGTCGACCGGTACCGTGAAGAGCACGCTCCACCGCGCGCTGGCCCGACTGCGTCAGGAACTGGAGAACCGGGCCGCCGAGGGCGACAACCGGGCTCTGGCCGCCGGCGCGCCGGGGCGGGGCACGACCGTACGGGGCGGACACGACGACAAGCGGGAGCAGGAGCGTTGCGCGGCCTAGAAGACTTGGCCGACAGAACGGCCGGATTTCGGGCGGTGAGCATCACGGCGGTGGCCGGGCTCGCCGCCGTCGGCGTGTTCGTCGCCGGCTGTTCGACCGGTGGCACCGGATCGCGCGACGAGGGCGCGGCCCGTGCCGACGGGTCCTCGTCGAACGCCCCGGTCGCCGCGTCGCCGTCCTATCCGGCCGGCGAGAACGGCGGCAAGGACGCCAAGCGGGTCGACCCGATCGCCCTGCTCAAGGCCGATCCGAAGATCCGCAAGCAGGTGAAGGACGACCTCAAGCCGTGCGCGGCGGACATCTACCCGGTGGACACCTCGTACGGGAACCTCACGAACTCCGGCTCCCCGGACATCGTCGTCAACGTGATGACCTGCGGTGACGCGGTCGGCATCGGGACGTACGTATACCGTCGGGAGAGCGAGGAGACATACTCGAACGTCTTCATCGCGGAGGACGGTGCCGTCTACGGCACCATCGACCGGGGCGATCTGATCGTCACCCGGCAGGTGTACGCGAAGGGGGACCCGGTCGCGTATCCCTCGGGCGAGGACGTCGTCACGTACCGCTGGTCGGGCAACAAGTTCAGTCAGCACGACTGGATACACAACGACTACAGCAAGGCCGTCGGCGAGGGCGGCATCGAAGGGGCCGAGCCGGCCCCGAGCCCGCCCTCGGACTGACCCTCCGCGCAGTCGCCCGAAAGCCCCCACGATTCCGAGAGAGGACGGAAAGCACCCCATGGCCGAGACCCATGTCCTGTTCGTCGAGGACGACGACGTCATCCGCGAGGCGACCCAGCTCGCCCTGGAGCGGGACGGCTTCGTGGTGACGGCCATGCCCGACGGCCTGTCCGGGCTCGATTCCTTCCGGGCGCGCCGTCCCGACATCGCGCTGCTGGACGTGATGCTGCCCGGGATGGACGGGGTCAGCCTGTGCCGGCGGATCCGGGACGAGTCGACCGTGCCGGTGATCATGCTGTCGGCGCGGGCCGACTCGATCGACGTCGTCCTCGGCCTGGAGGCCGGGGCGGACGACTACGTCACCAAGCCGTTCGACGGCTCGGTGCTGATGGCCCGGATCCGGGCCGTCCTGCGCCGCTTCGGCCACGCCGGCGGCGGGGCCGGAGGGGCGGACGGCGGCGGGCGCGCGGGGGCGGCGCCGAGCGGGGTGCTCGTCTTCGGGGGCGGCGATCTGGAGGTCGACACCGAGGGCATGGAGGTACGCCGGTCCGGTGCGCCGGTCGCGCTGACCCCGACCGAGATGCGGCTGCTGCTCGAGTTCTCCACGGCGCCGGGCACCGTGCTGTCGCGGGACAAGCTCCTGGAACGGGTCTGGGACTACGGGTGGGGCGGCGACACCCGCGTCGTGGACGTCCATGTGCAGCGGCTGCGCACGAAGATCGGCCAGGACCGGATCGAGACGGTCCGCGGCTTCGGCTACAAGCTCAAGGCATGAAGCAGGGCGTGGAACAGGGCGTGAAGCAGGGCATGAACCGGAGCGTGAGCCGGGGCGTGCACCGCGGCGTGAACTGGGTACGGGGAGCCGCCGGCCGGAACGGACAGGCGGCCCCGGGGTCCGGACGTGACCAGGAGAAGGGGCTCGCGCTGCGCACCGGCGTCCGGTGGAAGATCGCCGTCGCCATCGCCGCCGTCGGCGCGCTCGTCGCGGTCACGCTCAGTCTCGTCGTCCACAACGCGGCCCGGGTCTCCATGCTCGACAACGCCCGTGACGTGCAGATGTGGCGGCTGGTCTTCGCCCAGCGCGTGTACGAGACGTCGAAGCCGAAGGAACCGCGCTTCGGCACCAAGATCAACGACCCGGCGCTGCCCGCCCAGCTCGACCAGCTGATGCGCGACCGCCGCCGCGGCACCTACGTCCAGGAACACCACGGCGGCCCGCCGGACGTGTGGGCGGCCGTGCCGCTCGCCAACGGCGACGTCCTGTCGCTGCACGTGCCCTTCGCCGACCGCGGCGCCACGATCATGAAGGACCTGGACCGGGCGCTGATCATCGGCTCGGTGTCGGTGGTGTTCGGCGGCTGCGCGCTCGGCGTGCTCATCGGCGGCCAGCTGTCCCGCCGGCTGCGCAAGGCGGCCTCGGCGGCCGGCCGGGTCGCCCAGGGCAACACGGACCTGCGGGTCCGCGACGCCATCGGCGGTGTCGTACGCGACGAGACGGACGAGCTGGCGCGGGCCATCGACGCCCTCACCGACGCCCTGAACGAACGTATCGAGGCCGAGCGCCGGGTCACCGCCGACATCGCGCACGAGCTGCGGACCCCGGTGACCGGCCTGCTCACGGCGGCCGAGCTGCTGCCGCCGGGCCGGCCGACCGAGCTCGTACGGGACCGGGCGCAGGCCATGCGGACGCTGGTCGAGGACGTCCTGGAGGTGGCCCGGCTCGACGGCGCGTCGGAGCGGGCCGAGCTGCAGGAGATCGCGCTCGGCGAGTTCGTGGAGCGGCGGGTGCGGGCCTTCGACCCGGACGCGGAGATACGGGTGGTGCACGAGTCGTGGGTCAGCACCGACCCGCGCCGCCTGGAGCGGATCCTCGGCAACCTGCTCGCGAACGCCGCCCGGCACGGCAAGGGCGCGGGCGCGGTGGAGGTCACCGTCGAGGGCCGGGTCGTCCGGGTCCGCGACCACGGCCCCGGGTTCCCGGAGGCGCTGCTGCGGGAGGGCCCGAGCCGCTTCCGTACGGGCAGCAGCGACCGCGCGGGCAAGGGCCACGGCCTGGGCCTGACCATCGCGACCGGCCAGGCGCGCGTACTCGGCGCCCGGCTCACCTTCCGCAACGCCGGGCCCGAGGGCTCGCCGGAGGGGACGGGCGGCGCGATCGCGGTGCTGTGGCTGCCGGAGCACGCGCCGACGGACACGGGGAGTTTCCCCGTACTGCGCCTTCCGGACTGAGCGGGCTGGGGACCACGACGAACGGCCCCCGGCGTCGCGCGAGGCGATGCCGGGGGCCGTTCGTCGGACGGCGGGACGGTTCTCAGACCGCGTCGGTGAGGGCCGGGGCCGCCACCTTCTCCGCGTCCTTCTTCTCGTCCGTCTTCTCGTCCGTCTTCTCGCCCTCCTCCTCGTCCTTCTTCGCGAGGCCGGCCCCGCGGAGCGCGACCTCCTTGACGAAGAAGGCGAGGACGAAGCCGACGACGGCCACGGCCGAGGCCACGAGGAACGCGGAGTGCGTACCGGCCGTGACCGCGTACTGGTAGGCCTCGCGCAGCGCGGCCGGCAGCTTCGCCAGGCTCGCCGCGTCGAGTTGCGCCGACTTGGCGGTCAGGTCGCCGCCGCCGCGGGCCGCCATCTCGGCGTTGACCTGGTGGTTGAACAGGGCGCCCATGATCGCGACGCCGAAGGACGAACCGAGGGTCCGGAAGAGGGTGGTCGACGAGGAGGCGACACCCATGTCCTTCATCTCGACGCTGTTCTGCGCGACGAGCATCGTGATCTGCATCAGGAAGCCCATGCCGGCGCCGAGCACGGCCATGTAGAGGCCGGAGGTGAAGCGCGTGGTGCCGGTGTCCATGGTGGACAGCAGGAACAGGCCGACGACCATGAACGCGCCGCCGATGATCGGGAAGATCTTGTACTTGCCGCTGTTGGTGGTGACGCGGCCGGCGATCATCGAGACGACCATCATCGCCAGCAGCATCGGCAGGAGCAGCAGGCCGGAGTTGGTCGCGGACGCGCCCTGCACGGACTGCTGGTACAGCGGCAGGAACAGCGTGGCGCCGAACATCACGAAGCCGGTGAAGAAGCCGATCACCGACATGAGGGTGAAGTTGCGGCTGCGGAAGATGTGCAGCGGCACCATCGGGTCGGCCGCGTGCCGCTCGACGAAGAGGAAGGCCAGAAGCGAGAGCGTACCGCCGGCCCCGAGGCCGATGATCATGCTCGAACCCCACGCGTACTCCGTGCCGCCCCAGGTGGTGACCAGCACGATCGCGGTGATGCCGACGGTCAGCAGCGCGGCGCCGAGGAAGTCGATCCGGGTGCCGGCCGCACGCTCCTTCCTGGGCAGGTGGAGCACGACGGTCAGCATCACGAGGGCGACGACGCCCAGCGGCAGGTTGATGTAGAAGGACCAGCGCCAGCCCCAGTGGTCGGTGATGGTGCCGCCGACCAGCGGTCCGCCGATCATGGCGAGCGCCATGATGCCGGCCATCATGCCCTGGTACTTGCCGCGCTCACGCGGCGGGATCAGGTCGCCGATGATCGCCATGACGCCGACCATGAGACCGCCGGCGCCCAGACCCTGGACGGCGCGGAAGCCGATGAGCTGGCCCATGTCCTGGGCCATGCCGCTGAGCGCCGAGCCGATCAGGAAGATGACGATCGAGGTCAGGAAGACGCTCTTGCGTCCGAACATGTCGCCGAGCTTGCCCCAGATCGGGGTGGAGGCGGCGGTGGCCAGGGTGTAGGCGGTGACGACCCAGGAGAGGTGCTCCAGGCCGCCGAGCTCGCCGACGATCGTCGGCATGGCCGTGCCGATGATCATGTTGTCCAGCATCGCGAGCAGCATCGCGATCATGAGGGCGAGGAGGACGACCCGGACGCTGCGCGGCTGCGGCCCCGCCTCGGTGTCCCCCGTCGTCCCCTCCGTCACCGTCGTCTCGGTGTCCTTCGGATGTATCTGTTTCGTCTTCGCGTCGGCCATGTCCCCCACGTCGCTCCCTTACTTGCCGCCCGGCTAGTTACTACACTGGGGAAAGTAGACGTCCAACTAGCCGGTCGTCAAGTAAGTTTCGTGGGAGCGAGAAGCATGGCCCAGGCACGAGGCAACACCCGCCAGCGCATCCAGAGCGTGGCCCTGGAGCTCTTCGCCGAGCAGGGGTACGAGAAGACCTCGCTGCGCGAGATCGCCGAACGCCTCGACGTCACCAAGGCCGCGCTCTACTACCACTTCAAGACCAAGGAAGACATCCTCATCGGGATCTTCCAGGACCTCACCGCCCCCATGGACGAGCTGATCGCCTGGGCGGGCCGACAGCCGCGCACCCTGGAGACCAAGCAGGAGATCCTGCGCCGTTACCAGGTGAACCTGATCGCCGCCGCCCCGCTGTTCCGCTTCATGCAGGACAACCACGCGGTGGTGAGCAAGCTCAGCGTCGGGCTCACGTTCAAGGAGCGCATGCTCACGCTGAACGACCTGATCCAGGAGCCGGGCTCCTCGCTGACCGACAAGGCCCGCTGCATCAGCGCGATCTTCACGCTGCACGCGGGCACGTTCTTCATGGCGAACGTCGAAGGCGACCCCGAGGACAAGCGGAAAGCCGTCCTCGAGGTCGCCCTCGATCTGGTCGAACAGGCCCAGAAGGGCCACTGAGCGGCCGCCGCCCGTCAGGGCGGGGGCTCGGACTCAGTCACGTCCGGCATATGTCAGATGGTGACGCCGTGGGTACGCAGGAACGCGACCGGGTTCACGGCGGAACCGTAGTTCGGGGTGGTGCGGATCTCGAAGTGCAGGTGCGGGCCGGAAGAGTTGCCGGTGTTGCCCGAGAGGGCGATCTGCTGACCGGCGGAGACCTTCTGGCCGGCGTTGACCTGGATCTTCGACAGGTGGGCGTACTGGGAGTACGTGCCGTTGGCGTGCTTGATGACGATGGCGTTGCCGTACGCGGGGCCGTCGCCGCCACCGTTCGGGCCGGCCTTCACGACGGTACCGTCGGCGGCGGCCTTGACCACGGTGCCGACCGGGACGGCGAAGTCCTGGCCGGAGTGCTTGTGGGCCCACATGGCGCCGCCCTGGTTGTACGAGGCGGACAGGGCGTAGGAGCTGACCGGCTTGACCCAGGCAGCGGACTTCTGCGCGGAGACGGTCTTGGCCTGCGCCTTGACGGCGGCGGCCTTGACCTGAGCGGCGACCTTCGCCTGGACGTCGGCCTGGTTGGCGACGGCGGCGGACGCGGTGACGTTCACAGGGCTGGTGACAGCCGCCGCGTGCTCGGCGGCGAACGCGGAGCCCGCACCGGCCACCAGCGACGCTCCCAGGCCGGCGGCGGCGAGGGCGACGGCGGTGGTACGGATGCTGGGCTTCGTGACGCGCTTCGACATACGGGGGAAACCTCCGGTGGAACGGGATCCCGACGCGAATGCTGTGAGCGGTGAGCGCCGGGCTTGCTCATCCTTGGTAACCCGGCTCCCCAACCAACCCAAAACGCCCTATCTACGACATAGGGTCGTAACGATCTCCGCGGAAGTTCACCCCTTGACGGCCCTGCCGGGCGCCCCCGAGAACCGGCGTCCAGGCCGCCCCGCACCCCGGTTTATCCGCACGTCAGGGCCCCACCGCCCCGGCCGACCCGCGACTCCGCGCCCGCCTCGCTCCGCTTGCGACTCCGCTCCCCCCTCTCCGCCCGCCAATGTCCTGAATCAGCCATAAAAGTCATCACTATTCCACTTAGTACCCTCCGAAAACGCTGTGGCGCCTCTCACGACGGGAAAGGCGCGAATGCGACCTGGGTCACTCGATAAGCCCCCGGAAAACCGGTCCGCCACTACGCTGACGAGCCCCGGGGACCACCGGGGAGCACCAGGGGGAGACAGATGGATCCAGCAGTCGTCGGCAGCCGCCTCGCCACCGCCGCCATCGGGCCACTGATGAAGAAACTGCTGGTCAACGACGTTCCCGGGGCCGGGCTCCCGGGGTCCGCCCGCCGGATCCGGCTCTCGGGCCTCGTCTCCTTCCGCGGCGAGAAGCGCACGCTGACCGACAAGGACGTCCGCAAGCTCGCCGCCACCCTCGTCGAACGGGCCGCGGCCGGCCCCGGCGAGCCGCCGTTCCCCGCCGCCGAGACCGAGGCCGTGACGGACGCGCTGGCCGCCGGCCTGCTCGCCCTCGGCGACCTCGACATGGACGACGTCCAAGCCGTCCACCTCGGCCACGAGGCCCTCGCGGGGCGCCTGCGCGCCGCCGCCCCGCCCCGGACGGACTGGCCACGTCCTCGGTCCTCTTCCTGGAGGCGGCCACCGAGATCGCCTGCCGCCACATCCTGGAGTTCTTCACCCAGCGCCCCTCCTTCGTGGCCCGCACCCTGGTCGAGCAGTCCCGCGGCCAGGCCGACCTCGCCACGAAGACGGACGCCCTCCTGGACCGCCTCCCCCACCCGGACGCCCGCGACGCCGCCTTCGAGCGCCGCTACCTGTCCCACCTGGCCGCGAAGCACGGCCGGCTCACCATCTACGGCATCGACCTGTACCGGTCGGAGGCCGAGTGGCCGCTGGACATGGCGTATCTGTCGCTGGAGGCGACGGGGAGCGGGGAGGGGGCGGCCGATGCCATCCGGCTCGCGACAGGCGCCGGGAGGGAAGAGATGGCCGATGCCGCCTGGCTCGCGACCTTCACCAGGCACCAGACCGACCCCACGGCCGCCTACCGCACCCGCTCCGTACGTGCCGATCTCGCCCTCGTGGAACACCACCGAATCCTGCTGCGCGGCCAGGCGGGCTCCGGCAAGACCACGCTCAGCCAGTGGCTCACCCTCGCGGCGGCGGCCGAAGAGCCCGTGGAGGGCATGACGTATCTCTGGGGACGCGTCCCCTTCGTCCTCCCGCTGCGCGCCCTCACCCGGCACGGCGAGCGACTGCCCGCCGTCGCGGACTTCCTCTCCGCCGCCGACTGCCCGCTCCCCGCACCGGACGGCTGGATCGACCGGGTGCTGTCCGCCGGACGCGGCTTGGTCCTCGTCGACGGCATCGACGAGATCCCCGAGGCCGAACGCGGCCGGGCCCGCACCTGGCTGCGCGACCTGCTCGCCGCGTACGGGGAGGGGAACCGCTGGCTGGTGACCTCACGCCCCACGGCGGTGCGTGACGACTGGCTGGCCGGGGACGGCTTCACCGAGCTCACCCTCTCCCCTATGGCCCGCGCCGAGGTCACCACCTTCGTCCAGCGCTGGCACCGCGCGGCGGGCCCCGGCGCCGCCTCGTACGAGCAGCCCCTCCTCGACGCCCTGCGCGCCAACGAGGACATCGGCCGGCTCGCCACGAACCCCCTCATGTGCGGTCTGATCTGTGCCCTCCACCGCGACCGCCGGGGTTTTCTGCCACGCGGCCGCAAGAGCCTGTACGAGGCCGCCCTGTCGATGCTCCTGGAGCGCCGCGACCGCGAACGGGACATGGGGTCGCCGTCGGGCGTCGAACTGTCCGAGGACGCGCAGATCCGGCTGATCCAGCGCCTCGCCTACTGGCTCACGGTGAACGGCCGCACCCAGATCGACCGCGAGCGAGCGAAGACGATCACCGCCGAGGCCATCCCCGCCGTTCCGGAGGCCCATGCCGTCGGCGACCCGGACAAGGTCTTCGCGCATCTCCTCCAGCGCAGCGGCCTGCTCCGCGAGCCCACAGCCGAGACGGTGGAATTCGTCCACCGCACCTTCCAGGACTTCCTCGCCGCCAAGCACCTGGTGGAGCGCTGGGACATCGGGCTGCTGGTCAGCCACGCAGGCGACGACCAGTGGGAGGACGTCATCCGCATGGCCGCGGGGCACGCCCGGCCGCGCGAGTGCGACGAGCTGCTGCGCGAACTGCTGACCGTCGCGGACTCCGCCGACGGCCGTGCCACCCAGCTGCGGGTCCTGGTCGTGGCGGCGACCGCGCTGGACCACGCGACCGAGGTCTCCCCGGACGTGCGGGAGGAGATCCTGGCGCGGACCGCCGAGGTCGTCCCGCCCCGCTCGCCCGAGGAGGCCCGCGCGCTCGCGGCGGGCGGACGGGCGGTACTGCACCTGCTGAACGGCCCCGGCGACCTCGACGCGCCGGACGCGCTGCACTCTGTGATTGCCGCCTCTCACATCGTGTCCGGTGCGGCCCTCCCCTATCTGGCCCGCTTCGCGGACCATCCCGATCTCGACGTCCGTTCCCAGCTGATCTGGGCGTGGCCGCGCTTCGACCCCCAGGAGTACGCCGAGGAGGTCGTCGTCCGGCTCGATCCGACCGATCTCCGGTACTTCGTGCCGGGCGACGAGCACGCCGGCGAGCTGCTGCGGCTCGGACTGCGCCCCGACCTGCTGGAGATCGGCGAGCGCGTCTCGGACGAAGCGCTCGCCCGGCTGCTCACCGCCTGCGATCCGGTCTTCCTTCGGTTGCGACGAGCCGGCAAGCAGCACTCCCTGACAGCGCTGGCCGGGCTGACCCGGCTGTCCTCCCTGGTCATCGGGCTGAACTCGACCACCGTCTGGTCCGCCGCCGACCTGCCCGCCGGGGCACCACTCGCCGCTCTGGAACTGCCGGCCGCCTGGCCCCAGGAAGGGCTGAGGCATCTGGAGCGCCTGGAGCACCTGCACACGCTGAACTTGTGGCGGTCCCCCCTCCTGACTGCCGGGGCCTGGGTCCAGCTCGCCGCCCTCACCCGGATCCGCACCCTGCGAATCGACTGCAACGACCTCGCCTTCTGTCCGGACGGTGTCACGCTCGACAACGTCAAGACCGTCCATTTGACCCACGACAACCATCCGGAGCTGGACCGGCTCGTACGGCTCTTCCCGACGCTGGAGGCGCTCCATCTCACGGCCCGCTCAGAGGAGACGGTCGATGTGGCCGCCCTGGCCGGGTTGCCGGGGCTGCGAATCCTGAGAACGGGCCACGAGCTGACCGGCACCGAGCATCTCCCCCCGGCGGTCGAGATCATCACCTGACCCACCCCCACGCCAAAGGGGCGGCCCCGGAACCGTCACCGGTTCCGGGGCCGCCCCTTACTGCGTCTACCGCTTCACGCCGTGACGCGTCACGCTTCCTTCGAGAGGTTCGGGCCCGCGCCGCCCGCCGCCTCGACCGGAGGAACGTCGGGCAGGGCCGACTTCTCCTCGCCGCGGAAGGTGAAGGTCTTCTCCTCGCCCTCGCCCTCGGTGTCCACGACCACGATGTGGCCGGGGCGCAGCTCGCCGAAGAGGATCTTCTCCGAGAGGGTGTCCTCGATCTCGCGCTGGATCGTCCGGCGGAGCGGACGGGCGCCGAGCACGGGGTCGTAGCCCTTCTTGGAGAGGAGCTCCTTGGCGGACTGGGAGAGCTCGATGCCCATGTCGCGGTCCTTCAGGCGCTCGTCCACCCGGTTGATCATCAGGTCGACGATCTTGAGGATGTCGTCCTGCGTCAGCTGCGGGAAGACGATGACGTCGTCCACACGGTTGAGGAACTCCGGGCGGAAGTGCTGCTTCAGCTCGTCGCTGACCTTCGCCTTCATCCGCTCGTAGTTGGACTTCGTGTCGCCCTGGGCCGCGAAGCCGAGGTTGAAGCCCTTCGAGATGTCCCGGGTCCCGAGGTTGGTCGTCATGATGATGACCGTGTTCTTGAAGTCCACGACCCGGCCCTGGGAGTCGGTCAGGCGACCGTCTTCCAGGATCTGGAGAAGGGAATTGAAGATATCGGGGTGGGCCTTCTCGACCTCGTCGAAGAGAACCACGGAGAACGGCTTGCGGCGCACCTTCTCGGTGAGCTGGCCGCCCTCTTCGTAGCCCACGTATCCGGGCGGGGAACCGAAGAGCCGCGAAACCGTGTGCTTCTCGCTGAACTCCGACATGTCGAGGGAGATCATCGCGTCCTCGTCGCCGAAGAGGAATTCGGCGAGCGCCTTGGACAGCTCGGTCTTACCGACACCGGACGGGCCGGCGAAGATGAACGAACCGCCGGGGCGCTTCGGGTCCTTCAGGCCGGCACGGGTACGCCGGATGGCGCGCGAGAGCGCGATGACGGCGTCCTTCTGACCGATGACGCGCTTGTGGAGCTCGTCCTCCATGCGCAGCAGGCGGCTCGACTCCTCCTCGGTCAGCTTGAAGACCGGGATGCCGGTGGCGGTCGCGAGGACCTCGGCGATCAGCTCGCCGTCGACCTCGGCGACGACGTCCATGTCGCCGGCCTTCCACTCCTTCTCGCGCTTGGTCTTCGCGGCGAGGAGCTGCTTCTCCTTGTCACGGAGCGAGGCGGCCTTCTCGAAGTCCTGCGAGTCGATCGCGGACTCCTTGTCCCGGCGGACGGCGGCGATCTTCTCGTCGAACTCGCGGAGGTCCGGCGGCGCGGTCATCCGGCGGATGCGCATCCGGGAGCCGGCCTCGTCGATCAGGTCGATCGCCTTGTCCGGCAGGAAGCGGTCGGAGATGTAGCGGTCGGCCAGGGTCGCGGCCTGGACCAGGGCCTCGTCCGTGATGGAGACGCGGTGGTGGGCCTCGTAACGGTCGCGCAGACCCTTGAGGATCTCGATCGTGTGCGGCAGCGACGGCTCGGCGACCTGGATGGGCTGGAAGCGGCGCTCGAGGGCCGCGTCCTTCTCCAGGTACTTGCGGTACTCGTCGAGGGTGGTCGCACCGATGGTCTGGAGCTCACCGCGGGCCAGCATCGGCTTGAGGATGCTGGCGGCGTCGATCGCGCCCTCGGCGGCACCCGCACCCACGAGGGTGTGGAGCTCGTCGATGAACAGGATGATGTCGCCGCGGGTGCGGATCTCCTTGAGGACCTTCTTCAGGCGCTCCTCGAAGTCACCGCGGTAGCGGGAGCCGGCGACCAGGGCACCGAGGTCGAGGGTGTAGAGGTGCTTGTCCTTGAGGGTCTCGGGCACCTCGCCCTTGACGATGGCCTGGGCCAGGCCCTCGACGACCGCCGTCTTGCCGACGCCGGGCTCGCCGATGAGGACCGGGTTGTTCTTCGTACGGCGGGACAGCACCTGCATGACCCGCTCGATCTCCTTCTCGCGCCCGATGACCGGGTCGAGCTTGGATTCGCGGGCGGCCTGGGTGAGGTTGCGGCCGAACTGGTCCAGGACGAGGGAGGTCGAGGGGGTGCCCTCGGCGGGACCGCCGGCGGTGGCGGCCTCCTTGCCCTGCTGGTAGCCGGAGAGCAGCTGGATGACCTGCTGCCGCACCCGGTTCAGGTCGGCGCCCAGCTTCACGAGGACCTGGGCGGCGACGCCCTCGCCCTCGCGGATCAGGCCGAGCAGGATGTGCTCGGTGCCGATGTAGTTGTGGCCGAGCTGGAGGGCCTCACGGAGCGAGAGCTCCAGGACCTTCTTGGCACGAGGAGTGAAGGGGATGTGCCCGGACGGGGCCTGCTGGCCCTGACCGATGATCTCCTCCACCTGCTGGCGGACCGCCTCGAGCGAAATCCCGAGGCTCTCCAGGGCCTTAGCGGCGACACCCTCACCCTCGTGGATAAGGCCCAGAAGGATGTGCTCGGTGCCGATGTAGTTGTGGTTGAGCATCCGGGCTTCTTCCTGAGCCAGGACGACAACCCGCCGCGCGCGGTCGGTGAACCTCTCGAACATCGTTAATCGCTCCTCAGAGCGGTCAGTCAGTTAGGGGTCGATCCCCTCCCTGTCCTTCCGCAGCTTAGTCCCGCAAGCGGGGACCGCTCATTCCAACTGCCGACATCCGTCCGGATCCCCCCTTACTTCTCGGGGTGACCGCTTGCCGAACAGCCGACAAATGCTCCAACTCGATGGTGCGAGACGATGTTCCCGCAGGCCAAGCTGTCAGCCTCGGCTTAAGTACGCCGATGGCGAACGTGCGACGCTTCTGCCCGCGAGACGCCCCTCCCCACATGGAATGTCTTACCCGTAGGTACGGACACTCCATGCGGCGCACCCCGGTTCCCTCCGCTACGGGCGAACAACCTTGCGCGCCCGAATGCACCCGTACGCCCCCATCATGGACACGCCTCGCTCCGGATCAAGGACCGAACGTGACCGATCGGCGGGCGAGGGCGTTCCCCCGGCATGCCGTCCGACGCCCCCGGCCCGGGCCCCGTCCCCGGCCCCCGTACGCCCCCCGGCGCCGGTCCGGCCCTCCCGGGCCCCCGGGTCCCGCAGGACCTGTGGGCCCGGTGGTACGCGCGCGAGCTGGGCTGGCCGGCCGAGGCCGGGCCGCCCGCGCGGCTGGTGACAGGGGTGGCTTTCGACGCGCTGGAGCTGCCCGCCGAGGCCGGTCGGGAGACGCTGCGCCGGATGGGTGCCGAGACCGGTCCGGTGGCCCTCGCGGGGCGGCGCGCGTACTTCCTCGTCGCCCCGGGAAACGCCGATGAACTGCCCGGGCTCCTGGAGTGGCTGGAGTGGGGCGGGATCCACCTCGACCTGCGAATCCTCGGCGCGGAAGGCCGCATGACCGCCCCCGCGCCGCCCGCCTGGCGGGACGACGCCGACGCCGCGGTGTGGCTGCGGGCTCCCCGGCCGGATCACGGCGCGGAGTCCGCGCTGCCGGCCCTGCACCGCTCCCCCATGGGCGGTGCGGGCGGCTGCCCCTGCCTGGCGCGGCTCGTCGCCACGGCCGCCGCGGCGTGCCATCGGGCACGACTGCTGGACGCGGCCCGCGGCCACCGGCCGGAGCCGGATGCCGTAAAGCCTGCCGCTCCGCTAAAGGCGGCTCAGCGGGCGATTCAGCGGTTGGCGTCCTCGTAAGCCGCCTTGATGTCGGCCGGCACACGACCGCGGTCGTTCACGCTGTAACCGTTCTCCTTGGCCCACGCGCGGATCTTCGCGGTGTCCGGGCTGCCGGCGGAAGCGGCGGCGCGACCCTTGCCACGGGCGCCGGCACCGCGCCCGCCGGTACGGCGGCCATTCTTGGTGTACGGCTCGAGCAGGCCACGGAGCTTTTCCGCGTTGGCGGTGGTGAGGTCGATCTCGTAGGACTTCCCATCGAGCGCGAACGTCACGGTCTCGTCCGCCTCGACGCCGTCGAGGTCATCGACAAGAAGGACCTGAACCTTCTGTGCCACCGGATTTCCTTTCATCGAAAATGCAGTACGCGGAAAGGAAACCGCTTTTCCCGGAAAAACACAAACCCCTGGGAGAGGTTCAGAACCCCGACAGCGCGGGAAACGTGCGCGATTCGGACATAGATGGTCCGTTCTGTGCCCGCTTCACAGGTGCAGAAGCATCCGGCTGTTGCCCAAGGTGTTCGGCTTCACTCGTTCGAGTCCCAGGAACTCCGCGACACCCTCGTCATAGGAACGCAGGAGCTCGCTGTAGACATCTCCGTCGACCGGAGTCTCCCCGATCTCGGTGAAGCCGTGCTTCGCGAAGAAGTCCACTTCGAAGGTGAGGCAGAATACCCGCCGCACACCGAGCCATCGGGCGGTGTGCAGCAACTTGTCGAGCACCTGATGTCCCACTCCGGCGCCCTTGAAGGAGGGATCCACCGCGAGAGTACGGACTTCCGCGAGGTCTTCCCACATCACGTGCAGCGCACCGCAGCCGACGACCGTGGCGTCGTCGTCGCGTTCCGCGACCCAGAACTCCTGGATGGCCTCGTAAAGGGTCACGGTCGCCTTGTCGAGAAGGATCCCGCGCCGTACGTACGGATCGACAAGCCGGCGCAGCGCGGCGATGTCGGAGGTGCGGGCCCGGCGCACGGTGATGGCGCGGGCGGGGCGCGGGGCGGCGGGGACGGACGCGGGCGGCAGGGGCTGGGAGGAAGAGGCGGGCGCCCCGGACGGCGCGGATGAAGCCGAAGACGCCGAGGACGCCGAGAACGCGGAAGACCCGGAAGACGCAGATGACGGGGATGACGGGGATGACATGGGGGGACGTTATCGCCCGGACTCCGCGTTCCCCTCGTCCCCCTCGGCGGGTTCGGCGGATTCCCCGGACGCGGCCGGCACCGCGGGTTCCGCCGATTCGGCCGGGGCCGCGGCGGGCGGCGGTACGGCGCTCGCCTCGGGGTTGCCGCGCTGGACGATGCGGACGGCGTCGTCGAGTGCCTCGCGCTGACCGGGCGACATCATGCCGAAGAAGGCGACGAGAGCGGCGGCGGGGTTGTCGCTCTGCGCCCATGCCTCGTTCATCAGTGCGGCCGAGTAGGCGGCGCGGGTGGAGACCGCCGTATATCGATAGGCGCGGCCTTCGACTTCCCGGCGCACCCAGCCCTTCTGGTGGAGATTGTCCAATACGGTCATGACGGTGGTGTAGGCGATGGAGCGTTCCCGCTGGAGATCCTCCAGGACTTCCCGGACGGTCACCGCGCGGTTCCATTGCCAGACGCGGGTCATGACCGCGTCTTCCAGTTCTCCCAGTTGACGGGGCACAGCGCCACCTTAGTGCGAGACGACCGAATACACGTCCATTTATGAATAAATCAACCTATGAGGGAGCAAAAAGGACGTACGGCCTGGCGCGGTCGTACGTCCTTCGGGCATGCGGGTGCGCGGGACCGCCGCCGGCGGGGGCGGCCCGTGCACCGTGCGGGCTACGCGACGGGGTCGCCGCCCTGCTGCCGGGCCGACTGGGCGCGGGCGAGGGCGGCGTCCACGACGGCGTCCTCCTTGGCCTTGTTCGGCCCGCCCTGGCTCTTGACGATCGTCACGACGAGACCGATGAAGAACGCGGCCATCACAACGGGGGGAACGAGTGCGGATACGTAGTCCATGGCGTCCAGAGTAGCTATCCGGCGACGCGCTCCTCGGCCGGGGGCGGCGGTACCGGACGCCGGCGCGGCGGGAACACCTCGGAGGGTTTGGGAACCGGCCGTTCGCCCGGCTCGGGCGGCTTCGCGCCGGGCTGGGAGGGGGCGGCGGGAGAGGGCGGTTTCGGCCCCTTGCCCTGGTCGCCGGCGGCGCCGCGGCCGCCCGGCAGGGCGAGCAGCCGGGTGCGCTGCGGGAGGACGGGGGCGAAGGGGCCGGCGGGGACGGCGGACCGGGGCGGGACCAGAGGCGCGGGCGCCCGGACGGGGGTACGGGCCTGGGCCTGGGCGACGCGGGCGAGCCGGGCCCGGACGGACCGCTCGGCCAGCACCTGGCAGCGGGCGAGCAGCGCGGCGGCCGTGGCGTTGCCGCGCAGGGCCCGCAGCGCGGCGAGGTCGTCGGCGTGGGGGTCGTAACCGGCGGCGAGGGCGTCCTGGAGGAGTTCCAGGTAGCCGGTGAGGGAGCCGGGCAGGGCCCGGCGGTAGCGGATCAGGTCGGCGAGGAGGAAGGCGCGGTGGCGGCCGGCCTCCCGGACCGCCTCGTCCACGGAATCGGCCAGGCGCAGGCACTCCTGGACGTCCTCGTCCTGAAGGGGGGCAGGGTTCAGTGCGGTGGCGAGGGCGCATCGGAGCACACGCAGCTCGTCCGCGCTGAACGCCATGCCGCCGCGGGGTCCGTAGGGCGTGGGCATGACGCGACGATACGCGCTAATCGGACAAAACTCCCGCCTATCGATCTTCCGGGCGAGTCCCGGCGGGAAAACCCCGCGCACGGGCGGATTGCACGGCGAGACGAGCGCCAGGGGGGTGGGGCGGGAGTCGTCGGCACGGCATATGACCGCCGGGCCGGGGCGGTGGACCGGGCATATGACCACCGGGCCAGGGCCGCCAAGGCCAGGGGCGGGGCCGGGGGCGGCCCCAGGCCAGGGACCGCCGGGCCGGGGCCGGGGCAGCCGCCGAGGCGCCCGCCCCGTGGCCCGGCACCGCTACATCCGCGTCACGTTCCGCTCGTACACCAGACGCAGTCCGATCAGGGTCAGCCACGGCTCGTGCTCGTCGATCTCCTTCGAGTCGGCGAGCACCATCGGCGCGAGGCCGCCGGTCGCGATGACGGTGACGTCCGACGGGTCCCCGTTCGGGCCCACCAGCTCGCGCTTCATCCGCGCGACGACGCCGTCGACCTGGCCCGCGTACCCGAAGACGATGCCGGACTGCATGGCCTCGACGGTGTTCTTGCCGATGACGCTGCGCGGCCGGGCCAGCTCGATCTTGCGGAGCATGGCGCCCTTGACGCCCAGTGCCTCGACGGAGATCTCGATGCCCGGGGCGATCGCGCCGCCCGCGTACTCGCCGCGCGGCGTGACGGCGTCGTACGTCGTCGCCGTGCCGAAGTCGACGACGATGGCCGGGCCGCCGTACAGCTCGATGGCCGCGACCGCGTTGATGACGCGGTCGGCGCCGACCTCCTTGGGGTTGTCGGTGAGGACCGGGACGCCCGTCTTGACGCCCGGCTCCACCAGGACGGCGGGGACGTCGCCGTAGTAGCGGCGGGTCACCTCGCGCAGCTCGTGCAGCACCGACGGGACGGTCGCGCAGATCGCGATGCCCGCGATGCCCTCGCTCAGCTCGACTCCGAGCAGCGGGTGCATGCCCATCAGACCCTGCAGCAGCACCGCCCACTCGTCGGCGGTGCGGCGCGGGTCCGTCGAGATGCGCCAGTGCTCCACGATCTCCTCGCCGTCGAAGAGACCGAGGACCGTCTGCGTGTTGCCGACGTCCATGGTGAGCAGCATCAGGCGCGCACCTCGCGCAGGTCGAGACCGATGTCGAGGATCGGGGAGGAGTGGGTGAGGCCGCCCACGGCGAGGTAGTCGACGCCGGTGGCCGCGTAGGCCGCCGCGCTGTCCAGGGTGAGCCGGCCGGAGGACTCCAGGACCGCGCGGCCGGCGACCAGGGCGACGGCCTCCTCGGTCTCGCCGACGGTGAAGTTGTCCAGCAGGATCAGGTCGGCGCCCGCGTCCAGGACCTCGCGGACCTGGTGCATCGTGTCGACCTCGACCTCGATCGGGACGTCCGGGAAGGCCTTCCGCACGGCCTCGAACGCCTCGGCCACGCCGCCGGCCGCCACCACGTGGTTGTCCTTCACCAGCGCGGCGTCCGACAGCGACATGCGGTGGTTGACGCCGCCGCCGCAGCGCACCGCGTACTTCTCCAGGGCGCGCAGGCCGGGGGTGGTCTTGCGGGTGTCGCGGACCTTGGCCTTCGTGCCGTCGAGGAGGTCCGCCCAGCGGCGGGTGGCGGTGGCGATGCCGGACAGGCGGCACAGGATGTTGAGGGCGCTGCGCTCGCCGGTGAGCAGGTCGCGGGTGCGGGCGGTGACGCTGAGCAGCTTCTCGCCGGCCTCGACCCGGGCGCCGTCCTCGACGTGCCGCTCGACCTCGAACGCGTCGGTGCAGACGATGGAAAGGACCGCCTCGGCGATCCGCAGACCGGCCACGACACCGGCCTCGCGGGCGGTGAAGTCGGCGGTCGCGACCGCGTCCTCGGGGACGGTCGCGACGGTCGTCACGTCCACGCCGCCGTCGAGGTCCTCGGCGATGGCCAGGTGCGCGATGTCCTCGACCTGGACCGGGTCGAGGCCCGCGTCGGCGAGCAGCTCGGCGAGCGCCGGGTCGAGCCCGCACTCGAACTCGTCGGCCTCGCCGCAGCCGCAGCCGTCGCCGCAGCCGCCGGCCGGCTCGCCGTCGTCGGCCACGGAGGTGATCTGGATCAGGGGAACGTCCACGGGCTCGGGACGGCTCTCCTCGGGGGTGCTCGGCGTGGTCACTTACTGCTCCCTGGGTGCATCGGGGGTTACGGCGGGAAAGTCCGGGGTGGCGGTACGGGTGACCGTCAGGCGCCGGTCCGGCGTCAGGCGTACGACGAGGTGGCGGCGCCAGGCCGCGTCGTCGCGGTCGGGGTGGTCCTCGCGCCAGTGGCAGCCGCGGGTCTCGGCGCGGGTGCGGGCGGCTGCCACCAGGACGCGGGCGACGCACAGCAGGTTGGTGGTCTCCCAGGAGTCCACGCCCGGCTCGGCGGCCTTGCGGCCGCCGGCTTCGGCCGCGCCCCGGCGCAGGGCGTCGAGGCCGGCGGCGGCCTCGGCGAGGCTCGCGGCGGAGCGGAGCACGCCCGCGCCGCGGGTCATGATCCGCTGCACGTCACGGCGGGCCTCGGGGGCGAGCAGGGTGAGGACGGCGGCGCCGTTTCCGGCGGCGGGCTCGGTCACGGCCCAGGGGCCCGCGTCGGGGCCGTCGGCGGAGCCGAACTCGGCCCAGATCTCGGTGTCCGGGCTCTCCGTACGGTGCTCGGGGGCCGGGGCGACGTCCCGGTGCGGGCCGTGCGCGGCGAGGTCGGCGGCGATGCGCTCGGCGAAGACCAGGCCTTCGAGGAGCGAGTTGGACGCGAGGCGGTTCGCGCCGTGCACGCCCGTACAGGCGACCTCCCCGCACGCGTAGAGGCCGGGAACGGTCGTACGCCCGCGCAGGTCGGTGCGGACGCCGCCGGACGCGTAGTGCGCGGCGGGGGCGACGGGGACGGGCTCGGTGACGGGGTCGATGCCGTGCGCCCGGCAGGCGGCGAGGATCGTCGGGAAACGGTTCTCCCACATCTCGGCGCCGAAGTGGCGGGCGTCGAGGTACATGTGCTCGGCGCCCTGCTCGATCATCCGGCGGGTGATCGCCTTGGCGACGATGTCGCGGGGCGCCAGTTCGGCCAGCTCGTGCTGCCCGAGCATGAAGCGGACCCCGTCGGCGTCGACGAGGTGGGCGCCCTCGCCCCGTACCGCTTCGGAGACCAGCGGCTGCTGGCCCTCCGCGCCGGCGCCGAGGAACAGCACCGTCGGATGGAACTGGACGAACTCCAGGTCGGAGATCTCGGCCCCGGCGCGCAGCGCGAGCGCGACACCGTCGCCGGTGGAGACGGAGGGGTTGGTCGTCGCGGAGAAGACCTGTCCCATGCCGCCGGTGGCCAGGACCACGGCGGGGGCGTGGACGGCGCCGACGCCGTCGTGCTGGCCCTCGCCCATCACGTGCAGGGTGACGCCGGCCGTACGGCCGTCGGCGTCCTTGAGGAGGTCGAGGACGAGCGCGTTCTCGATGGTGCGCACGCCACGCGCGCGTATCGCCTCGACGAGGGCGCGGGAGATCTCGGCGCCGGTCGCGTCGCCGCCCGCGTGCGCGATCCGGCGACGGTGGTGGCCGCCCTCGCGGGTCAGCGCGATCCCGCCGTCGGCGGTGACGTCGAAGGCGGCGCCGGTCTCGATGAGCCGGCGGACGGCGCCGGGGCCTTCGGTGACCAGGGCGCGGACGGCCTCGGTGTCGCACAGTCCGGCGCCGGCCACGAGCGTGTCGTCGAGGTGCTGCTCGGGGCTGTCGCCCTCGCCGAGGGCGGCGGCGATGCCGCCCTGGGCCCAGCGGGTGGAGCCGGCGTCGAGGAGTGCCTTGGTGACGACGACCGTACGGAGCCCGGCGGCCGTGCAGCGCAGGGCGGCGGTCAGGCCGGCGACGCCGGAGCCGACCACGACGACGTCGGCGTCGACGGTCCAGCCGGGGGCGGGCGCGTGCAGCCGTATCCCGGTCGGCTCGGGGCCGGCCGTCTCTCTTCCGGTCGGTTCGGTTCCGGTCACTTCGCCGCTCCGAAGGTGAGGGGGAGGTTGTCGATGAGCCGGGTGGCGCCCACGCGCGCGGCGATGGCGAGCACCGCGTCGCCGACGTGGTCGTCGGCGACCTCGGTGAAGTCGGCCGGGTCGACGAGGGCCAGGTAGTCGAGGGTGAGCGGCGGCTCGGCCTTCGCGGCGTCATCGAGGACGGCACGGGCGGCGGCCCGTACGGCACCGGCCCCGGCGCCGCAGCGGTCGGCGGCCTGGGCGACCGCGTGCGCGTCGGCGGCGGCGCGGGCCTCGCCGAGCCGGGACAGTGCCTCGGCGCGGTCCCCGACCCGGCCCTGGGCGCCGGGCAGGGCGGTGGCGCGCGCGTGCAGCGCCTCCTGGGCGGCGAGCCGGTCGCCGCCCGCGAACAGGGCACGGGACAGGGCGAGGGCGGTGTGGCGCTCGGGGGTGGAGAGGTAGCGGTTGCGGCTGGACAGGGCGAGGCCGTCGGCCTCGCGGACGGTCGGCACGCCGACGATCTCGACCGGGAAGTCTAGGTCGCGGGCCATGCGCCGGATCAGGGCCAGCTGCTGGGCGTCCTTCTGGCCGAAGAAGGCCAGGTCGGGACGGGTGAGGTGGAGCAGTTTGGCGACGACGGTGAGGACGCCGTCGAAGTGGCCGGGCCGGGAGGCGCCCTCCAGGCGTTCGCCCATGGGGCCGGCGGTGATCCGTACCTGCGGCTCGCCGCCCGGGTACACCTCGTCGACGGAGGGGGCGAAAACGGCGTCGGCGCCGGCCGCCCGGGCGAGGGTGAGGTCGGAGTCGAGGGTGCGGGGATAGCGGTCGAGGTCCTCGCCGGCGCCGAACTGCAGCGGGTTGACGAAGACCGTGACGACGACGGTGCCGTCGGGGCCGACGCGGTCGCGGGCGGCGCGGACCAGGGTGGCGTGGCCCTCGTGCAGGGCGCCCATGGTCATGACGACGGCGCGGGGGCCGCCGCCGTGCGGCAGGGCGAGCAGGTCGGCAGCCGTACGGACCGGGGTCAGGGTGGTGGTCATCGGTGGTCGTCCCCCTCGGCGAGCACGCCCAGCAGATCCTCGGCCAGCTCGGGCTTGAGCAGGCCGTGCGCGAGCGCCCGGTCGGCGGTGGCGCGGGCCATCGCGAGATAGCCGGCGACGGTGCCGGGCGCGTGCTTGGTCAGTTCGGCCACGTGGGCCGCGACGGTGCCCGCGTCGCCGCGGGCGACGGGGCCGGTGAGGGCGGCGTCGCCGGAGCGCAGGGCGTTGTCGAGGGCCGCGCCGAGCAGCGGGCCGAGCATCCGGTCCGGGGCGGAGACCCCGGCGGCGCTCAGCAGCTCCATGGCCTGCGCGACCAGGGTGACCAGGTGGTTCGAGCCGAGGGCGAGGGCCGCGTGGTAGAGCGGACGGTTCGCCTCCTCGATCCACTCGGGCTCGCCGCCCATCTCGATGACCAGGGCCTCGGCGGCCAGGCGCAGCTCCTCGGGGGCGGTGACGCCGAAGGAGCAGCCGGCCAGCCGCTGGACGTCGACCGAGGTGCCGGTGAAGGTCATGGCGGGGTGCAGCGCGAGCGGCAGGGCGCCGGCCCGGCGGGCCGGGTCCAGGACCTGGACGCCGTACCGCCCGGAGGTGTGCACGAGCAGCTGGCCGGGGCGCACGGCGCCGGTCTCGGCCAGACCCTCGACGAGCCCGGGCAGGGCGTCGTCGGGGACGGTGAGCAGGACCAGGTCGGCGAGGGCGAGCACGCGGGCGGGCTCGACGACGGGGACGTCGGGCAGGAGGATCGCGGCGCGGCGCCGGGACGTGTCGGAGACCGCCGAGACGGCGACCGGACGGTGTCCGGCGAGCTGGAGCGCGGAGGCGAGGGCGGGGCCCACGCGGCCGGCTCCGACGACTCCGACGGTGAGCCGGGCGGGGCGGTCCTCGGCACGGTCCACGTGGGGCTGCCGGGGCTCGGGGGGCTGGGGTTCTGGGGGTGCGTTCACGGTGTGGGGTTCGGCCTTCCGTTCCAGTCCGCGGGGGGTACCGGACGATTTCTCGTCATGCTACGCCAGCGTTCGGGGCCCCTCACGGGCTGTCCGCGGGGGACGGGACGGGGGCGGGGCGGGGGTGAAACCGCCGGGGAAACCGCCGGGGAAACGGTGGTCGGCGGGCGGGCCGCCGACCGTCTGCGGGGCGGTCTGCCGGCGGTCCGTCGGCGGTCCGTCGATGGGGTGCCGGCCGGCCGGTCGGCGGGCTGGTTCGGCAGGTCGGTCGGTGAGCCGGTCGGTGGGCCAGGCCCTCGGCCGGTCGGGGGGGCATGCGCGTCGGCGGTATGACCATCATCCCGAGGCTGTGGATAACCCCGTGCTCGAAAACCCCCGCATGACCCATCATCGGGCCATGGAATCCGATCGGCTCGCGGAAGAGCGACGCGAAGAGGCAGCGCCGGCGACGGCGGGGGACACGGCGACGGCTCGGGACGAGCAGGCGGCGCCGATGGACGGGGAGTACCGGGCGCGGGTGTTCCGCGGGGCGGCGCGCAGGCTGTGGCACGCGCCGCTGGACACCACGGTGGTCGACGGGCTGCGGGAGCTGGCGGACTGGGCCGAGACCACGCCGCACGCGGGGCAGGTGCCCGACGTGTACGGGTCGGGCGTGGTGGAGGAGCTGGAGCGGCGGGTCGCCGAGGAGCTGGGCTTCCCGGCCGCGGTCTTCTTCCCCACCGGCACGATGGCCCAGCAGGTGGCCCTGCGCTGCTGGGCCGGCCGCACCGGCAACCCGGTCGTCGCCCTCCACCCGCTCGGCCATCCGGAAGTGCACGAGGACGCCGCGTTCGGCACCGTGAGCGGGCTGCGCACGGTCCACCCGACCGAGGAACCGCGGCTGCCGACGGCGGACGAGATACGGGACGTCCCGGAGCCGTTCGGGGCGCTGATGGTGGAGTTGCCGCTGCGCGAGGCCGGATTCGTGCTGCCGTCCTGGGACGAGCTGGTGGAGACGGTGGAGGCGGCCCGGGAGCGGGACGCGGTCGTCCACTTCGACGGGGCCCGGCTGTGGGAGTGCACGACACACTTCGGCCGCACGCTGCCGGAGATCGCCGGCCTGGCGGACAGTGTGTACGTCTCGTTCTACAAGTCGCTCGGCGGCCTTTCCGGCGCGGCGCTCGTCGGGCCCGAGGAGCTGGTGGAGGAGGCCCGGCTGTGGCGCCACCGCTACGGCGGCATGCTCTTCCAGCAGTACCCGGTGGCGCTCTCCGCGCTGCGCGGCCTCGACACCGAGCTGCCGCGGCTGCCCGCGTACATCGCGCAGGCGCGGATCGTGGCGGAGGCGCTGCGGGAGGCCTTCGCCAAGGAGGGCGTCGGCTGGTTCCGGGTGCACCCGGAGATACCCATGACGCACCAGTTCCAGGTGTGGCTGCCGTACGAGGCCGACGCCCTCACGGCGGCGGGCGTGGCCCTCGCGGAGGACACCGGCACCGCCCTGTTCCGCCGCTGGTTCCCGGCGCCCGCGGGCGGCCCGCCGGGGGTGGCGTCGACGGAGGTGACGGTGAACGCACCGGGTCTGGAGTGGACGGCCGAGGACGTGAACGAGGCGGTACGGGGGTTCCTGGCGCGCGTGCGGGCGTAGGGCCCGCGGCCAGGAGTGCGGGCTGAGCGCGCGGCCCTGCGGGAGGGCCCGGGCCTTCCGAGGGCCGGCGGCCCGTCTCCCTCGGGGCGGCGCCCTCGGCGGGGCCCGTGCCCGGGCCTGACCGGATGCGGAAAACGGAAATTCGAGAACGCGAGAACTCGGGAGGTCGGTAGGTCAGTAGGTCACCAGGTCGGCGGGTCGGCGGGTCGGGAATCAGGAAGGCTTGCACGCCTCGGCGATCGACAGGCTGTTCTCGTAGAGGTGATGCCGGGTGATCCGGCCGTCCTCGACGGTGAGCCGCAGGGCGAAGGGGCCCTCGTAGGTCTTCCCCGTCGCGCGCACGGTCCCCGAGACGTGCCCGGTCAGGACGACGTCGGTGCCGTCGACGAGGAACGCGTCGACGGAGGCCCGGCCGTCCTCCGCCACCGTGTGCTCGACCAGTTCCGTGAACTGGGCGGCGCATTCGGCGCCGGTGGTGCGCGGCCGGATCCACGGGACGCCGGGGTTCTCGGCGAGCAGCCAGTCGACCTCGTCCGCGAAGAGTTCGACGAGCCGCGCGACGTCGCCGGCCATGCGGGCGGCGAGGAACTCCTGGACGACGTGCCGGGTGGCCTCGGTGACCGAACTCGCGGTGCTGGCGGCAGATGTGGTGGTCATGGTCGCTCCTCACGGCTGTGATCCCGTTGACGCACACCACCTTGCCGCAGCGAGCGAGCACGGTCGATGACCCCGGAGGTCATGCCCGGACACAGGGTGGGCGGGGGCGAGGGGGTGGGGTGGGGGGCGGGGGGGAGGCCCCCGGGACTGAGATTCGCCGGGGGCGGAGGGGGTCCGGAGGGGGCCCGGGGCCCTGTTACTTCCGCGCGGCCGTGGCCTGGCAGGTCACGTCCTCGGCGGGGAGCCGGCCCGTCGTCAGGTAGGTCGTGGCGGCCTTGTCCGCGCAGGAGTCGCCGTCCGGCGCGTAGAGGACGCCGTGTCCCTCGCCGCCCGCGACGGTGAGCATCCGGGAGCCGCGCAGGGCCCGGTGCATGGCCTGGCCGGCGAAGAGGGGCGTCTGCGAGTCCCACTCGTTCTGCGCGCCTTGGCGAGCCTGCCGTTGCTGCCGTTCGCGGTGCTGCCACCGCTGATGTGGCCGTACGCGCCCGTGGGCGTGCAAGGCGCTCTCGCCCTGCTGGTCTGGTCCGTGCTGATCGGTGTGCTCGGGCTGGCCCGTACGACGCGGCGGGTGCTGATCGCGTGCGCGCGGCGGATGCTGGGGGTGCCGCTGCCGGACCCCGTGGACGACCGCCGGCGGGCGGGCTCGCCGGCTGCCGTGGCGGCTGGTTCGCCCGCTCCGGGCGCCGACCGCTGGCGGACCCCGGTCTGGCTGCTTGCGCACGTGGCACTGGGGTGGGCGGGGGCGCAGCTGAGCATCCTGCTGTTCCTCGCGGCCCTTCTCCTGCCCGGTGGCTGGGCGGGCGCCGAGGCCGGGCTGAGTGTGGGCGGCTGGTCGCTGCGGCCGGAGAGCGGCTGGCAGAGCTGGGTGGCGGCGCTCGTCTGCCTGCTGACGGCGGTCGCGCTGTGCCCGGCGGTGACGTACGCCCTGCGCCGGCTGGCGCCCAGGCTGCTCGGCCCGTCGTCGGCCGAGCGGCTCGCGCTGGCGGCGGAGCGGGAGCGGGAGCGGGCGGAACGCAACCGGCTGGCCCACGAGTTGCACGACTCGATCGGTCATACGCTGACGGCCGCCACGATCCAGGCGGCGGTGGCGGGCGAGGTGCCGGGCGCCGACCCGGTGGCGGCGCGGGCCGCGCTGCGCAGCATCGAGGAGTCGACCCGGGCCGCCCTGGAGGATCTGGACTACGTGCTGGGCGTGCTGCGCGAGGAGCAGGGCGGCACGGCGCCGGCCCGGAACCTGGCCGACCTGCCCGAGCTGCTGGACCGGCTGCGGCACGCGGGCACGGTGGTCGAGCCGGAGATTTCGGGCGACTTCACGCGGGTACGGGGGACGCTCTCCCGGGCGGCGTACCGGATCCTGCGGGAAGGGCTGACGAACGCGCTGCGGCACGGCGCGGGCGGTCCGGTCCGGGTCACGGTGGCGGCCGGACCGGACGCGCTGGAGCTCGGTGTGGTCAACCGTCGCGGGACGGGGCCGAAACCGGGTACGGGGGCTTCCTTCCCGACGTCCGGGCACGGCCTGCCGGGGCTCGCCAAGCGCGTACGGCTGCTGAACGGCGCGTTCGAGGCCGGTCCGGACGGGCCGGAGCACTGGCGGCTCGCGGTCCGGCTGCCGGTACGGTCGGCCGCATGACCGGCTCGTACGCGGGCGCGGCGGCCACCCCGGGTCCGGACGCCGCCGATGCCCCTCCCGTCTCTCCCGCCACCCCCTCGCCCCCGTATCCCTGCTGATCGCGGACGACGACGCGGTGACCCGCAGCGGGCTGTGCACGCTGCTCGGTCCGCAGCCGGGGATCACCGTGGTCGGGGAGGCCGCCGACGGGGTCGAGGCGGTCGAGCGGGCGCGGCTGCTGCGGCCGGACGTGGTCCTCATGGACGTACGGATGCCACGCCTCGACGGCATCGAGGCCACCCGCCGGCTCCTCGCCGGGCCGGCCGAGCCCACCACCCCGACCGGGCCGGCCGAGCCGCCGAAGGTCGTGGTGATCACCACCTTCGAGAACGACGGTTACGTCACCGCCGCGCTCGGCGCCGGGGCCAGTGGCTTCGTCCTCAAGCGGCTCCCGGTCCCCAAGATCGCGGAAGCGGTGCGGGTGGTCGCGGCGGGCGAGGCGATCCTCTTCCCGGCGGCCCTGCGCCGCATGGTCACCGCCCGCCCGCGGGACTCCGCCGAGGCGCTGCCGCGGGCGGCGCTGACGGGCCGGGAGGAAGAGGTCCTGCGGCTGATGGCCACGGGCCTGTCCAACCCGGAGATCGCGCGGTCGTGCGGGGTGCGCCTGGAGACGGTGAAGACGCACGTCGGGAACGTGCTGACCAAGCTCGGCGCGCAGAACCGGACCCACGCGGTGGTCATCGCGTACGAGACGGGCCTGGTCGTGCCCGGGGTCGTGGGCTGACACGACACCGGGCGCCCGCCCCTGCCCCGCGCCCCTCACCCGATCCGTCCTGCCCCGCGCCCCTCACCCGATCCGTCCTAGCCCCGTCCCTCGCCCGATCTGTCCTCACCCCGTCCCCGGCCCGGCCGGGGCTCGGATCTCTGCCCCGGAGCCTCGCCCGTCCCCGGGACGGCCCCCGTCTTCGGCCGGGGAGGCCGGCCCCACCTCAGGACCGCCCGCAGGACGGCGCGGTCGTGGGTGCCGGGGGCCGGTGGAGGGGTTTCGCCGAGCCGGGCGGCCCGGTAGCTGTCGAAGAGGTACTGGTGGAGTGCGTTCATGCGCTCACCGTGCGTCTGGCGGCCCCGCCCCCGCCCGCCGTTTGACGGCCCTCGTCAAACGGGACGACAGAACCCGTCCCGGCCCCGGCACCATAGGGGGGTGAGCGTGACCATCGACATCACCGGACTGCCGCACGAGCGGATCACCTTCTGCCCCTCGCCGCTGGCCGAGCTGGGCAACGCCCTGCACGCCCTGTCCGAACCGGCCCACCACCCCCGGCAGCACGCCTGGACGACGGCGACCTCCGCCGCGCTGAAGCCCGAGCTCGCCGACCGGCTGCACGAGGCCGACTTCATGTGGCGGTCCACCCGCTCCGACTTCCTGATCCCCGCCCAGCCCCGCGAGACCCTCGCCGAGGAGCTGGACGACATCGACCGGTTTGACGACGAGAAGTTCGTCGGCTCCGCCCTGGAGATCTCGTGCAGCACCGCCCATTACGGCCGGGGCCTGCCCTCTCCGCTGGTCGACGAGCAGTCGCGGCGCCGGGCGCTCGACCTGGCGGCGGCGCGCGGCCCGCGCCAGGCGGCGTTCGTCGAACGGGTGCTGGCCGACCCGGCCGGGATGCGGGCCTGGATCCGCCGGCTCCTGGAGGACTGCGACGAGGCGTTCTTCGGCGACACGTGGCGCCGGGTCCGTTTCCAGCTCGCCTCCGACGCCCGCCACAAGTCGGAGCTGCTGCGCCGCAAGGGCCTGGCCGAGGCCCTCGCCTCCGCCTCCCCCGCGCTGAGCCTGGAGGAGGACGCCCACGGCAGCCGGATCGTCGTCGACAAGCTGGTGCAGGGCCGTACCTCGGCCCAGGGGACCGCGGTGACGCTGATCCCGACCGTGTTCGGCTGGCCGCATCTCACGGCGGTGTACGGGCCGGGCTGGCAGCCGGTCATCCACTACCCGGCCGCCGCGCACGAGGTCGGCGGCACCGAGCCGGTCGACCTGGTGCGGGCCCGGGTGGAGGCGCTGGCCCACCCCATGCGGATGAACATGTGCCGGAGCCTGGCGCGCGGCTCGTACTCGACGAGCGAGCTGGCCGACGCGTACGCGATCACCGCCCCCGAGGTGTCGCGCCACCTCGCCGTCCTGAAGAAGGCCGGGCTGCTCACCACCCAGCGCCGGGGCCGGTACGTGCTGCACCAGCTGGACTTCCCCGTCGTCGCCCGGCTCGGCAGCGACTTCCTGGAGTCCGTCCTCCGCTGAGTCCGGGCCGGAGGCGACGGTGTCAGGACGTCAGCGGCCGCCGCCTCCGGCCCGGACCAGGCCCGTCTCGTACGCGAGGACCACGACCTGCACGCGGTCGCGCAGGCCCAGCTTGGTCAGGATCCGGCCCACGTGGGTCTTGACGGTCGCCTCGGAGAGGACGAGCCGGGCGGCGATCTCGCCGTTCGACAAGCCCTGCGCCACCAGCAGCATGACCTCGCGCTCGCGTTCGGTGAGCCGGTGCAGCGCGCTGTCGGCGGCGCGGGCGTCCTGGCCGGTGGACGGCAGCATCGCCGAGAAACGGTTCAGCAGCCGGCGGGTGGTGGACGGCGCGACCACCGCGTCACCGCTGTGCACGGAACGGATCGCGGCGAGCAGTTCGCCCGGCGGCACGTCCTTCAGCATGAAGCCGCTCGCCCCCGCCTTGAGCCCGGAGAAGGCGTACTCGTCCAGGTCGAACGTGGTCAGGATGAGCACCTTCGGCGCGTCGGGGTCGGCGCAGATCCGCCGGGTCGTCTCGACCCCGTCGAGCTTGGGCATGCGGACGTCCATCAGCACCACGTCCACGTCCGTGGCCCGCAGCACCTCCAGCGCCTCCACCCCGTCGCCCGCCTCGGCCACGACCTCCATGTCCGGCTGGGCGGCGAGCACCATGCGGAAACCGGTGCGCAGCAGCACCTGGTCGTCGACGAGCATCACGCGGATGGACATAAGGGAGGTTCCTTAGAGGGTCGGGGGGCAGGGGGGTCAAGGGGCAGGGTTCTAGTGGGCGGGCTTCAGGGGGAGCAGGGCGCTGATGCGGAAGCCTCCGCCGGAACGCGGGCCGGCGTCGAGGGTGCCGCCGACCATGCCGACGCGCTCGCGCATGCCGATGAGGCCGTGGCCGCGCCCGTCGGCGCCGCCGTCCTCGTACATCTCCTGCGGCGCGCCGCGCCCGTCGTCCTCGACGAGCAGTCCGAGGCCGTCGTCGAAGTAGACGAGGCGGACGCTGGCGCCGACGTCCGGGCCGCCGTGCTTGCGGGTGTTGGTGAGGGCTTCCTGGACGATGCGGTACGCGGTGAGCTCGACGCCGCTGGGCAGCGGGCGCGGGGTGCCCTCGATCTTGAAGTCGATGGCGAGGCCGGTGCCGCGTACCTGCTCGACCAGGTCCTCGATCTGCTGGACGTCGGGCTGGGGCACGTACTCCCCCGCTTCCTGGTGTTCGCCGGTGCGCAGGATGCCGAGCAGCCGGCGCATCTCGGCGAGGGCCTGGCGGCCGGTGCCGGCGATGGTCTCCAGGGCCTGCTTGGCGGTGTCGGGCGAGCTGTCCATGACGTAGGCGGCGCCGTCGGCCTGGACGACCATCACGGACACGTTGTGGGCGACGACGTCGTGCAGTTCGCGGGCGATCCGGGCGCGTTCGGCGGCGACGGCGACCTTGGCCTGGGCCTCGCGTTCCTTCTCCAGGCGGGCGGCGCGTTCCTCCAGCTGCGCGAAGTAGGCGCGGCGGGTGCGCAGGGAGTCGCCGAGGACCCAGGCCAGCGCGAACGGCACCGTCATGATGACGGCGAAGAAGATCTGCGGGCCGCGGGCGTGCGGCATCTCCGGGGGCCAGGCCAGCTGGGAGATGGTCGAGGCGCTCAGCCCGCCGACGAGCGCGAGCCGGGAGGCCCAGCGGGGGCCCTCGGTCGCGGCGACGGTGTAGATGATCACGAGCATGGCGAAGTCGGAGACGAACGGGCTCACTCCGAAGACGAGCTGGAAGAGCCCGACCGCGACCGTGAGCAGCAGCATCCTCTCGGGCACGCGCCGGCGCAGCGCGACCACGAGGCTCAGCAGCGTGGAGGCGACGGCGTACGCGGCGAGCGAGTCCGTCAGCGGGGGCGCGCCCACCCACGAGAGCCCGAAAAGGACGACGGCCCAGGAGACGTCGACGCCCGTCGGGTGTCCGCGGAGGAATTCGTAGATGCGCTGCACGTGTCAAAGCGTAGGGAAGGCGGACGGGTGCGGGAGTCAACCGTGGGTCCGATCCTTCCGCCCCGGCACCTACTTCCCAAGGTGGAGGCACAGGGGAGACTGGGGTCCGTGAGGGACGAGACGCGCCAGGGACCTGGGCAGGAGACGCGGGTGACGCGGGAGGCACGGGGGCCGCGGGACCGACGGGGCGGGCGGGACTGGCGTGGCTGGCGGGCGGCGATGGAGGAGGCGCTGTACGGGCCGGGCGGGTTCTTCCTGCGCCCCGAGGGGCCGGCCGGTCATTTCCGTACGTCGGTGCACGCGTCGCCGCTGTTCGCGGGCGCGGTGGCCCGGCTGCTCGTCCGGACGGCCGAGGAGCTGGGCAGCGACGAGGTCGCCTTCGTGGACATGGGCGCCGGGCGCGGCGAGCTGCTCACCGAGCTGCTCACCGGGGGGCCGGCCGCGGTGCCGGAGGGACTGCGGGTGCGGGCGTACGGGGTGGAGCGCGCGGCCCGGCCCGCGGGCCTCGATCCGCGGATCACGTGGACGGACCGGGTGCCGGAGGGGGCGCGGGGGCTGCTGTTCGCCAACGAGTGGCTGGACAACGTGCCGGTGGAGGTGGCCGAGGTCGACGCGACGGGCGCGGCGCGGTACGTGGAGGTCGACGCGGGCGGTACGGAGCGGCTGGGCGCGGTCGTGGGCGGGGCGGACGCGGCGTGGCTGGAACGGTGGTGGCCGCTCGGGGAGCCGGGTGAGCGGGCGGAGATCGGGCGGAGCCGGGACGAGGCGTGGGCGGCGGCGGTCGGGGCGCTGGCGGCGGGGACCGCGGTCGCCGTGGACTATGCCCACCTGCGGGCCGCGCGGCCGCCCTTCGGGACGCTGGCGGCGTTCCGTGAGGGCCGGGAGGTCGCGCCGGTGCCGGACGGCAGCTGTGACCTGACCGCGCATGTGGCGCTGGACGCGTGCGCGGCAGCGGTACGCGCGCGCGTGCCCGATGTCGGTGGCGGGGAGATCCTCACCCAGCGGGAGGCGCTGCGCTCCCTCGGGGTGACCGGCGCGCGCCCCCCGCTCGCGCTGGCCTCCACCGATCCCGCCGGTTACGTGCGCGCTCTCGCGGCGGCCGGCGAGGCGGCGGAGCTGACCGCGCCGGGCGGTCTGGGCGACTTCCTCTGGCTGGTCCAGCGGATCGGCGCCCCCGCGAGATACTGAGCGGCATGACGCAGAGGGCGCAGCGGGAGACGACGGTCGGCATCGGCGGCGCGGCGGAGAGCACCGACATGGTGCTGAACATCGGGCCGCAGCATCCCTCCACGCACGGCGTGCTGCGGCTGCGCCTGGTGCTCGACGGCGAGGTGGTGCGGGAGGCCGAGCCGGTCGTCGGCTATATGCACCGCGGGGCGGAGAAACTGTTCGAGGCCCGGGACTACCGGCAGATCATCATGCTGGCGAACCGGCACGACTGGCTGTCGGCGTTCTCCAACGAGCTCGGGGTCGTCATGGCCGTCGAGCGGATGCTGGGCATGGAGGTGCCGGAGCGGGCCGTGTGGACGCGGACGCTGCTCGCGGAGCTGAACCGGGTGCTGAACCATCTGATGTTCCTCGGCTCGTATCCGCTGGAGCTGGGCGGCATCACGCCGGTCTTCCATGCGTTCCGGGAGCGCGAGGAGCTCCAGGCGGTGATGGAGGAGGTGTCCGGCGGCCGGATGCACTACATGTTCAACCGGGTCGGCGGCCTCAAGGAGGACCTGCCGGCGGGCTGGCTCGGGCGGGCGCGGCAGGCGGTCGCGGACGTGCGCTCCCGGATGGACGTGTACGACCGGCTGGTGCTCGGCAACGAGATCTTCCGGGGCCGTACCCGCGGGGTCGGGGTGCTGCGGCAGGAGACGGTGCACCAGTACGGGGTGTCGGGGCCGATCGCCCGCGCGTCGGGGGTCGACTTCGATCTGCGCCGGGACGAGCCGTATCTGGCGTACGGGGAACTCAAGGGCGTGCTGCGGGTGGTGACCCGCTCGGAGGGCGACTGCCTGGCCCGGTTCGAATGCCTCCTCGACCAGACGCACAACGCGCTGGAGCTGGCGGACGCGTGTCTGGACCGGCTGGCGGAGCTGCCGCCGGGGCCGGTCAACCAGCGGCTGCCGAAGGTCCTGAAGGCGCCGGAGGGCCACACGTACGCCTGGACGGAGAACCCGCTCGGCATCAACGGCTACTACCTGGTGTCCAAGGGCGAGAAGACGCCGTACCGGCTCAAGCTGCGCTCGGCGTCGTTCAACAACATCCAGGCGCTGACCGAGCTGCTGCCGGGGACGCTGGTCGCGGACATGGTGGCGATCCTGGGGTCGCTGTTCTTCGTGGTCGGAGACATCGATAAATAGCGCCACGTAAGGCCGAGTGGCGCCACGTAGCGCCACACGGACATGAAGAAGGCGGGAGCCGGTGGACGGTGGTCCACCGGCTCCCGCCGTACGTGTACGTCGTCGGGGTGCCGTTACGAGTTGACCGCCCCGCGCAGCTCGGTCAGGTCCAGCTGCTCGGTCTCGTCGTGCGCCGTCAGGTCGATGACCTGGCCGATGGCGGGCTGTTCGGCCGTCGGGCGCTCGGTGGCGTCGGCCAGGACCTCGTCGCCGACGACGTCGGCGAGGTCGGTGTCCAGGGCGGCCTCGATCGCGGCGGCCTTCTTCGCGCCGGCCGCCACCTGCGTGCCGAAGTAGTCGAAGCCGCCGCTGGGGCGGGGCACGGGGCGGCGGGCGGCGTACGGGACGATCGAGGCCGCGGCGGGCACCGTGCGCAGGGCGGACGGTGCGGACGGCTGGGTGTGCGGGTCCGCCTCGGGCGTCGCCGGACCGGTCACGGCCTCGGCCTGGACCTCGGCCTCGGGCTCCGCCTGAGCGTCGTCCGCCGTCTCCGCGGTGTCCTCCACGGACTCTGCGGACTCTGCGGATTCGGCGGACTGGACGGGCTGAGCCGACTGGTCGGGCTGGGCGTCCTCGGCGGGCTGGGCCGGCTCGGCCGCGGGCTCCGGCGCGTGGGCGCGCGCGGCACGGGCTTCCAGGGCGAGCAGCGCCTCGGCGGCCCGGCGGTACGCCTCCGGGGTGGGCGCGGACCCGGCCGTGGAGGTGGCCGGCGGCAGCGCGGCCGGGGTCTTGGCGGCGGCGGTGCCGCTCTCCAGGGCGAGCACCCGGCGGCCTTCGAGGGCGCTGGCGCGCTCGGTCTCCGCGGTGGCGTAACGGCGCAGCAGGTCGGCGTGTTCGCTGCGCAGACCGGCCAGTTCGACCCGCTTGGAGCGCAGCTTGGCGTCGAGGCGGGCGCGCAGCTCGCGCGATTCCTCCAGGTCGGACTCGAGTTCGGCGATCCGCTCCTCGGTCTTCCACTGGTCGGCGGCGCGGGCCCGGGTCAGTTCGGCGACCTGGCGGCCGGCGCTGTGGTCGCGGCTGCGCATGAGGACCGTGCCGGTGACGGCGGCGGCCGCCGCGGCGGCCACGAGCAGCCTCAGTATCACGGCATCACCGAACATCCAGGCGCCCGCGGCACAGACGACAGCGGCCCCGGCGACCGCGACGGGCGGCAGGAGCTTGTGCAGGGGTGGGGAATGGCGATGACGTCCACGTGGCATGGCCTGAAATTTACCGTGCGTAGGCGGCGTATGGGGGACGACCCCGGCAAACTCTTGGCGCGTTCTCGTCGTGGCCGGTCCGGCCCGCCGCCATAACCGGACCGGACCTGCCGATTCCCCTTGTCCGGCGACTACTTCTTGAGCAGCCCCTTCGCCTCCAGATAGGCCTTGGCGACGTCCTCGGGCTTCGCGCGCTCGGCGTCCACCTTGCGGTTGAGTTCGGCGAGATCCGCCGTTGTCAGGACGGCGGTCACCTTGTCGAGTGCGGCGGCTATCTCCGGCGAACCGGCGTCCTTGGCATGGACCACCGGCAGGACGTTGTCCGCGTTCTGGAGCTTCTTGTCGTCGTCGAGGAACACGAGTCCGAAGGAGTCGACGGTGGCGTCCGTGGTCGTCGTCAGAACCATCTGGTCGACGCCGTCCTTGACGGCCTGTTTGGCCTGCGGAGTGCCGACTCCCCGCGGGTCGACGCCGGTCACGTCGATGCCGTAGGTCTTCTTCAGACCCGGTGCGCAGAAGGGCCGTATCGCGCATTCGTCACCGGCCGCGATCTTCACCTTCAGCTTGGCCGCGCCGAGATCGGAAAGCGTCTTCAGCTTGTTCTTCCGGGCGAATTCGGCGCTCACGGCGAAGGCGTTCTGGTCGACGGCCTCGCCGACCGCGAGCACCTTCAGTCCGCGCGGCTCCGCGAGCTTCTTCAGCGCCGCGGTGGTGGCGGCCGGATCACCGGAGGCGACCGGCTTCTCCTCGGGCGCCTTCGGCCCGTTCGTCTTCGCGTTGAGGAATTCGGCGAGCGTCGCGGCATATTCCGGAACGATGTCGATCTCGCCCTTCTCCAAGGACGGTTCGTACAGTTCGCGATTCTTCACCGTGGTGACGCTCGCGTCGTATCCGGCGGCGCCCAGCGCCTGGGCGTACAGCTCGGCGAGCACCTTCGACTCGGTGAAGGCCGCCGCGCCGACGACGAGCGTGCCCTTGCCGCCGTCCTTGCCGCCCGCGCCACCGCTCCCCGCGCCGGCGTCCTTCGACTTCTCCAGGCTGTCGCCGCCGCACGCGGCCAGCGAGACCGTCAGCGCGGCCACACCCAGTACCGCACCCATGAGGCGCGAGGTCCTGCCCACCAGATCACCCATTCCCGTTGTCCTGTTGAGGAGCGTCCCTGTCCCCGGTCCGCCTGCCGGCCCGGCTTCCGGCGCGGCTCCCGGCCCGGCCCCCGGCGCGGCCGAACAGCCGGCCGCCGAGCCGGTCGGCGGCCACCAGCGCCCCTTCGACCAGGAGCGCGAGCGCGGCCACGAGCACGGCTCCGGCGACGACTTGCGGGGTGTCGTACGTGTTGAACCCGGCCGTGATGATCCGGCCGAGGCCGCCCAGACCGACCATCGCCGCGAGGGTCGCGGTGGCCACGACCTGCACCGCCGCCGAGCGCAGACCGGTCATCAGCATCGGGCGGGCGAGCGGCAGTTCCACGGCGCGGAAGAGCTGCCCGCCGGACATGCCCATGCCCCGGGCGGCCTCGACGACCGCGCGGTCCACCTCCCGAACGCCCACGTACGCATGCGTGAGCAGCGGGGGTATCGCGAACAGCACGAGCGCGATGACCGTCGGCAGATAGCCGGCGTTGCGCAGCGGCGAGACCATGAACAGGGCGAGGACCGCGAAGACGGGAACGGCCCGGCCGGCGTTGGAGATGTTGACGGCGAGCGTGCCGCCGCGCCCGAGGTGCCCGAGCCACAGGCCCAGCGGCAGGGCGACGGCCGAGGCCAACAGCAGCGCGGCGCCGCTGACGTAGAGATGCTCGGCGAGCCGGTGTCCGACCCCGTCCTCGCCGGTCCAGTGCGCGCCGGTGGCCAGCCAGGTCCACGCGTCCGTGAGCACACCCATGTCAGCCGCCTTCCCCGGGCCGGACGGCGGCCGTCCGCCGGCGAGCCGGCCGGGGCGGCCGATTCCAGGGGGTGAGCAGCCGCTGGAGGCCGAGCAGCAGCAGGTCGGCGGCGACGGCGAGCAGCACGCACAGGACGGCGGCGGTCAGGACCTGGGCCTTGAAGAACGTGGGCAGCGCGTCCTCGATCAGATTGCCGAGGCCGCCGCGGCCGACGAGCGAGCCGACCGTGGTGAGCGCGATCGTGGAGACCGTCGCCATCCGTATACCGGCCATCAGGGCGGGCAGCGCGAGCGGCAGTTCGACCTCCCACAGCAGGCGGCCCGGCCCGTATCCCATGCCGCGCGCCGCCTCGCGGGTCTCGGCGGGCACGGCGGCGAGCCCGGCCAGGACGCCGCGGACCAGGATCGTCAGCGCGTACAGCACGAGGCCGGTGACGACGAGCGCCGACGACAGGCCGAAGAGCGGCAGGAGCAGCGAGAACATCGCGAGCGACGGGATCGTGTAGAGGAGCGTGGTGAGCGCGAGCACCGGGCCGGCGAGGCGCGGCCGGGCCCGTACGAGCAGGGCGAGCGGGAACGCGACGACGATGCCGAGCAGCACCGACACGGCGGTGATGCCGATGTGCTGGAGGGTGGCGTCGGTCAACTCCTGGGCGCGGGTGCGCAGATACTCCCCGCAGATCCAGTCGTTCGTCACCAGGCAGTTCGCCTCGGCCATGCGCCGTTTCACCCCCGTCACCGCGCGCTCGCGGTCAACCGTCGCATCGATCACCGCTTCTGGCGACCCTATTCCTCACCACTGACAAGGCCCCTACGCCCTGTGGATACTTTCTTCACACCGCGCGGAGCCGGGGTCAGAATGGGGTCCCATGATCCGGTTCGAGCACGTGACCAAGCGGTACCCCGACGGCCCGAACGCGAGGGACGGAGCCGGCGGCGCGGGGGGAACGACGGCCGTCGACGACCTCTCCTTCGACGTCGCCGAGGGGGAGCTGGTCACGCTCGTGGGCCCGTCCGGCTGCGGCAAGACGACCACGATGAAGATGGTGAACCGGCTGGTCGAGCCCGACGCGGGCCGTGTCCTGCTCGGCGGCGAGGACGTCGCCGGCGTCGACCCGGTCCGGCTGCGCCGCACCATCGGCTACGTCATCCAGCAGGTCGGCCTCTTCCCGCACCGCACCGTCCTCGACAACACCGCCACCGTCCCCGCCCTGCTCGGCTGGAAGAAGGCGCGGGCCCGCGAGCGGGCCGCCGAGCTGCTGGACCTGGTCGGCCTCGATCCCGGCCTCTACGGTCACCGCTACCCCGAGCAGCTCTCGGGCGGGCAGCGGCAGCGGGTCGGAGTGGCCCGCGCGCTCGCCGCCGATCCGCCGGTGCTCCTCATGGACGAGCCGTTCGGCGCCGTCGACCCGGTGGTGCGCGAGCGGCTCCAGACCGAGTTCCTGAACCTCCAGGCCACCGTCCGCAAAACGGTGCTGCTCGTCACGCACGACCTGGCGGAGGCGGTCCGGCTCGGCGACCGGATCGCGGTCTACGGGCAGGGCCGCATCGAGCAGTTCGACACCCCGGCCACCGTGCTGGGCGCCCCGGCGAACCCGTACGTCGCCGATTTCGTCGGCGCGGACCGCGCGCTGCGGCGGCTCGCCGTCACCCCGCTGACCGAGGCCGACCTCGACCCGGTGGCCGGTCCGGCTGCCCCCGGGCCCGTACCCGCGCCCGTACCCCTCCCCGTACAGAAGACTCCCCTCGGGGAGCCCCCCGTCCCCGGCGCGCCGCGCGTCCCCCTCGGGGCCTCCCTCCAGGACGCCCTCGCCGCCCTCCTCCAGGACGACGCGGGCGTGATCGCCGTGCACGCCCCCGGCGACCCCGCCCGGGTCCTCGGCACCCTCACCACCGCCGGCGTGCACCGGGCGCTGCGCCGCCGCACCACCGACGGTGTCAGTCCGAGCTGAGCTGCCGGCTCATCCACACCAGGCCCGGCGGGATCTCCCGGTTCCAGGTGTTGAAGTTGTGGCCGCCGCTGGGCAGCACGATCGAGGCCACCTGGGCCGGCGGCCGCACCTTCCGGATGAAGGCCATCGTCGGCTTCAGGTTGTCCTCGCCGTGCCGCGACGTCGTCACCAGGAACGACACCTTCCGCGGCGGCACGTGGTCCAGGCTCCACAGCAGGTCCGCCCGCTTGCGCGCGGCCTCGTCGCCGTGGAACAGGTCACCGGTCGTCACGTCGTCCGCGGCCTTGTAGTACGCGGAGAAGCCGGCGGCGGCCGCGAACCGGTCCGGGTGGTGCAGCGCGATCTTCAGGGCGCAGTAGCCGCCGGTCGAGTTCCCCATGAAGCCCCAGTTCCGGGCCTGGGTCCCGACCCGGTACGTCGCCGAGATCGCCGTCGGCAGGTCCTCGGCGAAGAAGGTCTCGGTCTGCGGCCCGTTCGGCACGTCCACGCACTCGGTGTCACGGGGCGGTGCCACGGTCGGGCGCAGCATCACCAGGATCATGGGCCGCATCCGGCCGCTCTTGACCTGCTCGTAGGCGGTCTTCGGGTAGTGCAGCCCCTTCAGCAGGTTCTCCGCCGTCCCCGGATATCCGGTGAGCACGACGGCCGCCGGGAACGTCGCCTTGGCGTAGCGGTGCTGGAAGTACTCGGGGGGCAGGTACACGTACGCCGGTGAGGTGATGCCGGTCTCCTGCCCGGCTATCACGACCTTCTGTATCTGCCCGCCGACGGCGGGGCTGCCGCCGCCGGGGACGTCCAGGGCCTGGCGTCCGACGACCTTCACCTCTCTGGATCCGGCCGCATGGGTGACGACCTCGCCCATGCCCTGCTCCTGGCCGAACAGGTCCGCCCAGGATCCGTAGAAGAGGAAGGAATTGTTGGCCGCCAGACCGACCGACGCGAACAGGGCCAGTTGGGTGGCGAGCAGCAGCGCGATCCGGCCGAAGACCGTGCGCCAGCCGGCGCGCGCGAGGCGCGGCCAGAGCCACACGGTGGCGATGAACAGCACGACTGCCGCGGTGACCGCTAGGGCGAGAACGTAGTTACTGGTGAGACCCATGTGACGCCTGAGCTTTCTACCCTGGTCTTCCCCGGAAATTTCCCTGACGGCGGAGTGAACCCGCCCCACCGCTGTTCCGTCCTAGAGGGCGCAAACCTCCGGTACGGCCCGAAAAGCACCTTGTGGCCACCGCTGGATCAACGATTACTCGCGGAACGACGGGAAGCACGGGAAGCGATGTCTGTCACGGTAGATGGGGACAAGTCAGGATCGGTTCCGGGTCGCCTGCGCCGGATCGTGCGCGGGCCACGCCCCGAAAGGGTCCCCGCACTCGTCGGTACGGCCTGCACGCTGATCGGTCTGATCGATGTCGCGGCGGGGGTCTTCCCCCGTTTCCGCGCCAGCCGGATGCACGCCGTCGCCGAGGTCCTCCCCGGCACGCTCGGGCCGCTCTCCGCGGCCCTGTCGCTCAGCGTCGGCATCCTGCTGCTGCTCCTCGCGCACGGCCTCAAGCGCGACAAGCGCCGCGCCTGGCGTGCCGCCGTCGTGCTGCTGCCGCTCGGGGCCGTCGCCCAGTTCGCCTGGCGGCACTCCGTCACCGGCGCCGTGCTGTCGCTCGCGCTCCTCGCGCTGCTGGTCCGGCACCGCGGCCAGTTCGCGGCGCTGCCCGACCCCCGCAGCCGCTGGCGCGCGGTCGCCAACTTCGTCCTCATGGGCGCCGGCTCGATCGTCCTCGGCCTGGTCATCGTCAGCGCCCACCCGCGCCGCGTGGTCGGCAGCCCCAGCCTCACCGACCGCCTCGAACACGTCCTGTACGGCCTGTTCGGCTTCGAGGGCCCCGTCGCCTACACCGGCGACACCGACTGGACCGTCGGCTACTCCCTCGGCGCCCTCGGCATGCTGACCGCCCTCACCACCGCGTACCTCGCCTTCCGCCCCGAGCACCCGGCCGCCCGGCTCACCGAGGACGACGAGACCCGGCTGCGCGCCCTGCTCGCGCAGCACGGCGCCCGCGACTCCCTCGGCCACTTCGCGCTCCGCCGCGACAAGGGCGTCGTCTTCTCCCCCAGCGGCAAGGCCGCCGTCTGCTACCGCGTCGTCTCCGGCGTCATGCTCGCCAGCGGCGACCCCATCGGCGACGTCGAGGCCTGGCCCGGCGCCATCGAACGCTTCATGGACGAGGCCAAGGCGCACTCCTGGACCCCCGCCGTCATGGGCTGCTCCGAGACCGGCGGCCAGGTCTGGACCCGCGAGACCGGCCTCGACGCACTCGAACTCGGCGACGAGGCCATCGTCGACGTCGCCGATTTCTCCCTGTCCGGCCGCGCGATGCGCAACGTACGCCAGATGGTCAAGCGCATCGAGCGCAACGGCTACACCACCAAGGTCCGCCGTGTCCGCGACCTCAGCGACGGCGAGCTCGCCCGGATCCGCCGCGCCGCCGAGGACTGGCGCGGCACCGACACCGAGCGCGGCTTCTCCATGGCCCTCGGCCGCATCGGCGGCCCCGGCGACGGGGACGCGGTGATAGCGACCGCCCACAAAGACGACGCCGAGGGCCCCGACGGGGCCGGGGCCGGCGGCGCCGGGGACGGCTCCGCCTCCCCGTACGGCGACCTGAAGGCGATCATCCACTTCGTCCCGTGGGGCCCCGACGGCATGTCGCTCGAACTCATGCGCCGCGACCGCGCCGCCGACCCCGGCATGAACGAACTCCTGATCGTCGCCGCCCTCCAGCAGTCCCCCCGCCTCGGCATCGAGCGGATCTCCCTCAACTTCGCCATGTTCCGCGCTGCCCTGGCCCGCGGCGAGAAGATCGGCGCCGGACCCGTCCTGCGGATGTGGCGCGGGCTGCTCGTCTTCCTCTCCCGCTGGTTCCAGATCGAGTCGCTGTACAAGTTCAACGCCAAGTTCCAGCCACGCTGGGAGCCCCGCTTCGTCGTCTACCGCAAGAGCAGCGACCTGCCCCGCATCGGCTTCGCCGCCATGCAGGCCGAGGGCTTCGTGAACGTCTCCCTGCCGCTCCCCCGGCTCTTCGCCCGCCGCTCCCGCGCCCGCGGCCCGCAGCCCTGCGCCCACCTCACCCCCACCTCCTCCGACCAGGAGATGCGCGCGGCCTGAAACGCGGCCGGAAACCACCCCCTACGCTGGAGGCATGAGTACGACGATCGACCGGGGCACGGCCCTCGGCCTGCCGGAGTGGGACCGCTGCGCGGTCATGGGCGTGGTCAACGTGACCCCCGACTCCTTCTCCGACGGCGGGCGCTGGTTCGACACCACGGCCGCCATCAAGCACGGCCTCGACCTCGTCGCCCAGGGTGCCGACCTCGTCGACGTCGGCGGCGAGTCCACCCGGCCGGGCGCGCCCCGCGTCGACGAGGACGAGGAACTCCGCCGCGTCGTCCCCGTCGTCCGCGGCCTCGCCGCCGAGGGCGTCACGGTCTCCGTCGACACCATGCGCGCCTCCGTCGCCGCCCGGGCGGTGGCCGCCGGCGCCGCCCTCGTCAACGACGTCAGCGGCGGCCTCGCCGACCCCGCCATGGTCCCCGCCGTCGCCGCCGCCGAGGTCCCGTTCGTCGTCATGCACTGGCGCGGCTTCAGCGACACCATGAACAGCCGCGCCGTCTACCAGGACGTCGTCGGCGAGGTCGTCGCCGAGCTTCGCGCGCGTATGGAGGCCGTCGTCGACGGCGGCATAGCCCCCGAGCGGCTGATCGTCGACCCCGGCCTCGGCTTCGCCAAGCTCGCCCCGCACGACCTCGCGCTCGTCGCGCACCTCCCCGAGCTGCGCGCCCTCGGCCGGCCGCTGCTCGTCGCCGCCTCGCGCAAGCGCTTCCTCGGCCATGTCCTCACCACCCACGAGGGCGCCGCCCCGCCGCCCGCGCGCGAGCGCGACGCCGCCACCGCCGCGGTCTCCGCCCTCGCCGCCCACGAGGGCGCCTGGGCCGTCCGGGTCCACGAGGTGCGGGCCACCGCCGACGCCGTACGGGTCGCCAGAGCCGTCGAAGGAGCCCGGTGACCGGCGGCCGCGGGGACTCCGACAGCCGGGACACGGGCGCGGGCGCCGGGCGCGGCCGGGACCACGACGCGGGCCGGGACGACGACGCGGGCCTGTACGGGCGTGCGGGCCGGGACAGGGGTACGGGCCACGGGCGGGCGGGCGGCGGCCACCGGGCAGCGGACCGGGCGGCCGTGGAGGCCGCCAACACCGCCTTCTACGAGGCCGTGGAACAGGGCGACTTCGACACCGTCAGCGACCTCTGGCTCGACGACGGCGGCACCCCCGTCTCCTGCGTCCACCCCGGCTGGCCCGTGCTCAGCGGGCGCGGCGAGGTGCTCCGCTCGTACGCCCTGATCATGGCGAACACGGACTACATCCAGTTCTTCCTCACCGACGTCGAGATCTCGCTCGCCGACGACATCGCCGTGCTCACCTGTACCGAGAACATCCTCAGCGGCGGGCCCGCCGAGGACGGTGCCGCGCTCGGCCCGCTCGTCGGGCAGCTCGTCGTCGCGACGAATGTCTTCCGTCGTGCGCCCGACGGGTGGAAGGTGTGGTCCCACCACGGTTCTCCGGTCATCCCGGAGACGGATGCGGATGACACCGGCAATCCGGACCATCCAGACGACGCCGGCGGCCCCCTGACCACCTGAGGCCACGGCCTCACCTGACGCACCTGCGGCACCACCCACCGCGACGGCCGTTCACACGCCCCGCAAAAGCGCAGGTCAGAGCAGCAGAGCCGGACGGGGTCGCGGTCCGGGCCAGAGCCCCCGGCCCGGCCGTCGGACCCCGCAGGTAGATTCGACGGTGGACACCCGGCCGTCCGAACGGGCCGGAGCTGGCCAAACCGAACGCACGACAGGTACGACAGGCAGGAGTGATTCGCGTGGATCGTGTCGCGCTGCGCGGCCTCAAGGCCCGAGGGCATCACGGCGTCTTCCCCAAGGAGCGCGAGGAGGGCCAGACCTTCATCGTCGACGTCACGCTCGGCCTCGACACCCGCCCAGCCGCCGCCGACGACGACCTGACGAAGACCGTCCACTACGGCATCGTCGCCGAGGAGGTCGTGGAGATCGTCCGGGGCGAGCCCGTCGACCTCGTCGAGACCCTCGCCGAGCGCATCGCCGAACAGTGCCTCAAGCACGCCGAGGTCGAGGAGGTCGAGGTCGTGGTCCACAAGCCGGACGCACCGATCACCGTCCCCTTCGACGACGTGACCGTCACCATCACCCGGAGCCGCGCATGAAGCACCCGCAGAGTGATCCCACCGTGCAGCCCGTCCCGGCCGCCGTCACCGCGGCCGTCGACGCGGCCGACATCACCCTCTCGAACCCGAAGTGGGCCGTCCTCGCCCTCGGCTCGAACCTCGGCAACCGCCTGGAGACCCTCCAGGGCGCCGTGGACGCGCTGGAGGACACCCCCGGCCTCCGGGTGAAGGCCGTCTCCCCCGTCTACGAGACCGAGCCCTGGGGCGTCGAGCCCGGCACCCAGCCCTCGTACCTCAACGCCGTCGTCCTCGTGAAGACCACCCTGCCGCCGTCCTCGCTCCTGGAGCGGGCCCAGGCGATCGAGGAGGCCTTCGACCGGGTCCGCGACGAGCGCTGGGGCGCCCGCACGATCGACGTCGACATCATCACGTACGCCGATGTCGTCTCCGACGATCCGGTCCTCACCCTCCCGCACCCGCGGGCCCACCTGCGCGCGTTCGTCCTCGCCCCGTGGCACGACGTCGCCCCGGACGCCGCGCTGCCCGGTCACGGCACCGTCGCCGACCTGCTCGCCGCCGTCGGCCGCGACGGCATCGTGGCGCGCGGCGACCTGGAACTGCGGCTGCCCGAGTAGTCGTTAATCTCGTCAGAGACCGTCCGCCCGCCCCGACGAAGGACACCCGGTGAAACAACTGCGGCTCAAGGTGCTCGCCGGACTGTTCGTCGCCGCCGGCATCCTCTCCTGGGGCGCCACCCGCCTCTGGGACGCGCTCGGCACGCTCCCCAGCGTGCCGCTCGCCGCGCCCATCGTGCTCGCGGTCATCGCCGTCGTCCTCACCGCCACGGCCCTCTCGCTCCGCGCCCGGCTCAAGGCCCAGCGCGAGCGCCGTCCCGATGCCAAGGGCGTCGAACCGCTGATGGCCGCCCGCGCCGTCGTCTTCGGCCAGGCCAGCGCGCTCGTCGCCGCCCTCGTCGCCGGCCTGTACGGCGGCATCGGCGTCTTCCTGCTCGGCTCCCTCGACATCCCCGCCCGCCGCGACCAGGCCCTCTACGCGGGCCTCTCCGTCGTCGCGGGCATCGGCGTCATCGCCGCCGCCCTCTTCCTGGAGCGCGTCTGCAAGCTCCCGGAGGACGACGACCACGACACCCCGGGCCGCGCCCCGGTCTCCTGACCCACCGCCATACGGCACGACGAAGCCCCTGGGCCGACCGGTCAGGCCGGCCCCAGGGGCTTCGTCACGGGGACGCCGATCCGCCGCGGATCAGCGCGCCAGTATCAGGGACATCGCCTCGGCGCGCGTGGTCGCGTCCCGGAGCTGGCCGCGGACGGCCGAGGTGGTCGTCTTCGCGCCGGGCTTGCGGACGCCGCGCAGGGTCATGCACATGTGCTCGGCCTCGATCACGACGATCGCGCCGCGGGCTTCCAGGATCTCCATGAGCGAGTCGGCGATCTGCGTGGTCAGCCGCTCCTGGACCTGGGGACGGCGGGCGAAGACGTCGACCAGGCGGGCCAGCTTCGACAGGCCGGTGATCTTCCCGGACTCCGCCGGGATGTAGCCGATGTGCGCCACCCCGTGGAACGGGAGCAGATGATGCTCACAGGTCGCCATCAGCTCGATGTCCTTCACCAGGACCATCTCGTCGTGGCCCAGGTCGAAGGTCGTGGTGAGCACCTCCTCCGGCTTCTGCCAGAGGCCCGCGAACAGCTCCTTGTACGCCCGCGCCACGCGCGCCGGCGTCTCGCGCAGGCCCTCGCGGTCCGGGTCCTCACCGACCGCGAGCAGCAGCTCCCGTACGGCGGCCTCGGCGCGCTTCTCGTCGTACTCGCCGATCGTGCCCTCGCCGTCCAGCGTCACCGGGTCGGTCATGTGTGCCTCGTTCCGTCTGTCTACTGACATGGCGCGAAATAGGCCGCGCCCCCACAGGCTAAAACCTGCGGGGGCGCGGCTTCCATTCCGGGGCCCGGCCGTCGGTCTCCCGGCGGCCGGCTCAGGTCCGGCGTCAGGCGTCCGGGGTGTCCTCGGGGGTCACCTCGATCGTCTTGGTGGTGTCCACCGGCGGCGTCGTGGAGGAGCCGTTGGCGCTGTTGGTCAGGGCCAGCTCCTTCGGCGAGAGCACCGGCGGGCGGGTGGAGGGCGTACGGCGGGCCGAACCGGTCCAGGCCGGACGGGCCGGGCGCTTGATGATCGACGAGAAGACCTCGGCGATCTCCTCCTTGCCCAGGGTCTCCTTCTCCAGGAGCGCCAGGACCAGGTTGTCGAGGACGTCGCGGTTCTCGACCAGGATCTCCCACGCCTCGTTGTGCGCGGTCTCGATGAGCTTCTTGACCTCTTCGTCGACCAGCGCGGCGACCTCTTCCGAGTAGTCGCGCTGGTGCGCCATCTCGCGGCCGAGGAAGGGCTCGGTGTTGTCGCCGCCGAACTTGATGGCGCCGAGCCGCTCGGTCATGCCGTACTGCGTGACCATCGCGCGGGCCGTGGCGGTGGCCTTCTCGATGTCGTTCGCGGCGCCGGTGGTCGGGTCGTGGAAGACCAGTTCCTCGGCGGCGCGCCCGCCCAGCATGTAGGCGAGCTGGTCGAGCATCTCGTTGCGCGTGGTCGAGTACTTGTCCTCGTCGGGCAGGACCATGGTGTAGCCCAGGGCCCGGCCGCGGGACAGGATGGTGATCTTGTGGACCGGGTCGGAGTTCGGGGAGGCCGCCGCGACCAGGGCGTGTCCGCCCTCGTGGTACGCGGTGATCTTCTTTTCCTTGTCCGACATGATCCGGGTCCGCTTCTGCGGACCGGCGACCACGCGGTCGATGGCCTCGTCGAGCGACGCGTTGTCGATCAGCTTCTTGTCCGAGCGGGCGGTGAGGAGCGCCGCCTCGTTGAGGACGTTGGACAGATCGGCACCGGTGAAGCCGGGGGTGCGGCGGGCGACGGCGCCGAGGTCGACGTCCGGGGCGACCGGCTTGCCCTTCTGGTGGACCTTGAGGATCTCCAGACGGCCCTGCATGTCCGGGCGGTCGACGGCGATCTGCCGGTCGAAGCGGCCGGGGCGCAGGAGGGCCGGGTCGAGGATGTCGGGCCGGTTGGTGGCGGCGATCAGGATGACGCCGCCCTTCACGTCGAAGCCGTCCATCTCGACGAGCAGCTGGTTGAGGGTCTGCTCGCGCTCGTCGTGGCCGCCGCCGAGGCCGGCGCCGCGGTGACGGCCGACCGCGTCGATCTCGTCGACGAAGACGATGGCCGGGGCGTTGGCCTTGGCCTGCTCGAAGAGGTCGCGGACACGGGAGGCGCCGACACCGACGAACATCTCGACGAAGTCGGAGCCGGAGATCGAGTAGAACGGCACTCCGGCCTCGCCGGCGACGGCGCGGGCGAGGAGGGTCTTGCCCGTTCCGGGCGGGCCGTAGAGCAGCACACCCTTCGGGATCTTGGCGCCGACGGCCTGGAACTTGGCTGGCTCCTGGAGGAATTCCTTGATCTCGTGGAGTTCCTCGACGGCCTCGTCGGAACCGGCGACGTCCGCGAAGGTCGTCTTCGGGGTGTCCTTGGTGATCAGCTTGGCCTTGGACTTCCCGAAGTTCATGACTCGGGAGCCGCCGCCCTGCATCTGGTTCATCAGGAAGAGGAAGACGACCACGATGAGGACGAAGGGCAGCAGGGAGAGCAGGACCGAGACGAACGGGGACTGCTTCGTCGGAGAGACCGTGTAGCCCTCCTTGAGCTGCCCGGCCTCGAACTTCTCCTGGAGCTTGTCGGCCAGCGTGACACCCTGGGTGCCGATGTAGTTGGCCTGGACCTTGCTGCTCTTGTTGATCTGGACACCGTCGACGAGGTCGATCTTCACGACCTGTTCGTCACCGGTGGTGATCTTTGCGGTTTTGACCTGGTTCTTGTCGATCGCCTGGACGACCTTGCCGGTGTCCACCGTCTTGTAGCCCTCGGACGAGCCGACGACCTGCATCAGCACGACCACGGCGAGGACGGCCAGCACGATCCACATGACCGGCCCACGGAAGTATCGCTTCACGTCCATCCATACGGGGCGTAAGCGGCGCCCCGTCCCTCCTGCCCGTAGGTGAATGCTGTTAGGGAAATGCTGCTGTGAAGAGCTGCGGTGTGAAAAAGCTGTTCTTCGGACGGTACCCCAGCATCGGCGCCCGCGACCGCCTTCCCATGCTTCAACGGAAGGAAGACGGTGCGGGTTCCCCGGGGCGCCGGGTTCTCAGCCGCCGTAGACGTGCGGGGCGAGGGTGCCGACGAACGGGAGGTTCCGGTACTTCTCGGCGTAGTCCAGGCCGTATCCCACGACGAACTCGTTGGGGATGTCGAAGCCGACCCACTTCACGTCGAGGGCGACCTTCGCGGCCTCCGGCTTGCGCAGGAGGGTGCAGACCTCGAGGGAGGCCGGCTCGCGCGAACCGAGGTTCGACAGGAGCCAGGACAGGGTCAGGCCCGAGTCGATGATGTCCTCGACGATCAGGACGTGCCGTCCCTTGATGTCGGTGTCGAGGTCCTTGAGGATCCGGACCACGCCGGAGGACTGGGTGCCTGCTCCGTAGGAGGAGACGGCCATCCAGTCCATGGTGACGGGGGAGGACAGCGTGCGCGCCAGGTCCGCCATCACCATCACGGCGCCCTTGAGGACACCGACGATGAGCAGGTCCTTGCCCGCGTACTCCGCGTCGATCTTCGCGGCCAGCTCGGCCAGCTTCGCGTCGATCTCTTCCTTGGTGATGAGCACCGACTGGAGGTCGGTGCCCATGTCCTTCTCGTTCACCCGGGTCACTTTCGTTGCAGCTTGCGACTTTGCTGTCAGCCTTGCCGAATGACCAGTCTGCCACCCTGACGCAGTGCCTCGACGCGGCCGGGCAGGTTGATGGCCCCCTGACCACGCCATCCGGTGATCAGCCGGTCGACTTCCTCGATGTGCCGGGCGAAGAGGGAACCGGCGGGAGCGCCCTCGGCGATCACGGCACGGCGCAGGACGCGGCGGCGTACGGCGGGGGGCAGTCCGGAGAGCTTCGCGCACTCGAGGCGGCCCGCCTCGTCGCGGACGTCGGCCTCCGCGTGGGCGGCCCAGGCGTCGAGGGCGTCGGCGTCGTCGCGGGAGAGCTGGGCGGTCCGGGCGAGGGCTTCGACGACGCCCTTGCCGAGGGCTTTCTCCAGGGCGGGCAGGCCCTCGTGGCGGAGCCGGGAGCGGGTGTAGGCGGGGTCGGTGTTGTGCGGGTCGTCCCAGATGGCCAGTTCCTGGGCGATGCAGGCCTTGCGGACGGTCTGGCGGTCGAGTTCCAGGAAGGGGCGGCGGTAGCGGCCGGCGACGCCGGAGACGGCGGCCATGCCGGACAGGGAGCGGATCCCGGAGCCGCGGGCGAGGCCGAGGAGGACGGTTTCGGCCTGGTCGTCGCGGGTGTGGCCGAGCAGGATGCCGGTGGCGCCGTGGCGTTCGGCGGCGGCGTCGAGGGCGGCGTAGCGGGCGTCGCGGGCCGCGGCCTCGGGGCCGACGCGGCGGGCGGCGGTGCCGGTGTAGGCGGCTCCGTGGGCGGCGGCGGTGGATTCGGGACCGACGGTGACGGCGATGGTCTCGACGGGGTCGAGGCCGAGGGCGGTCATCCGGTCGGCGACCTCGCGGGCGCGCTGGCCGGAGCCCTGCTGGAGGCCGTGGTCGACGGTGACGCCGCCGGCCCGGACGTCGAGTTTGCGCGCCTCGAAGGCGAGCGCGGAGGCGAGGGCCATGGAGTCGGCGCCGCCGGAGCAGGCGACGAGCACGAGCGGGTGTCCGCCGGGGGGCGTGCCGGGAGCCCGGCCGGTGGTCCGGTGCTCGGTGAGAACGTCGTGGAGTACGCGGCGGACCGCCAGGCGTATCGCCGCGACCGCAGGATGGGGACCCATGTCCGGTGCCCTTCGTGGAGAGTGTGGGGTGCCTCGATCGGAGTCTTAACGGCCGGGGGTGGGGGTTCGGTCACTCGCTTCGGTCACTCAGAGTGCGTCGATGGTGACAGAACCCGGCCGCTGCCCGAGCATTGCACGCCTTACCCGCCGTCTACGGTCCCTCGGACGGGTGATTGGCGGGGTGTGCGGGGTTCTCGGTTGTTCGACCGCCGGTCAGGGTGTCCGTCCGGCATGTTCCCGGGGCATGTCCGTCCGGCGCGTCCGCCCGGCGTACTCGTCCTACGAGCCTACGAGTCCGCCTTCCGGTGCACCCGCGCCACCCACTCCGCGGGCCGGGTGATCTCGGACTTGGTGGGGAGGGTGTTGGGGGAGGTCCAGACGCGGTTGAAGCCTTCCATGCCGACCTGGTCGACGACGGCGCGGACGAAGCGTTCGCCGTCGCGGTACTGGCGGAGTTTGGCGTCGAGGCCGAGGAGTTTGCGCAGCGCGAGGTCGAGCCGGGAGGCGCCGCGGGCGCGGCGCTGCTGGAACTTCTCGCGGATCTCGGCGACGGTGGGCACGACGTCGGGGCCGACGCCGTCCATGACGTAGTCGGCGTGGCCTTCGAGGAGCGACATGACGGCGGTGAGGCGGCCGAGGATCTCGCGCTGTTCGGGGGTCTGGACGAGTTCGACGAGGGTGGGGCCGGGTTCTCCCTGTTCGCCTTCGGGGCGGTTGCCGCCGGCGAGGGCCTGGGCGGCTTCGCGCAGGCGTTCGACGACGGTGGCGGGGTCGACGTCGGTGGCGGCGAGGAAGCCCTGGATCTCGCCCTGGAGGTGGTCGCGCAGCCAGGGACGGCGGTGAACTGGGTGCGGTGGGTCTCCTCGTGGAGGCAGACCCAGAGGCGGAAGTCGCGGGGGGTGACGTCCAGCTCGCGTTCGACGTGGACGATGTTGGGCGCGACGAGCAGCAGCCGCCCACCGCCGCCCGCGGCGGCGGGCAGGTCGCGGGTGGCGGGGGCGAAGGTCTCGTACTGGCCGAGGATGCGGGAGGCCAGGAAGGACAGGAGCATGCCCAGTTCGACGCCGGTGACCTTGCCGCCGACGGCGCTGAGGACGGCGCCGCCGGGGGTGCCGGAGCGGCGTTCGCGCATCTTGTCGAGCAGCGGGGTGAGGAGTTCGCGGAAGCCGGCGACGTTGGCCTTGACCCAGCCGGCCCGGTCGACGACGAGGACGGGGGTGTCGTCCGGTTCGTGGCCCTCGGGGATCATCCGGGTGTAGGCGCGGACATGGGCCTCGGCGGCCTTCGCGTGCTCGCGGAGTTCGGCGACGACGCGGCGGGCCTCGTCGCGGCTCACCTCCGGGCCGGGCCGGACGAGACGGGTCGCCGTCGCGACGGCGAGATTCCAGTCGACCATCCCCGATGTGCCTGCACCACCGATGCTCGTCATGCGTCAACCGTACGTTCTCGGCGCCCGATCGGTGAGGGTTCGGGCGCCGGTTCGGGGACGGTTCCGGGGCGGCCCGGCGGATGCCTCGGGGGTGTCTCGGGGTGGGGATCAGGGATCGTTCGGGGCCGGGTCGGGGGTGGCCCGGGGCCGGAGCCGGGAAGAGTCCCTCCGAGCGGGCCCGGACGGCGGTCCGGTGAGTCCGCCGGGTCAGTGCGGGGACGTGGCGGTCCCGGCGGGCCGGGCCAGGGCGGTGGAGAGCCGGTCGAGGGCGGTCTGGGCGGCGTCGGGCGCGCTGGTCCGGCCGGCGAGGAAGGCGAAGGCGAGGAGGCGGCCGGAGGGGGTGACGACGGTGCCGGCGAGGGTGTTGACGCCGGTGAGGGTGCCGGTCTTGGCGTGGACGAGACCGGCGCCGGCGGTGGTGGCGGCGGTGCCGTAGCGCTCGGCGAGGGTGCCGCTGAAGCCGCCGACGGGCAGGCCGGTGAGGACGGGCCGCAGGGCGGGGCGGGCCGGGTCGGCCGCCCGGGTGAGGACGCCGGTGAGCAGGGCGCCGGTGACCTTGCCGGCGCGGTCGAGTCCGCTGCCGTCGGCGAACCGGGTGCCGGCGAGCGGGAGGCCGAGGCGGGCGAGTTCGTCGTGGACGGCCCGCTCCGCGCCGGCGAAGCTCGCGGGCTTCTTGTGGGCGAGGGCGGTCTGCCGGACCAGGGCCTCGGCGAGGTCGTTGTCGCTGTAGGTGAGGGTGCGTTCGACGAGGTCGTCGAGGCGTGCCGACTCGGTACGGGCGAGAGGGCGGGCGCTCTTCGGGGCCCTGCCGGGCCGGGGGTCGCCCTCGACCGTGAGGCCGGCCTTCTCCAGGTAGCCGGCGAAGGCGGCGGCGGTGTCGCGGGCCGGGTCGGTGCTGCGGTCCGCGGGGCCGTGGTGACTGTGGTCGAGCCGGCCCTCGTCGGTCATGAGGGCGGTGACCGGGGCGATGTTCTCGTTGGGCCCTATGGGGTGGAGGACGGGGCCCTGGTAGAGGCTTGTGTCGTACGCGAGGCGGACGGCGGTGTCGGGGCCGGAGGCACCGGACGCACCGGACGCGCTCGGGGCCTTCAGGGCCCGGGCGGTGGCATCGGCGAGGGCCTTGAGGCGCGTGTGGTCGAGGGTGGGGTCGCCGCCGCCGACGAGGGTGACGGTGCGCCCGTCGGGGCTGCCGACGGTGGTGGTCGCGATGCGGTGCTCGGGGCCGAGGGCGGACAGCGCGGCGGTCGTCGTGGCGATCTTCACGGTCGACGCGGGCGTCATCGGGGTGCCCGCGCCCACGCCGTACAGCCGCTTGCCGGTGGTGGCGTCGACGACGGTGGCGGTGCGCAGCGGGCCGAGTCCGGGGTCGGCGAGCAGCGGCCCGAGCAGGGCGGCGAGGGCGGCGGGGTCGTCGCCCGGCCGGGTGATCGTCGAGGGTTTGGTGTTGCCGTGGCTGCCGGACCCGTCGGTCAGGCCGAGGGCACCGAGCACCGCGGGGGCGCTGGGGGCGGGCGCGGGCCGGCGCGGGTCCCCGGCGGCGGAGTCGGGGGAGTGATGTGCGCCACCTCGCGCACCGGCGGTGACCGCGCGGTCCCGCTCGGCCTTACGCTGACCGGAGTCCCACGGGCCGGCCACGGCGACGGCGCCCACGGCCAGGGCCAGACCGAGCACGGCGGAGCCCGCCACGACCTGCCAGGTTCTCGGCTCAGGCATGTGGCGACCAGCCCCTTTCGCGATCGACTGCGGGTGTGAGAGACACTTAACCACCGCGCGTCGTCGCGAGCATTGACATGTGTTGATTCAGGAGGAGATCCACCCGTGGAGTTCGACGTCACCATCGAGATCCCGAAGGGGTCGCGGAACAAGTACGAGGTCGACCACGAGACCGGTCGGATCCGCCTGGACCGCCGCCTCTTCACGTCGACCGCCTACCCGGCGGACTACGGCTTCGTCGAGAACACCCTCGGTGAGGACGGCGACCCGCTGGACGCCCTCGTCATCCTGGACGAGCCGACCTTCCCGGGCTGTCTCATCAAGTGCCGCGCCATCGGCATGTTCCGCATGACGGACGAGGCCGGCGGCGACGACAAGCTGCTGGTCGTCCCGGCGACGGACCCGCGCATGGAGCACCTGCGCGACATCCACCACGTGCCGGAGTTCGACCGCCTCGAGATCCAGCACTTCTTCGAGGTCTACAAGGACCTGGAGCCCGGCAAGTCCGTCGAGGGCGCCGACTGGGTCGGCCGCGCCGAGGCCGAGGCCGAGATCGTGAAGTCGTACGAGCGCTTCAAGGAGGAGGGCGGCCACTGACGGTCCCCCGACTCGCGGAAGGGCGGCGCACCTGCCGAGGTGCGCCGCCCTTCGCGCGTACATACTGGGCTTCAGCCGAACCGGAGTGGGATCGGGCGGTACGGGTACCAGGCCGGAATGAGGGCGGACAGAGTGGTGGCGGAACCGGAGGAGCCCGACGAGGCGCCGGAGGACCGGAAGCCGCAATCGGACGAGGCGCGCAGCGCGTTCGTCCCGCCGGTCGGGGTGGAACCGCGCGAACCGGTGGAGGACGAGCCGCATTCGACGACGTCGGAGTTCGCGCTGCCGAGCGGGCTCGCGCCGGAACCCCCGCCGGCACCGGAGCAGGAAGGTTCCGCCTTCGCGACGCCGTCGACCTATTCGGCCAAGACGTCGCCGCCCGCGTTCACTCCCGCGTACGGGATACCGCTGGTCCGGATGGCGGAGGACGCCCCCTGGCAGGACCGGATGCGGACCATGCTGCGGCTGCCGCTGGCCGACCGGCCGGTGCCGGAGGCCGCCCGCAAGACCGACGAGGCGGGGCCGCCGGTCGCCCGAGTCTTCGACCTGACGCTGCGTATCGGCGAGCTGCTGCTCGCGGGCGGTGAGGGCGCGGAGGACGTCGAGGCGGCGATGTTCGCGATCTGCCGCTCGTACGGGCTCGACCGCTGCGAGCCGACGGTGACGTTCACGCTGCTGTCGATCACGTACCAGCCGTCGCTGGTGGACGACCCGGTGACCGCGAACCGTACGGTCCGGCGCCGGGGCACCGACTACACCCGCCTCGCGGCGGTCTACCAGCTGCTCGCCGACATCGCCGACCCGGAGCACGACGTGCCGCCGGAGGAGGCGTACCGGCGGCTCGCGGAGATCCGGCGCAACCGGCACCCGTATCCCGGCTGGTTCCTCACGGTCGCGGCCGGTGTGCTGGCCGGGGCGGCGTCGGTGCTGCTCGGCGGCGGTCCGACGGTGTTCTTCGTGGCGGCGCTCGGCGCGATGCTGGGCGACCGGCTGGCGTGGCTGTGCGCGGGGCAGGGGCTGCCGGAGTTCTACCAGTTCCTGGTCGCGGCGATGCCGCCGGCGGCGATGGGGGTGGCGCTGACACTGCTCCACGCGGACCTGCGGCCGTCGGCGGTGATCACCGGTGGCCTGTTCGCGCTGATCCCGGGGCGGGCGCTGGTCGCGGCCGTCCAGGACGGTCTGACCGGCTTCTACATCACGGCGTCGGCCCGGCTCCTGGAAGTCGGCTACTTCTTCGTGGCGATCGTGGTGGGCGTGCTGTCGGTGCTGTACCTGGCGGTGCAGGTCGGGGCGCCGCTGAACCCGGAGGGCGTGCTGCGGCCGGTGGAACGGCCGGTGGTCCAGATCCTGGCGTCGATGGTGCTGTGCGCGACCTTCGCGATCCTGCTCCAGCAGTCGCGGTCGACGGTGCTGTTCGCGACGCTGAACGGCGGCGTGGCGTGGGTCATCTACGCGTCGATAGCGGTGACGGCGGGCGGGTCCGCGGTCGTGTCGACGGCGGTGGCGGCCGGTCTGGTCGGCCTGTTCGGGCAGCTGATCGCCCGCTACCACCACACGTCGTCGCTGCCGTACGTGACGGCGGCCATCGGGCCGCTGCTGCCCGGTTCGGCGATGTACTTCGGTGTCCTCGCCATAGCCCAGAACAACCTGGACCAGGGCTTCACCTCGCTGGCGAAGGCGGCGGCGCTGGCGCTGGCGATCGCCATCGGCGTGAACCTCGGAGGCGAACTGGCCCGCATGTTCATGCAGGCCCCGGGCGCGGCCGCGGCCCGCAGGGCGGCGAAGCGGACCCGAGGCTTCTGACCTGCGGCGATACGCCGACGCGTCGATACACCGATGGCCCGGTTCTCCCGTCGGGGAGAACCGGGCCATCGGTGTATCGGTGTACTGGTGTACCGGTGTATCGGCTGAGGTCAGCGCTTGGCGTGGCGGCCGCGCTCGGCGGGCGGGGTGGGGGCACCGGGGGTGCCGTACGCGTCGTACTGCTCCGGGGCCGGGGCCGGGTTCTTCTTGGACTGCGAGCGGGCCCGCAGGACCTCGATGACGACCGGGACGACGGAGATCAGGACGATCCCGACGAGGATCAGCTCGATGTGCTTGTTGACGAACTCGATCTTGCCGAGCGCGGAGCCGAGCAGCGTCACGCCGGCGCCCCACAGCACGCCGCCGATGAGGTTGTAGACGATGAAGGAGCGGTAGTTCATCCGGCTGACGCCGGCGATGATCGGCGTGAAGGTCCGGACGATCGGCACGAAGCGGGCCAGGATCAGGGACTTCGGGCCGTGCTTCTCGAAGAACTCGTGCGCCTTCTCGACGTTCTCCTGCTTGAACAGCTTGGAGTCGGGTCGCTTGAAGAGGGCCGGGCCGACCTTGCGGCCGAAGAGGTAGCCGACCTGGTCGCCGAGCACGGCCGCGGCGACGATCATCGTGCACATCAGCCACAGCGGGTAGTCGAGCTTGCCCGTGGTGACGAGCAGACCGGTGGTGAAGAGCAGCGAGTCACCGGGCAGGAAGAAGCCGATGAGCAGGCCGGACTCGGCGAAGACGATGGCGAGGACACCGATCGGACCGAAGGTCTGGATCAGATAGTCCGGGTCCAGCCAGCTCGGTCCGAGGGCAAGCGTGTTCACGGGTTCCGGACTCCTGCGGTCGGTGGGGGCGGGGCGAAGGGCGTGCGAAGGATTGTCGTACGGACAGCCCTGTCCAAGCTATCAACGCGAAGTGAACACCCCCAGTTCCTGCGGCGCGCGCCCGGGGGCCCCGGTGGATCGTCCGGGGATCACTCCGGGGTGGATGAGGGGCGTGTCCGGGATCGGTCAGGGATTTCCCTGATGCGTACGATCTTCGCGAAAGCCAAGCTTATGTTCAGGAGGTACACGCACATGGGTATCGAGGAGTACGGCGGCGGCCAGACGTCCCAGTCGGACGTGCTGGTGGTGACGACCAACGACGTGCCGGGGTACGAGGTCAAGCAGGTCATCGGCGAGGTGTTCGGCCTGACCGTGCGCTCGCGGCACATCGGCAGCCAGATAGGCGCCGGGCTGAAGTCGCTGGTCGGCGGCGAGCTGAAGGGTCTGACGAAGACCCTGGTGGAGACCCGCAACCAGGCGATGGAGCGGCTGATCGAGCAGGCGCGGGCGCGCGGCGCGAACGCGGTGCTGATGTTCCGCTTCGACGTCACCGAGGCCGCCGACGTGGGCACGGAGGTATGCGCCTACGGGACGGCCGTGGTGATCGCGCCGCGCGTCTGATCTTCCGGTTCGCCTGATCCTTTCGGAACGGGAAGGGTCAGGCGGCCAGGCGCCGGGCGTTCGCGTGGATGGCGGCGCGCAGGTGTTCCGCCAGCCCGTCGTGGATCGAGTCGTAGAAGGCCCGGTAGTTCTCGTCGGAGACATAACTCTCGGCGAGGTGCCGGTGGACGGTCGGATGGCAGTCGAAGAACCAGGTGGTGATGTGGGCGCGGTGGGCCTCGGCGAGATCCATCGCGGCCGCTGAGCCGGGCAGCTCGCCGGCGTCCATGAGAGCGGCGTAGGCGGTGCCCCACGCGTCGATCTCGTTCTTCATGCGCTGCCAGTCGTCCTTGGTGTAGTCGGCGACGCGTTCCCGAGTACGCGCGTAGGTGTCGGTGTCGCCCCAGCGGCGGGCCGACTCCTCCGCGTACCGCTCGGGGTCCTTGTGGCCGAAGACCTCGAACTTCTCCTCGGGCGTGAGATTGATGCCCATGCTTCTCGCCTCCATGGCGTGTGCGACGGCCGCCGCCATGCGCTGGAGTTCCCCGATGCGAGCCGTGAGCAGCCGGTGCTGCCGTCGCAGGTGGGCGCGCGGGTCGGCGCCGGGGTCGTCCAGGAGGACGGCGACCTCGTCGAGGGGGAAGCCCAGCTCCCGGTAGAACAGGATCTGCTGGAGCCGGTCGAGGTCGGCGTCGTCGTAGCGGCGGTGGCCCGCCGTGCTGCGGCCGCTCGGCGAGAGCAGTCCGATGGTGTCGTAGTGGTGCAGGGTGCGCACCGTGATCCCGGCGAATCCGGCGACCTGTCCGATCGCGTACTCCATCGGCTCCTCTCCCTTTCCTTTCCGTATCCGCTCGGCTTCCCCGTGCTGGTCGCGTCCCACTCTGGCTCCTGACGCGACGTGAGGTGCAAGCCCCGGATCTCGGGATGTCATGCCGCTTTTGCCCCCTTATGGTGGGCCCGTGGCCGTCGAAGCACCCGCTCCCACTCCCGTCCCCGGGACGCCTCTCAAGACGCTGCTGCCGCAGATCCTGCCCGCACTCGTGGTCGGGGTGGGCTCGGGGCTGCTGTTCCTGGGGATCAGCGGGCTGGCCGAGCAGCTGCAGCACGTGCTGTGGTCCACCGTCCCGGACGCGCTGGGGATCGGCCGCTACTCGGCGCTGTGGATGATCACCATGCTCACGGCGACCGGGATCGCGGTGGGTCTGGTCGTCTGGAAGGTGTACGGGCACGCCGGCCCCGATCCGGCGACCTCCGGGCTCGGCGGGCCGCCACTCGCCGCCGGGGTGGTGCCGGGCCTGCTGCTCGCCAGCACCCTGTCGCTGGCCGGCGGCGTCAGCCTCGGCCCGGAGAACCCGACGATCGCCGCGGCCATCGCCCTCGCGTACTGGCTCGGCCGGATGGTGACCCGGCCGGGCCGGCCGGCGCCGCCGGGCGAGGCGTGGGTGGCGCTGGCGACCGCGGGGACCTTCGGCGCCCTGTTCGGTACGCCGGTGGCCGCCGCGCTCGTCCTGTCCGAGGCGCTCGCGGTGAAGCCGCCGGCGCCCGGGCACCATCCGGCGGCCGGCGGTTCGCTGTGGGACCGGCTGTTCGCGCCGCTGGTGGCGGCCGGGGCCGGCTCGCTGACCACCCAGCTGGTCTCGCACCCCAGCTTCGACATGGGGCTGCCGCCGCTCGACTCCCCCGGCTTCGGGGATCTGCTCACCGCCCTCGTCGTCGCCCCGCTCGCCGCGCTCTTCGGTCTGCTCGCCTGCTACGTCTTCCCCGCCCTCCACCGGGCTTTCGGCCGGCTGCGGCACCCGATGCTGATGCTGCCGCTCGGCGGGCTCGTCCTCGGCCTGCTGGGGGTGCTCGGCGGGCATCTGACGCTCTTCAAGGGCCTCGCCGAGACCCGGGAGCTGGTCGCCTCCGCCGATTCCTACGGCGCGGGCGAGCTGCTGCGCCTGTCCGTGGTGAAGGCGGTCGCGCTGCTGGTCGCCGCGGCCTCGGGTTTCCGCGGCGGCCGGGTCTTCCCGGTGGTCTTCGTCGGCGCCGCGTTCGGGCTGCTCGCCCCGGCGCTGGTGCCCGGGGTCCATCCGGCGGTGGCGGTCTCCTCCGCCGTCCTCGGCGTGGTGCTCGCCACCACCCGGCAGGGGTGGGTGAGCCTCTTCGTCGCCGCGGCCGTCGCCGCCTCCCCGGCGATCCTGGCGCTGCTCTGCCTCGCCTCCCTGCCCGCCTGGCTCGTCGTCACCGGCCGTCCCCTCCTGGAACTCGACGAGGACGGCCACGCCCTGCACTGAGCCCGCACCCCCGTACCCCCGCGTCCCCCGTATCCCCAGGTCCACCCGTACACCGCACACCGCACACCGCACACCGCACACCCGCATCCCGTACCGGAAGGAGTCCACCGTGGCGCTGCACAAGGGCCCCCAGGAGGAGCCGGAGGCCGAGCTGTTCCGCCGGCTCTCCCTCAACCCGTTCTACGGCGAGGCCAATCCCGTCGGCGGCATGACCGAGGCCCCGCCCCGCCACCGGCTGCCCGACGGGCCGCTGCCGCCGATGAGCGCCTACCAGCTGGTCCGCGACGAGCTGATGCTCGACGGCAATTCACGCCTCAACCTGGCCACCTTCGTCACCACCTGGATGGAGCCGCAGGCCGGGGTGCTGATGAACGACTGCCGCGACAAGAACATGATCGACAAGGACGAGTACCCGCGCACCGCCGAACTGGAGCGCCGCTGCGTCGCCATGCTCGCCCAGCTGTGGAACGCACCCGACCCGTCGGCCGCCGTCGGCTGCTCCACCACCGGTTCGTCCGAGGCGTGCATGCTCGCCGGCATGGCGCTCAAGCGGCGCTGGACGAAGCGCAACGCCGACCGCTACCCCGGCGCCCGCCCCAACCTGGTCATGGGCGTCAACGTGCAGGTCTGCTGGGAGAAGTTCTGCAATTTCTGGGAGGTCGAGCCCCGGCTCGTCCCCATGGAGGGCGACCGCTTCCACCTCGACGCCGAGTCCGCCGCCGCGCTCTGCGACGAGAACACCATCGGTGTCGTCGCCGTCCTCGGCTCCACCTTCGACGGTTCCTACGAGCCCGTCGCCGACATCTGCGCCGCGCTCGACGCCCTCCAGGAACGGACCGGCCTCGACATCCCCGTGCACGTCGACGGCGCGTCCGGCGCCATGATCGCGCCGTTCGTCGACGAGGACCTGGAGTGGGACTTCCGGCAGCCCCGGGTGTCGTCGATCAACACCTCCGGGCACAAGTACGGGCTCGTCTACCCGGGGGTCGGCTGGGCGTTGTGGCGCACGCCCGACGAGCTGCCCGAGGAGCTGGTGTTCCGGGTCAACTACCTGGGCGGCGAAATGCCGACCTTCGCGCTCAACTTCTCCCGGCCCGGCGCGCAGGTCGTCGCGCAGTACTACACGTTCCTGCGGCTGGGCCGCAGCGGCTACCAGGCGGTCCAGCAGACCGCCCGCGACATCGCCCGCGGACTCGCCGAACGGATCGACGCCCTGGGCGACTTCCGGCTCCTCACCCGGGGCGACCAGCTGCCGGTGTTCGCCTTCACCACCGGCCCGGACGTCACCGCGTACGACGTCTTCGACGTGTCGCGGCGGCTGCGCGAGAGCGGCTGGCTGGTCCCCGCGTACACCTTCCCCGCGAACCGGCAGGACCTGTCCGTGCTGCGCGTGGTCTGCCGCAACGGCTTCTCCGCCGACCTGGCCGAGCTGTTCCTGGAGGACCTGCGACGGCTGCTGCCCGAACTGCGGCGCCAGCCCCGCCCGTTCACCCACGACAAGGCGGCCGCGACCTCCTTCCACCACTGAGGCCCGCGGGCCTGCGGCATCGATGAGGCCCGCGGGCCCGGAGCATCGCCGAGGCACCGGCTCACGGCAGGCGCCGGCGCGCGGCCTCAGCGCGCGTACGGGTTCTCCCGCCCGTCGGTCAGGACGCCGACGAAGGGCTCCCCGCCCTCCCCCGCGAAGGTGTACGCGCCCGCCTCGATCCGCTCGATCAGCCCGGCCGTCCACGCCCGGCCGGCGTCGGCGGCGTGTGTCCAGAAGTGCATGATCTCGCCGATGTGGCCGAGCTGTCCGGGCCCGTCCTCCGGCGTGTAGTACGTGGTGACCTCCGCGCGCCACGCGTCCAGGCCGCGCAGCCGGGCCCGCAGCAGTTCCGTCACCTCGGCGCGCGGCAGGTCCACCATGAAGCCGATGCCGGCCGACAGGACGTCCGTGGCCTGGTCGTACGTGGCGAGGGCGGCGCGCAGCAGGCGCAGGTACTCCGCGCGGCCCGCGTCCGTGATCTCGTACTCGACGCGCGGCGGCCCGCCGACCGTGCTCGGCGCGCTCTCGTCGGCCCGCAGCAGTCCCTGCTTCGCCATGTGCTTGAGCGCGTGGTAGATCGAGCCGGGCTTGGCGTGGGACCACTCGTGCGCGCCCCAGTACTCCAGGTCGTTGCGGACCTGGTAGCCATGGGCGCGGCCGTGCTGCTTGACCGCGCCCAGGACGAGAAGACGGATGGCTGACATGCCCCGAGTCTAGTGAGGCACTGATCAACCTTGACTAGGGCCTTTCTTTTGGATCAGGCTGGATCAGGGAGCGGGGTCCGGTGCGTGTGATCGCAAGGCGGAGGAGGGAGACAACGCGGTGGGGGTACCTCCCGTGCCCGAAGGGCTACGGGGGAGTTGGCGACCGACGACAACGCGGCGAGCGCGCGCACCGGGGCACGCGACCCCAGCAAGATCCAAAAGAAGGGTCCTAGGGCTTACGTGAGCGAGATCAGGCCGACGGCTTCCGCTCCTCGGCCGCGGCCTCCGCCGCCTGCTCCAGTCCGATCAGGTCGTAGGAGGTCTTGCCGTCGAGGCTCTCCCGGATGATGTCGGCGTGCCCGGCGTGCTGGGCCGTCTCGTGGATCAGGTGGAGCAGCATCCAGCGGATCGAGACTCCCGCGCCCTTGGGGAACCAGGGCCGGTCGGGCAGCGGGAAGGTGTCGTCCAGGCTGGGCACGCCGCGGACGAACTCCGTCAGTTCCTTGGTGGCGTTCTCCCACTGGGCGACCATCTGCGGGACGGTCTCGTCGCCCACCAGCCGGAAGCTCTCGTGCCAGTTGCTCTCGTCCCGCCGGGTCTCGCTCGGCCGCTGCTGGGCCATCCGCAGCCAGTTCGTCTCGGCCTCGGCGAGATGCTTGATCAGGCCGGAGACGCTCAGGTCACTGGCGGTCGGGCGGGCCGCAGCCTGCTCCTCGGTGAGGCCGAGGGCCGCCCGGACGACCGCGGCGCGCTGGGCTTCCAGGTAGTTGAGGAGAGTGCCGCGCTCGTCGCCGGGCAGGTCCGTGGGAAGTGTCGTGCTCATGGTCCGCCGTCCTCTTTCGCAAGGGAACTCGTCAGCTCTGTCAGCTCTTCCGACACCGACCACGTTACGGACCGACGAGGACAGGAAGGGTCCTCATGGGGAAAGTCGGCCACGAACGGGACCGCGGAACGGGAACGCGCGACGGGGACGGGACGGGACAGGACGGGGACGGGAGCACGCGGAACGGGCGGGCTAGAACGGGAAGGTCGTCCGGCCGTACTGGATCGAGATCCACTTCCGGGTGGTGAACGCCTCGATCATCGCGTCGCCGTTCAGCCGGCCCACGCCCGAGTGCTTCTCGCCGCCGAACGGCACGATCGGCTCGTCGTGCACGGTGCCGTCGTTGATGTGGATCATGCCGGTGTGGATGCGCTGGGCGACCCGTACCCCGCGGTCGACGTCGCCGGCGTGTACGGCGCCGCTGAGCCCGTACGGGGTGTCGTTGGCGATCCGTACGGCGTCGTCCTCGCCGTCGAACGGCACGATCAGGGCCACCGGTCCGAAGACCTCCTGGCCGAGGACGGGCGCGTCGGCGGGGATGCCGGTCAGCACGGTCGGGGAGACCAGGCTGCCCTCCGCGGTGCCGCGCAGCAGCACGGTCGCGCCGCCCGCCACGGCCTGGTCGACGACCGCCTCGACCGCCTGCGCCTGCTGGGGGCTGATGAGCGGGCCGATGTGGGTGGCGGGGTCGGCCGGGTCGCCGACCCGCAGGGTGCGGACCTTGGCGAGGAACTTCTCGGTGAACTCCGCCTCCACGGACCGGTCCACCAGGACCCGGTTGGCGGCCATGCAGACCTGCCCCTGGTCCACGAAGCGGCTGAAGACGGCCGCGTCCACCGCGTAGTCGAGGTCGGCGTCGTCGAGGACGATCAGGGCGCTGTTGCCGCCGAGTTCGAGCACGGTCTGCTTGAGATGGCCCGCGCAGACCGCGGCGACGTGCTTGCCGGTGCGGTCGGAGCCGGTGAAGGAGACGACCTTCGGGACCGGGTGGGTGAGGAGCGCGTCGCCGATCTCGGCGATGTCGGTGACGACGACGTTGAGCAGTCCGGCCGGCAGGCCCGCGTCCTCAAGGAGCTTCGCGACGAGGGTGCCGCCGCAGACCGGGGTGTTCTGGTGCGGCTTGAGCACGACGGCGTTGCCGAGGGCGAGGGCCGGGGCCACCGACTTGAGGGAGAGGAAGAACGGGAAGTTGAACGGGGAGATGACGCCGACGACGCCGACCGGCACGCGGTAGACCCGGTTCTCCTTGCCGTCCACGGGCGAGGGCAGGATCCGGCCCTCGGGGCGCAGCGCCAGCTGGACCGACTCGCGCAGGAACTCCTTGGCGAGGTGCAGTTCGAAGGCGGCCTTCAGCCGGGTGCCGCCGAGTTCGGCGACGATCATGTCGGTGATCTCCGCCTCGCGTTCCTCGACGAGGCGCAGCGCGCGCTCGAAGACGAGCCGGCGGGTGTACGGGTTGGTCGCGGCCCAGTCGGCCTGGGCGCGCTCGGCGGCCCGGTAGGCGAGGTCGACCTCGCCGGCCGTGGCCACGGTGATGGCGGCGAGCTTCTCCCCGGTGTACGGGTTGAAGTCGATGATGTCCCAGGACCCGCTGCCGGGCTTCCACTCGCCGTCGATGTACTGGTGTGAGAGTTCCGCGAAGTGGGAGGACATCGACGTCGTCATGGGAACGAGACTCCTTACCCGCCCGCGGTGACGGACGACGGCGATCGGCGACGGACGGCCGTTCCACCCGTCAGGGCGTCACCACTGTCGTCACGCTCAGCTTCTCTCAGCTGCTCTCAGGTCCTGAGATGCCGTCATCGTACTGATGTATCAGGTGAGTTGAAGGAGTCCTCGGAGAAGATCGCGGCTTTCCGCGGGATCCGGGCTGTCCTGCTGCAGCCGTTCCATCACGCGTGCGTACTGCGCGACCTCCTCGCGTTTGTCGAGGTAGAGGGCGCTGGTGAGCTGCTCCAGGTAGACGACGTCGGAGAGATCGGACTCGGGGAACCGGAGCATCGTGAACGCGCCGCTCTCGCCCGCGTGGCCGCCGAAGCTGAACGGCATGACCTGGAGGGTGACGTTCGGGTGCTCGGAGATCTCGATGAGGTGCCTCAACTGGCCCTGCATGACGGCCCGGTCGCCGTACGGCCGGCGCAGCGCGGCCTCGTCGAGGACGGCGTGCAGATGCGGGGCGTTCTCGGAGAAGAGGATCTTCTGGCGCTCCAGGCGGAGCGCGACCCTGCGGTCGACCTCGGCCCGCGGGGCGTCCGGGATGCCGCGCGCGACGACGGCGTGGGCGTAGTCCTCGGCCTGCAACAGACCGTGCACGAACTGGACTTCGTAGATACGGATGAGGGAGGCGGACCCTTCCAGGCCCACGTACGTCTGGAACCAGCCGGGCAGGACGTCGCCGAAGCTGTGCCACCAGCCCGCCACGTTGGCCTCGCGGGCGAGCCCGAGGAGCGCGCCGCGCTCGGACTCGTCGTTGACCCCGTAGAGCGTCAGAAGGTCCTCGACGTCCCTGGCCTTGAAGCTCACCCTTCCCAACTCCATACGACTGATCTTGGATTCGGACGCGCGGATGGAATATCCGGCGGCCTCCCGGGTGATGCCACGCGATTCGCGCAGTCGCCTCAGCTGCGAGCCCAGCAGGATGCGGCGCACCACACTCCCGCTCGCCCCGCTCGATTCGCCTGCCGTCACGGTCACGGCCCACGCCTCCCCATTTACGGTGCTGCCCCCACACGTCCCCCCACTGAGCCCCGGATTCTGCCACTAAACGCTTCGGCGCGTACACACGCGGTCACGCATCGGGGCCGGTTCCGGGCAGGCTTGGCAGGGGCACGCGGACGACTTATGCACAGATTCGCCGCGTGCATGGACAGGTCAGGCGCGTGCACGTGCATCTGCCCTTGCATCCCTTGGGTGCATTGGGAACGATGGTGCCTGCGCAGCCGCGTATTCGTTCGTGTCGCCGCGTGTCGCACCAGTTGTCGCACCACACGTCGCACCACACGTCGCGATTCCCGGGAGTGCCTCGCATGGGGACGAACGCATCGGCCATTCTCGAGCCGTTACGGCAAGGGCTTCCTCCGATCGATCCCACGACCGTCTCCCATTCGGCCTCCTGCGCCCTTCCGACCTGCTACGAAGCGGTACGCGGCGCCCGCCGGTTCACCCAGTCGACACTCGGCGCGTGGAACCTGGCCGACCGTTTCGACGATGTCGCGCTGGTCGTCTCCGAGCTGGTCACGAACGCGCTGCGGCACGCCGTACCGGGAGAGCCCGAACAGCCGCGCGAGGATGGCCTGAACCCGCCCGTCCGGCTGCACCTCATGCACTGGGCGTCACGCCTGGTGTGCGCGGTGCGCGACCCCAGCCAGGACAGCCCGGAGGCACGGCAGGGGGACGAGGACTGCGCGGCCGAATCGGGCCGGGGACTGTTCCTGGTCGAGTCGTTCAGCGACGGCTGGGGCTGGCATCCGCTCGCGGGCGCCCTGCAGGGCAAGGTGGTCTGGGCGCTGTTCCGGCTGACGGCCGACTGACGTCCGGCCGGTTGCCCGACTGACGTCCGGCCGGTTGCCCGACTGACGTCCGGCCGGTTGCCCGGCTGACGTCCGGCCGGCGGCCGGCCGGATGTCCGACTGACCTCCCGAGCACCCGGGCTTCAGGGCCCGGGCACCGGTGCCGGCCGCGGCGCCGCCAAGGACACGGGGGAATACGGGGGTGAGAAAGGGTCCCGGTGGCGCGAGCCGCCGGGACCCTTTCTCGTGTCCGCCGGGGTCCGCCGGCGCGGGCGCACCCCCGTCGGTGCCCGCACCCGTACCCCCGCGCGCCTACAGTTGCCCCACCAGGTGGTCGAACTCCCCGTCCTTCACGCCCAGGAGCAACGCCTCGATCTCGGCGGGCGTGTAGACGAGCGCGGGTCCTCCGGGGAAGCGCGAATTGCGTACGGCGACCTCGCCGCCGGGCAGCTTGGCGAACTCCACGCAGGAACCCTGGGAGTTGCTGTGCCGGCTCTTCTGCCACACGACACCACGAAGCTCCGTGGCCGCCATGCCGTTGAACGCGTGGTGCGCGTGGTGCACTGGTAGCTCCCCGAGATGATCGGTGCAGGTGTCAACTTGCTCGGATCATAGCTGTGTTCACAGGACGCTGCATGAGCAGATGCACGCGCGGATGCACGTGCACGAGGGGTCGCGTATCGACTACACGACTCACCGTGGCGGCCCGCCCAACTCCCGTGTGAGCACTGGCTGTTCACACCTGGCCAGGCCGGGCCCCGCGCACTCACTCGTCCAGCGCCTCGGACACCTCGTCCAGCTTCTCCAGGAGCAGCACCGCCCCCTTCCGCAGCAGGAAGTGGTCCGGCGCCCCCTCCCCCCGCTCCCACGCCTCGACCAGCGCGCGCAGTTCGTTCCAGCGGGGCGTCTTGCGGTCCCGTACCTCCTTCGCGCCCCGCTCCGTCACCTTGCGCAGCGCCTCCGCCAGCTCCGCCGCGCCCGGTACGGGCGGCGCTCCGCGCTCCGGGAGGTGCGCCTCCAGGAGCATCGCGGCCCGGCCGAACTGCGACACCGCCTCCTCCGTGTCCTGCGCCGCCGCGTGCGACAGGCCCCGGTGCCGGACCGGCTCGTGGGTGGCCCGCTCCTGGGCCTCCTGCCAGGCGATCCGGGCCGCCCGGGTCGCGAGCAGCGTCTCGCGCACGTCCGCCAGGGCCGGGCCGGCGGGCTCCGCGTAGTGGGCGACGACGGCGGCCGCGTACTGCCCGTCCGCCTTCAGCCAGTCCCCGAGCCGGCTGCGCAGCCGCGGGGTCTCCCAGGCCGGGTAGACGGCGTAGGCCAGCATCGCGAGGATCCCGCCGAGGAGGGTCAGCAGGACGCGTTCACGGACCGTCTGGCCGAGCCCCGCGCCGCCCATGCCGAGCAGGAACACGACATACGCGGAGATGAAGACCTGGCCCGTGGCGTACCCCGTCCGCATCAGCAGGTACATCCCGAACGCGCACACCACCGCGAGCAGCGCCGACAGATACGCGCCCGGGTGGGCGAACTCGACGATCCCGGTCGCCAGCGCCACCCCGAGGAGGGTGCCGATGAAACGGGCGACCGACCGCTCGTACGTCTGCGAGAAGTCCGGGCGCATGACCATCACGGAGGCCATCGGCGCCCAGTAGCCGTGCCCGAGCGGCAGGACCGTGCCGAGCGCGTAGCCCGCCGTCGCCACCGTCGTCACCCGGACGGCGTGCCGCAGGATCGGCGACTCGTGCCGCAGCTCGGCCTGCGCCGTGCGGATCGCGACCGGCACGAGCGCGACCAGCGTGGGCCGGCGCAGCCCCGACTGGGCGGCCTCGCCGCCCGGCGCCGCCTCCTCCACGACGTCGTCGAGGAGCGCGGCGAGCCGGTGCGCGGCCCGGCGCGGGGCGCCGGTCAGGATCGCGCCGGTGTCCGGGGTGCGCAGCACGGCGAGGGCGGCGGGCCGCAGCGCGACCGGTTCGCCGTGCCGGATGGCGTGCGCGGCGGCGTCCAGGATCTCGCCGGCGGCGGCCAGCAGCTCACGCGCCCGGTCCCGCTGCGGCCCCTCGGCGGGCACGCCGAGCGCCGGGTCCGCGAGCGAGGCGAGCACCGGCCGGATCCGTTCGGCGAGCCCGCGCGCGCCGTGCAGTTCGGCGGGGCGGCTGCGGGCCTGGCGGCGGGTGACGGCGGCGGCGCTGCGGGCCGTCATCAGCGGCAGCGGGTCGAAGTCGGCGGTCGGGTCGTGGCGCAGCCGGCGGGCGTAGTCGGCCTCGGCGGCGAGCGCGTCGGCGAGCGCGTCGCGCTGCGCGCCCCAGGCGCGGATCGGCAGCAGGACGACGAGCCCGGCCTGCACCAGGCCGCCCACCGCGATCATCGCGGCATGGCCGGCGGCGGCCGCGAGGGAGCCGGGGAGGGTGACGGTGATCAGCATCATCGCCACGTTGGAGGCGGCGATGACGCCGACGTTCGGGCCGACGGCCCAGGACATCCCGCCGAGGAAGGTCCACAGGCCGAGCAGGACCATGAAGAGGAGGAGGTTCCAGCCGACCAGATAGCCGATGAAGGTGGACGCGGCGAGGCTCGCGCCGGACGCGAGCGCGAGGGTGGGGCGGGGGCGGTACGAGCGCTGGAAGGTGGCGATCGCGGCCTGGAACGCGCCGAACGCCGACGACACCGCCACCTCGGGACCGAACAGCGTGAGCGAGAACCCGACGACCAGCGCGAGACCGAACGCGCCGCGCAGGGCGATCAGCGGTTCGAGCCGCCGCCGCTCGATGGTGAGCCCCGAGCGGGCGGTCTCCTTCAGCGCCCGGAGCCAGCTCATGGGCCGAGCCTATCCACGATACGGACGAACCGGATATTCAGGACAGGCAGGACGACGCCGATCCGGTTATCCGGGGTGGTGGCCGTGCGGTTCACGCCGGCCTGCCGGCTGTCCGCCGGCCCGCCGGGCGATCTGCCCGACGGCCGCCCGTCAGCCGCCCATCGGCCCGCCGGGCGATCTGCCCGACGGCCGCCCGTCAGCTGTCCACCGGCCCGCCGGTCGGTGTGCCCGGCGGCCGTCCGTCAGCTGTCCACCGGCCGGTCCGTCCGCCGTCTGTCAGCCGGCCTTCAGCGGATCTCGCCCCGGGTCCCGGGGGTCCGCAGTCCGGCCTGGTCGGCCGCCGAGGTGCCGTGGTTCCAGCCCGCCTCGTCCCAGGCGGCGCGGACCCGGGTGGCCCGGGTCTCGGGGAAGAGTTCGTCCGTACGGGCGCCGACCGCGACCTCGCGGGAGGCGAGGACCGGGAGCAGGGTCGGGGCCTCGGCGGCGACCCGGCGGCTGGTGGCGGCGAGACGGGCGCCGAGCCGGTTCGCGTACGCGAGGAGGAAGGACTGCCGGAACGACTTGGTCCGCTTGCGCCCGCCGGCCCGCTGCTCGGCCTCGGCCCGGGTCATCGCCGCCGTGCCCTGCACGAGCAGAGAGGTGTACAGCAGCTCCACCGGGTCGAGGTCGGCCTCGAAGCCGACGACCGTCGAGAAGCCCAGGGACTCGTTCCACACCGCCCGGCAGTGGTTCGCCGTCGCCACCGCGTCGAGCAGGATCGCCTTGGCCTGCTCGTACGGGGCGTCCACCCCGATCCGCAGCGCGCCCGGCGTCTCCGGCGCGGGCCCGGCCGCCGCCAGGCCCGCCTCGTCGAGGCTGTGCCGGGCCATCAGCTCCTGGGCCTTGGCGGTCAGCGCCTCGGCCTCCTCGGGGTACGGGGTCGCCTCCGCTTTCGCGAGCAGCGCCCGGATCCGGGTCAGCATCCGCGGCTCGCCGGCGGTGGGCGGCGGCAGGGCCTCGCCGGGCACAGGGCCGACGGCGTCGAGGCGGGGCAGCCGGACGAGGAGGCGGTAGAGCTCCAGGACGGCGGTCGCGTACGAGAAGCGGTCGGGCGCCGGCCCGGCGGGCAGGTCGTCGAGCGCGTCGAGCTGCCCCTGCCAGCGGTGCGGGAGGCGCTCGTAGCGGGCGGTCTCGGTGCGGACGAGGTCGGCGAGGAGGCGGACGTGTTCGTCGGCGAGTTCGCGGCGGGCCATCCGGACGAGGTCGGCGGGCTGCCAGCCGCGGGCCCACAGGGAGCGGACGAACTCCTCGCCGCGCCGGGCCAGTTCGGCGTCGGCGGCCGGGTCGGCGGCGAGCAGCGAGGCCGCCGTGTCCAGCGCCCGGTCGTCGCCGTACGAGCCGGTGTGTGATCCGGCGCGCGATCCGGCGCGCGATCCGGCGCGGGCGCTGCCGCCGCGCCGCCCGCTCCGGCCCCGGGCGCCGCCGCCCGCGCCGGCCCGGGGGCCGGGCTCCGCTCCGTACAGCGCCTTGAGCGCCTCCGCCACCGTGCTCTCGCTCATCTGCGCCGCCTCGCCTGCCTCTCGTTCCCGCCCTTCGTTCCGCCACTTCGATGGTCGCATCCGGGGTGGGGGCGGGTGGGGCGCGGGGCGCCCCTGACGCCTCACGCCGCCTCACCCCGCCTGACGTCACCGGTGGGGGATCGGGGATCACCTCGCTAAGCGGGCGGGGAGCAGGCGAGGAGCGCCGCGTAGGCGTCGGCCGCCGTGTCCCAGGAGCGGTCGTCGACGACGTACGCCTCAGCCAGGTAGGACAGTTCACCCCAGGGCTCGCGGGTGTGGATCCGGAGCAGGGTCGCGGCGCAGCGGTCGCAGGCGATCCACGGCACGCGGACGGAACTGACGGGATCCCCGGTCGTGTCGTCGCTCTCGCCGTCGGTTTCGCCGGCGGGCAGAAGCCGTACGGGGGACGGGGCGCCGGTGTCGGCGCAGGCCGCCAACCGTGCGGCGAGCACCTCCCGTTCGCCCCAGGTCTCGGTCAGGACGGACAGCTCGGCGCGGGTGGTGCCGTCGAGGGCGACGCCGTACGCGAGCAGCCCGCCGACCAGCAGCCCCAGGCCGGCCTCCTGCTCGCCGATCGCCCGGCAGTCCCGTACCTCGCCGGCGGCGGGCTCCGGCAGCAGCCCGGCCAGCCGGTCCCAGGCCGCGCCCTCGGCGTCCGTATCCGCCTCCGAGTCCACGGGGTTCACGCCGCGTTCCACGCGTCCGTCGCGCACCCGGTCTCCCAGTGCCACCAGCCGTCGCGCGTGCCGCGTGCGAGCAGTTCCTTGATCTCGGTCATCGGCGCGTCGGCGCGTCGGCGGGCACGGTCAGCGCCACCAGCGGCAGTTCCGCGCTGAACGACTCCCCGCCGAGGCCGAAGGGAGCGAACCGTTCGTGCACCGCCCGCGGGCTCGGCCCGAGGGGGCCCGCGCGCACGGGGAGGACGCGGATCACGACGTTGCCGGAGGCCGTCTCCCGGCCGGTGGCCCAGTGCAGCCCGTCGTCGTCCGTCACGTACCGGACCACGTCCCCCTCGGCCACCCCGTCTTGAAGAAACGGCACATTGACCACCTGGGCCGTGTTCTCGCCCACGGGCAGCGCCCACAGGCCCTCCGTGTCGTGCGGGGGCCAACCCTCGCGCGGCACGAAGCGGAACCAGATCTTGATGCGGTCGGCGGATGCGGCAGTCACCGGGCGAGGCTAGCCCGTGTCCGGCAAGTCCCACCCAGGCGGGCCCGGCTCCCGCGACGCCGTCAGTCCCAGGCGTTGAAGAGCACGCCGCCCAGCGTGGTGATGCCGTGGAAGCGGGCTCCGCTCCACTCGCCCGGTGTCAGGACCGAGGGGGCGACCTCCGAGAGCGGCCGGGTGAGCAGCGCGTGGTCGAGCACGGTGAATCCCTGGTCGGCGAAGGCGTGGGCCCATGGGGGCGGGGCGAGGAACTCCTCGCCGTACGGGTCCCAGTGGTCCGGCACGAAGGCGATCCAGGGGTGATAGGCGTGGCAGAGGACGACACACCCGTCCGTCCCCGCGACGACCGCGCGGTGGAACGTCCGCGGGTACGCCTGCTCCTCGCTCGCCCCCACCCGGCCCCCGGCCGCCCGGGCCGCCGTGTACAGGGCCGCCCGGAACGCCCGCCGGTCGGTCTCGGGCAGCGGCCCGCCCTTCGGCCGGAAGAAGCCCGTGGCGCCGCGGGGCGGCGTGAACTCCGCGTCCCTGCCCACAGCCGTCCGACTCCTTCCGCCAAGGGACCCCGACACTCGCTTACAGCTTCAGGACGATCTTGCCCCGGGCGTGCCCCGACTCGCTCAGTTCCTGGGCGCGGGCCGCTTCCTTCAGGGGCAGGACCTCGGCGATGTCGAGGCGGAGCCGGCCCTCGACGGCCAGGCCGGCGTGCTCGGTCAGCCAGCGGCGGGCGACGTCGTCCGCCACCCGGAGGCCGGAGAACACGACGCCGTGCGCGTCGGCGTCCGTGGCGGCGATGGTGACGACGCGCGCGGTCGCGCCGCCGAGCAGTTCGAGGGAGACCGGCAGCGTGTCGTGGCCGGCCGCGTCGAAGACCGCGTCGACGCCCTGCGGCGCCGCCGCGCGGACCCGGTCGGCGAGACCGTCCCCGTACGTCACCGGGATCGCGCCCAGTTCGCGCAGGAACGCGTGGTTGCGCTCCGACGCCGTGCCGATCACCGTCACCCCGGCCGCGACGGCCAGCTGGACCGCCACCGCGCCGACGGCGCCCGCGGCACCGTGCAGGAGCAGGGTCTCGCCCTCGCGGACGCCGAGCGCGTCGAGGACGCGCTGCGCGGTCTCGCCCGCGACGGGGATGCTCACCGCGTGCTCCCAGGACAGGCCCGCGGGCTTGGGGGCGACGATGTCCGCGATCGCGTACCCGGCGTACGCGCCGGTCGTGCTCCAGCCGAACACCTCGTCGCCGACGGCGAATTCGGTCACTCCCTCGCCGATCGCGTCGACCGTGCCCGCGAACTCCAGGCCCGGAACGGCCGGGAAGGTCGTCGGGTAGAAGTGCTCGATCCAGCCGTAACGGCGCTTCCAGTCCACCGGGTTGACGCCCACCGCCGCCGTCTTCACCCGCACCTCGCCGGGGCCGGGCACCGGCAGGGCCACCCCGGACTCGTGACGCAGCACCTCGGCGCCACCGAACTCCTCGTACACGATCGCTTCCATGTCCCGCTCCCCCACAGATCGTCGACGGCATTCATCCCTAACGGACGGCCCGCCCGTTCTCTTCCGCCGCCTTGGCTTCTTTCTCCTCCTCAAGCCTCCGTCGCGCGCCACCCGCGCTGCGCCGCCCGAACGGCCAGTCGTCCCTGGCCGAAAGAAGAGTCGGACGGCTCCTGGATGTCTAGGCTCGGGCGCATGGAGACGGCCCTGACCATGGAACTCACCGCACACGACGCCCTCTTGGCCGCCCGCGAGGTAATCGGCAGGCCGTTGGGGACGGTGCTGCCACGGCTGTCCGAGGTTCTGGAACCGCTGATCCCGCACCGCGCGGCAGCCGAACTGTCCACGCACTGCGCCCACTCGCCGTTCAAGTACGCGGGCGATCCCCACCTGCCCGTCACCGCCGCCGAACTGGCCCCGCTGCTCGCCCACGGCCCCACCGCCGGCCGGCCCTGGCAGGGACGCGCGAGCATCGGCGGGGCGGAACGGGAGATGGTGGCGGTACGGAGCGACGCCACGCCCCGCGGCTCGGTCCTCGTGCTCGTACGGGAGGACGGCGCCGCCCCGGCGGGCGCGCCCGAACTCGCCCTGGCGCAGCTCCTGTGGGACCTGGTGACCTGCCACTTCGACCGGTTCGCGACGGAGGCGATGCCGGGCGCCCTGGCCCGTTCGCGGGCGGCGGCCGACACCCGGGCGCGGGTCACCGCCGAACTGAGCACCGCGCACGCCGCCACCCTGTCCGGGGTCCTCGGGGTGCTGCGCAGCCGCGCCCTCGACGACACCGCCGCCCGGGCCACCGCCACCGAACTCGCCGTCTCCGCGCTGGCCGAACTGCGGGCCGAGTCGCTGCGCGACCGGTCGGTCGCCGAGGAACCCGCCTTCGAGGCCTTCGCCCGGCTCACTGACGGCCTGCGGCCGATGCTGCGCCACTCCCCCGTACGGCTCGAACTCGGCCCGCCCGAGGGCCCGGCCGCCGGCCGCACCCTGCCGGGGGACGTGGCCCACGGCGTCCGGGCCGTCATCCGCGCCCTGCTGCTCGTCGTCCTCGACCAGGAGGCGGTCACCCGGGTCCGGGTCGGCTGGACGCTGACCGCCCATGAACTCCACGCCTCGATCCGGGACGACGGGCCCGGGCTCCTGGACGGCTGCCCGCTCGGCGCGGGCAGCGTCTCCGACCGCCTCGATGTCCTCGGCGGCGGGCTCGCCGTCGACGCCGTCCCCGGCTGGGGCACCACGATCACGGCCACCGTCCCCCTCGCGCTCCCGGAGGCCCCGGCAGACGCGATCGACCCGCTGAACGGGCTCGGCGAACGCGAGGTGGAGGTCCTCGGCCATCTGGCCCGCGGCCACCGCAACCGCCGGATCGCCGAGGACCTGCACATCAGCGAGTCCACGGTGAAGTTCCACGTCGCCAACATCCTCACCAAACTCGGCGTCTCCTCCCGCGGCGAGGCCGCCGCCCTCTTCCACCAGGCCGCCTAGACCGCCCAGGCCGTGTCCGGCGCTTCCGGCGCTTCTGGCACTTCGGCACTTCGGCACTTCGCCACCAGCTTCCCTCCAGTGCTTTGTCAGTGGCGGGTGCCAGACTCGCGGGTGTGAACGAGAGGTGGGCCGTCGCGCCCGAGCCGGAGGGCGACGGGGCGCTGCTCGTGCCGCTCGGGGGCGACGGGCTGCCCGCCGGGGACGTGCTGCGCGAGGCCGATCTGGTGACGGCGGTACGCGCGCGCCCGGACGTGACCCGCTGGGTGTGGCGGAACTCCGCCGAGGTGTACCCCCGGCTGCTCGCCGCCGGGGTACGGGTCGAGCGGTGCTACGACGTCGAGGCCGCCGAACAGCTTCTGCTCGGCCACGAGGGACGGCTGGGCGAACCCCGTTCGGCCGCCGCCGCCTGGGCCCGGCTGCACAACGCGCCGGTACCGCCCGATCCGCCCATCCGGCAGGCGGAGGGGCCGGCCGCGCAGGACTCGCTGTTCGAACCGCAGGCCGCCGCCCCGCTCCCGTTCGACGCCCTGCTCGAGGTGTACGCGGAGCAGCAGCGGCGGCACGACCTGGCCGAGTACCCGGGGCGGATGCGGCTGCTGACGGCGGCCGAGTCGGCGGGCATGCTGGTGGCCGCCGAGATGCACGGGGCCGGGCTGCCGTGGCGGGCCGACGTGCACCGGGAGGTGCTGCACGAACTGCTCGGCGAGCGGTACGCGGGTGGTGGCGAGCCGCGCCGGCTGGCGGAGCTGGCCGACGAGGTGTCCGCCGCGTTCGGCCGCCGGGTCCGGCCCGACCTGCCCGCCGACGTCGTCCGGGCCTTCGCACAGGCCGGCATCCGGGTGCGGTCCACCCGGCGCTGGGAGCTGCAGGACGTCGACCATCCGGCGGTCGCCCCGCTCCTCGCGTACAAGACGCTGTACCGGATCTGGACGGCGCACGGCTGGTCGTGGCTGGCGGACTGGGTCCGGGACGGCCGGTTCCGCCCCGAGTACCTGCCCGGCGGCACCGTCAGCGGGCGCTGGACCACCAACGGTGGCGGGGCGCTCCAGATCCCCAAGGTCATCCGGCGGGCCGTGGTCGCCGACGAGGGCTGGCGGCTCGTCGTCGCCGACGCCGACCAGATGGAACCGCGGGTCCTGGCCGCGATCTCCCGCGACCCGGGCCTGATGGAGGTCGCCGGGCATCCGGACGACCTGTACACCCGGCTGTCCGACCGGGCCTTCTCCGGCGACCGCGACCACGCCAAGCTGGCCCTGCTCGGCGCGATCTACGGACAGACCAGTGGCGACGGCCTGAAGAACCTCGCGGCCCTCCGCCGCCGCTTCCCCCGCGCCGTGGCCTACGTGGACGACGCGGCCCGCGCCGGGGAGGAGGGCCGGCTGGTCCGCACCTGGCTCGGCCGGACCAGCCCGCGCGCCGTGGGCACGGACGACGACGGCCCGGGCGAGGCCGGCCTGCCGCAGGAACTCCCGCCTGGCACGCCCCGGGAGGACGGCCCGGAGCAGTACGTACCGGGGTACGCGTCCTCCGACGCCCGCGCCCGGGGCCGCTTCACCCGCAACTTCGTCGTCCAGGGCAGCGCCGCCGACTGGGCCCTGCTGATGCTGGCGGCCCTCCGCCGCGCCACCACCGGCATGCGGGCCGAGCTGGTGTTCTTCCAGCACGACGAGGTGATCGTGCACTGCCCGGCCGAGGAGGCCGAGGCCGTCACGGTCGCGATCCGCGCGGCGGGCGACGAGGCGGGCCGGATCGCCTTCGGCGACACCCCGGTCCACTTCGCGTTCACGACGGCCACGGTCCAGCGGTACTCCGACGCGAAGTAGCCCGACGGCCGCCCTTCCGGCGAGCCCTCCTGCCCTTCCCCCCGCCCTCCCCCTCCCCGCCCTCCTCCGTCCTCCCGGTCCGGTGGTCCCGGGCGGCCGACTCCCTGGCTCACCGACTCACCGACTCAAGCGCGGGGCGCGGGCTCCCCGCAGGCGTCGGCGATCGCCTGGGTGTCCCAGTAGAAGGGCCGTACCTCGGTGATCCGCCCTCCCCTGACCGTGATCGTCTGCAGGATCGGGAAGTCGAGCTCCCGGCCGGTCACGCGCGCCCGGGCCTGAACTCGGGTGCGCACGACCGCGGTCTCGCCGGTGGCGAGGAACTCCTGCTCCACCATGGCGAAGGTCTCCCAGGTCTGCGCCATCGCGAGGAAGAACCGCGCCAGTCCGCCGTGCCCGCGCCATGTACCCCCGTACGGCAGGCACTCCGCCTGATGGAGCTCGACATCCGGCGCGAAGAAGGCGGCCAGGGCGTCGAACGACGCCTCACCGGGGCCGCCGGCCGCCAGGTACTCCGCCTCGGCGGCGTACATACCGGTGAGGACTGCCACGGAGTCCGTGTCCGCGGGGGAAGGCATCGACATCGTCATACCGTCAGCATCGGTACGAGGAGCCCACCGTGCCGGCCGAATTCGGACCTCGATGTGGAGCGCGGCCCTCACGCCCGCACCCCGCCCCACCCCCGCGGATCCCGGCCGTACGAAACCGACCCGGACCGCCCCTGCCCCATGTGTCGCCCGCCGCGACGGTGACCGCTACTTCGCGGCCAGGGAGCGCCACTTGGGGCTGGTGGCTATCTCCTTCAGTTGCGCGGTCGTCAGGGCGGGCTCGGCGCGGGTGGGGGGTTCCAACTGGCTGCCGGCGTTGAAGGCGGAGATGACAACCCGGAAGCCGTCCTTGGCCAGGGTGTCGGTGGTCCACATGACGGAGCCCTCGACACCTTTCTCCCCGGACCCCTTGGTGACCTTCACGAGGGTGCCGTCGGGCTCGGTGGTGACTCCCTCTCCCGAGAAAAGCTCGGCCCGATGCCGGCCCATGTCGCTCTGGACGTTGATCTGGACGAAGCTCCGGCCATCGCCGTCGTCGACGATCAGATAGCCCTCGCCGTCGCCGACGGCCTTCAGCCCCCGCCCCTTCGGCAGCAGCGACCGCAGCGTCGCCGTGACCCGGGTGCCGTCCACTTCCTTCGCCACCGGGGCGGCCCGCCGTTTCGGGGAGCCCTTGTCGGGCCGGGCCACCTTCTTCATGAGCGGACGCCAGCCGTCCGCCGTGATCAGCGTCCGGAGCTGGGCCGGGTCGAACGGCGGGTCCTGACGGCTGATCCCGGAATCCTTCTCCGTCGGCGCGTTGTACTCGCTCACGCTGAGGATGAACCCGTCCGCGGTGAGCAAGTTCGCATGCCACCACTTGGTGGGGACCCGCTTGTCCGGGTACTCGTACCCCTGGAAGATCATCATCCGGTCACCACCCGGAAGTGCCTTCTCGGTGCAGTCGTCGTACGGGACGAGCACCTTGTCCGGGCAGGTCACCTGGCCGATGCCCGCCTCGGCGCTCGCACCCGCCCGGTAGATGCCGGCGGAGACGCCCGCCTTGCCCTTGCCGTCGTCGTAGACGCCGACGGCACTGCCGCCGGCGCCGCTCGGGGCGTCGAACGTCCAGGTCCCCGCAGGCGTGTTGGCCTGCAGGACGGCGGCGATGTCGGCTGCTGGGACTCCCCCCTCCTCGGGGTCGGGTGCTCCGCCCGTGTCTCCGGCGGCCGGGCCCGTTCCTGCGGCGGAAGCCCCCTTGGGGAAAGCCCCCGCAGCCGAGGCCCCCGCGTGTCCGGCGCCGAGCAAGGAGCCCCCGTACACGCCGCCCGCACCGATCACGACGAGGGCGAGGGCTCCTCCGATCGTCGCGGTGCGATGGAGACGCAGGCGCCGGCGGCCGCGGGCCAGACCGCCCGTGGCGAGTGCGCGGCGGTCGTCGGTGACGAAGCCCGCGCCGGCACGGCGCAGGGCTTCGCCCAGTTCCTCCTCGAATCGGGTCTTCGTCACATCGTGGTCTGCGTGGTCAGGCATGGCGGGATCACCGTTCCGGGTCCAGGAGTGGAAGGAATGACGAGATACAGGGGTCGTGAGGGCGTGCGGATGGCGTGGTCGGTGTGCGGGTCGCGGGTCGCGGGTCGCGGGTCGCGGGTGGTGACGTGGACAGGGGAGTGGTCGGCTGGGTCGCCCCGGGGCGGAACGCGCCGCCCCACCGCCCCGGCGGCTCCGTGTTCGGGAGCCGTCAGCGGCGCCGGGAGCCGGCCCCGGGTCTCCACCGGAGGCCAGGGCCGGGGCCCTGGTCGCGTTCACGCCCCGGCGGCACGATCCGGGTCAGCGGGCGACCAGCTCGGTGACGCTGCCGCCGAGCCGCTCCCGCAGTTTCGCCAGGGCGCGCACGGAGCGGGTGCGTACAGCCGCGGAGCTGACGTGCAGGGCGTCGGCGGTCTCCTCGATGCTGCGGTCCTCCCAGTACCGCAGCACCACCACCGCGCGGTCCTTGGGCGCGAGCCCCGCGAGGGCGTCGAGCAGGGCGACCCGCAGGGCGGGATCCTCGCCGTCGTCCGGAGCCCGGTCGGGAAGCTCCCCGAGGGGGCGCTCGGTGGCCGAGCGACGCCTGCGGTGGCTGAGGAAAGTCCGTATCAGCACGGTCTGCGCGTACCCCGCGGGATTGCCGATCCGGCTGATCCGGCCCCACAAGGCGTACATCCGGCCCAGCGTCTCCTGCACCAGGTCCTCGGCGAGATGAGTGTCGCCGCTGGTCAGAAGGCATGCCGAGCGATACAGATGCCCCGAGCGGGCAGAAGCGAACTCCAGAAACCCGTCCGCGCGAGACTGCTTCATCCCCCTCCCCTTCATGCCCCTCCCCTCCGTCGCTGTGGCGCGTCCGCTTGTTCTGCGCCTTCACCTCATTGACGCGACGGCCCACGGGAAATGTTTCAGCCCGACTTTCCGCCGCCCGGCTTCCCCGCGACCTCGCCCGACCTCCCCGCCGCCCTCCCGGATCCCGGGCTCCGCCAGGTCAAATCACACGAAAAGGGGTAATCATGTCGATATGAACACTTTCCTTACGGGCTCCGCCCAGATCACCTTGGCCAAGGGAGTCTGGGAATCCGGACTCGCCCAGGTCCTCGGCGGCCTGATCCTGGTCTTGGTCCTGATCGGCGCGTTCGCCTTCGGGATCTGGATCAAGAACCGGGAGCTCCCGCCTCCCGACCCCGAGTCCCAGCCGCACCGGCCGGAGAGCGAGCTGCTGCCCGGTGAGATGTCCGAGTACCGCCGTCCGGCCGAGATGCCGCACACCGACGGCGAGCACCGGCTGATGCCGTACCAGCTGAAGGACGGCGGCACGTCCGGCACCGAGACCTCGCCCGACCCGCCGAGCGAGGAGAAGCGCAAGTGGGGCGGTATCTCCAGCGGCGGCTTCGGCAGCGGCGGGACGGGCCACGGCGACTGACCGGTGGAGGCGATGACCGCGATGAACGCGCCGAACGCGACGGGTTCCCCAGGCACGGAAGCCGACCCGGGCACCGGGACGGGGACGAGGCCGGGGACAGAGACGGAGACGAGGCCGGGAACGGGAACGGGAACGGGCGTGGGCCTCGGCACCGCGCCCGGCGGCACCCGGCTCCTGGCTCTCGCCCACCGGCTGCTCGGCTCCCCTGACGAGGCCGCGCGGGCGGTGTCCCGGACCCGCCGGCCCCCCGCCGCCCCGACAACCTCCCCGGCAACGGCCCCGCCGGCCTCGGCGACCGTCCCGGCGCCCGCGCCCGTCGCCGACCTCGCCCGCGCCTGCCTGGAACTCCTGCGCGCCCACGAGTCCCGGCGCCCCGTGCCCCGGGACCCCTGGGACCGGTCCTGGCCCGAGAGCCGCCGCGCCCCCGGTGACCTGGACCCCCTGGACGTACTGCCCCCCTCCGAGCGGGTCGTCTTCGTCCTCCACGACGAGTTCACCGTGCCGTACGAGGAGATCGCCCCGATCGTCGAGCGCACGCCCGCCGCCACCCGCCGGCTGGGCACCCGTGCCCGTCGGCGCCTCGAAGGCACCGAGAAGATGCCGGAGCCCGACCCCGCCCGCCAGCGCACCGCCGTCGCCGCCTTCCGCTCGGCCGCCCGCGGCGGCGACCTCGCGGCGCTGCACGCGCTGCTCGACCCGGACGTGGTGCTGCGGTCGGACACCGGCGCGCCACCGCCCGCGCACGGCGCGCGAGCGGTCGCACACGCCCTCGTGGACCGGGCGCGCACCGCCCTGCCCGCCCTGGTGGACGGCGTGGCGGGCCTGGTGCGGGCGGCACCGGACGGGACGCCGCGGACGGTCTACGCGTTCACCGTCCTGGACGACCGGATCACGGCCGTCGACGCCCTCGCCGACCCCGCCCACCTGTCCCGCCTCCGCCTGACGCCGGAGACCGAGCCGGCCCGCTGACCGCCCCGCGTACAGCCGCGAGGGCTACGCCGCCGCCGGACCGCTCCGGAGCCCGAACATGTTCCCGTCGGCGTCCTTCACCGTGGCGATCCGCATGCCGCCGCCCACGTCCTGGACCTCCTGCACGGTCCGCGCCCCGGCGGCGAGCAGCGCCTCCAGCGTGCCGGGCAGATCGTCGACGTCCCAGAACGGCACCGCCCCGGTCAGCCCCTTGCCGTGCCCCTGCGGATCGAGCCCGAAATGCCGGCCTCCCGCCTCGAAACCGACGTAGTACGGCTGGTCCACGCTGGGGCCGGTCCCCAGCAGGGCCGTGAACAGGGCCTTCGCCCGCTCCAGGTCCTTCACCGGATAGATGACGGTGTTCATGCTCATGGTCATGACGAGGGGTTCCTTCCTCTTCCGTTCCCGCGATCGCGCCGGTCGCGCCGGTCGTACCCCCTGCCACTCCCGTCGCTTCCGTCGCTCTCTCCCCAGTCATGGCACAGGCCCGCCCGTACGGGGCGCTCGAAGGCCGCCGTACGGGCGACGCCGTCACTCCCCTTGGCCCTCGCCCTGACCCTCCCCCCGCTCCTCCGCGGGCACCTCGCCGAAGACCGCCGTGCCCGCCCGCTCCGCGATGTGCGCGGGCGGTTCGATCCCGGCCGGCAGCAGCGGGTCGGCGACCGGCGCCCCGAACCACGTGACCATCGGCAGCACCCCGGCCCACACCCCCAGCTCCGCGTCCGGCCCCGCCCCGTCGTCCGGCGGCCCGCTCGCCACCTTCACGGACGCCTCGGCCAGGTCGAGCGCCAGCAGCGCGGTCGCGGCCAGTTCCTTGCGGCTCGGCTGCCGTACGTACGCCCACTGCCCCGGCGTGGACTGCTCGGTCAGCGCCCGCAGCCCGCTCAGCTTCTCCGCCGGGTCGGTGACGAGCCGCGGCACGCCGTAGATCATCGCGCTGCGGTAGTTCACCCCGTGTTCGAACACCGACCGCGCGAGGACGAGCCCGTCCACGTACGTGACGCTCACGCACACCACCGCTCCGGGCGCCTGCACGAGGCTCCGGCTCGCGACCGACCCGTGGAGGTAGAGACGGTCCCCGTCCACTCCGTACACCGTCGGCACCACCATCGGCGCACCGTCGACGACGACCCCGAGGTGACACAGGAAGCCGGCTCCGAGCACCGCGTCCAGATCGGATCGCCGGTGGCTCCCCTTCTCCCGCAGCCGCCGCAGCCGCGTCCGCTCGGTGACCTCCAACTCCTGCCCCATGCCTGCCCCTTCCTCGTCCTCCACGTGCCACGCGCCCACCGCGCGGGCCGGGAGGCATCCTAGGGACGGGCCACGGACGGGCGGTCCGCGCGCTTCCCCTACGGGCTCCGCCGCGCCGCTCCGGCCGCTGTGACGGGTCACTCGTACGTGGTGATGAGCCATACGGCGGGCCCGGTTTTGGGGCGTGCGGGCATAGGGTCCGTTTCCATGGCAGGAGTTCGGCGCGGCGCGGATACGGACGCGACGACGGGCGCGGGCTCGGACGTGCACACGGCAGCACACGCCGCCGTGCACGCGGGAGTGGAGGAGTGACATGGGGGACGCGGTAGTCGACGCCCGGGACGAACGGGACGGTCCGGAGGCCGGCTCCCCTGGGGACGGACACGGGCGCCGGCGCGGTCGCGGACGCGCGCGTGGACCGGCGGATGGGAAACGGAAGCGGCCGCTGTGGCAGGAGCTTCCGGTCCTGGTCGTGGTCGCGCTGGGCCTGGCCTTCCTGATCAAGACGTTTCTGCTGCAGGCGTTCCTGATCCCTTCGGGATCGATGCAGAACACCCTTCAGGTGGACGACCGGGTGCTGGTCGACAAGCTCACCCCATGGTTCGGCGCCGAACCCGACCGCGGCGAGGTCGTGGTCTTCCGCGATCCCGCCGAGTGGCTGTCGGGGACGCCGGTGGCGGAGCCCAACGCGGCGCAGAAGTTCCTCAGTTTCATCGGGCTGATGCCGGCGGCCGGCGAGCAGCACCTGATCAAGCGGGTCATCGGGGTCGCCGGTGACACGATCGAATGCGCGGGCACCGGCCCGCTGAAGGTGAACGGCAAACCGCTGTCCGAGCCGTACGTCTTCGCCGGCAACACCCCGTGCAGCACGGACGGCCCCGGCCAGTTCAAGGTGACCGTGCCGGACGGCCGGATCTGGGTGATGGGCGACCACCGGCAGAGCTCGTACGACTCCCGCTACCACCAGACGGACAAGAACGGCGGCATGGTGCCGCTGTCCGAGGTCGTGGGCCGCGCGGTCGTCGTCGCCTGGCCGGTCACCCACTGGTCCACCCTGCCGGTCCCGGACACCTTCGACCAGCCGGGCCTCGCCCCCGCCCCCTGAGCCGTCCCCTGGCCCGTCCCCACCCGTCCCCGGAGCCGCCCGCCGGCGGTTCTCCCCCACCGCTCACCGCTCACCCCTCACCCCTCACCCCTCGCGCCGAAAGCCCAGGCCGGAACGCCCGCCTGGGCTTTCGGCCTGTACGTACGGCTCAGAGCGCGACGGTCCCGAGGCCCCGCGCCGCCGCCCGCCGCCCCGTACCCGCGCTTGAGTAGGCTGGTCCCGGCTCGTCGAAGACCGGGGGAACGAGCGCGCATGGAACATCTACGCCCTGACGACCCGTACCGGCTCGGCGCCTACCGCCTGCTCGCCCGCCTCGGCGGCGGGGGCAGACGCCGACCCGCTCGACGACATCCCCTGGCTGGCCACCGAGTACGTCATCGGCCCGTCCCTCGCCGACGCCGTGTCCGCCGGCCGCCCGCTGCCCGAACGCACGGTGCGCGCGCTCGGCACCCGACTGTGCGCGGCGCCGGCCCAGTTGCACGCCTCCGATGTGGTCCACCGCGACCTCAAGCCGTCCAACGTTCTCGTCTCGGTGGACGGCACCTCGCTGACGGCCCTGCCGGCGTTCTGGGCCTCGACGGGACTCGTACAGGACCCGTACGGGGTGGGATACGGCACGAGGTACGGGGCGGGGTTCAGCCCCTGAGGTACGCGAGGACCGCGAGGACGCGGCGATTGGTCGCGTCGTCCAGGGACAGGCCGAGCTTGCCGAGGATCGAGCCGAAGTGCTTGCTGACCGTGCCCTCGCTGACCACCAGGGCCGCGGCGATCGAGGCGTTGGACTTGCCCTCGGCCATCAGCGCGAGGACCTCCTGCTCGCGGGCGGTCAGCCGGGTCAGCGGGTCGCGGCGGTGGCGGATCAGCTGCCGTACGACCTCGGGGTCGACGACGGTGCCGCCCCCGGCCACCCGGCGCACGGCGTCGACGAACTCCTCGACGTGGCCGACGCGTTCCTTGAGGAGATAGCCGACACCGGCGCCGTCGCAGGAGTCGAGCAGATCCTCGACGTAACTGCGCTGGACGTACTGGCTGAGCACCAGGACGGGCAAACCGGGGTGGTGGCGGCGCAGTTCGACGGCGGCGCGCAGCCCCTCGTCGGAGAAGCCCGGCGGCATCCGGACGTCGGTCACCACGATGTCGGGGCCGTGCTCGGCGACGGCGCCGGTGAGCTCGTCGGCGGTTCCGACGGCGGCGACGACCCGGTGGCCGAAGCGTTCCAGGAGCCCGACCAGGCCCTCGCGGAGCAGGACGCTGTCCTCGGCGAGCACGACGCGAAGCATCAGTTCCTGCTTCCTCGCTGATTCCTCGATCGGGCGCTGGAGTAGGGGACTTGGACGCGGAACACGGTGGGACCGCCGGGTGGACTGGACACTAGCAGCCGGCCGTCGAGCACCGAGACGCGATCGGCGACGCCCTGCAGGCCCGTACCGCTCCCGGTGTCGGCGCCGCCGCGGCCGTCGTCCTCGACCTCCACGACCAGCCGCCCCTTCTCCAGCCGGCCGTGGACGCGGGCGCGGCTCGCGCCGCTGTGCTTGGCGACGTTCGCGAGGGCCTCGCTCACCGCGAAGTACACGGCCGTCTCGATGGCTTCGAGGGGCCGTTCGGGCAGGTCGACGTCCACGTCCACGGGGATCACCGAGCGGTCGGCGAGATCCTCGACGGCCGCCACCAGGCCGCGGTCGGTGAGGACCTGGGGGTGGATGCCGCGGATGAGTTCCCTGATCTCGACGAGGGCGGTGGCCGCCTCGTCGTGGGCCTTGGCGAGCAGCCCGTCCAGCTGCGGCCCCGGCGTCTCGAGCCGGGCCAGGCCGAGGGTCATGGAGAGGGCGACGAGCCGTTGCTGCGCCCCGTCGTGCAGATCGCGTTCGATCCGGCGCCGCTCGGCCTCGAAGGCGTCCACAAGCCGGACGCGCGACCGCCCCAGTTCCCTGATGCGGTGATCGAGTTCGCCCTCCGGCGAGGCCAGCAGGAAGCGGGTGAGAGCGGCCCGTCCGGCGGCGGCCGCGCGCAGCGGGTACGCGAGGACGGGCACCAGCAGCAGCCCGGCCAGGGCCGGCACGAGGGCCCCCGGCCAGCTCTCCACAATCCAGATCTTGAGGACCCGGGCTTCCTCGCCGTCGACCGCCAGCATCACCGGCGTCGCGAGCAGGCCGCCGCACACCACGAGGACGGAGCCGACGGCGAGCGCCTCCAGGGGCCAGAGGAGGAAGCCGAAGAGCACGGCGTACGCCAGCTCGCGCCAGGTGGCGCGCTCCCGCAGCCGGGTGCGCAGCCAGGCGACAAGGCCGGTGCGATCGGGGTCGCGGTGCGGGTCGGCGAGCGGCTCGGGGTCGATCAGGCGCAGCCGGCGGCGTTCCAGGGAGGCGAGCGGAATGCCGGTGAGGACGAGCACGAGCAGCAGGGGCAGGCCGACGACGATCAGGCTCAGCGCCGCGCCGATCGTGGCGAGCAGGAACAGGGTGATCAGGGTGACGGCACCCAGGGGCACGCTGCTGAGCAGGTACAGCGCCGCGCGCCGGGACCGGCCGTCGCCGAGCGCGCCGTGGCGCGACCACGGCCGGGCCCGCGTCGCCGCGGAGGAGGAAGGCATGGAGCGCACGGTACGAGGCGGGGCGGGCGTACGCGAAGCGACTGCCGCGATCGGGTAGTTGGGTGCCGCTCGGGGGTGGAGGTAGCTCCACCCCAAGACGGGTTCTCGACGCAATGCGCCGTGTCCGCGCCGCCGGTTGAGTGGAGACCATGAATGAAGCCGCCGTCCGCCTCCGCTCCGTGACCCGGTCCTACGGGGGCGGGAAGCACCCGGAGAACACGGTCACCGCCCTCGACCGGGTCAGTCTCGACATCCCCCGGGGCACCTTCACCGCCGTCATGGGCCCGTCGGGCTCCGGCAAGTCGACGCTGCTGCAGTGCACGGCGGGACTCGACCGGCCCACCGCGGGGCGGGTGTTCCTCGGCGAGACGGATCTGACCCGGCTGAGCGAGAAGAAGCTGACGTTGCTGCGCAGAAAGCGCATCGGGTTCGTCTTCCAGTCCTTCAACCTGCTGCCGGCCCTGACCGCCGAGCAGAACGTCGGGCTGCCGCTGCGGCTCGCGGGCCACCGCCCGCGGCGGGCCGACGTCCTCGATGTCCTGGGGCAGGTGGGACTGCGCGAGCGGGCCGGACACCGGCCCGGTGAGCTGTCGGGCGGCCAGCAGCAGCGGGTGGCGCTGGCGCGGGCCCTGGTCACCCGGCCCGAGGTGCTCTTCGGCGACGAGCCGACCGGGGCCCTGGACTCCACCACGAGCCGTGAGGTCCTCACGCTGCTGCGGGGGATGGTCGACGCCGGCCAGACGGTGATCATGGTGACGCACGATCCGGTCGCCGCGTCCTTCGCCGACCGGGTGCTCTTCCTCGCCGACGGCCGGATCGTCGACGAGCTGGCGGCGCCGTCGGTGGAGCGGGTCGCGGCGCGGATGGCGGACCTGAGCGCCGTACCGCGGACGACGGGCGGGGCCACGGCGGGCGCGGCGGCGGGCGCGGCCATGGAGCTCTCCACGGACAGGACGGTGGCCTCGTGCTGAGTCTCACGCTGCGCGGTATGCGCGCCCGCTGGGTCACCTTCGTCGGCTCGTTCGTGGCGCTCGCGCTCGGCGTGGGGCTGATCGCCACCACGGGGCTCGCGCTGGCGGCGACATTCGACGCTCCGGAGCGGGGCACCGAGCGGTTCGGCGGGGCGCAGGTGGTGGTACAGGCCGCCCGCGAACTGTCCGCCGACACGCCGATCGGCGTCCGCACCTCGCCTCTCTCCAACCCACGCGCCGTACCTGCCGCGTTGGCGAAGCGGCTGGCCAAGGTCGGTGCCACCGCCGAGGACCGTACGTTCCCGGTGTCCCTTCCCGGTACGGTCGCGCCCGGCGGGGGCGCGGGGGCCGCGCCGGTCGGCCACCCGTGGGCGATCGCGGCCGCCACCCCGTACCGGCTGTCCTCCGGACGCGCCCCCTCGGCACCGGACGAGGTCGTCGTCACGACCGGGCCCGGCGCCCGGGTGCGTACCGGCGACCGGATCGAGGTCGGCACGCCCGACGGCACCGGCCCGCGCAGGGTGGTCGGGACCGTCCCGGCCGCCGGGTTCGAGACGGCCGTCTTCTTCACCGCCGCCGAGGCCGCCCGGATCGCGCCCCGGATCGACCGGGTGACGGTGGACGCCGACCCGGCCGCCGTCCGCGCCGCCCTCGGCACGGGTTCAGGCATGTCCGTCCTGGCCGGCGACGGCCGCCGCGCGGCCGACCCGGACCCGGACCGCGACAAGGAGGCCCTGGTCTCCGTGAACGCGCTGCTGGGCACCGCCGCTGGCATCACCGCGTTCGTGTCGGTGTTCGTCGTGGCGTCGACGTTCACGTTCGCCGTCGCGCAGCGCAGGCGGGAGTTCGGACTGCTGCGGATGGCCGGGGCGACGCCCGGCCAGGTGCGGCGGATGGTGTACGCGGAGGCGCTGGTGATCGGCCTGTTCGCGTCGGGCGCGGGCTGCGCGCTCGGCCGGTGGGGCGCGCCGCGGCTCGCCGGATGGATGGCGGGGCAAGGCATCGCCCCTGCCTGGTTCCGGATCGGCGCTCAGACCTGGCCCCTGCACGTCGCCTTCTGGACGGGTCTGACCGTGGCCCTGGCCGGGGTGGTCACGGCGTCCTTCCGGGCCGGGCGCACCGCTCCGACGACGGCGCTGCGCGAGGCGGCCGTCGACAGCGGCACGATGCCGTGGAGCCGCCGCCTGGTGGCCGCGGCCGTCCTGCTCACCGGCCTCGGGCTGCTGGTCCTGGCCCTGGTGCAGGACCCCGGCGACATCCTGAAGCGCAAGACGTACATCACCCAACCCATGCTGCTCATCGTGGCGTTCGCCCTCCTGGCGCCGGTCCTGATGCGCCCGCTGACGCGACTCCTCAGCTGGCTGCCCGCCCGACTGCCTGGCGCGGTCGGCATGTTGGCCCGGGAGAACGCGGCGGCGGGGATACGCAGGACGGCAGCCGTGGCGGCACCGGTCGTCGTGACCGTGGCGCTCGCCTGCTCGCTCCTTGGCACGACGGCCACCATCAACGAGGCCAAAGCCGCCGAGGCCCGCACCCAGCTCCGGGCCGACTTCATCGCCTCCGCGGGTGCCAACGGCCGGGCCCTGCCCGACCGCTTCGTGCGCGCGGCCCGCACCATACCCGGCGTCACGGCCAGCGCGTCCCGGTCCACCGGAATGACCGTCCTGGAGGAAGGCACGGCCCTGGTCCGCTCCGAGGCACGGGCGGTCGACAACCCGAAGGCCCTGGCTGCCGTTTCCCATCTCCCTGTCATCGCGGGTTCGTTGGAAGATCTCGACGACGGCGGCATCGTCGTCAACGAGGAGTGGCTGACCACGCGGGTCGGCGAGCAGGTCTCCGTCTGGTTGGGCGACGGCCGCAGGGCACGGCTGCGGATCGCCGCCGTCCTCGCGGTCGGCACCGGCAGCAACGGCGTGTACGTCACCGCCGCCAACGCGTCCGGCGCGGGCATCGACCGCGTCGACATCACGGTGACCGGCGACGCCGACCGGGCGGCCGTCGCGCGGCGGCTGCGGGCGGCGGGCGCGGCAAGCGGCGTCGAGGTGACGACCGCCGACCAGTGGGTGGCCGCCCACTATCCGCGGTCCAGCGAGTCCACCCGGCTCGGCCTGCTGATGATCCTGACGATCGCCCTGGTGTACACGGGCATCGCCCTCGCCAACACACTGGTGATGGCGACCACCGACCGGGTCCGAGACCTGGCCGCGCTGCGGCTGACCGGCGCGACGAAAGCCCAGGTCCTGCGGCTGGTCACGGTCGAATCGGCCCTGGTCGTGGCGGCCGGCGCGGTGCTCGGCGGCGCGGTCTCGGCCCTGAACCTGCTCGGCGTGTGGGGCGCCCTCGGGCTGCTCGGCGTCCGGTCGGGGATCGTCGTCCCCTGGTCGGCGATCGGCACCGTGACCGGCGCCGCCGCCCTCCTCGCGGCCCTCGCGGCGACCCTGCCGGCCGCGTTCGCACTGCGCACCCGGCCGATCGCCCTTGCGGGCACCCGCGAGTAGCCACCGCCTCCTCCCCCAATCCCTACGCCCCGAAAGGCGCCGGGCCGTCGCCTCCTGGCCGGTGGGCAAGCCAGTGGGCATCCAGCCACACCTTGTGTTCCGGCCTCAGCCGCACGGCCAGCGACCGTCCCTGCAACTGCATGTAATCCGGGTAGCAGTGAAGAATCGGGGCGACATCGAGCGTTTCCGATGCAGTGTCCACTGCCACATGCCCGAGGTCGAAGAGCCGGTGTATGTCGCGGCGCAGGAGCAGCCCGCCGTATTCGTGATGCTCGCCGGTCTCTGCATAGCTGTAGAGGTGAGCCGCCTCCAGGACGACAGCCGGTGCGGGGCCCGTGAAGGCACATGCCTCGCCGTGCTGCTGCAACAGCTCTTTACGAAAGGCGTCTTGGCCTATGCGTACGCGCGTCACCGACTCCTTGTGGCCGCCCGCTGCAGCCAGCCGCGTGGCCGCGGCGATGTCCTTGACCAAACGGGCCTGGCCACCGGCGTCGAGAAGCGCCTGATTGAGCCGCTCCCATCGTGCCGGGCGCATGCTCAACTGCGACTTCGGAGCATCGCACAGAGCTCTCAACTCGGCTCCCGAGAGCAGACCGCGACCGTCCATCCATCGCTCGCCGTGCACGGAGCGGTAGGTGGTCACCGTGGTGGTCTTCTCACGTGGGTCGGGGAACAGGTTTCCGCACTTGCCGCAGCGGTACTCCGGCTTCTCCCGCAGCCGCCGCTTGATATCCGCCTTCCCGCACTGGGGGCAGGAGTACAGCGTCTTCTCGGTGGTCGCGGTATCGATCGACTCGATCACCGAGACGCCGATGAGCTCCTTCCTGTCCCACAGGGCGATCACGTCCCCCACCGCCACACGGGCGTGGTTCTGAACGGTGCTGTCCCAGCTGTAGTGCCGGGACGGCTGGTCGTCGTAGCCGTCGTTCCCGGCGTGCTCCCGGCTGTTACCGAGCGCCAGCATCAACCATGCAGTGATCATTCCGCCCCCTCGCGCCGCCCCGGCCGTCCCTCACCCGGGAACCTCGAATCTGGTTCACGATGCACAGCATCCCTACCAAGCAGGCCCAAGCACCTTCCACTTTTGTCCACTCGAGCCTCGCTCACACTCGCGCAGGAGGCGCTGCCGAGCAGCCGGCACACGGAGTTCGCAGCGGCAGGCGAGCGCGGTCATCCTGCGGACGGCGCCCCCCGCGCGATCGCAAGCAGCGTCTCCCCGGCCACCGGTCGGCCACCCGGGGGCAGTCTGGTGGAGCCGCCAGGCTGCCTCACCGGCACGAGCAAGGCCCTGGAACGGCGAAACCCCAGGTCAGAGTGAATCTGACCTGGGGTTCAGTCTGAGCCGCCTTCGGGATTCGAACCCGAGACCTACGCATTACGAGTGCGTTGCTCTGGCCAACTGAGCTAAGGCGGCATGCCCTGCGTGCCCATGGTGGGTGCAGCAGCGTCGCCAAGTCTACACAGTTTCCGGGGGTGCTCCGTCCACCCCCGGAACCGGTGGGCGGGAGGGCTATGAGCAGCGCTTTCCGTCCTTGGGCGGGGTGCCGTCGAGGAGGTAGGTGTTGATCGCCGTGTCGATGCAGTCGCTGCCCCGGCCGTACGCGGTGTGGCCGTCGCCCTCGTAGGTGAGCAGGACGCCGGAGGAGAGCTGGCCGGCGAGGGAGCGGGCCCACTTGTAGGGGGTGGCGGGATCGCGGGTGGTGCCGACCACGACGATCGGGGCCGCGCCCTCGGCGGTGACGCGGTGCGGGCGGCCGGTGGCCGGGGTGGGCCAGTACGTGCAGTTGAGGGCGGCCCAGGCGAGGTTGCGACCGAAGACCGAGGACGCCTTCTCGAAGGAGGGCACCGCCTTGACGACGTCGGCGGGGCCGGCGAAGGCGGGCGGGAGATCGAGGCAGTTCACGGCCGCGTTGGCGGACATCAGGTTGGCGTAGGTGCCGTCCGGCTCACGCTCGTAGTAGCTGTCGGCGAGCGCGAGGAGCGACGAGCCCTCGCCGCCCATGGCCCGGGTCAGGGCCTCGCGCAGCTGGGGCCAGGCGGCCTCGTCGTACATCGCCGCGATCACCCCGGTGGTGGCCAGGGACTCGCCGAGCTGCCGGTTCTCGCCCGTCGGCACGGGCTTGGCGTCGGTCTCGCGGAAGAAGCGGCCCAGCTCGTCGAGGGCCGCCGGCACGGACTCCGTACCGAGCGGGCAGTCGGTCTTCTTGACGCAGTCCGCCGCGAAGGCGCGTACCGCCGTCTCGAAGCCGGCGGTCTGGTCGCGGTTGAGGTCCCCGGCGGACAGGGACGGATCCATGGCCCCGTCGAGGACCAGCCGGCCGACCCGCGCCGGGAAGAGTTCGGCGTACGTGGCGCCGAGGAAGGTGCCGTAGGAGGCGCCGACGTAGTTCAGCTTCTCGTCGCCGAGGACCGCCCGCACGATGTCCATGTCCCGCGCCGTCTCCACCGTGGACACGTGCGGCAGGACCTTGCCCGAGCGCTTCTGGCAGGCCGCCGCGAACTCCTTGAAGGCCGCCGCGAGCGCCTTCTGCTCCGCCGGGGTGTCGGGGGTCTGGTCGACCTGCGTGTACGCGTCCATGCGCGAGCCCGTCAGGCACTCGACCGGCTCGCTGCGGGCCACGCCGCGCGGGTCGACGCCGACGACGTCGTAGCGGGCGCGGACCTGGGCGGGGTAGCCGATGCCGGCGTAGCCCTGGAGGTAGCCGACCGCGGAACCGCCGGGCCCGCCCGGGTTGACCAGGAGCGAGCCGATCCGCTTGCCCGGGCCGGTGGCGCGGACCCGGGAGACGGCGAGCTTGACCTCGCCGGCGTCGGGCTTGGTGTAGTCGAGCGGGGCGCGGACGGTGCCGCACTGGAAGTTCGCGACGCCGCAGCCGCGCCAGGCCACCTTCTGCGCGTAGAACTTCTCCAGCTTGGCGGCCGGGATCGCGCCGCCCGGCCCGCCGGACGCGCCGGCGGACGAGGTCACGGCCGAGGAGGAGCCGGAGGATGTGGCGGCGCCGCTCCCTCCCGCACAGCCGGAGAGGACGAGGCCACCGGCCGCGAGGGCGGTGGCGGAGATACGGAGCAGTCGCCTGGAGTCCATGCCCGGAGCGTATCGGGATGGGGACGGAACGTGTCCAATCGCCCCGATCGCCCCGGTCCGGCCCCAGGCCCTCACGCCGACCCCGGACCCGGCACCTCACCCTCCCGCGCGACCGGCCCCCGCCCCGGCGCCCGGAACCCCCGTACGTCAGTCGCGCAGGGCCATCGTCATCGCCTCGACCGCGAGCAGCGGCGCCACGTTCCGGTCCAGGGCGCCGCGGCAGGCCAGGACGGCCTCGATGCGGCGCAGGGTGCGTTCCGGGGTGCTGTCCTCGGCGATCCGCTCGATCGCGTCCCGCACGTCCTCGTTGGCGAGGGCGCTCGCGGCGCGCATCTGGAGGGTGAGCACATCGCGGTAGAAGCCGGTCAGGTCGGTGAGCGCGAGGTCCAGGCTGTCGCGCTGGGTCCTGGTACGGCGGCGCTTCTGCCGCTCCTCCAGCTCCTTCATCGCGCCCGCCGTGCCGCGCGGCATCCGCCCGCCCTGGCCCGCGCCCAGCGCCGCCTTCAGCTCCTCGGTCTCCTTGACGTCGACCTCTTCGGCGACCTGCTTGGCGTCCTCGGCGGCCGCGTCGATCAGTTCCTGGGCGGCACGCAGCCCGCCGCCGACATCGCCGACCCGCAGCGGCAGCTTGAGGACCACGGAGCGGCGCGCCCGCGCCCGCTCGTCGGACGCGAGCCGCCGGGCGCGGTCGATGTGGCCCTGGGTGGCCGCGGCGGCGAAGTGGGCGCGCTCCGGCTCGACGCCGTCGCGGCGGACCAGGACGTCCGCCACGGCCGCCACGGACGGGGTGCGCAGCGTCAGGTGCCGGCAACGGGACCGGATGGTGGGCAGCACGTCCTCCAGGGACGGCGCGCACAGCAGCCATACGGTGCGGGGCGCGGGCTCCTCGATGGCCTTCAGGAGCACGTTGGCGGCGCCCTCGGTCAGCCGGTCGGCGTCCTCCAGGACGATGACCTGCCAGCGGCGGCCGGCCGGCGACAGCTGGGCCCGCCGCACCAGGTCGCGGGTCTCCTTCACGCCGATGGACAGCAGGTCCGTACGGACCACCTCGACGTCCGCGTGCGTACCGATCAGGGCGGTGTGGCAGCCGTCGCAGAACCCGCAGCCCGGCGCCCCGCCGAGCGCCCGGTCGGGGCTCACGCACTGGAGCGCCGCCGCGAACGCCCGGGCCGCCGTGTCCCGCCCGGCCCCCGGAGGCCCGGTGAACAGCCAGGCGTGGGTCATCTTCGACGCCTCGGGGACGGGCTCGCCGGCGGCCTGCGCGGTCACGAGCGCGTCGGCGTCGCGCGCGGCGGCGGCGAGCTGCTCCTCGACCCGCTCCTGGCCCACGAGGTCGTCCCATACGGCCATGTCTGATGCCCCTCCTCAGGTACGCGTTCCATTGTGGGGCACCACACCGACAATCCCGCCCAGAGCGACCCCGCCAGGCCCACCGGGCCCGTCAGGCCGACCAGGCCGACCAGGCCCACCGGCCCCAGCAGGGCACCGCAGCCCCAGCGGGATCAACCGCCTCGGGCGCCTCAGCCCTTACGGCCCCGGCCGCCCTGCTCGTCGTCCTTGTCGCCGAGTCCGCCGAACCCGCCCAGCAGCTCGTCGGCCAGGGTCGGCAGGTCGTCCAGCGGGGTCTCCTCCGCCCAGTCGGAGCGGCGGCGCGGCCGGCCCTGCTCGTCGAGCTGCGGCAGCTCGCGCGTCCGGTCGTTCGCTCCGGCGGAGCCCTGCCCGGCCTGCCCGGCCTGACCCGCCTGCCCTGCCCGGCCCGTCCGGCCGCCCCGCGCCTCGTCACGGAAGAAGTCCTGCGGCACCCGGTCGGCCGGGTCCTTCTCCCGTTCCCGTACGGAGTCCTGCGCGGGCTCCTGTACGGCGGGCAGCACCGTCGTCTCCTCGGCGGAGCTGTCGCGGGTGTCCGCGATCCGCGGGATGACCTTGGTCTCGTCGTTGTCCTCGGCCTCAACCTGCACCTCGGCCTCGTCCGGCCGCACGATCGGCGTCGGGACGGTGACCTCGTTCGGCGAGACGGACGAGACAGACGGGGCCACGGAGGCCGCAGAGCCGTCCCCCGGCTTCACGATCGGCGTCGCCACGGTGATCTCGTTGGCCGACTCCTCCAGTCGCTTCGACTCGGCCGCCTTGCGCCGGGCCTCCTCGGCGGCCTTGGCCAGCTCGGCCTCCCGCGCCGCGGTCTGGCGTGCGCGTTCCTCGGCGGCCTTGCGGGCGGCATCCTCCGCCGCCTTGGCCGTGGCGGCCTCGGCGAGCTTGCGGGCCTCCTCGGCGCGCAGCAGGGCCTCCTCCGCCTTGCGCTGCTTCTCCCGGCGGCGCTCCTCGGCCTCGGCCCGCAGCCGGGCCTCCTCCTCGGCACGCTTGCGGAGCCGCTCCTGCTCCTCGCGGCGGACCTTCTCCTCGGCCTCGCGCCGCTTGCGTTCCTCCTCGGCGGCGGCCTCGGCGGCGATACGGGCCTCCTCGGCGCGCTGCCGGGCCTCCTCCGCCTGCCGTTCGGCCTCGATACGCCGGGCCTCTTCCTCCTCGCGCCGCTTGCGCTCCTCTTCCTCGGCGCGCAGCTTCGCGAGCTGTGCCTGGCGCTCGCGCTCCAGACGCTCCTCCTCGGCCTTGCGGGCGGCCTCTTCCTCCGCCTTGCGCCGGGCCTCCTCCTCGGCGGCCTTGCGCGCCTCCTCCTGGGCCTTCAACTCGGCCTCGGACAGGGGCAGCATCCGGTCGAGCCGGTGGCGTACGACGGCGGTGACGGCCTCGGGGTCCTGGCCGGCGTCGACGACGAGGTAGCGGCCCGGGTCGCCGGCCGCGAGGGCGAGGAATCCGGCCCGTACGCGCGCGTGGAACTCGGGCGGCTCGGACTCGAGCCGGTCCGGGGCCTCGGTGAAGCGTTCGCGCGCGGTCTCCGGGGAGACGTCGAGGAGCACGGTGAGGTGCGGGACGAGCCCGCCGGTGGCCCAGCGGTTGATGCGGGCGATCTCGGTCGGGGACAGGTCGCGGCCGGCGCCCTGGTAGGCGACGGACGAGTCGATGTAGCGGTCGGAGATGACCACGGCGCCCCGTTCCAGGGCGGGCCGGACCAGCGAGTCGACGTGCTCGGCGCGGTCGGCCGCGTACAGCAGCGCCTCGGCCCGGTTGGACAGGCCGGCGCTGGAGACGTCGAGCAGGATCGAGCGGAGCCGCTTGCCGATCGGCGTGGCGCCGGGCTCGCGGGTGACGACGACCTCGTGGCCCTTGGCGCGGATCCATTCGGCGAGCGCCTTGGCCTGGGTGGACTTGCCGGCGCCGTCGCCGCCCTCCAGGGCGATGAAGAAGCCGGTCGGCGAGGGGGTCTCGGCCGGGTCGCCGCCGCGCAGCGCGTCGCGCAGGTCGCGGCGGAGCGGTACGCCCGCGCGGTCGTCGGTCTTGGCGAGGACGAGCGCGGCGACGGGCAGCAGCAGCGCGCCGGCCAGCATCAGGGTGAAGGCGGCGCCGCCGTGCGCGAAGACGAAGCCGCCGGAGGCGGAGGCGAGCCGGTGCGGGCCGATGGCGGCGGCGAGCAGCGGGGCGCCGAGCGCGCCGACGCCGACGCCTACGCGCGCGAAGGCCTGCAGGTGGGCGGTGACGCGGGTGCGGCGGGCCTCCTCGGTCTCCTGGTCGACGAGGCTGTGCCCGGTACGGGCGGCGACGCCGGCCGCGTATCCGGCGAGGACGGCGAGTATCAGCACGGTCGCGGTGTCCGGCACCAGGCCCATCGCGAGCAGCGCGACGCCGGTGACGGCGAGCGCGAGCGCGAACAGGCGGCGCCGGGACAGCACGGTCAGCACGGATCCGGCGGTACGGATGCCGGCGGCGGTGGCGCCGGTGAGCGCGAGGACCAGCAGGGCGTACGTGACGGGTCCGCCGTCCAGGTCGTGCGCGTGCAGGACGGCGAGGGAGACCGCGGCGGCGACGGCGGCGGCGACGGTGGCGCAGGCCAGGACGAGCAGGCCGAGGGCACCCGTACGGCCCTTCTCGACGCCTTCGGCGTACCGCGGCCGGGGCAGGCCCTCCAGCGGCGAGCGCGGGCGCGGGGTGGCGGCGCCGGGCAGCTCCAGGAACCACAGGACGCTGAGGGAGGCCGCGAACAGGCCGGCGGCCACGTACGAGCCGAGGGCGGCCTGGTGCAGGTCGAACCAGTCGACGCCGAGCCCGATCAGCTCGCCGATCAGCGTGGCGACCGCCAGGACCGCCGCGGCGGCCGGCAGCGCGAGGAAACCGGTGCGCAGGCTGAGCGTGCGCAGCGCGCCGAGGTGGTCGGGCAGCGGCCGGACGGCGTCGCCCTCGATCGGCGGGGCGGGCAGCAGCGCGGGCGCGGCGGCTTCCTGGGCGAGGGTCCAGACGCGTTCGGCGGCGCCGGTGACGAAGACGGTGCCGAGCAGGAACCACAGCGCCTTGTCGGGCGCCCAGTCGATCCACAGCGGGGCGACGACGAGCAGCGCGAGCCGCAGCACGTCGGCGCCGATCATGGTCCAGCGGCGGTCGAACGGGCCCTTCGGCCCGGTCAGCGCGGTGAGCGGGCCGAGCAGCGCGGCGCCGAAGACGACGGTGGCGAGCATGCGCGCGCCGACGACGGCGGCCACGGCGAACGCCGCGCCCCGGTAACCGCCGCCGAGCATGTCCTCCGCGCTCGCCGCCTGGAATCCCAGCAGGATCAGGACGAGGAGGGCGAGGGCGTCGCCCGTACCCCCGACGAGCTGGGCGCTCCACAGCCTTCGCAGCGGCTGATGGCGCAAGAGGGCCCGTACGGCACGCTCCCGGGAATCGGCGACGAGTGCGGCGTCGGTGTCTGGCTGCTCTGCTCGCGTCATCCGTCCACCCTATCCGGACGCCCTTGCTCCCCGCGGCCTTCGCCCGAACAAACGGGCGAGTGGACGGGTGGGTGGACGGGCGGGAAAACCGGCGGGAAGACGAGCCTGCGAACGCCCCGGGCGACAGATGGGAAAACGGACGGGGCGGACCGGGCCCGTGAGCCTGGTCCTCCCCGTCCGTTCCTTCGTGCACGCGTGCCGCGCGGACCCGCCGGGCGGGGCTTACTCCGCGCCGGAGTCGTCCGCCGTCGCCGTCCTGGCGGCGGCGGTGGTGGACTTGGCGGCCGTCTTCTTCGCCGCCGTCTTGGCCGTCGTCTTGGCCGTCGTGGTCTTCTTGGCCGCGGTCTTCTTCGCCGCGGCCGTCTTGGCGGTCGTGGTCTTCTTCGCGGCGGTCTTCTTGGCCGCTGTCTTCTTCGCCGGCGCCTTCTTGGCCGCCTTCTTCGCGGGACCCTTGGCCCGCTTCTCGGCGAGCAGCTCGTAGCCGCGCTCCGGCGTGATCGTCTCGACGCTGTCGCCGGTGCGCAGGGTCGCGTTGGTCTCGCCGTCCGTCACGTACGGGCCGAAGCGGCCGTCCTTGACGACCACCGGACGCTCGCTGACCGGGTCGGTGCCCAGTTCCTTCAGCGGCGGCTTGGCGGCGGCCCGGCCACGCTGCTTGGGCTGGGCGTAGATCGCCAGCGCCTCCTCCAGCGTGATCGTGAACAGCTGCTCCTCGTCCGTGAGGGAGCGCGAGTCCGTGCCCTTCTTCAGGTACGGGCCGTATCGGCCGTTCTGCGCGGTGATCTCGACGCCCTCGGCATCGGTGCCGACCACGCGGGGCAGCGACATCAGCTTGAGCGCGTCCTCGAGGGTGACGGTGTCCAGGGACATCGTCTTGAAGAGCGAGGCGGTACGCGGCTTGACCGCGTTCTTGCCGGTCTTCGGGGTGTCCTCGGGCAGGATCTCCGTCACGTACGGGCCGTAGCGGCCGTCCTTGGCGACGATCTGGTGGCCGGTCACCGGGTCGGCGCCCAGCTCGAAGTCGCCGCTCGGCTTGGCGAGCAGCTCCTCCGCGTACGCGACGGTCAGCTCGTCGGGCGCCATGTCGTCGGGGACGTCGGCGCGCTGGTGGCCTTCCTGGTCCTTCTCGCCGCGCTCGACGTACGGGCCGTAGCGGCCGACGCGCAGCATGATGCCGTCGCCGACCGGGAAGGACGAGATCTCCCGGGCGTCGATGGCGCCGAGGTCGGTGACCAGCTCCTTCAGACCGCCGAGGTGGTCGCCGTCGCCGTTCCCGGCGTCCGCCGCGCCGCTCTCGCCGGCCCCGGGGCCGCCGCCCTCTCCGAAGTAGAAGCGCTTGAGCCACGGCACGGCCTTCGCCTCACCACGCGCGATGCGGTCGAGGTCGTCCTCCATCCTGGCGGTGAAGTCGTAGTCGACGAGCCGCCCGAAGTGCTTCTCCAGGAGGTTGACGACGGCGAAGGAGAGGAACGACGGCACGAGCGCCGTCCCCTTCTTGAAGACGTAGCCGCGGTCGAGGATGGTGCCGATGATCGAGGCGTACGTCGACGGGCGGCCGATCTCGCGCTCTTCCAGCTCCTTGACCAGGGAGGCCTCGGTGTAGCGGGCGGGCGGCTTGGTGGCGTGCCCGTCGACCGTGATCTCCTCGGCCGCGAGCGCGTCGCCCTCGGCGACCTGCGGCAGCCGCCGCTCGCGGTCGTCCAGCTCGGCGTTCGGGTCGTCGGCCCCCTCCACGTACGCCTTCATGAAGCCGTGGAAGGTGATGGTCTTGCCGGAGGCCGAGAACTCGGCGTCGCGGCCGTCGGCGGCGGTGCCGCCGATCTTCACGGTGACGGAGTTTCCGGTCGCGTCCTTCATCTGGGAGGCGACGGTCCGCTTCCAGATCAGCTCGTACAGCCGGAACTGGTCGCCGGTCAGGCCGGTCTCCGCCGGGGTGCGGAAGCGGTCGCCGGAGGGGCGGATCGCCTCGTGCGCCTCCTGGGCGTTCTTGACCTTGCCCGCGTAGACACGCGGCTTCTCCGGCAGGTACTCGGCGCCGTAGAGCTGGGTGACCTGCGCGCGGGCGGCCGACACGGCGGTGTCGGACAGCACGGTGGAGTCCGTACGCATGTAGGTGATGAAGCCGTTCTCGTACAGCTTCTGCGCCACCTGCATGGTCGCCTTCGCACCGAAGCCGAGCTTGCGGCTGGCCTCCTGCTGGAGGGTGGTGGTGCGGAAGGGCGCGTACGGGGAGCGGCGGTACGGCTTCGACTCGACCGAGCGGACGGCGAAGCGCGTGCCGGCGAGGGAGGCGGCGAGCGCGCGGGCCTTCTCCTCGTCGAGGTGGAGCACGCCGGCGTTCTTCAGTCGCCCGTCGGCGCCGAAGTCACGGCCCTGCGCGACCCGCTTGCCGTCGACCGTCGCGAGCCGCGCGACCAGCGACGACGGGTCGGACGGGTCACCGGTGCGGCCGGTGGAGAAGGTGCCGGTGAGGTCCCAGTACTCGGCGGAACGGAAGGCGATGCGCTCGCGCTCCCGCTCGACGACGAGACGGGTGGCGACGGACTGGACGCGGCCGGCGGACAGGCCGCGCATGACCTTCTTCCACAGGACCGGCGAGACCTCGTAGCCGTAGAGGCGGTCGAGGATGCGGCGGGTCTCCTGGGCGTCGACCATCCGCTTGTTCAGCTCGCGCGGGTTGCGCACGGCCTGCTGGATCGCGTCCTTGGTGATCTCGTGGAAGACCATCCGGTGGACCGGGACCTTGGGCTTCAGGACCTCCTGGAGGTGCCACGCGATGGCCTCGCCCTCGCGGTCCTCATCGGTGGCGAGGAAGAGCTCGTCGGACTCGGCGAGCAGTTCCTTCAGCTTCCGGACCTGAGCCTTCTTGTCGGCGTTGACGACATAGATGGGCTGGAAGTCGTGGTCGACGTCGACGCCGAGCCGGCGCACCTCGCCGGTGTACTTCTCCGGCACCTCGGCGGCGCCGCTCGGGAGGTCGCGGATGTGCCCGACGCTCGCCTCGACGACGTAGCCGGGGCCGAGGTAGCCCTTGATCGTCTTCGCCTTGGCAGGCGACTCGACGATGACGAGTCGGCGGCCGCCCTGTGCGGTCTCGCTGGTCGGGGACAACTTCGCTCTTCTCTCCGGTCGACGCTCTCTGGCACGTACTGCGTACTGACGGCGTACGGACGGCACGGCGCACGTACGGTGCTGGCACGCACGGCAGTGCACGTACGGTGACACTGTCGTCGCTGCGGAGTGTGACGGTACAACCCGCCCCCGTGTCAAACGGCAAAAGCCCGCAACGGCCACTCGAACGGTAACCCGACTCCTGCCCATCCCGCCGCCCGGACTCCCGGACCGACACCATGACGTCCTCCCGGACGCCCTTCCGGCGGGCCCCGGGAACGGGCCCGGGGAATATGCGGACGACAGCCGCGGCACGGCCACGGGCGGGGTCGGGGGCAAGGTCGCGGACGCGTCAGGGGTACGGGATGGGGCGGCCCGGGCGCGGGACGGCGCCGGTCCGGGACGCAGGCACGGCACCGTCGTAGCCGAAGCCTGGCCGGGCCCGACCAGGGCCACCGCGCGGGACCAGCCCTCACCGGCCAGGGCTCAGCGCACGAGATTCGACGCCCAGGACTCAGCAGCCATGGCAAAGCCGTCGGCCACCCGTCACAGCCGGCCGAAGCACCAGATCCCGAGCAGCAGGGAGGCCGCGCCGGACAGGGTCGTGACGACGGCGGCGGTACGCGGCGCCACGCCGAGCGCGACGGGCTCGCCCTGCCGCAGCCGGACGCCGGTCCACAGCAGCAGCGCGGCTCCGAACAGCGCGAACGCCGCTCCCGCGAAGATCGCCGGCCCGCTCTCCATGCCCGTACCCCGTTCCCCTCGCCATGGCCTCACAACGGACCTTTCGGGCCCGTGGCGCCGAGCGTGGCAGCCCTCGGCATCGGCATGGCGAACTCCCGGTGAACGGCGTGGACGGCCCCGGCCGCGCCTCCGGCCGCTCTTTCCGTACGCCCCGGAACACCCCGCTCCGGTCCCCTCCGTCTCCGTCCGGTCCAGTCCGACCGGGCCTCAGGCGGAAGACGGTATTCCGCTCCCCTTCCCCTTCGTGTGCCTCGTTCCCCGGCCCCTCCTCCGGTCCCCTTCCCTCGTCACATCACATCGAGCGTGGCCCGCCGTCGGCTCCCCCGCTCGAAGAGCGCGAGCAGCAGGACCGCGAGCACCGCGTACCCCGCACCGACCAGGGCCTCGGCCCCGAGCAGTCGCGGGTCGAGCCCGCCGCCGGCGGTGAGGCGGCGCGCCGCGTCCGCCGCGTGGGTCAGCGGCAGCAGGTCCCCGGCCACGCGCATCCACTCCGGCAGGGTCTCCCGGGGCACGGCCGCGCCCGTGAGGAGCAGGAGCAGCGAGCTCGCCACGTTCGACACCAGGAACACGTCCCGGAAGCGCAGCCCGAGCGCCCCGAGCGCGAGCCCGAACGCCGAGCACGCCCCGGCGCCCGCGAGCAGCACGAGCCCGAGTCCGGGCAGCGCGCCCGCCGGCACGGGCAGACCGAGCACCGTCGCGGCGGCGGTGAGCACGAAGGCGCTGACGAACAGCCCGTTGAGGACGTAGGGCAGGGCGCGCCCGGCCCACAGCGGGATCCGGTGCCGGGGCGAGAGCAGGACGGCGCCGAGCGTGCCGTACCGGCGCTCGTTGGCGACGGCCATGGTGCCGCCGTACACGCAGGAGGCGGAGGCTGCGAGGACGGCGTTCCCGACAAGATGGAAACGGTCGTCCGCGACGCCGAGTTCCCGCCCCAGGAAGACGAAGAAGAAAACCTGGAGGAGCGGCCCGGCCAGCAGGGTTCCGATGAACATCGGCGGGGTCGTCCAGTTGAACAGGGCGCGGTAGGAGATCGCCCCGCCGACCACGAGCAGCCGGGCGGAGGCACGGAAGCGGAACATCTGTCGGCCTTTCAGGCGAGGGCGAGCGTGGCGGCGGCCCGGGCCCGGCGCTCCACCCGGCCGAGGACGAGAACGGCGGCCAGGGCGTACGCGGCGCCGAGGCCCGCGGCGACGGCCAGCGGGACGAGGACGTCCCCGGCGGCGGGCCCGCCGGAGACCGTCGCGTGCACGGCCCGGGCGCCCCAGGTGGTGGGCAGCGCCCAGGACAGCGGATGCGTCCAGGCGGGCAGCGCGGTGACCGGCACGAGCAGCCCGGACAGCAGCCAGACGGGCGTGTCGAGCGGGTTGGCCAGGGCGTTGGCGTTCCGCAGCAGCACGAAACAGGCGGCGAGCAGCAGGCCCATCATGCCGAGGGCGAGCACGCAGACCGGGACGGCGAGCAGGAAGAGCAGCGGGTGCGCGAAGTCCAGCGGCACCCCGAAGAGGACCACGCCCCACAGCACGGTCGCGCCCATCGCGTACGTGCCGATGACGGCGGTCGCGAGGGTGATCGGCAGCAGGACGAGGGCGAGCGGGGTCGGCGCGGCGACCAGGGTCTCCAGGGTGCCGAGCCAGCGCTGGTTCTGCACGGCGCCGCCCGAACCGAAGAGCACCGAGCCCCAGATGCCCATGAGTCCGGCCCCGACGGCGGCGTCGAGCAGCCGGTCGGGATCGCCCGCGGCACGGAACAGGTAGACGGCGAGGGTCGCGTAGACGAGGGGGACGAGGACGGCGAAGGTGATCTCGAGCGGCGAGCGCGACATGTACGAGACGTGGGTGCGTACCCCGACGCCGATCAGCCGCGGCAGGCGCCCCGGCCGCGGCCCGCGGGTCACTCGGTCACCTCCACGCGCTGCGGGAGAGCAGCGTCCTCCACGATGGCGATGTAGGCGTCCTCCAGGGAGGGTTCGCGGGCGGCGACCCGGCCGATCCGTACGCCGTCGAGCGCGGCCAGGACCGGCGCGAGCGGTTCGGTGCCCCGGTCGGTCTGCACGGTGAGGGTCTGGGCGGTGCCGCGTTCCGCCACGGAGACCCCGCGCACGCCCGGGATGCGCCGGATCCGTTCCAGCGCGTCCTCGCCCGCCCCGTACACCTCGATGTCGAGGACGTCCCGGTCCCCGACACGGGCCTTGAGGCTGTCGGGGGTGCCGAGCGCGCGGATCCGGCCGCCCGCGATGACGGCGACGCGGTCGCACAACTCGTCGGCCTCGGCCATGTAGTGGGTGGTGAGCAGCACGGTGGTACGGGCGGCGGTGAGGTCCGCGACGGTGCGGCGCAGGTCGCGGGCAGCGACCGGGTCGACGCCGATGGACGGCTCGTCGAGGAAGAGGACGTCGGGGTGGTGCAGCAGCCCGCGCGCGATGTGCAGCCGCTGCCGCATGCCGCGCGAGTAGCCCTCGACGCGCTCCCGTTCGCGGCCCGTGAGGCCGACCAGGTCGAGAAGTTCGGCGATGCGCCGCTTCTGGCCGCGGGCCTCGACGCCGTACAGCTCGGCGAAGTAGCGGAGGTTGTCGAGCGCGCTGAGCCGGTCGTAGAGGCCGCGGTCGCCGCCGAAGACGTAGCCGATGCGGCGGCGTACGGCGACGGGGTCGCGGGCCACGTCGTGGCCGAACACCCGGGCCGTGCCGGAGGTCGGCAGGAGCAGGGTGTTGAGCATCTTGATGGTGGTGGTCTTGCCGGCGCCGTTGGGTCCGAGCAGGCCGAACAGTTCGCCGGGCGCCACCTCGAAGGTGACTCCGCGGACGGCCTCGGTCTCGGTCCGGTGCGGCCGGAACCATCCGGTCCGGCTGGTGTAGGTGCGGCGCAGCGCGTCCGCTTCGATGGCGAGCATGGCCGGGAGTCTGCGGGCGCGGGACAGGCCGGGGCCATCGATTCGGAAGCGCCCGAATCGTCGGGACGCCCCGGCCCGCCGAGGCGCCGTTCAGGCCGCCGCGGTGCCCAGCACGCCCTCGCCCGCGAGCAGCGCGAGCAGCGAACGCCCGGTGTCCGTCAGCTGGTAGTAGACGGAGCGGCCCACCCGGTGTCGGGTGACGACGCCCGCGCCGGCCAGCAGCGACAGGTGTTCGGAGACGGTGCTGGGCGCGAGGCCGAGCCGGTCGGCGAGACCGGCGGTGGTCAGCGGTCCGGCCAGTTCACGCAGGACGGCGGCCCGGCCTCGGCCGAGGAGCAGCCCGAGCCGGTCGCCGCCGTCGGCGGGTCCGGGCGTCCGTTCGCGCAGCGCGGCGGCGCCCCTGGCCTGGAAGGAGACGGCGAGGACCTCGGGGTCGTCGGTGGAGTAGAGCCGGCAGCCCTCGGCGAAGACGAGCGGCACGAGCACGAGCCGCCGCTCCCCCGCCGCGTACTCCGCGTCGATGTACTTGGTCAGTTCGAGCACCGGCCGCTCCCACCGCGCCCGGCTCTCCAGGCCGCCGAACAGCGCGTCGACGCCCTCGGTCGCGAACGTCCGGGCGCGGAGCAGGACTTCGTCCTCGACGAGTCGGCGCATCACCGGCCAGCACGGGGCGATGGCCTCCTCCCACCAGGCGGCGTACGCGTCGGCGAGCGCCGCGCACGCGGCCTGCGGGTCCGTCAGATACGGCCGCAGGAAGGGTTCTTCGCCCATGCCGGGGTAGCAAACGGCGACCTGGGCGCGGACGAACGCCGGGTCGGTGGCCCGCAGCTGGTCCAGTTCCTCGTACACGTCGGGGGTGCCCAGCGGCCGGGGCATCAGGAAGTCGGAGACTCCGGGCGGCCCTTCGGTGAACAGCTCCCACAGCGGCCGCAGCCGGTCGTCCTCCCGCCACACCGCGCGGGCGTGGCCCGCCCACTCCTGGTACGGCCAGGAGGGGGCGCGCCCCGGCAGCTGGAGGTGCGCGGCGCAGAACGCGTCGCGCAGCGGGCTCATCGCGATCCGGGTCGCGCCGAGCGCGGCCTCGTCCAGCTCGATCCGTATCAAGCAGCGCCCCCGTCGGCGGCCGGCAGCAGGAAGCCCTCCTCGACCAGGAGCCGGATGGCCTGCGGGGTGCGGTCCCGCAGCACGACCGGGTCCTCGCCGGTGAGCTGGGCGATCGCGTCCAGGATCCGCCCGGCGCTCAGCGTCCCGTCGCACACGCCCGCGAACCCGGCGGCCACGTGGTCGACGCGGGTCGCGCGGCGCATCCCCCGGTTCTGCCGCAGCAGCACGTGCTCGGGGTCCTCGGAGCCGGGCAGGCCGACCTGCTCCTGCACGACCTCGGACGCGAGGACGAAGTGGCCGGTGAGCAGCGCGGCGTCGTCGTGGCCGCGCAGGTAGTCCTGGCGCTCGAAGTGGGCGCGCACGGTGTCGCCGAGGGGCTGCTCGACGGGGTGCGGCCATTCCTCGACGACGATCGACGGCTCGATCGCGCCGGCGGCGACGGCCGGGTTCTTGCGGAGGGTGATCCAGCCGAAGCCGATGCCCTTGGTCTTGCGGGCCTCGAACTCGTCGAGCCAGCGCCCGTACGCCCGGCGGTACTCGGCCGGGTCGCCCTGGTGGTCGCCGCTGTCGCGCAGCCACAGCTCGGTGTACTGGGTGACGTCCTGGACCTCGCGCTGCACGATCCAGGCGTCGCAGCCGGCCGGCACCCAGGAACGCAGCCGGTCCTGCCACTCCTCGCCCTCGACGTGCTGCCAGTTGGCGAGGAACTGGGCGTAGCCGCCGTCGTTGAGCCGCTCGCCGGCCTGCCGCACGAGCGTGCGGCACAGGTCGTCGCCGCCCATGCCGCCGTCGCGGTAGGTGAGCCCGGCACCGGGGGAGATCACGAACGGCGGGTTGGAGACGATCAGGTCGTACGTGTCGCCGTCGACCGGCTCGAACAGCGAGCCCTGGCGCAGGTCGGCCTCGCCGGCCCCGGACAGGGCGAGGGTGAGCCGGGTGAAGTCGAGGGCGCGCGGGTTGAGGTCGGTGGCGGTGACCTGGGTGGCGTGCCGGGAGGCGTGCAGCGCCTGGATGCCGGAGCCGGTGCCCAGGTCGAGGGCGGTGGCCACGGGGGTGCGGACGGTGATGCCGGCGAGGGTGGTGGAGGCGCCGCCGACACCGAGGACGACGGCCTCGCCCGCCACGTCACGGCCCTGCTTGCCGATGCCGCCCGCGCCGCCGACGGCGCAGCCGAGGTCGGAGACGATGAACCAGTCCTCGCCGTCGGGGCCGCCGTACGGACGGACGTCGACCGTGGCGAGCACGGCGTCGTCCTCCCGTACCACCCAGCCGTCGGCGAGCGCGTCCTCAAGGGGCAGCGCGGCCGCGGCCCGGTCGTGCTCCACGGGCTGCTGGAGCAGGAACAGCCGGACGAGGGTGTCCAGCGCGGAGTCGCCGCGGGTGGCACGGAGGGCGGGCACGGTCTCGCTGCGGGCGAGGGCCGCGTACGCCTGGGCGCCGAGCCGGTCGAGCAGACCGTCGGCGGTGAAGTCGGCGGCGAGCAGGGCCTCGCGCAGTCGGGCGGCGTGCGCGGGCACCGGGAGGCTGGGGGTGGTGCTGGTCGTACTCACGTGCCCCATTGTGACGGCCACCACCGGCAACCGCCGCCACCGCCACCGCGCACGCGGCGCGGGACCCGTAGGGGAACCCCGTCACCCTCACGCCGCGGCAGGGCCGGTCCGGCGCGACACGCCGTACCGGCCCTGCCCTGCGACCGCGAGCCCTGAGCTGTCCCGTACGGGAATCTCCAGGGGCGCACGCCCGCGCGCCGCCCCGCGCGCAGCCGTCGTTCAGCCGGCTGCTCAGCCCTCGGAGCCGCCCTGGGGGGACGGCGGCACGGACGCCTTCGGCGTCTGGCAGCCCGGCTGCTTGGCCATGGCCTGGCCCAGCTCGCCGGACTGGAGCTTGGCGATGGCGGCCTGGTCCATGTTCTGGATCTTCGCCAGGTTGTCGGAGACGGTCTTGAGCCCGTCGGCGAACTTCTGCTGGTCCGCCGTGTCGAGCGCGTCGACCTGCTTCTTCAGGTCGTCGTAGGCCGCGGCCGTGGCGTTGAGCTGCTTGACGGCGTCCTGCTTGATCTTCTCGCCGTTGTCGACCGGCGGCGTCCCGGCGCTCTCTACCGCCTTGGCCAGCGCGCGGTCGGCGGCGGCGATGTCCGCGAAGGCCTTGGAGTCGGCGGCCTGGATGGTGGCGGGCTTGCTGTCGGCAGCCGTGGAGATGATCAGCTGGTTGGCGTTCGCGCGCTTCTGGATCTGCGGCTTCGCCGAATCGCAGAAGGTCTTCGCCCAGTCGTCGACCTTGTTGCCGTCGTCGCCTCCGCAACCGGACAGCACGAGCATCAGTACCGCGCCGCCGGACAGTGCGGCCGCAAGCTTCTTGTTCACCGGATCGGTCCCTTCCAAGGCTCTCGGCCCCGGAACATACACGCCACGGGCGCATCATCCACTGATCATGCGAGCGGTTCATCCCATATTGCAGTCTTTTGAACCAAGCAGACAGGGGTGGACGTCACGTCAGGAGCCTCGACTCCGAACGATCTTGACAGGGCATCAACAAGCCGGTCAGGGGGCGACGGCGGCACCCGGCGACGAACCGTTTCGCTCGGGCGTGTCGCCCCCGACCGCCACCGGGCGGCGCCGGGCGACCCCGACCGCGACGACGATGACCGCGAACGCCACGGCCGCGACCAGCACGCGCAGCCACAGCCGGGCCCCCGCGCCGTAACCGAACCGCACGATCGCCGGCGCGATCAGCAGCGCCACCAGGTTCATCACCTTCAGGAGCGGGTTGATCGACGGGCCCGCGGTGTCCTTGAACGGGTCGCCGACCGTATCCCCGATGATGGTCGCAGCATGCGCCGGGCTGCCCTTCCCGCCGTACCGGCCGTCCTCGACCAGCTTCTTCGCGTTGTCCCAGGCACCGCCGGAGTTGGCGAGGAAGACGGCCATCAGCGCGCCGGTGGCGATGGCTCCGGCGAGGTACGCGCCGAGCGCGCCGACCCCGAGGGCGAAGCCGACCGCGAGCGGGGCCATCACGGCGAGCAGGCCGGGCGTGGCGAGTTCGCGCAGCGCGTCCTTGGTGCAGATGTCGACGACCCGTCCGTACTCGGGCTGCTCGCTGTAGTCCATGATCCCGGGATGCAGGCGGAACTGCCGCCGCACCTCGAACACCACCGCGCCCGCCGCCCGCGAGACGGCGTTGATGGCGAGCCCGGAGAAGAGGAAGACCACCGCGGCGCCGAGCACCATCCCGAAGAGGTTGTTCGGCTGCGAGATGTCCATGGACAGGGTCGCCTCGTCCGCCTTCGCGCCGACCTCGGCGACGGAGGTCGCGATGGTGTCCCGGTACGAGCCGAACAGCGCGGCCGCCGCCAGGACCGCGGTCGCGATCGCGATGCCCTTGGTGATCGCCTTGGTGGTGTTGCCGACGGCGTCGAGGTCGGTGAGCACCCGCGCGCCCGCGCCCGTCACGTCGCCGGACATCTCGGCGATGCCCTGCGCGTTGTCGGCGACAGGGCCGAAGGTGTCCATGGCCACGATCACACCGACCGTGGTGAGCAGACCGGTGCCGGCCAGCGCGATCGCGAACAGCGCCAGCATGATCGAGGACCCGCCGAGCAGGAACGCCCCGTAGACGGCGAGACCGATCAGCGTGGCCGTGTATACCGCGGACTCCAGGCCGATCGCGACGCCCGCCAGGACCACGGTCGCGGGGCCGGTCAGGGACGACGCGCAGATGTCGCGGACGGGGCGGCGGCCGGTCTCGGTGAAGTAGCCGGTGAGCTGCTGGATGAGCGCGGCGAGCACGATGCCGATCGCCACGGCGACCAGGGCGAGGACCCGCGGATCACCGCCGTGGCCGGGGATGCCGGGGTCGGTGACGCCCTTAAGCGCGGCGTACGAGGAGGGGAGGACGGCGAAGGCGGCGACCGCGACGAGGGCGAGCGAGATCAGCGCGGAGAGGAAGAAGCCCCGGTTGACGGCGGTCAGGCCGCTGCGGTCGGAGCGGCGCGGGGCCACCGCGAAGATGCCGACCACCGCGGTGACCACGCCGATCGCCGGGACCATGAGGGGGAAGGCGAGCCCGATGTCGCCGAAGGCCGCCTTGCCGAGGATGAGCGCGGCGACGAGCGTGACGGCGTACGACTCGAAGAGGTCGGCGGCCATGCCCGCGCAGTCGCCGACGTTGTCGCCCACGTTGTCGGCGATGGTGGCGGCGTTGCGCGGGTCGTCCTCGGGGATGCCCTGCTCGATCTTGCCGACGAGGTCGGCGCCGACATCGGCGGCCTTGGTGAAGATGCCGCCGCCGACCCGCATGAACATCGCGATGAGCGCGGCACCGAGGCCGAAGCCCTCCAGGACCTTGGGGGCGTCGGCGGCGTACACGAGCACCACACAGGAGGTGCCGAGCAGGCCGAGGCCGACGGTGGACATGCCGACCACACCACCGGTGCGGAACGCGATCTTCATCGCGTGGTGCGCGACGACGGGCAACTCCTTCGGCGGCTCTCCGGGGGCGGGCGTCGCCTCCCGGGCCGCGGCGGCGACCCGGACGTTCGCGCGGACGGCCAGCCGCATGCCCACGTATCCGGTGACCGCCGAGAAGAGCGCGCCGACCAGGAAGAAGAGCGAGCGCCCGGCGCGCTGGGACCAGGTGTCGGCGGGCAGCAGGAACAGCAGGAAGAACACGGCGACGGCGAAGATCGCGAGCGTACGCAGCTGCCGGGCCAGGTACGCGTTCGCGCCCTCCTGGACGGCCGCCGCGATCCGCCGCATGGCCTCGGTGCCCTCGTCGGCCCGCAGGACCTGGCGGACCAGGAGCCGGGCCACGAGGAGCGCCGCCAGCGCGACCACGGCGACGACGGCGACGATCACGCGGTTTCCCTGGGTGAGCACCGCGGCTGCGAGATCCGTCATGTCCGCCTCCAGACATCACGACGTCAGGACAAAGCGGATTCTATGGATGCAAAGCACCTCAAATCAGGGCACAGCCTTCCCTGGTCGTGAATACCTTCGAAGTGCCGCCGAACGCGGTAACGAACACAGTGGCGAATGAAACCAGCCAAAATATGCGCTCAGAGATCTCGACAACGCGAAAAAGGCCCCGCTGGGCGGGGCCTTCTCGGGGTCTTCGGAGTCCGCGGGCGCTCCGGCGGTCCTCCGAGACCGGCAGGTCAGCTGAAGGCGGCGTCCGGGTTGGCGGGCCAGCGCATCCGGATGGTGCCACCCTCCTCGCCGGCGCTCACCTCCACGTCGTCGACGAGCCCGCGGATCACCGCGAGACCCATCTCGTCCTCGCCGTCGGCGTCGTCGAAGTCCTCGGCCGGCGCCGCGTCACGCGCGCCGGGCACCCCGGCGGCGTCGGCGGCCGCCACACCGGCACCCGGCACCTCGTCGCCGACCTCGATCGTGAAGGACTTCTCCTCCTCCGTCAGCGCGACCCGGACCGGGGTGGTGACCCCGTTGCTGCGATGCAGCCCGACCGCACGCGAGCACGCCTCGCCGACCGCGAGCCGGACCTCGTCGAGGACCGCCTCGTCGACCCCGGCCCGTCTCGCCACCGCGGCGGCCACGAGACGGGCCGTACGGACGTGCTCGGGCTGGGCACTGAAGAGGAGTTCCACGGTTGCCATGCGATCCCCCTGGGATGCTCGACGGTTCGCGGGGCCGAGGCGGGCGGGTAAGCCCTCGGAGCCTGTCCGGTGGTTCCTGGTCGGACAGGCCCGCGGTGGCGACGCCCGGCCTCAGTCGGCGGCGTTGATGGCCTCGTCGACCGAGGTGTGGATCGGGAACACCTTGGTGAGGCCGGTGATCCGGAAGATCTTGAGAATGCGCTCCTGGTTGCACACCAGACGCAGCGATCCCTCATGCGCGCGCACGCGCTTCAGGCCGCCCACCAGCACACCGAGGCCGGTCGAATCGAGGAAGTCCACGCCTTCCATGTCGACAACCAGGTGGTAGCTGCCGTCGTTCACCAACTCGACCAACTGCTCGCGCAGCTTGGGCGCGGTATACACATCAATCTCGCCACCGACCTCGACGACCGTACGGTCGCCATTGGGGCCGGGCACAGTGCGAGTCGACAGAGACAGGTCCACGGGTCCTCCAGCACCTAGCTATCGAGCGGCCGTCCCTCGGAACTCCCGTGTGGAGCCACGGGACGGAACGCCGGCCGCGATGGCATTCAATCACTTACCGGCTGCCATGCACGACGCCTTGGAAGCATTGTCCGTCACGCCGGTGACACACTCGGTGCCGATGGCCGAGAAACACCGCCCCAGCCGACCCGCCGGAGAACCGGGCAATCGCCCCTCTCCCGGCGAGGTCCTCGACCGGCTCTCCAGTGGCGAGAGCCGGGCCGCGCGCATCACTCATACGGAGCATCTGCCCGCCCGTACGGGCCGCCATGCCGTATGGCCGCACCGCGTCCGGGCCGAGGTGATCGCCGCCATCGAGAAGGCCGGCATCGACCATCCCTGGGCCCATCAGGCCGAGGCCGCCGAGCACGCTCTGGACGGCACCTCAGTGGTGATCGCCACAGGAACCGCCTCGGGCAAGTCGCTCGCCTATCTCACTCCCGTCCTGTCCACGCTCCTGGACGGCTCCGAGGCCGCCAACGGGCGCGGCGCCACCGCCCTGTACCTCGCCCCGACGAAGGCCCTCGCCGCCGACCAGCGGCGCGCCGTCCGCGAACTCGCCGCCCCGCTCGGCAACCGGATCCGGCCCGCCGTCTACGACGGCGACACTCCGGTGGAGGAACGCGAGTGGGTCCGCCAGTACGCGAACTACGTCCTCACCAACCCCGACATGCTGCACCGCGGCATCCTGCCCTCCCACCCCCGCTGGTCCTCCTTCCTGCGCTCCCTGCGCTACGTCGTCGTCGACGAATGCCACACCTACCGGGGCGTCTTCGGCTCCCATGTCGCCCAGGTGCTGCGCCGGCTGCGGCGCGTGTGTGCCCGGTACGGCTCCGAGCCGGTCTTCCTGCTCGCCTCGGCCACCTCCGCCGACCCGGCCCGGGCCGCCGGCCGGCTCACCGGTCTGCCCGTCACCGAGGTCGCCGACGACGCCTCCCCGCGCGGCGAGCTGGTGTTCGCCCTGTGGGAGCCGCCGCTGACCGAACTGCACGGCGAACACGGCGCCCCCGTCCGGCGGTCCGCCACCGCCGAGACCGCCGACCTGCTGACCGACCTGACCGTGCAGGGCGTCCGCTCGGTCGCCTTCGTGCGCTCCCGGCGCGGCGCCGAGCTGATCTCGGTCATCGCCCAGGAACGCCTCGCCGAGGTCGACCGCTCCCTCGTCCGCAGGGTCGCCGCCTACCGCGGCGGCTACCTCCCCGAGGAACGGCGGGCCCTGGAGCGCGCCCTGCACTCCGGCGAACTCCTCGGCCTGGCCGCGACCACCGCCCTCGAACTGGGCGTCGACGTCTCCGGCCTGGACGCCGTCGTGATCGCCGGCTACCCCGGCACCCGCGCCTCGCTGTGGCAGCAGGCCGGCCGCGCCGGGCGCTCGGGCGAGGGCGCGCTGGCGGTCCTGGTCGCCCGGGACGACCCGCTGGACACCTTCCTGGTCCACCACCCCGAGGCGATCTTCCGGCAGCCGGTCGAGTCGACCGTCCTGGATCCCGACAACCCGTACGTCCTCGCCCCCCATCTGTGCGCCGCGGCGGCCGAACTGCCGCTGACCGAATCCGACCTGGAGCTCTTCGGCCCCGCCGTACCGGACCTGCTGCCCCAGCTGGAGGCGGCCGGACTGCTGCGCCGCCGTGCCACCGGCTGGTACTGGACCCGCCGGGAGCGGGCCGCCGACCTCACCGACATCCGGGGCGGCGGAGGCAGTCCGGTCCGGATCGTCGAGACCGGCACCGGCCGGCTGCTCGGGACCGTCGACGAGGCCGCCTCGCACGCCTCCGTCCACGAGGGCGCCGTCCACCTCCACCAGGGCCGCACCTATCTGGTCCGCGAGCTCGACCTCGAGGACTCCGTCGCCCTGGTCGAGGAGGCGAACCCGCCGTACTCCACCACCGCCCGCGACACCACCGCCATCTCCGTCCTGTCCACCGACACCGAGATCCCCTGGGGAGCCGGCCGCCTCTGCTACGGCTCCGTCGAGGTCACCAACCAGGTCGTCTCCTTCCTCCGCCGCCGTCTCGTCACGGGCGAGGTGCTCGGCGAGACCAAGCTCGACCTGCCGCCGCGCACCCTGCGCACCCGGGCGGTGTGGTGGACGGTCACCGAGGACCAGCTCGACGCCGCCCGGATCAACCCGGAGATCCTCGGCGGCGCCCTGCACGCCGCCGAACACGCCTCCATCGGCATGCTTCCCCTCTTCGCCACCTGCGACCGCTGGGACATCGGCGGCGTCTCCGTACCGCTGCACCCCGACACCCTGTTGCCGACCGTCTTCGTCTACGACGGGCACCCGGGCGGCGCGGGCTTCGCCGAGCGCGCCTTCCACACCGCCCGCGCCTGGCTCACCGCCACCCGGGAGGCCATCGCCTCCTGCGAGTGCGAGGCCGGCTGTCCCTCCTGCATCCAGTCCCCGAAGTGCGGCAACGGCAACGATCCGCTCCACAAACGAGGCGCCGTCCGCCTCCTCACGGAACTCCTGCGCGGGGCGCCGGCAGACTCGCCGGAGCCGGCCGGCCCGTCAGCCCCGGCAGACCCCGAGGCACCGGCGGGCCCGCCCGCGACCTGACCTCCGCCGCCCAGGGGCCGACGGCGACCCGGGCGGTGACCTCCGCGACGTCCTCACGGACACCGCAGCGCGGAAGGGTGGCGCCCTGGGCCTCGGCCACCCGGAGGGCGGCCGCGCAGGCGTCCGGCTCGCCCCACAGGGAGCGGTCCGCGGCGGCGAGGGCCGCCAGGTCGGCCGCCGCCCCGGCCCGGTGGCGGGCGGTCACGGCCTGCCCGAGGGCGAGAACCGCGCCGAACACCACGCACAGCGCGCACGCGGCGAACGCCGCCCACACCGTCGCCACACCCCGGTCGTCCCGGTGCCGGCTCACGGCGCCGCCTCCCCCACGGTGTCCTCGGCGAGCGCCGCCGCCCCGGCCCGCAGGGTCAGCCCCAGGCCGCCGGGACCGGGCGCTCTCGCCTCCACCGTGACCCGCCACAGCTCGCCCTCCCGCACCACGATGACCCGGGCGCCGTCGGGGGCCGCCGCGCGGGCCGCGGCCCTGGCGGCGGGCTCCGGCTCGGAGCGGGCCACCGCCCGCGCCCCGGCCCTGGCCGCGTCCACGCACCGGATCTGGGCGGCGGCAGCGGCCAGCCCCCACAGCAGGGCCGCCGTGAACAGGACCAGCACGGGCAGGACGACCGCCGCCTCCGCGGTCACCGACCCCCGGTCAGAACGGCGCATCGAGGGCCTTGCCGATCACCGATTCCAGGGCCTTCGACACCGTGCCGCTCGTGACCACCTTGTAGAGCACGGCCGCGAAGGCCGCGGCGGCGATCGTGCCCATCGCGTACTCGGTGGTGCTCATGCCCGCGTCGCGCCCCGCCGACGCCGTCCGGACCCGCCACCAGGTCCCCAGTCGCTTCCAGGCCTTCGTCATCACAGCTTTCTCCTCGTCTCGTTGGTCTTGTTCGTGATCTCGCGTGTCGTGCCGTCACCGGCCGGCGAGCAGTCCGCTCGCCAGCCCGATCACCACCGGGGCCACCCCCACCGCCAGGAAGGCGGGCAGGAAACACAGCCCGACCGGCGCCGTGATCAGCACCTGCGCCCGCTGGGCCCGGGTCGCCGCCGCGCGGGCGCGGGCCGCCCGCAGTCCCTCGGCGTGCCGTGCCACGGCCTCGGCGGCGGGCGCCCCGGACGAGGCCGCGCGTTCCAGGCAGCGGGCCAGGCCCTCCGCGCCGGGTATCGCCCCGAACCTCCGCCACACCTCGGCCGGTTCGCCGCCGAGCCGCAGCTCCGCCGCCGTACGGACCAGCCGTCCGCCGACGGGCCCGCCCAGCGACCGGCCCACCGCCTCGGCCGCCTCACCGGGCGCGGCCCCGGCCGAGGCGCAGGCCGCCAGGAGATCGGCGGCGAGCGGCAGCTGGCGCTCCGTCTCCGCCCGTTCGGCCAGGCTCTCCGGGGTGTCGCGGGCTCGGCGCGAGCGCCACCACCACAGCCCCCAGGCGACACCGGCACCGGCCGGCGGTCCCGTCAGGCCGCCGATCAGCACGTACGTCGCGAGCCCCGCCCCGCACGGCACACCCCAGGCCCGCACCCAGGACGGCACGGAGCGACGCCACCGGGCCGCGGCGACCGGCTCGATCCCTAGCAACAGCGCGAGGCACCGGCGCGACCGCCGTCCCCGCCGCCGCTCGACCACCGCGCCGACCACGGTCACCAGCGCGCAGAGCGCCGCCAACACCGCCGTCACAGCCGCTCACCGCCCCGCACGATCCGGGTCGCCCACCACAGCCCCGCGGCCTCCAGAGCGCCCCCGACGAGCAGGCAGCCGAAGCCCGCCGGGGTGTGCAGCAGCACCTCCAGGGGCCGGGCCCCGAGCGCCGCCCCGAGCCCGAGCCCCGCGACCGGCAGGACGGCGAGGACCGCCACCGTGGCCCAGGCGCCGGCCAGTTGGGCCCGTAGCCGCTCCCGCTGGTCCCGGTGGGCGCGGAGCGCCGTCTCCAGCCGGTCCAGGCCGGCGGCCAGACCCGCGCCTCCGTCGACGGCGACCTGCCAGCAGGCGGCCAACCCAGCCAGTCCGTCGGCGCCGTCCCGCCTCGCCGCCCGGCGCAGCGCCTCCGGCACGTCCCCGCCGAACCGGGCCGCCGCGAGCACCGCCGCCTCCTGACCGTCGAGCGCCCCCGTCGTCCGCGCCGCGAACGCCAGTGCCTGAGCGGGCTGCCAGCCGGCCTTCAGCTCTCCCGCGACGGCCCCGCACAGGGCCACCACCCGGTCGGCGCGCGCGTTCCGCTCCGCGCGCTCCCGGGCGGTCCGCAGCCCGCGTCCCACCAGCGGCACCGCCGCCGCTCCCGCGAGCAACGGCAGCGGCGAGGCGCCGAGCAGCGCGATCACGGCCGCCACGGGCAGGCACAGCCACTCCCGCCGCCCGCGCACCGCGCCCCACCAGCGCCTCAAGGCCACGGGCACCACCAGCGCGTCCGCCCCGCCCGGCAGCGCCAGGACCACCCGCGCTCTGCGCAGCGCCCTCCGCCGCCCGGCCGTCCACCACCAGAACGCCACGACGCACAGCACCGCCACGCCCGTCGTCGCACTCGTCCCCGTCGTCAGCGTCGTCAGGGTCGTCACCGTCGTCGTCCCCTTCCGGCTCCGGCCCTCATCGGGCCCCGTCCCCGATCAGCGACCACAGCCGCCCCCAGCCCCGCTCCCGCGCGAACCCGTCCGCCGCCCAGCGCAGCGCGGGCACCGTCGTGACCAACCCCTCGCGGTCCCGTTCCAGGACGTGCACCTCGGCGATCCGCCGCTGCCCCGACCGGTCCCGCACCAGGTGCAGCACCGCCGAGAGCCCGGCGCCCAACTGGCTGTGCAGGGCCGCCCGGTCGAGCCCCGCCGAGGTCCCGAGCGCCTCCAGCCGAGCCGGTACGTCCGCCGCCGTGTTCGCGTGGACGGTCCCGCAGCCGGCGTGGCCGGTGTTGAGAGCGGCCAGCAGATCGACCGCCTCGGGGCCCCGGACCTCGCCGACCACCAGCCGGTCCGGCCGCATCCGCAGGGCCTGGCGCACCAGATCCCGCAGGGTCACGAGTCCGGCGCCCTCCTGGTTGGGCGGCCGGGCCTCCAAGCGCACCACATGCGGGTGGTCGGGGCGCAGTTCGGCCGAGTCCTCGGCGACGACGATCCGCTCGCGCCCGCCGACCAGGCCGAGCAACGTGCTCAGGAGCGTGGTCTTTCCGGATCCGGTTCCGCCGCTGACGAGGAACGAGACCCGGGCCTCGACCAGCGCCCGCAGCAGTGGCTCGCCGCCCGGCGGGACGGTGCCCGCCTCGGTCAGCTCGGCCACCGAGAAGGCCCTCGGCCGCACCACCCGGAGCGAGAGGCAGGTCGAGCCGACGGCGATCGGGGGCAGGACGGCGTGCATCCGGGTGCCGTCCGGGAGCCGGGCGTCGACCCAGGGCCGGGCGTCGTCGAGCCGGCGTCCGGCCACGGCCGCGAGCCGCTGGGCGAGCCTGCGGACCGCCGCCGCGTCCGGGAAGGTCACGCCGGTCGGTTCGAGCCCGGCGCCGCGGTCCACCCAGACCCGGTCGGGCGCGCAGACCAGGACGTCGGTGACGCGAGGGTCGGCGAGCAGCGGCTCCAGGGGGCCGGTGCCGATGAGTTCGCAGCGCAGTTCCTCGGCGGCGCCGAGCACTTCGGCGTCGCCCAGCAGCCGTCCCTGGGCCCGCAGTGCCGCCGCGACCCGTGCGGGGGTGGGTTCGGCACCGCTCTGCGCGAGCCGCTGCCGGACGGCGTCGAGCAGTCCCGCGCCGCTCATGCCGCACGCTCCACGAGCGGGACGCGCTCCCAGAACTCGGCGCAGAAGCGGCCGAGTCCGCCGCGGGCGTCGGCGCCCGGCGGCGGGCCGCCGTCCCCGGCCGCCGAGAGCCCTGGTTCGCAGGGGAGTTCGCCGACGAGGGGCAGCCGCAGGGCGTCGGCGATCCATCGCTCGTCGAGTCCGGGGGCGTACGGGCCACGGACGGCCACCCGCAGATCGCGCAGCACCCGGCCCGCCACCGCGGCCACCCGGTGGGCGGCGGCGACGGCGCGCAGTTCGCCGGGGACGATCAGCAGTCCGAGGTCGAGCTGGGCGAGGGCCTCGGTGACCGTGCCGTCGATGCGGCGGGGCAGGTCGACCACGACGGCTCCACCGCGCCTGCGGGCGGCCGCGAGCACCGAGCGCATGGCCTCGGGCGGGACGGGCACCGGGTCGCCGCGGTCCCAGCTGAGCACCCGTACTCCGCGTACCAGGGGCAGGGACTCCTCCAGGGCGCCGCCCGCCACTCGCCCCTTCGAGGCCGCGAAGTCCGGCCAGCGCCGGCCTTCGGCGCGCTCGCCGCCGAGCAGGATGTCGAGTCCGCCGCCGAGCGGGTCGCCGTCGACGAGCAGGGTGCGCTGCCCGGCCCGCGCGGCGGCGAGCGCGAGGGCGCAGGACAGAGTCGAGGCCCCGGCTCCGCCGCGACCGCCGAGGACGCCGACGGTCAGAGCGGGCCGGCCGACGCCCTCGGCGGCGTCGGCGAGCAGGTCGACGAGCCGGCTCTCGTCGCGGGGCAGGTCGAGCACGCCTTCGGCGCCGATCTCGACGGCTCGCCGCCACTTGCCGGGGTCGTCGCCGAGGTCCCGGCCGACGAGCAGCACGCCGGGCCTGCGGGTGGCGCCCCGGCAGCGGCTCGCCGCGTCGTCGCCGACGAGGACGAGCGGGGGCCGGATCCAGCCCGACCGGGGCTCGGGCACCGCGTGGTACACCTCGGGTTCGGCGCCGGCGGCGGCGCACAGCCGCAGCAGGTCGTCGAGGAGCGCGAGGTCCTCCGTCACGATCAGCGGCCGGGCCGGGTGCCCCGTGTCCCGGTCCGCGACGGGGCCCGTCGCCACGCTCTCGGCCCGGGCGGATTCGTGGTCCGGGCGGGCGGCCGAACCGTCTCGCCGGGTCCTTCCGCGGGTGGTCGATCCCTTCACGGCGGCACACTCCTCACGTGATTCCTGCGGTCCGCGAACTTCGCGGCCGGAATCACCGTGCAGCCATCTCGGAAATCTTGTGGATCTTGCTGAAAAACTGTGGATAACCCGCCGGTTGTGAATAACTTCGCCACCCGAACCGGCACTGCCCGGAGAGCAGCCCATCGACTACGCTGAGTGACGAATCGGGGTCGCTCGCGGCCGTCCGACGTGTGCCCGTGCGCGGGCCGGGAAAGGGGTGGCGATGACGAGTCGACGGGCGAAAACCGCTCTGGACATGCGACGACCCCCGCCGGGGGGGAGAGCGGGGGTCGTCTCTCCGGCCGACTCGGGGGGGAGGAGCCGGACCGGGTTAGCACGGTCGCGAACGATCCGTGACTTCCATGGTGTACCCGAGAGCCTTCTCAGGCAAACCCACGCGCCCCAGCGTACGCCGAATGGCGGGCACCTATGCTCGGGCTCGTGGAAAACCACTCGATGCCGCGCGCAGCCGCCTTCTTTGACCTGGACAAGACGGTCATTGCGAAGTCCTCGACGCTGACCTTCAGCAAGTCCTTCTACCGGGGCGGACTGATCAGTCGCCGTGCCGCACTGCGGACGGCGTACATCCAGTTCGTGTTCCTGGCAGGCGGAGCCGATCACGACCAGATGGAGCGGATGCGTGAATATCTTTCCGCGCTCTGCAAAGGCTGGAACGTCGCACAGGTCAAGGAGCTCGTCGCCGAGACCCTGCACGACCTGATCGACCCGATCATCTACGACGAGGCCGCCTCGCTCATCGAGGAGCATCACGCCGCCGGCCGCGACGTCGTGATCGTCTCGACATCCGGGGCCGAGGTCGTCGAGCCCATCGGCGACATGCTGGGCGCCGACCGGGTCGTGGCGACCCGGATGGTGGTCGGCGAGGACGGCTGCTTCACCGGCGAGGTGGAGTACTACGCGTACGGCCCGACCAAGGCGGAGGCGGTCCGGGAGCTGGCCGCGTCCGAGGGCTACGACCTGGCGCGCTGCTACGCGTACAGCGACTCGGCGACCGATGTGCCGATGCTGGAGGCCGTCGGCCACCCGTACGCGGTGAACCCGGACCGGGCCCTGCGGCGCGAGGCGGCCGCGCGGGAGTGGCCGGTGCTGGTGTTCGACAAGCCGGTCCGGCTCAAGCAGCGGCTGCCCGCGTTCACCATGCCGGCCCGCCCGGCACTGGTCGCCGCGGTCGCCGTGGGCGCGGCGGCCGTCACGGCCGGCGTCGTCTGGTACACCGGGCGCCGTCGCCGGATCTCGCCCGCCCGCTGCTCTGCCTAGGCAGAGCCGAAGCACCGGCCGGGCCCGTCGTTTTGCCCGGCTTCCAGGGGAAAGCCAAAGAAGCGGAGTCAGGACTTTCGCTTCTTTCCGGACAGGAGTAGAAAGGAATCAGGCCCGCGAGACCGGGGACATCCGAGAGGATCACCCGTTGAGCAAGACGGCCCCACGGACCTGACGCACAGAAACCTGGCACCCACGCGACGTCGACCCTTCGATTAAGGGCCAGCCGCACCAGGCGCAGGGCAAAGCATCCCCGCCTGATGGGCATATATCGAGGACGCTTGGTAACTGGGTGGACGTGCCAGCGGCGGTACCGGAACCGGTACCGCCGCAACCCTTTGTGGAGAACCCCGAGTCGGCTCAGGCCGCGCCGCGCTGCAGCGCCTCGCAGACGGCCGTCGACTCGCGGACGCCGAGTTCGACCGCCCGCCCGCAGTGCGCGATCCAGGCCGCCATGCCGTCGGCGGTCCCCGACCGGTACCCCTCGAAGGCGGCCACGTAGGCGTCCCGCCCCAGTTCCGCGTGGCCGACCTCGGCCGGGCAGATCGACTTGGGGTCGAGACCGCTGCCGATCAGCACGATCCGCTCCGCGGCCCGGGCGATCAGCCCGTTGTGCGAGGTGAAGGGACGCAGGGCGAGCAGTTCGCCGTGCACCACGGCCGCCGTGACCAGGGCCGGGGCCCCGCCGCCCGCGATGATCAGCTCCGCGAGACCGTCGAGCCGGCCCGAGACCTCCTCGGGCGTCGGCAGCGGCGCCTCGATCAGCGGCTCGTCGACCGGCTCGCCCGCCTGACGCGGCCGGCCCGTCGAGTCGAGCGGCTCGCCCTGGGCGACCAGGTGCAGCCGGGCCAGCACTCGCAGCGGCGACTGGCGCCAGATGGAGAGCAACTGCCCGCATTCGGCGCTCAGTCGCAGCGCCGCACCCACGGTGCGGGACTCCGGGTCGGCACTGAAGTCGGTCCGCCGGCGGACCTCTTCCAGGGCCCAGTCGGCGCCCGCGAGCGCGGCCGAGCCGCGCGCCCCGCGCAGGGCCGCCTCGGAGGTGATCTCGTTGCTGCGGCGGCGCATCACACGGTGGCCGTACACGCGGTCGACAGCCTTGCGTACGGAGTCCACCGAGTCGGCGACGCCCGGCAGGGAGCCGAGGGCGGCCAGGGGGTCAGAGGCGTGCGTACTCATAAGTAGGGAGGCTACGCGCCCCGGGGCGCCACCCCACCTTGGAGTGGTCTTCTTCACGCACCTTGACCACGGACCGCGATGCGGCTACTACGCTAGGTGAACATGAAGATCGCTTTCGTAGGGAAGGGCGGCAGTGGCAAAACCACCCTGTCCTCCCTCTTCATCCGCCACCTCGCCGCCACCGGAGCTCCGGTCATCGCCGTCGACGCGGACATCAACCAACACCTCGGCGCCGCTCTCGGGCTCTCCGACGAGGAGACCGCCGCGCTCCCCGCGATGGGGGCGCATCTGCCGCTGATCAAGGAGTACCTGCGGGGGGCCAACCCGCGGATCGCCTCCGCCGACACGATGATCAAGACGACTCCGCCCGGGGAGGGTTCGCGGCTGCTCGGGGTCCGCGAGGAGAACCCGGTCTACACCGCCTGCGCGCGGCCGGTGGCGCTCGACGAGCACGGGATCCGGCTGATGGCCACGGGCCCGTTCACCGAGTCGGATCTCGGCGTGGCCTGCTACCACTCGAAGGTCGGCGCGGTCGAACTGTGCCTGAACCACCTGGTGGACGGCCCCGACGAGTACGTGGTGGTCGACATGACGGCCGGCTCCGACTCGTTCGCCTCCGGCATGTTCACCCGCTTCGACATGACGTTCCTGGTCGCCGAGCCGACCCGCAAGGGCGTCTCCGTCTACCGCCAGTACAAGGAGTACGCGCGGGACTTCGGCGTCGCCCTGAAGGTGGTCGGCAACAAGGTGCAGGGCGAGGACGACGTCGACTTCCTGCGCGCCGAGGTGGGCGACGACCTGCTGGTGACGGTCGGCCACTCCGACTGGGTCCGGGCGATGGAGAAGGGCCGTCCGTCCGCGTTCGGGGTGCTGGAGGCGGGCAACCGGGCGGCGCTGCGCACCCTCCAGGCCGCCGCCGACGACTCGTACGCGCGGCGCGACTGGGAGCGCTACACGCGCCAGATGGTCCACTTCCATCTGCGCAACGCGGAGAGCTGGGGCAACGCCCGGACGGGGGCCGACCTGGCGGCGCAGGTCGACCCCGGGTTCGTGCTGTCCGAAGGGCTCAGTGCGGTGCAGCCGGCTTGACCTCGGCCGGCTTGGCGGCCGGGACCCCCGCCGGCGCGGCGGGCTTCGGAGCCAGGAAGGACGTCCAGCCGCCCGACGGGGCCTCGCCGACCTTCAGTGTGTGGAGCTTGGCGAGGACGGCCGGGTCCTGGGCGTCCAGCCAGTCCGCGAGCTGGCGGAAGGAGACGCACTTGACGTCCTTCTGCACGCAGACCGTGGCGATGGTGTCCTCGATGGCGCGCATGTAGGTGCCGCCGTTCCAGGACTCGAAGTGGTTGCCGATGATCAGCGGCGCGCGGTTGCCCCGGTACGAGCGCTCGAAGGCCTCCACCAGGCCGTCGCGCATCTGGTTGCCCCAGTACTCGTGCTGCGACGGGTCGCCCTGGGTGGCCGTGCCGGACTGGTTGACCATGAAGTTGTAGTCCATGGACAGCGTCTGGAACTCGCGGCCGGGGACCGGGACGAGCTGCATCGACAGATCCCACAGGCCGTGGTCCTTGTTGGGCCAGATCTGGTCGTTGACGCCGCTGGTGTCGTAGCGGAAGCCCAGCTGCGAGGCGGCCTGGACGAAGTTCTTGCGGCCTTCCAGGCACGGGGTGCGGGCGCCCGCCAGCTCCTTGTCGTAGTCGAAGGGGAGCGGCTTCTCCTCCTTCAGGCCGGAGTTGGTCTTCCAGTGCTTGACGAAGGACTTCGCCTGGTTGATCTCGCTCTTCCACTCGTCGACCGACCAGGTGCCGACGCCGCCCTCCTCGCCGCAGAAGTGGCCGTTGAAGTGGGTGCCGATCTCGTTGCCCTCCTCCCACGCGCCGCGCAGCTCGCGCACGGTGTCGCGGATGCCCTGGAGGTCGTTGAAACCGATGTCGGACTGGCCCGGGGAGTGCTTCGGCGGGTCGTAGAGGTCGCGCTTCGCCTCCGGCAGCAGGTACACACCGCTGAGGAAGTACGTCATCGTGGCGCCGTACTTCTTGCCCACCTCGCGGAAGTGCGAGAAGAGCTTCTGGCTGTCCTCGCCCGCGCCGTCCCAGGAGAACACCACGAACTGCGGGGGTTCCTGACCCTGTTTCAAACGCTGCCAGGCGGGCTGGCGGGGCTGCGTCCCGGTGAAGGCGGTGGAGCCGTCACCGATCAGGCGTACGACGCCCTGCGGGGCGCCGTCGCCCTTCTTCACTCCGCCCGCGCCCGGTGCGCCCTGCGGGGAGGAGCAGCCGGCCGCGCCGGCCGTCAGGGCGACGCCGAGGGCGCCGAGGGCAAGCGCCTTCCTCCGCGCGGTGGTTCCGCTTCTCGTCTGTCTCGCTGGCCTTCTCCCGGTGGCTGACATCCGCCCGCCTCTCTTCGGATTCTCAGATTTACGTACAAGCGGCGTCAACGTCGCATCCGAGAAGCCGGAGAGCGTCAACGACAAGCGGCGCGGCTACTTTCTGTCACCGGAACCGGTGAATCGCTGACCTATTTGCCCGGATTTTCCTGCCAGAGTCTTTACTCTCCATTACCATTCATTTACCGAGCGTTGATCGGTGCCCCTCCATCGCACCCCGCCCGAGCCGCGTCCGCGGCCGTCCCGGAGGAGACGGGATCATGACCTTCCGCGTCCCAGGCCCCCCTGCCCGTACGACCAAGGCCGACCGCCCCCGCACCCCGCGGCCCCACGCGCCACCGGGCGGACCACGCCGTTTCGCCCTCGCGGGCGCGAACGCGGCGGATGTGTCCGCGTCTCTCGCCGTCTTCCTGATCGCGCTGCCGCTCTCGCTCGGCATCGCCCTCGCCACCGGAGCCCCGCTCCAGGCCGGCCTGGTGGCCGCCGCCGTCGGCGGCCTCGTCGCCGGACGTCTCGGAGGCTCCCCGCTCCAGGTCAGCGGCCCCGCCGCCGGACTCACCGTGGTGACCGCCGAGCTGATCCAGCGTTACGGCTGGCGCACCACCTGCGCGATCACGGTCCTCGCCGGATGCGCCCAACTCGGCCTCGCCGCCCTGCGGGTGGCGCGCTCCGCCCTCGCCGTCTCGCCCGCCATCGTGCACGGGATGCTCGCGGGCATCGGCGTCACCATCGTGCTCGCTCAGCTGCACATCGTGCTCGGCGGCAGCCCGCAGAGTTCCGCCGTCGACAACGCCCGCGGCCTGCCCGCCCAGTTGACCCACGTGTCCGGCGCGGCGCTCACCGTCAGCGCGCTCACCGTCGCTCTGCTGCTGCTCTGGCCGCGCCTGCCCGGCCGTACGGGACGGCTGCTGCGTCGTACGGTGCCCGCCGCGCTCGTCGCGGTCGCGGCCGCCACGGCGCTCGCCGCGGGCGCGGGGCTCCGGGTGCCGCGGGTCGATCTGCCGTCGTGGAGCGGCCATGTGCTGCCCGGACTGCCCGAGGGGCCGGCCCTCGGCATCGCGGCCGGGGTGCTCACCATCACCCTGGTGACCAGCGTGCAGTCGCTGCTGTCCGCCGTCGCCGTCGACAAGCTGGCCGCCCGGCGCGCCACCGCCCCCCGCGCCGACTCGCGAGCCCCCGCGCCCCTCCCTCCCCGCTCCGACCTCGACCGCGAACTCGCCGGGCAGGGCGCGGCGAACATCGTCTCCGGAGCACTCGGCGGGCTGCCGGTGGCCGGTGTGGCGGTGCGCAGCGTCGCGAACGTCTCGGCGGGCGCCGTCAGCCGGAACGCGACGATGCTGCACGGCGTCTGGATCGTCCTCGCGTCACTGTTCCTCGTCCCGGTCCTCGACCTCGTCCCGCTGCCCGCGCTGGCCGCCCTGGTGATGGTGGTCGGAATCCAGATGGCGGGCATCACCCACCTCCGGACGGTCACGCGCCATCGCGAAGTCCTGGTGTACGTGGTGACGTCGGCGGGTGTGGTCTTCCTCGGGATCCTCCAGGGCGTGGGTCTTGGCATCGCCGCGGCGGTGGCCGTCGCGCTGCACCGGCTCGCCCGCACCCGGATCACCCGGGAGAGCCGGGGCGGCTCGTATCTGGTCCGGATCCGGGGCCAGTTGACCTTTCTCGCGGTACCGCGGCTGAGCCGGGCCCTGCACCAGATTCCGGCGGGCACCGACGCCGTCGTCGAGCTGGACGGCTCGTTCATGGACCACGCGGCGTACGAGACGCTGCACGACTGGCAGACCACGCATCTGGCCTCCGGCGGCACCGTGGCCACGACCGGTCCGGCCGGCGGCCGGATCCCTGAACGCCCGCCGTCCGACGAGCCTTTCGAGGCCGGCTCGGCCGCCGCGCTCGGCGCCCGGTCCGGCGGACACCCTTGCTGCCGCCCTTGGACGCCCTGGCGCAATCACCAGTGCGGCGAGGAGCCCGGGACCGGCCCGCTCCGCCCCGAGGCGCCCGAGGAGGCGCCGGGCGGTGGCACCGGGCATCGGCTGGCGAGCGGCATCGGCGCCTTCCAGCGGGACACGGCGCCCCTGGTCAGATCCGAGCTGGCACGGCTCGCCCGGGACGGGCAGCGGCCGACCCATCTGTTCCTGACCTGTTCCGACTCCCGGCTCGTCACGAGCATGATCACGTCCAGCGGCCCGGGCGACCTGTTCACCGTGCGCAATGTGGGCAATCTGGTGCCCCTGCCCGGCGAGGAGAGCGGGGACGACTCGGTGGCGGCCGCGATCGAGTACGCGGTGGAGGTGCTGCGGGTCGAATCGATCACGGTGTGCGGCCATTCCGGCTGCGGCGCGATGCAGGCCCTGTTGAAGGGCGCCGCGGACGGCGCGCCGACCCCGCTGCGGCGCTGGCTGCGACACGCCCGGCCGAGCCTGGCCCGGATGCGGAACAGAGGCCACTCCTGGGCCCGGATCGCCGGCCGGCTGCCGGCCGACGAACTCGAACAGCTGTGCCTGACCAATGTGGTGCAGCAGTTGGAGCACCTGCGGGCCCATGCCTCGGTGGCCCGGAGGCTCGCCGAGGGCACCCTGAGCCTGCACGGAATGTACTTCCATGTGGGCGAGGCCCAGGCCTATCTGCTGACCTCGGACGCCACGGAGGTTTACGGCTACGACGACGTGTTCACACATGTACCGCCTGCCCCGGACGCCCCGGCCGTACCCGACCCGGCCCACCCCTCCGACACGCCCGGGCGGAAGGAGAAAGCCCTGAAAACCGCTCGCGCGTCCTGAACCGTCCGTTCCGTTCGCGCGTGTAAGTGGATGGCCCCCGCTTTCCCCCGCCCGGGAGAGCGGGGGTCACCTTCGCCCACACTCATAGGTCTAAACCACTTGCCCGGAAACTCTTGTCACCCGGGCGTCTGGCTGGTGAGCTAGGCGACGGGACACAGAGGCACATAAGACGCCCTGGGAAAGGGAGAAGTCGTGAGCAACGAATCCTTGGCCAACCTGCTGCGCGAGGAGCGGCGGTTCGCACCGCCCGCCGAGCTGGCCGCGCACGCCAATGTCACGGCGGACGCCTACGAGCAGGCCAAGGCGGACCGGCTGGGCTTCTGGGCCGAGCAGGCGAAGCGGCTGACCTGGGCCACCGAGCCCACCGAGACCCTCGACTGGTCGAACCCGCCCTTCGCCAAGTGGTTCGCCGACGGCGAGCTGAACGTCGCGTACAACTGCGTGGACCGGCATGTCGAGGCCGGCCACGGGGACCGGGTGGCCATCCACTTCGAGGGCGAGCCCGGCGACAGCCGCGCCCTCACCTACGCCCAGCTCAAGAACGAGGTCTCCCAGGCCGCCAACGCGCTGCTCGAGCTCGGGGTGCGGAAGGGCGACCGGGTCGCCGTCTACCTGCCGATGATCCCCGAGGCCGCCATCACGATGCTGGCCTGCGCCCGGATCGGCGCCGCCCACTCGGTCGTCTTCGGCGGCTTCTCGGCCGACGCCGTCGCCTCCCGCATCCAGGACGCCGACGCCAGGCTGGTCGTCACCGCCGACGGCGGCTACCGCCGCGGCAAGCCGTCCGCGCTCAAGCCCGCGATCGACGAGGCGCTGGACAAGTGCCCGCAGGTCGAGCACGTCCTGGTGGTCCGCCGGACCGGCCAGGACACCGCCTTCACCGAGGGACGGGACGTCTGGTGGGACGACATCGTGGCCCGCCAGTCCACGGAGCACACCCCCGAGGCGTTCCCCGCCGAGCAGCCGCTGTTCATCCTGTACACCTCGGGCACCACCGGGAAGCCGAAGGGCATCCTGCACACCTCCGGCGGCTACCTCACCCAGGCCTCGTACACCCACCACGCGGTCTTCGACCTCAAGCCGGAGACCGACGTCTTCTGGTGCACCGCCGACATCGGCTGGGTCACCGGCCACTCGTACATCGTGTACGGGCCGCTGGCCAACGGCGCGACCCAGGTCATGTACGAGGGCACCCCGGACACCCCGCACCAGGGCCGGTTCTGGGAGATCGTGCAGAAGTACGGCGTCACGATCCTCTACACGGCGCCGACCGCGATCCGCACGTTCATGAAGTGGGGCGACGACATCCCCGAGAAGTTCGACCTGTCGTCGCTGCGCGTCCTCGGTTCGGTCGGCGAGCCGATCAACCCCGAGGCGTGGGTCTGGTACCGCGAGCACATCGGCGGGGGCCGCTGCCCGATAGTGGACACCTGGTGGCAGACCGAGACCGGCGCCATGATGATCTCCCCGCTGCCCGGAGTCACCGAGACCAAGCCCGGCTCGGCCCAGCGCCCGCTGCCCGGCATCTCCGCCACCGTCGTCGACGACGAGGCCCGCGAGGTCCCGAACGGGGGCGGCGGCTACCTGGTCCTCACCGAGCCGTGGCCGGCGATGCTCCGCACCATCTGGGGCGACGACCAGCGCTTCATCGACACCTACTGGTCGCGCTTCGAGGGCCTGTACTTCGCGGGCGACGGCGCCAAGAAGGACGACGACGGCGACATCTGGCTGCTCGGCCGGGTCGACGACGTCATGCTCGTCTCGGGCCACAACATCTCCACCACCGAGGTCGAGTCCGCGCTCGTCTCCCACCCGGCCGTCGCCGAGGCCGCCGTGGTCGGCGCCGCCGACGAGACCACCGGCCAGGCGATCGTCGCCTTCGTCATACTGCGGGGCACCGCGACCGAGGACGAGGGCCTCGTCGCGGCCCTGCGCGACCACGTCGGCGCCACGCTCGGCCCGATCGCCAAGCCGAAGCGGATCCTGCCGGTGGCCGAGCTGCCGAAGACCCGTTCGGGCAAGATCATGCGCCGGCTGCTGCGCGACGTCGCCGAGAACCGCGAGCTGGGCGATGTGACGACGCTGACGGATTCGTCGGTCATGGATCTCATCCAGACCAAGCTGCCGTCCTCGCCCAGCGAGGGCTGATCCGAAAAGCACAGGTCAGCGCCCGTCCCGGAGCTCCGGGGCGGGCGCTTTCGCATGGCCCGCGCCTGGTCCCGGCACGGCGGACCGACCCCGCTTCGGCGCGTGTTCCGGCACCCGTCGCGCGCATCACCGCGCGCGATCGGGCATCTTTAGGTAAAGTAAGAATTTATTGGTGCGCCGGGAAGTCTGGTCGGCATGGTTTCGTCATGCCCATCCACCGGAGGTTCACCCCGTGTCCGCGCCCACCCCCCGCCGCACTTTCCTCGGCCGACTGTCGCTGCCCGAGCGCCGCTACCTGACAGACGCGCTGCGCACCGAGACCGTCGGCGGCGTGCTGCTCCTGGTCGCGGCCGTCGTCGCCCTCGTCTGGGCCAACACCCCGCTCAAGGAGAGCTACGCGGCCATCCGCGACTTCCACTTCGGCCCGGCCGCGCTCGGGCTCGATCTGTCGGTCCAGCACTGGGCCGCGGACGGACTGCTCGCGATCTTCTTCTTCGTCGCCGGTGTCGAGCTCAAACGCGAGCTGGTCGCGGGCGAGCTGCGCGACCCCCGGGCCGCCGCCCTGCCCGTCGTCGCCGCGGTATGCGGCATGGCGGCCCCCGCCCTCGTCTACGCGCTGGTCAACACGATCGGCGGCGGCACCCTCGACGGCTGGGCCGTGCCCACCGCCACCGACATCGCCTTCGCGCTCGCCGTCCTCGCCGTGATCGGCACCTCGCTGCCCTCGGCGCTGCGCGCCTTCCTGCTCACCCTCGCCGTCGTCGACGACCTGCTGGCCATCCTGATCATCGCGATCTTCTTCACCAGCGACCTGAACTTCCTCGCCCTCGGCGGCGCCTTCGCCGGCCTGGTCGTCTTCTGGGTGCTGCTGCGCAAGGGCGTCCGCGGCTGGTACGTGTACGTGCCGCTCGCCCTCGTCATCTGGGGCCTGATGTACAACAGCGGCGTCCACGCCACCATCGCCGGCGTCGCGATGGGCCTGATGCTGCGCTGCACCACCCGCGAGGGCGAGGCGCACTCCCCCGGCGAGCGCGTCGAGCACCTGATACGCCCGCTGTCCGCCGGCCTCGCGGTCCCGCTGTTCGCGCTGTTCGCGGCCGGGGTCACCCTCTCCGGGCGGGCCATGACCGACGTGTTCACCCACCCCGCCCCGCTCGGTGTGCTGCTCGGTCTGGTGGTCGGCAAGGCCGTCGGCGTCTTCGGCGGCACCTGGCTCATCGCCCGCTTCACCAAGGCCCGGCTCAATCCCGATCTGCGCTGGCCCGACGTCTTCGCGCTCGCCACCCTCGCGGGCATCGGCTTCACCGTCTCGCTGCTCATCGACGAGCTGGCCTTCGCGGGCGACGCCACCCTGACGGACGAGGTCAAGGCGGCCATCCTGATGGGCTCGCTGATCGCCGCCGTCCTCGCCTCCATCCTGCTGAAACTGCGGGTCCGTCGCTACCAGGCGCTGTGCGCCGAGGAGGACCGTGACGAAGACCACGACGGCATCCCCGACGTGTACGAGCAGGACGATCCGGCGTACCACCTGAGAATGGCCGAGATGTACGAGCGGAAGGCCGCCGAGCACCGCGAGCGCGCCCGACTGGCGGGGGCATCGCGCGACGAGCCCGGCCGTCCGGCATGATCTGAGAGCCACTAACCGGCCCGTAAGGGGAGAAGAGGGAGCAGCCATGAGCGACCCGTTCGACGGAACCGAGCGCAGCCTCGGCCAGCTGGTCGCCTCGGCGACCGCCGAGATGTCCGCACTGGTGCACGACGAGATCGCCCTGGCCAAGGCGGAGATCCGGCAGGACGTGAAGCGCGGCGGCATCGGCGCCGGACTGGTCATCAGTGCCTTGGTGGTGCTGCTGTTCTCGCTGCCGATGCTCAGCTTCGCGCTGGCGTACGGCATCAACGCCTGGACCGGTGGCCACAACGGCAACGGCGGCTGGAACCTCGCCGTGTGCTTCGTGATCTCCTTCTTCGCGAGCCTCCTGCTCGCCGTGCTGTTCGGGCTGATCGGCCTGGCCAAGTTCAAGAAGATGAAGAAGCCGGAGCAGTCCCTGGCCTCGGTCAAGCAGACCGCCGCGATCGTGCAGAACGTGAAGCCGCACCCCCGGCCGGCCACTGCCGAGGCGGCCCGGGCGGCCCAGGACAAGGCCGCGTCTGTGGCACGCTCCTCCGCATGACCGTTCCCGAGAGCAGCACCACGGCCGGCAGCGGCCCGGTCCGCATCGACGGCCCCTGGACGCACCGCGACGTGGCGGCCAACGGCGCCCGTTTCCACATCGCCGAGATGGGCGACGGCCCCTTGGTCCTGCTGCTCCACGGCTTCCCGCAGTTCTGGTGGACCTGGCGGCACCAGCTGCCCGCCCTCGCCGAGGCCGGCTTCCGGGCCGTGGCCATGGATCTGCGGGGCGTCGGTGGCAGCGACCGCACGCCGCGCGGTTACGACCCCGCCAACCTGGCCCTCGACATCACCGGTGTGGTCCGCTCGCTCGGCGAGCCCGACGCCGCGCTCGTCGGCCACGACCTGGGCGGCTATCTCGCCTGGACGGCCGCCGTGATGCGGCCCAAGCTGGTGCGCCGGCTGGTCGTCTCCTCGATGCCGCACCCGCGCCGCTGGCGCTCGGCGATGCTCTCCGACTTCGCGCAGACCCGCGCCGGCTCGTACGTGTGGGGTTTCCAGCGGCCGTGGATTCCGGAGCGTCAGCTCGTCGCGGACGACGGGTCGCTGGTGGGCCGGCTCATCGAGGACTGGTCCGGCCCGCATCTGAAGTCGGCCGTCGACGACGAGGCGCTGGCGGTCTACCGGCGGGCCATGTGCATCCCGTCGACCGCGCACTGCTCGATCGAGCCGTACCGCTGGATGGTGCGGTCTCTGGCCCGGCCCGACGGCGTCCAGTTCAACCGGCGGATGAAGCGGCCGGTACGGGTGCCCACGCTGCACCTGCACGGGTCGCTCGACCCGGTGATGCGCACCCGCAGCGCGGCCGGTTCGGGGCAGTTCGTGGAGGCCCCGTACCGCTGGCGGCTCTTCGACGGCCTCGGGCACTTCCCCCATGAGGAGGACCCGGAGGCGTTCACCGCGGAGCTTGTCAACTGGCTGAAGGACCCTGAACCGGACCGCTGACGGGCCGCCTGAGGGACCGTTGACGCACATGCGTCCGGAGAACCGCCATGTGCCCCGCGCATACGCCAATTGGCGGGCCCCCAGGCGGTTACCGACCTTGGGGCCCGGGCACACGTCCCGGTATGAGCTGGACGCACGACTACGGTGAAACGGCACGCGACCGCCGCTCGATCGGCGGATCCGAGGCCCCCGAGCGGGGCGGTGGACAGGACCAGGGCCACGCGCATCCCGCGCGGGCCGTGGGCATCTCGCGCATCCTGCGCCGCCGGGCCCGCTGGGTCTCGGCGCGGCTGCGCCACACCCGCACCTAGGCGCGCGCCGCGCTTCTCTTCCCGCTCCCGTACGCGGCCGCCGCGCCCCACCGCGGTCGAAGCGGCCTCACTCGTACGGGAGTCGCCGTAAGGCCCTAGAGGGCGCAGCCCTGGCTGTCGACCTGCTGGACGGCGGTGCGGCCCCGGTCGATGTCGCCGCGGATCTCGTCGGCCGTCAGCGCGTAGCCCGTCTGGGCGTCGTCGAGGGAGCGGGCGAAGATCACGCCGTACACCTTGCCGTCCTCGGTGAGCAGCGGGCCGCCGGAGTTGCCCTGGCGGACCGTCGTGTAGAGCGAGTAGACGTTCCTGCGCACCTCGCCGCGGTGGTAGATGTCCGGGCCGTCAGCGCTGATGCGGCCGCGGACGCGGGCCGAGCGGACGTCGTAGTCGCCGTTCTCCGGGAAGCCGGCCACGATGGCGTCGTCGCCGCTGCGGGCGTCGTCGTCGGTGAACTCCAGCGGCTTGGCGTCCAGCTCGGGCACGTCGAGGACGGCGATGTCGCGCTGCCAGTCGTAGAGCACGACCTTGGCGTCGTAGAGCTTGCCCTCGCCGCCGATCTGCACGGTGGGCTCGTCGACGCCGCCGACCACGTGGGCGTTGGTCATGACGCGGCGGTCGGAGAACACGAAGCCGGTGCCTTCGAGGACCTTGCCGCAGCTGGGCGCGGTGCCGACGACCTTGACGATGGAGCGCTGGGCGCGGGCGGCGACCGGGCTGCCCGCGAGGGCCGGGTCGGGGGGCAGGACCTCGGTGATGGGCTCGTTGACGAAGGGGCTGAAGACCTGCGGGAAGCCGTTCTGGGCGAGGACCGAGGTGAAATCGTTCAGCCAGCCAGGGGCCTGAGCGGGCATCACCTGGGAGACCCCGAGCAGCACCTTGGAGTCGCGGACCTCCTTGCCCAGGGTGGGTATGGCGGTACGGGCCAGGGCGGAGCCGATCAGCCAGGCCACCAGGAGCATCGCGATGACGTTGACCAGCGCGCCGCCGGTGGCGTCCAGGGCGCGGGCGGGGGCCAGGGTGATGTGGACGCGCAGCTTGCTGCCGAGATGGGTGGTGAACGCCTGGCCGACGGAGGCGCAGACGATGACGACCATCACGAAGACGACGGTGACCGCGGTGGTGACCTGACTGCGGTCGGTCAGCTGGTTCCAGAGGACGGGGAGCAGAAGAACGGCGACGAGGCCGCCGCCGAGGAATCCGATCACGGAGAGGATGCCGACGACGAATCCCTGGCGATAGCCGATGATCGCGAACCACACGGCGGCGAGCAGCAGCAGGATGTCCAGCACGTTCACCGTCGGTAGCCTCGCAGATTCGTCTTCGGTCGCCCGGCCCAGCCTGTCACGACCTCCGGTCCAGCGTGACCTTCCTGGAGCGGTCCCAGGGCCGCTCCCAGCCGGCGTAGTGCAGGATGCGGTCGATCACTCCGGCGGTGAAACCCCAGACCAGGGCGGACGAGACGAGGAACGCGGGGCCTTCGTGCCCCATCGGGTGGACGGCCATGGCGCGGTTCGCGGGGTCCGTGAGATCCGCCACGGGGACGGTGAAGACCCGGGCGGTCTCGGCGGGATCCACGACCCCGACCGGGCTGGGCGCGCGCCACCAGCCCAGCACGGGGGTGACGACGAAGCCGCTGACGGGGATGTAGAGGCGGGGCAGCACACCGAAGAGCTGGACGCCGGACGGGTCGAGGCCGGTCTCCTCGCGGGCCTCGCGCAGCGCGGCACGCAGCAGGCCGCCCCGGGCGGGCGGGCCGTCCTCCGGGTCCAGGGAGCCGCCGGGGAACGAGGGTTGCCCGGCGTGCGAGCGCAGGCTGCCGGCGCGCTCCATCAGGAGCAGCTCGGGGCCGTGCGCGCCGTCGCCGAAGAGGATGAGCACGGCGGACTGCCGCCCGCCGCCGTCCGCGGGCGGCAGGAAGCTGCTCAACTGCTCGGGCGCGACCGTACGGGCCGCGTGGTCGACCGGAGTCAGCCAGGCGGGCAGCCCGTCCCGGCGGAGCAGGCCGCCCGTTCCATGGATCTCTTCACTCGTGCGCGTCATAGGCACCCCCGTGATTCACAACGCGGTCGCAGTCGTCATTCGTTCCCCCGGGACCGGCATCCCGCACAGGTTCGCTCCTGTGGGGGACAGCGGTCGGGAGCACGGCCGGGGGACTCAGGTGGACGCGCCCGGCGGGGGCGCCGGGCGGCCGGGGTAGTCCGGGGGCGGATTGAGCCGCTGCCCCGGGAAGCCGCCCTTCTCGTACTTGAGCAGCTTCCTCGCCTTCTCGGGGTCCGTCTCGCCTTCGCCGTACGACGGGCAGAGGTGGGCGATCGGGCAGGCGCCGCACGCGGGCTTGCGGGCGTGGCAGATGCGCCGGCCGTGGAAGATCACCCGGTGCGAGAGCATGGTCCACTCGCTCTTCGGGAAGATCGTGGCGATCTCGGCCTCGATCTTCACGGGGTCGTCGGACGTGGTCCACTTCCAGCGCCGGGCGAGCCGCATGAAGTGGGTGTCGACGGTGATGCCGGGGACACCGAAGGCGTTGCCGAGGACGACGAAGGCGGTCTTGCGGCCGACGCCGGGCAGTGTGACCAGGTCCTCCAGGCGGCCGGGTACCTCGCCGCCGAAGTCGTCGCGGAGGGCGGCGGACAGGCCCATGACCGACTTGGTCTTGGCGCGGAAGAACCCGGTCGGCCGGATCAGCTCCTCGACCTCCTCGGGGACGGCGGCGGCCAGGTCCTCGGGGGTCGGGTAGGCCGCGAACAGCGCGGGGGTGGTCTGGTTGACCCGCAGGTCCGTGGTCTGGGCGGACAGGACCGTGGCGACCAGGAGTTCGAAGGGGTTGCGGAAGTCGAGTTCGGGATGGGCGTACGGGTAGACCTCGGCCAGCTCCCGGTTGATCTTCCGGGCCCGGCGGACCATCGCCAGCCGCGACTCGGGCTTGGCGGCGCCCTTCGGGGACGCGTGCGTCCCGGCGGCGGGTTCCCCGGCCACCGGAGTCTCGGCCGTCGCCTTGGTCGACGCCTTGGCCGATGCCTTGGTCGACGCCTTCCGGGGAGCGGCCTTCTTGGAGGCTGCCTTTCCGGCAGCCTTCTCCGGGGCAGCCTTTCCGGAAGCAGTCCTTCCGGATGCGGCCCTCCCCGGCCCGGTCTTCACCACACCCACCACACCCGCGGATGGAGCTTTTGCCACATTCACCCGTTTCGACGCACCATGTTCGCCCACAGCGGAATCGCCTTCCTCCCGCACTCTTCCAGCCCCCTTGGCCTGCGCTCTCACCGGCGAGTTGGACACCCGGCCAGCCTAGGCGCCGCCGCCCGCATCCGCCCCGCGCGCACCCGATCGGGACCCAATCGGGCCCCTGACGTACGGAAAGGCCGCCCGGTGAGTCAAACTTGTTGTGATTGATCGCACTGAGGTCGACATAGGAGAGAACTCGTGGACGACGTTCTGCGACGCGCGCCGCTGTTCGCGGCGCTCGACGACGAGCAGGCCGCCGAGCTGCGCGCCTCGATGAGTGAGGCGACGCTCGCCCGTGGCGACGCACTGTTCCACGAGGGCGACCCGGGCGACCGGCTCTACGTGGTCACCGAGGGCAAGGTGAAGCTGCACCGCACCTCGCCCGACGGCCGCGAGAACATGCTGGCCGTCCTCGGCCCCGGCGAGCTCATCGGCGAGCTGTCCCTGTTCGACCCGGGCCCGCGCACCGCGACCGCGACCGCGCTGACCGAGGTCAAGCTGCTCGGCCTCGGCCACGGCGACCTCCAGCCCTGGCTGAACGCGCGCCCCGAGGTGGCCAGCGCCCTGCTGCGCGCCGTCGCCCGCCGGCTGCGCAAGACCAACGACCAGATGTCCGATCTGGTCTTCTCCGACGTCCCGGGCCGCGTGGCCCGCGCGCTCCTCGACCTGTCGCGCCGCTTCGGCGTGCAGTCGGAGGAGGGCATCCACGTCGTCCACGACCTCACCCAGGAGGAGCTGGCCCAGCTCGTCGGCGCCTCCCGCGAGACGGTCAACAAGGCGCTCGCCGACTTCGCCCAGCGCGGCTGGCTGCGTCTGGAGGCCCGCGCCGTGATCCTGCTCGACGTGGAGCGCCTCGCGAAGCGCTCGCGGTAAGGCTCCGCTCCAGGGCCTCGCGCTCAGCGGTTCCGTACCCCTCGTACGTACGGGAAGGGGGCCGCCCGGTTCGACCGGGCGGCCCCCTTTTCGCGTCGCGGGACGTCGCGCGCGGGCTGTCAGCGCTTCGTGCCGTCGACGATCAGCGGGTTCGAGCCGCCACCGCCGCAGGGCACCGCGTAGACCGGGTTCTTCGCCGCGGCCTCCTTGTACGCGTCGATGCACTGGTTCGTCAGGACCTTGTCGGTCAGCGACTCGTTGAGGATCTTGTTGGCACGGGCGATACCCTCGGCCTCGATCCGGCGCCGGTCGGCCTCCGCCTTGGCGGTCCGGGAGGCCTCCAGGGCGCGCTCGGTGGCCTGCTGCTGCTGGATCTTGCGGTCGATCTGGTCCTGGAGCGCGTTGGAGGGCTTCACATTGCGCAGGTTGACGGTGGTGACGTCGATGCCGCGCGGGGCGAGCCGGTCCTTGATCAGGGTCGCGATCTCGGCGTTGATCTTCTCGCGGTCGGTGGCGTAGCCCTGCTCGCTGGAGTAGCGGGCGAAGACGTTGCGGACGATCTCGCGGCTGTCCGGGTAGACGAGCCGCTGCTGGATGGCGTCCTCGCTGCCGGCCAGCTTGTACAGCTCGACGGCCTTGGACGGGTGGACCGCCCACTTCACGGTGACTTCGGCGTACATCACGCCGCCCTGCGAGGAGCGGACCTCGACCACGTCCTTGTCGGAGAGGTTGAGGTCGACGGGCCGGGTGGAGAACGTCGTCACGTTGGTGAACGGCGACTTCATGTGCATGCCGGAGGACATCGGCGTGCCGACCTTGCCGAAGGCGACCGGCACGCCGACCTCATACGCGCTGATCACGTACGTCATGCTGACGATCAGGGAGAACAGACCGGCGAGCAGGGCGCCGACGGCGCCCAGCCTCAGGCCGCGGGTGTCGTTGACGCGGCCGACGATGTAGAGCACCACCGCCGCTATGACCAGCAGAATGGCTATGACGAACACGGGATTCCCCCCAGAGTTCCGACGCGATGTACGCGATATAAGCGGAACGTAAGACATGGGGCAAGGCCGAAAGGTTGCGGTTCCCGGCCAGGATCCGGACAACGATCTGCCGGGAATCGGCCAGGAACCGGCCAGAAACCGCCGGGCATATGCCCAGACAGTCCGTCAGATCAGACCGCGCTCCCGCAGATACTCCAGCTGCGCGCGTACGGACAGCTCCGCCGCCGGCCACAGGGAGCGGTCGACGTCCGCGTACACATGGGCCACGACGTCCTCGGCCGACCGGTGGCCCGCCTCCACCGCCGTCTCCACCTGGGCCAGCCGGCTCGCGCGGTGCGCCAGATAGAACTCCACGGCCCCCTGGGCGTCCTCCAGGACCGGCCCGTGGCCCGGCAGGACCGTGTGGACCCCGTCGTCCACGGTGAGCGAGCGCAGCCGCCGCAGCGAGTCCAGGTACTCGCCGAGCTTCCCGTCCGGGTGGGCCACCATCGTCGTGCCGCGCCCGAGGATGGTGTCGCCGGTGAGCACCGCCCCGTCGGCGGGCAGATGGAAGCAGAGCGAGTCGGAGGTGTGCCCGGGGTGGGCACGACCCGCAGCTCGACCCCGCCGGTGGTGATCACGTCCCCGGCGGCGAGCCCCTCGTCGCCGAGCCGCAGCGCCGGGTCGAGGGCCCGGACGGCGGTCCGGGTCAGCTCGGCGAACCGCGCGGCGCCCTCGGCGTGGTCGGGATGGCCGTGGGTGAGCAGCGTGAGGCCGATCCGCTTGCCGAGCCGCTCGGCGGTGTCCACGACCCGCCGCAGATGGCCCTCGTCGAGCGGGCCGGGGTCGATGACGACGGCGAGGCCGGAGTCCGGCTCGGCGACGATCCAGGTGTTGGTGCCGTCCAGGGTCATGGCGGACGGGTTCGGCGCGAGGACGTTGTACGCGCGCGGGGTACCGGGTCCGGAGACCACCGAGCCGCGCGGCTGGCCCGGGAGGGCGGCGGCGTCGCTCATGCCGCGCCTCCGTCTCCACTGCCGGCACCGGGACCGGTGGCCGTGCCCGGGTTCGTCTCCGTGCCCGCGCTCCCGTTCGCCGGGACGTGCTTGGTGAACTCGTCGTGCCCCGGCCAGCTCAGCACGACCTGGTCGCCGTCGAGCCGCGCCCGGGCGAGGACCGGGGTCATGTCCTGGGCCGGAGCGGCGGCGAGTGCCTCGGCGGCCGTCCCGTACGGCTCCAGGGCGCGCAGGGTCGAGATGGTCGGCGGCATCATCGTCAGCTCGCCGCGGTCGTAGCCGGCCGCGGCGTCCGCCGGGCGGGTCCAGACCGTGCGGTCGGCCTCGGTGGAGGCGTTCCGGGTGCGCTGGCCGGCCGGGAGCGCCGCCACGAAGAACCAGGTGTCGTAGCGCCTCGGCTCGAACTCGGGCGTGATCCACCGGGCCCACGCGCCCAGCAGGTCGGAGCGCAGCACCAGGCCGCGCCGGTCGAGGAAGTCGGCGAAGGACAGCTCGCGGGCGACCAGCGCCTCCCGGTCCTTCTCCCAGTCGTCACCCGTCGTGTCGCCGACGACGGTGTCCGCCGTCGGGCCGGCGAGCAGGACGCCCGCCTCCTCGTACGTCTCGCGTACGGCGGCGCAGACGACGGCCTGCGCCTGTGCGGGGTCCGTGAGGCCGAGGCGGGCCGCCCACTCCTCGCGCGCGGGGCCCGCCCAGCGCACCGGGTGCTCGTCGCGCGGGTCCACTCCGCCGCCCGGGTAGGCATATGCCCCACCGGCGAAGGCCATGGAGGTGCGGCGGCGCAGCATGTGGACGAGGGGGCCGTCCGCGCCGTCCTTCAGGAGCATCACGGTGGCGGCCCGCCGGGGCGTGGCGGCGACGAGCTCACCGGCGGCGAGGGCGCGGATGCGGTCGGGCCATTCCGGCGGGTACCACTGACCGTTCGGCTGACCGTTCGACTGACCATTCGACATGGCCGGATGCTATGCGCAAGCTTCCGAATGCACGAGAGCCGATTCCTCCCGGGTGGGGGAACCGGCTCCGTGACGTACGGGCTGCCGTACGGGGCAGGCGTGAGGTGCGGGGACGCTCAGTCCTCGACCAGCTCCACCTGGATCTCGACCTCGACGGGCGCGTCGAGCGGGAGGACGGCGACGCCGACCGCGCTGCGCGCGTGGACGCCCTTGTCGCCGAGGACGGCGCCGAGCAGCTCGCTGGCACCGTTGATGACGCCCGGCTGGCCGGTGAAGTCGGGGGCGGAGGCGACGAAGCCCACCACCTTCACGACCCGCTTGACGCGGTCCAGGTCACCGGCGACCGACTTCACGGCCGCGAGCGCGTTGAGCGCGCAGGTCGCGGCGAGCTGCTTGGCCTCCTCGGGGGTCACCTCGGCGCCGACCTTGCCGGTCACCGGAAGCTTGCCCCCCACCATCGGGAGCTGGCCCGAGGTGTACACGTACACGCCGGACCGCACGGCCGGCTGGTACGCGGCCAGCGGCGGCACGACGTCCGGCAGGGTCATGCCCAGCTCGGCGATCTTCGCCTCGACGGCGCCGGTCCCGCTCACGAGGTCTTCTCCCGCTTCAGGTAGGCCACGAGCTGCTCGGGGTTGTTCGGCCCGGGCACGACCTGGACGAGCTCCCAGCCGTCCTCGCCCCAGGTGTCAAGAATCTGCTTCGTCGCGTGCACCAGCAGCGGCACAGTCGCGTACTCCCACTTGGTCATGAGCCGACTGTAGTCGCTGGCGCCGGGCCGCCCGCCGAGCCGACCGGCCGGGCAGGCCCGGGCCCAAGGACCCGGAGTTCCCCGCGCGGGCCCCGCGGATTGCCGGCGGACGCCCCCCATCATCCCGTCAGACAGCCCCCCGACGGCCCTCGCCGACCCTCGCCAAGCCCTCACGGACGCCTCAGGGACTTCTCAGGGCCTTGTCCGGGGCAGCCCTCTGATTGGTGCGGCGCGCCAGTGGTTAGGCTCGAATACGTGAGCAGGCTCCAGGTCGTCAGCGGCAAGGGCGGTACCGGTAAGACGACGGTCGCCGCCGCACTCTCGCTCGCCCTCGCCACCGAGGGGAAGCGGACCCTCCTCGTCGAGGTGGAGGGCCGGCAGGGCATCGCGCAGCTCTTCGAGACGGAGGCGTTGCCGTACGAGGAGCGCAAGATCGCCGTCGCGCCGGGCGGCGGCGAGGTGTTCGCGCTGGCCATCGACGCCGAACGCGCCCTCCTCGACTACCTCCAGATGTTCTACAAGCTGGGCGGCGCCGGCCGGGCCCTGAAGAAGCTCGGCGCGATCGACTTCGCGACGACGATAGCGCCGGGCGTACGGGACGTGCTGCTGACCGGGAAGGCGTGCGAGGCGGTGCGCCGCCGCGAGAAGCAGGGCGGGTTCACGTACGACTACGTGGTGATGGACGCGCCGCCGACGGGCCGCATCACCCGCTTCCTCAACGTGAACGACGAGGTGGCCGGGCTGGCCCGGATCGGCCCCATACACAACCAGGCCCAGGCCATCATGGGCTTCCTCAAGTCGCCGGAGACGGCGGTGCATCTGGTGACGCTCCTGGAGGAGATGCCGGTCCAGGAGACCGCGGACGGTATCGCGGAGCTGCGCGCGACCGGCCTGCCCGTCGGCCGCGCCATCGTGAACATGGTCCGGCCGCACGTCCTGGACGAGGCGGCGGTACGGGCCGCCTCCGGCGTCCACCGGGACGCCGTCGCGGGGGCGTTGGCCTCCGTCGGCCTCAAGGACGGCCCGCTGCTGGTCGATCCGCTGCTCGACGAGGCGGCGGAGCACGCGCGGCGGGTGGAGCTGGAGCGGGTCCAGCGCACGGCCCTGGAGACGATCGGGGTCCCGACGTACGAACTGCCCTTCCTGGGGGACGGGGCGGACATCGCCGGTCTGTACCGGCTGGCGAGGGAGCTGCGCGCCCAAGGGGTGGGCGAGCGGGGAACGGGCGGACAGGGGGCGGGCGCGTGACGATGGGGACAGCGGGGCCGGCGGGGCCGGGGCGGGCGGGGACGGGCGGACCCGGCGGCGACAACGGGCTGGACAGCGTGCCCGTCCTGGATCTCGACCCACTGCTCGACGACCCGGCCACCCGCATCATCGTGTGCTGCGGCGCGGGCGGGGTAGGCAAGACGACGACCGCGGCGGCGCTCGGGGTGCGGGCGGCGGAGCGCGGCCGGCGGGTGGTCGTCCTCACCATCGACCCGGCGCGCCGGCTCGCCCAGTCGATGGGCATCGACTCCCTGGACAACGTGCCGCGCGAGGTGCCGGGCATCAAGGGCTCGGACGGCGGCGAACTGCACGCGATGATGCTCGACATGAAGCGGACCTTCGACGAGATCGTCGAGGCGCACGCGGACGCCGACCGGGCCCGGGCCATCCTGGAGAACCCGTTCTACCAGTCCCTGTCGGCCGGTTTCGCCGGTACGCAGGAGTACATGGCGATGGAGAAGCTGGGCCAGCTCCGGGCCCGGGACGAGTGGGACCTGATCGTGGTCGACACCCCGCCGTCCCGCTCGGCGCTGGACTTCCTGGACGCGCCGAAGCGTCTCGGGTCCTTCCTGGACGGGAAGTTCATCAAGCTGCTCATGGCCCCGGCGAAGGTGGGCGGCCGGGCCGGGATGAAGTTCCTGAACGTCGGCATGTCGATGATGACCGGGACGCTGGGCAAGCTGCTCGGCGGGCCGTTCCTGAAGGACGTGCAGACCTTCGTGGCGGCCATGGACACGATGTTCGGCGGCTTCCGGACCCGGGCGGACGCCACGTACAAGCTGCTCCAGGCGCCGGGCACGGCCTTCCTCGTGGTGGCCACGCCCGAGCGGGACGCGCTGCGCGAGGCGGCGTACTTCGTGGAGCGGCTCGCGGCGGAGGAGATGCCGCTGGCCGGCCTCGTCCTCAACCGGGTGCACGGCAGCGGCGCCGCGCGGCTGTCGGCCGAGCGGGCCCGGGCCGCGGCGGAAAATCTTGACGAGGGCCGCATTGTGGATCAGGCGGCCGGGAAGACTCCTGGACGTGGCCCACGGGCCGCCTCTCCCGAGTCGCACGCCCCCGCCGCACCCCCCACCGCGGCCCCCACGCCCGACCTCGCCACCGCCGCCGGCACCACCGTCGCACCCTCAGCACCACCCGTACCCCCCGTACCCGAGGCTGCCCCCACAGCCGACGGGGAGCACAGCGCACCCACCGCACCGGACGCGTCCGTCGCGCCCGACGTCCGGGAACTCACCGCCGGACTGCTGCGTCTGCACGCCGAGCGGATGCGGGTGCTCGCGCGTGAGCAGCGCACCCGCGACCGCTTCACCGCGCTCCATCCCGAGGTCGCGGTCGCCGAAGTGGCCGCTCTCCCCGGTGACGTGCACGATCTCGACGGGCTGCGCGCCATCGGCGACCGTCTCGCGATCGGCCGCATGCCGTAACACCGCTGCCGTCACACCGCTGCCGTGACACCGCGGGCCACAGCCCCGGCCGTCTCACCCCGGGCCTTCTCGCCCACGGTCGTGCCCGCGATCGCGCATGCTCCCGCGCGCGACGGCCCGGCCCGCCGGCCCATGGCCGCCCGGCCGGTGCGGGAGCCGCCCTGCCCGGAGGAATCCGGGCGGGTCAGCCCACCGCCGCGTACGTCTCGTACGTCGCGTCCTCGTCCATCGCCACGGGCAGCAGGCCCGCGCCGCGCTCGTACTCCGTGCGCGCGGTCTCCAGGAGCCGCCGCCACGAGGTGACGGTCGGCCGCCGGCGCAGCAGAGCGCGCCGTTCGCGCTCCGTCATTCCGCCCCACACGCCGAATTCCACACGGTTGTCGAGGGCGTCGGCGAGGCATTCGGTCCGCACCGGGCATCCGGTGCACACCGCCTTCGCCCTGTTCTGCGCCGCACCCTGCACGAATAGTTCATCCGGATCGGTAGTGCGGCAGGCCGCCTGCGCACTCCAGTCAGCTACCCAGCCCATACCGGCGCCGTCCTCTCCCGAATCGAGGCTCCCCCACGGCGGTAGCGGCATATTCACCGCTGCCAGTTGGGACGTTACGGAAGGTGGCGACAGCGCAACACCCCCTTCGGGCCCAATCTTGAATGGCCCGAACGGACTATGCGTGCGCGGGAGATCACCCAGGGGAGTGACCTGAGAGCATAATGAACTTATCGGACATGGGCCGAAAACAAGCACCAACCAGGCATGGATTCCACGCGTTTCGGGTACGCCGGAATGCACGCCGCCGTCATGCGGGAATCGTGGTGCGTGACCGCATTGCCGTGACAGTTGGGAGCAGCTTAGGCCAAGGCATATACGCGTGTCCGGCGAATGAGAACGTAGGCTGCCCCCATGCCAAAGAAGCGCTCGGGCGGAGGTCTGACCGGGACCCAGCAGGCCGCCAAGTTCCTCGGAGTCAGTGTGCTCGCCGGAGCCGTGCTGGCGGGCATCGCCCTGCCAGCCGCCGGCGCGCTCGGGCTGGCGGCGAAGGGCACGGTCGAGGGGTTCGACGAGATCCCGTCCAACCTGAAGACGCCGCCGCTGAGTCAGCGCACGACGATCCTCGACTCGCAGGGCGGCCACCTCGCCACCGTGTACTCGCGCGACCGCCAGGTCGTCCCCCTGGACAAGATCTCCCCGTACGTACAGAAGGCCATCGTCGCCATCGAGGACGGCCGCTTCTACGAGCACGGGGCGATCGACCTCAAGGGCGTGCTGCGCGCCATCAACCGCAACGCCCAGTCGGGCGGTGTGTCGCAGGGCGCGTCCACGCTCACCCAGCAGTACGTGAAGAACGTCTTCGTGGAGGAGGCGGGCGACGACCCCGAGAAGGTCGCCCTCGCCACCCAGCAGACGATGGGCCGCAAGGTGCGCGAGCTGAAGTTCGCCATCCAGGTCGAGGAGGAGCTGGGCAAGAAGAAGATCCTGGAGAACTACCTCAACATCACGTTCTTCGGGCAGCAGGCGTACGGCATCGAGGCCGCCGCGCAGCGCTACTTCTCCAAGCCCGCCAAGGACCTGACCCTGGCCGAGTCCGCCATGATGGCCGGCCTGGTGCAGTCGCCGAGCCGGTACGACCCGGTCAACGACATCCAGGAGGCCACCAAGCGCCGCAATATCGTCCTCCAGCGCATGGCCGACCACAAGGACATCAGCCAGGCGGAGGCCGACCAGGCGAAGGCCACCCCGATCAAGCTGAAGGTGAAGGCTCCGAAGAACGGCTGCATCACCGCCGTCGACGGCGCCGGCTTCTTCTGCGACTACGTCCGCAAGACGATCCTCAGCGACCCGGTCTTCGGCAAGACGGCCGAGGAGCGCCAGAAGCTGTGGAACCTGGGCGGTCTGACCGTCCGGACCACGCTCTCGCCGGCCGCCCAGGCCGCCGCCAACGAGGCCGCGATCGCCAAGGTCGACAAGGACGACAAGGTCGCCGCCACGGTGGTCCAGGTCCAGCCCGGCAGCGGCAAGATCCTGTCGATGGGCCAGTCCCGCCCGTACGGCCTCGACCAGAAGCTGCACCAGACGACGCTCAACCTGTCCGTCGGCAAGAAGATGGGCGGCACGACCTTCGGCTTCCAGGTCGGTTCGACGTTCAAGCCGATCACGGCCGCGGCGGCGCTGGAGAAGGGCCTGAGCCCGACGCAGAGCTTCAACGACCCGACCGAGATCACCGTTCCGGAGCGGGAGTACACCCGCTGCGACGGCAAGCCCGCCGGCAACGGCGAGTGGAAGGTCGGCAACGAGCTCGAGTCGGAAAAGGGCATGTACGACATGACGAGTGCCCTCGGCAAGTCCATCAACACGTACTTCGCCCGGCTCGAGCAGATGGCCGGTCTGTGCGAGACGCTGACGATGGCGAAGAACGTCGGCTACGAGCGCGAGCTGGGCAAGCCCATCAAGCAGAGCCCGTCCGCGACCCTCGGCGCCATCGAGAGCACCCCGCTCGACATGGCCTCCGTCTACGCCACCTTCGCCAACCGCGGCACGTACTGCACCCCGATCGCCATCCAGTCGATCACGACGGCCAACGGCGAGAAGCTGAAGGTCCCGAAGAGCCGCTGCTCGCGCGCGATGAGCGAGAAGACCGCCGACACCGTCAACCAGATGCTGAAGGGCGTCGTCGAGGACGGCACGGGTACCCGGGCCGGTCTGACCGACCGGGACAACGCGGGCAAGACCGGTACCACCAACGACCGCATGGACGCCTGGTTCGTCGGCTACACCCCGAACCTGTCCACGGCGGTGTGGGTCGGTGACGACATCGGCGAGAAGACCCCGATGTACGACATCAACATCGGCGGCGTGTACTACGACAAGGTCTGTGGTGGCTGTCTCCCGGGCCCGATCTGGAAGATCGCGATGACCGGCGCGCTGGACGCCGGCCAGACCCCCTCCTTCGTCCCCGTCGACGTGCCGCGTGGCGCCGACCCGGCCGACAAGGACAAGACCAAGCCGCAGCAGCCCGGCGAGGACGGCGACAACAAGCCGGGCGGCCAGCGCCCCGGCACCGGCACCCCGACCCTTCCCGGCGGGATCTTCCCGCCCGGCATGATCGGCGGCGCGGGCGGCGGCAACGGCCGTGGCCACGGCAACGGGGGCGGCGGCAACGGCCCGTAAGGGTCGCGGCACCCGCCTGACCGGCTGAACGACACCTGACCGGCTGAACGACGAGGGCGCCCCTCCCGGATCCGAGCGGATCCCGGAGGGGCGCCCTCAGTCGTCGACGAGAAAGGTGCCGAGGCTCAGCCGGCGAGCAGCCGCTTCACAACGGCGGCGACCCGGCCGCCCTCCGCCCGGCCCGCGACCTTCGGGTTCACGAGCTTCATGACGGCACCCATCGCGCGCGGGCCCTCGGCGCCTCCCGCCTTCGCCTCCTCGACGGCACCGGCCACGACGGCCTCCAGCTCCGCGTCGGTCAGCTGCTGCGGCAGGTACGCGTCGAGCAGGACGCCCTCGGCGCGCTCGCGCTCGGCCGACTCGGGCCGACCGCCCTGGGTGAAGGCGTCCGCGGCCTCGCGGCGCTTCTTCGCCTCCTTGGCGATCACCTTCTGCACCTCGTCGTCGGAGAGTTCGCGCTTGGTGGTACCCGCGACCTCCTCCTTCTGGATCGCGGTGAGGGTCAGTCGCAGAGTCGAGGAGCGCAGCTCGTCGCGCTCCTTGATCGCGGCGTTGAGGTCGTCCTTCAGCTTGGCCTTGAGCGTGGTCATGAGGTCAAGTGTGGCAGGTGCCCGGCGCCGACCGCCCGCGCATTTACGCCCGGCGGGTCTGCGACGATAAGGGGATGCGCGCACGGTACGGGATCCCCCTGAAGATCACGGCAGGTCTCACGGCGACGGCCGCGGCCGGACTCGTCTACGCGGCGGGCTTCGAAGCCCGCTCCTTCCGACTGCGCCGGGTGACCATCCCGGTGCTCCCCCGGGGCATGCGCGACCTGCGGGTCCTCCAGGTCTCGGACATCCACATGGTGAGCGGGCAGCGCAAGAAGCGCGCCTGGCTGCAGTCCCTGGCCGGACTGCGCCCCGACTTCGTCGTCAACACCGGCGACAACCTCTCGGACCCCGAGGCCGTGCCCGAGACGCTGGACGCGCTCGGGCCGCTGATGGAGTTCCCGGGCGTGTACGTCTTCGGCTCCAACGACTACTACGGCCCGCGGCTGCGCAACCCCGCCCTGTACCTGAAGGAGAAGATGCAGGGCCGGCACGGCCTCAACGGCAACGCACCGGTCACCGGCGCCGTGCACAACCCCTGGGAGGGCCTGCGGGACGCCTTCGACGCGGCGGGCTGGGTGAACCTGACGAACACCCGCGGCCGGCTGAAGCTGCCCGGCGCGGAGCTCGCGTTCACCGGCGTCGACGACCCGCACATCAAGCGGGACCGGTACGAGCGGGTCGCGGGCGGTCCGGAGCAGGACGCCGACTTCTCGATGGGCGTGGTGCACGCCCCGTACCTGCGGATGCTCGATGCGTTCACGGCCGACCGCTACGGCCTGGTCCTGGCCGGTCACACGCACGGCGGGCAGCTGTGCGTGCCGTTCTACGGGGCGCTGGTCACCAACTGCGACCTGGACACCGACCGGGTCAAGGGCCTGTCCACCCACACGGCCGACGGCCACACCTCGTACCTGCACGTCTCGGCGGGCTGCGGCACCAACCGCTACACCCCGGTCCGCTTCGCCTGCCCGCCGGAGGCGACGCTGCTGACGCTGACCGAGGCGCGGCGCTGAGTCCCGGCGCAGAGGCCCGGTTCTCGGCCGTGCCCGCCGCGAGCCCTGTCTGACCTGCGGCGGGCGCCCCCGAGAACCGGATTTCGTCTCTGGGCGCGGGTGGGCTAAAGTAATCGATGTCGCCGGGAAGAAGCGAAATCGGAACAGCGACATCGGGGTGTAGCGCAGCTTGGCAGCGCGCTTCGTTCGGGACGAAGAGGTCGTGGGTTCAAATCCCGCCACCCCGACAGCCGAAATACCAGTTCAGGGGCCTGATCCGCGCAAGCGGGTCGGGCCCCTGAGTGGTTTCCGGGGCCTCGGGGGGTGATGCTGGCATGCGATGCCGGGAGTAGATCGCAAACACACTCCCCCATGACCTCGACCGGCCTCGTGATCACGAAGGACTTCCCTGGCCTATGCGTGGCCCGGGTGCCGAGGGGCGGATGTCACAAGTCGCCGGGCTGACGGGCATCCCATCACGTTCGACGACCCCGCGTCCCCGGTTTCCCCTTATGTGTCAAGTGGCGTAGACCCGGCCGACTTTGGTGTCGTACAACTGGGGCCACTGATCGAGCATCTGCTGCCCGAGCATTGGGGAGATCACCATGCCTGGTGAGGCCATGCACTGCTGGATCGTGGTTCTGGACATCGAGAACTTCAGCTCCCGGCCCGATCCGATCCAGCGTTCGCTGCGCACCGGAATGTACGAGGTGTTGCGCGCGGCGCTGGTACGGGCCGGGCTGCCGGCCGACGACATCGTCACCGAGGACCGAGGGGACGGGGTCCTCATGATCGTTCCAGCGACCGTCTCGCCGATCGTCCTGGCCGGGCCTTTCGTACGCGCCCTCGACGACGAGCTGCAGCAGAAGGCGGTCGTGTACAGCCCCGCCCACGCGATGCGGTTCCGCGTGGCGCTGCACCAGGGACTCACCGCCCGGGACGGTGAGGGCTGGTCCGGGGACGCCGTCAACACCGCCTGCCGACTGGTCGACGCCGGCCCGCTCCGCGAGGTCCTGGCCGCGGCAACCTCGTCGCGGATGGTCTTCGTGGTCTCGGACGGGATCTACCAGGCCGTCGTCCGGCACGGCCATCTCTCGCTCGACCCGGCCGCGTACCTGCCTATGCCCTTCCGAACCAAGCACGGCGAACTCGTCGAGAGCTGGGTGACCGTGCCGGGCTACCCGGCCCCGCCCGGTCTCCCCGCGGCGGTTCCGGACCGGTCTGCGCAGGCCGACCCCGCGCAGACCGGTCCTACGGAGGCCGGCGGCGCCCAGGACCGGCGGCCGGCGGGCGGATCCGTCTTCAGCATCGGAACTGTCCAGGGTGACGCGTTCCAGGGTGACAAGACCGTGCACATCCACACGAACGGCCCGGTCCGGCCATGACCACACCGACGGGCGGAGCACCCGCCGCCGGCGGCGGTGGAACGGCCCCGGCGGCGGGCGGCGGGACGGGTGGGCAGGGTGGGGCGGCGGGTCACGCCGGTCCGCCCGGCCCGGCGCAGCCGACGGGCGCGGGACAGCCCCCGTCCGCGGACGGCAGTCCGGGCGCGCAGGGCGGCGGGGAGAACGGCGCCCCGGGCGAGCCCCCGCGGTCCGGGCCCGGAACCGAGTCCTTCGAGGCCACCGGCGCCATGGGACAGGGGTCTCTGCGCCACGACCGGCTGCGCAACGCCTTCGCCAACGTCGAGGGCGATGTCGTCGGCGGCGACAAATACGTCCTGCTCCTGGACGGCGGCCGGCGGCGGCTACGGACCCTCTCCCCGTTCCTGGCCGAGCCGGTGCGCTTTGCCTACCAGGAGCACCCCGGTCTGCCTGCTGCCCGGGAGGCCCTGGCGGGCCGGCATCTGCTGATCCTGCGCGGCGCCCCCGGTCACGGGAAGACGGCCATGGCCGTCCGCCTGCTCCAGGGCATGGGCGCCACCACCACGTACCACCTGGACAGCGATGTCGATTTCGGCTCCCTCGCCGACCTCCTGGAGCGCGGCGGGGACTCCATCGAGCGCGGTGCGGCCTTCCTGCTCGACCAGCCGTCCGGGATCGACGGGCTGCGCGGAGCGGAATACGAGAAGGTGCGGGGCGCGCTCGCCCTCGCCGGTGCGTGGCTGGTGATCACCGTCTCCAGCACCGAGCTCACGGACAGCGAACTCCTCACGGCCGTCGTCGACGTCACCGAGGCGCCCGGCCCGCGCGACATCGTCTCCTCGCATCTGCGCTGGCGCGTGGGGGACGCGGTCCGCGACCGGCTTCTCGCCGACGGCGGGATCACCACGCTGCTGGGCGAACTCCTCGACGGCCTCGCGTGCCAGCGGGCGGCCGATCTGGCGTCGGCGATCGCCGAGGAGTGGGAGACCGGCGAGCTGGACCCCGAGGCCGTCAAGAGACGCTTCGCCCGCCAGGCCGACGAGGACTTCGACATCTGGATGGAGAGCCTGCGGGAGCCCTCCGTTCGGAGTCTCGCGATCGCTCTCGCCGTGCTCAACGGGCTGCCTCAGGAGTACATCGCCACGGCCGCCCGCGCGCTGCGCGAGCGGCTGGAGGACGACCGCCCGCATGTGCTGATGGCCGGGCCCGGCAACGAACTCCCCCGCGTCAAGGACCCCTTCGGCGCCCCGCGGCGCAGGCAGCTGACCCGGCTGCGCGCCCACGCCATCGGCAAGGAGGACGGCGAGCCGGGGCAGGCGCTGGAGTACAAGGATCCGGCCTATCCGCCGCGGGTCATCCGGCACGCGTGGATCCAATACGAGGTCCAGAGCGAACTGCTCGACTGGCTGTCGGCACTGGTCGTACACCCCGCCGAAGAGGTCCGGGTCTACGCGGCCGCGGCGCTCGGGGTCATCGCCTCCGAGTCGTACACCTACCTCTGCGACCGAGTCTTCCACCCGTGGGCGCGCAGCGAGAGCCCGTTGCGGCGCGACGCCGTCGCCTACGCGCTCCGGGTCGCCTCGCGCGATCCCTGGATCGCGGAGCGGGCCGACATGCTGGTGGAGGGGTGGTTCGCCGACCGGAGCGAGCCCTACGCGCAGGCGACGGCAGCCCGGGCGTACGGCATGCGCGAGGACCCCGGTCCGGCCGTCGCGGCGCTGGCGCGCCTCACCGTCGTCGACCGGGTGGCCGTGGCGGTGGCGGTGGGCCACAGCCTGACCGACCTGCTCGAGCGGAACACCGACTCGACGGGACTGGTGCTCCGCACCCTTCACGAGCGGTCCGCCGACCACCGGATGCGGCCCACGGCACTGCTCTCGTTCCTCATCGTCGCGACCGAGGTGGTGGTGGGCAAGGACGAGCCGGGGTCGGGAACGAGGCCGAGAACTGGCCGAAGCTCCTCTATCTGGCAGACCGGCAGGAGGAGTTGCGTGGGGCGTTCATCGCCCTGTGGCGCGAGTCGCTCAATCACGCGGACTTCGGCGGGAACGCGCAACAGGTGCTGCGCAATTGGGCCACGGTCGCCGAACTCGACGAGGCGCTGCGTTCCATGTTCCAGCTGATGGTGGGCGCGATCGCGTACGGGGACCCGAGGACGGGCCGGATCCTGAGGCGGTGCGCGACCGACTGGACCGACCCGGACGAGCTGGCACCGCTGCCGCTGACCGCCGCCGTCGTTCATGCCCAGCTCGATCTGGAAGGGGTCTGACGTGTCCCTCTCTCTGATTCTCAACGACCGCCCACTGCTCCGGGCCAAGATCGGCACCCTGCCCAACCTGCCGCCGCACTTCGCGGTCGTCTATCCCCTGGACAGCGGTGGCTGGGAGGTCGAGTCGCCGAAGCACCGGACGACGACCCAGAAGTGGCTGCACAAGAACAAGCTCTGCTACGTCGTGGACCTGGGTGACCACCGGCGTACGGCCGTGCTCACCAAGACCCCGCTGACCTGCAAGGACCAGGCGCACCGCTTCAAAGCGACGATCGACGTCGGATTCCGCGTGCACGATCCGGTGGCGGTGGTCCGGGGCAATCTCCCCGATGTGCTCAGCGCCGTATACCCGTATCTGATCAGCAGGATCCGTCCGTACGCGATGCAGTTCGCGATCGACGAGGCATTCGAGGCACAGGCCAGGATCAACGGGTCGCTGGCACTGCCCATCCCGCTACCGGAGGGTCTGACGCTCTACTACTGCGATGTGCAGCTCGAACCCGACGAGGCGGTCCGCGAGTTCGTCCGCAGCCGCACCCAGGCGGCCCGCGACTGGGAGCGGGGCCGCTGGGAGCACACGCAGGTCGTCGGGAACACCCGCCACGAAGAAGTCATCACGGACATCAAACACGTGGCCCAGATAGAGCGAGAGCAACAGGCTCGCGCCGCCCTCGCCGCCGTACAGCTCGACTTTCGCGGTCTCGTCGTCGAACATCTCGCCAAGCACCCGGCCGACACCGAGAAGGCGATGGATCTGCTGTTGCGCTGGGAAGAGGGCCGCCACGCGCGGGCCCTGGACCAGGAGCAACGGCAGATCGAGATGTTCCGGTTCCTGGTCGACAAGAACATCGTGCGGGAAGTGGACCTGCCCGACGTACGCAACGGCGTCCTCGGCGGGATGCTGCCGCCTGCCATCGGGGCGCCCATGGGAACGGCACCGGCGGCCGCACAGGCGCTGCCGCCGGCGGCGCAGTACCCGGCGTCCCCGTCCGCACCTCCGGCGGCCCCGCCGTGGGGCGGGACCCGTCCCGGCGCCGCGCAGGAGTCCGGCGGCACGCCAGCCTCGCCCGCCGCGGACGCGCGCCCGACACCAACCGGGCTCGCGCCGGTGTACGTCGTCCTGGACACCTCTCCCGCCGCGGCCGGCTGCGTCACCCAACTCCGGGACGCGCTCAGCTCGTTGCAGACCGCACTCGCCCTCAGCCCGGATGTGGCCTCGGCCGTCCGGCTGTCCTTGCTGACCTTCTCCGACACGGCGGATGTCCGAATGCCCCTCACCGAGGTGTCCTGGCAGACCGGCGTCCCCGACCTCCAGTCAGGAAACGGCTGTCGCTACGAACCGGTGTTCCGACGTCTGCTGGAGCTCGTACCGCTGGAGACGGAACGGCTCAAGCAGCAGGTGACCCGCGTGAACCGGCCGACCGTCTTCTTCCTCGTCGCGGGAGACCCGGAGGACTCCGGCCGGTGGCGGGCCGTACAGCAGGAACTGATGCGGCACCCCTACCGGCCGAACGTCATCGCCTGCGGCATCGGGGCGATCGACCGGCGAACGGTGACACGGATCGCCAGTCACCCGGAGTTCGCCGTCGAGGCGGACCCGCAGGCGCACCTCGCGGAGTCGGCGGCGCAGTTCTCGATGCTCCTCCAGAACACCGTGCTCCACCTGGGGCGGAGCGCGGTGGCGGGCTCTTCCGAGCTCCGTCCGGAACGCCCGCGGGGACTGCGCCTCATCCAGGACGTCGAGTAGAGAACTGAGAAACGAGAGAGTCATGGCTGAAACCCAAGGACAGTTGCTGCCGGTGTACGTCCTGGCGGACGAGTCCGGTTCCATGCATTCCTACGTCGGTGACCTCAACGCCGGACTCGCCTCGCTCCACCGGGCCCTGCTCGGCGAGCCGATGGCCGCGGCGAAGGTCCGCTTCTCGGTGCTGGGATTCTCCAACACCGTCACCGAGCGGCTGATCCTGGCCGATCTGCGGGCCGCGAGCGAGCTGCCCCGCCTCACGGCAAACGGGGGCACGAGCTACGAGGCGGCCTTCGCCGCGCTGCTGCGCCGGATTCCGCAGGACGTGGACACGCTCAAGAGCCAGGGCTACCGCGTCCACCGGCCCGCGGTGTTCTTCCTCAGCGACGGCCTGCCCAACGCAGGGGAGGCATGGCGGGACAGGCACCGGGAACTCACCGACCGTTCGGTGACCAAGGCGGCGCCCAACATCATCGCCTGCGGCATCGGCGAGGCCGAGGCCCAGACGATGCTCGCGATCGCCACGCAGCCTGAGTTCGCCTTCATCTCGATGCCCGGTGCCCAGCTGGGCGAGTCCATCGCCCGCTTCTTCACCGCGCTCACCAGGAGCGTGGTGGAGTCCGGCAACGCGATGGCCGCGGGCCAGGCGGAGCTCGTGGTCGAGCGGCCGGAAGGCTTCCGGCTCGCGATTGACGAGGTGTGACCGTGACACACGACTCGTGGCGCTGGCGGGAGGACGAGGCGGAGCCCGCCGGATCCTCCAGCGCCGTGCCGTCCCCGGCGGAAAGCCGGCCGCCCGACGTCCGTGCCTCGGCCGCGCCCGGGAACGGCGGCTACCCCGCTGTTCCCCCGCCGGGCGGACCGCGGGCCATTCCGCCGAGGCCCGCACACGAGCCGGGACCGTATCCCGGCTCCCCGGCGGATTCGGGGCACGGGGCCCCGGGCCCGGCGCGGCACGTGCCGTCGTCGGGGGCGCAGTCGGCGGGGCCTGTCCAGCCGCCGAGGCAGGCGCTGCCCCCGGAGACGGGACCGGCGCCGGGACGAACGCAGCCTGCGGGGCCCGTACCGCCTCGCCGCCAGCCGGGGCACGTCTCCTCGGCTCCCGTACCGACGACCCGGGAGCCGCGGGACCCGGACGCGAAGCCCGTGCCCTGGGAACGCATCCGGCTCGGCCGGCCGGCCGCCTCGTTCGAACCGAAGCCGCCGCCCGCGGACCCCTACCGCCCTGACACACTGTTCGACGGCTGGTCGACGCGCGGGCTCACCGTCCGCTTGGCCTCCGTGCGCGGGGACGCGCACCGCTACAGCGGGCAGCCCCGCCAGGACGACATCGTGGTGGCGGCTCACGAGCCGACCGACACAGTGGTGTTCGCGGTCGCGGACGGCGTCTCGGCGGCCGCCCAGTCGCATGTGGGTGCCGCACTGGCCTGCCGTACCGCCGTCGCCGACGTACTGCGACAGCTGGACGACGGACGGCCGCAGGTCGACTGGGCCCGGACCGTCAAGTCGTCCGCTTACCAGCTGTTCATGCGGGTGACCCGCGGTGCGGAGCCGTCCCCGGAACAGAAGCGCGAGGCCCAGACCCTGCTGGCCACGACGCTGGTGACCGGCTTGGTACGGCTCGCCGAGGGCGGAAAGCTGGAGGTCGATCTGGTGCACGTCGGTGACAGCGGCGCCTGGATGCTCCACGAGGGCCGCTTCCGCCCGCTGCGGGGCGACACGAAGGAGCGTGCGGAAGGACTCGTCTCCCACGCGGTGGCGGCGCTTCCCTGGGTGCCCCCGTCGATCGAAGGGACCTGGTACACGCTCCCCGCGGACGGGACGCTGCTGATCGGGACGGACGGGTTCGGCGATCCGCTGGGTGACGGCACGGGCCGGATCGGCAAGCGCATGGCATGGGAGCTGGGGCGTCCGCCGCGTGAGCCGCTGGCCCTCGCCCAGCTGCTGGACTTCTCCTGGGAGACGTTCGACGACGACCGGACACTGCTGGCGGTCTGGCCGCGGCACCGCCTCGACGAGAGCGGGGATACGACGGCGTACTGGGGGGGAGGACCGACGGGATGAACCACGCGTATCCGGGGGCCATGGACATCGGCCGGATCGCGAAGGGGCAGAGATTCGCGGCCGGTGGGCAGGGCACGGTGTGGGCGGTCGAGGACCGGACCATCAACGGGTCCTGGCCGGTGGCGTACAAGGAGTACCACGCGAAGGTACGGCCTCTGGAGAACGCTGGTGTCCTCGCCGACATGGTGGCCTTCCTCCCTTCCCTGGAGCGCGGCACCGGCGCGTGGCTGGCGAACTGCACGGCCTGGCCCGCGAGTCTTGTCACCGATTCCGGTGGGGTCTGCGGATTCCTCATGCGCCAGATCCCCCCGCAGTTCATGCGCGCGTTCGCCTTCGACCCGGGGGTGCAGAAGGCCGCGGGCTTCGAGTACCTGCTGAACGACACCGGATATCTCGACACCGCGGGCATCACGATCAGCCCCCGGCAGCGATTCGAGCTGCTTCTGGACTTCGCGCGCACCCTCGGACGGCTGCACTCCCTGGGTGTCGTCGTCGGGGACATCTCGCCGAAGAACATGTTCTTCTCCCTCGACGGCACACCTGGCTGTTTCCTCATCGACTGCGACGCGATGCTCCTACGCGGCCGTTCGCTGATGCCCCAGGCCGAGACCACCAACTGGGAGGTGCCCGCGGGCGAACCCAAGGGGACCCCGGCGAGCGACGCGTACAAATTCGGGCTGCTGGCGGCGAGGCTCTTCGCCGGCAAGCAGGAGGGGCAGGACCTCGGCGTGCTGACCGCCACCGCCCCGGCCGTGGGGCAGCTGGCGGAGCAGAGCCTGCTCGCCGACCCCGCCCGGCGTCCGACGCCGGAGCAGTGGCTGCCGGCCCTGACCGAGGCGGTGAACGCAGCGCCCGCGACGCTCCCGCAGGCTGCCCCGGCCCCCGCCTTCACGCCACAGAACACTGGCGAGACAGCACCACCACCGCCGCCACCTCCACCTCCACCTCCACCTCCACCGATTCCCGGAACGCCACCCCCGTCGAACGATTCCAGCGCCGGCAGGTGGCTCTTCGCGATCGCGCTGATCCTCCTGGCGATCTTCTACGGTCCCGACGTCTACGAGAAGATGACGGAGACGTCCTCGTCCAGCGACTCCGGGCCCGCGGGCCAAGGCTACGGATCCGGTGGCTCCAGCCCGTCCGCCTCGGACTCCGAGGAAGAACAGGCGCGTGCCCTGAGCGGCCTGCTGGCGAGGAACGAGGGCAACCGCGGCAGCGTCGGCGAGGCCGTCCGCCGGATGTCCTCCTGCCCGGGATATTCCGGCCTTCAGGAGACCAAGGACGTCTTCGAGGAGGCGGCAACCGCGCGTGACGATCTTCTACGGGATCTGGAAGCGCTCGACACGAATCTGCTGTCCTCTTCCATGACGGGCAGCCTCCAATCCGGATGGGAGGCGTCGGCCGCCGCCGACCGCGCCTACGCTCACTTGGCCGAGCAGATGGCGGATGACTGCACGCCAGAGGCCGTGATGTCCTCGTCGCAGTGGCAGGAGGCAGCCGATGCCAATACGCGGGCTACGCGCGCGAAGAAGGACTTCGTGTCCGACTGGAACGCACTGGCCGAGGAGCACGGGCTGAGCACGCTGTCCTGGGACGCGGTGTGACCCGCACCGGCCGGCTCGCTTCCCTCGGACGGCGCTAATGCCCGCTGCTGCTCAGCCTTTTCAGTTCGTCCGGCCGGTCGATGGTCAGCTTGTTGCGCCCCGTCGTGACCCAGCCTCGCCCGCGCCACTGCTCGAAAACACGGCTGACCGTCCGCCGCGAGCTGAGCACGAGACCGGCGAAGTCGTCCTGGGACAGGGGCAGGGTGATGAGTACGGAGCCGTCACCCACGGGGCGCCCGTACTCCGCGCCCAGTTCCAGCAGCAGTGCGGCGAGCCGTGCCTGGACGGCTTCCGAGCCGGCGGCGGCCCGGAAGCCGTCCGCCTCGCGTAGACGTTCGGAGAGGACCTGCTGCAGCGCGAACGCGATGACGGGCGCGGACCGGACGGCGGCACGGAACGTGGGCGAGGGAATCATCAGGGCCTCGACGCGGGTCAAGGCGGTGAGCGTGGCGGAGCGTGGTCCACCGTCCAGCGCGGCTTGCTCGCCCAGCAGGTCTCCGGCATTACGGATGGCAAGTACGGCCTGGTAGCCCGCGGCGGAGTTGGCGACGACCTTGACACAACCGCGCCGGACGACGAGCAGATGGTCCGTGAGGTCGTACTGCCGCAGCAGGGTATCCCTGAGCGGAAAGGTCACCATGCTCCCGATGCCGAGCAGTTCGTTCCTGCTGTCGTCGTCGAGCAGCGACCAGAACGGCATCCGGCGCGAACGACGGTGCGGCGCGCTGTCCAGAGGGGCCATGTCAGCCAAGCGCGGCACAAGCCGCGGCCGAGCCCGTGATCGTCCTGGCTCGTCTCATGCGGCTCGACTCGTGCCGCAAGCCGGGGATCCGCCGGGCCGCCTTCATCGCCTCGGTCCGGGACTCTTCCTGCGACGACACTGGAGCATCTCCCGATTCTCGAATTCCGTCACTATAGCCACGCACGCCCGCCGGCAAGGGCAGACCGGGGCAGTGAGGCTACACCTCGGCGAACCCTCTCGGTGCCGTCATAGGAGCCGAGGCCGCTCCCGGGGGCCGGTGCGGCTGCGACCGCCGGACCGGCCGTGGTGGGTGCGGGGGAAGCGGGAGTTGGGAGCCGCTCTACGATGAGTCGTCCAGGAGAAGGGTGGCTCAGGTGCTGGTCGCGGACCGATATCGGCTGCAGATGTGTGTCGGGCGTGGCGGCATGGGCGAGGTGTGGCGGGC